>JANINJ010000070.1 GCA_024508855.1 Xanthobacteraceae bacterium
GCGGCACGGCATCGCCACGCCATTGAACGGCGCACTCGCCGCGCTGCTCCGCGCCATCAGCGACGCGGCGGAAGGGTAGGACGATTCAGCTGTACAAGTCGTCATGGCCGGGCTCGTCCCGGCCATCCACGTCTTTCTCGTTGCAGTGCTGCCAAGACGTGGATGGCCGGAATAAATCCGGCCATGACGAATTAAGCGATCTACCGATGTCATGGGCTGCTTTTGAAGTCAGACTCGCCGGTGACGGCAGTCCCCGCAGAGGCGCTTACTGCCGCCCGAGTTGGATCGCTTTCGACGCGCGGTCGTAGGTTTCCAGAGACAGGATCGCATCGGCAAACGTTTCGGCGCGGCGGTCCAGCACCGGGCGCGCCAGCGTCAGGAATTTCTGCCGCATTGCTGCTGCATCCGGGAACGAGGTCGGCTCGCCGGACGGATCGGGATAGAGCTCTTCATGCACGCCGTCCTCGGTGGTGACGGTGACGCGTGCGCCGAACGGATGGGTGCGGCCGACTTCGAGCCGGTCGTCCTGCACCACGTCGATCTTGTCGGCGATGGCGTTGATCGCGGTATCGCCAAGCCGCTGGTAATCGTCCCAGCCGAAGCGGCCCTGATCGATGGCGAGCGCGCCGGTGAAGAACATCGAGAACTGGCCGCCGACGATCGAGCTCGGATGGCGCTTGGTCGCCGCGTCGCCGGTCAGCGTGATGCCGTTGCGGTGCAGGCCGATCTCGACGCGCTTGATCTGGTCCGGCGTCAGGTTGTGGGCGCGCCGCATGGCGATCAGCGCATCCAGCGCGGCGTGGGTGTAGCGGCAGCTCGGATACGGCTTCACGCCGATCTTCATGGTCTCGTAGACCTTGCCGAGATCGGCCACCGCCTTGTCGGGATGCGCATCATCGGTATAGCCGACCAGCAGGCCGTGCTTGCCTTCGACCGATTCCGTGGAGCCGATGAAGCCGTCGCGTGCCAGCGTCGCGGCGATCACGCCGTTCATTGCCGCCGCGCCGACCTGATAGCGTTTGTTCCACGAGCCGTTGACGAGGAATTGCAGCGATCCCGCGGCCTGGCTGCCGGAGACGCCGAAGGCGGAGATGATCTGCTCCTTCGACAGGCCGTAGAGTTTTGCCGCTGCTGCCGCCGCGCCATAGGTGCCGGCGGTCGCGGTGGGGTGAAAGCCGCGTGCGTAATGCGAGGTCGGGTCGAGCGCGTTGCCGAGGCGGCAGCACACTTCGTAGCCGGCGACGATCGCGGTCAGCACGTCGCGGCCGGATGCATTGACGATCTCGCCGACCGCAAAGGCGGCGGGCACCACCGGTGCGCTCGGATGCAGCGAGGAATCGGCATGGGTGTCGTCGAAATCGAGCGAGTGGCCCAGCGCGCCGTTGAGCAGCGCGGCGACCGCCGGCGTCCAGGCCTTGCTGTCGCCGAACACGGTGGCTTCGCCGTCGCTGTCGAGGCCGAGCGCTTTCAGCATCGCGAACAGCGAGGGCGTCGATTCCGCGTCGCGTCGCGCGCGCACGGCGCTGCCGAGAAAATCGAGCGTCAGGCTTTTCGCCCGCTCCAGCACCTCGCGCGGAATCGCGTCATAGGTCAGGTCGGCGACATAGGCGGCAAGCGTAGCGGTTTCATCGGCCATTGTTGTTATCCTTGCGATCGACGCGGCACGTTAGTGCGCCAGCTGGGGCCGTTCAAGCGGGCAGGGCTATCATATAAATGAATGGCGCCTATCGCGATTTGAGAGCTTGCAGCGCGACTTCGCTGAGGCGCGCGGGGTCGCGCTCGCCGCGCGTCGCCTCGTCGAGAATTGCCCTGGTCAGGAAGGCCACGACCTCGGAAGGCAGCCGCAACGGCAGTTCCTCGAGGCAACGTTCGAGCGCGGTGGACATGGCGCCGACGGCGTCCGGCCCGAAAGCCCGCGTGCCGGAATTCGGCGTCTCGCCAGCATTGTCCTCCGGCAGTTCGGCCTGCCGCTCGTTGCCGAGCCGCGCCGCTTCGGCCAGCACGCAGAGATAGATCAGCCCGCTTTCGCTGAGTTGTTCTTCGTCGATGTCGCCTGCTTTTGCTTCTGCGACGATGCGGCGCGCCAGCCGCTTGCGGTTGTCGTCGGTATCGGCGTCCGCGCCTTCGCGTTCGATGAAGCGCTCCCACGCGCTGTCGAAAGCGCGCGCCAGGATCAGCTTGGTATCGTCATCCATGTCGGGTGTGTCGGAGGTCATTCACGCTAACGGCGGACCGGGAGAGCGGTTCCACGGCGAGTGGCGTCATCGCGACGCACGCCGAACGAGTCCCTTGCTCTGCATGCGCCAGATCAAAAGGTCGATGCGGTCCTGGCCGAAAAAAGGTTCTTTGCCGAACAGGAAGGTCGGCACGCCCCAGTGCCCCGATGCGGCGTGGTCCTTCTCGTTGCCGGCGATCACCGCTTCGTAGCGATCCGGATCGGCGGTAATGGCGGCATCCATCGCGGCGAGATCGAAGCCCGCCGCTGACGCGGCCTTGCGCAGATGATCGCCCTCGTTCCAGCCCTTGACGCTGCCGTCCCACAGCACCGGCGCGATGGCGCCGACGAATTCCAGCGCCCGGCCTTCGATCTGCGCCGCCGCGCCGAGCCGGGTCAGGCGATGGATGTAGGGCTGCTCCGCGGCCACCTCCAGCGTCGCCATGTCCTGCACGATCGGATCGGGTTGCGGAAATCGAAACGGGATGCCTTCATGTTCGGCAACGCGGCGGCTGTCGAGCACCACATACATGGCGAAGCGCGGATCGGCACGTTTGAAAAATCCGGGGACGCGAACCGCAAGCGGGTAGACCGGCCGCAGGTTCACGGTAACGTCATAGTCTGCGACAAGCTTCAATGTTTTCGGGATCGCGAGATAACTGTAGGGACTGCGAAACGACCAGAACAGATCGACCGAGTGAGACATGCAGGCACCGAAAGCAATGACGGACGAAGCGATGAAGGTAAGCATGGCATGACAGGCGCGTCTACACGCCGGCGCGCCGCGAGGATCGGTCGATGACGGCGCTGTGGCGACGCGTTTCCGGTTGGGTGGTGGCGCGGCGCATGCAGCTCGCGCTGGCTTTCCGCGTCATGACCGCGGCGCTGCTGGCGCTGGTCGTCGCGCTGGCACTGCGGCTGCATCTGCCGCTGTGGGCCGTGCTGACGGCGGTGATCGTCACGCAGATGAGCGTCGGCCGTTCGATCAAGGCGACGACGGATTACCTGATCGGCACCATCGGCGGTGCGATCTATGGCGGCGTCATCGCGGTGATGTTTCCGCACACCAGCGAACTGACGCTGCTGGCGGTGATGGCGGTGGCGATCGCGCCGCTGGCCGTCGTCGCGGCGATCAATCCGAGCTTCAATGTCGCGCCGATCACGGCGATCATCGTGCTGCTGTTGCCGGCGATCACCCATGGCAGTCCGCTGGAATCGGCAATCGATCGGGTGCTGGAAGTCACCGTCGGCGCGTTCACCGGGCTCGCGGTGTCGTTCGCGGTGGTGCCGTCGCGCGCGCATAATCTTGCAGTGGCGGCGGCGGCGCGGATGCTGGAGCAGATCGCGGCCGCGCTCGATGAGTTGCTGAAAGGCCTGTCGCGCGGGCTGGATGTCGATACGCTGCATCGTCTGCAGGACGGCATCGGTGCGGCACTGGTGGGATTGAACGCCGTCGGTGCCGAGGCCGAGCGCGAGCGCGCCGCGTGGATCGCGATCGGGCCCGATACCGGGCCGCTGTTGCGCACGCTGCTGCGGCTGCGCCACGATCTGGTGATGATCGGCCGCGCCGCCGTGGTGAAGTTGCCGGACGCCTTGCAGGTGCGGCTCGGGCCGGCGCTGGAGCAGGTCCGCGTGACCGCGGTCGCTTACGTGCGCGACAGTCGGACGGCGCTGATCGCGCGCGAGCCGCCGCCGTCGCTGGACGCGTTCGAGCAGGCGTTGCAGGTCTATGCCGGCCAGATCGCGGCATTGCGCGGCGAGGGGCTGACGCGGGGCCTGCCGGGCGACGTCACGGAGCGTTTCTTCACGGTCGGCTTCGCGCTGGAGCAATTGCATCAGAATTTCATCGACCTGCGCCGCTGCGTCGAGACCTGGGGTCAGGCGCGCCGCAGCATCTTCCGCCGCTCTGCAGCATGATGGAGGCCTGACCGCGCGCGGCGAGCCGCCCCATCGCCTGTCACATATCGTTCGTATATATTGGGGGAAGATCGACCAACGGGCGAGATCACAGAATGCAGAGCGGTCCATCCGCGCGTACTGCGAAACGAAGTCGTCCGGCTGGCCGAAACAATCGGAAACTCGCACCGGCCGACATGGATTGCGCGACGGCGTTCCAGCTGATTGCGCGGGATTGCCTGGCGAAGATGGATGCCCAGCGTCTCGGGACCATCGCCGGCAACGAGGAGGCGCTTCATCAGACGCGGGTCGCCATTTCGCAGCTTCGCGCGGCCGTGGCGTTCTTCGCGCCCATGACATCCGACGCAGCCTGGCCGAACATCGAGAGCGAGATCGAGTGGCTGTACGCGATCCTCGGAGAGGCGCGCGATGCCGATGTCATGGCCGCCCTGCTGCGCCGCAAGCGATATCGGAAATGGGCGAAGCAGGTGGGCGCGCACGATCCCATGGAGCGCAGCAGGCTTTATCATCGTGTGGCCGCCTGCATGCGTTCGGCGCGGTTTCGTCGATTGACGGCCGAGCTGTCGCGCTGGGTTGAGCGCGGGCCGTGGCTGATGCGTCAGGACGAAAGCGCGCAACGCCATCGTGCCGTCCCGCTGAAAGCGTACCGCCAGCAGAAGCTGAAACGCTGGCACGCCGGCCTGGTTCGAAAAGGGCGCGGCCTTGCGGCGATGGGCGACAAGCCGCGTCATCGCTTTCGCCTCAAGGGCAAGCGTTATCGCTACGCGCTGGAATCGCTGAACGGGATCTGCGCGGCCAGTGACCGCACCAGGTTGCGCCGGTTGCAGAAGCCCGTGAGAGATTTGCAGCGCGCGCTCGGCGACCTGCGCGATCTGCAGCGCCTTCGCCATATCGGTACGTCGCCGTCGCGTCCGCCCGGTTATCGCGAGCACAAGAAAGAACTGCTGGCGGATGCAGGCGAGGCGTTTCGCGGCATCAAGCAAACGCCCCCGATCCTGTGAATCGCATCGGCGTTATCGGGTACCGGCCGACCTGAGAGCCGAACCGAGAATTCGCTTTTTTGGATAAATTCATGCTCTAAGATCGCGGGCGCGCGCCTGCGGTCGATACGCGGACGCAATGGTTCGAAGAACAAGAAACGGAGAGACGAATGCTGATTCCGCTCGCGGACGTGCCGCGCTGGTATGCCGATCGCAAACCGAAGGACACGGTCGCAGTCCGCCATGGCGGAGAGGAACTGACCTGGGAGATGCTGGAGCGGAATGCCAACCGCCGAGCGCGCGCCTTTGCCGAGCGCGGCGTCAAGGCCGGCGATTTCATTGCCATCGGCCTGCCCAACAGCAATGCCATCTATGAAACGAGTTTTGCGGTGTGGAAACTCGGTGCGACGCCGACGTCGCTGTCGCACCGGCTGCCGCGCGGCGAAGCCGCCGCGATCCTCGACATCCTGAAACCGTCGCTGGTGGTCGGCGGCGAGCCGGACTGGAATGCGCCGAATTCCGTGCCGCGGGACTTCGTGCCCGAAGGCGTATCGGACGAGCCGCTCGACCGGCCGGTCGCACGCTACTGGAAGGCGATGACCAGCGGCGGATCGACCGGACGCCCGAAAGTGATCCTCGATCATCTGCCGGCGGTGACCGACACCGCCGCCGCGCCGCCGCTGCTGATCCAGCCGGGCGCCGCGCTGCTCAATCCGGGGCCGCTCTATCACAACGCGCCGTTCATCGTGTCGCATTTCGCGCTGTTCGCCGGCGGCAGCGTCACCGGTCTCGCGAAGTTCGATGCGGAAGAATCGCTGCGGCTGATCGATCGTCACAAGCTCGAATGGATCAACTTCGTCCCCACCATGATGCACCGGATCTGGGCGCTGCCCGAAGAGGTGCGCAACAAGTACGATGTGTCGAGCCTCAAGACCGTCTTCCATATGGCCGCGCCAATGCCGGTGTGGCTGAAGGAGAAGTGGATCGAATGGATCGGACCGGAAAAAGTCTATGAACTCTATGGCGGCACCGAGCGGCAGGGCCGCACCGTGATTTCCGGCACCGAATGGCTGGAGCATCGCGGCTCCGTCGGCAAGGTCGATCCGACGGCGTGCGCGGTGCGCATCATCGGTGAGGACGGCAAGGACGTGCCGCAGGGCGAGACTGGCGAGGTCTACTTCATGCCGGTCGAAGGTCCCGGCACCAGCTATCATTATCTCGGCGCCGAGCCGAAGCGGCGCGCCGACGGCTGGGAATCGATCGGCGATGTCGGGCGGCTCGATGCCGACGGCTATCTCTATCTCGGCGACCGGCTCACCGACATGATCCTGCGCGGCGGCGCCAACATCTATCCGGCCGAAGTCGAGGCCGCGGTGCTGGCGCATCCGGATGTGCATTCGAGCATCGTGGTCGGGCTACCCGATCCCGAACTCGGCAACCGCATTCATGCGATCATCGAACTCAACGACGGCGCCGATCCGCAGGCGGTGATCGACGGCATGGGCGCGGTGCTGGGCGACCGGCTCAGCCGCAACAAGCACCCGGAGAGTTACGAAGTCTCAACCGTCACCTTGCGCGACGATTCCGGCAAGACACGCCGCACCTCGCTGCGCGACGAGCGCGTGGCGTGGCTGACGGAAGGGCGCGATTTCCGCATGCATCCGGCGCGCGCTGGCCGCGCGTGACGAGGGCCGACTGAGGGAGAGGCGAGATGATCTCACAAGCGGATGTCGCAAGGCTGCTGTCGGATCAGATCGCCGATCCCGGCACGCAATGGAGTCTCGGCACCTTCGGCGCCATCGCCGAATTCGCGCGCGATCCGGACGAGCCGGTTGCGCTCGCGGCTTCGGATCGCGGGGTGGCCGCTGTCACTGCGCGCGGCGGCATCGCGATCCGGCTGCATGAGGAGATTCGCCCGTTCGCGTCGGAGAGTGTGGCGCGGCAGCACTGGAATCATCGCGTCGCGATCTGCCTTCCCGAACACGCCTGCGCCATGAGCCGCCGTGCGGCGCTGACCGAACTCGGCGCCGATGCCGATGCCTTGCGTGAACAGGATCGCGACGGCGTGCTGTTCGATCTCGGTCTCGATGCGCCGCAGGCCGATCTGTGCATTCGCGTTGCCGATCCGCATGTCGCCGGCGAATTGCGCAAGCATGTCGGCCGTCCCGTATTCGCCCCGGACAATTCGGCGATGGGAATTATTCTCGCAGCGAACCCGCATCGCGTCTTCATCAGCCGCATCGGGCGCGCCGAAGTCTATCAGCCAATCCCGCCGCATACCGGCAAGAGCCCGGATGGGCCGCACACCCATGTGTTGCCGAAACTGTTGAAGAGCGGACGCACCCATCCCGCAACCGAACCGGTGCCGGATGGTTTCGTGCCTTGCGCGCATTTCTATCCGGCCCATCCCGCCAAGGATGCGCTGGGACAGGCGCGGGCATTCGAACGCGCGCGGCACGAGGCGTTTCAACGTTTGCTGGCGGAACTGGGCGCGCCGGAAAGCGCGGTGCTCAAGCAGCAGGTAATCGCGGCGGTGGAGCGCGGCGAGGCGCCGTGGACCGAATCGCGCATCAGCGGGCGAAGCGCCCGCGCCAACGTCCGCATCGCGCTTCGGCAAATGAAGGCGGCCGGCGGCGCGTCAGTCGCGCTGACGGCATGGATGACCGCGTTCGACCGCGCCGAGCCAGCGGACGACGCCGACGATCTGTCGCGCGGGCACGCCGACTGAGCGTCGAGACGGAACGTGCCGCAGATTGTTTTGGACGGCCGATGCCCGTCCGCTAGCGCCGCGCGGTGCGATCTATGCGTTGGGGGTTTCGATCGCCAGAACCTGCTTTCGACGGTTCAGGATTTGAACGGCGGCGATCCCGGCCGCCGCCCCTGCGCCGATGAAATCGGTGACCAGTCCCGGCACGATGAGAAGCAGCCCCGCGCAAACCAGCGCGCCGCTCTCCCAGACCTTCGAAGCCGTCAGGAAATATCCGTGCAAACCGGAAGCGAACAGCAGCACGCCGATTCCGGCGGTCAGGCTGCTCCAGATGATGGTCGGCCAGTCGCCGATCATCAGCAGCGCCGGTTCGTAGACGAACATGAAGGGTACGATGAAGCTGGTGGCTGCGATCCGCACCGCTGCAAGTCCGGTCTTCCATATATCCGATTTCGCGATACCGGCGGCGGCGAAAACGGCGAGTGCAACCGGCGGCGTAATTGCCGACAGCACCGCAAAATAGAACGCGAACATATGCGCCGCCGGCACCGCTATGCCGAACTTGATGATCGCCGGCACGAGAAGCGCAGTCATGATGATATAGGCCGGCGTCGTCGGCATGCCCATGCCGAGCACGATCCCGGCGATCATGGTGAAGATCAGCGCGAGCAACAGGAAGTTCTGCGACAGGTGGACGACGTATTGCGTGAACACGATGCCGAGGCCCGACAGCGTCACGACGGCGATGACGACACCCGCGGCCGCGCAGGCGATGGCGACCGGCAGTGCATTCCGCGCGCCGTCGACGCAGGCCATGATGAAATTTTCAAACGTCACGTAGTGCCGCGTCGACCGGCGCAACGCCGCTACCGGAAAGCAGGCCACGACGCCGGCCAGCGCCGCCATCGGCGAGCTGTATCCGGAATACATCACGACCAGAATGGCAATGACCGGAAGAAACAGGTGTCCGCGTTCGCGCATCACCGTGCCCAATCGGGGCAGGTCGGCGCGGGGCACGCCGACAAGGCCGCGACGTTTGGCTTCGAAATGCACCGCGGAGAAGCAGGCGACATAGTAGAGGATAGAAGGGATCAGCGCCCATACGATGATCTGGCCGTAGGAGACGCCGAGAAATTCCGCCATGACGAACGCGGCTGCGCCCATGATCGGCGGCATGATCTGCCCGCCGGTCGAGGCTACGGCCTCGACGCCCGCGGCGAAATGCGGCGGAAAGCCGGAACGCTTCATCAGCGGAATCGTGATCGGGCCGTCGACCATGACGTTGGCGACCGCGCTGCCGGCGATAGTGCCGAACAGCGCCGACGACACGCACGACACCTTGCCGGGGCCGCCGGCGGTGTGGCCGGTCAGGCTCATGGCGAAATCCATGAATAGTTGCCCGGTCCCGGTGCGCTCCATGAACGATCCGAACAGCACGAAGATCAGCACGTAGGATGCCGAGACGGAAAGCGGAATGCCGAAGATGCCTTCGGTCGTCATGTAGAGCTGATCGACCAATTGCATCGGGGCGAGCTTGGCGACGAACAGCCCATAGATCAGAAAGACCGCGGCAGTGATCGGCAGCGCCCAGCCGATGACGCGCCGCGTGGCTTCCAGGACCATCACGGTCATGACGATGCCCATCGCCATGTCGGTGGTGGTCAGTTCGTCGACGTAGAAGATACGATTGACGACGTAGTCGTAGTTGACGAACAGGTAGAGGATCGGTGCGATCGCCAGCACCAGCAGAAGCCAGTCGAATGCCGTCGGCGTCCCCTCGACCTTGCCGGAGCTACGATGGAGCAGGAACAGCAGCAGCATCACGAAGAGCAGATGCGTTCCTCGAAACCAGACCGCCTCCGGCGTTCCAAGCACGATCGCCCATATATGATACGCGACCATCGCGACGGAGATGACCGTCACGAGCAGTCGCACGGCGTTGCCGTAACCGAGATGTAGCTTCATTGCTGTGCCCGCGAGTTTGGAAAGCCAAACGGCGGACACCTGAGTGTCCGCCGGCGAGAGACGGTCAGTGCGCCTTCACGGTGATGCCGGCTTCCTTGTAGAATTTCGCGGCACCCGGATGGAACGGAACGCCGATGTCTTCGGCCATTCCTGCAGGCGTCAGCGTTTCCATGGCCTTGGCGACGGTCGCCATCGTCTTCACATTGGCCGCGAGCGTCTTGGTCATGGTGTAGACCTCGTCCTCCGGCAGCTTGCACGACACGACGAGATGGGTGGCGTAGGCGATCACCTTCACGTCGTTGTCCTGCTTCGGATAGGTGCCCTTCGGAACGGTGCCGAGCGTATATCCGGAGTTCAGCTTCTTCATGCCCTCGTAGCTGTCGGACTGGTCGATCATCTTGATGTCGCGCGCCGCCGCCAGATCCATGATCGAGCCGGCGGGAATTTGCGTGCCCAGGCCGAACGCGGCGGCGTGGCCGTCCTTCATCTGATTGACCGAATCCGTATAGCCGACGAAGCTGACCTTCACGTCGCTGTACTTGATGCCGTTCACCTCGAGCAGTTGCCGGGTGATGAGCTCGCCGGTGTTGCCGCGCTGCTGCGTGGTGATGGACTTGCCCTTCAGGTCGGCGATCTTGCCGACGCCGGCATCGGCATTGGCGACGAGCTGATAATACTGCGGATAAAGCGTGGCGAGGTTGCAGACGTTCGTGGTCGCCTTGGGATAGGGCGCTCGCCCGGCCAGGCCGTCGACGGTCGAGATCGAATTTCCGAATCCGACATCCGCCTTGCCTTCATCGACGCCGCGCACGTTGGCGATGCCGGCGCCCGGCACGGCCTGTACCTCGAGACCGGGAATCGCCTTCTCCCACATGTCCTTCAACTGGCCGCCGAGCGGAATCCACGAGCCACCCTGTGGCCCCGTCATCATTTTCATGTCGGCTGCGTGGACCGGCGACATCAATGCGCTGGCGAACAAAGCGCCAAGCGTGATCGTTTTGGTTTTCATGAACGTCTCCCCAGACGAAAGGTCTTTGCCCAACTTTTTCTTTCGATGTCGCGAAGCGTCTTGATGCGCTGCAGCATATGCGCGACGTCATCGAGCGTATTGGAATGCAGGCGCCATGTCATCCCGTAGAGGCGCGACAAACTCGCCCGTTGGTCTAATGACGGATGCGAGTGGACGATCACGCGGCGAACGACGGCGCGCACAATCGCGCGAGGCGCATGGATCGTCCTTGAATTCGCTCAGTTGATATGGCTCCGCTTCCGCCATGAAGCGCGTCATCGGCGCGTGTTGGAGAGCGCCATGACAATCCGCACGACCAAGCTATCTACGATCTTCGCCTGCATCGCACTGTCGGTCTTCGCCGCCAGCGCATCGGCGCAGCAACCCTCCGGCGACACGCCGTCCTACGGACCGGAACTGGAAGGATTCGACTATCCGTCCCCGGTCGAGCACTTCGCGTTCACCTCGCAGCGGCAACAGCTGCAGATGGCTTACCTCGACGTGAAACCCGACAAGCCGAATGGAAAAACGGTCGTGTTGCTGCACGGAAAGAATTTCTGTTCGGCGACATGGGAAACGACGATCAAGGCGCTGGTGGCCGCGGGCTATCGCGCCATCGCGCCGGATCAGATCGGCTTTTGCAAATCGACCAAGCCCGCCGCCTATCAATACACGTTCAAGGAATTGGCGGGGAACACCCACGCCTTGCTCGCGAAGCTAGGAATCGACCGCTACGTCATGATGGGCCATTCGACCGGCGGCATGCTCGCCGCGCATTATGCGCTGCTATACCCGAAGGAAGTCAGCCATCTCGTGCTGGTCAATCCGGTCGGCCTCGAAGACTGGACCGCGAAGGGCGTGCCGCCGATCCCGGTGGACGAGTGGTATGCCCGCGAACTCAAGACCAATGCCGCAGGTATCCGCGCCTACGAGAAATCGACCTATTATGTCGGGCAGTGGCGCGACAGCTACGAGCGCTGGGTGCAGATGCTCGCCGGGCTCAACAACGGTCCGGGCAAGAAGCTGGTCGCGTGGAATTCCGCGCTGATCTACGACATGATCATCACCGAGCCGGTGGTCTATCGGTTCGGCGATATTTCGGTCCCGACCCTGCTGCTGATAGGACAGAAGGATACAACTGCCATCGGCAAGAATTTTGCGCCCGCCGATCTTAAGCCCAAGCTCGGCAACTATCCCGAACTGGGCAAGGCCGCCGCGAAAGCGATCCCCGGCGCAAAACTTGTCGAATTTCCCGATCTCGGCCACGCGCCGCAGATGTCCGATCCCGCCGCCTTCAACAAGGCGCTGATCGAGGGCATCGCGACGCCGTAAGCGACGCGCGGCGTCAGGCGGCCTCGTCGGCGCGCCGCCATACCGGGAAGGGGTCCGGAAGCGCCGACCACGCGTCCGTGTCCATCACCGCGTCGCCATCGACGAGGCAGGCATCGAGCCGCGCGCGGATGGCGCTCTCGTCCATGCCGGTCCCGATGAAGACGATCTCCTGCCGGCGGTCGCCATAGATCGCGTCCCAATGCTGCCGGACGCGCTTGCGCCATTCGGGATTGTCCGGCCATCGCGTCATCGGGACGCTGGCCCACCAAAACCCCAGTGCCTCGGTGCGGACGATCGCGCCGGCCTGGCTGATTTCGCCGAGCCATTGCGGCCGTGTGGCGAGCCAGAAATGGCCCTTGGCGCGGATCACGCCGGGCCACGACGACTTGATGAAGGCGTCGAATTTGACGGGATCGAACGGCTTGCGCGCGCGATAGACGAAATTCGTCACGCCGTATTCTTCGGTCTCGGGCGTGTGGTCGGCGAAGCCGTAAAGCTCCTTGAACCACAGCGGATGCTGCTGCGCCTTTTCGAAGTCGAAGCGTCCGGTGGCGAGAATCCGCTCGAACGGCACGCGGCCGAAACTGGCCTCGACGATGTCGGCATCGGGATTCAGCGCGCGAATGATGCTGCGGGCAGCGTCGCGTTGCGCCGGCGATGCACCGTCGATCTTGTTGAGTACGACCACGTCGGCGAATTCGATCTGCTCCACCAGCAGGTCGACCAGCGTGCGGCGGTCGCCGTCCAGCGCTTCGCCACGTGCCGTCAGGAAATCGCTCGACGCATAATCCTTCAGCAGATTCACCGCGTCGACCACGGTGACCATGGTGTCGAGCTGCGCGACGTCGGAGAGACTGTCGCCGTCTTCATCGCGGAAGTCGAAGGTTGCGGCAACCGGAAGCGGTTCGGAAATGCCGGTCGATTCGATCAGCAGGTAATCGAAGCGGCGGCTTTCTGCGAGCGTGCGCACTTCGCGAAGCAGGTCGTCGCGCAGGGTGCAGCAGATGCAGCCGTTCGTCATCTCGACGAGCTTTTCGTCAGTCCGCGAGAGGTTCGCACCGCCATCGCGAACCAGGTCCGCATCGATGTTCACCTCGCTCATGTCGTTGACGATCACCGCCACCTTCAGGCCGTGCCGGTTGTTGAGGACATGGTTCAACAAAGTTGTCTTCCCAGCCCCGAGGTAGCCGGACAAGACGGTGACGGGCAGACGTTGCATGGAGATCGAACAGCCTTTTCAAGGAGATGGACGCGCGCCCGCGGCTGGGCATGGGGGAACTTTCATATGTTATGTTATAACATAACATATGAGGAGACGGGATTTGTCAATGAGGGAATGCCGACACGGTGCTACGTCAGCGTCGGCGGATTCCTAGGGCCGTGCTGCGCACCGCGCGCATTGTCCTGCTCGATCTCAGGTCGATCGGCCGTTTGGAAAACAGGCAAATTCTCGATCCAGCAGACCCATGACGAGATCGTCCTGCCACGACCCGTTGATGAGGGCCGCTTCGCGTTCCTGACCTTCGATCACAAAACCGCATTTGCGATAGCACGCAATGGCGCGGCTGTTGCTCGCGAGAACGCGCAGCGAAATGCGATGCAGTCCTTTTGCGAGGATGTAGCCCAACGAAAGACGAAGCGCTTCCGAGCCATAGCCTCTTCCGAGATGCGCGGGATCTTCGATGCCGATGGCGACGGCTGCTCGCTTGTCCTGCCAATTCAACGCGAAAAAACGAACGTGTCCGATGAAGCCGTCGACATCGATGACCCATGCAAATTCATGCTTCTCGATAAAGTCGATTTCGGATGCGGCGTGGCTTCGCGTGTATATGGCGGTGGGGTCGAACGTGCCGCCATAGCACTCCACGATCTCCTTGTGCGATCCCAGCTTGAAGCGTTCTTCCGCGTCTCCGGCCCGTGGCCGGCGAAGAATAACGCGGTCTCCGGACAAGGTAGGAAGGTCAACTGCCATTGCAGCAGGTTAGAAACTTTGCGCTCCACGTTCAAGCAACGGGAGGCAACGGTCTGCAGGCCAGCGCCCAACAGTATGTCGCTCACACGTCCACGTTGGCGCTGAGCGAGTTGTCCTGGATGAATTCGCGGCGCGGCTCGACCACGTCGCCCATCAGCTTGGTGAAGATGTCGTCGGCTTCGTCGACTTCCTTGATCTTCACCTGCAGCAGCGAGCGCTCATTGGTGTCGAGCGTGGTTTCCCAGAGCTGATCCGGGTTCATCTCGCCGAGGCCTTTGTAGCGCTGCAGTGCGACGCCCTTGCGGCCGGTGTCGGTCACCGACTCGAACAGGCCGACCGGGCCGTGAATGACGGTCTCGACATCCTTGCGCCGCAGCGTGCCGGGGCGCGGATAGGTTTCCTGCAGTGCCTGCGCGTATTCGTCGAGCTTGCGGGCTTCGGCGGACGACAGCAGCGCCGCGTCGATCACCGCGGCGTCCTTGACGCCGCGCACGGTGCGCTCGAAGAAGAAACCTTCGCCTTCGACGAAGCGTCCGCTCCAGCCGCGCTCCACTTCCTCGGCCAGCACGTCGAGGCGTCGGGCGATATAGTCGGCCGCGGCATTGGCGGTCTCGGGATTGCCGGTGACGCGCGAATTCAACACGCCGGCAATGGCCGCCTGCTCAACCACGCTGCGGTTATAACGGCTGTGCAGGCTGTGCAGCACGCTGCGGATCACGCGGGCGTCTTCGACCAGCGCCTGCAGGTCGCGGCCGCCACGTTCCTCGCCGCTGGCGAGCTTGAACACGCAATCGTCGAGGCCGGTGGCGATCAGGTAGTCTTCCAGCGCCCGTTCGTCCTTGAGATATTGCTCGGACTTGCCGCGCGTCACCTTGTAGAGCGGCGGCTGCGCGATATAGAGGTGGCCGCCTTCGATCAGCGCCGGCATCTGCCGGAAGAAGAACGTCAACAGCAGCGTGCGGATGTGCGCGCCGTCGACGTCGGCGTCGGTCATGATGATGATCTTGTGATAGCGCAGCTTGCCGAGGTCGAAATCCTCGCGGCCGATGCCGGTGCCGAGCGCGGTAATCAGCGTGCCGACCTGCTCGGACGACAGCATCTTGTCGAAGCGCGCGCGCTCGACGTTGAGGATCTTGCCGCGCAACGGCAGCACCGCCTGGAACTCCCGGTTGCGGCCCTGCTTGGCGCTGCCGCCTGCGGAGTCACCCTCGACGATGAACAGTTCGGATTTCGCCGGGTCGCGTTCCTGGCAGTCCGCCAGCTTGCCGGGCAGCGAGGCGATGTCCAGCGCGCCCTTGCGCCGGGTCAGTTCGCGCGCCTTTCGCGCGGCCTCGCGGGCGGCGGCGGCTTCCACCACCTTGTTGACGATCAGCTTGGCCTCGGTCGGATGTTCCTCGAACCACGCGGCCAGCGCCTCGTTGATGACGTTCTCGACCACCGGCCGCACTTCCGAGGACACCAGCTTGTCCTTGGTCTGCGACGAGAATTTCGGATCTGGCACCTTCACCGACAGCACGGCGGTCAGGCCTTCGCGACAGTCGTCGCCGGTCAGCGCGATCTTTTCCTTCTTGGCGATGGCATCGGCGTAGCCGTTGACCTGTCGCGTCAGTGCACCGCGAAACCCTGCCAGATGCGTGCCGCCGTCGCGCTGCGGAATGTTATTGGTGAAGCACAGCACGTTCTCATGATAGCTGTCGTTCCACCACAATGCCGCTTCCACCGTGATGCCGTTCATCTCCGAACGCACCATGATCGGATCGGGCACCATCGCTTTCTTGTTGCGATCGAGATACTTCACGAACTCGACCACACCGCCTTCGTAGCTCATCTCCTCGCGCTTCTCGACGGCGTGGCGCATGTCCGACAGCAGGATGTGGACGCCGGAATTGAGGAAGGCGAGTTCGCGCAGCCGATGCTCCAGCGTGGCGAAATCGTATTCCACCATGGTGAAGGTTTCGGGGCTGGCATAGAACGTCACTTCGGTGCCGCGCTTGCCGTTGGCATCGCCGACCACGCGTAGTGGCGCAACGGATTCCCCGTGCGCGAATTCGATGTAGTGCTCCTTGTCGTTGCGCCACACGCGCAGGATCAGTTTGCTCGACAGCGCATTGACGACGGACACGCCGACGCCGTGCAGACCGCCGGAGACCTTGTAGGAATTCTGGTCGAACTTTCCGCCGGCATGCAGTTGCGTCATGATGACTTCTGCCGCGGAGATGCCTTCGCCCTTGTGGATGTCGACCGGAATGCCGCGACCGTCGTCGTAGACCGTGACCGAGTTGTCCGGATTCAGCGTGACCTGAACCACGGTGGCATGACCGGCAAGCGCCTCGTCGATCGCGTTGTCGACGACTTCGTAGACCATGTGATGCAGACCCGAGCCGTCATCGGTGTCGCCGATATACATGCCGGGCCGTTTGCGCACGGCATCGAGCCCCTTCAGCACCCGAATCGATTCAGCGCCATATTCGACGGGCACGGAAAGTTCGGTTTCGGCGATCGGTTGCCGGGCGGGTTCTGTCATACGTGGGGGCCTTTGAGGGTGTGCCGAATCAGCGTGCCAATGCTCTGCTGAACCGTCTATTTGTGCCATGAAATCGGTCATGCGCCTAGCGCAAAGTCGCGCCTCGCAACGCCTTGAATAAATGGGTGTTTTTAACGGTTTTTCAAGGCCTCCGAGGCCTCGTTGGGGGCTCGGATTGCAGCCGTTTGCAAAGCCGATTTTGAGCGGCCCGAAAGGCTGCTGCGCGAGGGCTCAAGCGTGCCTCGAACCCGGCATATGCCGGTACCGGGCCGCGGGTCCCGACGCTACCTTTCCGCAGCAAATCGGCTGAGGAAAGGAATGCTCCCATGAACGGGATCTTGAGGCTTCTGGTCTGTGCGGCAGGACTGCTGGTGTGGTTTCCGGGCGCAGGACATGCGCAGCAATATCAGGTGAACTGGGTCGCCACGACAGGCAGCGACAGCAACGATTGCTATCTGACGACGCCGTGCCGGTCGTTCTCCCACGTGCTGACCAAGACCGCGACCAACGGCATCATCACCTGCCTGGATTCGGGCACGTTTGGAGGGCTGGCGGTCAATCGGTCGCTGACGATCAACTGCAACGGCGGCAAGGCGGATAGCGGGATCACCGTGACGACCGCCGCCACCGACCGCGTGGTGTTGACGGGCTTTGTCCAGGCGGCGGAAGGCCCGATCGTGTTCAATGGCGCAGGTTCGCTGATCGTCGATGGTGTCACGGTCAACCGGGCGGCTGCAGGTGGCCTGCAGTTCACGCCGAACGGTCCGGGCAAGCTGGTGGTCAGCAACAGCAGGTTCCTGAATGCCGGCAACGGAACGACCGGCGCGGGTATTCTCGTCAAGCCTGCCGCGGGCGGCTCGGCGCAGGTGACGCTCAACGGCCTGACCGTTTCCGGCAATACATTTGGCATTGCGGTGGACGGCACCGGCAGCACCGCCGGGATCAATGTGACGATCCGGGACAGCGTGCTCGGCAGCAACATTAATGACGGCGTGATCGCCACCACGCCGGGAGGCGGCGCGCCGATCGGCGTGCTGCTGGCCAGTTCGGCATCGACCAACAATGGCTACGGCGTTCGTTCGATCGGCTCGAACGTAACGGTTCGCGTCGATGGATCGCGGATTGCCGGCAACGGCACCGCGCTTGCCGCGTCGAACGGCGGTGTGCTGCTGTCCGCCCGCAACAATCTCGTGCAGGCGAACGGCGCGCATGGCGCGTTCACCGGATCGGTCGCGCTGGAATAAAAGCGAGGGAGTTACGGCGTAGTTTCGATGCGCCCGGTGCCGACTTCGAAGAACTGCCCGCTGCCGTTGTTCGCGACAGTGGAAACAAGGCGGCTCCGGGACGCAACGTCGCTCAACTGACCTCGCCGTTGATGATCGGTCCGAACAGTTCCCAGCGGTCGTCGGTGAAGCGCATCATTTGCAATTGTTTGATCGGTGCGAAGTCGTCAGGTCCGGTATTGACCGTGATGCCCGGCAACAGCAGCCCCAGTTTCAGGTCATGGAGACTGGCGGCGTGCTTCATGATGTTCTCGCGGCTCAGATTGTCGCCGCACACTCGTAGGACGTACGCCATGGTTCCGGCGACGGCGTAGCCGTAGACCGTGAACGCGCTGGTTCGGTCACCGTCGGGATAATATTTCTCCATGAACGCAAGCCAGGTCTTGTAGGCGGGGTCGTCCTTCCATTGCGGATCCGTGGGATCCTTGAGGTAGGCCGTCGATAGAACGCCCTTGGAATGATCGAAGCCGGCGGGTTTCATCACGGCGCCGACCGATGCCGAGACGTTGTTGAGGATATGCAGCGGCCGCCAATTGAGCTCCGCAGCCTTCTTGATCGCCTGCGCCGCGAATTTCGGCGTCGTGACGTCGAAGAAGACGTCGGCTCCCGACGCCTGCAGGCTGATCATCTCCGAATCCACGGTGGGCTGGGTGGTGTCGTAGGACTGTTCGGAGACTATTTTCATCTTGTCGCCGATGCCGTCCTTGAAGCCTTTGAGATAGTCCTTTCCGTAATCGTCGTTCTGATAAAGGATCGCGATCTTTCCGGCAGGATTGTGCTTGAGCAGGTATTTCGCGTAGACGCGCGCCTCGCTCTGGTAGCTGGGTTGCCAGCCCATGGTCCATGGAAAGTGCTTCGGATCGTTCCACTTGTTGGCGCCGGTGGCGATGAAGAGTTGCGGGACCTTCTTTGTGTTCATGTAATGCTGGATCGCAGTGTTGCTCGGCGTGCCCAAGCTGTTGAAAATCAGCAGCACACCGTCATCCTCGACAAGCTTGCGCGCTTGCTCGACGGCCCTGGGCGGGCTGTAGCCGTCGTCATAGGAGATGAAATCGATCTGACGGCCATTGATGCCGCCCTCGGCATTGATCATCTTGAAATAGGCAGCCTCGGTCTGGCCGATCACGCTATAGGCGGAGGCGGGTCCGCTGTACGGCATGATGTTGCCGATCTTGATGCTGCCGCGGTCCGTTCCGCTGTGCCGCTCGGGAGCCGCCATCGCGGCACCGGCGAGCGGTGAGGCGAAGTTCACCGCGCCGATCGCAAGGCCGGCCTTGAGCAGGGTTCGCCGCTGGATGCGGCGATCGAACAAATTGGTTGTCATAGGTACATCTCCTGGTTTCGAGGCTGCCCCCGACTCCCGAGATGCATTTGCGCGCGAACTCGCGTCGCTCGCCGCGGGCGCAAATCCCCCGCATCTGAGCGAATTTAGTTTGCCCAACGTGGATGGAACATGTCCGGCGGATTAATTCCTGCTCACCGGCAGGCGCGGTGGGGCCGTCCGTAGATGAGTACGCGACGCGTCTATCGTCCTGACGCCGGAATGATCCGTCCGGCCTCGACGGCGAGGATGTCACCGCGCGAGCCGACGTCGGCGAACGCGGCGGGATCGGCGCCTGTCATCCAGACCTGCGCGCCGAGCTGCGCCAGTTCATTGAACAGCGCGGCGCGGCGGCCGGGATCGAGATGCGCCACCACTTCGTCGAGCAGCAGCAACGGCGTGATGCCGGTCATCTCGGCAACGAGGCCAGCATGCGCCAGCACCAGCCCGATCAGCAATGCCTTCTGTTCGCCGGTGGAGGCATCCTTCGCCGGCATGTTCTTCGGCGCGTAGATCACCTGCAGGTCGGTGAGGTGCGGGCCATCGAGGGTGCGGCCGGCGGCGGCATCGCGCGCGCGGTTGTCGCGCAGCACCTGGCGATAGCGATCCTCGACTGCGGTTGCGGGATCGAGCGCGAGCGCGTTTTCGATCCAGCCATCCAGCGCGATTGCCGCGGACGGAAACGCCGACGCTGCGCCGCGCGCATCCAGTGCCGCCGCCAATCGTGTCACCGTCTCCGTGCGCATCGCCGCGACCGCGATGGCGAGTTCGGCGGTCTCGCGTTCGATCGCATCGAGCCAGTGGGAATCGGGATTGCGCTCTTCCAGCAGCCGGTTGCGCGAGCGCAGGCTGCGATCCAGCGCCGAGACGCGGCCGGAATGATCGCTGTCGATTGCCAGCACCAGCCGATCGAGGAAGCGCCGCCGTTCCGACGCCGCGCCGGTGAACAGCCCGTCCATCGCCGGCGTCAGCCACACCATGCGCAGGTGATCGCCGAACGCTGCCGCCGACGACACCGGCTCGCGATCGATCCGGCAACGGCGGCTAGTTGCTGCATCGGCGCCCGGCGCATCGATGCCGGTGCCCAGCGTCGCCAACCCAAGCGCGCCTTCGACCTCGGCCGAGATCGCCCACGAGCCATCGCCTTCCAGATTGGCTGCATCGCCGAGCGTGGCCCGCCGCAGTCCGCGTCCGGGCGAGAGAAACGAGATCGCTTCCAGGCAATTGGTCTTGCCGGCGCCGTTCGCGCCCACCAGGACGACGAGATCGCCGGAGGTGGTCAGTCCCGCCGCGCGATAGTTGCGGAAGCGGGTGAGGGTAAGACGCTGGATGCGGGACGAGGTCATGTCGTGGATGGTCATACCATGCGGCGGCGCCTCGGCGAGCCGCAATGACAGGCGCGAATGGCGACTTTCGGCCTCGCAAACAGCGCTATTGCCCCGAAAAACAGCGCCCCAATTCGGTCACCGGTTTGCCGCAGCGAAATCGCAAGCGATCAGACGCGCATCGGCATCAGGACGTAGAGCGCACCCTTGGAGTCGCGATCCTGTACCAGCGTCGGCGAACCGGGGTCGGCGAGCTTCAGCACTGCGACCTCGCCTTCGATCTGCGCCGCGATGTCGAGCAGGTAGCGCGAGTTGAATCCGATATCGAGCGCGTCCGATGCGTATTCGACTTCGAGTTCTTCCGTCGCACTTCCGGAATCCGGATTGGTCACCGACAACACCAGCTTGCCCGCAGACAATGCGAGCTTTACCGCACGACCGCGCTCGCTGGAGATCGTCGAGACGCGATCGACCGCGGCCTCGAAGTCCTTCTTGTCGACGACGAGCTCCTTGTCGTTGTTCTGCGGAATGACACGGCCATAGTCGGGGAAGGTGCCGTCGATCAGCTTGGAGGTGAGCACCACATTGCCCAGCGTGAAGCGAATCTTGCCTTGTGACAGCTCCACGGTGACTTCGGCTTCGGCATCTTCGATCAACCGCTGCACCTCGCCGACGGTCTTGCGTGGCACGATCACGCCAGGCATTCCGCTGGCGCCCTGTGGCTGCGGCAGATCGACCTGTGCGAGGCGATGGCCATCAGTCGCGACCGCGCGCAGCGTTGCGGCCTTCGCCGTACCCGCCGCGTGCAGATAGATGCCGTTGAGATAATAGCGCGTCTCTTCGGTCGAGATCGCAAACTGCGTGCGATCGATCATCCGCTTCACGTCGGCAGCCGCCAGCGTGAACGAATGCGAGAGGTCTCCGGCGGCGAGATCGGGGAAGTCGCTTTCCGGCAAGGTCTGCAACGTGAAGCGCGACCGGCCGGCGCGGATCGCCAGCACCGAACGGTCGCCGTCGCTTTCCAGCACGATCTGCGAACCATCCGGCAGCTTGCGTACGATGTCGTAGAACATATGCGCGGGTACGGTGGTCGAACCTTGCGTCGCCGCCTCCGCGGGCAGCGTTTCCGTTACCTCGAGATCGAGGTCGGTGGCTTTCAACGACAGGCGTGCACTTTCGGCGCGGATCAGCACATTGCCCAGAATCGGAATGGTGTTGCGGCGCTCGACCACGCGATGCACGTGACCCAGCGATTTCAGCAATTGCGCGCGTTCGACCGTGACCTTCATTGCAAAACCCGCCCGATCCAGAATCCAACCCATGTCATGGAGGTGCCCGGCGACTCGAACGAGCGCCGCAGCGACTGACACCCGCAAGTCCGATCAAGGACCGACTTTGCCCGGCCTTGCGGGGGATCGTAAGGTGGCGTGGATGCGCGCCAAACGCAAGTGCATGCGCCGTTGAACTGCGGGATTTTCCAGTATTTTCAGGGCGGAAACCCGCAGCGGAAGCGGCTACTCCTGCAGCTGCCGCTTCAGGAGTTCGACCTCGTCCGACAGCGCCACGTCCTTGGAAACCAGCGCCTCGATCTTGCGCACGGCATGCAGCACGGTGGTGTGGTCGCGTCCACCGAAGCGACGGCCGATCTCCGGCAGCGAGCGCAGCGTCAGCGTCTTGGCGAGATACATCGCGACCTGGCGAGGCCGCACCACATTGGCGGTCCGGCGCGACGACAGCAGGTCGGAACGGCTGACATTGTACTGCCGGGCAACGACGCGCTGGATGTCTTCGATCTTGATACGCTTGGGTTCCTGGGGGCGGATCAGGTCGCGCACTTCGCGCTCGGCCATCTCCAGCGTTACCGGCTGCGCATTGAGCTTGCTGTGCGCCAGGAGACGATTGATCGCGCCTTCAAGGTCGCGGCCGTTATGGGTAATGGCCTTGGCGAGATAGTCGAGCACCGGTGCCGGGACATCGAAACTGGCATGATGGTTTCGGGCCGCGGCGACGCGCGACTTGAGAATGCCGAGCCGCAGTTCTTCGCCGAGCGATCCCATTTCGACGACGAGGCCGCCGGCGAGGCGCGAACGCACGCGATCGTCGAGGCTCTCAAGATCGGCCGGCGGACGATCGGCGGCGATCACCACCTGACGGCCGGCGTCGATCAGGGCGTTGAGTGTGTGGCAGAATTCGGCCTGGGTGGATTTGCCTTGCAGGAACTGCAGGTCGTCGATCACCAGCACGTCGATGCCGCGCAGCGCTTCCTTAAAGGCCAGCGCAGTCTGTGTCTTCAGCGCTGCGACAAACCCGTACATGAATTTTTCGGCGGTGAGATAGAGCACCTTGCGGTCCGGATTGGCGTTACCGGCCCAGGTCACCGCTTGCAGCAGATGGGTTTTGCCGAGGCCGACACCGGCGTGGATGTAGAGCGGATTGAACATGACGTTGTCGCCACGACGGCCTTCTGCGACCTGACGGGCAGCAGCCTGCGCCAGCGTGTTGGAGCGGCCGACGACGAAACTTGCGAAGGTCAGACGCGGGTCGAGCGGCGAGCCGCCGAGCGCATCGTGGCTTGCAGAAACGGGGGCCGACGCCGTTGCGCGCAGCTCGGGCGCAGCACGTTGATCGCCATTGCGGCGGGCTTCCGCAGGCGCTGCCGCTTCTTTTGCCGGTGCCGCACAGCGCATCGCGGACCGCACCGTGAGATCGATCCGGTCGATTTCCGGCACTTCGGCCTGCCAGCAGGTCAGAACGCGGTCGGCATAATGCGCCTGGATCCAGCTCCGGAGGAACTTGGTCGGAACCGACAGATGGACGCTCTGCTGCTGAATGCCTTCAAGGTCCATTCGCGCAAACCAGCTTGAATAAATATCCTCGCCAACGCTGGAACGGAGACGCCCCTTTACGCGTGACCACTGGTCTTCTGCGACATTCGACATTGCTCGACAACTTTTCTCATAGAGTGGCAGTTAGATGTTTCGATGTCGGAGGCGATCTCCGGACAGCGAAACGATTGGTTCCGGCTTTGCATCGGAGAAGTCACAAGCCTGTCGCTCGGCGAAACGAATTCGCCGTTGCAGGGCGGGACTAACGATGAAAGCAGGATGAAATTAGTGCGAAGGACTGCAACTGTTCGGGGCGCGGGCCCGGGGCCGGGCTAAGGCGATCTCCGGCGTATGGCCGGCTTGAGATGCAACATGAAGCATTAGGTTCGTGATGCCGCTGCGCATTGATCTCCCCCTCTTGCCGCGGAGACTACGGCAAGCTTCCAACTCTACGTTTTTATCACTGACCGCGACGTCTGAAATTCAGGGTCGCGTCTTAGCCCACACTCGCCGCCTATCCAACACGGCTGCTTTCCGCCATCTGCCTGCATACCGTTCCGTGCCGCTCTCTCTTGTCGCTCCAGACTTGAACCTCAAGTTGGCTTCGAGAAATTTGCACACAGATTCACGTCCTCATATCGCTATGAGCTACAGGTCGCTGATCGCTTGGAAAACGCCGCTAACGCACACACCGCATTTCAGTCTGCACGTCCGCCCTGGTTCTTAAACCGCTCTGGTCTAACGAGCCGAAGGCGCCGCGAACGATCTAAGAAATACACTACGCGCTGTTTCTCGCAACGGGTTTTGATCGGTCACGTTGGTCGGCGCGGCTGACTTCGCCAGCATGCTCAATTCCGGCTGGTTCGCGTTCGAAGCTCAAGGTTTTGAATCTGCGCGTGGATTCGAAGCACCTCGATCGCTGTCACAATTCCTGTGACGGAAAAAAAGAAATTCATAATTTGTTTATGATTGGTGCGCGCGACGGCCGTTTTTAAAGTGCTTCGAGTCACTATGGGGATAAGTGATTATCGAGTCGGGTTTTTTTCTGCTCTTTTTTCAGGGTAACCCCACACGCTGTGGAAAGCGCTCGAGGCTGTTCGAATGCGAATGCTTATTTTGTGACGAAAGGCAAGAGCGTTTGATCGGGCCGATTGAGTTCGATTGCAGTGCAGAAAGAAAATAGAAAACCAAGCAGTCGCATCGATCGTGCGCTTCGGTGTAGCGTGCGGCCTCGTGCTCGGAATAATTCAAGCGCGGCGCACATCGGTCTGTATGACAAGAATGCCTCCAGACAAGATGGAAAGCTCTGGCTCCGATTTGAGCGGAGCAAAAAGATTTCAGAGTTCATGCTGGGAGCAAGGCCGGCCTTCCGTTCAAGCTCGCTGGTCGCGCGGCTTGCATGATGAAATGTCGCAGGCCGATCGAGCCAGGCCTGACGTCATCACGCCATGCGCTGCGCGACGTCGGTCAGCATTGCATCGAGATCGAGAGGAACGTCGCATGGAGCGGCGCGGATCGACCGGGTCGAAATCCATGCGCTAAAAAATTTCGTTGTCACAAAACAAAAACCCGGCGAGGCCGGGTTCTTCATCTCACGTCTGTAGTCCGGATTCGAAATCGCGTCGCCGCGATCACCTCCCGCAAAAATTACTTCGCGAGCTTGGCGATCCGATGTGACAACCGGGACACCTTCCGGCTGGCACTGTTCTTGTGAACGATGTTGCGCTGGGCAGCCTGCATCAGCACAGGCTCCGCGACTGCGAACGCCTTCAGCGCCGCTTCGCGATCGCCGCTTGCAATCGCTTCCTCGACGAGGCGAACCGAGCCGCGCATCTGGGTGCGGCGCGATTTGTTGACGGCGGTGCGGCGGGCAATCTTGCGCGTCGCCTTCTTGGCAGAAGATGTATTGGCCATGCTCTCAAAAATCCTTCAGCGGCCATCTGGTATCGGCGGCCGGGCTGATTGACGTCGGTCGTACTCGCGGCGCGACGCGGTTGTTTCTGACGTCGGTGTGTGTTTCTGGAAGTTCCCGGCGTTTCCGCATCCGAAAAAGCCGGACGGCGGTACCCAAAGAACAGCGGCGGCAGGGAGGCCCCACCGCCATTGGCGGTCCTTATAGAGGCCCTCCTTTCCAGCGTCAACGGTGTCTGGGCCATGGCACTGCCGCTATTTCAGGGGCCCGGGCCGGTCTAAGTCGCTGGCGAGGTTGAATTTCGGCCGGGTGCCCGCTAATCCCGGGGGACGTGACGGGACGCTTTGATGGGGTGACGCATGATCCGCGGCTTTTTCCGCCTGATCGGATTGCTGCTGCTGGCCGGGGGATTTGTCTTCCTGGTCTATGACGGCGCGCGGTCCATCGCCGACCAGACCTTGCGGCTGACCCGGCTCGGCGAGTTCTGGAACGATGTCCATCAGGCCAGCCAGCAGAGCTTTCATATGCTGGTGGAGGGGATCGCGCCCTGGCTCTGGAATGACGGCATCAAGGTGATCCTGAACCAACCTGTCTGGGCGGTCATGGGCGTACTCGGGTTACTGTTGCTGGTGATCTTCCGCCGCCCCAAGCCGCTGATCGGATATTCGCGAAGCTGAGCAGTCGCGCTGTCAGTTGGATGGCTTTATCGGGTGAGGCGCCGGAAGGCCCTGCCGTTTTGCCGGCGCCATCCTATATTGGCAATCTGACGTCATCGCCCGGCGACGAGTGAAAGGTGCGATGGGTGAGGGCGAGCGAGTGCCGGCCAGCGACACGGCGGTGTAATCCGTTGTTCTGGCTTAGCCGACGGAGGAGGTCATTCATGCTGTTCATGCGCAAGTCTTCTGCCATACCGAGCGCCGCCGATGCGCTACCGGGGCGCGCTACGCCGATTCCCACCGCCAAGTTTCATTTCATCAACGGCAATCCGTTGCAGCCGCCTTATCCAGAAGGCTTTGAGCGCGCCTATTTCGGGCTCGGCTGTTTCTGGGGAGCCGAGCGAAAGTTCTGGGAATTGGGTGACGGCATCTATGTCACCGCTGTCGGCTATGCTGGGGGCCTGACGCCGAACCCGACCTATGAGGAAGTCTGTTCGGGACAGACGGGCCACACTGAAGCGGTGCTGGTGGTGTTCGATCCGAAGAAGATTTCCTATGACACGCTACTGAAGACGTTCTGGGAAAATCACGATCCGACGCAAGGCATGCGCCAGGGCAACGACGTCGGAACCCAGTATCGCTCGGCGATCTATACGGTCAACGACGCACAGCGCGAAGCAGCAGAAGCCTCGAAGCTGGCCTTCGGCAAGGCGCTGGCGGCGAAAGGGTGGGGTGCGGTCACCACTGAAATTGCACCGGCAAAGGAGTTCTTTTTTGCCGAGGATTACCACCAGCAATATCTGGCCAAGAATCCCGCGGGATATTGCGGGCTCGGCGGAACGGGCGTGTCGTGCCCGATCGGTGTGGGCGTTCGCGCCTGAACCTCATCGAAAACCACTTGCGGGGACGGCGGTCCCCGCAGTCTTCCAAACGCTTTGTTAACCTTAACAGGGTCATAACAGGACTATCTCGCAGCGAGGGATAGTCGTGCGGATCGGACCGGCGTTTCGTGTTTTTGTGATGGCTGCATTCAGTGCCCTGGCGCTGAGCGGATGCATGCACCGGCCGGGGCCGGTCGCAACGGCGCCGCTCGGCACCGATCTCGATTCGATGGCATACGGGTCGTTGACCCCGAAAGCGCCGGCACGTTCCGCCACGCGGCCGGTACGCGCCAATTCGCCCGGCGCGATCGCGGCCCTCAGCAACAGCTTTGCTTATTGGCCTTCACCTCTCCCGTCGTCGTCGACGATCTCACCGTCACCGACGATGGCATCGGAGCCGGGTGCCGAACCCGGCATCGTCTATGGGGCGCCGACGCCGCGTTACAACGGCGACTACCGTCTCGATTCGGGCGACCGACTGCGGGTCGTCGTCTATGGACAGGAAGGCCTCACCAACGTTTATGCGGTCGGCACCAACGGCAGCATCACCATGCCGCTGATCGGCTCCGTCCCCGCGCGCGGCCTGACAACGTCCCAACTGGCGCGCAATATCACCGCGCGACTGCGCAACGGCTATATCCGCGAGCCTTCTGTATCCGCCGAGATCGACAGCTATCGGCCGTTCTTCATTCTCGGCGAAGTGGCCGCACCCGGACAATATCCGTATGTACCGAACATGACGGCCGAGAGTGCGGTCGCCATCGCCGGTGGATATTCGCCGCGCGCACGTCGTGATGTGATCACCGTCACGCATCCCGCTGCCGGCGGCAGCCTGGATTCGGTCGTGACGCCCAACACCCCGATCAGCCCCGGCGACACCGTGGTGGTCGGCGAGCGCTGGTTCTAATCGCGTCGTCTCTCAGCGTGAAAGATGTTTCGCAAAGAACGCGAGGGTCCGTTGCCCTGCGACGTCGGCGCTCGCCTTGTCATAGCTCGCACGTTCATCGCAGCTGAAGCCGTGCTGCGCGCCGGGATAAATGTGAATTTCGACATCGGGCCGCTTGGCGCGGATGGCTTCGACATCCGTGAGCGGAATGCCGGTATCCTTTTCGCCAAAGTGCAGCATCGTCGGGACCTTGGGTTTGTCATCGGCGAACCGGACGATGGCGCCGCCGTAGTAGCCCACCGCAGCACTCAAACCATTGAGTTTGGTTGCGGCGGCATAGGCCACGCTGCCGCCGAGGCAGAAGCCGACGATCCCCACCGGGCCGACGTCCTTGACGGAATCGATCGCCGCCTGAACGTCAAGCAGCATGGCGGCCCAGTCCGGATTGGCGACGAACTTGCGCGCCACGGCGACCTCGTCAGCCGAATAGCCGGATTCAAAGTTCGGTTCGCTTCGGTCGAATATCGCGGGTGCAACCGCGACATAACCTGCGCTGGCAAAGCGATCGCAGACATTGCGGATATGATGATTGACGCCGAAGATTTCCTGAATCACCACCACTGCGCCCTTGGGCGTTCCGGCCGGGTCTGCGCGATAGCCGCCGAGTTGAAATCCATCCGAAGCAGTCAGCTTGATCTGTTGTCCCACGTTGCCTCCATTGATTGTCGATTGAGAGAGTGGCCGCATTCTCGGCGACCTAACGATTTTGTTACTGCCACATCCAGTTGCGGCCCCAGTCGCCTTTCCAGCCGGTCAGGCGGTTATGGCGAAATTGAAGGTAGAGCCGGTCTCTGCGATCGAAGAAGCCGCTGCCGCCGATGTCGCGCACCGCCAGATAAATTTCGTTTCCTCGTCGTCCACTGACATACGTCAGCGGTACCTGCAGCGAAGCTGAGGCGCTTGCCGGGTCCATGCCGAAGACCAGCGGCACGTTATTCGATAGCGTCCTGTTGAAAGGGTACGATGACGTTGGCGCCGATCCGCCCGCATAGACCGGCCCGGTACAAAAGCTGCATACCGCAACAAGAACGCCAGCCGCGACATGTCTGAAACGATTCATGGTGCTTCTCCGGTATCCTCTGCCTTGCGTCGCGAACGATTCCGTTTCCTTTAGCATCAAAGCGATCACCCTTAGGGTCCGGTCGCGAAGATTTTATGCGGCGTCGCACAATGCTGCACGTCAATAGATTCGTTTGACCGATTCTAATTTGCATTGCCTCCGGCGCGGAACGCGATCATGCTCCCGCCCGACCGACATCGACCCGGTGGGTGTCGGTCGACGACCCCGAAGTGAGTTGCCGCCGTAAGCGGTTTCATGCACCGGCAGGGAAAAAGGGCGATGCCTAATCTCAATATCAATGGGCGGAATATGTCCGTCGAGGCGGCCGGCGATACGCCGCTGCTCTGGGTCATCCGCGAGCAACTGCAGATGACCGGCACCAAATTCGGTTGCGGCGCCGGCCTGTGTGGCGCTTGCACGGTTCACGTCAACGGCGAAGCCGTACGGTCCTGCCAGACCGCAGTGAGCGAGGTCGCCGGCAAGAAGATCACCACAATTGAAGGCCTTGGCGCCAAGGGCGAGCATCCGTTGCAGAAGGCGTGGGTCGCCGAGCAGGTGCCGCAATGCGGTTACTGCCAGTCGGGCCAGATCATGCAGGCAGCCTCGCTGCTCGCAAAGAATACCAATCCGACGAAGGAAGAAGTGGTCGCGCACATGGACGGCAATCTCTGCCGTTGCATGACCTATTCGCGCATCCAGCGCGCCATCATGCGCGCCGCCTCCGAAATGCGGACGGCGTCCACCGGCACCGATCGGAGGAACACATGAACAAGCAGGTGAAAATCACAAACGGCGAGCCGACGGATCTGTCGCGCCGCACCTTTCTCATCGGTACGGCTGCAGCGGGCGTGACGCTCGGCTATGCAGCGATCCCGGGATCGCTTGGGCTCGACAAGGCTATGGCTGCACCGGCGAAGATCGATCCCAGCGTCTGGTATTCGATTGCACCGGACGGGTTGATCACGGTCACGGTCGGCAAGGCCGACATGGGCCAGCATATCGCCTCGACCATGGCGCAGATGGTTGCCGAGGAACTTGGCTCGAACTGGAAGGACATGCGGGTCTCGCTATCCGGCAATGATCCGAAGTTCAACGATCCGATGCTCGGCGCGCTG
The DNA here is from genome assembly GCA_024508855.1 of Xanthobacteraceae bacterium. Taxonomy (GTDB): domain Bacteria; phylum Pseudomonadota; class Alphaproteobacteria; order Rhizobiales; family Xanthobacteraceae; genus 62-47. The sequence goes on from JANINJ010000070.1 coordinate 29,946, forward strand.
ATCACGGGCGGAAGCTGGAGCACCATGATGAACTTCGACGCGATGAGCCGTGCCGGCGCGGCCGGACGCATCGCATTGACGGAAGCTGCAGCGGGAATGATGGGCGTGCCTGCGGCCGAACTGACGGTGCGCGACTCGGTCATCACCCATGCCAAGTCGAAAAAGTCGAAGACCTTTGCCGAAGTGGTGAAGAGCGGAAAGGTGACCAAGACCTTCACGCCCGACGAACTGAAGGCGATCAAGCTCAAGACGCCAGATCAATACTCCATGATCGGCGTGTCGGTGCCGCAACTCGATATTCCCTTCAAGGTCAACGGCACCGCGAAGTATGGTATCGACACCTTCCTGCCCGGAATGGTGTACGGCAAGCTGGTGCTGCCGCCGGTGCGCTTCGGCGCCACCGTCAAGTCCGTTGACGACAGCGCCGCCAAGAAGGTGCCGGGCTTCATCAAGGCCGTCGTCCTCGATGACAAGACCGGCTCGACCACGGGCTGGATCGTCGCGGTTGCCAAAACCTATCAGGACGCCCGCAAGGCTGCCGACGCCCTCAAGGTGACGTGGGATCACGGCCCCAATGCGAACGTCTCGAGCGAATCCCTGCTCGCGGAAGCCAAACGGCTTCAGCAGAAAGGCGATGCCGGATTGTTCTTCGTCAAGAACGGCGATACCGGCGCGGCGCTCGGAACGGCGGCCAAGGTGCTGGAGGCGGAATACACCACCAACATCAATATCCATTGTCCGATGGAGCCGATGAATTGCACCGCTCACAAGGAGGGCGACATCTGGCACGTCCACACCGGCAATCAGTTCGCGACGCGGACAGGTGCGATTGCCGCGGGAGCAGCCGGCGTCGATCCCAAATATGTGGTGCTGCACCAGGCCTGGCTCGGCGGTGGCTTCGGCCGCCGGCTCGATGGCGACATGACGGTGCCTGCGGTGCAGGCGGCCAAAGCGGTCGGCAAGCCGGTCAAGGTGATCTACTCGCGCGAAGACGACGTGACGATGGATTTCTCGCGACCGCTGACCTACCAGAAAATCAAGGCCGGCCTCGATGCCGACGGCAAGGTGGTGGCGATGAACCACGATGTCGTCAGCGCGTGGCCGACCAAGCGCTGGGGCATCCCCGACTTCCTGTCGCCGTCGGTGGACAAGAAGGGTGCGCTCGATGCGTTCACGGTGAACGGTGCGGATTTCTTCTACTCCGTTCCCAATCACAACGTCCGCGCCATCCTCAATGAACTGGCGCAGTCCGCCACGCCGTCCGGGCAATTGCGCTCGGTGGCGCCGGGCTGGACCTTCTGGGCGGTCGAAAGCATGATCGACGAACTCGCTCATGCAGCCGGCAGGGACCCCGCACAGTTCCGCATCGCGATGCTCGACGGCGCGGGAGACAACGACGGTGGCGCGCAACGCCTGCGCAACACGCTGCTCGCCGCCATGGGGCTCGCCGGCTACGGCACTAAGAAGCTGCCGAAAGGCGAGGGCATGGGCGTCGCCTGTGTGTCGTCGCAGGAGCGCAAGACGGCGAGCTGGACGGCTTGCGTGGCGCACGTCGCGGTGTCGCCTTCCGGCGAGATCACGCCGAAGAAACTGACCGTGGCGACGGATGTCGGCACGGCGGTCAATCCCGACGGCATCCGCGCTCAGGTCGAGGGCGGTGCATTGTGGGGCCTGTCGCTTGCTCTCTACGAGAAGGCGACGTTGAAGGATGGCGGTATTGAGCAGACCAACTTCGATACCTACACGCCGTTGCGCATGAGCCAGATGCCGGAAGTCTCCGTTCACATTATCGCCAATGGCGAGCATGCGACCGGGGTCGGCGAGCCGACGGTCACGGTGATCGCTCCTGCGATTGCCAATGCTGTTTTCAATGCGGTCGGAGCCCGCGTGCGGTCGCTGCCGATTACGGCCGAGGCCGTGAAGGGCGCGATGAAGGCGTAAAACGCGGCACATCTACGAGGAAAGCCGCCGGGATTCTCCCGGCGGCTTTTTGATTCGAATCTACATTGTCAGCGACATGGCTCGTTAAGAATACCCCTTAAGAAACGGGTTCCTACTTACTGGTATGACTGTAAGCGAAGAAACAGTGAAATGCCGATGGGGACTAATGACTGCTTCATCCAATCGTGCTCCCGCCAGAAGGCGGTTGCTTCTGGCGTCGGACCGCGGCGATCAAAGCAGCGAACTGGCCGGAATTCTCAACGGTGTCGGCGACGTCGGAACGGTGACGACGCATGATATCCCCGAGGCGCCGGCGGGAAAATTCTCCGGTATCGTCGTCGACATCAACTTGCGTTCGGCGGAAAGCGTGCAGCGGGTTCGCCGCAAGCTCGTCAGCGACAACTACCAGTCAGTCCCGCGGCTGTTCGTCATTTCGGAAAATCTGCACCATGGCTCGATGCAAGCATGGGCGCTCGGTGCAACCGATACCATTGAGCGCCCCTTCGATGCGCGGGCGATCCTGCACCGCGTGCGGGCAGCGTTTCCGGATGCCAGCGATTTCAACGACTCGGAGCAGGGGAAGGCCCTCAACGACGGCGTCAATGCCGCGCACCTCGTGATGGTGAAGATCTTCGAACGTTTGCCGGCCGGCATTCCGCTGACGCTGAGCGACGTGACGCGCGCCGAAACGCAGATCCTCCGCGCGGTCAAGAAGTCTTCGCTACGGGAGTGGTTGACGGCTGTAGGACGCCATCACAATCACAGCTACCGGCACTGCCTGTTCGTCACCGGTTTCGCGGTCGCTTTTGCCCAGCACCTCGGCATGCGCGAGGCCGATCAGCGCCGGCTGGCGCGCGCGGCGTTGCTGCACGATGTCGGAAAGGCGTTCACGCCGGTTGCCGTTCTCGACAAGCCCGGCAAGCTGACCGATGCGGAAATGGACGAAATCCGGAAGCATCCGCGGCAGGGCTACGAAGCGCTGGCGACGCAAGGCGGCTTTCCGCCCGAGATGCTCGACGTGGTGCTACATCACCACGAATTCCTCGACGGAACGGGATATCCGGACGGCCTCACCGCGAACGAGATCAGCGACATCGTCCGCCTCATCACCATTGTGGATATCCACGCCGCGCTGGTCGAGAAGCGTTCCTACCGGATGCCATTCACCCACGCCAAGGCATTCGCGATGATGGAAGAAATGGGCGACAAGCTCGACAGACAGTTGCTCCAGGCCTTCCGGCCTGTCGCACTGGGTACCTGATTTCAGGCCAGCAGTTTTCGCAGCTCGGCCTTCGCGACCTTCTCGAGCGTCGAGCGCGGCATGTCGTCGACCAGACGAACCTCGTGGGGTACCTTGAAGTCGGCCAGCGCCTTGCGGCATGCGGCCATCACGTCGTCATGCAGCGTAGGCGGGGCCTGCTGGACGCCGGCGTGCGGAATGATGAAGACTACCGGCACCTCGTCCAGCATCGGATGCTTCTTGGCGACCACGGCGGCCTCGCGCACGCCGGGCACCGTGATGATCACCTGCTCGATTTCGGACGCGGCGACGTTCTCGCCGCCCACCTTGAGCATGTCCTTCGAGCGATCGCCGAACTTGATGAACCCGTTCTCCAGCAAGGTGACGCGGTCGCCGGTGATGAAATATCCGTCGTCGTCGAAGCTTTCGCGGGTGGCTTTCTCGTTGTGCAGATATTCCTTGAACAGGGAAAGTCCCGGAATGCCGCGGATCGAGAGGTTGCCGGTGTCACCCGGCGCGATCGGCCGGCCATCATCGTCAGTGATGCGGATGCCGTATTCGGTCGCGGCGCGGCCGATCGCCATCGGCGTGTTGGGCTGATCCACCTCGCCGATGATGCCGTGGGTAATGGTTTCGGTCATGCCCCACCAGCCGATGATCTTGACGCCGAACGCGGCGAACGGCGGAGGCTCGCAGATCGCGCTGCCCCAGAGCCGGAAGGTGTGCCGTTTCGGAATCTCGCGTTCGAGCAGCGCCTTCATGCAGAACGGAATCGTCGAGGTCCAGGTGCAGCGGTGTTCGGCAGCAACGCTCCAGAAACGGCTGGCGGAAAATCGCGGCTGGATCACGCAGGTGCCGCCGACCCATAGGCTCGCCAGCATCGAATAGGCCAGCGCGTTGGTGTGAAACAGCGGCAGATAGGTCTGGTGGACATCACCGGCATGCAGGTCCTGATGCGCGGCATTGACCTTGGCGCCCCACAGCGCGTTGGCATGGGTCCACAACACGGCTTTTGGACGCGACGTCGTGCCCGATGTGTACTGCACGCTGCACGGGGCATGGGGATCGGTGGCGCGGCGCGGCCGGTTGGCGCTGTCGGCGAACAGTCGTTCGAACTGTTCCGCGTGCGGCACCACGTGGCCTTGTGCCGGAGTGACGCCGGCATCGTGGGCAATGACGGCCATCCAGCGTAGGTTGCGGCAGTTGTTAGAGATCAATTCGGCGTAGGCGGGCTGGGTGATAGCGGCGACCGCGCCGCAATGGTCGGCGAAATATTCCACCTCGGCGGCGGCCGAGCGAGTGTTGGTGGTGACGGCGATGGCGCCGAGCTCCACGCAGGCGAACCATGCCAGCATCGCTTCGATGCAGTTGTCCAGATGGATGAGGACGTATTCGCCGGGCTTTACGCCCCGCTGCGCGAGCCCCGCTGCGAGCGCGCCGACCCGGTCGTGAAACTCGCCATAGCTCCAGCTCCGCGCCCGGGCATCGAACGGCGCCCAGATCAGGAACGGGTGGTCACGGCGAACCTCGGCGCGCATCTTCAGCAGCCACGGCACGTCCAGTCCCGCGAATGGCCCCACCACGCCGGATGCTGTAGCTGAATTCTGCATGTTTCCTCCCGTGGCGGCCGTGGCAGCGCGACGGTTCGCCGCGCTGCGCGGGTCGCTGCCCGCTTCTGTTCTTGTCCGTGAGTGTGTCATCGCCCCGCGCGGCGATCAAATCAAGCCGCACGTGTCGCTAGCCGCATTACGCGTCGGGGCTTTCGTAGGACGAAATTTCGATCAGGCTCCCATCGGGATCCCTGCAATAGACCGATCGTAGGGCGCCGCGCGCACCTTGTTTGACGATCGGACCTTCTTCGATGGCGACGTTATTTGCAGCCAGGTGGGCAACCACCTGCTCGGGCGATGCCGAAGTGAGGAAGCACAGATCATCGCTCCCGGCGGCCTCATGGTCGGCAGTGAACCATTCGGCCTTATCGACGCTGAGCGGCCGCAGATTGATCTTCTGCGCGCCGAAAATCAGCGACGTGCGCGGCGTCTTGCCGTGGCCCGGATCGAACACCTTGATCTCCATGCCGAGGATGCGGTGATACCACTGGGCGGATTGCCGGACGTCGGTGACATTGATGACCAGATGATCGAGCGCGGTGATATCGATCGGCATTGGATTTCCTTTGGGTCAATGAGCCTTCGCGAAGGGGGTTGTCCTCAACCAGTCGCGCGGTCGTGACAGCCGCTACCCGTTCGGAGAGGAACATCCAGGGCTAGCCGGGGTTCTCGCTGGAAATGCCGGGATCATCAAGATCGTGGAAGATGACACGTCGCAGACGCAAGGAGAATGACATGAAAAGCGTGCTGTTAGGCTTGATGGCAACATGCGCCATCGTTGCGGCCAGCTCCGGACCGGCCGCGGCACGAGACTATCCCTATTGCCTGCAATCCCGGGGTGTCGGAATTCCCGGAGATTGTTCCTATGCGAGCTACGCGCAATGCCGGGCGAGCGCATCGGGGCGGAACGCGGACTGCAACATCAATCCGCGGGTTGCGTTTTCCGAGCCGCGTTATCGCTGGCGCGGGCCACGCTACTGATTGGACGCTGAAGGTGGCCGGTTAGGCCTCAGGCGGCGCAAATACCTTCATCGGTAGGCCGTGCCTTTGCGGCTCGGGAAGGCGGAGGCGTGCCGCCCCGGGAATTCCAACGGCGGATTTTCCGCTGCCGACCGGTATTGGTTTACGCCCTCTTATCCATTCTCCTCTAATTTTCGGTTGCCTCGCGGAAAGGGCTGTTTTCGCGAGGCGTGAATTAGAACGTTCGGGGGAATGCGGTGGGCTGGTTGAGGATGGGGCAGGCAAATTTGCTTTGGGCAAAAATGCCGACGTTGAAATTTCGAGGCAAGGTCCTTCTGGGGTTCGGCTGTCTGCTGATCGTCTCCGCGATCAGTATGGGCTTCGCCTATTTCGGCTTTGAACGGATCGCCGGGAGTATCGATGCCTACCAGGCAGGCGTCGCCGAATCCGACGGCGCGCGCAACATCGATCGCGACCTGATGGCCTATCAGGATCTGGTGCGTTACTACGTCGTCACCAGCAACGACGCCGACGCGCAGGCCGCGCTGGAGGCGCAAAGCCGGCTCAAAACATCGATCGTGATGGCCAAGAGTGCAAGTCCCGATGCTGACAGGGTCAAACGCATCGCAGAGCTCGAGAAAAAATTCGACCTGTTTGCCGAGACATTTGCCAGCACCCTCAAAGCGAAGCAGGAATATGCCACGCTCGCGCAAAACCGGGTGATCTCCAAGGGCAATGCGCTGCGCTACAAGATCGACGATCTGGCCGACGCGGCTGGCGAGGCCGGCCTTGCAGCGCTGCAGACCAGGATCAAGGATGTCGCGACGCAGTTGATCGCGACCTCGGCGCTGATGAGTTCATATATCGGACGTCCGGATCAAAAGACGGCCAGCAGCGCGGCGGCCCGCCTGAAGTTTCTCAGCAATGCGTTCGACACGATCACGAGCAAGGACGAGAACCTCAGCAAGAAGATCAACGAAACCATCACCGATCTCGGCGATTACGATGAAGCCTTTGCCGACCTCGTCGGCAAGGCAACTCTGATCGATCAGCTCGGGCATGAGATGATGGATGTGGCGTCCTCCATCACGCAGCTTTCGGATTCGCTCAAGCAGGACATGCTCGCGGATCAAAAGCAGATCGAACAGAAGACCGCATCGATCACGACGAATACCGAACGCCTCGTTGCCGCGCTCGGCATCGGCAGCCTCATCCTGGGCAGCCTGTTGGCGCTGTTGCTGGGGAACGGCATTTCGCGGCCGATGCTGAAGATGTGTGCCGCCATGCGTGAACTCGCCGGCGGCAATTTCGAGGTCGTGTTGCCGGGACTTGGCCGAAAGGACGAAGTCGGCGAAATGGCGGCCGCCGTGGAGGAGTTCAAGCTGCAGGCGATCGCCAAGGCCGAGCGTGATGCAGCGGCACACGAGGAGCATAACCGGGCCACCAGCGTCGCGCGCCGTGCCGAGCTGATTCGCTTTGCGGACGAATTCGAGGCCGCGGTGGGAGCGATCGTTTCAAACGTCTCGTCGTCGGCCTCGCAGCTGGAATCCGCAGCCGGTGTCCTGACCCGGACCGCCGAATCCACGCAGGGGTTGTCGGGCCATGTGGCGGCCGCATCAGAGGAAGCGTCGTCGAACATGCAGTCGGTCGCCGCGGCGACCGAGGAATTGTCGATGTCGGTCGATGAAATCGGACGTCAGGTGCGTGAATCCAATCGCATCGCCGAAAGTGCGGTGAAGCAGGCACATCAGACTGACGAACGGATCAGCAAGCTATCGCGTGCCGCGCAACAGATCGGCGACGTGGTCAAACTCATCACGGCAATTGCCGAACAAACCAATCTGCTGGCGCTCAACGCAACCATCGAAGCGGCGCGTGCCGGCGAGGCGGGACGTGGCTTCGCCGTGGTTGCTTCCGAGGTCAAGTCGCTCGCCAGTCAGACGGCCAAGGCGACCGACGAGATTTCGTCGCATATTCTCGGCATGCAGGACGCGACCAAAGAGTCGGTCGCTGCGATCAAGGAAATCGGCAGCACCATCAGCCAGATTTCCGACATCGCCTCGACGATCGCGACCGCCGTGGAGCAGCAGAGCTCGGCGACGCAGGAGATCGCCAACAACGTGCAGAACGTTGCGCAAGGCACCGAGGAAGTTGCGAACAACATCTCCCAGGTCAATAGCGGCGCGGCGGAAACCGGCGCTGCGTCGGCGGAGGTGCTGGATTCTGCGCAGACCCTGTCGACGGAGAGCACACGGTTGCGCCAGGAACTCGATCGGTTCATGAACAGCGTGCGGGCAGCCTGAGCCCCGCACCGCCGGCTTATGCTTCGCGATGAAACAGGTGCTTGAGTTCGGCCTTGGCGCGTTCGAGGCGTTTCCTCTGCGTGCCCGGTAGCGTCTTGCCGGCACGATTGATGTAAAACGTGAGCATCGACAGCGCTGATCGATAGGGGCTGGCCTTGCGTCGCGAACTGTGTTCGGCGGAGCGCTTCAGCGAGGCCGCGATCTTTTTTGGATCGTGCAGTTTGAAGACGCCTTGCTTGAGGTCGAGCGCATCGCTCTCCTGCGTCACGCGTTGCGACCAGCGCTTGGTCGAAGAAGCCTTTTTTGCTTTCTTCGCCGCAGGTCTGCTCCTGACAGTCTTTCTACCATGAGCTGTGCGCGAGCGGGTCGTTGCCCTGCGCGTGCTTGTCGGTTTGCGAGAATGCTTGTGAGCTGGTTTGCTTGTTTTGGCAGCCACATTGCTCTCCTTTCGCTGTTTGCAAATCAACTACGTCATTTCAGGCGAGTTCCGGTGGCGGGTTTCAATGGAACCACGGCTCTGCAGGCGCGTTAACCTAACTCAGCCGACATGTGAAAGCCGATCTTGGAGTTCCACGACCGCATTGTTGAAACCGACATTCCTGCGCGCCTCGACAGCCTGCGCTGGAGCGGATTTCATACGCGCGTCGTATTTGCGCTCGGCATCACGTGGATTCTCGATGGGCTTGAGGTGACGTTGGCAGGCGCGCTGTCGGGGGCCTTGAAAGACAGCCCCTCGCTTCGGTTCAGTAATTTCGATGTAGGCCTCGCCAACAGTGCCTATCTTTCCGGCGCGGTGCTCGGTGCGCTCGGATTCGGCTGGCTCACGGACCGGATCGGCCGCAAGAAATTGTTCTTCATCACGCTTGCGGTTTACCTCACCGCCACGGCGGCCACTGCTCTGTCATGGAATGTCTGGAGCTACGCACTGTTCCGGTTTCTCACCGGCGCGGGAATCGGAGGCGAATACACCGCGATCAATTCGACCATTCAGGAACTGGTGCCCGCACGTTATCGTGGCTGGACCGATCTCGTAATCAACGGAAGCTTCTGGATCGGTGCCGCGATCGGAGCGGTGAGTGCGATTGTTCTGCTCGATCCGCTGGTGTTAGGGCCGGATACAGGCTGGCGACTGGCCTACCTGACCGGAGCTTGCCTCGGCCTCATCGTGTTCGTGATGCGCCTCTGGATTCCTGAAAGTCCGCGGTGGCTGATCACGCATGGTTTCCCGGATCAGGCGCAAGCGATCGTTGCCGATATCGAACGCGCGGCGGGTGAACATCGAGATCCCGCACCGGCGAGTGGCTGGCCGAAGATCAAACTGCAGATGCGCGATCACACGCCATTGGGCGAAGTTGCGCGGGTGTTGTTCTCGACCTATCGGCAGCGCTCGATGGTCGCCCTGATGTTGATGGTCGCGCAGGCGTTTTTCTATAACGCGATCTTCTTCACCTATGCCTTGGTGCTGACCGAGTTCTATGGCATTCCGGCGAGCCATATCGGTTGGTATCTGCTGCCGTTCGCCGCTGGAAATTTTCTTGGGCCGCTGTTGCTGGGCCGCTTGTTCGACAGCCTCGGACGGCGCACGATGATCACGTTGACATACGGCGTTTCCGGCATCCTGTTGGCGATCTCCGGTTATCTTTTTGCGGCCGGTGTCTGGAGCGCGCAGACCCAAACGGTGGCCTGGATGGTCATCTTCTTTTTTGCCTCGCCCGCGGCGAGCGCCGCCTATCTCACCGTGAGCGAAACTTTCCCGCTCGAGGTGCGCGCGCTGGCGATCGCGCTGTTTTACGCGATCGGTACAGGTATCGGCGGTGTCGTCGGTCCGTCATTATTCGGCGCTCTGATCGATACCGGTTCGCGAAGCAGTGTCTTCGCTGGGTATCTGTTCGGTTCCATCTTGATGGTTGCGGCGGCAATCGTCGCGTGGCGATATTGTATCGCGGCTGAACGGAAGCCGCTGGAATCCGTGGCGCGGCCCCTCGCTGCCGTCGATTAGTTTGTTACTGGAGTTGATCTTGATGAATTCGAACGTTGCCAAACAGGTATCGGCAAGTGCCGGTGCTGTCGATCTCGTTCCGGCATCGGATTTTCCAACGCTGGATCTGGATGCGTGCGCATTGCTGCTGGATATCGACGGAACGTTGCTGGATTTCGCGCCGACACCGCGCGAGGTCAAGGTTCCGGCAGGACTTGTGCCGACCTTGAGCGGACTGCTTGCGCGCACGTCCGGTGCGCTGGCGCTGGTCAGCGGACGCTCGCTCGAGGATATCGACTGGATATTCGGCCCGCAGCGGTTCCCTTCGGTTGGCGGTCACGGTGCGGAAATGCGCCTGTCTACCGATGGCGAAGCGGTGGCTACTCATGCACCGCCGATGAATCCGGAGCTGAAGCGACGCTTTGCCGCGATTGCCGATCTGCATTCCGGAATTGTGCTGGAAGACAAGGGCTATTCATTGGCACTGCATTTTCGTCTCGCACCGCAGGCGGAGGGCGCCATCTATGAGGCCGTGTCGCGCATTCGTGCCGATCTGCCGAATGCTCCGATCGAAGTGCTGCCGGGCAAGTTTGTCTGCGAGATCAAGCATTCCGGTTTCACCAAGGCAACCGGTGTATCCGAATTAATGACGCATGAGCCGTTCAAGGGCCGGCGACCGGTTTTTCTCGGCGATGACGTCACCGACGAAACGGTTTTTGCAATCATGCCGGATTTCAAAGGGCTTTCATTCTCCGTTGGCCGGCAAGCACAAGGTGTCGCCGGCGAATTTTCGGGGCCCAACGAAGTGCGGCGCTGGTTGGCTCATCTGCTCACCGATTCATGATCGCAAGATCGGTCGTCATCGAGAAGCTGTGATGATTTGCGAAAATTTTTCGTGTTCGGGATTGGAATCGGTCTGTTCTGCGGCGCGCGTCGTTTTATTTTGCAGCGTTCAAAAGTGAACCGCTAATTCAGCCTTATCTCTGCGATTGTATCGATCGTGTGACTGGAACCAGCGGCGTTTCTGCTTTGTATGGTGGAACCCGCTCCATGCGCACGCTAATTTTTGTGCGGCCTTGCTAACTGAATGCGCATGTCATTTTGCTTCGTCGCGTCATAATGCATCGAATGATGGTTCATTCGCGTGCTGCGCTCGCGGTTCCAGTTCTCTGCGCCCGATTTTGGTTTCATTTCGATTGAAAGGTGGCGAGGAACCATATTGATGAACGGTTGTTTATATACCGATCCATAAACAGGAGGGGACACCCTGTGAGTCTCGTTGTCGTATCAAATCGAGTAGCGCGAGCGAAAGCCAATGAACCGATGACGGGCGGGTTGGCGGCGGCATTGCTGCCGGTGGTTGAGAATTCGGGTGCGATCTGGGTTGGCTCCAGCGGAAGCGTTCGCGACAGCGCCAGCAAGGACCCCTTCGCGAAGATTGAAGCGCTCGGAAGCGGTGCTCTCGCCTTGCTGGATTTGCCGGCCGCTCACTACGGCGGCTACTACGAAGGCTTCGCCAATTCGGCGCTGTGGCCGGCGCTGCATTCGCGCGCAGATTTGATTCGCGCGTCCCATGAAGATTATCGGTCCTATCGTGAAGTGAATGCATTCGTCGCGCGTTCGCTGATGCGATTCTGCAAGACGGATACGACGTTCTGGATCCAGGACTATCATTTTCTCGCGCTTGGTGCGGATTTGCGTGAGCGGGGCGTCCAGCAGCCGATCGGATTCTTCCTGCATACGCCGTGGCCTGCTCGCACGGTCATCGATGGCGTGCCGCATCATCGCGATCTGATCGAGGCGATGCTGGCCTATGACCTGATCGGCTTCCAGACCGATGACGATCGGGACAACTTCATCGAATATCTTAAAATCGAACTCGGCCTGGTCGTCACTGACGGCGAGGTGACATCGCGTTATGGCAAGTCGCGGCTGGCAACGTTCCCGATCGGCATCGATGTCGATCGCTTCAGCGTACAGGCCGCGAAAGCCGCGTCGCATCCGGATGTCTCGCGGCTGCGGCGAAGCCTGAATGGTGAAAAGCTGGCGATCGGCGTCGATCGGCTGGATTATTCCAAGGGGCTGATCAATCGCATCAATGCTTTCGATCGCATGCTGACGTCGCATCCGGCGTTGAGCCGCACCGTCTCGTTGCTGCAGATCGCGACCCCGTCGCGTGGCATGATTGAGGCCTATGGAAACTTGCAGGCCGATGTCGCCAAGCTCGTGAGCGACGTCAATGGTCGTCACGGCGAAGTCGACTGGACGCCTATCCGTTATCTCAACAAGGGTTTCAGCCAGACCGTGCTGGCGGGGTTCTATCGCACGGCGCAGGTGGGCGTGGTGACGCCGCTGCAGGACGGCATGAATCTGGTCGCTAAGGAATATGTCGCGGCGCAAAATCCTTCCGATCCCGGTGTGCTGGTTCTGTCGAAATTCGCCGGTGCTGCGGATGAGCTCGATACTGCGTTGCAGGTCAATCCCAACGACATCGATGGAATGGCTCGGGCGATCGCAACGGCGTTGTCGATGCCGTTGATCGAGCGGCGGATGCGGTGGGAAGCGATGATGAAGAAGTTGCGGGCCGCGACGATCACCAACTGGTTCTCAAGTTTCGTCGAAGCGCTCGACGAGGCGCATGCGGCGCGCGAGGGTCGGGGATCCACCGGCTTGGTCCCCGATCCGTCTCCGGTATGGCCGGTGCAGGTGACGGCGGCGGCGAACAGCGCGCGGTACCACTGATCACAACGGCGAGCCGCGAAATAGTTTGGAGCGACAGCTCAGACGAAATCTCCAAATCTCTCGGCGACGTGGAGGTAGACCTCCCGCCGGAACGGCACCACCAGATCGGCAACGCGATCAAGCCGCTCCCATCGCCATTGATCGAATTCGGCAGGCTGTCCGTTGCGAACGGCAAGCGGATCGATTTCGTCATCACTACCGGTGAAACGCAGCGCGAACCATTTCTGCCGCTGACCGCGAAATTTGGCGAGGCGATGGAACTGCGGTCCGTCATAAGGCGGAAACTCGTAAGTCATCCAATCGGTCTCGCCGAGATAGTCAGCACGCGTGACGCCGGTTTCCTCCCAGAGTTCACGCATCACCGCGTCGCGTGGATTTTCCTCGGGGTCGATGCCGCCTTGCGGCATCTGCCATTCAAGACCGGGGAGAACGATTTCCGGGCCATCGTCCCTGAAGCGCCGCCCGATCAGGACGAGGCCTTGCGGGTTGAACAGCGCAATCCCGACATTCGGGCGATACGGCTTCTCGGCTGACATCCGGTATCTTGATTCAGGTGTCTTGATTCACGCGTCGGAAAGGCTGGCGAATTCCTTCACCACGCGCTCATAGACCGGTCGCTTGAAGGGAACGATGAGGTCCGGCAGATTCTGCATCGGCTCCCAGCGCCAACTGATGAATTCCGGCTTATGGCCGTTGCCGGGATTGGCGACGTTGATCTCGCTATCCTTGCCGGTGAATCGCACCGCGTACCATTTCTGGCGCTGGCCGCGATATCGTCCCTTCCAGGCGCGTCCCGCTACCGTGCGCGGGATATCGTAGATCAGCCAGTCGGCAACCTCGCCAAGCTTCTCGACCGAGCGGACGCTGGTTTCTTCGTAGAGCTCGCGCTGGGCCGCGGCCCATGTATCCTCGCCGGGATCGACGCCGCCTTGCGGCATCTGCCAGACATGGGTCTGGTCGACGTGTTCGGGACCTCCCATGCGGCGTCCAATGAAGACGAGTCCCTTTGCATTGATCAGCATCATGCCGACGCACGTCCGATACGGCAGATCTTCGTATCGCGCCATTCCGTCAATGCCTCCTCGTCATCGCAGCCGCCCCTGAGACCGGTGCGGTTGCTTCGTCCGCCTAGCTCGATTTTGATTTCGTCATCGCAGTTGTCAATGGGACCAGCGTGATGCCCCGGCTTTCCAGGGTTTTGGCCCAGTTGGAAATGCGTTCGATAGAAATCGGCAGGCTGGAGGCGATGCCGACGGCCGAGCCGCGCGTTTTCGCCAGTGTTTCGAGATTAGCCAGCGCTTTGTCGATCTCGGCGGCGGTCGGTACGCTGTCGATGCTGGCGTCGGCCTTTACGAACGGCATGGTCTGGCCTTGGGCCAGCGATGCCGTAACGCTGCGCTGCGAAGCACCGTCATCGAAGTAGCCGAGACCCCGTTTCGCGGCTTCGCGAATGATCGGCTGCATGGCCGCGTCGGTAGCGACGAAACGCGATCCCATGAAGCTGGCGATCCCGACATAACCCTGGAAGCGGCTGAGATGCCAGAACAACCGGTCGATGTTCTGTTCCGTGCTGAGCGACGTCAGCAGGGTCTGCGGTCCCGGATCGTTGTCGGGATAATCGAACGGCTCCATGGGAATCTGCAGCAGCACTTCATGATGCCGCGCGCGGGCACGCTCCACCAGCTTGCCCGGCTCCACTCCATAGGGCGTGAAGGCAAGCGTCACCGCGCCCGGCAGGTTCATGATGGCGTCGGTCGTCTTTGTCGCGCCGACGCCAAGGCCGCCGATGACGATGGAGATGGTCGGCACCGTTGCGGCCTTGGCCCGGTCGGCATCGGTCCCCGCCGCATAGGCAGTAAAGGGCTTCAGGCCGTCCGCAACGATCGGGATCATGCCGTAGCGGGATTTTTCCAGCAGGCGTGGATTGACTCCCGCCATCAGCGCCGGAGTGGCATCGCCCGAGCTTTTCTCGGCGGTAGCCTCACCGCCGATCACGACATCCTGGCGAGCGCCGCTCGAGCCGTCGATGATGGTGATGGTCTTCTGTCCGGCAGCGGCAGGCGTTGCAGATTTGGCGCCGGGCGTCGAGGGCTTGGCGTTCGTTGCAGCAGCCGGCGCTGCCGCGGCGGTCTTCGCGTTCGGAGCAGATGAGTCCTTCAACGCAAGACGCGCGACGGGCTCTCCGCCCAATGGATCGTGATGAAACAGCGCGAAGCCCGCGAATGCTGCGAGAAACAGGCCCAGCAGGACCGCGACGGCCTGAATGCCTGAGAACGGCAGCCGGCGCCGCTTCCGTTGCACCGTCTCCTGCCCCAGCGGGGCGCTGAGATCGTCCGCCGTCACTGTGAAAGGCCTCCCGCGAATCAGCCGGCCCGACATTACCACGCCGGGCCGCGGTCGCGGCAGCTTCGGGGATTAGCCGTTGATACCATGCAAAAGGGCGGCCCGAAGGCCGCCCTGATTGCTGGTATCTACCCCGCGTCGACGATCAGTTTGCGGCCTTGTTGTTGGCCGGCTTGTCGATCGCGGCCTTGTCGGCCGGGGCCGGAGCCTGCGCATTGACCTTAACGCCGTGCAGCAGATCGTCCGCCATCTTCAGCGCCTTGTCGTCCTTGGCATCCGGCGGCACGTAAGACTGCGAACCGGTCTGCTCCTTGCCCGGGTCACCCTTGAGGTGGCCGCGCAGCGAAGCTTCGCCCTTGGTGTCGGTCCGCGATTTCAACTCGTCCGGCACGTCCTGCAGCACCTCGATATCCGGGGTGATGCCCTTGGCCTGGATCGATTTCCCGGACGGCGTGTAATAGCGCGCGGTGGTGAGACGCAGCGCACCATTGCCCGAGCCGAGCGGGATGATGGTCTGCACCGAGCCCTTGCCGAACGAGCGCGTACCGACCAGCGTTGCGCGCTTGTGATCCTGCAAGGCGCCCGCGACGATTTCCGATGCCGACGCGGAGCCGCCGTTGATCAGCACGATCAGCTTCTTGCCCTTGGTCAGGTCGCCGGGATGCGCGACGCGGCGCTGCGTTTCCTCGGCGTTACGGCCGCGGGTCGAAACGATTTCGCCGCGCTCGAGGAACGCATCGGACACCGTGACGGCTTCTTCAAGCAGGCCGCCCGGATTGTTGCGCAGGTCGAGGATGAAGCCCTTCAGCTTGTCCTCGCCGATCTGCTTGGTCAGCGAAGCGATCTCGCGCTTCAGGCCTTCGGTGGTCTGCTCGTTGAAGGTGGTGATGCGGATGTAGCCGATATCGTCGCTCTCGACGCGGGCACGCACCGAGCGGACACGGATGTTGTCGCGCGTCAGCGTCACTTCGATCGGGTTGTCCTGGCCCTTGCGAATGATCTTCAGCTTGATCTTGGTGTTGACCGGGCCACGCATCTTGTCGACGGCTTGGTTGAGGGTGAGACCCTGCACCGCTTCGTCGTCGAGATTGGTGATGATGTCGTTGGCCTGAATGCCAGCCTTGGAAGCGGGAGTGTCGTCGATCGGCGAGACGACCTTGATCAGGCCGTCTTCCATCGTGACCTCGATACCAAGTCCGCCGAACTCGCCGCGGGTCTGCACCTGCATGTCCTTGAAGCTCTTGGCATCCATGTAGCTGGAATGCGGATCGAGCCCGGTCAGCATCCCGCTGATCGCGGACTCGACGAGCTTGCTGTCGTCCGGCTTCTCGACATAGTCGGAGCGAACGCGCTCGAAGACATCGCCGAACAGGTTGAGCTGGCGGTAGGTGTCGGAGGTCGCCGCGCGCGCGCTCGATCCCATCAGGACGGACCGGGGCTGCGTTACGAACAAGGTCAGTGCCGCACCCGCTGCAACACTAAGCAGAATTACCGAAGTCTTGCGCATCATCCGCGAACCTTTTCGCCTTCATTTGCGGCCCACCATGGGCCTGAATCAATCGGAACACCGTCCTTGCGGAACTCGATGTAGAGTACGGGCCGGCTCACGTTTGCTGCTAGAATGGATGCAATCCGGGATGTGGTCCCCATGGTCGCGATCGGCTCACCCGTCAAAACAAACTGGCCGATGTTGACCGAAATGCGCTCCATCCCTGCAATCAATACATGATACCCGCCCCCGGCGTTCAGGATCAAGAGTTGTCCGTAGCTCCGGAATGGCCCGGCATAGACAACCCAGCCATCACACGGTGTTGTGACCTCGGCACCGGGTCTCGTTGCCAAGGAAATGCCTTTTTCCGTGCCACCGGCGCCATCGGAACCGCCAAAGCCGCGGATTTTGGTGCCATTGACCGGCATTGCGAAAAGACCCTTCGCTGAGGCGAAGGCAACCGCCGGGCTCAACCGGCCGGGATCCTTCAGCGCAGCCAGATTGGGCTTGCCGCTCGCTGCCGCCGCTGCGGCTTTTTCGGTGGCTTCCTTCGCCGCGGCCGCCGCCTTGGCGGCGCTCTGCAGGTCCTGCTCCATTTTGGTGATGAGGCCTTGCAGGTTGTCGACCTGGCGCGCCAGCGTCACCGCGCGTGCCGCCTCGGCGGCCATATCCTTTTCGACGGCGCTTTGCTTTTTCTGCCGCTCCTCGATCAGTGCAGCCATGCGGGTCTGGTCGGCCTTGAGGCCATCACGGTCGGTCGCCAGTTGATCGCGCTCTGCTGAAATGGTCTTGCGCAAGGTGACGAGTTCGCCGAGGTCCGCGACCAGCTTCTGCGATCGCGCGCGCATCTCCGGCACGACCGCTCCAAGCAGAATGGCCGTGCGCAATGATTCGAGAGCATCTTCCGGGCTGACCAGCAACGCGGGAGGCGCGCGGCGTCCGACGCGCTGGAGTGCCGCCAGCACCTCGACGACTTCGGAGCGGCGCGAATCGAGCGAGCCGCGAATCGTCTGCTCGCGGGTGTCGAGTTCGCGCAGGCGCGCTTCAGCGTCGCTGATTCTGGTTTCGATGCCGCGGACCTTGGCGGCGATGTCGATCAATTGCTGATTGAGCTTGCTGCGATCCTCACCGATCGCCGCGATGTCGGCCTTGAGCTTTTCCTGTAGCTCCGCGGCGCTCTTTTGCTGCGCCCGGGCAGCTTCCAGTTCCTGCTCGCGCTGCTTGATTTCATCCTCGGTCGGAGTGGCGCTCGTCGAAGCAGCAGCAGTCGAAGCGGCTGGAGTTGTCGTAGCGGGCTGTTCGGTCGCCGCGGTCGTTTGCGCGCGAACCTCAGATGTCATCAAAGGAGCGAGACCAAGCGAGAGCAGGCATGACGACAATGCGGCGACGCGCAAGCGCAGCGCATGCGGCGCGGTCCGGATCGAAGGAGTGCTGCGTCGTGCAAGGTTCATCGGCTGTGATAGGCGGCTTTCGAATCGCTCATCGTCGAACGCGTAGAGTATCGGATGCGCGTCGCCTTGTTGGAAAACCGGCATCCATTTTTCCCGATCATGCTTAAGGGCGATGGTAAGGGTGGCCGGCCAGAATGGTTGCGGCCCGATAGATTTGCTCCAGAAGCATGACGCGAACCATCTGATGCGGCCAGGTCGCGCGGCCGAACGCCAGACTGAGCTTGGCCTTGCGCCGCAATTCAGGCGAAAGTCCGTCCGCTCCGCCGATCAGGAAAACATTGTTGGCGACCGAGGCGTCGCG
Source organism: Xanthobacteraceae bacterium (assembly GCA_024508855.1). Taxonomy (GTDB): domain Bacteria; phylum Pseudomonadota; class Alphaproteobacteria; order Rhizobiales; family Xanthobacteraceae; genus 62-47. The sequence continues at coordinate 48,304 of JANINJ010000070.1, forward strand.
CCACTGGCCGAGGTGTCGCGCCAGAGTTGCACTGTCGATATTCTCTCCATGCTCGTCGAGACCGACAATGGCCGACTTTTCCGGCAGCAGCCGCGCGATGGCCGCCGCCTCCTCGGCGATCCGCGTGGCCGCGTCGCGGGCACGGCTTTCGGGTATTTCGCGAACGTCGAGGCCCTGAAAGCCGAGCTTGCGACCGAGATCATCGAAGCGGGTGGCGTAGCGTTCCGCCAGTTCCCGTTCGGGACCTTGCTTTAGCCGGCCGATCGAAATCACAATAATTCGCATGGGCGCTTTCTATCACAAGCGCCGCGTCAACCGGCCGCCGATGCAGCGTTCGGTCAGGCCTTCTTTTTCGCCGCCGACGGTCCTTGCGTCCACAGTCGCTCGAGATTGTAGAACTCTCGGACTTCCGGACAGAACACGTGGACGATGACGTCTCCGGAATCGATCAGCACCCAATCGCAATTGGGAAAGCCTTCGACATGGAGGCCATTGAGCCCGTTCTCTTTCAACGATTTCGCGACGTTCTCGGCCATAGCGCCCACATGCCGATTGGAGCGGCCGGTGGTGACAACCATGTAATCCGAGATGGAGGATTTGCCGCGAAGATCGATGGTGGTGGTTTCCTCCGCCTTCATGTCGTCGAGGCTGGAGAGGATGATCTTCAGGGTTTGATCGACATCGGGCCGCGCCTTCAGCGCTGCGGCGGGGACCGGTGCTGTCCGGGACTCAGGTGAGACGGACGGTGACAATACAGATGGGGTCAGGGACCATTCCTTTCACTGTATCGCGTACGCCGAATCCGGCGCACGCCGTTATATTACGCATGTGGGGTTAATGTTTTCAATATTCCAGTAACCCTAATCGGCTGAGTTCCGTCAGCTTTTCCAGCTCCCGTCGGAATTGCGCAACACTGTGGACGAGAGGCTGAGCTTGAGCCCGGTGAGGAACACCCAGGCAGGCGGCTTGCTGGCCGCGAGCATGCCGGCGTTCCGTTCGGGAATGCGATAGCGGGTGAGCGCCTGGGCCGCCGGTGCGGCGAGTGCGCGAAAGCTCTGCGGTGGCCGGTCGATCACGGCGACCGGCACTTCAAACGCGATGCGTTGCCAGTTTTCCCAGCGATGAAATTGCGCGAGATTGTCGGCGCCCATGATCCAGACAAAGCGCGCGCCGCCGCAGCGGCGGCGCAGATAGGTGACGGTATCCACGGTGTAGCGGGTGCCGATGACAGCTTCGAGACAACTGACGTCGATGCGCGGGTCGCGCGCGATCCGACGTGCGGCTTCTGCGCGGGCGACAATGTCGTGCGGCTTCTGCGCGGTTTTGAGCGGATTGCCCGGCGAGACAAGCCACCACACGCGATCGAGTTGCAGCCGCTTCATTGCGAACAGGCTGATCGCGCGATGCGCTTCGTGCGGCGGATTGAACGAGCCGCCGAGCAGGCCGATTCGCATGCCATCGGTGTAAGGCGGAATTTCGTGGGAGAGCGCGGCGGAATGCGGCTGCAATTCAGTCTCCGCGCACGCGCGATGTCGTTGTCACGGCCGTGTCTGTCCGCTGCCGTGAACGCGATATTTGAACGTCGTCAATTGCTCCGCGCCGACCGGACCGCGCGCGTGGAATTTTCCGGTCGCGATACCGATCTCGGCGCCGAAACCGAATTCGCCGCCATCGGCGAACTGCGTCGAGGCGTTATGCAGCACGATGGCGGAATCGACTTCGTTGAGAAACTTCTGCGCCACGCCCGAATCTTCGGTCACCACCGCGTCGGTATGATGCGAGCCATGCCGCGCGATATGCGCGATGGCGTCATCCACGCCGTCGACGAGTTTCGCAGCGATGATGGCGTCTTCGTATTCGGTGTCCCAGTCTTCGTCGGTCGCGGCTTTCACGCGTGCATCGGTGTGTTGCACGGCATCGTCGCCGCGCACTTCGCAGCCGGCTTCGATCAGCATTTCGACCAGGGGCTTGAGATGCGACGCTGCAGCGGCGCGATCGACGAGCAGCGTTTCCGTTGCGCCGCAGACGCCGGGGCGGCGCATCTTGGCGTTGAGCACGATCGACTTCGCCATGTCGAGCTTGGCGGCGCGATCGACATAAACGTGATTGACGCCTTCGAGATGCGCGAAGACCGGTACGCGCGCTTCGGCTTCGACGCGCGCGACGAGGCTTTTGCCGCCGCGCGGCACGATCAGATCGACGCCGCCGTTCAGGCCGGTCAGCAGCAGGCCGACTGCCGCGCGATCGCGTGTCGGCACCAGCGAGATTGCCGCTTCGGGAAGATGTGCTTGGCGCAATCCCTGCACCAGGCATTCATGGATGGCGCGGCACGAACGGAAACTGTCGGAGCCGCCGCGCAGGATCACCGCGTTGCCTGATTTCAAGCAGAGCACGCCGGCGTCGGCGTAGACGTTGGGGCGGCTTTCGAAGATCACCGCGATGACGCCGAGCGGCACGCGGACGCGTTCGATGGTCATGCCATTGGGGCGCTGCCAGCTTTCGGTGACGGCGCCGACAGGATCCGGAATATCGCGCACAGTGCGAATGCCGTCGGCCATCGCGGCGACACGGGCCTCGGTCAGCGTCAGCCGATCGACGAAGGCAGATGTCGCGCCGCTGGCGCGCGCTTCGGCAACGTCCGCGGCATTGGCCTTGAGGATCGCTGCCGCATTGGCGCGGATCGCCTGCTCCATTGCATCGAGCGCGCGGTTCTTCTGCTCGGCCGGCGCCAGCGCCAGTTGCCGCGCGGCGGCGCGGGCACGGCTGGCGAGATCGGTCATCTGTGCAGCCAGATCGGCGTTGCCGTCGATGGCTTTGAGGGGCGCGCTCATGGGTAGTTCCGTTTTGTCTTAAGGCCATGCCGTAGCACAGCTATCCCCGTTCCGCGAGGGAGCGCAGGACATGGCTGGAGCCAAAAAGCGCTGCGGCAACGTTGCGGCAAACCGGTGGCGGAAAGATGGGCGTGCGGCAGGCCGGCAACAAGGCGCGGCGGGTCGGCCAATGGCCGATTTGAGGTCCGGCCGGATCTGAAATTTCGACCCGGTCAGGCGGTCGGGATGGTGCCGATCACCAGGTCGTCGCGGTGGATCATCTCGGCGCGGCCGCTGATGCCCAAAATCTGTGCGGCGTCGGAGGACGAACGGCCCTTGATCAGTTCGGCATTCTCCGCGTCGTAGGCGACGAGGCCGCGGCCGATCTCGTGAGTGTCGGGACCGCGGACGATGACCGCGTCGCCGCGCGCGAACTGACCGTCAACGCGGATGACACCGGCCGGCAGCAGGCTCTTGCCGGCACGCAGCGCTGCGACCGCGCCGGCATCGATGGTCAGCGTGCCCCTCGGCTCCAGCGAACCGGCGATCCAGCGTTTTCGCGCGGTGACGGGATTCGCCGGCGTCAGGAACCAGGTGCAGCGACCGCCATCGGCGACCGCCTGCAGCGGATGCTCGATCTTGCCGTTGGCGATCAGCATATGCGTGCCGGCGGTGGTCGCGATCTTGGCGGCCTCGATCTTGGTGGTCATGCCGCCGCGCGACAGTTCGGATGCGGCGACACCGGCCATCGCCTCGATGTCGGCGGTGACCGATTCCACCACGGGAATCAGCTTCGCCTTCGGATTGATGTTGGGCGGCGCGGTGTAGAGGCCGTCGATGTCCGACAGCAGGATCAGCAGGTCGGCGCTGGCCATGGTAGCGACGCGGGCGGCGAGGCGGTCGTTATCGCCGTAGCGGATTTCGTTGGTGGCGACGGTGTCGTTCTCGTTGATCACCGGGATGGTACGCCACTCGAGCAGCTTTGCGATGGTCGAACGCGCATTGAGATAACGCCGTCGCTCCTCGGTATCCTGCAAGGTCACCAAAATCTGCCCGGCGTCGATCTTGTGATGCGCCAGCACCTTGGCCCAGATCCGCGCCAACGCGATCTGACCGACCGCGGCGGCCGCCTGACTTTCCTCGAGCTTCAAGGGACCGCGCGGCAGCTTCAGCCGCGCGCGGCCAAGCGCGATCGAGCCCGACGACACCACGAGGATGTCGCGGCGGCCGGCATGCAGCTTGGCGAGATCGGCGGCGAGTGCTTCCAGCCACGTCTCGCGCACTTCGCCGGCGGCCGAGTCGATCAGCAGCGACGAGCCGACCTTGACGACGATGCGGCGGAAGTCTTTCAGGTTGGGACGCGACATGGCTACGGTCAGATATGGCGATCGGCGACGAACGCCGGGACACATGGTGTGTTCTACGTTGCCAAAGCCGCATCAAGCAAGGCTTCGACAAGCGAAAGGCGCGCAGGCGTGGCCCGCGCGCCGTTTTCAGAGATGCGATCGCAGGGTTACAGCGCGCCGGAGCCGCCCGAGACGATCTTCTCGTTCAGCTTCTGATCGACCACCTGCACGGTGCGGTCGATATCCGCATTGGGCATGCCCAGATGATGCGAGATCAGCTTCACCAACAGGTCGACGCGCTCGATGAACGGCGCACCGGCGGCGACCGCGCGGGCGGCCGACGACGGCTTGAGCAGGCTTTCCGCGGCCTTGGCGTATTTGGCGAACGGCACCTGATCCTGCGGGTCGGCGCCGAGCTTGCGGGCGACGGCATCGACGTGATCGTAGATCGATTCCGACACCTTGAGATCGCCATGCACGGCGTCGCGGATCGCCTGCGGCTCCTGCGGCGTGATGCAGCGATAGTTGCCGGTCAGCAGCATCGACCACTTGGCCAGCGGCACGAACAGCGAGTCGAATACCTTGAGCTTGACCGGTACGTCCTGACCGTCGAGCTTCACCGCATCGATGTCGGCTTCGAGTTCGCGAAGCAGCTTGTTGTGGGCTTCATCCTCGAACGCCGCAGCCTTGAAGTTGGTCGGCAGGCCGACATGCAGCACGTTTGCGCCTTCTTCCGGCGGACGGAAGGCCTGCGGATCGGGCGAGCACAGCGTCACCAGTCCCGGCTTGAAGCGCTCCCACACCTGCGCGTTGGTGTAGGCCTCTTCCAGATCGATGTCCTTCAGCCCGTCGATGCGCTTGAGATAGGGCAGCGGCGGCATGTTCATGATCGACAGACACGGCAACCCGGCCGCGGCGATCTTGATCATCAGAACGCGAATGGTGTGGTTGGTGTATTGCGGCTCCTGCATCGCAAGGCCGACCAGATCGTATCGTGAGAGATCGACATCCTGCGGCGTGGTGGCGTCGAGTTTTCCGGGCAGGTCGCGCGAGAAGATGGAGCGGTGCTTCGGCTCGTCGCGCAGCTTGATGCGGACTTCGGTGCCTTCGCGGTTGATGAGCTCTGCCGTGTTCTTGCGGCAGACCAGGGTCACGTTGTGACCGGCCATCAAGAGCTTGGTTGCCAGCAGGGAGCCATAGGAGGCTCCGAGAATCAGAATGTTACGCGCCATGTTCTCTCGTCTACCGATTGCGATTGAAAGCCTCCAACCCGAGCCGGGCTGGAAATTTCCAGATCAGGATTTCTGCTTGGGCAAAAGAGCGGGCAGGCCGACCTTTTCCGTCACAGGGAAGCGGTTCCTCTCAAGGAGCGCCGTGTCTACCCCATGCTGGTATACATCACAATGATATAGCCGTTTGCCGTTCCTTGCGCGTCAGCCGGAGGTTGTGCCGAGCGGCATCGGGCTTTCCACCAGCGGCAGCAATCGCGAATCCTCGACCGCCGCGGTCCGGTGTCCGAGGCCGGCCAGATAGGCGTCGTGACCGGCGAAGGCCATGAAGGCCTGCACGGAACTCTGCTTTACCAGCATGGCGCGGTCCCATCGCTCGCCTTCCGGGCCGATCAGGAAGGGACCGCCTTCACCTAGAAACAGAACCGATCCGCCGCTTTCCGTCAGATAGGGAAGGGTATGCGCGATGTAGCGATCATAGGCTTCGGCGCCGCTGATCGGCTGTGAAGGCGCCAGCTCCGGGTTGGTCGCATAGTCCGCCACTTCGCGCAGCCGCAGCAGATTCAGCATCACGACTTCACCCGGAATGTTTCTCATGAACAGGGCACGGCCGGCCTGCTGGGTCGGTTCAAGGTAGGTTTGCATCGCTTCATTCCCGGTGTGGCTGCTGGATTCATAACTTGAACTATATATTACCCGGATAAAATAGTTGATGCAAATAAAATCCGGATATAAATGGTCTGTCTAGGCAGCCGAATAGCCCGAACGGGGAAGCGATCTTGAAACAAGCGGACAGGAAGGCGGCCATCGCCGCGTACAAGGAGCGCAAGGTCGCGGCCGGCATCTACGTGGTGCGCTGCGCAGCGACCGGTCAGCAATGGGCAGGCAGCGCAACGAACCTCGCCACCATCTGGAATCGGCTGTGCTTTACGCTGAGGCAGGGCAACGACCGGCGGCCGTTGCTGCAGACCGCCTGGCAAGAACACGGGCCCGAAAGCTTCACGTTCAACATCGTCGAACAGTTGGAGGATGAGGATCCCGGCTACACGCGTGACCGCGCGCTGCGAGAGCGGCTGGTTCATTGGTGCAAGGCTCTCGACGCTCAGCCGATGTGATTTGCGGGCAGCCGGCATGGCGGCCTCCGTGCAGGCCGGAAACGTCTCAGCGATACGCCGTGCAGATACCGATGGTGGAAAGCAGCGGTCCGGTGCGGCAGGGCGTCAGGCTTGAATCCTGGAAAATCCCGAATGAAACGGCCATCACCGCCATCGCCAGGATGAGAAACATGAACTTCACGCGGACCAGCGTGGCGTTGTGATCGAGGGGTCAGGCCCGCAGGCGGCCGACGGTCTCGGAAACGATGATCCATGTGGCGGCGGCAGCCACGAGGATTTCAAATGCTTCGATCATTGCCCCGTACTCAAACCCGTTGAAACGAACCTGTCCCGACTATCCGGCGGAATGATGTCGCGCGTATGAATGCGGCCGCCGGTTGTGCCGATTCTATCGGACAGGTCGCGACCAAAAACATCACCCAATTGGGTGATTGGTACTCTCACATAGGAAGATCGGGTTAACGCTTCGTCTCGGTATCGAAGGTGTCATGATCCGGGCGCGCAGTGCCGAATGTTTAAGACCGCGTTCGTTTGATGTAATCGCAATCTCGCGCCGATCCGCCTCAGCGCGACGGATCGATGATGATCTTGGTGTGGCGTTCGGGATTGGCGAGATCCGAAAATGCCTGCGCCACGCCGTCGAGGCCGGTGACCGCCGTTACCATCGCCGCCGCATCGACCTCGCCTTCCGCGATCAGGCGCAGCGCGTAGGCGTACTCGTCCGGCGTATAGGCGTAGACATATTGCACCGACAGTTCTTTCAGGATGCCGAGCAGCGGCTCCGAGCGGTCGTTCTCCATGCAGACGCCGACCACCACCACGCGCGCATCGCGCGGCGCACCTTCGAACACCTGCTGCAGCAGGCCGGGAATGCCGACGCATTCGAAAATCAATGCGGGCTTGAGCGGCGGCAGGAACGCCTGGAACGGCGGCCGCGCGGCTTTCTGTTCCGGCGTCATCTCCGCATGCTGCGCCCATGCGGTGAACGGCTGCGTCTGCGCCGGATCGATCACGATGTCGGCGCCCATCTTCGCCGCGAGCGCACGGCGCGCCGGCGAATAATCCGACGCCACGATCGGATGCAGGCCTTTCATCTTCAGTGCGGCAATCACCGCAAGCCCGACCGGACCGCAGCCGATCACCAGCGGCACTTCATCGCCGCGCGCGTTGGCTTTCGCCACCGCGTGAATGCCGACCGCGAGCGGTTCGGTGAGCGCGGCATGTTCGGCGGCGAGGCCGTTCGGCACCTCGATCATCAGCGGCTCGCTCAGCACCATGCGCTCGGCATAGCCGCCGACCACATCGTTGGAATAGCCGATGCCCTGCAGGCCGCTCGCGCTCACCAGCACCGGAATCGAGCAGACGCGCGTGCCGGGCTTGAATTTCTTCTGCGTCGAAGGACCGTAATCGATCACCTCGCAGCAGAATTCGTGGCCGAACACCATGTCGCGCGCGAGATCCATCGGCTTGCGGCCGGGAAAATGTTTCACCACATCGGCCATCCGCCCCGCATGCTTGCGTGCGTGCAGATCGGAGCCGCAGATGCCGCAGGCCAGCGTCTTCACCAGCACCTGGCCCGGACCCGGCACCGGATCGGGAAGCGTATCGGTGACGATGTTTCCGTTACGGAAGATGGCAGCGCGCATGGTTGTTTCCTCGATTTTTTTGTTTAGAGGGGCGTCGTCATTGCGAGCCGCGATGCGTCACCACGCGGCAGAATTGCGCGGCGATCGCGGCCACCTCGTCGACCGGCTGCAGATAACCCTGCGCCACCCAGCGGCGCGCGATGCCGATGACGGCGCCCATGGTGCCGATGGTGGCGAGCGACATCGGTGCGGTCTTGGTGCCGGGCGTATCGGTGCGATCGGACAACAGGACGCCGCTCATGCGCTTCATCGCATCCATCTGCACGGCATCGACGTCGGCGCTGATGCCGTGCATCTCGAGCAGGAAGACGCGGGCGGGCCGCGGATTTTCCTTCAGCCGGGTGAAATAGAGCGTGAGGATGGCATCGATCCGCGCGGCTTCATCAGGTGCTGCGTGTCCGGCCGCGGTCATTTCCGCGTGCAGCGTTTCGGTGACGCGCAGGTAGGCGGCGATCAGCAGCGCCTCGCTGCTGTCGAAGGATTCGTAGAAGTAACGCTCGGTGAGTTCGGCGGCCTTGCAGACGCCCTTTACGGTGGCGCTGCGATAGCCGATCTCGCCATAGACCCGGACGGCGGCCTCGATCAGGCGGTCGCGGCGCTCGGCGCGGCGTTCCTCGCCGGAAATCCCCCCGTAACGACGCGTTCTGGCTGCGGCGGTGCTCATGAATCGATATTGACATAACGGATTGTCAGATACAAGATGTCTGACAAGATAGATTGTCAGATAGGGAGATCGCCGTGGCCGCCCCTCATTTCGACGTGTTGATCGTCGGCGCCGGTCTGTCCGGCATCGGCGCCGGATATCATCTGCAAACCAAGTGCCCGGATCGCAGCTACGCGATCCTCGAAAGCCGCGATGCCATCGGCGGCACCTGGGATCTGTTTCGCTATCCCGGCATCCGGTCCGACTCCGACATGTTCACGCTCGGCTATTCGTTCCGGCCATGGACCGAAGCCAAGTCGATTGCCGACGGCGCGTCGATCCTGAACTATGTGCGCGACACCGCGCGCAGCAATGGCATCGACAAGCACATCCGCTTCAATCACAGCGTCAAGCGCGCGTCGTGGTCGTCCTCGGATGCGATGTGGACCGTCGAGGTCGAGCGCGGTCCGGAGAAGACCGTCGAGCGTCTGACCTGCGGCTTCCTGTTCATGTGCAGCGGCTATTACAAATACGACAAGGGCTATACGCCGGACTTCCCCGGCATCGAGAATTTCGCCGGCCCGGTGATCCATCCGCAGAAATGGACCGACGATATCGATTACGCCGGCAAGAAGGTGGTGGTGATCGGCAGCGGCGCGACCGCTGTGACGCTGGTGCCGGAAATGGCCAAGACGGCTTCGCATGTCACGATGCTGCAGCGCTCGCCGACCTACATGGTGGCGCGGCCGGACGTCGATGCCACCGCCGACAAGTTGCGCGCGCGCTTCCCGGCCAAACTGGCCTACGCGTTGACGCGGTGGAAGAACGTGCTGTGGGGCACCTATTTCTATCGGCTGTGCAAGCGCAAGCCGGAGCATGTGAAGAACCTCATCATCGGCGGCGTGCGCCACGCGCTCGGGCCGGATTACGACGTCGGCACCCATTTCACGCCGCGCTACAATCCATGGGACCAGCGCATGTGCCTGGTGCCGAACGGTGACTTCTTCAAGTCGATCAAGAGCGGCGCGTCTTCCGTCGTCACCGATCAGATCGAGACCTTCACCGGCAACGGCATCAAGCTGCGTTCTGGCAACGAACTCGACGCCGACGTGATCGTCACCGCGACCGGGCTGGACCTGCAGGTGCTCGGCGGGCTGGAGATGACCGTCGACGGCGCGCGCATCGATTTCGCCAAGACCATGAACTACAAGGGCCTGATGTATAGCGGTGTGCCAAACTTCGCTTCCGCATCGGGCTACACCAACGCGTCGTGGACGCTGAAGTGCGACCTGACCTGCGAATATGTCTGCCGGCTGCTCAACACCATGAAAGCCAACGACTACGCGCAGGTCACCCCGCGGCAGAACGATCCCACCATCACCGAAGCGCCGTGGCTCGACCTGAAGTCGGGCTACGTGCAGCGTGCGATGGACAAGTTTCCGCGGCAGGGCTCGCGCAAGCCGTGGCGGCTGTATCAGAACTACGTGCTCGATCTGTTGAACCTGCGGTTTAGCCCGATCAAGGGCCGCGAACTGGAATTCGTCCGCAAGCCGAAGCGGCAGCCGGTGCGGGACGGGGCGTTGAACCCGGCCTGAGGTGCGGCGAAGGGGTTTTCGTCTGCGCGAATGGACGCACTACCGTCATTTGCCGGTAGCGACGTGATGCGCGGCCACCTTACGATTCGCGAATTGTTTTTCGATTGAATCGCGAGGTTGTCATGAAAACATTTTTCCGTGGGTCCGGGTTCGTCGGGGCGCTGCTGGTCGCCTTGTCAGCCGCACCTGCACAGGCGCAATCCCTTTATCGGGCATACCTTTCATCGACCGGCAGCGATGCGCAGGATTGTTCTTATGCGAGCCCGTGCCGGACATTTGCCGTAGCCATCAATCAAACGCGCCCGAAGGGAACGATCGTATGCAGGGACACGATCGCCGACAATGCGATTGTCGGAATTTCGAAATCCCTCACCATCGCATGTCCTGGCTCGAGCATCGCATCCATCGTCGTCCATCCGGCGGCGGCTGACGTCGTGGTTCTGTCCGGGTTGATCATCAATCCGGGGGTCGTTGCCGGGCCAGCGCTCAACATCAATACCGCGGGGACCGTGATCGTCGACAAGGCGCATATCGGCAGTGGTATTCAGACCGGCATCAACCTCAATCCGACCGGTCCTGCCAAGCTGATCGTCAACGACAGCGTCATCGCCGGTAATGGTAACGGCGATGCGGCCGGCGCGGGTATTCTGGTGAAACCTCAGCCGGGCGGTTCGGCGCAGGTGGCGATCGAGCGCGTCAATGTCAGTGGCAACCTGTTCGGAATCGCGTTCGATGGATCCGGTAGCACCGGCGGCATCAATGCGACGATTGCCGATAGTGTGCTGGCGAGCAACAAACAGGACGGCGTGGTGGCGACGACGTCGAGCGGCCATGCACCGATCGGCGTCATGGTGCGCGCCACGCGCTCGGCCAACAACGCCTACGGCATCCGCTCGATCGGACCTAACGTGACGGTGCGCGTCGAAGGTTCGACGGTGACCGGCAACGGCACCGGCCTCGCCGCATCGGGCGGCGGCGCATTGTTGTCGCTCGGCGGCAATGCGGTTCAGGCCAACGGCGCGAAAGGCGCGTTCACCGGAAGTCTTGCGCTGGAATAGCGGAAGCAGCGCCTATCCGCGCAACGATGGTTATGCAGCGGCGGCGCGTTGGGTATCCAACCGTTGTCGCATCCATGCGCCGGCTTCGTCGATCGCCTCGAGAGCGGACGGCAGATAGAAATGAAACAGCGGCCAGGCGTGCGGCATTCCCGCGCCGACGTGCAGCTTGACGTCGATGCCGGTCATCGCCGCGTTACTGGCGAAGGTGAGCGAATCCGACAGCAGTACTTCCTCGCTGCCGACCTGGATCAGCATCGGCGGCAGGCCCGACGGATCGGCGCGGACCGGCGAAGCGATCGGGTTATCCTTCTGGCCGCCGAGATAGGCGGCCGCGACCCCGATGATGCCCGCGCGGGTGATCATCGGATCGCGCGCGCCGACGCGCTCGTAGGATTCCGCGGTGGTCGTCATGTCGAGCCATGGACTGAGCAGATAGAGGCCGCCGGGTTGCGGCAGGCGTGTCTCCTTCACCGTCAGCAGCAGCGCGGCGGCGAGATTGCCGCCAGCGGATTCGCCGCCGACGATCAGGTCTTCGGGCGAAATGCCAAGCCCGAGGATGTGCTGATAGGCCTTCAGCGCATCTTCAACGGCGGCAGGATAGGGATGCTCGGGTGCAAGGCGATAGTCGATGTGGAATGCGGTGACGTTCGCTGCGACCGCAAGGCGCGAGACGAAGTGGCGATGGCTCTTGATGCTGCCGAAGATGTGCCCGCCGCCGTGCAGATAGAGCAGCACCTTGTCGGATGGCGCGCCACGCGGCGTGATCTTCTCCACCGGCAGCCCGGCGAGATCGAAACTCTCGACCGTGCAGTTCGGCGCCAAGGGCACTGCAGCCATTTCATTGTCGAAAGACTCGCGCGTCTCGGCCAGCGACATCTGCGCGCGCCTGGCCATACGGCCTTCGCACATTTTCCAGAACGCTTCGAGTTCGGGGGTCTTCCGGGTCATACGGGCTTCTCCGATGTCGCTGCGGGGGAGTGTTTCCTGAATCGTACACGTCATACGCCGCGAAAGCGGAGTATCCAGTAACCTATGCTGCCTCTGGTGTGCTTCATAAAGTCCCGGTGTACGGGATCGTCCGCTTTAGCGGACGATGACGCCGAGTGTTGTGGTGAGTTTTCGCGAACAGGATCGTCATGCCCGTCGCATTTCACGGCGACCACGGCTTGGCGTCGGCCGCGGTGGTCTCTACGGCCACGTCTTGCTCGACGGCCTTCGCTTTGTCGGAAACCGGCGCTTCGCCGATTACGGCGACCAGCGCGCGCAGGGCTTCGGGCACGCCTTCGCCGGTAATGCCGGAGAGCAGCAGCGGCGTCTTCTTCGCGGCGCGCTTCAACCGGTCGCGCTGTTTCTTCAAGTCGTCGGGCGCGACCGCGTCGATCTTGTTGAGCGCAACGATCTCGATCTTGTCGGCAAGCTCGCCTGCATAGGCTTCCAGTTCACCGCGCACGGTCTTGTAGGCCTTGCCGGCGTGTTCGCAGGTGGCATCGATCAGATGCAGCAGCACGCGGCAGCGCTCGACGTGACCAAGGAAGCGATCGCCAAGGCCAGCGCCTTCATGCGCGCCCTCGATCAATCCGGGAATGTCGGCCAGCACGAATTCGCGCCCGTCGGCGTTCACCACGCCGAGCTGCGGATGCAGCGTCGTGAACGGATAGTCGGCGATCTTCGGCTTCGCGGCGCTGACCTTGGAGAGGAACGTCGACTTGCCCGCGTTGGGCAGGCCGACGAGGCCGGCATCGGCGATCAGCTTCAGGCGCAGCCAGATCCAGCGTTCCTCACCGGGCTGACCGGGATTGGCGTTGCGCGGCGCGCGATTGGTGGACGACTTGAAATGCGCGTTGCCGAAGCCGCCGTTGCCGCCTTCGGCGAGCACGAACTTTTCGCCGAGCCGGGTGAAATCGTGAATCAGCGTCTCGCGGTCGTCGTCGAACACCTGGGTGCCGACCGGAACCTTGAGGATAATCGGCTTGCCGTTGGCGCCGTGGCGGTCCTTGCCCATGCCATTGACGCCGCGCTGCGCCTTGAAGTGCTGCTGGTAGCGGTAATCGATCAGCGTGTTGAGGCCGTCCACCGCCTCGATGATGACGTCGCCGCCGCGGCCGCCATTGCCGCCGCTCGGCCCGCCGAACTCGATGAACTTCTCGCGGCGGAACGCCACGCAACCGTTTCCGCCGTCGCCGGAGCGGATATAGACCTTGGCTTCATCGAGGAATTTCATGGCTTATCCGTATCGCAGGGGCGCTGTGTCAGCAACAACGCGCACGGCCGGTGGTTTCGATCCGGCCGCTTGACAGGTCCCCGCGCTCAAGTTATTTGCCCGCCCATCGAACGCGGCCGCCGTGTTCCGTAAGCGTTAACGTCACGCAACGCGCCACATTCCATGCCGGGATGGCATTTGTCCGGCGGGATTTTCGGGCGTGTTATCATGAATGACGTTCCTTCCCATACTCAATTCGCATCGCAACGCAGCGCCGTCTCGGGGCTGGCGCCGCTGGTGGCCATCGTCTTTTGCGGCATCCTCGTGGTCGGCGCGCCGCTGCCGGCGCTGTCGCTCTACGTGCACGAGCAACTCGGCTTCAGCAGTTTCACTGTCGGCTGGGTGATCGGCATCCAGTCCATCGTCACCGTGCTGTCGCGCCACTACGCCGGAACGCTGAGCGACCATCACGGGCCGCGCTGGATCGTGCTGCGCGGGCTGCCGCTCGCCTCGCTTGCGGCCTGTTGCTATCTCGCCTCGGCGCTGCTGCCGGCTGCGCCGGAGGTCAGGCTCGCGGTTCTGATTGCCGGCCGTGTGCTGCTGGGCATTGCCGAGAGCCTGTACATCACCGGCACCATGAGCTGGGGCATCGGCCGCATCGGCGCCGCGCGCACCGGCAAGGTGATGTCGTGGCAGGGCATCGCGATGTATGCCGCGCTCGGGCTCGGCGCGCCGCTCGGTCTCGGGATTCAATCGGCCTACGGATTTGCCGGGGTCGCGGTGCTGGCGATGGTGACGCCGCTGCTTGCGATCGCCATTGCGTTCGCGCTGCCGCCGGTGCCGATCGCAGGCGGTGAGCGCGTGCATGTGCCGGTGCATAGGGTCTTGCGGTTGATCTGGCTGCCGGGCTTGGTGCTGGCGCTCGCTACCGTGCCGTTCGCGAGCATGGCCGCGTTCCTGCCGCTGGCCTACAGCGTGAAGGGCTGGGCCGGCGCGGGTGCCGCGATCGCGAGCTTCGGTATCGCCTACGTGTTCGTCCGGCTGGTGGGATCGCATCTGCCGGATCGCTTCGGTCCATCGCGCGTGGTCGCGGCGTCGCTCGGCATCGAATTGGTCGGCCAGCTGGTGTTGTGGTGCGCGCCGTCGCCCGCCGTCGCGCTGATCGGCGCGGCGCTGACCGGTCTCGGCTTCTCGCTGATCTTTCCTTCGCTGGGCGTGATGGCGACGAAACGGGTGCCGGCGGAATTGCGCGGCCGCGCGGTCGCCAACTTCATGGCGTTCTTCGACGTCGCGATCGGCCTCACCGGCCCCGCGGTCGGTTTGCTTACCGGCGCGATGGGCTATCCGTCGGCGTTTCTCGCCGGTGCGATCGCGACCGCCGCCGCATTGGTGCTGATGCGATCGGTGCACGCCATGGCGCCTCCGGCGTGATGGCGCGTTCGGTGCGCGTCGGCGTCAGGATTGCGTGGCCGGCGCGACGTCGATGACGCCGCGTTCGACCAGCGTGCGGTGGAAGCGGCGCTTGCGCTCCGACGATGACGCGAAATAAGCCTCGCCGCATTGATCGAGCAGGCTGGCGCGCGTCGCGAAAACCTCATCGAGCGGCAGGCCCGCCTGCTGCAGGGCGACGGTCCCGAGAAACGCGATATCGAGCGCGCGGCCTCGCCCCGCGACAAGCCGGTCGGCGGCCCCGTTCAAGGCCTCGATGGCATAGAAGGTGCGAAACTGGCGGCGCGGGTCGATCGGCAGTTTGCGTTTCGCCTCGATCCGCCGCGTCATCACCGGCTGATGATCGCCGTAGTGGACGATCAGCATTGGGCGGTCGGGAAAACGGGCTGCCAGTTCGGTCTTGAGCCTGTCCCAGGTCGCGGCGGTTTCCGCGAGCCGGGCATAGTATTCGGCATAGCAGGCATCGGGCAGGCTTGCCGCGGCAAACGCGCGCTCGCTTTCGTGCCGGCCGGGCGCGACCAGCCTTCTTGTATGCGGGCCGTGATTGAAATTGGTCAGCGCATAGAGAAACCGCGGCGCCGGATCTTCAGCGATCCGCCTGACATGTGCGCCGATGGCGGCTTCCAGAAACTGGGCGTCGGAATGTGTCGCCTCGAAGCGGCCGACATCGAAGGGCACCGGAAAATCGTCGCTGAAAACGCGTTCGCCGATCCCGATCGCCCGGTAGAACGCATCGTAGTTGAGAAAATTGCGGCGGCAGCTCGACGCCAGCGTCGTCCGGTATCCCTGCGCCGCAAGCCAGCCGGGAAGACTATGATGGAATCGGCCGACGCCGCGCTTGAACAGGTAATACGCGTTGGAGCCGAAGCTCGCGCTGGAAAGTCCCGTCAGCAGGCTGAACTCGGACTGCCACGATCCGCCGCCGAATATATCGACGTTGAGGCTTCCGTAGCTGCCGTGCTTCGGGGACAGAAAACCTTCGACGACAGGTTCGACCGGCAGCCCGTAGACGCGCGGATCGAAAATCGATTCATGCTGGATGACGATGATGTCGGGATAATCGAGGATGCGCGCGGGAACGGCCGGCATCAGCGGCAATGTATCCGTGGCGATATCGCTCAAGGTCAGGCCACCGAACTGTCGCCAGGAACGCGGATCGAGCAGGGAGGCGATGAAGGTGGATAAAAAGCAGCGGCGCTGTGCCACGCTGCGCTGGAGGAATGCGGCTCCGCCGCTCGCGCGATAGGCCGCAATCAGGCCGATCAGGGCCGCGCCGAAGATGATGGTCTGCCAACCGAGCGGGATCGGCGTGCCTTGCACCCAAATCACCGTGGCGATCACCGCTCCTGCTAGCACAATGCTCCCGGTGACGACCGCCATCACCGCCAGCGGATATTGCACCACGAAGAACGGCACGGTGCCCGCAAATGCCAGCGGCAGATCCGTCACGATCAGCTTCAGCCCGCTGTGATTGTACTTGACGATGGATGCGCCGAGCACCGCGGCGGCGAGCACCGACGACAGCAGGATGGCTCTTCGGACATCGTCAACGACGAACAGCAACAGTGCGGCGCCAAAGCACAGCCCCGCGATTGCCAGCCAGAGATGCTCGACACTGCGCTCCGCCAGTAGAATGACGGCGATGGCGACGGCAAGAATCAGGATCAGCGTCATGGAGATAACCTGGCGACTCGACCGACATCCGCTCTGCAAATCGCTGTCACGCGAATGTCACATCCAGTCTACGGGGCGTGGGCATCCATCACAATTGTTATCGGAGAGGGCCGCCACGGCTTGCCGCAGCGCGTCATTTCGGGTCTGCGCGGCAAGAGCGCGCATCCCGCAATGACGGTGGAGCGGCCGTTGGCGAACTGGTAGACAGCCTGCACGTTGAACCGATCGCCCACCCGAAAACCGCGCATGCCGTCGTCCACGAAAACATCTTCCGTCCTCGACACGCGTTCGGCGCGGCTCGCCGGCATCGGCCTGATGCTGGCCGGCGTCTGGGCGTTCTCGTTCGGCGATGCGCTCGGCAAATACATCGTCGCGACCTATCCGGTCGGGCAACTGCTGTTCCTGCGCGCCTGCGCGTCGCTGCTGCTGCTGGCGCCGATGATCTGGCACAGCCGCCGCGCATTCGTCGAACTGGAGCGGCCCGGCCTGCATGTGCTGCGCGTGGTGCTCTCGACGGCGGAAGTGGCGGCGTTCTTCGTGGCGGTGGGCTATCTGCCGCTGGCGGACGTCATCACCTATTATCTCGCCTGTCCGATCTTCGTCACCGCGCTATCGGCGATCGTGCTGCGCGAGCAGGTCGGCTGGCGGCGATGGACTGCGGTTGCGGTCGGCTTCTGCGGCGTGCTGATTGCGATGCGGCCCTCGACCCAGACCATTTCATGGCCGGCGCTGATTGCGCTCGGTGGCAGCACTTCGTTCGCGATCCTGATGCTGATCACCCGCCAGGTGCGCGGCGCACCGGATATCGTGCTGGCGTCGTCGCAGTTCGTCGGGACGCTGGTGTTCGGCGCGGTGCTGCTGCCGTTCGGCTGGTCGACGCCGACACTGCCGGATTTCGGCCTGTTCGCGCTGGCCGGATGCATCTCGATCGGGGCGCTGCTGTGCGTCAACCGTTCGCTCAAGCTGGCGCCGGCCAGCGTGGTGGTGCCGTATCAATATTCGATGATCGTGTGGGCGGTGATCTTCGGCTATGTGGTGTTCGGCGACATGCCGTCGCCCGCGACCTTGCTCGGTGCCGCCATCATCATCGCAGCCGGCTTCTATATCTTCCTGCGCGAACAGGCGCTGGGGAAAGAAGCCGAGACCGCCGTCAACCCGCCGGCGTGACGGCGCGGGGTCGTCGCGGCCTTGCCATCGCCCGATCACGGTAAGACAATACGACGTTGGGGCGCACAATCTCTGGATGCGGGACAATGTCATGCAGATCGATCGGCGAAAATTACTGGCCCTGATGGCGGCGACGGCCGTGGTCTCTCCACGTGCGGCTTACGCGGCGGATGACGAGCACGCGCTGTTCTGGCGCGTGAAGGTGGGTGACAATTCCGGCATCCTGTTCGGGTATGAGCGCATCGCAGCATTGCGGGTGCCCGATGTCGTCAAGGACGGCGATCGATTCATCGATGAGACCAAGGGTGTGCTGCAGGATCTCAGCCCGGTGGTGAAATTCCCGCCGATCCAGATCGACCGCAAGCAGGTCGTGCCGCTTTCGAAAACGCTCAGCAAGCCGGTACTGAACGAACTGCGCGACGTCTTCGCCAAGGTTCCGCAGATCGGCGAGATGACCAACCTGTTGTCGGGATTCGAGACCACGACCTTGTTGATGGGCGAGGGCCAGACGCCATCGACGCCGTCGGTCGGCGGCGTTATTGCCGATCACGCCCGCACGCTGACGCGTCCGACCACGCAACTCATCAGCGATACCGAAGCGCAGAGCCTGTGGAATCCGCCCGACATCGTCGCGCTGAACAAATCGATCGACGAATCCACGATCAAGTATCTGCTCGATCTGCGCCGTCAGGTCGGACCGATCGGCGCGCATCTCGAAAAGCTTTACCTCGATCGGAAGGGCGAAGAAATCAATCGCTTCACCGCCGATATTCGCAAGCACGGCATCGTCTCGCCGTCGTCGTTTCTCTCCGAGGAGAAGATGAGACCGCTGTTGTTCGACAGCCTGGTGAAAAATCTGTCGGCAAACGCAGCAGGCAGCGCTTTCGTCTTCCTGCCGCTCGGCCTGCTCACCGGCGCCGACGGCCTGCTGGTAAAATTGCGCGCCGCCGGTCACACGGTGACGGCGGTAGCGTAACCGCTTGTCGAGCAGCTGCAGGGTCAAGACCGCCAGCGTCGGTCGGTGATGCGTCGCCGGCCGCGGTCTTGATCGGCGCCATCGTCATAGCCTCGATTACCATTTGTCTTGCGCGAACAGGCGCTTGAGAGGGACGACGCTCAAGTCAGCCCGCCGATTTCGCGCGATCGCGGCCGCGCCGCTAACGCGTGGCTCCGGCCCCGAAGGTCGCAACTGTCATCCAGTCTTCAAATCCATGCGGCAGAACGTGCCCGATGGATAATGAAATATGAAGGGCGGCTGGAATGAGCAACATAGCAATGGATGGCGTCGTTGATCCACGACAGCCGAGCGGCAAGCCGAATCTCGACAAGGGATTCAATCCTCTGACGATGCTGATATTTTTCGGCATCCTGGCGGCCGGACTCCTGTTCGTGGCCTACAGCATTTATGTCGATGTCAGCGCTACCGGCACGAAGGTGACGACCTATCTGCCTTATATCCTGCTGCTGATTGCGCTCCTGATCGCGCTCGGCTTCGAGTTCGTCAACGGCTTCCACGATACCGCCAATGCCGTGGCGACGGTGATCTACACGCGCTCGCTGCCTGCCGAATTCGCGGTGCTGTGGTCGGGCTTCTTCAACTTCCTCGGTGTGCTGTTTTCGAGCGGCGCGGTGGCGTTCGGCATCGTCTCGCTGCTGCCGGTCGAGTTGATCCTGCAGGTCGGCTCCAGCGCCGGTTTCGCCATGGTGTTCGCGCTGCTGATCGCGGCGATCATCTGGAATCTTGGCACCTGGTACTTGGGCCTTCCGGCGTCCTCCTCGCACACCATGATCGGCTCGATCATGGGCGTCGGCATCGCCAATGCGCTGATGCGTGGCCGCGACGGTACGTCGGGCGTTGACTGGTCGCAGGCCGCCGGCATCGGCAAGGCGCTGCTGCTGTCGCCGCTGTTCGGCTTCGTGCTCGCTGCGGTGCTGCTCTTCGTGCTGAAGACGGCGCTGGCGAAAGCGACCCCGGCCCTGTTCGCCGAACCCAAGGGCGACCAGCCGCCGCCGCTCTGGATCCGCGGCATCCTGATCCTCACTTGCACGCTCGTCAGCTTCTTCCATGGCTCGAACGACGGCCAGAAGGGCATGGGCCTCATCATGCTGATCCTGATCGGCACCGTGCCGACCGCGTATGCGCTGAACCGCGCATTGCCGGAATCGCAGGTGGCGAAATTCTCCCAGACCTCGGCCGCCGCTTCGGCCGTGATTTCGGCGAAAGGCGCCGGCCACAGCATCATCGGCGATCCGCGTCCCGCGGTGACCCGCTACGTGGCAGAACATCACATCGACGAAGGCACCTATCCGTCGCTGGCTGTGCTGGTGAAGGATATCGGCGAACAGGTCCAGAAGTATGGCTCGCTGAACAAGGTGCCCGCGGAGGCTGTCGGCAACACCCGTAACGACATGTACCTCACTTCGGAAGCGATCCGCTTCCTGTCGAAGGACAAGGAAAACGATCTCAGCAAGGAAGATGTTGCCGTCCTCGAGGCCTATAAGGGCTCGCTCGACTCCGCGACCAAGTTCATCCCGACTTGGGTGAAGGTCGCGGTCGCCATTGCCCTCGGCCTTGGCACCATGATCGGCTGGAAGCGCATCGTCGTGACCGTCGGCGAAAAGATCGGCAAGACCCACCTGACCTACGCACAGGGGGCTGCTGCGGAAATTACCGCCGCGGCGACGATTGCGGCGGCGGATGGCTATGGACTGCCGGTTTCGACCACGCACGTGCTCTCGTCGGGCATCGCCGGCACTATGGCGGCGAACGGGTCGGGGCTGCAATTGTCGACGATCCGCAACATCGCGATGGCCTGGGTTCTGACCCTGCCGGCCGCGATGATGCTCTCCGCAGCGCTGTACTTCGTTTTCTCGCACCTGTTCTGAAACATTCTCACGCGCTAATACGGCAAGGGCCCGATCCGGCGGATCGGGCCCTTTGTGTTTCGGTCGTCGCGTTGTGTGTCAGGGATTTTCCGGTTCTGATGGAATCAGAACCGGGGCTCCATGATTTTGATGTGACGCGTTTTCTTCACGCGAACAGGTCACCACTTCGCTTGAAAACGCTCTAGCTGTCGTGCCGCGTCGACTTGCCCCAGCGCTTCAGGGATGCCCACACGCCGCGTGTCAGCCGGAAGCAATCCACCGGTGAAGAGGAGCCGAGCGACTCGAAGCGATGCAGCTCGACGCCGTTCCACTGGAAGCCGCACTTCTCGAGGATGTTGCGCGACGCAGGATTCACGACGCGTGCGCCGGAGATCATCACCTCGGCGTCGAACTCCTCGAACGTATAGTCGATCATCGCGCGCGCAGCTTCGGTGCCGAAGCCGCGGCCCCAATAGTCTACGCCGAGCCAGTAGCCGAGTTCAGGCGTCTCGGGTTCGCGCCAGTCGACGCCGACCATGCCGATCGGCGTGTGGTGTTCCTCGATCAGGAAAACGGTCTCGGTCTTCGCCCCGGTCTTGCTCCTGGCGATCGCCTTGATGAATTGCACGGCATCGTCCTGCCGATACGGATGCGGCAGGCGGCGGGTATTCTCGGCAATGCGGCGATCGTTGGCGAGGCTGGCAATTGCTTTTACGTCCGCGAGCGTCGGCTTGCGCAGGGTCAGCCGCTCGGTCTCGAGGACGACGGTACTTGTTTCCCGCCGGACGGGCGTTGAGAAATCCTGCAACATGTGTGGGCTCCTGCACCAAAAGAAAAAGGGGAGGCCGGTTTCCCGTCTCCCCTGGAGCCTTTACGACTCCGCCGGTTCAACAGGGACCGGCGGAATAGAAATCATCCACCGTCTACTCGGCCGCGGCTTCCGTCATCGGGAGGACCGATACGAAAGTGCGGCCGTTGGCTTTCGCACGGAACTCAACGCGGCCTTCAATCTTGGCGAATAACGTATGGTCCGTGCCCATGCCGACATTAAGGCCGGGATGCCACGTAGTGCCGCGTTGACGCGCAATGATATTGCCGGGAATCACGTGTTCGCCGCCGTACGCCTTGATGCCAAGGCGCTTGCCCGCGGAATCGCGACCGTTACGTGATGAACCGCCTGCTTTTTTGTGAGCCATGGCCCGTCTCCAATCTCGAAAACACTTTAGGTTGATTCCCTGACGGAATCATCTCACTTTTTATCGCGCCAGATTTTAATCTCTCTGATCTGGCGTGAGCGCGTCATCCGATCGCATCGGCATCGGCTTTTGCGGGCGACGCGCCCTTAACATGTTATTCCTTGTCGGCCTTCGGCTTCGCGGCCTTCTTCGCCGCGGGCTTCTTGGCCGGAGCCTTCTTCGCTGCGGCGGCAGGCTTGGCTGCGGTCTTGGCAGCCGCCTTCTTGGCCGGTGCCTTCTTCGCCGCCTTCGGAGCCTCGTCCGCATCGCTGTCGGCCGGTGCCGGAGCGGCCTTGGCCTTCTTCGGCCGCGGGCCCACCGTCGGCGACTTGCCGTCGGCCAGGATCTCGGTGATGCGCAGCACGGTGATCTCGTCGCGGTAGCCGCGCTTGCGCTTCGAATTCTTGCGCCGGCGCTTCTTGAACGAGATGATCTTGGGGCCGCGCTTGTGGTTCAGCACTTCCGCTGCCACCGACGCGCCCGCCACGGTCGGCGTGCCCAATACCGGCGTATCACCGCCGAGCACCAGAACTTCGCCAAGCTGCACGATCGTACCGACTTCGCCGGCGATCTTGGTAACCTCGAGTACATCTTCCGGAACGACGCGGTACTGCCGGCCGCCGGTTTTGATGACTGCGAACATCGTTATATTCCTTCGTGTTCGATCCCGGCACTCGGACAGGTCCGGGCCAGCTTTTTGTTCAGTCGCGAAATGGAGCGTTTTGGCGCGATAGGGGATCGAGGTCCGATGACCCGGCCCGACAGCCGCGCAAAAACAAGCGGCGCGGGAAATACCCTGCGCCGGTTGGCGGCTTTATAGCGGCCCGGCGAGGGGAGTCAAGGCAACAGGCCTGAAATGACGCCGGAATTCGGCGCGATTCGGCCAAATCGGGCCGGATTTCGGCCCTGCGGCGGTCCGCGTGACCTTACCCCATGAAACCAACCGGTTCCCACGCCGTTGTTCCCGTCCACGGAACGAACAGCGGGGCAATATGGCCGAAGGTACTGTCATGACCTCCGGCATCGGCAAGCATGGCGTCTCTCGCCTGCCTTCGGTCGATGTCGACAGCTACAACATCGAACTGAAGGACGACGACGGATTTCTGGGCGATCGCGCCAGCAAGGGGGCATTTCAGCAGATCCTCGACGACTGGCGCAAGCCGTTGCGCAAGAACGGCGACGATCCGCTCGGCAAGAAGGCCTCCGACGACCTCGGCAAGAAGACTCTCGACGAGGTGCTGGTTGGCGACGACATCATGGCGGCGGCGCTGGTATATGGCGCGCTGGAGGAGTTCGCTCGGCAGCTGGCCTATGTGACCCAGCGTTTCCTCAAGACCAAGGCATGGGTCGATACCGAACGCATCGTGGTCGGCGGCGGCTTTCGCCAGAGCCGAGTCGGCGAACTGGCGATCGCGCGTGCGGATATCATCCTCAAGGCCGAAGGACTCAAGGTCGATCTGATCCCGATCCGCTTCCATCCCGATGAAGCGGGACTGATCGGCTGCCTGCATCTGGCGCCGTCATGGATCTTCGAAGCTTACGACAGCATTCTCGCGGTCGACATCGGCGGCTCCAACATCCGCTGCGGCGTGGTGGAGACCCGCTGGAAGAAGGCGAAGGATCTGTCCAAGGCCGCGGTCTGGAAATCCGATCTGTGGCGGCACGCCGATGAGGAGCCGACCCGCGAAGGCGCGGTGAAGCGGCTGGTGAAGATGCTGAAGGACATGATCGCCGCCGCCGACACCGAAGGCCTCAAGCTGGCGCCGTTCATCGGCATCTCGTGCCCCGGCGTCATCGACGAGGATGGCAAGATCGAAAAGGGTGCGCAGAACCTGCCGGGCAACTGGGAGAGCAGCAAGTTCAACCTGCCGGCGAGCCTGTTCGAGGCGATCCCGATGATCGGCGATCACGACACCACGATCCTGATGCACAATGACGGCGTCGCGCAGGGACTGAGCGAGATGCCGTTCATGCAGGACGTGACGCGCTGGGGCGTGCTGACCATCGGCACCGGCCTCGGCAACGCCCGCTTCACCAATCGCAAGGCGAAGGACGACGACAAGAAAGACAAGGCCAAAGACAGCAAGGACGACAAGAAGGCTGCGAAGAAAGCCAAGACCTGAGGCTGGCGGACGTTCCGGTGGCGTGGATTGCCGCAAGCCCGTGAGGCGAATGTCAAATCCAACGCTCCACCAGAATGAACCGTTCGCGAGTTGAACCGCGTCACGTTAGCTGCGACAAAGCGTATCAGGCGCTACCTCGTCCCGGCCACTGGATGACATGGTATCGTTTGTCGCTGCGCTGGCGGCGAGATTTTTATTCCGGATTGTTTTTTCACCTTCGCATCACACACGTTCGCGTCACACCACATCGAGCCATTCTTCAAATTGCAGGTGAAGGCGGATCACGTCCGGCCACTTCAGCGTACCACCCCTTTTTTTGACAACATTTCTCAGGGAGTTTTTTAATGATCCGGCTCAAGGCCTGCCTGGCGGCGCTCGCCGCTCTCGTCGCAGTTTCCGCAATCCCCAATGCAGCTTATGCGCAAGCGACCCGCACCTGGGTTTCCGGCGTCGGCGACGACGTCAATCCGTGCAGCCGCACGGCGCCGTGCAAGACCTTTGCGGGGGCGATTTCGAAGACCGCGGCCAGCGGCGAAATCTCGGTGCTCGATCCTGGCGGTTTCGGCACCGTCACCATCACCAAGTCGATCACCATCAATGGCGGCGGCATCGAGGGATCCACGCTGAACTCCGCCACGAACGGGTTCATCATCAACGGCGCCGGCGTCGACGTGGTGCTGCGAAACCTTGAGGTCGACGGCAGCCCCGACACGTCGCCGGGCCTCAACGGCATTCGTTTCATCCAGGGCAACTCGCTGCTGGTCGAGAATGTCTCCATCCGCGACAACAAGGCGGCCGGGGCTGCCGGAATCCTGTTCGCGCCGCCCACGCCTGCTGTGCTCCATGTGCGCAACGTGACGCTGAACAACAACGGCGATGGATCGACCGGCGCGGGGATTCTTATTAAGCCGAGCGGAACGGGCAGTGCACGCGTAATGCTGGATCATGTCTTCACCTCGAAGAACACGTTCGGTATCGCCATCGATGGAAGCGCCAGCACCGCCGGTATCAATGCGACCATCACCGATAGCGTGTCGGCCGGAAATGTGCAGGACGGCATCGTCGCCACCACGATCGGCGGCGGAGCGCCGATCGGCGTGATGGTGAAGACCTCGAAGGTGGTGAACAACGGCTTCGGAATCAGGTCGATCGGCGCCGGCGTCACGGTTCGCGTCGACGGCTCGGCCGTCATCGGGAACAGCACCGGCCTGGCGACCGCGTCCGGCGGCGCGCTGCTGAGCTTCGGCAATAATAATGTCGAGGCCAATGCCGCCAACGGAGCATTCAGCGGCTCGGTCGCCCTGAAATAGTGCTCTCGCGGGCGGCGGCGGGTGGTTTCGGCCTCTCTCAGGATGTTCCGGAGCGGCCGGGCCGGCCGCGGAGACGATTTCCTCCCGCGCACGGCTTGTCTCGAACGGCATCCTCGCCTAGAACACGGCCCGACCACGGGCGGCACCGCCGCCCGTTTTGGCACCCTGGAGAGGTGGCAGAGTGGTTGAATGCACCGCACTCGAAATGCGGCATAGGTGCAAGCCTATCGGGGGTTCGAATCCCTCCCTCTCCGCCAAGAGTGTTGATTTTCCAAAATAATTTATGGCTGCTGCAGGAGCTCCCCCCGGCTTATCCTCTGACGTGTCCGAGCGGCGGATCGGCTGACGGCGCAGACGAACGGACCGGGATGGAGACCGACCCCAGCGACCGCAAACCGGCCCTGCGGACGGACCAAATTTCGTGGTTGCAGAGAGCCCTTTCCAGGCGGGCTGAGGGGTAGGGCCGGGGCGAGGGGCATTGGTGCGGACGGCCATTAGAATTGGTCGGGCCGATAGCGCGTAACTGATATGATTTATCGATAACGTGCTGATTTTCAGGAATCTAGGGTAACTTTTGCTCCTCCGGTGTAACGGCGGCACGTTCGATAACGCTGAGTTCTTTCCGAACTTCCTTGATCTGATCGCGGAGCGAACTGACCGCCTCTGTTGCTGTGCCGCGAAATTCTGGCTTCAGGTGTCGCGCATCCTGCAACGCGACGTTGCGCGGAAGCGATTGAAGCCAATGGTCGATCTGCGCCATCAGCTGCGATGCCTCGCGGTACCCAACCTGTTGCTCCATCTGCTTCACAGATACGGCGTTCCCTCCAAGTAGGTCATTGATGAAATCGTCGGCATTGGCATTCGCAGCAGCGAGCCTATGAATCGTTGCCATGCGCCAACTGGAACTGATCTCCCGCGCCTTATGAAAGAGTGTCCCGGCACCAATTCCGGTGGCGGCGAGCGTTCGAGCCCATTCCATCTCTTGTGCGTTTCTTGAGGATCGTATTTGGCGGATTTTTGCGACCACTCATCGAACATCGCGAAGCCGTTGCCGCTCGTTGCTGCGAAAGTCGCCATTGCGACGTTGTTCTAATCCACCAAGAAGCGTCATCGTTCGGAATGATCGCAAGCGCTTCAGCAACCTCTGAGATGTCTTCAGAACGCTGCGTCATGTCCAAACAGGCAGCATTCCTCTCGAGGATCATTGATCCCTACGGAGATGATCCTGTTTGTGAGATTGTTGACAATCTGACAAAACAACCTAAGCTCAAGTTTGGGAGAATGAAACGAACAGGGGTTGCGGGCGCATGCTGGCGGCATCGTTGGCGCTTAATGGCTTGGTCATGGGCTCAGTGCTGTTGTTGTTCAGCCTCGGCCTGACTCTGATCTATGGCGTGGGACGCATCGTGAACTTTGCGCACGGTGCCTTCTTCAGCCTCGGCGCGATGGCGGGCATCTGGTCGGCCAATTCAGGCTTGCCGTTCTGGGCAGCATTGTTCGTCGTGCCGCTCGGTGTCGGATTGCTTGGCGTCGCGCTCGACTGGTTGGTGTTTGCTCGGATTCGCGACCGCCCGATGGTCGACAGTCTTCTCCTCACCTTCGGCCTGGCTCTCCTGATCACCGGCGTTCTCTACGAACTCGGCGGGCGCAACGTGCAGATTCTTGCCATCCCTCCTGCACTGCAGAGTGTGGTCTCGCTCGGCGCCATCAAGCTACCGATGTATCGCGTTTTCCTGTCGGCTGTTGCGGTCGCGCTGACCATGGCTTTGCTGCTGTTCCTGAAGAATTCGGATTGGGGATTGCGGGTTCGCGCAGCCAACGACAATCCTGAAATGGGCGCGTGCCTCGGCATCGATCGCGAAAAACTGATGCATTCGGTCGTCGGAGTCGGGGCTGCACTTGCCGCCATCTCCGGAGTTGTCGGCGCTCCGATCTTCACCGCCTACGCCACGGTCGGTGACAAGATCCTGATCCTGGCATTCATGACGGTCATTCTCGGTGGTCTCGGCAGTTTGCGGGGCGCCATCGTCGCCGCCTACGTCGTCGGACTGATTACCGTGTTCGGCGAGGGGTATTTCGGCGGCCAACTCGCGCTGATGCTCCTGTTCGTTCTCGTCATGGCCATGCTGATCAATTGGCCGCGCGGATTTTTCGGAGAAGGGCGGACAGAATGAGCGACGAGATCGCCACAATGCCGATGCCGGGTACAGATCGACGCTTCACGGGCCTCGCGCTGCTTGCCGCCGCGGCCCTGGGTGCCAGCGTGCCGCTTTGGACGGAAAACATGCCTTTCGTCCTGATCCTTGCGTCGCAGGCGGTCGTTGCCGCGATCGTTGCTCTCAGTCTCGATCTTCTGATGGGGAGCACGGGCCTTCTTTCGTTCGGTCATGCCGCTTGGTACGGTTTCGGCGCCTACCTCACGGGCATCGCAGCCAAAATGCTGACGGCGGACGTTGTCGTTCTGCTGCCCTTGACCGTCGTCCTCACGATCGTGCTGTCAGCCATCGTCGGCTTCGTGCTTGTTCGACAGATCGGCAAGACATTCGCGATTCTGACCCTGGCGTTCGGGCAGATACTGTTTGCCCTGGTTTTCGTATTGTCGAGCATCACGGGCGGCGAAGACGGTCTGCAGGGCATCCCGATCCCTACGGCGTTTGGATTCCAGATCGTCAAGCCGGCGGTCTGGTACTGGCTGCTGTACGGCGTGCTGCTGGTTGCGCTTGCGGGCGCCTTTCACATTCGTCGCTCGCCGCTGGGCAAGGCGTGGCTTGCCATTCGTGAGAACACCGAGCGTGCCCGTTTCATCGGACTGAACGTCAGCTTGTTGAAATTGCTTTCGTACATCGTGTCGGCGAGTCTTGCCGCGCTTGCGGGTGGGTTATTCGCGCTCTTCAATGGCGCGGCATCGCCTGACCTGTTGAACTGGTTCGAATCCGGCAAGGTGCTGATGTATGTGGTGCTGGGAGGCGTCGGCACGATCATCGGTCCTGTGATCGGCGCAGCGGTCTTCACCGTCACCGAACATTACGTGAGCAGCATCACCGATTCCTGGCTGATCTACTTTGGCGGGTTCTTTGTCCTGATCGTCATCGTTGCGCCAGGCGGGCTGTTCGGCGCCGTCTCCAATCTCTGGCAACGGATCGCGGCCGCGCGACGCGGAATGTCGGCATGATCCTCGAAACAACCGATCTCACCAAGCATTTTGGCGGTCTCAAAGCCGTGAATGGTGTGAATTTGCGGATCGCACCGGCCGCCATCCACTCGATCATCGGCCCGAATGGTGCGGGCAAGACCACGCTTTTCAACCTGATCACGGGTGCAATTAAGCCGGCTGCGGGCCGCGTGATGTTTGATGGCGTGGATGTCACCGGATGGCCGGCCGAACGCCTCGCTAAAATCCGTCTCGCGCGGACATTTCAGCGCACCAGCGTTTTCCACGATCTGTCGGTGCTCGAGAACATCGCGCTTGCGATCCGGTCGCGGGAGGGCATCAGCCGTTCGATCTGGCTGACAGCCGGTACCGAACGCGCCATCGAAGCCGAAGCGTGCGATATTCTTGGCCGAGTGCGACTGCGTGGGCGTGAAAAAGACAAGGCGGGTGCACTCGCGCACGGCAATCAGCGGGCGCTCGACATTGCGATCGGCCTGGCGCTGAAGCCCAAACTGATCCTGATGGATGAGCCGCTAGCAGGAATGTCACGCGGCGATCGGGAGACCATCGCAACATTGATTACCGCCTTACGCGATTCTCTCGGCGTGACCATCGTTGTCGTCGAGCATGATGTCGCGATGGTGATGCGGCTCTCCGACCGGATCACGGTGATGCAGCACGGGTACGTGATCGCCGATGCTCCGCCGGCCGAAATCCGCGACAACGAAGCTGTTCGCAAAGCATACCTTCACGGGAGCTTCGCCATATGAGCGGCATGCTGACCTATGACAACCTCTGCGCCTTTTACGGCTCCAGTCAGATTCTCCAGGGCGTCAGCTTCCAGGTGGAAGAAGGCACGGTCGCGTGTCTGCTCGGGCTCAATGGAATGGGCAAGACGACGACGCTGCGCGCCACGATGGGATTGGTGGATCGAATCGAGGGTGCGATCGTCCTGAACGGTGAGGAACTGTGCGGGCCCACCTATCGCCGCGCCAAGATGGGCGTCACGCTGGTGCCAGAGGACCGCAAGGTTTTCGCGGGCCTGACCGTGGAAGAGAATCTTCGTGTCGCGCAACAGAAATCGACGCGAGGCGATGATTTCACGATTGAGTCAGCCATCGAGATATTTCCTCGTATTGGCGAACGTCTCGACCAGAAAGCCGGAACACTGAGTGGCGGCGAACAGCAGATGTTGGTTGTGGCCCGCGCGATGCTCGCCAATCCTCGCTACATGATGCTCGATGAACCGACGGAAGGACTCGCGCCAAACTATGTCGAAGCCATCCGGCACTCGATCGACGCGGCGCGCAAACGTGGGATCGGTATCATTCTCGTGGAGCAAAGCTTGCCGCTGGCGCTCGCGGTGGGGGATCGATTCCATGTGATGGAGAACGGTCAAATCATCAAATCCTTCGAGCGAGACGAAGTGATCGCTAACCCAGATCGTCTCGCCAATATGTTGACCCTGGAGTAGGCCGTGCCGGAAATTCGAAGTCAGCGGGACGATCATGTCCTCGTGCTTACCATCGACAATGAGGCGAAGCGCAACTGCTTCACGCACGAGATGACAATGCGGCTTGGCGAGCTGCTCGACGAAGCCGAGGCCGATCGGTCGGTGCGGTGTGTGATCGTGACGGGCGCAGGAAACCGTGCATTCTCCAGCGGCCACGACCTCAACGCGCTTTTGACCGATCGCGAACATGCCGCCGACGAGGCGCTCAATGAACCGTTCTTCAAACCACGGTTGATGTCCACGCCGACGATCGCCGCCGTCAACGGCGCGGCTCATGCGGGCGGCTTCATTCTTGCGCTCTCTTGCGACATGCGGGTTTGTGAACCGCACGCCGATTTCTGCGCGCCGGGTGCGCGGATCGGTTTGCTCCCGATCGGCGGACAACTGAGTTGGCTGCCATCGCTGGTGCCTTTTGGAATTGCCTACGATCTTCTCGCCACCGCGCGCCGTGTCGGCGTGACCGAAGCCGCGCAATTCGGGTTCGTCAACAAAATCGCCGAACCGGGCCGTGTTCTCGATGCCGCGCTTGAAACCGCGCGTCTCATCGCCGCCAATTCCTTCGATGTCGTGTCGTCGGTCAAGCGAGGGCTCGTCACCTTCGCGCGCGAAGGCGCCGATGTCGCGCGCCGCTTCGAGGCCGAAGAAGGACGACGGCTGCAGAGTGGCCGCGACGCCGACGAAGGAATGAAAGCTTTCCTCGAGAAGCGGTCGCCCCGCTTCCAATAAGAAAAACGAGAGGTTTCCGTTTATGAAGACCGAGATCGAGTCCAAGCAGCTTCTGTCGCGTTACGGAATTGCGACCACCAACCCGATGCTTGCGACATCCGCCAAGGCAGCGACCGATGCGGTGCGTCGTCTCGGCAAGGCCTGTGCCCTCAAGGTCGTGTCTCCTGATATCGTTCACAAGGTCGATGCCGGCGGGGTTCGTCTCTCGGTTCAAGCCGAACAGGCCGCGGATGCCTATCAGGCGATCATGGATGCTTGCCGTCATTCTCATCCGGATGCGGCCATCGATGGTGTCCTGATCGAGGAGATGGTGCCTCCCGGTCTCGAGGTCTTCATCGGCGCGCAGGTCGATCGCGATTACGGCGTAGTGGTGCTGGTCGGTCCAGGCGGGTCCGGCGTCGAACAGCGCGCCAAGCCGAAGGCGGCACTGGCACCGCTTGACAAGGAACTTGCGTTGTCGCTGGTCGATGCCGCGTTTCCGGACAAATTCGCAGAGAATGCCGCGGGACGCGAGACCTTGGCGCGCTATCTGATGGCGGTAGCCGGTCCGGAAGGACTGATGATGCGGGAGGCCGTCGACGAACTCGATATCAACCCCGTGATTGTCAGCGGCGAAATTGCGATCGCGGTCGATGCCGTCGCAGGCGAAGCATCGGAAGCACAGCCTGCTGCGCCCCGGTCCGAAAAGGACATTGCCGAAGCACTGGCACGGCGGAGAGCGCGTCTCGGTGGCCTTGGTGCGATCTTCGATCCCAAGGCCATCGCGTTCGTCGGGGCATCGACGTCGAAGGACAAGTTGGGTTTTCAGTTGATTCAGACGCTGGTGGATTTCGGCTTCACCGGCAAGATCTATCCGGTGCATCCGACCGCGCAGGAAATCTACGGTCTCAAGGCCTATCCATCGGTGGCCGACATTCCCGGCGAGGTCGATCGGGCCTATGTCGCCGTCGCCAACAAGCTGGTGCCGCAAATCCTGGCGCAATGCCAGGACAAGGGCATAAAGGTAGCCCAGGTGCTCACCGCCGGCTTCTCGGAATATTCGAGCGACAGCTCCGATCTGGAGCGTCAAATGTGCGACCAACTGGCGAGCGGCACGATGCGGATGATCGGGCCGAATTGCATCGGCACGTTTTCGTCCAACACCCGGATGGCCATAGGCGCTCCGCGCTATAATCCAACCGAGCCGGGAGGCATCACATTCTTTTCGCAGAGCGGCACCTATGCCGGGGACGTCGTGCGTCGCGCGCAGGTA
Source organism: Xanthobacteraceae bacterium (assembly GCA_024508855.1). Classification (GTDB taxonomy): domain Bacteria; phylum Pseudomonadota; class Alphaproteobacteria; order Rhizobiales; family Xanthobacteraceae; genus 62-47. The sequence goes on from JANINJ010000070.1 coordinate 80,411, forward strand.
TGGGGGCTGCCCGTGGCCCGCGCGCTGTCGTGCGGCAATTGCGCCGATCTCGACATGCTCGATTTGCTGCTGTTCGCGGAGGCCGATCCCCATACGACGATCGTGGCGTTCTATATCGAGTCGATGCGCGATCCTGGTCTTTTTTTTCGCGCCGCGCGAGCCATGTCCAAGCCGGTCGTTATCCTTCGTGGCGGCTTGACCGAACAGGGACAGGTGGCTGCATCGAGCCACACTGCGGCGCTCGCGACGGATCGTGTCCTCTGGGATGCGGGACTTGCGCAGTCTGGCGTCATCCAGGTCGGCAGCATGGACGATCTGATGGATACGCTGCTTGGGCTTACGGTGCACGGGCGCAGCCAAGGCAATCGTCTGGCTCTGTTCGGCTCCGGAGGCGGTGTCAGCGTGACGTCATCGGACGTCGCTGCGCGGGCAGGCCTCAAGATTCCGCGTTTGCAGAACGTGACGGCGGACGGACTCCACCGCTTCGGTATTCCGGGCACCAGCGTTGCTAACCCGATCGACATTCCGGTGTGGGGGCTGCGTGACGGTGATCGCTACATCTTCGAGGAGATCATCAACTTGCTGAAGGTCGACGGCAACATCGACCGCACCGTGGTGTTTGTCGAAATGGGTTGGGTTCTCGATTTCATCGAGAGCGATATTGAAGGCCTGAAGACGCTCGAAGCGATCTGCGCGTCAATCGCTCGCGCGCGGCCCGATGGCGCGCCGATGTCGTTGGCCTTGCGAAGTTCCGGCGACAAGTACCAGGACGATTTCGTTCGCGAGCAGCGCATCAAGTTGATGAAGCAGGGCATTTCCGTTTATCCCACCACATCGCGTGCGGTCCGCGCGCAGTCACGCTTAGTGAAAGGCTAAAGCCAGTGGGAAACAAGAAAATTGGAAGGTCCGAAAAAATGGGCGAGCGATTCGGCACCCGAACCGATATCGCCGGCGCTTTTTTCAACTCGTTCGGAGCAAGTGCCGTCAAGACATTGCCGGAGCAACTGGCGGAAAAGCTGGTGGAGCAGATCATTCGCGGCGATTTTGCCCCTGGCCAGCGTTTGCATGAGATGCGGCTGGCCGAGCAATTTCAGGTCAGCCGGGGACCGGTGCGCGAGGCCCTGCGCCTTCTGGAGCGTGAAGGCCTGGTGGTGATGCTTTCGCATCGCGGCGCTTCCGTAGCACGGCTGACGGAGAAGCGGTTGAAGGACATCTTTTCGGTCCGCTCGGCACTGATGGCAATCTGCGCCGAGGAACTGGCCGAACTGCGCTCGAAGACGGTGCAGGCTACGCTCGACGACGGCACCGCAAAACTGTTCGCCGCCAGCGATCGGGGTGATGTCGGCGAGTATATCGTCATTGTTTATCAGCTCAGCATGTATCTCGCGGAAGCGTCGGAAAACGATATCGCGCGCACCATTCTATTTTCGCTCGGGCGCCAGACGTTGTCTTTGACCCGCCGCGTGTTCGAGGTGAAGAAGCACCGACAGAACTGGTCGAACAACTGGAGCAGCATCGTTGAGGGAATCCGCGCCGGCGATGCCGCCGTCGCAGGGCAAGCCGCGCACGATCTGCTCAGCGGAATCAAGGCGGCGGCTTTAGCTGCTCTCGCCGATTTCGATCGTGAAGAAAGACAGACGGCGTCGCCTGCGGGTGGCGCCGAGCGACATCGGGTATCCGAACGAAAGGGTATCAGATAACGACCCCAACCAACGCCGGGTCGATCAAAATAAGCACTCAAAATTTCTAGTGGAGGAGGAGCCTAAGATGAGAGCCTGGAAGTTACTTGTCTCGACTATCGCCTTGGCAACGCTGATCGGTCCCACGATGGGGTCGGCGGCGAACGATGACGTCGTTCTCGGTGTCTTCGTATCGACCACGGGCGTGCTTGCGCCGCTTGGCAACGATATGAAGAAAGGCCTTGAACTGGCCGCGCAGGGCGCCACGGTCAAGGGACGGCCGGTCCGGCTCGTCATCGAGGATGATGCCGCAAATCCCGCAACCGGTCTTCGCAAGGCTCAAAAACTCGTTCTTGAAGACAAGGCCACGCTTCTGATCGGAGGAACCGCCAGCTCGGTTGTGTTGGGTATCAGCGCTCAGGCTCCGCGGCTCAATGTGCCGATCGTGACGACCAACGCGCAGGCCGTCGGCGTGACCGGCGATCAGTGCAGCCGCTTCGTCTTCCGAACAGTGCCTAACGATGCAATGTCCGCGAAGGCCGGAGCCATCATGATGCGGGACCGGAAGGACCTTTTGGACAAAAAGTGGTTCGTCATCTATCACGACTTCGCCTACGGCATCAGCAACAAGACGGAATTCGCCAAGATTCCCGGGATCAAAATCGCGGGAGAGGCCGGGCGGCCGCTCGGCACCGCCGATTGGTCAAGCGCGATTTCACAGATCCAGGCCAGTAAGGCCGATGGCATCTATCTGGCGCTTGCTGTCGGCGATGACCTTACCGCCTTTATCAATCAGGCGCGCGGATATGGCATCAATTTCCCGATCATGACTCCGGTTGGCGTGCCCGACTCGATGTTGCAGGCGCTTGGAAAGAACAGCGTCGGTATGCTCGCTGCGGCACTTACGACATCGTGGACCCAGGAAGACTCGAATCCGAAAATCGCCGAGTTGGTTAAGGCCTATCATGCCAAATATGGCGTGGTTCCGGGCTATCAGGCCATTCAGGCTTATGCCGGGCTCCAGTTCACGCTGGCAGCCCTCAACGCCGCAAGCGATTTGAAGACGGACTCGATCATCAAGTCGCTGGAAACGACAACGGCCGATACCGTGGTCGGAAAGGTGCAGATTCGCAAGGAAGACCATCAGGGCATGCTCGGCGCCTACGTTTCGGAAGTTCAGGCGCTTCCGAAGGAGACGTTCGGTGCCACGGTCGCATGGAAAACCGGACAGCTGTTGACGTGGGATCAGACGAAAATCGATCTCGCTCAAACGGGTTGCCGCGGACTCTAACATCCTTATGGCGAAGTGGAGAGGCAGCATGCTTGGAAAAGGCGGGTCGGTCACCCTGATTGTGCTTTGCCAGGTTTCAGCAATGACTCTCTGGTTCTCGGCGACGGCCGCCGCTTCCGCGCTGGTCGCCGCCGGAAGTCTTTCCGGACAACAAAGTGCGCTGCTCACCGGTGCGGTACAACTCGGGTTCGTCGCCGGAACATTGGGCAGCGCACTGCTCGGAATCGCGGATCGGTTCGATCCGCGGCGGCTCTTTGCAATCGCCACCTTGATCGGAACGATCGCCAATCTTCTACTGCTGTCCGTGGGCTTCGATAGCACGGCCACCATTGTGCTCAGGTTTGTCACGGGGGCCGCTCTCGCCGGCGTGTATCCGGTGGGAATGAAAATGGCTGCTGCGTGGACGGAACGGAGCGTCGGCCTGATGATCGGAACGGTCGTCGGCGCCTTGACGCTAGGATCATCGCTTCCTTACCTGTTCAATTCCATTTCGGGTCTCGAATGGCGAACGACCATTCTGGTGTCCTCATGTTTTGCCCTTGTCGGTGCGTTTGCGATCCTGATGACCGGCATCGGTCCGCGTCTCCGCGTCACAGCGCGCTTTCGCGCGAGTGAAGCGATTGCCGAGCTTCGGCGGCGGCCGGTGTTGCTGGCGAACGCGGGCTATCTCGGCCACATGTGGGAGCTCTACGCCATGTGGGCCTGGATCGGCGTCTTTCTGAAATGGGCCGTCGATCAGACCGATCCCGCGCTTGTCGGCCATGCTGACGCTCTCACCTTTTTGGTGATTGCCAGCGGCGCGCTTGGGTGTGTCGTGGCCGGTCTACTGGCGGATCGCATCGGCCGGACAACCGTGACGATCGCGGCAATGGCAATAAGCGGGAGTTGTGCGGCGGTCATCGGCTTTGCTCCGGTTCTCGGCCTTTTTGCCGTTCTGGCAATCGCCGTGATCTGGGGCATCAGCGTGGTTGCGGATTCGGCGCAGTTTTCCGCAGCGATCACCGAACTTGCGGAGCCACATCTGATCGGCACGATGCTGACACTACAGACCTGTGCTGGCTTTCTCCTTACCTTTCTCACCATTCAGGGCATGCCGATCGTCATCAAGCTGCTCGGATGGCGATATGCATTTGCTGTTCTTGCGATAGGTCCGATTTTCGGCGCGGCCGCGATGGCGTGGCTGCGCCAGGACCCGGACTCCCGCCGTCTCGCCGGCGGACATCGATAATTTCAAAGTCAACAACCAAGGATCCAAGACATGAACTGGGAAACGCTCGCGTACGACAAGCCCGAACCCGGAATAGGCGTTGTGACCTTCAATCGGCCACGGCGGGCCAATGCGATCAGCCAGCACATGCTCAGGGAGTTGGAGGGCGTCTGCCGCGAGATCGAAGCGGATAGCGAGATTCGCAGCGTCGTCGTGACGGGTGCGGGGGCCGCCTTCAGCGCCGGCTTCGATCTTCGCGATCAGGCCGATACGATGCCGAGCGGTGTGGCAGAATGGGTGCCACTGCTCGAAGCCGACTTCAAAGGCATCATGTCATTCTGGAATCTGACGAAGCCCTCCGTTGCCGCCGTGAACGGGCCTGCTTTGGCAGGCGGCTTCGAACTGATGATGGGGTGCGACCTTGCGGTGGCCGTCGAGTCGGCGGTGTTCGGCGAACCCGAGCTGAAGTTCGGCGCGGGTATCGTTGCGATGCTCCTCCCCTGGTACGTGACGCCGAAAGTCGCCAAGGGTGTGATCTATACTGGCGACGATTCCATCACCGCGCGTCAGGCACTTGAATGGGGACTGATCAACAAGATCGTCGAGCCTGACCAACTGATGCCGGAGGCGATGGCGATGGCCCGCAAGCTGGCGCGACTGGACCCGATGGTCCTTCAGCGCACCAAGATGGCGCTCAATCGCACCTATGAAATCATGGGCCTGAAGGATGCTCTGCGATCCGCGCTCGATATCGACATCATGATTGAAGGTGAGGGGACTGACCTCAAGCGAGGCTTCCTCAAGGTCGTGCGCGAGGAGGGACTTGCCAAGGCGCTGGCGTGGCGCGAGCGCCGTCTTGGCGGACAATAGACTCGAAACAGCTGGCTCTTATTCAGAGTGTGAGGTCAAATCCGGTGACATCTCAAGTTCGGCCGAAGCTGTTCACGCCGACGACGCTGCGCGGCGTGACGGTTCGCAATCGCATCATGCTGTCGCCGATGAATCAGCACCGCGCACATGATGGATATGCCGATGACGGGCTGCTCGTTCATCTCGGCAAATTCGCGTTGGGTGGCTTCGGCATCATTATGACTGAAGCAACAGCGATCGAGCCGCGAGGGCGAGTGGCGCCGGGGGATCTCGGAATATGGTCGGATGATCATGTCGCCGGATTGCGACGAGTTTGCGACTATGTGCGAAGCGCAGGCGGTACGCCGGGCGTGCAACTGGCGCATTCCGGCCGGAAGGGCGCCTCCCAGCGCCCCTGGCAGGGTTTTGGTCCGTTAAACGAACACGATGCTGCGCGGGGAGAACCGCCATGGGCTTTGATCAGCCCGACTCGTGAGTCCTTGGGACCGGGGCATGTTGTCCCGGATCAACTGTCGGTCGAAGGCATCAATGGCGTGTTGCAAAGTTATGCCGCGGCTGCTGCCCGCGCCGACGCGGCAGGATTCGAGGTCGTCGAGGTCCATGCCGGCCATGGCTATCTGATTGCTAGCTTTCTCTCTCCCGTCATCAACACCCGTAATGATGAATATGGCGGCGATTTTGCGGGGCGTATCAGGTTTGCCCTCAAGGTTGCAAATGCGGTTCGCTCGCGCTGGCCACGGCATAAACCGCTGATGTTTCGGCTCTCGAGCGTGGATGGTCATCCGGAGGGCTGGAAGATCGAAGATTCGATCAAGCTGGCGCGCGAATTAAAAAATCATGGCGTCGATATCATCGACTGCTCATCGGGTGGGCTGCGTCAATCGACCGCTTTGGAGAATGCCAAACGTTATCCGGGATACCAGGTCGAATATGCATCGCAAATCCGCCGCGGCGCAGACATCGCCACTGTCGCGGTCGGTTTGATTCTCGATGGGCGGCAAGCTGAAGACATCCTTGTCAGCGGAGACGCTGATTTCATCGCGCTTGGTAGGCAGGCGCTGTATGATCCGTTTTGGCCGCATCATGCCGCCCAGGACTTCGGTATTGATTCGAATTTCGACCAGTGGGACGTATCGGCCGGCTGGTGGCTTGCAAAGCGCAAAGATGGCTTGAGCAGCATTGGCCTAGACGGTACGGGAAAATCCATCAACGCTTTTCCAAAAAGCGAGCAAGAAAGCTGACTCATATCTGGGGCCGGATTTTGTTCCCACAAGCACGTTAGGTCAGAATGGATGGTGAACCTCGCGCCCACAGGATTTGGTCAGGAAGCTGTACAGACCCGGCATTTTCTGAAGCGAGCCGAGTTTGAAGAGTTTGAGCAGCGAGGTCCATGCCTTGCAGATCAACTTGTAAGATGTGAAACCTTTGAGGGGCCTCGAACCTGTGAACGAAGTTATATGCGTAGACGGAGTCTGCGAGATACCGCCGCGAGTAGCGAGACCCGCCGCATTGTACAACCGACGGCCCATGCCACTCTCATTCGATGGGACTAAGCCCGCATGATCGCATTAGAAGACTGTTGCAGGCTACTAAGGGTGTTCGAGTGCAACAGGATATACTGATTTTCCTGACATTTGGATTAGTTATAGCAGTGCTTGTGGTCAGAAACGCATTAAAGCCTTGAACGATAAGCGTGGTGGCGACTATCAGAAACATCCGTATCTTACGATTGCAAAAATCTCGGATCGGGCTATACCGCAATCCCTCAAATAATATCGTCGATACCTCGCTTCCTCACTATAGATCGCGGTTCGATGGGAAGTGTCGGTGTTTAATTTATGGCGGCATAAGGGGCGATCGACGATCGATTCTCGTCGACGATAAGCGGGCGACCCAGTGGTGGGAAGGCGCGCTGTGGGCAATTTGTTCTTCCGCAGACTTTGCACCCGATTCCGATTGGAGTCGCCGAAGCCGGATCAAGTGTGTCCAAGCCCCGGGCGTAAACGATCTCGCTCGCGTGACGAATGTCGCAACCCAATGCGACGGCGAATGTCTTGTTCAAGGATCCGTATCCTCCAGTTCTGTGCGTGACGGTACGCGCGATCCAGAGGTAAGTGCGCTCATCCGGCATTCGCGCGATTTGCGTGAGAATGCGCCCCGGATTGGTGAACGCCTCGTAGACGTTCCACAACGGACACGTGCCCCCGATCCGGGAGAAATGAAAATCCGTCGCCGATTGACGTTTCGAGATGTTGCCTGCACGATCGACCCTGATGAAGAAGAATGGAATGCCGCGTGCGGATGGCCGCTGCAAGGTGCTGAGGCGATGGCAGACGGTTTCGAACCCAACGCCGAATTCCTGGCTAAGCAGTTCGATGTCATGTCGATGCGTTTTTGCCGCGGTTAGAAAGCGTCCATAGGGCATGATCAGTGCGCCCGCAAAATAGTTGGCGAGACCGATCCGCGCGATACCGCGAGTTTCTTGATTGGTGAAGCGGGCCTGATCCACAAGATCATTCAGCGTATCATCGCAATCCAGTATCGCGATTTGCGTTGCAAGTTGAAAGGCCTGCTGCCCGGGCTGCAAGGTTCGTGAAAGGTAAAGTGTTCTGTTTCGGGGGTCGAAGCGACGATTGACGTCGGGCGATGATCCGTCGTCGGCCAGTACAGTGATCGCGTGTTGTGAGCTAAGATAGCGCGCCACCTTGTCCCGGGTCACAAACCCGTCCGGCGCCAGATTGTGTGCCAAGCGTTCGGCAGCGGCATCCAGCTCGGGGAAGTGATTGTGATGGGTGTAGAAAAACTCACGAACCTCCTCGTATGGTGTGGAGGGAAGAACAGCGTTATCGGCCTGACGGTCTGCTCCGAGTTGTGTCGCGAAGACCGCGGCTTGCTCTAATGCTTGACGATATTGGCGGCTGAGCTCCACCAGCGCACGCCCCACGGCGGGCATGTTAACGGCGAGTTCGCGTAACTCTGCGGTCGAGATCGTCTCTCCGATTTGTGGGTCAGATAGCGTCTCACGCAGGTCAGCGATCAAGCGCGCTTCGTCGTCATCGGAAAACAACTGCAAATCAACGCCGAACGCGGCATTGAGTTTAAGCAACACCGGTACGGTGAGCGGGCGTTGATTGTTTTCGATCTGATTGAGGTAGCTGAGCGACAGACCGAGCGTTGAGGCGAGCGCTTGTTGCGTCATCCGCCGTTCTTCGCGCAGACGCTTTAGCCGAATACCCATGAAGACCTTTTTCATCTCGGCTACCTCATATTCGCAAACTTCGCAAAAATAGCGAAAAGCATTCGCAAATCTCCACAATATCAGCTCTTAAGCTCGATCTTATTTTGTGAATATTGCGAAGATACGGGCAAAAAGGCAAGTGCTCCGGAGAGCTGTGATGGATCCGACTGTCATCGAAAAGATGCGTTCCTCGGAAGTTCGGTTGGTGGAGTTGGTGGTGCCGGAACATACCAACCACTACGGGACGCTCTACGGCGTCACTGCGCTCCAGTTCATGGGCAAGGCGGCTTTTGTTTGCGCCTCTCGCTACGCGCGCTGCGCGATTGTTATGGCAAAGGCGGACAATATTGAGTTTCGCAAGCCGGTCGCACTCGGTGAAATCATCGAGGTGCAGGCGCAGGTTGTTTTTCAGGGGCGCTCGTCGATGACTGTCATCGTCGAGATCGCTGGAGAGGATGCAGCAGGCAAGAAGGAAGCTCCCCGGGTCGCAGGCCGTTTCATGATGGTGGCGGTCGATGGTGTCGGCAAGCCGATCCAGATCCCCAACATCGGCGAAGAATTTTCACATGAGGAGATGCCACTTTGAAATCGCATACTGTCCGTACGCACAAGTCCGCCGAAAACCTTCAGCGCAAGGATCAGCTTGCGTGGAAGATCGCGGAGGTCGCCGCCGATCCGGCCGCCGTCTTGCCGGACGTCGTCGAGATGATCGGCAACCGCATCATCGACAACGCATCCGTCGCCGCCGCCTCGCTGGCGCGACGTCCGGTGGCGAGCGCGCGGGCGCAGGCGGAAGCGCATCCGTTTCAGCCGGGCGCGACGGTATTCGGCCTGCCGCAGCAGCAGCGCATTTCGCCGGAATGGGCAGCGTGGGCGAACGGCGTCGCGGTGCGCGAACTCGATTTCCACGATACCTATCTCGCCGCCGATTATTCGCATCCCGGCGACAACATTCCGCCGATCCTTGCAGTCGCGCAGCATTGCGGACTCGACGGCGCGGCGCTCGTGCGCGGGCTTGCGACGGGTTATGAAATCCAGGTCGATCTCGTCACCGGGATTTGCCTGCACGAGCACAAGATCGATCACATCGCGCATCTGGGGCCTTCGGCCGCAGCCGGCATCGGCGCCGCACTCAAGCTTCCGACCGAGACCATCTATCAGGCGGTGCAGCAGGCGCTGCATGTCACGACCACGACGCGGCAATCGCGCAAGGGTGAGATTTCGAGTTGGAAGGCTTACGCGCCGGCCTTCGCGGGCAAGATGGCGGTCGAGGCCGTCGATCGTGTGATGCGCGGCGAGGGCGCGCCGTCGCCGGCCTGGGAGGGCGAGGACGGTTTCATCGCCTATCTGCTGTCGGGCCCGAAGGCGGAATATGTCGTGCCGCTGCCGGAGAAGGGCGAAGCCAAGCGTGCCATTCTCGATACCTACACCAAGGAGCACTCGGCCGAATATCAGAGTCAGGCGCTGATCGACCTCGCGCGCAGGCTCGGCAAGAGGATCGGCGATCTTTCGAAAGTCGAGAGCATCGTCATCCATACCAGCCATCACACGCATTATGTGATCGGCACCGGCGCGGGCGATCCGCAGAAGATGGACTCGAGGGCGAGCCGCGAAACGCTCGACCACTCGATCATGTACATCTTCGCCGTCGCGCTGGAAGACGGCGGCTGGCATCACGAGCGTTCCTACGCGCCGGAGCGCGCGGGGCGGCCGGAGACCGTGGCGCTATGGCACAAGATTTCCACCGTCGAAGACTCGGAATGGACGCGGCGCTATCACAGCCGCGACCCCAAGGAGAAAGCGTTCGGCGGCAGGGTGGTCGTTCGCTTGAAGGGCGGCTCGGTCATCACCGACGAGATCGCAGTGGCCGATGCGCATCCGCTCGGTGCACGCCCGTTCGCCCGTGAGCAGTATATCGCGAAATTCCGATCGCTCGCGGACGGCGTCATCGCGCCCGCCGAGCAGGACCGCTTCCTCGCACTGGTGGCGCGATTGCCGGAACTCAAAGCTCAGGAACTGGGCGGACTGACCTTCACCGTCGATGCCGCGCGTCTCGGCGCGCACAAGTCGTCGGGCATTTTCGATTGGCACGGCGCCAGCGCGCGCCGCTCCGACGCCGCCGAGTAACAGGGAGGAATCGATGAGTGCTCAATCGACCGCGCCGTCCAAGCCGGCGCCAAAGAAGTCCGTCGCACTGTCGGGCGTCGCCGCCGGCAACACCGCGCTGTGCACCGTGGGACGCACCGGCAACGATCTGCATTATCGCGGCTACGACATTCTCGACATCGCCGAGACCTGCGAATTCGAGGAGATTGCGCATCTGCTGGTCCACGGTACGCTGCCGACCGCGGCCGAACTCGCCGCTTACAAAGCAAAACTGAGGGCATTGCGCGGGCTGCCTTCGGCGGTGCGTACGACGCTGGAGACGCTGCCCGCGGCCGCGCATCCGATGGATGTGATGCGTTCCGGCGTCTCGACGCTCGGCTGCGTGCTGCCAGAAGCGCACGATCACAACCATCCCGCCGCGCGCGACATCGCGGATCGGCTGATGGCCTCGCTCGGCTCGATGCTGCTGTACTGGCATCACTTCGCGCATAACGGGCGGCGCATCGAGGTCGAAACCGACGACGACTCGATCGGCGGCCACTTCCTGCATCTACTGCATGGCGCTGCGCCGCGCGCCTCGCAGGTCCGCGCGATGCACACCTCGCTCAATCTTTACGCCGAGCATGAGTTCAACGCATCGACCTTCACCGCACGCTGCATCGCCGGCACCGGTTCGGACATGTATTCGGCGATCGCCGGTGCGATCGGCGCGCTGCGCGGGCCGAAGCATGGCGGCGCTAATGAGGTCGCATTTGAAATCCAGAAGCGCTACGCTAATCCGGACGAGGCCGAAGCCGACATCCGCCGCCGCGTCGCCGCGAGAGAAGTGGTGATTGGCTTTGGTCACCCCGTCTATACGATCGCCGATCCGCGCAATCGCGTCATCAAGGATGTCGCGAGACGACTCTCCGCCGAGGCGGGATCGATGAAGATGTTCGACATCGCTGATCGCGTCGAAGCGGTGATGGCAGAAACCAAAAAAATGTTCGCCAATCTCGACTGGTTCAGCGCGGTGTCCTATCACATGATGGGCGTGCCGACCGCGATGTTCACACCGCTGTTCGTGATCTCGCGTACCTCCGGCTGGGCCGCACACATCATCGAGCAACGCCAGGACAACAAGATTATCCGTCCGACCGCAAACTATGTCGGCCCGGAGAATCTGACCTTCGTTCCGATCGAAAAGCGAGCGGCTTCGCCGGCGAAGTGCGCCGCATAAAGGATACCTCGATGCCTTATCTTGTTGCTTCTGATCTGCCCTCCTTACCTGCCGGAGAGCGCTTCCGCGCGCTGGTCGAGCGGGGCGGAATTCTTCAACTTCCGGGATGCCACAATGGCATGGCTGCGCTTCAGGCTAAGACAGCCGGGTTTGAGGCAACCTATCTGTCCGGCGCAGCGATGACCGCGTCGATGGGTTTACCCGATCTCGGAATTATTACCGTGGACGAAGTCGCTTTTTTCATCCGGCAGGTGGCGCGCTCAAGTGGGCTACCTGTGCTAGTGGATGGCGACACCGGTTATGGTGAGGCGCTCAACGTCATGCACATGATCCGCACCTTTGAAGAAGCTGGGGCGGCGGCGGTTCATATCGAAGACCAGTTATTGCCAAAGAAGTGCGGTCATCTCAACGACAAGAAACTCGCCGATGCTCATGACATGGCTGCGAAGGTTGCGGCTGCATCTAAAGCTCGCCGCCATCTCTATCTGATTGCCCGGACCGACGCAGTGGCGAGCGAGGGTTTCGATGGCGCCGTGGCGCGCGCCAAGCTTTTCCTGGAGGCCGGTGCTGATGCTATCTTTCCCGAAGCTTTGACCACGGCGGAGATGTTCCGCGAATTCGCGCGGCGGATGCCAGGCGTGCGGCTTCTTGCCAACATGACCGAGTTTGGCCGGACGCCATTTTTTACCGCCAACGAGTTTGAAGCGATGGGCTATGCGATGGTGATCTGGCCCGTATCGTCGTTGCGCGTAGCCAACAAGGCGCAGGACGAACTATATCGTGCGATTGTCCGCGATGGTGGTACGCATAAGATGATAGACCGGATGCAAACCCGCGCCGAACTCTACGCCGCCATCGGCCTGCACGATTACGAAGCGCTTGATGCGTCGATCGTCCAGACGATCGTTCCAGAGGGCATGCCGCAACGATAGGTCACAGGTGCCGAAGACCTGGAAACAGCCGGTCGTCCGGCTGGGGTTCATGACCGGCAAACCCTTCGTTGACGCCGCCACGACGCTCTGGTTGGCGAGGGATGCTGGTTAAAGCCCAATGGCTTGGGGGCCTTTCCCGTCTGTTTCCCTTCTCCCAACGATCCAGACGATACTGGATGGCACGTCGATGCCAGTTTCGGGGCCGATGATCCCGACTTCATGCAGTGGCGCGTCAATGTGAAGCGCAGCGGACGTGCCCTACTCATGCTGTTCCTCTTCTCCGATGTAGGAGATGCCGATGCGCCGACCCGTGTCCGCGGACGGTCACATCTTCGGATCGCAAGGTAGCTGCAGCCGCATGGCGAGGGGGACTGGCAGCTGACGACTTCGCATCAACTGTGGATTGCGAAGAGGTGCCGGCTACGGGACAGGTAGGCACGGTCTATCTCTGCCATCCCTTCCTGGTCCACTCGGCACAACCGCATCGTGGGTCCGAGCCCCGCTTCCTAGCTCAGCCTCCGCCACTGCCCGAGGGTGAGTTTGACTCATCGCTGCCGGCTTCGCCGGTACAGATCGCCATTCGTAAGGCCATTGCGATGAAGCCCTGAACTTGGAGGACCTAGGGTTAATGCTCAGGCCACTCGATCTGTATCACGTCGCACAACCGGGTCGGTCGCGTCACTGCGGTGTGATCGCGGCCGTCTCGACAATCGGCGCGTGAGCAGGGTAGGACCTGCGCAGCAAGGAGTGCCGTAATGACCGAGACCGCCATCAAGCCTGGATCGATGCCGCGTAGTGATAGTGCGGTGTCGCTGCACGCCGCAGCGATTGCGGTGGTTGCGGCCGCCACGCTGGGCGGGGCCTGGTTCTTCCAGCTGGTGTTGGGCATCCAGCCGTGCCCGCTCTGCCTCGAGCAGCGCTATGCCTACTATCTCGCTATTCCGCTGGCCATCGTCGTGGCGGTCGCGGCTGCGCGCCGGGCGCCGCGCTCGCTGCTCTATCTGGGGCTGACGGTGCTGGCGCTGGCGGCGCTCGCCAATGCAGTGCTGGGCGGGTATCACGCCGGCGTCGAGTGGAAATGGTGGCCCGGGCCATCCGATTGCAGCGGGCCGATCCTCGATCTCGGCAGCGCCGGAAACCTGCTGTCGCGCCTCGACAGCGTCAAGGTCGTCCGCTGCGATGAGGTGCAGTGGACATTCCTCGGCCTCTCGCTTGCAGGCTACAATGCGCTGATCTCGCTGCTGATGGCGGCGATCGCGGTGCGCGGCATCGTCAAGGCGTCGCGTAACGACTAATCGTCGACATCCTCCTGCGGCCGCCCGAACAGATGGACGATGCCCGGCGTCGCGATGGTGACGAAGACGAAGCGCGCCAGATGATGCGCGCCGACGAACACCGGATCGATATGCAGCGTCAGCGCCAGCGCCATCATGGCGTCCATCGCGCCCGGCGCGAAGGCGACCACGACGTCGCTGAAACGGACATGCATGGTCATCGTGATCGCGGCCACGAAGATCGCAGAGATGATGACGGCGACGGCGAACGATCCAAGCGCTGCAGCGATGTGACTGAATACCGTCTTCGCTGAAATCCGTGCGAAGCGCGTGCCGATCAGCGCGCCGATGCCGATCAGCGCCACCGCGCGCAGCCACGGCGGCAATCCGCCTTCGATCATGCCGGAGCCGTGCAGGACGGCAGAGGCGATCATCGCCCCGAACATCCAGCTTGCAGGAAATTTGATCCAGCGCAGCAGCAGCGCGACTGCGACCGCGGCCGCAATCAATTCGGCAAGATCCAGCGGCGAGGCGATCGCGATGGTGAAGGGCGCCGGTGCGGCCGAAGTCAGGCCGGTCACGGCAAGTAGCATCGGCAGCCCTGCGGTCAGGATGATGACGCGCATGGTTTGCACTACGGCGATCGCCGGCACATTCGCGCCGCGCTCCGCCGCCAGCATCACGATCTGCGACAGCGCCCCTGGGCTGCCGGCGAGCAGCGCCGAGGTCTTGTCCCAGCCGTGAATGCGCTGAAGATAGATGCTACTGCCGAACGTGGCGCAGAAGGTGGACAGCGCCAGCAGCGATATCGTCACCGGATAGGCGCTCATGTGCCTCAGCATTTCCTTCGATGCCACCGAACCCAGTGAGATGCCGAGCATCACCAGAATGGTTTGCGTCACTGCGGGCGGCAGTCCCACCGGGCGGCCTGCGAACGCGGCAATGGCGACGGCGATCATCGCGCCGGAGATCAGGCCGCCCGGAAGCTGTGCCCAAAGAAATAGCACACCCCCGGCAAGGCCGATGGCGAGCGTTTCAGCGATGTTCAGTAATTTTGCGGGAGTCGGAAAGGAAATCAGCATCGGCACGTATTATCGCAAATTGCGATGGTGCGGACAAATCCGTCCGGCACAGGGGCGCGATGCGCTTTTATTGCGTGCGTTGGAGGTCTTCGGGGATCAAGCCGGCCGGTCGCGGCCGGCTTGATCCGACAACCATGCCCGTATCAGCAGCGATACGGGCGAGACCGTCAATTGGCCTTGCCGGCGTTCTTCTTGCACTCGGAACGGAATTTCTTGCGCTCCTTGCCGTGCAGTCCCTTGGCATCCGCCTGCTTCGAGCATTCGAGCGACGCCGCGGTCCGCTCGGGCTTGGCCTTCGCGGCCGGCGCAGCGGCCTTGGGAGCTGGCGCCATTTTCGAGGCGGGGGCGGTAGCGGGGGCCGTCGTTTGTGCAGATGCGGGGCCGGCCAGCAGGAAGGCGGCGACGGCGGTAGCAACGGCGTAGGATGACAGTTTGATCATGGGATCACCTGGGTTCACGTGTGTCACTGGAATAGAGACGCCCGAACCGTCGCGCCGCAATGCTGAACCGTGGCTGAACAATTTGCAGAGGTTTGTGATCGGCCGGCACAATATATTTTTCAGGCGGGAAGGCGGGCGACGTTGAAACGGCGAGTTCGTGGATTAGGATATCAGCGTTGCTGATGGGGAATGTCCCAAGGAGAACCATGATGACCCCCTATTCGAAAATGATCTGCGCGGCCGTGGTTTCAGGCTTCGCCATGCTGTCCGTTGCAATGCCCGCGCACGCCCTGACGGCGCAGGAGTGCAGCGCAAAATACCAGGCGGCCAAATCCGCGGGCACCCTGAACGGCCAGAAGTGGAATGCGTTCCGCAAGGCCGAGTGCGGTGCCGATGCGACCGCTGCTGCGCCAGCCGCGGCTCCTGCCGCTGCGCCCGCTCCGACAGCCGCCCCGAAGGCGGCCGCCGCTCCCAAGCCGTCAGCAGCGATGCCGGTCGGCAACGCGGTATTCCCTTCTGCGGTCGACCCGAAATATTCGAAGGAATCCGCCGGCAAGGCGCGGATGCATACCTGCGTGGACCAGTACAAAGCCAACAAGGCCAACAATACCAATGGCGGCTTGAAGTGGATCCAGAAGGGTGGCGGCTATTACAGCGAATGCAACAAGCGGCTGAAGGGCGCCGCATGATCCCGGCTATCGCGATCTAGCGGAGTTCTCTCCGCATGATCGCGAGCCTCGGCCTCATCCTGCTTTGCCAGCTGATGGGTGAAATCGCGGTCCGGGAGATCGGCTTGCCGATACCCGGACCGGTGATCGGACTGATGCTGCTGTTCGTGTTGCTGCTCGGCCGCGACCGGATTGCCTTGCTTCGGCGGGGACCGCTGCAGGGTGGCGGCGTCGAGAAAGCGGCCGATGGCATGCTGGCCCATCTATCGCTGCTGTTCGTCCCGGCCGGTGTCGGCGTCGTCCAGCAACTCGATCTCGTCGCCGAACACGGCGTTGCGATCTTCCTGATTCTCTTGTTGTCGGCGGTCGTGACCTTGCTGGTCACGGCGCTCACCTTTGTTGTGGCGAGCCGGCTCCTGTCGCGACGGAGCGCCGAATGACCGGCAATCCGTTTTCCCTTTGGGTGTATCTGTCGCAGACGCCGCTGCTGTGGCTGACCGTCACCTTGCTGGTATATGCCGCCGCAGACGCAATCTCGCAGGCGACCCGTCGCAGTCCGTTGGCCAATCCTGTCCTGCATTCGGTATGGGTGATCGGCGCGATCCTGCTTCTGACCGGCACGCCCTATCCGAATTATTTCGACGGCGCGCAATTCGTGCACTTCCTGCTTGGGCCCGCAACGGTCGCGCTCGCGGTGCCACTGTATGAGAACCGCAGCACCGTGCTGTCGGCGGTACTGCCGATGCTGATAGCGCTGGCGGTGGGTAGCCTGACCGCGATCGTGTCGATCGTGCTGCTGGCCGAGGCGGTGGGCCTGCCGCGTGACGTCGTGGTGTCGCTGGCGCCGAAATCGATAACCGCGGGCGTCGCAATGGGCGTCAGCGAATCGATGGGCGCAAATCCGTCGATCACGGCGATCGCGGTGATTCTGACCGGTATCATGGGCGCGATCGTCGTCACCCCGCTGATGAACCGGATGAAGATCACTGATTTTCGCGCGCGGGGCTTTGCGGTTGGCCTCGCTTCGCACGGCATCGGGACGGCGCGGGCGTTTCAGGTCGATACCGTTGCGGGCGTTTTCGCCGGCGTCGCCATGAGCCTGAATGCGCTGCTGACCTCGCTCGTGGTGCCGGTGCTGATCACCTTGCTGGTTCGGTAGTGGAACGGCTTTCACGTAACCGTGTTGGACGCACGGGCGTGGTTGATCGATATATTAGTAACTGCTAATCCATTGGCTCATGGGCTGGTGCGTGAGCCCGCGCAATGCAATGCTGATGATCTTCGGCGCGTCTCCTGCAATCTCTCGCCTGACGGAAATCTCGTGATAGTCCATCCCGCTCTGCCGCTGAGAAGCCTTGCGTCATGCACGGCGCGTGCCGCACGCAATGGCGTGGCCGCGTCATGATGATGACGATGACGCAGGATCTGCTCGGCCTGGCCTGCGGCGCGCTGGTCGGATTTTCGCTGGGGCTGGTCGGCGGCGGCGGCTCGGTGCTCGCCGTGCCGCTCATGGTCTATGTCGTCGGTGTTCCGAGCGCGCATGTCGCGATCGGCACCAGCGCGGTCGCCGTTGCGGTGAATGCGGCGGTCAATCTCTCCGCCCACGCGCGCAGCGGCAATGTGAGATGGTCCTGTGCGCTGGTGTTCGCAGCCGCCGGCGTGGCCGGTGCATTCATCGGCTCGACCTTCGGCAAGATGCTGGACGGCCACAAGCTGCTGGCGCTGTTCGCCGTCCTGATGCTGGTGATCGGCGCCTTGATGCTGCGGACCCGTTCGCGCGTCGGCGCGCCGGGCGTCCATCTGAGCTGGTCGAACTTTCCGGCCGTGTGCGGTCTCGGACTCATGACCGGGATGCTGTCCGGCTTCTTCGGCATTGGCGGCGGGTTCCTCATCGTGCCGGCGCTAATGCTGGCGACCGGAATGTCCATCCTCAATGCCGTCAGTTCGTCCCTCGTCGCCGTCACCGCGTTCGGTGCGACCACCGCCGCCAGCTATGCCTATTCCGGCCTGGTGGCCTGGCCGCTCGCGGGGATCTTCGTCGCAGGAGGAATTCTGGGCGGGCTGGTCGGCGTCCACGCCGCGCGGCATCTGGGCGCACGCCGCGGGATGCTGAACGTGGTATTCGCCGCCATTATCATTTGTGTCGGCATCTATATGCTGGCGCGCAGTCTCGCACTATCTTAAGCGATAGCATCGGTTCAGGATCGAGCCGGGAACCATGGTCAGGCCAGTGAAAAGCGTCATGTCATCTTCAAATCATCCGGGAATTCTCCGCAGCCGCCGTGATGCATTGGGCATCCTTGCGCTCGGCACGGTCGCGTTCGGCAGCGGCGCAGCGCTGGCGAAATCCGATGACGTGAAAACCGATAACGTGCTGACGGAAGCCGCCGTGCTGCGCGATCCGGATATTCCGGTGGCGGGCAATCGCGATGGCGATGTCACCATCGTCGAATATTTCGACTACCAGTGCCCGTATTGCCGCAAGGTCGAGCCGGAACTGCGGCAGGTGGCTCAGGACGACGGCAAGGTGCGGCTGATCTTCAAGGACTGGCCGATCCTCGGCGGCCCTTCGATCTATGCGGCGCGGATGGCGCTGGCGACGCGTTATCAGGAAAAATACATCGAGGCCCATGACGCGATGATCGGCCTCAACGCACGGTTGACCGAAGCAGGCGCGCGCGACCTGCTGGCGAAGGCGGGCGTCGACGTCGATCGCGCGACAAAAGATCTGGAGAAGAACGCCAACGCGATCGATACCGTGCTGGCGCGCAACAACGATCAGGCGAAGGCCTTCGGTTTCCGCGGCACGCCGTCATTCATCGTTGGCAAATTCCGCGTCCCCGGCGTACTGACGATGGCGCAATTCGATCAGGCCATCGCCGACGCGCGCGCGGCCGCGAAGAAGAAGTAAGCCGGAACGCTGCGCCGGAAGGGCGTGGCGCAGACCACAGGCCGATTGGATGTGATGGGATTGTTGGTCTGGTGCGGGTGGAGGGACTCGAACCCCCATGCCTTTTGGGCAACGCATTTTGAGTGCGCCGCGTCTACCAGTTCCGCCACACCCGCTTCGCCAAACAAGCCGCGGCTGGGCGCGGCGCAGAGACCTATAAGGCGGCCTCCCGCAGGTGGCAACCGGAAATCCGGCCTCATGAAATGGCGGCCCCGCACGGTGTCCGGATTGCAATGCAGGCAAGTCCTGGTCCACCATTCGCCATGACCTCTCCTCGGCAGTCCGTCGCAACCTTGACCCGGCTCGATGTCGCGCGGCGGCGGCTCGTCGATGGCATCGAGCCCGTCGCGCCGCGCGAATTGCCGCTGGCCGAGGCGCTGGGCTGTATCGCGGCCGAGAATCCGCCGGCCGGAGCGTGGCCGCCGCGGCATCTTGCAACCGTCGATGGCTGGGCGCTGCGCTCCGCCGACATTGTCGGCGCCTCGACCTATTCGCCGGTGCCCCTTCCGGCCGCACCGGTCTGGGTCGAAACGGGGTCGCCGTTGCCGGAAGGTTGCGATTGCGTGCTCGAACTGGATCGGGTGGTGCAGCTCGGGCCGATGTTTCAGGCAGTGTCGGAAGCTGCGCCGGGAAACGGCGTTCGTCGTGCCGGCGAGGACGTTTCCGCCGCAGCCCCCATTGTCTTGCCCGGCCGGCGCATCGGCGCCCGCGATCTTGCGCTGGCGCACACGCTGGGACGGGAGCAGCTTACGGTTCGCCGCCCGCGTGTACATATCCTCGATGTCGGAGCCCACGACGGCCGTGCGATCACGGCGTCTATGATCGCGGAGATCGCGCGAAGCGATGGTGCGGAGATTGTCGTCTCGGTTGCGGATGCGCGCGAGACTGAAGCAATCGGCAACGCTATCGACGCTCGGCAATCTTGCGACCTGCTGCTGACGGTCGGAGGCACGGGGGTGGGACGCACCGATACTGCGATTATCGCAGTGGCTGCGCGGGGCGAGGTCGTTGCGCACGGCCTCGCCCTGCGTCCCGGACGCACGGTTGCGCTGGGGCGCATCGAAAAGATTCCCGTGATTGCCGTGCCCGGTGCGCCGGCCGATGCGATGGCGGTATGGTTGACGGTGGTCGAACCGTTGCTTCGCTATCTTTCAGGTGCGGGAGCTCGGCCGCGGCGGGCGTTGCCGCTGGCACGCAAGATCGCTTCGACAGTCGGCGTTGCCGAGATCGTGATGCTGGCGCGGAACGATGCGGGTTGGATGCCGCTCGCGATCGGCGACATTCCGCTCGAACATCTCGCGCGCGCCGATGCGTGGCTGTGCGTTCCCGACGACAGCGAAGGATACGCTGCGGGAACGCAGGTCGAGGCGCAATGGTTTAGTGATCGAGAGTGAGTTGTCTGCATGACGAAGCCGCCGCCGGAAACCGATCGCAAAGCACTGGAGCAGGACCAGTTCCTGACCATCCTTTCGCGCGAGGAGGCGCTGGCGCGTTTCACCGCCGCCATGGCGTCCGTTGCGAGCGGCGTTGAGCAGCGCGAACTGCATGACGCGCTCGGCCTTCCTCTTGCGCATGATGTGGTCGCGACGATCGATGTGCCGCCGTTCGATCGCTCCAATGTGGATGGTTTTGCGGTCCGTTCCGGTGATGTTGCATCGGCCGGCGAATCCGCTGCCGTGCGTCTTGTCCTGAATGACGAGGTGATTGCGTGTGGGGTCGCGCCGCAACTCGCCGTGCTGCCGGGGACGGCGACGAACATCGCGACCGGCGGGCCGGTGCCGCGCGGCGCCGACGCCATCGTGATGGTCGAGCATACCCATCCCGTTGGCGACAGTGCGATCGACGTTCGTCGTGCGGTCACGCCGGGACAGTTCGTGTCCTATGCCGGTTCGGATATCGCGCGCGGCGAGGCGCTGCTGCGGGCCGGGACGCTGATCGGATCGCGTGAGATCGGCATGCTGGCCGCCTGCGGCATCGCGCGCGTCGACGTGGTGCGCAAGCCGCGGGTCGCCGTGTTGTCCACCGGCGACGAGCTGGTGCAGCCCGGCGGTTCGCTGAAGCCTGCCGAAATCTTCGACAGCAATGGCGCCATCGTCGCGGCGGCCGTCACCGAAAACGGCGGCGAGGCCACGTTCCTCGGCGCATTTCCCGACGACGAACCGGCGCTCGAAGCCGCGATGCGCAAAGCGGTGGCGGCCTATGACATGGTCATTCTGTCCGGCGGTACCTCGAAGGGCGCGGGCGATGTCTCCCATCGCATCATCGGTCGCCTGGGCAAGCCGGGCATCATCGCCCATGGCGTAGCGTTGAAGCCGGGCAAGCCGCTGTGTCTCGCGGTATGCGACGGCAAGCCGGTGATTATCCTGCCGGGCTTTCCCACCTCGGCAATGTTCACGTTCCACGACATGATTGTGCCGGTGCTGCGGCAAATGGCCGGGTTGCCGCCGCGCGCCGATGCACAGGTGACGGCGACGGTGCCGGTGCGTGTCGCTTCCGAGTTGGGCCGCACCGAATTCGTCATGGTGTCGCTGGTCAATGGCGATGATGGATTGATTGCTTATCCGACCGGCAAAGGCTCCGGCGCCATCACCTCGTTCGCGCAGGCCGATGGCTTTTTGCGGATCGAGGCGCTGGCCGATCAGATGCCGGCGGGCAGCGAAACGGCGGTGACGTTGTTCACGCCGCATGTCCGGGTGCCCGATCTCGTCGTGATCGGCAGCCATTGCGTCGGGCTCGATCTCGTGACCGCGCCGCTTGCGCGTTCGGGATTGCTGGTGCGTTCGATCGCGGTCGGCAGTCTCGGCGGGTTGGCAGCGGCGCAGCGCGGTGAGTGCGATCTCGCGCCGATCCATCTGTTCGACGAGAAGAGTGAGACCTACAACGCGTCGTATCTCGTCGAAGGTCTCGAACTCATTTCCGGCTGGCGGCGAATGCAGGGCATCGTCTTTCGCACTGGCGATACGCGCTTCGAAGGCCTCACCGCGAAGGCGGCCGTCGATGCCGCGCTCGCGGACCCGTCGTGCCTGATGGTCAATCGCAATCAGGGTGCCGGCACGCGCATCCTGATCGATCGGCTGCTGCGTGGCGCACGGCCCGATGGCTACTGGAATCAGCCGCGCTCGCACAACGCCGTCGCTGCAGCCGTAGCACAGCATCGCGCCGATTGGGGCATGACCATCGCGCCGGTGGCGCAGGCTGCGGGGCTCGGCTTCATTCCGCTCGCGGAAGAGCATTACGATTTCGCGCTGGTCAGCGCGCGGCGCGATCGGCCTGCGGTTCAGGCATTTCTGGAATCGCTTGCATCGCCGGAAAGCCGCGACGCGCTGAAGCGCGCCGGGTTTCGGCCGGCGTAACCTCGTCAATTATCGTCGAGTGTGGCGAGACGCTCGGCCTCGGCGATATCGTCGACCGTATTAGCGTTGAAGAACGGATCGAGCGGTTCGGTCGGCCACGATACGACGGCGGGATCGTAGCGCGCGGTCCAGCGCCCCACGGCGTGGAAGTTTTCGACTTCCAGCGTATGGCGAAGATCGTCGCGAAGCGTGACGCTCCACAATCCTATGACAGGATGTGTCTGGCCGCCCGATGCGGCGATGGCGATGCGGGAGTGGCCTTCGATGCGTGCCTGATGCAACCGCGTCACCAGGTCGCGCGGGAGAAACGGACAGTCCGCCGCCGCGCTCAGCATCCAGGTGACGTCGGGCCGATGCGCCGCGATCCAGTCCAACCCGGCGAGAATCCCCGCCAGCGGTCCCGGAAAATCTTTCACGCTGTCAGCAACCACCGGCAGGCCGAAGCTGGCAAAGCGCTGCGGGTCGCCGTTGGCGTTCAAAAGCAGTCTGTCGCATTGCGGGCCAAGCCGTGCGATCACGCGGTCGAGAATGCTGCGTCCGCCGATGGTTTTCATCGGCTTGTCGCCGCCGCCCATGCGTCGCGCGAGACCGCCGGCAAGCAGCAGGCCCGGCGTGGGTTCAGGGGTCATCGAAACGCCTTTCCGCGCGGCTTTCCATCAGCCCTTTTAGGGCCTCGCACGCAATGTTCGGCACGTTGCCGCATATTGTGATCGCCTGTTGCGGGGTTATGATATCGCAAGCGCAATCCACGCAAGGGATAATCTGCGGCAAATGGCGACGATGAAAGTGATCGGTCTGGCGGGATGGAGTGGCGCGGGCAAGACGACCTTGCTGGCCCGCGTGGTGCCGCTGCTCGTCGCCAAGGGCCTCCGTGTCTCCACCATCAAGCACGCCCACAAGAATTTCGATCTCGATGTCCCCGGCAAGGACTCGTGGGTGCATCGTCAGGCCGGCGCGACCGAAACGCTGATCTCTTCGGATCGTCGCTGGGCCTTGATGCACGAATTGCGTGATGAAGCCCCGTTGCGGTTGCCGGAATTGCTGGCGAAACTGGAGCCGGTCGATCTCGTCATCATCGAAGGCTTCAAGTCCGAGGGGCATCCGAAGATCGAGGTACATCGCGGCGCCAACGGTAAGGAACTGCTGTTCCCGCAGGATACCGCGATCGTCGGCATTGCGACCGACGTCGCAGTCGAAACCCGCCTGCCGGTGGCGCATCTCGACGATGCTGCAGGCGTCGCCGCCATGATGCTGGCGTCTGCGGTGAGTATCTCGGACGCGCTGGAACGCGTCGGTTAGTCGCGTCAGAACGGAACGGCATGGCACAACTCACAGATGATTGCTTTGCGTTCGGCGGACCGATGATGTCGGTCGATGAGGCCGTGACGCTGATCGCTGCGCGTGTCGGCACCGTTGCCGAGACGGAAGCGGTCGCATTGCGCGACGCGGACGGCCGCATCCTCGCAGCCGACGTCGTTGCGACATTGCCGCTGCCGCCGTTCACGAATTCAGCCGTCGATGGTTACGCGGTACGCGGCGCCGATCTTCCGACTGCAACCGAGCGGGCGCTGCCGGTTGTCGAGCGGGTCCAGGCCGGCGCAAGTTCCCGGATGTCGATCGCCCCGGGAAATGCCGTGCGTATTTTCACCGGCGCGCCGATGCCGGATGGCGCCGACACCGTGTTCATGCAGGAAGACGTGCGCATCGACGATGCGGGCTACGTCGTGGTGCCGATAGGCTTGCGCCCTGGCTCGAATGTCCGTCCCGCGGGAGAGGATATTGCGGCCGGTGAGGTTTCGTTGCGCGCGGGACATCGATTGCGGCCGCAAGATGTGGCGCTGGCTGCGGCATTCGGCTTGACCGAGATCGTGGTGCGGCGTCGCGTCCTGGTTGGCGTTGCGTCGACCGGCGACGAGGTGGTGACGCCCGGCCGGCAGCGCGGCGACGCGCAACTGTTCGACTCCAATCGCTTCATGCTGATGGCGATGCTCGCGCGGCTGGGATGCGAGGTGCGCGATTTCGGCATTCTGCGCGACGAGCAGGCGGCGGTCGCCAAAGGTCTTCGGCAGGCGGCGGGGACATGCGATTTGATCGTGACGTCCGGCGGCGTGTCGACCGGCGAGGAAGATCACGTCAAGGCCGGAATCGAGAGTGCCGGCAGTCTGGTTTTGTGGCGCATGGCGATCAAGCCGGGGCGGCCGGTTGCGATGGGCATCGTCGATGGCACGCCGCTGATCGGTCTGCCGGGCAATCCGGTCGCGAGCTTCGTCACCTTCGTGCATGTGGTGCGGCCCACGGTGCTCGCGCTTGCGGGCGCGATCCAGTCGAAGCCCGTCACCGTCCCGGTGCGAGCGGCCTTCGCTTATCGCAAGAAGCAGGGGCGTCGCGAATATGTGCGCGCCAACCTGCGGCGAGCCGAAGATGGTTCGGTGGAAGCCGTCAAGTTTCCCCGCGAAGGTGCGGGGCTGCTGTCCTCGCTGGTCGAGACCGATGGATTGGTCGAACTCGATGAAGGCACCGTCGAGGTCAAGCCCGGCGAGAGCGTCGGGTTCATCGCCTACGAGAGCCTGATGTAGCGCGCGGCGACGCCGGTCAGCTCAGACTTTATGCCGTAGCCGCAGCGGTTGACGGCCTCGCCGACGGCGGCCATTTTGCGGATATGGCCACCACCAAGCTCGATCTGACCGGACTGAAGTGCCCGCTGCCGGTGCTTAAAACCCGCAAGGCGCTGCAGGGCCTCCGGCCGGGAGATCAGCTCGAAGTTCATTGCACCGATCCGCTGGCGACGATCGATATTCCGCATCTGGTGCAACAGACCGGCGATCACATCGAGATTACGCGGCGCGTGGAGGCGCAGACGGTGTTTCTGATCGAGAAGGCAGGCGAAACGTTGGTTTGATTGGAGTTTTTGCCTTGGCATATGGTATGCCAGGGATTAGTGTTGCAGAGATCATTCCGCCGTCACGCGGATGTCGAGGCGAGACTGCTCATGAATCATGATGCACTGCACAAGGTCCGCACATTCGAGCACCCGGGCGCGGGTCGCCAGCGGGCCAAACCGACGCCAAAGGGTCGCCAGGTCGATCCGCAGGCTTTGCACGAGATCGAGGAACTGCTCGGCGATCGGCCGCGACGTCGCGACCTCTTGATCGAACATCTGCATTTGATCCAGGACACCTACAACCAAATCTC
Organism: Xanthobacteraceae bacterium; assembly: GCA_024508855.1. Lineage (GTDB taxonomy): Bacteria > Pseudomonadota > Alphaproteobacteria > Rhizobiales > Xanthobacteraceae > 62-47. The sequence continues at coordinate 105,912 of JANINJ010000070.1, forward strand.
GGCGGCGCATCTCGCGGCGCTGGCCGATGTTATGGCGCTGGCGTTTTCCGAAGTGTTCGAGACCGCAACCTTCTACGCGCATTTCGATGTGGTGAAGGATGGCGATCCGCAGATTCCGCCACTCACGATCCGCGTCTGCGATTCGCTGACCTGCGCCATGCTGGGCGGCGAAAATCTGCTGCGCGAATTGCAGAGCAATGCGGGGCCCGCGGTGCGTGTCGTGCGCGCGCCATGCGTCGGGCGTTGCGACACCGCGCCGGCCGTCGAGGTTGGGCACCATTTCGTCGACCACGCCGATGCGCCCAAGGTGATAGCTGCCGTGCGGGCCGACGAGACCCATCCGCATCTGCCTGACTATGTCGGTTACGACGCCTATGTCGCCAACGGCGGCTATACGCTGCTGCGGCGAATCCGCTCCGGCGAGTTGTCGCGCGAGGACGTACTGAAGGCACTGGACGACGCCAGCCTGCGCGGGCTCGGTGGCGCGGGCTTCCCGACCGGCCGCAAATGGCGCGCAGTGCTGGGCGAGCCGGGGCCGCGACTGATGGCGATCAATGGCGACGAAGGCGAGCCCGGCACGTTCAAAGATCGCTACTACCTCGAAACCGATCCGCATCGTTTCCTCGAAGGTATGCTGATCGGCGCGCATATCGTCGAGGCCAGCGACATCTATATCTATCTTCGCGACGAATACCCTGCCGCGCGCGAGATTCTCGATCGCGAAATCGCGAAGCTGCCGTCGGGCGGCCCGAAGCTGCATCTGCGCCGGGGCGCCGGCGCTTACATCTGCGGCGAGGAATCGGCGCTGCTCGAAAGCATCGAGGGCAAGCGCGGGCTGCCGCGCCACAAGCCGCCATATCCGTTCCAGGTCGGGCTGTTCGGCAAGCCGACCCTGATCAACAATATCGAGACGTTGTTCTGGGTTCGCGACATCGTGGAAAAGGGTGCTGCTTGGTGGAGCGGTCACGGTCGCAACGAGCGCAAGGGCCTGCGCAGCTATTCGGTGTCGGGGCGCGTGAAGAATCCGGGCGTCAAGCTGGCGCCGGCCGGCATCACGGTGCGCGAACTGATCGACGAATTCTGTGGCGGCATGGCCGATGGCCACACCTTCCACGCTTACCTGCCGGGCGGCGCGTCGGGCGGCATCCTGCCGGCGACGATGGACGATATCCCGCTGGATTTCGGCACGCTGGAGAAATACGGCTGCTTCATCGGTTCCGCGGCGGTCGTCATCCTCTCCGACAAGGATGAGGTGAAGGCCGCGGCACTGAACCTGATGCGCTTCTTCGAGGATGAGAGCTGCGGCCAATGCACGCCGTGCCGCATCGGCACGCAGAAGGCCGCGCTGCTGATGGAACAACGCGAGTGGAACCGCGATCTGCTCGATGAATTGAGCCAGACCATGCGTGATGCATCGATCTGCGGTTTGGGGCAGGCGGCCTCGAATCCGCTGACCTCCGTGATTAAATATTTCCCTGACGAGTTTATTCCGAAGGAAGCCGCGGAATGACGACGATTCAATTCGAACTCGACGGCAAGCAAGTCGAAGCCAACGCCGGTGAAACGATCTGGCAGGTCGCCAAGCGTCAGGGCACCGAGATTCCGCACCTGTGTTATTCGCCAAAACCCGATTATCGCCCGGACGGCAACTGCCGCGCCTGCATGGTGGAGATCGAGGGCGAGCGCGTGCTGGCGGCGTCGTGCAAGCGCACGCCGAGCGCGGGCATGAAGGTGAAATCTGCAAGTGCGCGGGCAGTCTCCGCCCAGAAGATGGTGATGGAATTGCTGGTCGCCGATCAACCGGCCCGCGCGACATCGCACGATCCGGATTCGGAGTTCTGGCATTGGGCCGACAAGACCGGCGTGACGGAAAGTCGCTTCCCGGCGGCGAAGCGCTGGGGGCCGGACACCAGCCATCCGGCCATGAGCGTCAATCTCGATGCCTGCATCCAGTGCGGCCTGTGCGTGCGCGCCTGTCGCGAGGTGCAGGTCAACGACGTGATCGGCATGGCGTATCGCAATCACGACGCCAAGATCGTGTTCGACTTCGACGATCCGATGGGTGAATCGACCTGCGTTGCCTGCGGCGAATGCGTGCAGGCCTGCCCGACCGGCGCGCTGATGCCGTCGGTGATGCTCAATGCCGAGCAGACCCGCGTCACCTATCCAGACCGGACGGTGGACTCGCTGTGTCCGTTCTGCGGCGTCGGCTGTCAGGTCACCTATCAGATCAAGGACGAGAAGATCATCTATGCCGAGGGCCGCGACGGCCCGGCCAACCATAATCGCCTTTGCGTCAAGGGCCGCTTCGGGTTCGACTACATCCATCATCCGCATCGCCTGACCACGCCGCTGATCCGGCTGCCGAACGTCGGGAAAGACGCCAACGATCAGGTCGATCCCGCCAATCCGTTCACCCACTTCCGCGAAGCGACGTGGGAGGAGGCACTCGAAGTCGCGGCCAAGGGCCTCGCGAAGATCAGGGACGAGAAGGGGCCGAAAGCTTTGGCCGGTTTCGGTTCCGCGAAGGGATCGAACGAGGAAGCCTATCTGTTCCAGAAGATGGTGCGCACTGGCTTCGGCTCGAATAACGTCGATCACTGCACGCGGTTGTGCCACGCATCATCTGTGGCGGCGTTGATGGAAGGACTCAACTCGGGTGCCGTGTCCGCGCCGTTCTCTGCGGCGATGGAGGCCGAGGTCATCATCGTGATCGGCGCCAACCCGACGGTCAATCATCCGGTGGCGGCGACCTACATCAAGAATGCCGCCAAGCGCGGCGCCAAGCTGATCGTGATGGACCCGCGGCGGCAGTCCTTGTCGCGCCATGCCTATAAGCATCTCGCGTTCAAGCCGGGCAGCGACGTTGCCATGCTCAACGCGATGCTGCACACCATCATCACCGAAGGCCTCACCGACGATCAATACATCGCCGGCTACACCGAGGGCTTCCAGGATCTGAAGGAGAAGATCAGGGAATTCCCGCCGGAGAAGATGGAGGCGATCTGCGGCATTCCGGCGGAGACGCTGCGCGAAGTGGCGCGGATGTATGCGCGCTCGCGCGCCTCGATCATCTTCTGGGGCATGGGCATCAGCCAGCACGTCCACGGCACCGACAATGCGCGCTGCCTGATCGCGCTGGCGCTGACCACCGGACAGGTCGGACGTCCCGGCACCGGACTGCATCCGCTACGCGGCCAGAACAACGTGCAGGGTGCGTCGGACGCGGGCCTGATCCCGATGTTCCTGCCGGATTATCAGCCGGTCGGCCGTACCGACCTGCGCGAGCCGTTCGAACGCATCTGGAAGCAGGAGATCGATCCGGTGCGCGGTCTCACCGTCGTCGAGATCATGAATGCGATTCACGACGGCGAGATCAACGGCATGTACATCCAGGGCGAGAACCCGGCGATGTCCGATCCCGATCTGCAGCACGCGCGCGGCGCGCTGGCGATGCTCGATCATCTGGTGGTGCAGGATCTGTTCGTTACCGAAACGGCCTTTCATGCCGACGTGATTCTGCCGGCCTCCGCGTTTGCCGAGAAGTCCGGCTCGTTCACCAACACCGATCGCCGCGTGCAGCTTGCCCGCGAAGTGGTGAAGCCGCCCGGCGATGCGCGGCAGGATTTGTGGATCATCCAGGAGATGGGCAAACGGCTCGGACTTGACTGGAATTACAGCGGCCCCGGCGACGTCTTCGACGAGATGACGCAGGTAATGCCGTCGCTCAACAACATCACGTGGGAGCGGCTCGAGCGCGAAGGCGCGGTGACCTATCCGGTCGACGATCCGCATAAGCCCGGTAACGAGATCATCTTCACCACCGGCTTCCCGACCGAAAGCGGCCGCGGCAAGATCGTGCCCGCGCATGTGCTGCCGCCGGACGAACTGCCAGACGCCGAATATCCGATGGTGCTGTCCACCGGCCGTATTCTCGAACACTGGCATACGGGCTCGATGACGCGCCGCGCCAATGTGCTCGACAAGATCGAGCCGGAAGCGGTTGCCTTCATGTCGCCGAAGGACATGCGCCGGCTGAAAGTCTGGCCCGGCGACTTCATCCAGCTCGAAACGCGTCGCGGCGCCATTCAGGTCAAGGTGCGCTCGGACCGCGACGTGCCGGAGAACATGGTGTTCATGCCGTTCTGCTACGCGGAAGCCGCCGTCAATCTGCTGACCAATCCGGCGCTCGATCCGTTCGGCAAGATCCCGGAATTCAAGTTCTGCGCAGCGCGTGTCGAACGCGTCGAAATGAATGCGGCGGCCGAATAGGCCGCCAGGTCGATCCACGAACTGCGTGATTGAAGTTGCCGTGCGCCGGGATGCGGCGCGCGCGTTGCTAGGCGGCTGACTGCGGCGGCCACGGCCGGTCGGGTCGATAGAAGATGCCAAGCTTCAGGCTTTCCGCGATGCGTTCGGCCTTGACGCCAAAGGCCGCGCTGATGTCGTCGTCGAACAGCTCGGTACAGGTCTGGTGAAACAATGCCAGCCAGCGGTCGAACAATTCCGGTTTGATGTCCGGCAGCACCATGTGCTTGATGAGCGGATTGCCCTTGTAGCGTCCGGTGGTCAGCATCACCGACGACCAGAACGCATACATCTTGTCGAGGTGAGGCTGCCAGTCGTGAATGGCGCGCTCGAAGATCGGCGCCAGCGCTTCGTCCGCGCGAACCTTGGTGTAGAAGGCGTCGACCAGTTTGCAGATACTTTCTTCGGTGACGTGGCTGAGTTTTTCCATCGTATACATCATCTTGCGTTCGCACCGTCTGCGTAAGTCCACTCACTCGGTGCTTTTTCCGATCCAGCTGTGAATTCCCCAATGAGGACCGGATACGACTGTTCTTGCCTAAAAGCAATATCCAATATATATCTTTATGTCTACCGATCAAGCCATCCGGAGAGATTGCATTGCGTCTCACAGCCTATACCGATTACGCGATGCGCGTGCTGATGTACCTCGCGTTGAAGCAGGACGGTCTCGCAACGATTTCGGAAATCGCCAAGAGCTACTCGATCTCCAAGAACCATCTGATGAAGGTGGCGCATCAACTCGGCGTCGCGGGTTACGTCGAGACGGTGCGGGGCAGGGGCGGCGGTTTGCGATTGGCGAAGCCGATGGAATCAATCGGGCTTGGCGAAGTCGTGCGGCGCACCGAGCCTGACATGGCCATCGTCTCCTGTTTCAAGCCGTTGGAAGAACCGTGCGCCATCCGGCCATGTTGCGTGCTGAAAAATGCGTTCGAGAAAGCGCGCGATGCCTTCATCGCGGTCCTCGACGATTATACGCTCAAGGATCTGGTCGAGCCGCGCGGTCGTCTGATCCGGTTATTGGAAATTCGCGAGGCGAAGGTAATGCGTTGAAGGTCACGCATCAGCGCGTGGCGTCAGCCAGTTGGCGGCGCAGTTTGCGGGTTTCCTCGAAGTGCTTGCTCACATCGCGCAGGATCGCTGCGGTGCCCGAGGTTTGTCCCTGCGCATCGCGCAGCATCACGATGGTGAACTCCACCGAGATGCGCGTGCCATCTTTCCGCATGCCCGGCACCGCCAGTAGGTCGGATTCGCCATAGCGGCTGGTGCCGGTGGCCATGGTGTTGCGATAGCCGTCCCAATGCCGCGCCCGCAGGTTTTCTGGGATGATGATGTCGAGCGTGTTGCCTATGGCCTCGTCCGACGAATAGCCGAAGATGCGCGCAGCACCGGGATTCCAGAAGGTGATGAGACCCTCGCGGTCGGTGGCGATGATGGCGTCCGACCCGGTCGCGAGGATGGCATTGGCGAGACCGGAAATATCCGGCGAGGCATGGCAAAGATCGGTCATTGCGACATCTTTCGTCGTTTCTCCTTTCATGGCCGGGATGGCTTTCCACTGCAAGTGGTCTTTGGCCAGATCGGTGGTGGCTGCCGCTCACTGAATGCGCGGCAATCGGTCGAACTGATGGAAGGGAGGCGGCGACGGCAGCGTCCATTCCAGCGTGACCGCGCCAATGCCCCACGGATTGTCTGCTGCCTTTTCCTTGCGAATAAAGGAATAGGCCATGCCGATGAAGAACACGATCAGACCGGCGGCGGATATGTAAGCGCCGATCGACGAAATCTGGTTCAAGCCTGCCAACGCATCCGGATAGTCGGCAACGCGGCGCGGCATCCCGGCCTCGCCGAGAAAATGCATCGGGAAGAAGGCGAGGTTGACGCCGATGAAGGTGATCCAGAAGTGCAGCTTGCCGAAAAATTCAGAATACATGTAGCCGGTGATTTTGGGAAACCAGTAGTACCAGCCAGCGAAGATCGCGAATACTGCGCCGAGCGACAGCACATAATGGAAGTGTGCCACGACGTAGTAGGTGTCCTGCAACACGCGGTCGACGCCGGGATTGGCGAGCACGACCCCGGTGACGCCGCCGACCGTGAACACGAAGATGAATCCGATGACCCATAGCATCGGGGTTTTGAACTGGATAGTGCCGCCCCACATGGTGGCAATCCAGGAGAAGATCTTCACGCCGGTCGGCACCGCGATGACCATGCTCGCGGCAGCGAAATAAGCTTGGGTCGAGGCGCTCATGCCGACGGTGTACATGTGGTGGGCCCAGACCACGAAACCGATGAAGCCGATCGCCACCAGAGCGTAGACCATGCCAAGGTAACCGAAGATCGGCTTGCGGCTGTAGGTCGAAATCACCTGACTGACGATTCCGAAACCCGGCAGGATCATGATGTAGACTTCGGGGTGACCGAAGAACCAGAACAGGTGCTGGTATAGCAGCGGATCGCCGCCGCCTTCCGCGGCGAAGAAGGTCGTGCCGAAATTGCGGTCGGTCAGCAGCATGGTGATGCCACCCGCGAGCACTGGCAGCGCCAGAAGCAGCAAGAATGCCGTCACCAGAACCGACCACACGAACAGCGGCATCTTGTGCAGCGTCATGCCCGGTGCGCGCATGTTGAAGATCGTGGTGATGAAGTTGATGGCGCCAAGGATCGAGGACGCGCCGGCGAGATGCAGGGAGAGGATGACGAAATCCACCGCTGGGCCTGGATGCCCCGATGTCGAGAGCGGCGCATAGAGTGTCCAACCAGTTCCGGCTCCCATCGAACCTGGTTCACCTTCGACGAACATCGAAATAATCAGGAGCGCGAACGACGCCGGGAGCAGCCAGAACGAGATGTTGTTCATGCGTGGAAACGCCATGTCCGGCGCGCCGATCATCAGTGGGACCATCCAGTTGCCGAATCCACCCATCATCGCCGGCATCAACGTGAAGAAGATCATGATCAGGCCGTGGCCGGTCACGAAGACGTTGTAGGTGTGCGGATTGCTGAAGATCTGCAGCCCTGGAAACTCAAGCTCCGCCCGGATCGCCACGGAAAAGATCGCGCCGATCACGCCGGCGCAGATCGCGAACACAAAATACATCGTGCCGATGTCTTTGTGATTGGTGGAGAAAACGTAGCGCCTCCAGCCGATCGGGTGATGGTTCTCGTGATTTTCAAGCGTGTCGGTTGTCTGCATTGTCATCGTCCACGGCACGCTGTCTCACGATCATTGCGGGAATCCGGTTCATCACCGAATCCGTTGCACGTGGTCAGATCAGGCAAACGCAGAAATGCAGGGAGCAGGAAGACCGACCGGAGCGAGGCGCGATCGGAGATCTGTCGATCAATTCAGGGATGCACGCTGACGCGGCGGCTATGCCTTGTTGATCGTCTTCAGGGTACCAGGGGCGCGATGAAGGCGAGGGTTCCTAGTTGTTACGGTCGTTAACGACTGAACTATCCCCGAGTATCGGCCTCGAGATGTGCGATGACAAACGTGAAATTTCGAACCAAACCATCGACTATGTTGAAGGCGATGTGATGCGTACTCGCGAATTCACGGATGTGCGATGGACGTAACCTGCCATCACGATCTTTTGCTTTCACCGTTTCTCAGATCGCCCGCATTGACGGCGCTGTCCGCGATGATGCGCATGATCTCGAGCGCGCTGTCAAAAACGTCCCTGTCGTGTTCCGCGGGATAGACGGCGTAGGCCGGGATCAGAAAATCGGGCGCGCCCTCGACGAGATGTAACGTCCCCTCCAGCAAGCGCCGCTGCACGATCCGGATTGGGAAATAGCCCGACCCGCCGTTCTGCAGGACGTGGTGCAAGCCGAGCCAGCCGATACTTGCCGTCAGCGCGGGGCCACCGAAGTTAGGAAAGCAGGCGCTGTGGCGGGCGTAGAATTCCGGGCCCCATTCCACATAGACGTAACCGGGCTGGGGTTCGGGCTCGCTGGTCGCTTCGGTCGACACCAGCACCAGCCGCTCCTCGAACAATTGCTCGATCTTGAGTCCCGGGCGGCTGTGCGGAGCGTACATCACGCCGATGTCGAGACGGCCCTCGATCAGCCCGTGCATGATCTCCGGCTCGAGTCCGCTTTCGGCACGAATGGCGATGCCTGGATTGCTCGCATGCATTCGCGGCAGCCACTGCAGCAGGAATTCCTCCCACAGGCCGATGCGGGCTCCGATGCTAAGGGTCCCGCTAAAACCTTTCGGAATGCCGATGTCGTGACGCGCCTGTTCGACTGTCCGGACCAGTGTCGAGGCGTGCCGTTGGAATTGGCGCCCCGCCGCCGTCAGCGTGGTGCCGGCTTTGTTGCGCACGAACAGGGTGCATCCCAACTGGCTTTCCAGCGTGTGGATGCGGGTACTGACGGTCGACTGGCTGACATTCAGCCGCTCGGAAGCACTGACAAAATTCCCGGCGGCGACCACCGTGAGGAAGGTTCTGGCGAGTTCGGTATCCATGGCGACCAGATTAATATCTAATAGGCAGATATTATCAGCTAATAATATTCAGCCTATAAAATCAATCTTGCCGTGGATCGAAAGCCGGTGCTGTCGGGAACCTTTTTCATCCCGAGCCATCCAAGGGTGGCTAAGGAGATTGGTCATGGAACAGGCGCGGGAGCCGCTGAACGATTTCGGTTTGGCCGCCGTAGACGATGCGGAATTGGTTCGGCGCGCGCTTGCCCGCGACGGCGGAGCGTTCCGCGCGATCATGAAGAAATACAATCAGCGCCTCTATCGTCTGGCGCGGGGGATCGTCCGCAACGACAGCGAGGCCGAGGACATCGTTCAGGAGGCTTATGTCCGGGCCTTCACCCATCTCGAAGATTTTCGCGGCGACGCGTCGCTTGTCACCTGGCTGTCCCGCATCGCTATCAACGAAGCGCTCGGCAGGCTGCGCTCGCGACGGCCGTCGGTCGATCTGTTGACGTTCGAAGCGCAAGGAATGCAGGCGGAAGTGATCCAGTTTCCGCTCCCGTCGAAGTCCGATGACCCGGAACGAACCATGGCACAGCGCCAACTCTTGCAACTCGTTGAGGACGCCACCGACAAGCTTCCGGAAGTTTATCGGATCGTATTCGTCGCCCGGGTGATCGAAGGCCTGAGCGTCGAGGAGACCGCGGAGATCCTCCACCTGCGACCCGAGACGGTGAAAACCCGCCTGCATCGCGCCCGCAGGCTGGTCCGCGAACAGTTGGACAAGCAGATTGGCCCGGTGCTGATGGATGCCTTTCCTTTTGCGGGGCGGCGTTGCGAACGCGTGACGGCTGCCGTGCTGCATCGCCTCGGTCTTCCAGACTGACGACCACGTATTGCCGACACCGTCGACCGCGCTCTGAAACCGATGAGTGCTGGCGTGGTTATCTTCGCGGTAGGAGGAGCACGGATGTCACAAGAGCAGAGTTCGCCGGCCGGGCCGGATCTGACGCAAGGCGTGGCGCTCGCTGATTTTGCCGATGGAAAGCTGGTTGGGCATGTCGGCGAGCAGGAGATCCTGCTGGTGCATGCCGGCGCGGAAATATTCGCGGTCGATGCGCACTGCACACACTATCACGGCCCGCTGGTCGACGGCATCGTTGCCGGCGACAGCGTTCGGTGCCCGTGGCATCACGCCTGCTTTGACCTGCGAAGCGGCGAAGCAATCCGCGCGCCGGCCTTCAGTCCGCTAGGGCTCTGGAAAGTCGATCGGCAAGGCGATCGCGTCGTCGTGCGGGAGCAGGCTCCGGCATGCCGGGAAGCGCGGATCGTGCATCGCGATGCGCCGAAGCGGATCGTGATCGTGGGCGCAGGCGCCGCCGGATTTGCTGCGGCCGAAATGTTGCGCCGCCAACAATATGACGGCTCGATTGTCATGATCGGCGCCGAGGCCTCGCTACCGGTTGATCGCCCCAACCTGTCGAAGGATTATCTGGCCGGCAGCGCGCCGGAAGACTGGCTGCCACTGCGGCCGGAAGATTTTTATCGCGACGAAAAGATCGATCTTCGTGTCGGCGTCGAGGTTGCCTCGATCGATGTGGCTCAACGACGTGTAATACTGGCCAACTCGGAAGCCGTCGGATTCGATCGCCTGCTGCTGGCGACTGGCGCCGAACCAGTTCGTCTGTCGATCCCTGGCGCCGTCGAGGGTCAAATCCATACGCTGCGGTCGCTGGCAGATTGTCGCGCGATTATCGAAGCGGCGAGCGGCGCGCGGCGAGCACTGGTGATCGGTGCGAGCTTCATCGGTCTAGAAGTGGCGGCGTCATTGCGCGCACGAGACATCGAGGTTCATGTGGTCGCGCCGGAGCGGCGGCCGATGGAGCGCGTGCTCGGCGAGGCCATGGGTGATTTCGTTCGCACACTGCACGAAGAACATGGCGTCGTTTTTCACCTTGAGGATACCGTCGTCGGCCTTGATGGCAAGCGCGCAACGCTGAAGAGCGGTGCGACGCTGGATGTCGATCTTGTGGTTGCCGGCGTTGGCGTGCGGCCGCGGATCGCTCTGGCCGAGCAGGCCGGCCTGACGATCGATCGCGGCGTCGTGGTCGATGCCTTCCTAGAAACGAGCGTTCCCGGAATCTACGCATCCGGAGACATCGCCCGTTGGCCCGACCCGCATAGCGGCGAGAACATCCGGGTCGAGCACTGGGTGGTGGCGGAGCGTCAGGGCCAGGTCGTGGCGCACAACATGCTAGGCCATCGGCAGAAGTTCGATGCGGTGCCGTTTTTCTGGAGCCAGCACTACGACATCCCGATCAACTATGTCGGTCATGCCGAACATTGGGACGAAATCGTCGTCGAAGGCAGCATCAAGGACAAGGATTGCCTGCTTCGCTACAAGCAGGGCGGCCGCGTGCTGGCCGTTGCCTCGATCTTCCGCGATGTCGGAAGTCTCGAAGCGGAGCTGGAAATGGAACGGGGCGAACCGGTCAGCGCCTGAATTCTTCAGCAGGCGCGATTGATTCAGGAACCTTCTTTGGCTGCAGCCATCTAACCGGCGCTAACAACGTCAGTCAGAGGTGGTGCCGCTCCGGCGCCGGCCACAGGAGGATAACATGTTCGTTCGTTTGAGCGCGGCCGTTGCCGCAGTGGGCCTGCTTGCCAGTCCCGTGTTCGCGCAAGGCGCAAAGCCGACCGATCCGCAGATCGCCCACATAGCCTATACCGCCGGCGTCATCGACGTTACCGCGGCAAAGCAGGCGATCAAGAAATCGAAGAACAAGGAAGTAGTTGCGTTCGCTAAAGACATGGTGCGCGATCACGAGGCGGTCAACAAACAGGCGCTCGCACTTGTCGAGAAACTCAAGGTCACGCCCGAGGACAACGACACCAGCCGCTCGCTTGCGAAGCAGGCCAAGGACAAGCTGGAAGAACTCGGGAAGCTGAAAGGCGCGGCATACGACAAGGCCTATGTTGCCAACGAGGTCGCCTATCACAAGACGGTCGATGGAGCGCTGCAATCCGTGCTGATCCCATCGGCGTCGAATGCCGAATTGAAGGGGCTGCTGCAGACCGGTCTGAAAATCTTCGAGGGCCATCTGCAGCATGCCGAGCATGTCGCCGCCGAATTGAAGTGAGGGTCGGTCGCATGTTGCCGGGATGCAAATCTTTCGCGTTTCTTGCTGCCGTCGTAGGAGCGACAGGTTCGATCCCGGCGCATGCCGAGACGATCCGTGTGTCGATCGACAAGCTGGTGTTCTCTCCCGTGAACATCAGCGCCAAGGTCGGCGATACGATCGAATGGGTGAATGCCGATATTCTGGCTCACACCGCGACCGTCAAGGGCGACTGGGATGTGACGATCCCGCCGAAGAAAACCGCCAGCTACGTTTTGAAGAAGGCTGGCGATGTCGATTACTACTGCCGGTTTCACCCGAACATGAAAGGCCATATCGCCGTCGCGCCGAAATAGCGGCGCGACGGCGCTGATACGGCATCCTAATCCAGCAGCACTTCGCGCAGGACAATCGCGTGGCTGTGTGCGGTATCGTGCGCGGCGTAGATCAATGTGATCGGGGTGGAACGAGCGAGGTCCCGTATCGCATCCAGCGGCTCCTTGCAGTGCTTCAACTCCGCCCTGTAACGCCGCCAAAATTCCTTCCAGCGCGAAGGCTCGTGGCCGAACCACTTGCGCAATTCTGTGCTCGGCGCGACGTCCTTGGCCCAGCGATCGATTGCCGCTGCTTTCTTGGTCAGGCCGCGTGGCCATAGCCGGTCGACCAGGATTCGTATCCCGTCGGCCTCGCTCGGCGGTTCGTACGCGCGTTTCAAGGCAATGTTCGCGGCCAGGATCTTGCTGCTCATCGTCGCTACCTCGAAAAATGGCTTACCGATTGGAGGTTATGTCACTAAACGGTTTGGTGCACGATGGTCCTTTCGTAACGTACACCCGACTCAAGGTGGCGGAGCCGGCCTCGATCGCGATGCGCGCGCTGCGGTGCAGTTACTGGCAACGCAGGACGCGGCCGCGCAATAGCCGTTACGGAAGCGTTCCGTTTTTTCGCATAGACATTTAAGCGGTCATGCCCGGATCAAGTCTGGGCATGACACTATGACTCGCTCAGAGCAGAGGAGCTCTAGAGTTTCGCCGATCGCAGCCGCAGCGCGTTTCCGATCACGCTGACCGATGACAGCGCCATCGCAGCAGCGGCGATCACCGGTGATAGCAGCCAACCGAAGGCGGGATAGAGAATTCCAGCGGCGATCGGCACGCCGGCGGCGTTGTAGATGAAGGCGAACGTCAGGTTCTGCCGGATGTTGCTCATTACCGCCTGCGACAGCCGCCGGGCCTGGACGATACCGCCGAGGTCGCCTTTCAGCAGTGTCACGCCGGCGCTCTGCATGGCAACGTCGGTGCCGGTTCCCATCGCAATACCTACATCGGCTGCGGCCAATGCCGGCGCATCGTTGACGCCGTCGCCGGCCATGGCAACGATGCGGCCTTCCTTCTGCAATCGGCTCACCACCGCACTCTTGCGGTCGGGCAGCACATCCGCTTCCACATCCGCAATGCCGAGGCGCGCAGCAACGGCCTTTGCGGTGGTCAGGTTGTCGCCGGTCAGCATGATGACCTTGAGGCCAGCCTCATGGAGTGCCTTGAGCGCGGCCGGCGTCGATGCTTTCACCGGATCGGCGATCGCGATGATCCCCGCAAGCTTGCCATCGACGGCGATGTTGATAACCGTCGCGCCGTCCTGTCGCATTTCATCCGCCTTGGCGGCGAACGAACGGATGTCGATTTTCGCATCGTCGAAGAATGCAGCATTGCCGAGCAACACCGACTTGCCATCGACCTTGCCGCGAACGCCTTTGCCCGTGGGCGAATCGAAATCATCGACAGAGCTGAGCGACAGGTTGCGATCCTTCGCCGCGCGCACGATCGCATCCGCCAGCGGATGTTCGCTGGCGCGTTCGAGACTGGCGGCGAGGCGCAGCAGTTCGTTCTCTTCGATGCCGGCCGCTGGGACGATTGCAACCACCGCGGGTTTGCCCTCGGTGAGCGTGCCGGTCTTGTCGACCACCAGCGTGTCCACCCGCTCCATCCGTTCGAGCGCTTCGGCGTTCTTGATCAGCAGGCCGGTCTGCGCGCCGCGGCCGACGCCGACCATAATCGACATCGGCGTTGCGAGTCCGAGCGCGCACGGGCAGGCAATGATCAGCACGCTGACCGCGGCAACGATGCCGTAAGTCAGGCGAGGCTCAGGCCCGAACACAGCCCATGCGCCGAAGGCAACGAGTGCGACGGCAAGCACGACCGGCACAAACCAGCCGGCGACACGATCGGCCAGCCGCTGGATCGGCGCGCGCGAGCGCTGCGCCTGTGCCACCATCTGCACGATCTGCGACAGCAGTGTCTCGCGACCGACTTTTTCGGCGCTCATGATGAAGCTGCCGGACTGATTCAGCGTGCCGGCGATCACCGTGGCGCCGACGTCCTTGGTGACGGGCATCGATTCGCCGGTGACCAGCGATTCGTCGACATTGGAACGTCCCTCAACGACGGTACCGTCGACCGGCACCTTCTCGCCGGGACGGACGCGCAACTTGTCGCCTTCATGCACGCTGTCGAGCGACACTTCGCGCTCGGTGCCGTCATGGCCGATCAGTCGCGCGGTCTTGGGCGCCAGTTCGAGCAACGCCTTGATCGCGCCCGATGTCGCTTCGCGGGCGCGCAATTCCAGCACTTGGCCAAGCAATACCAGCACCGTGATCACCGAGGCGGCCTCGAAATACACCGGCACCGCACCGTCGTGTCCTCGGAAGGCCGCGGGGAAAATATCGGGAGCCACGCTTGCGGTGACGCTATAAAGATAGGCCACGCCGGTGCCCATCGCGATCAGCGTGAACATGTTCAGGTTGCGTGTCTGCAGCGATTGCCAGCCGCGCACAAAGAACGGCCACCCGGCCCACAGCACCACGGGCGTGGCGAATGCGAACTGAATCCAGTTCGACAGGGTCTGATCCACCCAGCCATGCGCGCCGAACAGGTGCGCACCCATGTCGAGCACGATGACGGGCAATGCCAGAACCAGCCCGATCCAGAACCGGCGGGTCATATCGGCGAGTTCATGGTTAGGCGGCGCGTCGAGGCTGACGACGTCCGGCTCCAACGCCATGCCGCAGATCGGACAACTGCCGGGCCCGACCTGACGAATCTCGGGATGCATCGGGCAGGTGAAGATGGTGCCTTCGGGCACCGGCTCTTCCTTGCGCACTTCCTTGTTGAGGTAATGCGCCGGATCGGCGGCGAACTTGGTGCGGCAACCGGCAGAGCAGAAGTGATAGGTCTGCGCGTCGTGTGTGAAGAAGTGCGGGCTTTTTGCCGGATCGACGCTCATGCCGCAGACCGGATCGATCATGCGGGTGTCGTCGTGGTGCGCATGGTCATGATGTCCGGCGTGATGCGCATGATCATGATCACCGCTGCCGCAACAGGATTTGGTGGGAGCAGGAGCTTCCTTGTCATGATGGCTGCAACACTCAGCGCTTGCCGGCTGTGCGCTGTGTTGCGTTTGGCTGCTGCTATTTTCTGACATTTTGCGATCTCCGGCGGACTTGCATCATATACCCTATGGGGGTATATATCGGCCATGAGAACAGATATCAAGGCCTCGGTGGCCAAACGATTGAATCGCGTCGAAGGACAGGTGCGCGGGTTGTCGCGCATGGTCGATGAGGATCGCTATTGCATCGATATCGTGACGCAGATCTCGGCCGTTCGCGCCGCGCTGCGGCGGGTCGAGGAGGAGATCCTGCGCGACCATGTCGGCCATTGCGTCGAGCATGCCATTGCGAGCGGCGACAAGGCCGATCAGCGGGCAAAGATTGCAGAACTGATGGATGTGATCAGCCGCGCTGAGCGATAGGCGTTATTGCACCGATCAAAAGCAGCAGCCCTGCGTCCGGGTGACGGAGCGCAGGGCTGCTGGCAATCGAAGCGGCAGCACGTGCCGCAGGCCGATCAGACGCCGAGATAGCGCTGCAGGATGTCCGGCTGCGCCTTCAATTCCTTCGCCGGTCCTTCGTGCACGATGTGCCCGTTGTTGATGATGTAGACCCGGTCGGCCAGCGCCAGCGTCGCCGCCAGATTCTGCTCGACCAGCACGATGGTCTGTCCGGCCGCCGCGAGCTCGCGGCAGGCGTTCATCAGGTCGCGCACGATCACCGGCGCCAGTCCCTCGAACGGCTCGTCGAGCAGAACGATTTTCGGGTCGCGGATCAACGCGCGGGCGATCGCCAGCATCTGCTGTTCGCCGCCGGAAAGGTCGGTGCCGCGGCTGCCGCGGCGCTCCTTCAGCCGTGGAAACATCTTGTAGATACGGTCGAGCGACCACTTGTTCTTGGCCGTCAGTCCGGCCAGCACCAGGTTTTCCTCGACATTGAGGCTGCCGAAAACGCGGCGCTCCTCATGGACGAGCTGCATGCCGCGCTGCGCAATGGTGTGGCTCGGCTTGCCGGCCATGTTCTCGCCGTCGAGCACGACGGATCCCGCGCGCGGCTTCACCACGCCCATCAGGCTCTTCAGCGTCGTGCTCTTGCCGGCGCCGTTGCGGCCCAGCAGCGCCACCACTTCGTTCTTCTCGACCCGCAAGCCGACGTCGAACAGGATGTGGGAGTCGCCGTAGTATGAATTCAGTCCGTTGACCTCGAGCAAACTCATTGTTCGAGCACTCCGCCAAGATAGGCTTCCTGTACCGTCGGGTTGCCTTTGATTTCCTCAGGCGTGCCTTCAACCAGCACGCGGCCTTCCTGCAAGACGGTGACACGCTCGACCAGTTCGAACAGCGAATCCATATCATGGTCGATGATGATCATGGTGCGACCCTGACTGATGGATTTGAGCAGCTTGACCGTCTCGACGCGCTCACGCGGGCTCATGCCGGCGAGAGGCTCGTCGAGCAGCAGCAGGCTGGGAGAATTCGCCAGCGCCAGGCCGATCTCGAGCCGGCGCTTCTCGCCATAAGCGAGCGAGGCGACCGGCGTGTCCGCGCGCGGGGTGAGGTTCACCATGGCGAGCGTATGATCGACCTGTTCGGTCAATCCCGGAATGCTCTCGATATTGCGGAACATGTCGAGCCGGAACTTGCCGCGCAGTTCGGCCAGCACGGCGATGACCACGTTGTCGCGAACGGTCAGTTGCGAGAACAGCTGATTGACCTGATAGCTCTTGGTGAGGCCTAGCTGGCAGACATCGGTGACGGTCATCCCGGTGATGTCATTGCCTTCGAACACGATCTTGCCGGAGGTGGGCGGCACTTCGCAGGTCAGCATCTTGAAGAAGGTGGACTTGCCTGCGCCGTTCGGCCCGATGATGCCGCGGAGCTCGCCGTGGTTCACCGAGAAGTTGATGTCGCTATTGGCGACCAGACCGCCATAACGCTTGGTGAGGCCGGTCGCTTGCAGGATCGGACCCTTGTAGCCGTCGGAATCGCGGTGGCGGGGCGGCAGCGGCGCGACCGTCGGCACCTTGGCGATCTGCGCCTCGGCGATCTTTTGCTCTTCCTCGGCCGTCAGGCCGGTGGTTTCTTCGACCGGTTCCTCAACCTGTTTGTTTTTACCGGTCGCGAGCGCATAGAGATCGACCAATCCACCGATGATGCCGTGCCGCAGGAAGCAGACCAGCAGCACGAAGACGATGCCAAGCACCAGCTTCCAGGCTGCGCCGAGGCCGAGCGTGGCCTGAAGGAAATCCTGCAGCGACAGCCAGACCGCGGCGCCCAGCAGCGGGCCGAACAGGGTCCCGGTGCCGCCGATCGCGGTCTGCATCACGAGCTGCGCGGACGTGTCGAACATGAACGCGTCTGGCGGCATGAAGGCCTGCATGATGCCGAGCAGGCCGCCCGCGAATCCGGCATAGGCCGCCGCGATGACGAAGGCGGTGAGCTTGTAGCCATGGATATTGTGGCCGACGGCCGTCGCGCGCAGCGGATTGTCGCGGATCGCCCGCAACACCGCGCCGACCGGCGACCGGATGATGCGCAAGGCGATCACGATGCCGATGAAGTACCAGAAGGCGAGAAAGCCATAGAGCGACCAGCCATTGGTGAAATGCACCGTGGTGAAGCCGAGATCGAACGACGGGCTCGGCACGCCGGGCAATCCGTTCTCGCCGCCGGTCCAGTCCGCCAGCGGGTTGAATTCGACGAAGAAAAACACCTCGGCAATCGCCACGGTGATCATCGCGAAGTAGATGCCGGTACGGCGTAGCGCGACCAGTCCGACCAGATAGCCGACGACCGCGGCGGCAATCATGCCGATGAACAGGGCCGAGACGACATGGTGAAAGCCGGTGCGGGTCAGCAGGTAGGCTGCGACGAAGCCACCTGTGCCGTAGAGCGCCGATTGGCCGAAAGACAGAAGTCCGGTGAAGCCGAACAGGATATCGAAACCGACGCCGAACAGGCCCCACACCAGGATTCGATTGACGGTGTTCGGCGCGAAGCCGAGATACGGCAATATGAATGGTGCGAGGATCAGGCCGATGGCCGTCAGCGTCTCGACGAGAAAGGGACGTTGCTTGATCATTATGAGACCGTTTCTAGGCGCGGCTTTGCGTGCCGAGCAGACCGTGTGGACGCAGCACCAGTACCAGCGTCATCGCCGCGAACAGCATGACATAGGCATAGCCAGGGTTGATCATGGAGGTGATGCTGATGATTTCGCCTGCGATCAGCCCGCCCAGGATCGCCCCGGGGAATGAGCCGACGCCGCCGATGACCACGACGACAAAGGTCTGCACCAGAATTGCCTCGCCCATATCCGGGGTTAGCGACACCACGGGCGCGTTGACGATGCCGGCAAAGCCCGCAGCCATGGCGCCGATGCCGAACACCACCGCGAACACGCGATAAACGTTGATGCCGAGCGACGCGACCATCACGGAATCTTCGATCCCCGCGCGCACGATCATGCCGATGCGCGTGCGATAAAGCACCAGAAACAGCGCCAGAAGCGCCACGGCGACGATGCCGACCAGCGCCAGCCGGTAGGTCGGGTAATACATGAAGCCGAGCGACGTGATGCCGGCAAAGATGCTCGGCGGCGGAACCGTCAGCGACTGGCTGCCGAACGTGAAACGAACCAGCTCGACCAGGCAGATGCTGATGCCGAAGGTCACCAACAACTGATCTTCATCCGGCCGGCCGTAGAAGTGCCGGATGATGACCCGTTCGATCAGCACCCCGACCACCATCACGAACAGCGATCCGACGATGATCGCGATGATGAACGAGTGCGTATAGGTAAAGGCAACATACCCGGCGTAACCGCCGAGCATGAACATCGCGCCGTGCGCAAGGTTGAGGACACCGAGCGTCCCATAAATGATCGTCAGTCCGGATGAGATCAGCGCAAGTAGCGCGCCGAGCACCAGTCCGTTGAACATTTGCGAAATAAAATTAGCCCAGTTGATCACCGTCGACCTCGCGCACGGAGTGAAGTTTCAGAACGCGATCAGGTATAATCGCCCAGCTTGCAGCCAAACGCGTCCGGCTTCTGCATCAGGCCTTCACCCGGAATGATTTCGACGATGTCGTAGAAATCTTCCTTGTTCTTCATGTCGGCAGCCTTCTTGCCCTTGACGATAATGACGGGGCGCACGCACTGATGGTCTTCCGGGCGATAATGAACGTCGCCCATCAGCGACGGGATCGTTTCGCCCTTTTCGTAGGTCTTGATCACGTCCGGCGGATAGAAGCTGCCTGCCTCTTCCACCATCCGTGCCCAATGCGCGAAGCTGATATAGGCGTTTTCCGCGCCCCACTCCGGCTTGTAGCCAAACTTCTTCTCGAAGGTGTCGTTGAACATCTTGGCGAGCGGATATTTGTCCTCGACGGTCCACCAGTATTCGGTGGCCGCGTAGACGCCTTCCATCAGGCCGCCGGTCTCACGCGCGAGGAACGGAACCTGATACGGTACGACCAGCTTCATCTTGTCGAGCACGCCGAACTGCTTGGCCTGCTGGATCGAGAGCACTGCGTCGTGACCCCAGTTGACGTTGATCAGCACGTCAGCGCCGGAGTTGGCGATGTTGAGCAGATAAGACGAGTAATCCGGCGCGCCGAGCGGCGACACCTGGTTGGTCACCGTGGTCCAGCCGGCCTTGGCGAGCGCGTCCTGCATCGACTTGGTCACGGTGTGGCCGTAGGTGTAGTCCGGCGTCATGTACGCCGCCTTCTTGTTCTGGCCGAACTGCTTGATCATCACCGGTGCGATCGCCGCCGCAGCGGTCTGACCGAAGAAGTTCTGGCGCACGCCGTAGCGGACGCAGTCCTTGCCGGTGGTGTCGTTCGAGCCGGAAATACCGCAGACGAACAGTACCTTCTCGCGCTGGGCGAGCTTGTTCAGCGCCACCGCGACCGCGCTCGACGTACCGCCGGTGATCATCATCACTTTGTTCTCGGTGATGAAGCGCTGCTGCGCCTGCACTGCCTCGTTCGGCTTCGCCGCGCTGTCGGCGACGAGCAGCTTCAGCTCCTTGCCGAGCACACCCTTCTTGGTCTTCGGCGAAATCTTCTTGATGAGCTCGTGGCCTTCGTTGATGTGCTCGACCGCGAGCTGATAGCCCTTGAGCTCATCCTCGCCCTGCACAGCATAAGTGCCGGTACGCGGTACCGACGCGCCGATAAACACCGTGCTGCCGGACGAGCCGGCCGGATAAGTCCCGATCGCCGGATGATCGGCTGCAAACGCCGGCATCGTCAGACCTGCCGGAAGCAACGCACCGCCAACGAGGCCAGCGCTGGCCTGCAGCAAGCTTCGCCGGGAGACCCCAGCCTTGTATTCGTGTTCGCCCATTGAGCGTTTCTCCATTGGTCGTCCTCCGAGGGTGTTTTTGTTGACGTTGCCGATTGCAGCCGGCCCCGAAACCAGAAAGGGCCGCAGGGCGCAATGACGGATGCGCACCTTCGGTCCTCGGCTCTTTGGTTCCGTTCCTTTGAGCCTTCTGTCAATTTCACTTTGGTCGAAAGCGCCCGTTCCCGATATTGGAAGATGGGCTAATAAGACATGGGAATCATGGATTTACTTAACGGCGCCCGATCGCTCGAATCGTGTGGTTCGAACGAACACGTGCGCGCGCTGAAAGCAGCAGCGCCGGGCGTTTCTGAAACACTTTGAAAAAACCGCGATTGAATTTCGCGAGAGAGAATGAGCGCCTATCGGTGATTGCGCACGCGGCGGATCATCTGCTCCACGTGTGCGATCGGCGTTTCCGGCTGGATGCCGTGGCCGAGATTGAAGATCAATCGGCCGGCGGCATAGTTTTCCAACACGTCGTCGATGGCGCGATCGAGTGCCGCGCCGCCTGTGATCAACGCCAGCGGATCGAGATTACCTTGCACTGCAACACGATTCTGTACGCGTTCACGGATCAATGACGGCTCGGCCGCCCAGTCGATGCTGACGGCGTCGACGCCGGTTCGCTCGACATAGGAAGGCAACAGCGCGCCGGCGCCGCGTGGAAATCCGATGATTTTCGCCCCTGCCGCTTTTTTGCGCACACCTTCGACGATCCGCCGCGTCGGCTCGATCGACCAGCGATCGAATTCGCGCGGCGGCAGCACTCCGGCCCAGGTATCGAATATCTGCAGCACATCGGCGCCGGCGGCGAGTTGCCCGGTCAGGTAGGTAATCGAGCTTTCGACCAGCGTGTCGATAATGCGCGCGAACGCATCCGGATGACGATAGGCCAGCATCCGTGCCGGTGCCTGATCTGGCGTCCCTTGCCCTGCGACCATATAGGTCGCCACCGTCCACGGTGCGCCACAGAAACCGATCAGCGCAACCGACGGATCTAGTTCGGCGCGGACACGGCGCAGCGCCTCATAGACCGGCGCGAACTTAGGTGCATCCACCTGGGCGGCGAGCGTTGCCACCTTGTCGGGCGTATCCAGCGGATCGAGCCGCGGGCCTTCGCCGGCCTCGAAACGCACCGAGCGGCCGAGCGCGTACGGCACCACCAGGATATCGGAGAAAATGATCGCCGCGTCGAAATTGAAGCGGCGGATCGGCTGCAGCGTCACCTCGGCGGCATATTCCGGCGTGAAGCAGAGGTCGAGAAATCCGCCGGCTTTCGCCCGCAGTTCCCGATACTCGGGCAGGTAACGCCCGGCCTGCCGCATCATCCAGAGCGGCGGCACTGCCTGCCGTTGGCCGGAGAGTACGTCCATGAAGGGTTGGGTGACGGAGGTCTGGGTCAAATCAGCATTCCGGTGTGGAGATCCGCGTTTGCGGCTCCTGATACACGGCCGTGACCGCCTTGGCCACGGCCGATCGGTGCGACGCGGCTATGCCGTGTGTTGCCCGGCCAGCCCGACGCTCCACAACGCGAAAGCATAAACGATGGCGACCTCGTCGAGCCGGTCGAAGCGGCCGGATGCGCCGCCATGTCCCGCACCCATATTGGTGCGCAGCAGGACGGGGCCGCCGCCGCGCATGGTCGCGCGCAACCGCGCCACCCATTTCGCCGGCTCCCAATAGGTGACGCGCGGATCGGTCAATCCGCCCATGGCGAGGATTGCGGGATAGTCCTGCGCCGCCATATTGTCATACGGCGAATACGACAGGATGGTGCGGAATGCCGCCTCATCGGTGATCGGATTGCCCCACTCCGGCCATTCGGGCGGCGTCAGCGGCAATGTCTCGTCGCGCATGGTGTTGAGCACGTCGACGAACGGCACTTCCGCGACGATGCCGGCGAACAGATCGCCGGCGCGGTTGGCGACCGCGCCCATCAGCATGCCGCCGGCGCTGCCGCCGTGGCCGACGATGCGTTTTGCGGACGTGTACTTCGCCTCGATCAGCGCGCGCGCACTGGCTGCGAAATCGTCGAAGGTATTGGTTTTCTTCTCGCGCTTGCCGTCGAGATACCAGCCCCAGCCCTTGTCCGCGCCGCCCCGAATATGCGCGATGGCATAGACGAAACCGCGATCGACCAGCGACAGCCGATTGGCCGAGAACGACGCCGGAATGGCGAGCCCGTAGGAGCCATAACCATAGAGCAGCAGCGGCGCCTTGCCGTCCAGTGCCGTGCCGCGGCGATACAGGATCGAGACCGGCACCTGCGCGCCGTCGTTTGCCGTCGCCATGATCCGCGTCGTGACGTAATCGGCGGGGTTGTGTCCCGACGGTATTTCCTGACGCTTGCGCAGCACGCGGGTTCGGTTCGCCATGTCGTAGTCGTAGACTTCGGACGGCGTCGTCATCGACGAATAGGAGAATCGTAAGGTTGTGGTGTCGAATTCGTAGCCGCCCAAGGTGTCGAGCGAGTAAGCTGCCTCGTCGAAAGCGATAGCGTGTTCCTCGTTCGTCGTCAGATCGCGAATGACGATGGACGGCAGCGCATTGGCGCGCTCCAGCCGCACGAGATGGTTGGCATAGAGTTCGACATCGATCACATAGATGCCCGCACGATACGGGATGAGATCGCGCCAATTGGCACGCTCGGGCGATGCCAGTGGTGCGGTGACGATCTTGAAGTCGATTGCATCGTCGGCATTGGTCAGAATGAAAAGTTCGTCGCCGCGGTCGGCCAGCGAATACTGCACACCCTCCTCGCGCGCAGCGACGAGGCGCGGCACCGCCCGCGGATCGGCTAGGTCGATAAGCCGTTGCTCCGACGTCTCGTGGTCGCCACCGGCGATGACGCAGAAGCGGCCGCTGGCGCTCTCGTGGATGTGGGTGAACCAGCCGGTGTCTTTTTCCTCGTAGACCAGCGTGTCCTCGGTCTGCGGCGTGCCGAGCCGGTGGTGATAGACCTGCATCGGACGGTGGTTGTCGTCCAGCTTCACGTAGAAGAACGACCGTGCGTCGAGGCTCCAGACCACGCCGCCATCGGTTTCCTCGATGACATCCGGAAGGTCTTCGCCGCTCGTCCAGTCACGGACGCGAATAGTGAAATATTCCGAACCGCGCGTGTCGGCGCTCCACGCTTCGAGCTTGTGGTTGGGCGAGTGCTGTGCGTCGCCGAACTTGAAATAGTCCGACGTCTTCGCCAGCGCGTCGCCGTCGAGGATGATGTGCGCATCGCCGCCGTCACGGGGCGTGCGGCCGATCAGTTCGTGTTGCCCGCCCTCGCGGTATTTGTGCATGTACGCGAACGGTCCGTCCGGCGAAGGCACACTCGAATCGTCCTCCTTGATGCGGCCGCGCATCTCGGCAACGAGCTTCGCCTGCAGCGGCGCAGTCCCGCCAAGCACGCTGTCGGTATAAGTATTCTCCGCCTCGAGATAGGCGCGGATGTCCGGCTGCAGCAGTTGCGGTTCGCGCAACACCTCTTGCCAATTGTCATCCTTGAGCCACGCATAGTCGTCGACGAGATCCGTGCCATGCATGGTGAAACGATGCGGGCGGCGCTCCGCACGCGGTGGCTGCGTAGCGGTCGGGTGTTTTGTATCGGTCATATCGTCCTTGAACTATAACGTTTTCGAGCGAAGTGGATACCGGTTCGCGTGAAGAAAACGCGCCAAATCAAAATCATAGAGTTCCGGTTCTGATTCCGTCAGAACCGGAAAGGCTCAGTTTACGCGCGGACCTGTTCGCTGAGAAACTTGACGGCGGTTTCCAGGGCACCGTCACCGTGCGGGATGGCGAGCGCATCGAGCCCCATCTCGACGACGCCAAGCGTACCGAGAATCATCGGCGCGTTGATATGTCCCATATGGGCAATGCGAAATGATTTGCCAGAGAGATCGCCGATGCCGGTGCCGAGCACGACGCCGCATTTGACGTTGCAATAGCGTTGCAGCGCCGCCGGATCGTATCCGTTGTTCATGCGAATAGTCGTGACGGTATCGGAGCGTTCGCCAGCGTCGCTGATATTAAATTCGATGGTGCCGGCCTGTGCCCACGTTTCCACCGCCCGGCGCACGGTCTGTGCCAGCAGGCGGTGACGCAAAAAAGAATTCTCCAGGGTCTCCTCGAACAGCATGTCGAGTGCCTGCCGCAACGCGTACAGCAGATGCACCGGCGCAGTGCCGGAATATTTGCGGTAGTGCTCGCTGCCTTCGCGCAAGGTCCAGTCCCAATATGGCGTGCGCAGGCCGGCTGTTTGGTGGACGCGCCGCGCGCGATCGTTGGCCGCGACGAAGGCGAGGCCGGGCGGCGTCATCAGGCCCTTCTGCGAGCCGGACATGGCGACGTCGACACCCCACGCATCCATCTCGAACGGCATGCAGCCGAGCGACGCGACGGTGTCGACCATGAACAGCGCGTCGTGGTCGGCCGCCTTGATCGCGCGGCCGATGGCGGCGATGTCGTTGACCACGCCCGACGCCGTATCTACCTGCACCACGATGACCGCCTTGATGCGGTGCTCGGCATCTTGTCGCAATCGGGCTTCGACCTCAGTAGGCCGCACCGCGCGACGCAGATCGCCCTTGAGCACTTCGACATCGATGCCCATTGCGGCCGCCGCGTCGCCCCAGCCGATCGCGAAGCGTCCGCTTTCCAGCACCAGAATCTTGTCGCCGCGCGACAGCGTGTTGCTGAGCACCGCTTCCCAGGCGCCATGGCCGTTGGCGATATAGATGTAGGATTGGCCCTTGGTGGCGAACAGGCGGCTGAGGTCGCGCAGCAGGCTGTCCGTCAGTTGCACCATGGCATCGGAATAGATGTCCAGCGCCGGACGATGCATTGCGCGCAGCACTTCGTCGGGCATTGTGGTAGGGCCGGGGATGGCAAGGAATTCCCGTCCCGCTCGAACAGCCATTGTCGCAATTCCTTGTTGTTGCGGCATGCCGGGATCGGAAGTTTTCGTGGCATGTCGAGGGTTTGAATCAAAATTATGTGCCGCGGTTGCGGCCGGACGGGCGCGCATCCGTTGCAAGCGAGATGGAGTATTCTGCTATTTGCCGCGCGTTGCTTTGCCAAGAGCATTGTTTGCAGAGCTTCATTTCGTCAATGCCTGGTCGATGCTGTGCCAGAGTTCGTCCTTGATCTGGGTCGCGAGCGGACTGGGCAGTTCCGCGACCGGCCCCGAATGCTTTTTGCAGTGTTCGACCAGCCGC
This sequence comes from Xanthobacteraceae bacterium, assembly GCA_024508855.1. Taxonomy (GTDB): domain Bacteria; phylum Pseudomonadota; class Alphaproteobacteria; order Rhizobiales; family Xanthobacteraceae; genus 62-47. The sequence goes on from JANINJ010000070.1 coordinate 131,724, forward strand.
AAGATCCAGACCTCGCCGTCGGTATAGTAAGGATCGCCTCCGCCGTTGCGGCCGGCGAGCGTGGGACCGACGCCGGTCACCTGATATTTCGCGGTGACCATGCCGGCCGATTCCAGGTCGGCCACGAACTGCCCTCGCTCTGCGTCGATATCCGGCGCGATGTGATGGGTGATGGCGCCGGTGTAATGGCTGATGCCGACGCCACGATCGAAGGTCGCGTCGCCGAGCCAGACCGGGCGATCTTCCGAACCGCGTTCGAGCACCTTCCAGAGGCGAACGTGATGTCGCTGGTCCGCGCTGGAGCCCACCTGCTTTTCAAAGGCGAGGTCTTCGCGGCGGCCGAGATAAAAGAGATTGCTCACCGGCGCGCTGCGATAGGGTCGCCGGAAGATCACGCTGCCGGCGATGCCGATGCTCGATCGCAGCGAGATCGCCGCAGCCGGAGACCAGCCGGCCGTATGCATCACGCACACGATGTCGTCGCGATCGCCGATCAGGCCGACACTGATCGGGTCGCCCGGAATGCCCTGCGCGGTGCGCGTCACCATCGGGACGCCGGCGAGTTGCTTCTGGTGTTCGTAATGAGTCCAGATCGTCGGCAGCACCAGGTATGCGGTCAGGCTATAAAGCGCGATCAGCAGGATCGATAATTCGATGGCCCGCCGCGTCTTGCTGCGCCGCTGGCGAATCCGAGCAGACGTTGCGCCGTCGTCAGGTGCAGGCAAGGGCGTCATGCCGGCCTGTCGGCGTCATCGTCTGGTCTCGCGGCAGCCGGCAGCCTCGGCTTCCTCGACCGAACAGAACCAGCGCGTGCCCTTGCTGACCTTCATCTTGATCTGCGCATACCAACGGCTGGTCGGGCGATGATAGATGCAATGGCCGGAGCGATTGACGTTGCCCTTGATCATGCAGGCCGGCGACGGCGGCACGGGGCCGGATGCCGACGCCAGCAGGATGCGCCGGACGTTTTCCTTCGGCTTGGCGGCGCCGAGGATGGTCGCGTTCTTCTTGCGGATGCGCCAATCGACCGGCGCGATGAATGCGCCTTGCCAAAGCCCGGCATTGGCGGCCTGTGCTTCTTTCTGCTCACCGTCATAAGCATGGGTATAGCGCACGAACGACAGCGCCCAGCCGTTCTTCACCATCCATTGCTGGATGTCTTCGCCATCGACTTGGCACTTGGCCAGCGATCGGCCGCGACGATCAGCGTGCGTCACATGGCAGGTCCAGGGCTTCTTGCCGGCGTATTTCACCAATTCGTCGCGTGCAGCGATGCCGCATTTCCAGTGCGCGCCTTTCGCATCGAGGCAAAGCTGCTCGAGTGCTGGCGCATCGACTCCCAGCAGCCGGATACGGGTGTTGCCGATGCTGATCTCGTCGCCATCATGGATTTTGGGAATGCCGGAAACATCGGCGGCACTCGCGGAGGCCATGCCGAGAAGCATCGTCCCGGCCGCAACAAGAGCAATGGATTTGAACATCAGTCGTGGGCCATCATCAGCATGAACGATATGAGCGGCGGCGCTGGTGCCGAAATTCCCGCGCATCGGACGGTATGCGAGTTCTCCAGAAAGTCTGCGAATTATGGTGCCATTTTGGCTGCGGGCAAGCGAGCCGTCGCGCCGCAAGCGGTCATCACAGTGCCGTGTGGCATCAGCGCCGTACCCCGCGCTGCATCATGGCACGTCGCGCCAGCGCCAGCCCCATCAGCACGAAGGCCGACGTTACCTCAGGGCCGCCGACCAGAATGCGGGTCGGTGTCTTCATCTTATTCCATTCATAGGCCTTGAACGGACCGCGGCGGCCGCCTTCACCGAGCTGGCGCAGGATGCAATGCAGTGCCGGGACGAGCGTCTCCGGATCGGCGCCGAGGTGTCCCAGCGCGATCAGTGCAAGCGCCGCATCGAATGGATTCATTTCGATCGCGATCAGTTCGTTCTGCACGTAGGCCAGGACCTTGTCGCGCATGAAGGCGAAAGCGCCATCCGGATCGATCGCCTGCTGCGCGGGCGGCGGTAAAGCCATGAACGCGGCATAGCAGCGGCCGAAATAGGCGCAGTAAAGCTCCGGCAGATAGTAGATGTGAGAGCGCGGGTTCGCGAACGCGCCGCTGCCGACCAGCCGTCGTTGGAAGCCGACAATCCGTCGCACCGTTTCGAGGCGCGCCGGAGTCTCAACGATGCGCCAGCGTGTGCAGTTGCGGAAACTGACTTCGAGCACGTCGAGATTCAGCGTCGGATCGAGATCGTTGCCGAACGGACGTTCGCCCGCGAGATTGTCGATCCAGGTGACGATGCCGCCGTCGTAATCGATGTTGTCGTTGAGTGGCACCGTGACCATCGGCTCGTTGCGGCTGCTGTCGACCTGATAGCCGGCATAGAAATCCACCAGCGGCTGTTCGAGGATCGGATCGGTCGAGCCGGCCTGGGTCGCGGCCGAGAACGAGCAGGCGGTGGTGTCGCAGTCCGGCACATAGATGCCGAAGCCGAGCTCCTGCTTGATCTGCGCGAAGAAGCGATGGAAGCGCGGATGCGGCGGCGGCGCCAGCGCGGTGATGACCTCGACCGTTTTGCCGTCATGAGCCTGAACCGTTTCGCGGCTCGGCTTGAGGCAGAATTCGACCATTTCGTCGATGGCGTGCCGGACCGATGCGCTTTCGTCCGCGGCAACGAGACCAGTTTCGAGGTAGCTCAGCAGCGCCTCGGTGAAGAAGGCGTCGTAATAGGCCGAACGATGGCGGATCTGTACCGGCTCCCACATCGGCTCGGCAATGCCCGTCCAGGGCGGATTGATCAGCTTGCCTGCCGGCGACCGCGCGATGAACACCCGCGCCAGATTGAACATCAGCGTCGAGTTCTTGTAGCCGCGCGCATTGAGCCCGGTCAGCGCCATCAGGAATTCGGCCCCGCGAACGTCCGGATCGCCGATCAGGTTGAAGGCGGCATAGGTCGGGATGAAGCGGTTCTTGCCGAAGGATCTCAGCAGATGCCGGCCGCAGGTGCGGATCGCCGCGTCGATCTCCTGCAGGGGGGGCGGCGTGCCGGGGGAGGTCAGGGCCGGTGGGTTTGGATGCTGCAGTTCAAGCGTATCGAGCAGGGTGGCAATTGGTCGGCCAATGGCCGACCAATCCGGGTTTTCGTCGTCGCGGGCCTGGGTCAAGGCTGTCCGCAACGCTTGCAGACACTGCTCGTCGCGCAATTCGGGCACTCCGGCCCGGCGCAGCAATGGCCGCAGGGCGGCATTTCCCAGCGCGGTCCGGTAAAAGGTCGCCAGATGGGCATCGCCGCCGCGGTGGCGTCGGAGCAGCGGATCGCAAATGTCGTAAAGGGAAGGGCCGTCCTTAGGTGCCGTCAAAGCGCGATAGGCGGCGCCGGCAAAGTACTGGACATCCATCAAAAACCCTTCCGTTTCCGCCCGGGCGCCGTTCGCCGCATTTATCGCGGCGCTGCTTGCCCACCTCCCTGAAAAAACTCGCAAGCTGTTGAAAAGTTACACAAATAGCTCGGGAATACAATTGTGAGGGGAGTCACGGAGGCGGAGTGGCTTGCGACAGCCTCACTTTCCGTCGATGCCCGCGAAGGTGGGACCCATACGCCGTGTTGCGCATTATACGAACAGCGGTAGTGACTTCTCATCGATAGTCACCCCGTCACTCCGGGGTTATGAAGCCCTGCCTGCGCGGGGACGACGCCGAGGAGCGGTGTGGAATAGGTACAGAGCAAGGCTGAACCGCAAACCATTCCTTTCCAAGGAGGCTCATAAATCGATTTCGAGCACAGTTCTCGATAAATCGTGCTGGCTTGCCCCGAAACGTCTTACACGGTAACACTTTGTTATGTTGCGACGCCGCAAATCGGGCGTATTCGGTCTGCAAGACCCGCGCAACCCTCAAACCAATATGAGTACCGGCGCGACTGACTAGTCGTGGCAAGTAGGACGATGGGATCCTGGTGATGAACCTCCGGCTGCCGTTTCGCGTATCGCGCCGTTCCGTGACCACCCTTGCTGTACTGATTGGCACGGTGTCGCTCGCCATTGGCGCCCATGCCGCCCTGTACAAGCGGTCGGTGGATGCGACGCAGGCCGCCGCGGTTGCTGCCGTGGACGATTCCGCCAAGGGGACCGGGAAGCTCGCACTGGTCATCGGCAACGGTCACTATCCCGACGCCAACGCTCCGCTGACCCAGCCGATCAACGATGCGCGCGCCCTGAGCGCCACGCTGCGCCAGGACGGTTTCGACGTCGATATGATCGAAGATGCCGGCAAGGCCGACATGACCTTGGCAGTCGAACGGCTGAAATCGAAGATCCGGCCGGACTCCGTCGTGATGCTGTTCTTTGCCGGATACGGCGTGCAGGCGGGCCGCGAGAGCTACATGATCCCGGTCGACGCCGCGATCTGGAAAGAAGCCGATGTCCGGCGCGACGGCACCAGCATCGAATCGGTGCTGCGCATGATGAAGCAGCGCGGCGCGCGTGCGAAGCTCGTGGTGGTCGATGCGTCGCGGCGCAATCCGTACGAGCGCCGCTTCCGTGCCTATTCTCATGGCTTGGCGCCGATCAACGCGCCCGACAATGCGCTGATCCTGTCGTCGGCAACGCCGGGCAAGGTGGTCGACGACACCAAGGGAAAGAACAGCCTGCTGGTGGCGCAACTGCTCGACAATCTCAATTCGCAGACGTCCGGTGCCGAGGCGATCTTCAGCAAGACCCGCGCGTCGGTGTCGCAAGCATCCGCAGGACAGCAAGTGCCGTCGGTGTCGTCGTCGTTGCTCGACGATGTCCGCTTCCGGCCGGAGATGCAGGCCACGACTGCCAAGGCAGGAAGCTGATCTAGAGTCGTCACGTTCCGATCCGACGCGTTTTCGTCACGCGATCCGGTATCCACTTCGCGCAAAAACGCCCTAGTTGGTCTCCGCCGGAATCGGCCGGACCGGATCGCCTTCCCGCACCAGCGCTCCTGCGCGCGCCACCACGGTGTCGCCCTCCGCCAAACCGTCGCGGATTTCGACATTGCCCCCCGACATCAATCCGGTTTCGACACGCCGGGTCTCGATCCGGTCGCGGCGGACCACTTGGATGATGGTGCCGGCGCTGCTGTAGAGAATTGCGGTCAGCGGCACTGAAATGCCGCAACTCTCCCCGGTCTTGATCAATGCGCGACCCGGCGAATTGACCAGCAGAAATTTCTTGGCATCGACCGCAATGAACACCTGGCCGAGCTGCGTGTTCGGCTCGACGGTGGCGGCGACGCGGCGAACCTTGCCGTCGATGTCGCCGGCGCCGACGAGCTTGATCGTCGCGGGTTGGTCAACCTTCAGGCGCGAGAGATCGCGGGTCGGCACCTGCGCGACCAGATCGAACTCGTTTCCGGTGATGATGCTGAACAGCGCTTCGCCTTTGCCCGAGGCAACGGCGCCGACGATGGCGGTCGAAGAGCCGACCAGTCCGGCCACCGGTGCCTGCACCAGCGTCGAACCACCCTCAGGCAGGTTGAGCTTCGCAAGCGTCTGTTTTGCCGTCACGGTTTGTCCGGCATCGACCATCACCTCCGCGACCTTGAGGCCTGGCCGATCCGGCCGTACGGCGACCTCTTCTCGCGGGATCAGGATGCCGAACACATCGACCACATCGGAAAAGCAGGATTTGGTCGCCTTGAGCACGGTGACCGTTGCGGCGCTGGGCGGCACGTCGTCCGCGGCTCGAGCAGGCTGCAGCGGTACAGCCGCCAGCAGCGGGGCGACCAGCCAGGTCGCACGAAGCCGTCGATGCCGCGCGTACCCGGTCGAACCGTTTAACGATCTTCCGAGCGCAACAAATGAAATCATGAAATCTGCTTTTCGATTCTGCAACGTCAGCCTCTGCGCCGGCAGACTATTGGACGCGGCAGCTATCGCCAAGACCGCTGTGCGGAGACCTGTTGCCTCGGGACTAGCTACACCAAGACATGCTGCAAAGGGATGTGACTTGTGACAGACTTCACGCCGCCGCCAGTTTTGAAATCGGCGGCCGTAAAACGCAAATCATTGCCCGATTTATCGAATCTGCGTCGAAAACGAACATTTTAGAGTTCGCTCGCCGGGGCCAGGAATTATTGCGATGAGCAAGCAGGCCGAATTTGCCGTCATCCTGAAGATGAATCCGATGTTCGCCGAGCTTGGCGCCAACGAGCTGCAGCGGATTTCAAACCTCTGCCACACCCGGCAACTGGCCGCCGGAGAAATGCTGTTTCAGAAGGGTGACAGCGGCGATGCGTTGTTCGGGGTGCGTCGCGGCCAGATCCGGATCGAGACCGGCGCCTCCGACGGATCGCGACTGACGCTGAATTTCCTCGGACCAAGCGATCTGTTCGGCGAGGTCGCCGTGCTGGACGGCCAGAGCCGCACCGCCGACGCAACTGCAGCCGAACCGACCGAGCTGTTCGTGTTGCGGCGTGAGGATTTTCTGGCGCATCTGGAGCGCGAGCCGCGCGTCGCAGTGAAGTTGATCGAGTTGTTATGCCAGCGGATTCGCTGGATGAGCGAGCGGATGGAAGAATCGGTGTTGCAGCCGCTTCCGGTGCGGCTGGCACGCCGGCTCTGTGCGCTGGCGTCCGACTTCGGGTCCGAGGTGCACATCTCGCAGGAACAGTTGGGCGTCTTCGTCGGTGCCGCGCGCGAAAGCGTCAACCGTCAATTGCAGCAATGGCGAAAGGACGGCATCCTCGATCTGCAGCGCGGCCGTGTGCTGCTGCTGAACATGGGCAAGCTGACCGCGGTGGCGCGCAACGAGTAGCGCGTTACTTGTGTTCGATTACCGGCGTATCGCCGTCGTGCGCGGTTTCCCCGGTCGAGGTCAGGAGCTTTTTGCCGTAGCGCCAGGACAACCGGCCGAGATCGTCCATCATCAGGAACATCGCCGGTACGAAGATGAGCGACAGCAAGGTCGAGAAGATCAGGCCGCCGATCACCGCTAGCGCCATCGGCGAACGGAATTCACCCCCGGCGCCGAACGCCAGCGCGCTTGGCATCATGCCCGCCGCCATGGCGATCGTGGTCATGACGATGGGCCGCGCGCGCTTCATGCCTGCGTCGATGATGGCATCCTCGCGCGACATGCCAGTACGGATCGATTCGACCGCGAATTCGACCAGCATGATGGCGTTCTTGGTGACGATGCCCATCAGCATCAAGATGCCGATCCAAACCGGCGTGGTGAGCTGCTTGCCGGTAAGCAACAGCGCGATGATCGCGCCGCCGATAGAGAGCGGCAACGAGAACAGGATGGTGATCGGCTGCAGGAAGGTGCCGAACAGCAGCACTAGCACGGCATAGACCATCATCAGGCCGGCGCTGATCGCCGTCGCGAATCCGGCCGAGAGCTCGTTGAGACTTTCGGCGTCGCCGGATTGGTTGACGTGAACGTTTTTCGGTAGACTCTTCATCACCGGCAGATCGTAGATCTGCTTCAGTGCGTCGCCGAGCGCGGCTGTGCCCACCAGATCGGCGGCGACGGTCGCCTGCCGCTCGCGGTCGTAACGATTGATGCTGGTGGGTCCCTGGCCGAGCTTGACGTCGGCAACGACGGACAGCGGCACGCCGCCATGGCCGCCGCCGAGCGGGACGCGCAGCTGTTCGAGTGTTTGCAGATTGGCCTTGGCACTATCGTCAAGCTGCACGCGGATCGGCACCTGGCGATCGCCGGTATTGAACTTGGCCAGCGCCGGGCCGACGTCGCCGATGGTGGCGACGCGAATGGTCTCCGACAGGCTTTCCGTAGAGACGCCAAGCCGTGCAGCAAGATCGGCGCGCGGCTCGATGCGCAGTTCGGGGCGGTCGAGCGAGGTTTCCGAAATCACGTTGGAGATCAGCGGGATTCGTTTCATCTGGCTGGCGAGTTCACTCGCCACATTGCTGACGATGCCGATTTCCGGTCCGGTGACGACAAGGGAAATGGCGCGCAGGCCGTTCTCGTCGAGGAACCAGTAGCGGATGTCTGGAATGTTGCTGAGCTCCTTGCTGATCGAGAGTTCGAGTTCGCGCTGTGTGATCTTGCGCTCGCTCTTCGGCGTGTAGTTGATGATCAGCGCGGCGCGGCGAACCTCGTAGGTGCCGGGTGGCACGTGGCCGCCATCAACGAAAACGCTCTTGACCTCAGGCCGCTTGCGCAACTGGGCGACGATCTGTTCGGTTTTCTTCTCGGTGAAAGCGAGTTGTGAGCCTGGCGGCAATTCCATCGCCAGCAGCGAGCGCGCGGAATCCTGCGCCGGCAGGAAGCCTTGCGGCAGCAGATGGATGCTCCAGATCGAGGCGGCAAAGATCGCAAAGCCGATCAGTACCGTGATGACGTAGTGGCGGACCGACCAGGTAACGAGCTTGGTATAGGAGCGCAAGACGCGGCCGGGCGGCGGATCGTCGTGCGGATGGTCCTTCAGGAAATAGGCCGCCAGCACCGGCGTGACGAAGCGCGCCGCCAGCAGCGAGAAGAACACCTGAACCGAGACGGTGATGCCGAATTGCTTGAAGAATTGCCCGGCGATGCCCGACATGAAACTTGCGGGCGCGAAGATCGCGATGATCGTCAGGCTGATGGCAATGACCGCCAGGCCGATCTCGTCGGCGGCCTCCAGCGCCGCGCGATAAGGCGATTTGCCCATCCGCATATGGCGCACGATGTTCTCGATCTCGACGATGGCGTCGTCGACAAGGATACCCGTCGATAGCGTGATGGCGAGGAAGCTGACGAGATTGAGTGAGAATCCGAGCAGGTCCATTGCCCAGAAGGCCGGGAAGATCGACAGCGGCAGCGACACGGCGGCAATGACGGTGGCGCGGAAATCACGCAGGAACAGGAACACCACGATCACCGCGAGGATGGCGCCTTCGAACAGCGTCGAGATTGCGGCTTCGTAATTGCCTTTGGTGAAATTCACCGAGGTGTCGATCAGCTTGAGGTCGACGTCGGGATAGGCAGCCTTCAACGCCTCGATGCGCTTTTCTACCGCGGCCGCCACCACCACGTCGCTTGCGCCATTGGAGCGCCGGATGCCGAGCGCCACCACGGGCTCGCCATTGAAGCGTGCGAAGGTACGGCGGTCAGCGATGGTATCGGTGACGGTGCCGAGGTCATCGAGACGAAGCTCGCCGCCGGCAGGCAGGCTGATCATGGTGCCGGCCAGTTCGTTCAGCGTCGTGGCGCCGGCCAGTGTGCGGATCGCCTGATCGTTCTTGCCGATCTCGGCGCGGCCGCCGGCGAGATCGACATTGGTGCCGCGCAGGCGGCGGCTGACATCGACGGCGGTGAGGCCTGCGGCCTGCAGCCGGTCGGGATCGAGCGATACCAGGATTTCGCGCTCGACACCGCCGATGCGCTCCACCTGCGCCACGCCGCGCACACCCTGCATCGCGCGCTTCACCACATCGTCGACGAAGTAGGATAGTTGCTCGGGCGTCTTGCCGGGTGAGATCGCGGCATAGGTGACGATCGGCAGGCCGATCACGTCGACGCGCTGGATCAGCGGCTCATTGACGTTCTGCGGCAAGTTGGCGCGCACGCGGGTGACAGCGTCCTTGACGTCGTTGAGGGCGCGATCGGTGTTGGTTTCGAGATTGAACTGGATCGTCGTCACCGAGAGGCCATCGGTGATCGACGATGAGATATGGCGCACGCCTTCGACGCCCGAAACGCCGTCCTCGATGGTCTTCGTCACCTGCGCTTCGAGTTCGGCCGGCGCGGCGCCGAATTGCGACACCGCAACCGAGATCACGGGAATGTCTGCGCTCGGCAAGCGCGTGATCGCGAGCTTGGTGAAGCTCATCCATCCGAGGATCAGCAGGATGATCGAGAACAGGACCGATGGAAGCGGATGCCGGATCGACCAGGCCGAGATGTTCAATGCCATTTAGCGTACTCGCGAGCGGTCGAGGTCATCGGCGAACATGGGCTTGACGCGGTCGCCATCGTGCAGCGACGTCCCGGCATCGGCGACGACGGTCTCATCCTGTTTCAGGCCTTCAAGGATTTCGATGCCGTTGTCGGAGATCAGCCCCGTCCGGACCTGTCGGGTCTCGACCACATTATTGTTGACGACTTGCACCGTCGAATGATCGACAGCCGAACGGGGGATCGATACCCCGCAACTGCGTTTGGCGTCGATGGCCACGCGGGCGAACATGCCGACCCTGAGCGACGAGCTATCGCCGACGGAAACGCGAACGTGACCGAGCTGGGTGCGACGATCGATCTCGGGCGCCACCAGGCGCACCTGTCCGGTGAGATCGGGCACGTCGTCGCGGCTGATCCGTGCCGTTGCGCCGGGGCTGAGCTTGAGCACATGGATACTTGGAACCTCGGCATCGAGTTCCAGTTCGCCATTGATGGCGATTTGGAACATCGGCCCGGCTTGCGGCGAGGCGGGAGCGCCGACCTGGGTGTTGACCTTGGTGATAAGACCAGCGGCCGGCGCACGCAGCACGATCGGCGGTTTCGCGCTATTGCCAGGCGTCGGCGTCGGCGTCAGGCGCGCCAGTTCCTGATTGTTGGCGACGGTATCGCCTTCATGCACCAGAACTTCGGTGACTTTCGCGCCTTCGGTGTCGACATTGGCTACCGCTTCGCGCCGCGGCACCACGAAGCCGGTGACGCGCACCATATCCGAGAAGCAGGCATTGGTGGCGCGCACCACGATCACCGATGCGCTCTCTTCCGCGCGCAGCGAACCGCAATCGAGGCCGGCCACGGCCATGAGCGTGATGACGGCGATAGATGCAGGTCGCTTGATGAGGGAGGCAATCGCGGTCATGGGTCCGGCTTGAACATTGATCGAGACGGCGTGTCGCGCGCGCCGGATGGATTCTTGCCTGCACGGACCGACAGACGCAATGGCGGGTTGCGAGGGTCAATGCGAAATCGCCCGGGCGGCGAGTCCCGCGCCGCGCGATTGCCGCTTGCGGGGAATCACTTCGAGGCAGTCTTGCTGACCATGTTTACCACCTGCACGCGGCGATTGGCAGGATCGTTCGGCGCTTCCGGCTTCTTGAGTTGGCTCTTGCCGTATCCGACCGTCACCAGATCCGACCCGGCGATGCCGAATTTCTCGACGAGATACTTCTTGATCGCGTCGGCACGACGCTCTGAGAGGTCCTGATTGTAGGCGACGCTGCCGACTGCGTCGGTGTGGCCGGCCACCAGGAAGGTCGAGCCTTTGAGATCGGGGTTCGAGAGCGCCTTGCCGAGCGCCTCGACTGACGATCTCGCGGTGGAACTGATGGTAGCTGAGTTGTAGTCGAAATTGATCTCCAGATCGATCTTTGGCTTGTCCTGGGCGATGGTGGTGATTTGCTGACGTTCGCCGAGGGACAGCGAGCGCGTCGGGCGGTTGCGCAGCGAATCGACGAAGCGGTTTTCGGCGCTCGTTGCCGAATCGGCGGGCGGCTTCATGGAGAGGCTGCGGGTCAACGGCTTCGCCGGCGTCAACGCGCGCAGGATCTGGCCCTCGGTTGCGTCTTCGGCGCGGGCCAGGTTTCCGGTTGCGACGAGCGCAATAGTTGTCACGAGCAACCCCAATCCATTCAAATGCGCTTTCTTGTTCATCCCGACCTCGTTTGTTCTCTCTTCCGGGCAAAGCCGCAACGATAGCGACCGATGAGTCCCGACTGCACTTGATTCGTCGCCGCCGCCTTGCGTGCCGTTCAAAACGGGCCGGCGATGGCGTGGTTCATTTACCGCAAGCCGTAGCCCGCGAATTCCTTCACGATATTCGGGTCCATGGCCTTGGCGTTGGAAATATCCACGTCGCCATCGGTGGATTTGCCGGCATGATGTTTGGCGAGGCCGCGGCCGTAAAGCGAAGAGGTGAGGCGCGGGTTGATCTTCAATGCCGCATCGAAATCCTTGATCGCACTCTTCGCCTTCCCACGCTTGAGATTCAGCAGGCCCCGGCTGTCGAGCGCATCGACGAAATTGGGACGAAGCCGCAGCGCCGCGTCGCAATCTTTCACTGCGGTGGTCAGATTGCCGATCACCGTGCGAGTCCAGCAGCGATTGTTGAGCGCCTCGACATCCTTCGGATTGAGCTTGAGCGTTTCGTCGAAATCCTTGATGGCGAGATGATAGGCGCCCTTGCTGGCATAGACCTGGCCGCGCCGGTATAGCGCATTGCCGTCCTTTGGATTCGCCGCAAGCTTGCCGTTGAGCGTCTTGATGGTGGGATCGTCAGCCAGGGTCGCGACCAGGTTGGTGTCATCCTTTGCCGGGAGGGGGGGCGACGTTTCGGTCGGTTTCGTTGCCGCCGCCGGCTTCGCGGGTTCCGGCGTCGCAGTTGTCTGGGCGTTGGCGGTGTTGACGGGTGTTTGAGCGGCCGATGGCGTGGTGTCTTGAGCCGGTTCCTGTGGTTGCGCAGTGGGCGCGGCCGCAACGGGTTTCATATCTTTTGCCGCGCCCGGAATGAACGAGAAGTCCTCGGCCAGCGATGACGAAATCCACGGCACCTGTTCGCCACGCGAGGTGCGGGTGACGCTGACGCGGGTACGGTTCAGCGTTTCTTCTGCGGTGAGGTCGGGGACGCGCATCTCCTTGAGCAGTTCACCGACGAACAGGCCGTGATCCGAACCGTTGTCGCCGATCACTGAACTCAGCGCAGCCGAATACATCACCAGCGAGCCGCTGGGCGCGATCACCGGTGCGAGGCCCGCGGAGAAACTGCGGAAGCGGCGTTCGAACGGATTGCGCCGCGATGCGTCGAGCAGCGCGATCTTGATGCCGGCGCCGCGGCTGTTGATTTCGCCGAGAATGGTTTCGAGGCTCAAGCCGTCGCGCCGTACGTCCGCTTCGGTCCAGATCTGTGCATCCACCGGCAGGATGTAGCTTTGTCGCGCCGACTGCACGCCGAAGCCGCTGAAGAAAATCATGACGACGGAGCCGGGCTTGATGCGGGCGTAGAGTTTGTCGAAGGCGCGCCGCATGGCGTCGCCGCCGAGATTCTCGCCGACCTCGACCTCGAAGCCGTCGCGCTTCAATTCATCGGCGATGTCGTGCGCATCGTTGAGCGGTTCCTTCAACGGGGCTTCGTTGTCGGGATATTTCGCATTGCCGATCACCAGCGCCAGACGGTTGCTGTCCGCCGCCATCGAAGGCACTGCCGGCGCAAGGCTGAAAAGCAAAAGGGCAAATAGTGAAACGCGAATTTTCATGAGACGCCCGGCCCGCGCGTGAAGCGCCGGAAGAACCCGCGCCTGAACAACCTTACTCTACGTATATGGCATTTAGACGCAATGTCATCGGCCGAGGTTCAAGAGCCGTCGCGCGCGAACGTCCGCTGTTTGTTCTGGAACGGCCGCCTTACAATCGAGATCGTCCGACATGCCGATTTGCGGAATTAAGAACAGTCTCCGGCGCGGCTACTGTCCGGCGATGGCCGCCATGCAGATTTCGGGCTTTGACCTTTGCCGGTGACGATGCTCTCTGTGCATGTAAGAAACGCACGAAGGGAGCCGGAACAGATGCAGCCGACCTACGAGGTCTTCGCCATTCGCTATGCGACCATGTCGCCGCGCACCCCGCATATGAATTATCTCGTTCCCGATCCGCACGAGACCACGGCGTCCGATCTCGATTACTTCGTCTGGCTGATCCGCGGCGACGGGCGCGACATTCTGGTCGATACCGGCTTCAATGCGACCGCTGCAAAGGAACGAAGTCGCAAGCTCACCCTCAATCCGGTCGATGCGCTGGCCGCGTTCGGTGTCCGTGCGGAAGACATCAGGGACGTGGTTGTCACTCATCTGCACTACGATCATGCCGGCAATCTCGATCGCTTTCCAAATGCGCGGTTTCATTTGCAGGATCGCGAGATGAGCTACGCCACCGGCCGCTGCATGTGCCACGGCGCGCTGCGGCATCCGTTTTCGGTGGAGGACGTCACGCTGATGGTCCGCCACGTCTACAGCGAACGCGTGACCTTCCATAAAGGCGAGGGCGAGGTTGCGCCCGGCGTCACCTTGCATCATGTCGGTGGCCATTCCGATGGCTTGCAAATTGTCCGCGTGCTGACGGCTCGCGGCCCGATAGTGCTGGCATCCGATGCTGCGCATTACTACGGCAACCTGCATCGCCGCAGTCCATTCCCGATCGTCTACAATGTCGGTGACATGATCGACGGCTGGGCGACCGCGGAGCGCCTGGCCGGACATATCGATCGGGTGATCCCGGGTCACGATCCGTTGGTCAGCCAGATCTATCCGCGCGTCAGCGAGGCCGCCGATGTGTTCGCGCTGCATCGGACGCCATCGCACTCGTTTGCAAAATAAGTCGAGGAGATTTGACGACGTGACTCAATTCAAGACCATCGGCTTTATCGGGCTCGGCGTGATGGGCGAGCCGATTTGCCGCAACCTGGTGACAAAAAGCGGCGCCAGTGTTGTTGCATTCGATCTCGCGCCCGAGCCGTTGGCACGGCTGCGTGATCTCGGCGCGATTACAGCCGCGTCGACGCGCGAGGCGATCGATCGAAGCGACACTCTGTTCCTGTGCTTACCCAGTGCAAAGCATGTGCGCGCGGTGTTCGACGGTGACGATGGTATCCTGAAGAACATCCGGTCCGGCCAGATCGTCATCGACCTCGGCACCTCGTCGGTATCGCAGACGCGCGATTTCGCCAAGCAATTGCAGGCGAAGGGCGCGGCATGGATCGATGCACCGATTGCGCGTACCCGGCAGGCGGCGCAGGATGGCACGCTCAGCGTCATGGTCGGCGCGACGGCGCAGCAGTTCGCATCTGTCGAACCGTTAATCCGGTGCTTCGCCACCGACGTGACACTCTGCGGTGACACCGGCGCAGGGCAAGTGACCAAGATCCTCAACAACATGGTGCTGTTCGAAACCGTCAATGCGCTGGCCGAAGCGGTGGCGGTCGCGAAGGGTAATGGCGTCGATCCGGCGTTGCTACTCGACACCCTTTCCAAGGGGTCGGCCGATAGTTTCGCGCTGCGTAATCATGGCATGAAAGCAATTGTGCCGGATAATTTCCCGGAGCGCGCGTTTTCGACCGAATACGCGCTGAAAGATCTCGGCTACGCGCTGGAGCTGGCTGCCGATGCTGGCATCACCGTTCGCGGCGCCGAGTTGATCGGTCGTACCTTGCAGGACGCCATCGATAAGGGATCGGGGGGCGCCTATTTTCCGGTGATCGCGCGGCATATCGGTCGCAAGTAGACCGGCGTCAGTAGGCCTCGGCCTCGCTCATCGGCTGGCTGGCCTGCACGAGGCCGAGATTGTCCTCGATCTTGCCGAGCAGTCTTGCGAACTCCTTGCGCTCTTGCGCAGAGAGACAGGACAGGATTTCCTGTTCGCGCCGCAGCAGTCGCGGAATCAATTCCTCGTAGAGCGCCGTACCTCTGCGCGTCATCGCCAGGCGGAATTCGCGGCGATCGTCCGCGTTCTCGACCCGTTCGATAAGTTGCCGTTCCATCAGCGACGTCACCGCGCGGCTGATGGTCGATTTATGGGTACGGGTGCATTGCGCGATATATTGCGCGCTGCAGGCTTCGTTGCGAAATCCCAGCGTGGCGATCACGCGCCACTCCGGAATGTCCAGCCCGTAACGCTCGCGATATTCGCTGGAGAGCGCCGCCGAAACCTCGGCGCCCAGCCGGTTCAACCGGAACGGCACGAACTTAAAAAGATCGAGCTTGGCCAAAATCCGCTCCAATTTCGGTTGACGGGCGGGCCCGCAAGGCGTTTAGATAGTTGCAAGTGAGACTATCTCGCGGTCGGGAGCGGAGCAACCGCCAATTTGGGCCTGCCGGGTATTTTTGTACGCGGCCGCGTTGGCCCTCGAGGGCGCATACGGATCGAGCATGGCGCAGCAAACCACCACGCAGTTCGGCTATCGCCGCCATCCGGATCAGGAGCGGCCGACGAATAACGCTGCGCATCATCCTGTCGTCATCGTCGGTGCGGGACCGGTCGGACTGTCGCTGGCGATCGATCTGGCGCAGCGCGGCGAACGCGTCGTGCTGGTGGACGATGCTGACCGCATCGGCGAAGGCTCGCGCGCCATCTGCTTCTCGAAGCGCTCGCTGGAATTCTGGGATCGGCTCGGCGTCGGGCGCCGCATGGTCGAGAAGGGCGTCGTATGGAGCGTCGGGAAGATTTTTCACGGCGACCAGCAGCTTTATCAGTTCAACCTGCTGCCGGAGGACGGGCACAAGATGCCTGCCTTCATCAACCTGCAGCAGTTCTATGCCGAAGCCTATCTGGTTGACCGTGTGCAAGAGTTGCCGGCGATCGATCTGCGTTGGCGCAACAAGGTGGCTGCGCTGGAGCGGCACAACGATCATGTGGCGCTGACGATCGAGACGCCGGACGGGCCATATCAACTGTCGGCGTCCTACGTCATCGCCTGCGATGGCGCCCGTTCGTCGCTGCGCGGCATGGTCGGCGCGGATTTTCAGGGGCAGGTGTTCGAGGACCAGTTCCTGATCGCGGACGTGAAGATGACCGCGGAGTTCCCGACCGAGCGCTGGTTCTGGTTCGATCCGCCGTTCCATGCGGGCCGCTCGGCGCTGCTGCACCGTCAGCCGGACGATGTCTGGCGGATCGATCTGCAACTCAGCCCCGACGCTGATGCGGTTTTCGAGCGGCGCCCCGAAAATGTGCGGCCGCGAATCGCGCGCATGCTCGGGCACGACCAGTTCGATTTCGAATGGATCTCTATCTACAAATTCCAGTGCCGGCGCATGGCGCGCTTCGTTCATGACCGGGTGATCTTCGCCGGCGATTCCGCGCATCAGGTCTCGCCGTTCGGCGCACGCGGCGCGAATTCCGGGCTGGAGGATGCGGAAAACCTCGGCTGGAAGCTGGCGCGCGTGTTGTGTGGGCAATCGCCGGAAGCCTTGCTGGAAAGCTATCACATCGAACGCAGTCTTGCCGCCGATGAGAACATCCGCGAATCGACGCGCTCGACCGATTTCATGGCGCCGGTGACGAAACAGGAAGCGCGCCTGCGGCAGGCGGTGCTGATGCTGGCCAAGGATACCGATTTCGGCAAGCGCATGATCAATGGCGGCCGGCTCTCGACGCCGTCGACCTATGAGACCCCACTGTCCACGCCAGATGCCGATACATGGTCCGGAGGTCCGCGTCCCGGAGCTTCGATGCCGGATGCGCCGTTGCGAACGCGCGCCGGGGCCGGCACTTTTCTAACCGACGCGTTCATCGCCGCAGGCAAGACATTCACGCTGCTGCAATTCGCGAACGGACGGGCGGCCGATGTACCGGACGCAGTGCAAGCGATCCAGATCGGTGCGGATACCGACCTGATCGATGCCTCCGGCGCGGCGGAAACGCGCTATGACGCGCAGCCGGGCACCACCTATCTGTTACGGCCAGATGGCTATGTCGCGGCGCGCTTCCGTCATCTCTCCCGCGCTGCAGTCGAGGCAGCATTGGCGCGCGCCAGCGCTGTGAGTTGAGGTTTCGTCATGCCGTTGTCGACCGCATCGAATTTCAGCAAGCCCGACGATGCCTTCCGGCTGATCGTCGAAGCGCACCGTGGGTTGAGCGATGAGCAAAGCGCGTCGCTCGACGCGGCGCTGGTGCTGATTCTCGCCAATCATATCGGCGACATCGAGGTGTTGCGCGATGCCGTTACCCAGGGCAAGCGCCGCCTCGCTGAGAATTCATCTTCGCACACCAAAGCGACCTGAGATCGCATAGAAGGAAAGACTTGATGGCCAAAGGTTTTGCGTCCACCACCGATATGACCGAGAAGAAAGTTACGTTCTCGGAGATCGGCACTGATCTGTATGCTTTCACCGCCGAGGGCGATCCGAATTCTGCGGTGATCGTCGGCGACGACGGTTGCATCGTGTTCGACGCACAAGCGACGCCGGCCATGGCCGACAAGGTGATCGAGCGCGTCAAGACCGTCACCGATAAGCCGATCAAGTATGTCGTGCTGTCGCACTATCATGCGGTCCGCGTGCTCGGTGCGTCCGCCTACAAGGCGCAGGGAATCGTTGCCTCGCAGGAAACCTATCGCCTTGTCGAGGAACGCGGCCAGCAGGACTGGGATTCGGAATATGGCCGTTTCCCACGACTGTTTCAGGATGCCGCCAGCATTCCCGGTCTGACTTGGCCGACGCTGACCTTCGAGGGCGAGATGTCGATCTATCTAGGCAAGCGGGAGGTGCGGCTGATGCAACTCGGCGCGGGGCATACGTCAGGCGATATCGTTGCATGGGTGCCGGATGCCGAGGTGATGTTCTCCGGCGACCTGATCGAATATCACTCGGCCTGCTATTGCGGCGACGCTTATTTGCGCGAGTGGCCGGAGACGCTGAACGAGATTCGAGAGTTCAATCCCAAGGCCATCGCGCCGGGACGCGGCGATGCGCTGAAGGGTCTCGAGACCACGCGCGAAGCCATCGCCATGACCCGCGACTTCGTGATGTCGCTCTACGGTGCAGCGGAAATGTCGGTCGCCAAGGGGCGTAGCCTGAAGGAAAGCATGGCGGCCACGCGCGACGTGATGGACCCGAAGTTTTCGAGCTTCGCGATCTACGAGCACTGCTTGCCGTTCAATGTCTCGCGCGCGTTCGACGAAGCGTCCGGCATCGACGATCCGGTGATCTGGACCGACAAGCGCGACCGCGAAATGTGGGCCGCCCTGCAAGGCTAAGGCACACCTCATCCTCCCTCCCTGCTTTCGGGGAGGGGCAGGGTGGGGGCGTCGTAACGACGATACGGAATTTGATTCTCGCGAGCCAATGGGAGAGTGAGATGAACATCAACACCGCACCCAACGTTCTCAATCAGAGCACCGTTGGCGTCACGCCGGGTTACATGTCCGGTTTCGGCAACAGTTTTGAGACGGAAGCCTTGCCGGGTGCATTGCCGATCGGGCGTAATTCGCCGCAGCGCTGTGCGTACGGCCTTTATGCCGAGCAATTGTCGGGTTCGCCCTTTACCGCGCCGCGCGGCAGCAACGAGCGTTCCTGGCTCTACCGCATCCGTCCGTCGGTGAAGCATTCCGGCCGTTTTACCAAGATAGACCCGATGCTATGGCGCACCGCGCCGTGTTTCGAGGACGATCTGCCGATTTCTCAGTTGCGCTGGGACCCGACGCCGATGCCGAAGGAAGAATTGACCTTCGTGCAGGGCGTGCAGACCATGACCACGGCGGGCGATGCGAATACCCAGGCCGGCATGGCGGCGCACGTCTACCTCATCACCAAATCAATGGTCGATCAGCATTTCTACAATGCCGACGGCGAGATGCTGTTCGTCGCCCAGCAGGGCAATTTGCGCTTTGTCACCGAGTTCGGCCGCATCGATATCGAACCGGGCGAGATCGCGATTATCCCGCGCGGCGTCAAATTCCGCGTCGAGATTCCAAACGGGCCGGCGCGCGGCTATCTGTGCGAGAATTACGGCGGCGCCTTCACCCTGCCGGAGCGCGGGCCGATCGGTGCCAACTGCCTCGCCAATTCGCGCGATTTTCTTACGCCGGTCGCGTCCTATGAAGACAAGGATACGCCGACCGAACTGTTCGTGAAGTGGGGCGGTGCACTTTATGTAACGAAACTGCCGCATTCTCCCATCGATGTGGTGGCGTGGCACGGTAACTATGCGCCGTACAAATACGATCTGCGCACCTTCTCGCCGATCGGCGCCATCGGCTTCGATCATCCCGATCCGTCGATCTTTACGGTGCTGACCTCACCGTCGGAAACCGCCGGCACCGCCAATATCGACTTCGTGATTTTCCCCGAGCGCTGGATGGTCGCGGAAAACACCTTCCGTCCGCCGTGGTATCACATGAACATCATGAGCGAGTTCATGGGCCTGATCTATGGTGTCTACGACGCCAAGCCGCAGGGTTTTGTGCCGGGCGGTATCAGCCTGCATAACATGATGCTGCCGCATGGGCCGGATCGCGAGGCGTTCGAACATGCGTCCAATGGCGAACTGAAGCCGGTGAAGCTCACCGGCACGATGGCCTTCATGTTCGAAACCCGCTTCCCGCAGAGGGTGACGAAGCACGCGGCGACCTCCGGTACGTTGCAGGATAATTATGCCGACTGCTGGAACGGGCTGGAAAAGAAGTTCGATCCGAACAAGCCGTAAATGGCTCGCGGAGATGCGAGCAACTGATTTCGTCATTCCGGGGCGCCCGCCCTTTGCGGGCGAGCCCGGAATCCATAACCATTGCCGGGGAGTATGGATTCCGGGCCTGCGCCAAGAGGCGCATCCCGGAATGACAACGGTTGGTCGTTTCAAGTATTGAAAGGCGATAGTCGTGTCCCACCCCAACGATCCGAAGCTGAAATCCTTTATCGATGTCGACTCCACCTCCGATTTTCCGATCCAGAACCTGCCTTATGGCGTGTTCTCGACGCCGGACAGCGTGCAGCGCCGCGTCGGCGTCGCCATCGGCGATTTCGTGCTCGATCTCGCGGTACTGGAATCCGAGGGACTGCTGAAGACCGGCGCCGAGCGCTGCGCTTTCGCCAAGCCGTCGCTGAATGCGTTCATGGCGCTTGGTCCCAAGGCGTGGTCGAGTGTCCGTGCGCAGATCAGCGAGGTGCTGCGGCATGACAGCGCGACGCTGCGCGACAATGCCGGCTTGCGCAAGCGCGCGCTGTTGCCGCGCAAGGACGTGCAGCTGCACATGCCGTTCGCGGTGGCGGGTTACACCGATTTCTATTCCTCGAAGGAACACGCCACCAATGTCGGCATCATGTTCCGGGGCAAGGACAATGCGCTGCAGCCGAACTGGCTGCACATTCCGATCGCCTATAACGGCCGTGCTTCGACGGTGGTGGTCAGCGGCACGCCGATCGTCCGCCCGCAGGGTCAACTCAAGCCGCCGAGCGCCGAGGTGCCGAGCTTCGGTCCCTGCAAACGGCTGGATTTCGAACTCGAAATGGGCGTGGTCGTCGGCGGCGCGTCGCAGATGGGCACGCGCCTGAGCGAAGCGCAGGCCAACGAAATGATTTTCGGCTTCGTGCTGCTAAACGACTGGAGCGCGCGCGACATCCAGCAGTGGGAATATGTGCCGCTCGGGCCATTCCAGGCCAAGGCGTTCGGCACCTCGATCAGTCCGTGGGTGGTGACGCGCGAGGCGCTGGAGCCGTTCCGCGTGCAGGGCCCGAAGCAGGATCCGCAGCCGCTGCCCTATCTGCAGCAGGCGAGCGCCAACAATTACGACCTGCATCTCGAAGTGGATCTCCGCGCGGCGAAGGCGAAACAGGCTGCGACCATTTCCCGCACGAATTTCAAATACATGTACTGGTCCTCGGTGCAGCAGCTGGTGCACCACGCCTCCTCAGGCTGCGCGATGAATGTCGGCGATCTGCTCGGCTCCGGCACCATTTCGGGGCCGGAGAAAGACCAGCGCGGCAGCCTGCTGGAAATCAGCTGGAACGGTGCGGAGCCGATCGAGCTGCCGGGCGGCGAGAAACGTACCTTCTTCGAGGATGGCGATTCGCTGATCATTCGCGGCTGGTGCCAGGGCGACGGTTATCGCGTCGGTTTCGGCGACGTCGAAGGCACGGTGATGCCGTCGACCTGACCTCCGCTGTTACGGCACTGGATAGACGACACCGAACATTGCCGGGTGCGCGCGCACGCTCAGCTATGGCTGGCGGCTGTGAATTGCCGCCGCCGTTTGTGTAATTTCCATTTCAATCGATAAAAATTTTCAATTTTGGCGCGGGGCCGCAGCGCAAATTTGCGTTTGCACAAAGATGCAGGTTGCGGACAGGATAGGGTGTCCGTCATCGCGGGCCAGATGGGTGTCGTCGTTGGTTGTTCTGCCGCAACGACGCCTGCCGTCCGTAATGTCCTAATGTGACTTGATGC
Source organism: Xanthobacteraceae bacterium (assembly GCA_024508855.1). GTDB lineage: Bacteria > Pseudomonadota > Alphaproteobacteria > Rhizobiales > Xanthobacteraceae > 62-47. The sequence continues at coordinate 153,567 of JANINJ010000070.1, forward strand.
GACCTGCGCGGGCTGCGCGGCGGAAGAGGGGTCTGGCTCGATGATCGCCCAACTCACCAAGAACGAACGACAAGTGGCGCTGCTTATTCTGCTGGCGCTGGCCGTGGTCGGGATTGCCATGGCGGCCGGCGGCCGTCACGACCCGTTCGGCGCACACGGTGCACTGGTATTGCTGGCGGCGATCGTCGGGAGCTTTGCCGTGATCTCGGGCTATTATGCGCCCGAGCCTCCGGAAAGCCGGCTCGACAGTTATTACGACGATCCGAGCAAGGCCGGCATCATCCTCGCGATGATCTGGGCCGTTATCGCCATGTTCGTCGGTGACTGGGTTGCCTGGCTGCTGGTCAACCCGAACCTGACCTTCGATGCCGGCTGGGCCAGTTTCGGCCGGCTGCGGCCGGTGCACACGTCGGGCGTCATCTTCGGCTTCGGCGGCAATGCGCTGATCGCGACGTCCTATTACGTCATGCAACGCACCTCGCGCGCACGAATGCCGGACCAGCTCACTCCGTGGTTCGTGCTGCTGGGTTACAACCTGTTCTGCGTCATCGCCGCCACTGGTTACTTGATGGGCGTGACGCAATCCAAGGAATACGCCGAGCCGGAATGGTATGCGGACATCTGGCTGGTGATCGTCTGGGTCGCCTATTTCGTCCTCTACCTGCGCACGCTGGCGCGGCGCAAGGAGCCGCACATCTACGTCGCCAACTGGTATTATCTCGCCTTCATCCTGGTCGTGGCGATGCTGCACATCGTCAACAATCTGGCAGTGCCGATCTCGTGGGGCAGCGCCAAGAGCTACTCGCTGTTCTCCGGCGTGCAGGATGCGATGACCGAATGGTGGTACGGCCACAACGCCGTCGCGTTCTTCCTCACCTCCGGCTTCCTCGGCATGCTGTATTATTACATGCCGAAGCGCGCAGGACGGCCGATCTATTCCTACCGCATGTCGATCATCAGTTTCTGGGGCATCACCTTCTTCTATATGTGGGCCGGCTCGCACCACCTGCACTACACGGCGCTGCCGCAGTGGGTGCAGTCGCTCGGCATGACCTTCTCGGTGATGCTCCTGATCCCGTCGTGGGTTTCGGCCGGCAACGCGCTGATGACGCTCAACGGCGCCTGGCACAAGGTGCGTGATGACGCGGTGCTGCGCTTCATGATGGTGGCGGCGGTGTTTTACGGCCTCACCACCTTCGAGGGCTCGTTCATGGCGATCCGCCCGGTCAATTCGCTGTCGCATTACACCGATTGGACCGTGGGTCACGTCCATGCGGGCGCGCTCGGCTGGGTGGCGATGATCACCTTCGGCGCGATCTACGCTTCGGTGCCGTGGCTGTGGAAGCGCGAAGCGATGTATTCGGCGCGGCTGGTCGAAGCCCACTTCTGGCTCGCCGTCGGCGGCACCGTCATCTACGTGTTCGCGATGTGGAATTCCGGCATCATCCAGGGACTGATGTGGCGGACCTATAACGAGAGCGGGACGCTGGCCTATTCCTTTGTCGACTCGCTGGTGGCGATGCATCCCTATTACATCGCGCGCGCCGTCGGCGGCCTGTTCTTCCTGCTCGGTGCGGTGATCGGCCTCTACAATATCTGGATGACGATCCGCACCGCGCCGCAGGCGGCGCCGGAAACCGCGGCGGATCGGCCGGTGCTTGCCGGCGGGGCCGTGCTGCAGGCTGGGGAGTGAGTGCGATGTTTGGATTTCACTACCGGCTTGAACGCAAGACCATCGGCCTAGTGCTCGCGATCATCGGCGTCGCCAGCATCGGCGGCATCGTCGAGATCGCGCCGCTGTTCACGATCCATCAGACCGTGGAAGATGCGCCGGACATGCGGGTCTACACGCCGCTCGAACTGGCAGGCCGCAACATCTACATCCGCGAAGGCTGCTATGCTTGCCATTCGCAGATGATCCGCACCCTGCGTGACGAGGTCGAACGCTACGGGCCGTATTCGCTGGCAGTCGAATCCAAGTACGACCACCCGATGCTGTGGGGTTCGAAGCGCACCGGACCCGATCTGGCACGGCTCGGCAACAAGTATTCCGACGAATGGCACGTCGCGCATCTCAACAATCCGCGCGACGTGGTCCCGGAATCGATTATGCCGGCCTATGCATGGCTGTCGCGCACCGAGCTGCGAACCGACGATCTCAGCGACCATCTCAAGGCGCAGCGGACTGTCGGCGTTCCGTATACCGACGACATGATCGTCAATGCGGCGGCCGATGCTTACGGCCAGGCCGCACCGGATTCGCCGCAGGCCGAAGGCGTCGTCAAACGTTACGGCAAGGCGACGGCGGTTCGCGCTTTCGATAGCCGCCCCGGCGAACTGACCGAGATGGACGCGCTAGTGGCTTACCTGCAGATTCTCGGACGGTTGACGGATGCGGCGCACAAGCCGGTTGCTTCGGCGGAGAAATGACCATGACCCTCGATCACGATATTCTCGTCTGGTTCTCGAAATCGTTCGGGCTGTTCTATCTGCTGGCGATGTCGCTCGTCGTTCTCGTTTATGCCTATTGGCCTTCGAACAAGAAACCGTTCGAGCACGCGGCGCAGGCCATCCTCCAAGACGACGACAAGCCATATCGGGGCTGAGGACACGACATGGGGAAAGAGGAACGCGATCCGCACACCGGATATCTGACTACCGGTCACGAATGGAACGGCATTATCGAGCTGAATACGCCGGTGCCGCGCATCATCTATTTCTTTCTTGGCGCAGCCTTCCTGTTTTCTCTGGTCTATTGGGTCCTGATGCCGACCTGGCCGATCGGTACCACTTACACCAAGGGATTGCTGGGCAGCGACCAGCGGGCTTACGTCGACAATACGATCAAGCAGGCGGCGCTCGAGCGCGCCGACTGGACTGCGCAGATCGAGAAGGAAAGCTACGCCGATATCCAGAAAAATCCGGCGTTGATGAATGTGGTGCGCGAAACCGGGCGGACGCTGTTCGGGGACAATTGCGCGGCCTGTCACGGCCGCGATGCGCATGGGGCGAAGGGCTTCCCCAATCTCACTACGCAGTCGTGGTTGTGGGGCGGCACGCCGGAAGCCATCGCCGAGACCATTCGCGTCGGCATCAATTCGGCGCATCCCGAAACCCGCAGTTCGCAGATGCTGGCCTTCGGCAAGGATGGCATGTTGCCGAGTGCCGATATCGACAAGGTCGTAGCCTTTGTCCGCAGCCTGTCGAATCCGGCGGCAAAGGATTTGCCGGCTGACAAGGTTGCGGCAGGCAAGATGCTGTTCGCCACCAATTGCGCGTCGTGCCACGGTGAAGACGCCAAGGGCAATCCCGAAGTCGGCGCGCCCAATCTGACTGATCCGTACTGGATTTACGGCGGCGATGCGCAATCGATCGAAACCACGGTGTGGGGTGGCCGGCAGGGCCACATGCCGACATGGGAGAGCCGGCTTTCCACGCTCGATCGCAAGATTCTCGCGCTGTATCTCGTCGATCTGCGGAAACCGAATCCGTGAGCGGCGGCACCACCATGACGCGGCGCGGCCGCCTCTCGGTGTGGCTGCTGGTAATCGCCGGTCTGTTGCTGGTGATCGGCGCGAACTGGCATCTGGTTTACGTCTCGGTGACGTCGCAGCCGGATTGCGTGGCGCATATCCGGACCGGCGCGGGCGACGGCGCGCGCGGGTCGTACAGCGCAGCGCAATCGTCCTGTTCTCCATGACGGTGTCGATCAACAAGCTTCGATGAGGGATTAACGTGGCCAAGTCAGACATCATCATTCCACCGGTTACGGCTCCGCTACCGATCACGAAACGATGGAGCCGCAACCTGACGCCTGCTTCTGCCTTCCAGTGGCTGGCGCTGGGCTGTCAGGATTTCCGGACCTCGCCGGGTGCCAGCATCGCCTATGGCGTGCTGATCTTCCTGTTGTCGGCGATCATCGTCGGTGGCCTGTTCAGGTTCGGTCTCGACTACATCCTGTTTCCGGCGCTGGCCGGCTTCATGGTGGTCGGCCCGATCCTCGCGGTCGGCCCTTACGTCAAAAGCCGGTTGATCGCGGCGGGCGAGCCGGTCAGCCTGACGAAGATGATCTTCGTGCATCCGGCCTCGGGACCGCAGATCATGTTCACCGGCGTGCTGCTCTGCCTGCTGATGCTGGTGTGGATGCGGGCTGCCGTCATCATCTATGCGCTGTTCTTCGGGCTGGTGCCGTTTCCCGGCCTTGCGCATATCGCGCCGATGCTGTTCGCAACGCCGACCGGCTGGGCGATGCTGATTGTCGGCGGTGTCGTTGGCGCGCTGTTCGCGGCGTTCTCATTCGCGATCAGTGCATTCTCGATTCCGATGCAACTCGAGCAGCGGACCGATGCGCTCACCGCGATGGGATCGAGCCTGGCACTGGTCTGGCACAATCTACCGGCGATGCTGACCTGGGCTGCGATCATGCTGGTGCTCGTCCTGTTCAGTGTGGCAACCGGTCTTCTCGGATTGATCGTCGTGTTCCCGGTACTGGGGCATGGCACCTGGCACGCCTATCGCGCGGTGCAGCCGATCTAGCTTGATGGAGGGACGGAGCGTCGGATGAGTTGTTGCGCGCCCGGCAGTGAGATGGCTCTCGGTTTCGATCCGAACGGTCGCGCCGATGAAATCCTGCTGGCGAGCCGCACGGTCGGTGATGGCATCCGGCAAAGCGATCTCTCGGTGCCGGGCATCCACTGCGGCGGCTGCATTCACCGCATCGAGGCCGCGCTCAACGCGTTGCCCGGCGTTGAATCGGCGCGGGTCAATCTCTCCAGCAAGCGCGCCGCGATCCGGTGGACTTCCGACAGGCCGCCGCCGCTCATCGAAACGCTGCAGAATATTGGCTATGAAGCGCATCTCTACGACGCCAAGGCGGACGGCAAAGACACGACGCTTGCCGAATTGATCCGCGCGCTTGCTGTCGCAGGTTTTGCCGCGAGCAACATCATGTTGCTGTCGGTATCGATCTGGTCCGGTGCGGATCCCGCGACACGCGACCTGTTCCACTGGCTGTCGGCGTTGATTGCGTTGCCGGCGCTGGCCTATTCCGGACGCGTGTTCTTCCGCTCGGCGTGGAGCGTACTGCGACACGGTCACACCAACATGGATGTGCCGATCTCGATCGGCGTCTGTCTGGCGTTCGGATTGAGCCTTTACGAGACCCTCCATCACGGATCTCACGCCTATTTCGATGCATCGATCTCGCTGCTGTTCTTCCTGCTGATCGGGCGGACGCTCGACCATCTGATGCGGGAGCGGGCGCGCACTGCCGTGAAGGGGTTGGCGCGGCTGGCGGCGCGCGGCGCGCTGGTGCAGCGGGCTGACGGCATGCGCGACTATCTTGCGGTCGACGAGATCGCGCCCGGCATGACGATCCTGCTCACGGCGGGCGAGCGCGTTCCGGTCGATGCGCGCGTCGTTAGCGGACAGTCGGATATCGATCGTTCGCTGTTGAGCGGCGAAAGCGAGCCGGTGCCCGCGCGCGACGGCACGCTGCTGCAGGCGGGTACGCTCAATCTCACCGGGCCGCTCACCATCGTCGCGACCGCCGGGGCCAACGGTTCCTTCCTGGCCGAAATGATGCGGCTGATGGAAGCGGCGGAGTCCGGCCGTTCGTCCTATCGCCGCATCGCCGATCGCGCCGCGCGGCTTTATGCGCCGGTCGTGCACAGCGTGGCGCTGTTGACCTGCATCGGCTGGTGGATCGCGACCGGCGACGTGCACCGCGCCATCACGGTTGCGATCGCGGTGCTGATCATCACCTGTCCCTGCGCGCTCGGCCTTGCGGTGCCGATGGTGCAGGTGGTTGCCGCGCGGCGGCTGTTCGAACTGGGCATCCTGCTCAAGGATGGCGGCGCGCTGGAGCGGCTGGCGGAAGTTGACGCCGTGGTGTTCGACAAGACCGGCACGTTGACGCTGGGGCAGCCGCGCCTGCTCGATGCGAATGCGATCGATCCTGTGGCCTTGAATATTGCAGCAACCATGGCCGCGCGTTCCCGACATCCCTACTCGCGTGCACTGGCAGCGATGCCAGCGGCCGATCTTCCGGCGCTATCGGCAACGGATGTGTCTGAACTGCCGGGTGCAGGCATGGAAACGAACATCGGGCCGCACGTCTATCGGCTCGGCCGGCCCGAATGGGCACTGGACTCTGCAACGATGCATGCGCATGTCGCCAATGTCGTGCTCGCGCGGGACGGACGATTGCTCGCCGGCTTTGCGTTCGAGGACCGGCTGCGCGATGGCGCGCGAGATGCGATTGCTGCGCTTTCGCGCGATGGATTCGCCGTCGAGATACTGTCGGGCGACCGCGAAGAGACCGTGCGCCGCATCGCCAACGATCTCGGCGCACATCATCTCGCGGAAGTCTCGCCGGGCGGCAAGGTCGATCGCGTTACCGCCATCGAGGCTTCCGGCCGCAAGGTGCTGATGGTCGGCGACGGGTTGAACGACGCGCCTGCATTGGCCGCGGCACATGCCTCGATGGCGCCTGCTTCGGCCGCGGATGTCGGCCGCAACGCCGCCGATCTGGTGTTCCTGCACGAAAGCCTGAATGCGGTTCCCCAGGCCATCGGGATTGCGAAGGCTGCAGCGCGGCTGGTGCAACAAAACCTCGGTCTAGCGATTGTCTATAATATCGTCGCGGTGCCCGTTGCGGTTCTGGGCTATGTGACGCCGCTGCTTGCGGCGGTGGCGATGTCGTCCTCGTCGGTGATCGTGATTGCGAATGCCTTGCGCCTGCGTGGCGCACGTCGTGCACGTCCCGTCAGGCGGGCAGCATCCGTGGTCGTGGCGAGCCCGATAGCCGGGAGGACCTGATGAACGATTTTCTCTATCTGGTTCCGATTGCGCTGGCGCTCGGCATCGCGGGCCTTGCCGCCTTCATGTGGGCGCTCAACAGCGGCCAGTACGACGATCTCGACGGCGCCGCCGAGCGCATCCTGTTCGATGACGACAAGCCGTTGCGCGACAATCGCGCCACGCCAAAGAAGCGCTGAGCGACCGAAGCGTGGCTTAAGCTGCGCGGGCCTGCGGCGGTTCCAGCGCCTGCCAGCTTCCGGCCAGTTGCAGTTTGGGTTCGGTCAGCGTCTGCAGATGTTCCAGCGTCAGGCCGGGGATCATCTCGATCACGACAAGACCATGTGGCGTCACATCGATCACCGCAAGATTGGTGTAGATGCGCTTGACCACGCCGGGCGCGGTTAGCGGCAGCGAACATTTTTTGAGAATGCGCGGCGCGCCTTTCTTGTCGGTATGCTCCATCAGCACGCGGATTTCCTTGGCGCCGACCGCGAGGTCCATCGCGCCGCCGACGCCGGGTGGGAACGCCGGATCCTCGGTGGTCCAGTTCGCGAGGTCGCCTTTTTCCGACACCTCGAATGCGCCGAGCAGGCTGATGTCGAGATGGCCGCCGCGGATCATCAGGAACGCGTCGGCATGGTGCACATAGCAGCCGCCGGTGATCAGCGTGGTCAGGTTCTTCCCGGCGTCGATCAGGTTTTCGTCCTCTTCGCCGGGGCCGGGTTTCGGGCCGAGCCCGAGCACGCCGTTCTCGCTATGGAAGATCACTTCGCGATCCGGCGGCACGTAGCTTGCCGTCAGGGTCGGAATGCCGATGCCGAGATTGACGAAGGCGCCTTCCGGCAAATCCTGCGCAGCGCGCCACGCCATCTGCTCGCGGGTCAGCGGCTTGTAAGCTTGCGATGTCATGCATTTCCTCCAACGACAACCACGCGGTCGACAAAGATGCTCGGCGTCACCACCGCTTCCGGGTCCATCGTCCCGAGTTCGACCATCTCGTCGACTTCGACCACGGTGAGTTCGGCGGCCATTGCCATCACCGGATTAAAATTGCGGGCCGATTTGATGTAAGTGAGATTGCCCCAGCGATCGGCTTTGTTGGCCTTGATCAGCGCGATGTCGCCGCGCAACGGCCTTTCGAACACGTGCAGGCGGCCATCGATCTCGCGGGTTTCCTTGCCGTCGGCCAGTTTGGTATGCGCCGAGACCGGCGAGAAGAAACCACCGAGCCCCGCCGCCGCGCATCGCATCCGCTCGCTGATGGTGCCTTGCGGCACCAGTTCCAGTTCCAGGCTCTTGGCCTTGTAGGCATTGAGGAAGGCGCTGTAATCGCCGGAGCGCGGATAGGAGCAGATCACCTTGCGGACGCGCCCCGAATTGATCAGCCGCGCCAAGCCGTAATCGCCGTTGCCGGAATTATTGGCGACAATGGTGAGTTCCCGTGCGCCCTGATCGTGCAGCGCCTCCAGCAGATTGTCCGCGACGCCGACCGCGCCGAAACCCGCCACCAATACCGTCGAGCCGTCCTTCACCCCTGCCACCGCATCCGCCGTGGTCTTTACGCGCTTGTCGATCACTCCGAACCCCGTTGCAGGCACAATCAATTTTCGCGGTGACACTAGGAAGTTTCATAAGCCCGATCAAACCAAACTGTCGCACGTGAGGGGTGCGCGGATCGCATCGCTTCGCAAATGCGAGATGGGGATTACCGCGAAAAACACGCCCTGATGCAGACGCCGATTCCGTGACAAGGAATTGTGACGCAGGCCGGCAGACCTCTTGTGCATTCATTCGACTTGAGCCGGTTGCGGGTTGCTGCCAGAACAGGTTCAGCAATTGCAAGGCCGCGACGTCGCGCGGCATAATAACGCCAACAAGAGGCGCGAGGAAACGAACGTGACCGACACTCTCATTTCAAAAGATTCGCAAACGCGTCCTGCGACGCAATCCGGCACCGGACCGCTCAAGGGAATGCGGATCGTCGAATTCGCCGGCATCGGGCCCGGTCCGTTTGCCTGTATGATGCTCGCGGACATGGGGGCGGAAGTCATCACACTCGATCGTGTCGGCGCCAAGAAGAATCTCAAATCAGTTGCCGGCCGCGGCCGCAAGGTCGTCGAGCTCGACCTCAAGGACAAGGCGTCGATTGCCAAGGTGCTCGATCTGCTCGCCAATGCCGATGCCTTGATCGAAGGTTTCCGGCCCGGCGTGATGGAACGGCTCGGTCTCGGCCCGGATGTGGTGCTGGCGCGCAATCCGCGGCTGGTCTACGGCCGGATGACCGGCTGGGGTCAGACCGGTCCGCTCGCTTGCGCAGCCGGTCATGACATCAACTACATCTCCATCACCGGTGCGCTTGCCGCGATCGGCGGCAAGGACAAGCCCGTCCCGCCGCTCAATCTGGTTGGCGATTTCGGCGGCGGTGCGCTCTATGTCGTCGTCGGTGTCCTGGCGGCACTCCTCGAGGCGAGCCGATCCGGCAAGGGGCAGGTGGTGGACGCGGCGATGTGCGATGGTGCGGCGTCGCTGATGTCAATGTTCTTCGACATGACTGCAATCGGTCGCTGGAAGGAAGAGCGCGAGAGCAACATGCTCGACGGCGGCGCGCATTTCTACGGCGTGTACGAATGCAAGGACGGCAAGTTCGTCTCGATCGGTTCGATCGAGCCGCAGTTCTATGCACTGCTGCGCAAGCTCGCCGATCTTACCGACGCCGACTACGAGGCGCAGATGGAAGCCAAGGGCTGGCCGTCGCTGAAGGAAAAGCTCAACAAGGTCTTCAAGACCAAGACCCGCGACGAGTGGTGCGCGATCATGGAAGGCTCGGACGTCTGTTTCGCGCCGGTCCTCACCATGTCGGAGGCGTCCAAGCATCCGCACATGGCGGCGCGCGAAGTGTTCGTCACCCGCCACGGCGTGACGCAGCCGGCTCCGGCGCCGCGCTTCTCGCGTACGCCGTCGACGATCCGCGATGCTGCGACGGCGGATATCGCCGAGATCACGCAGGCATGGAGCGCCAAGGCCTGATCGGCCGATGCTTCAGCGATAGTAGATCATAACGAACGAGGCCCGCGTCATCCGCGGGCCTCGTTTTTTGTTAGCTCGATTTGTAGGCTGGGCTGTCGTGCTTACTTTTTCGGCCGGATCGCGTCGGCCGTACCCTGGATGAACGCCTGGATCTTGACGACGTCGTCTTCCGTCAGCTTGCCGGTGAAATCCGGCATGCCCTTGTCCATGAACGGACCCTTGAAGACGATGTCCTTGAGGTTCGCGATCTCCTCGGCTGGAACGTAGCCAAGATTCTTGACGTTGCCGCCCCTGTCGACGCCGGGTACGCCGTGACAAGTAGCGCAGGCCTCCACATAGATTGCCGTTCCCGGCTCGACATCCTTCGGATCGTATTTGACGCCCGAGATGAGATTGCCGATCTGGTACTTGGTGAACTCCGGCAACGGCGCCTTGCCGCCGATCGCGAATGTGTAGACGGTGCCCGGGCCTTCGCGATCGGTCACGCGCTGTGTGATGCCGAACACGCCGCCCCAACCCACCGCGACCGAAACATACTGCTGCCCGTCTATCAGGTAGGTCGATGCCGCCGCGACCACGCCGGTGCCGGTCGGCGTTTCCCAGAGCTTCTCGCCCGTCGTGGCATTGTACGCGATGAAGCGTCCGTCGGCCGAGCCTTGGAACACCAGGTTGCCGGCGGTGGTCAGCGTGCCGCCGTTCCACGGCGCCACGTAGTCCACGTGCCAGGCTTCCTTCTGCTTGATCGGATCCCAAGCGATCAGTTTGCCGAACGGCTTGTTCTTGGGCGGCGTCGCGTTCAGCGTGAAGCCGACGTTCCAGCCGGTGACGCTGCCGTATTTGAAGGGTGCATTGGCATTCTGCGTCAGGGCTTTCTCGCCGGTCAGATTGAGCGGCACGCCTTGCGCTGGAAGATAAACGAGACCCGTCTGCGGATTGTACGACATCGGGTGCCAGTTGTGCGCACCGAACGGCCCCGGGATGGCATCAAACGGTTTGTCGGGCGATCGTGCTTCCGGCACTTCGATCGGCCGGCCGTTGGCGTCGTAACCGGTCGCCCAGTTCACATCGACAAAGTTCTTCGCCGAAATGAATTTGCCGTTGGTGCGATCGATGACAAAGAAGAAACCGTTCTTCGGCGCATGCAGGATCACCTTGCGCGGCTGGCCGTCGATGGTGATGTCGGCCAGGATCATCGGCTGCGTCGAGGTGTAGTCCCAGTTGTCGCCGGGCGTTTCCTGATAATGCCAGACGTATTTGCCGGTATCGGCATTCAGTGCCACGATGGAGGCGAGATACAGGTTGTCGCCGCCGGCCGGGCTGCGCAGATTGCGATTCCACGGCGCACCGTTGCCGGTGCCGATGTAAACCAGGTTCAATTCGGGATCGTACGTAATCGTATCCCAGGAATTGCCACCGCCGCCATTGATCCACCATTTACCGGCAGGGTCCCAGGTCTTGGCGGCTTTCTCCATCGATTCGTCCTCGAATGGCTTCGATGGATCGCCGGGCACCACGAACCAGCGCCAGTCCTGCTTGCCGGTTTCGGCGTCATAGGCCGTCACATAGCCGCGTGCGCCATATTCCGCGCCGCCATTGCCAATGATGACCTTGCCCTTCACGACGCGCGGCGCGCCAGTGACGGTGTAGGAATGGGAATGATCGATGATCGTATCTTCTTCCCAGATTTTCTTTCCGGTCGCGGCATCGAGTGCGATCAGCCGCCCGTCATACGCCGCGACGAAGACCTTGCCCTTGTAGAGTGCGACACCACGACTGACGACATCGCAGCAGCCCCGATAGCCCTTCGAACGATCGACGCCGGGATCGTAGGTCCATATCCGCTTGCCCGTGCGTGCATCAATCGCGTGCACCACACTCCACGACGCCGAAACATACATGATGCCATCGACCACGATCGGCGTTGCTTCGATGCCGCGCAGCGATTCGAGATTGTAGCTCCACTTCAGGCCGAGCTGCTTGACGTTGTCGGTATTGATTTCCTTGAGCTTGCTATAGCGCGTTTCCGCGTAATCGAAGCCGACGGTCGGCCAGTCTTTGGCGGTCGCGTCGTTGGCTTTGATGAAGGCGCCGTCGACTGCGGAAGTAATCGCCTTGATGTGTTTTGGTGAATCTTTCGACGCACTGTCTTCCGCGAAGGCTCCAACGGAAAACATCGTCATGCTCAGCGCAATCGCGACTCGCCCTGTATGCTTCATCGTTTCCTCCGTCAGCCTCGAATGGGCTTTGGGAGTCAAACAATATGATGGCCGCTTAAGCCGTCAACGGACATAGAATCACGCATTCGGAAGGATATTTATCTGCAAACAACGGGAAGATTTCCCGATGTAGACAAGTCGTAGTGTCGTGATGACGCCCACGAAATAACAACGGCCGGGCAGAGATGCCCGGCCGTTGTAGCGCTTTGCAAATAAGAGTTATCGAACTTCGTTCGACGGAAGATCGTCGATGTTACGCGGCGCCCTTCAGAGGCAGTACGCCACGCCGGATCTGATCTTCCTCGATCGATTCGAACAGCGCCTTGAAATTGCCTTCGCCGAATCCATCATCGCCCTTGCGCTGGATGAATTCGAAGAAGATCGGGCCGATGGCGTTGGCGGAGAAGATCTGCAGCAGCACCTTGGTGTGGCCGCCATCGACGACGCCCTCACCGTCGATCAGGATGCCGTTCTTTTGCAAGCGCGTGACGTCCTCGCCGTGCTTCGGCAACCGCGTATCGATCTTCTCGAAATAGGTGTCGGGTGGCGACGGCATGAAGGGCAGGCCATCGGCGCGCAACGTTTCCACGGTGCGATAGATGTCGCGTGCGCCGCAGGCGATGTGCTGGATGCCTTCGCCGCGATAGATGTTGAGATATTCCTCGATCTGTCCGGCGTCGCCGGCATCCTCGTTGATCGGAATGCGGATCTTGCCGTCGGGGCTGGTGAGCGCGCGCGAGAACAGACCCGAGGCGCGGCCCTCGATATCGAAGAAGCGGATCTGGCGGAAGTTGAACAGTTTCTCGTAGAAGCCGGTCCACACATCCATGCGGCCGCGATGCACGTTGTGCGTCAGGTGGTCGACATAGAACAGGCCGACGCCGGCGGGGTGCGGATTGCGCTCGCCGAGCCATTCGAACTCGGCGTCATAGGCCGAGCCTTTCGCACCGTAACGATCGACGAAATACAACAGGCTGCCGCCGATGCCCTTGATGGCGGGAACGTCCAGCGTCTTTTGCGCAGCATCGATGTCCGCCGATTCGGCGCCGAGCGAGATGGCGCGCTCGTAGGCGCGCTGCGCATCGACGACGCGGAACGCCATCGACGGCGCGCACGGCCCATGAGCGGCCACGAAGTTGAAGCCGTGGCTGCCGGGCTGCTCGTTGACTAGATAGTTGATGTCGCCCTGGCGATAGACCGTGATCGCCTTGGTCTTGTGTCGTGCCACGGCGGTGAAGCCCATCAGCCTGAACAGCGTGTGCAGTTCCTGCGGATCGGGATGGGCGTATTCGACGAACTCGAAGCCGTCGGTGCCCATCGGATTCTGCGCGGAAATCGTCGCGGCTGGCGCGTCGTGCGGAAACGGACCCATAGCCAAACTCCCTGACTCCCTGATGGATTTTGGTCATTATCCGTCATATTGTGCGCGATGAGCGTGCATAGTGGCGAATAAATGCCGCATACCTCGCACAAATCGTGCAAAAATCGGTCTAGTAACGCATGATTTCGATGGATAGTTTCGATCTGAAAATGCTGGTGGCGCTGCAGGAGGACGGCCGCCTGACCAACCAGCAACTGGCGGATGCGGTGGGCCTGTCAGCCTCGCAATGCTCGCGCCGTCGCATGCGCCTCGAGGAAGAGGGAGTGATCTCCGGCTATCATGCCGATCTCGCTTCCGAACGGCTCGGCTTCAATGTGATCGCGTTCGTGCACATCACGCTCGCCACCCATTCGCCGGACAACGCGCAGCATTTTCGCGATCTGGTGCAGCGGGTCGACGATGTGCAGGAGGCCTATTCGCTCACCGGCGACGCGGATTATCTGCTGAAGATCATCCTGCGCGACCTGAAGAGCCTGTCGGATATCGTCAACAACGTGCTGATGCCACATCCCAGCGTCGCGCATGTGCGCTCGTCGATCGTGCTCGATCGCCTGAAGGCGACGGCGAAGCTGCCGCTGCGGGACAGGAAAATGTAGCCGTCAGATCAGCGGGCCGGGGCGATCCGGAATGGCACGGCCTTCCGCCAGCGAATCGGCGAAGGCATGGTGGATGTCGCGGTGGATCGCTTCATCCTCGCGCATGGCGATGATCATGTCGCTGACCTGCGCGCCGGGCGGCAGATTCCAGTAGGCGACGGCATTTTCCGGTGCCGCACGGTTTTCCAGCTCGCCGGATTCGATGCGGGCGAGATAGGCCGAATAGCCTTGCACCGAGCGTTCCGCGAGATAGCCGGCCAGCCGATGCGCGGTGCGTGCCGACACCAGCGAAAGCAGGAAATAGGTATTGTAGAAGATGCCCTGGCCGAGAACGATCAGCAGGCGTTCGCCCCAGCTCGGGCGCGCGATGGCGACGAAGGCCATCAGATGTGCGCGCTGGTTCTCCGCTTCGTCCATGAAGGTGCGGACCCAGCCGCGATCGTCGATCAGCTGGCGCAGGCATTTCAGATGCAGCAGGCTCGCGGCCACCATCGCGGGCACGGCCGCGATCGTCTCCAGCACAATGACCTGATCGCCATATCTGCGGCCAAACAGCGCGCCGACGGTGGCCGTAAGCAGCCGCTCGGCCGTCGCCGCGAAGCGATCCGATAGCGTCTCCGGCGTGTGATGGCGGAGCAGATCGGTCTTGTTGACGTTCAGCATTGCCGTTCCAGTCCTGCCGCGACAACCCCATGCTGCTGCCGTCGGCAGCCGGCATCTTTGCGCTGGCGCAATAAACAAAGCAATATGGGCTGCCGAGCAGCCTCGACAATCGCGCAGATCGAATTATGGCAGTCCGGGCGCTGGATTGCGTATAAGTAACTGAGCCTGGACGATCGCGGTGCGTTGCAATCGCGCGAATTTGAGGACGGCGCGGAAGCTGGCGGAATGGACGATCAATCCGACGTGGAGGTGCTGGGACGCACCGAATTGTTTCGCGGCGCGCCGTTGGATCTGTTGGCCGAGGTCCAGCGGGCGTCGTTCCGTAAGCGGTTTGCCGCCGGCGAAGCCATTGTGCGCCAGGGTGATCCGCCGGCGACGGTCTATGTCGTCGTGGTCGGACGGCTGCGCGTCACCCAGACCACGCTCGACGGGCAACAGGTCATCATCCGCTATCTCGGCCCCGGCGAGGTGGTGGGATATGCGGCGCTGGTGGACGGCGACGCGCATCCGGGATCGGTGATCGCGGTCGATGATTGTCATCTGATCGGCTGGAGCGCCGCCGTCGTCCGCGACATCATGAGTCGCCACTCCCTGATTGCCATCAATGTCGCACGGATTCTCGGCGGCCGTTATCTCGACATGCAGGTACGGCTGCGCGAACTCTCGACGGAGAAGGTCGAACGCCGGATCGCGCACACCATTCTGCGCCTGGTGGAGCAGGCCGGACGGCGCACGGCGCGCGGCATCGAGATCGCGTTCCCGTTGTCGCGGCAGGATCTTGCGGAAATGTCCGGCACTACGTTGCACACCGTCAGCCGCACGCTGAGCGCATGGGAAGAGCGCGGCATCGTCGATTGCGGACGCAGGCGGGTTGTCGTCGCCAAGTCGCAGCTGCTGGAGTCGATTGCCGAAGAACAGGCCTGAACCGAAGGTGGCGCGGCGATCCCGGGAAGAGCCTGCGCCGGCCTATTGAGTTCGTTATATTTCACCGGCGTCATCGAAAAATTTCGTGATCGACGCGGCGTTGCGCAGCCTCTGTTCCCGTTGCGGCGTTGCCGCGATGGGTGCAGAATTCACGCATCGGAGGAATGTCATGGATCGCCCCGTGAAGATGATCGCCGTCGTGCAGGGCGCCTCGAGCACGCAGGCGCAGGAGTTGCTGCGAACCGTCGTCGCGCGCTGGCAGGCGTCCGCCCGCATCGCCGGGGTCATCGAGGAGAGTCACGGCTTGCCGAACCGCGCCTGCAGCGCCGGCCGGTTGCAGAGCATCGTCAGCGGGATTTCCTATCCGATCTTTCAGGATCTCGGCGAGGGCTCCGCCGCGTGTCATCTGGAGGGCAGCGGAGCTGTAACCGCAAGCGAAGCCGTACGTCAGGACATCTCGGCGGGATGCGAGCTGGTCGTGCTGAGCAAGTTCGGCAAGCTTGAAGCGGCGGGCGAAGGATTGAGCGCGGCGTTCGGCCATGCGATCGAATCCGGGACGCCGGTGCTCACGGCGGTCTCCACCAAATTCCAGGATGCGTGGGATCGCTTCGCGGCGCCGCTCTATGTCGGTTTGCCGGCCGACGAAGCGGCGCTGGATCAATGGTGGCTGGCGGTGCGGGACTATACCGCCATCCTGCGTCATGGTGAGCCGGATGGTGCCGCGTCGGCAGATCGGATTACAGCGTAATTACCGCGCGAATCGCGCCTTAGCAGTATCCATAGGTGCCGCAGGCATAGGGTAGACGCTCGAAGATGCGGTCGGGCGACGTGCCGTAGTAAGGCCGATAGTCGTAGGACTTCGGCTTGCCGTAATAGCCCGTGACCAGCGGCGGGATATCGACCTCTGGCGCAAACTTGTCCACGGGGACGAAGATGTCCTCGGAATCTTCTTCGTGCGAGGCGTGGCGCGTCACATGGGCGCGGCCGTGCGCGGGCTCCGCGAAAACCGCGCCGAGGCGGGTCTGCATCGGCAGGTCGGCGGCAGACGCGGTGCCGCCGGTGACGGCAATCGCCAGAACGGCAAAGAGGGTCGTCCGCAACATGTCCCGGGCCTCGCGTGTGATTCGGCCACGATATCGCAGTTTCCTTAGAATGGATTAAGGCCGCTGCGCTGCCGGATGCGACATCGAGCGGATCAGATCGCCGCGGTGCATCAAAAGACAGTTTCCAGACGGGAATAACTGATATCGGCGGCGTGCGGTTCGCAATCGCGCGTCGATCCATCAACGTGGGCGTGTTCGAAACAACGTCACTTTGATGGGGTGCCCCATGGCGAAGATGCGTGCTATCGATGCGGCCGTTCGCGTGCTTGAGCGCGAGGGCGTCACCCAGGCCTTCGGCGTGCCGGGCGCTGCGATCAATCCGCTCTATTCGGCGCTGAAGCTGCGCGGCTCGATCGGCCACATCCTGGCGCGCCACGTCGAGGGCGCCGCGCACATGGCCGAGGGCTATACCCGCGCCAAGGCCGGCAATATCGGCGTCTGTATCGGCACCTCGGGCCCTGCCGGCACCGATATGATCACCGGGCTCTATTCGGCGATTGCCGATTCGATTCCGATCCTGTGCATCACCGGGCAAGCCCCGCGCGCCCGCATCTACAAGGAAGATTTTCAGGCGGTCGATATCGAATCGATCGCCAAGCCGGTGACGAAATGGGCGGTGACGGTGCGCGAGCCTGCGCTGGTGCCGCGCGTGTTCAGCCAGGCGTTTCACATCATGCGGTCGGGCCGTCCCGGTCCGGTGCTGATCGATCTGCCGATCGATGTGCAGCTCGCGGAAATCGAGTTCGACGACGAGACCTATGCGCCGCTGCCGGTCTACAAGCCCGCCGCCACGCGCAAGCAGGTCGAGAAGGCGCTCGAAATGCTCAACGCGGCCGAGCGGCCGCTGATCGTCGCCGGCGGGGGCGTCATCACCGCCGAGGCGTCGGACCTGCTGGTGCAATTCGCCGAGATCGCCAATGTGCCCGTGGTGCCAACCTTGATGGGATGGGGCGCGATCCCGGACGATCACGTGCTGATGGCCGGCATGGTCGGCCTGCAGACCAGCCACCGCTATGGCAACGCGACCATGCTGGAGTCGGATTTCGTGCTCGGCATCGGCAACCGCTGGGCCAACCGGCATACCGGATCGATCGACACCTACACCAAGGGCCGCAAGTTCGTGCATGTCGACATCGAGCCGACGCAGATCGGGCGGGTGTTCAATCCCGACCTCGGCATCGTGTCCGACGCCAAGGCGGCGCTGGAATTGTTTGTCGCGGTCGCGAAGGAATGGCGTAAGGTGGGTAAGTTGACGGAACGTCAGGCGTGGCCGGCGGCCTGCCAGGATCGCAAGCGGTCGATGCTGCGCAAGAGTCACTTCGACAACGTGCCGATCAAACCGCAGCGCGTCTACGAGGAGATGAGCAAGGCGTTCGGTCGCGACACCTGCTATGTCAGCGTCATCGGGCTGTCGCAGATCGCCGGCGCGCAGTTCCTCGGCGTCTACCATCCGCGCAACTGGATCAATGCCGGGCAGGCCGGGCCGCTCGGCTGGACATTGCCCGCCGCGCTCGGCGTGCGCGCGGCTGATCCGAAACGGCAGATCGTCGCCCTATCAGGCGATTACGATTTCCAGTTCATGATCGAGGAGCTTGCGGTCGGCGCGCAGTTCAAGCTGCCCTACATCCACGTCGTCGTGAACAACGCCTATCTCGGCCTGATCCGCCAGGCGCAGCGCGGCTTCGACATGGATTATCACGTCCAGCTCTCGTTCGAGAACGTCAACGCGGCACATATCGGGGCTTACGGCGTCGATCATGTCGCGGTGGCCGAAGGCCTCGGCTGCAAGGCGATCCGCGTCACCGATCCGAAGGACGCGCAGGCCGCCTTTGTCACCGCGCGCGAGTTGATGGCCGAATTCAGCGTTCCAGTGGTGGTCGAATTCATTCTTGAACGCGTCACCAACATCGCCATGGGCACCGAGATCGACAACGTCGTGGAGTTCGAGGAAATCATCGATTTGCCGCTCGACGATGCGCCGCTCGTCACGGAGCAGGTGGAGCCGCGCAAATTGCAGCCGGTCTGAACCGGCTTTGCAGCCGTCAACACACTTGAAAAATAAAGGAGGAGCGCGTGCCGCGCTTTGCTGCCAATCTCTCGATGCTGTTCACCGAAGTGGATTTTCTCGATCGTTTTGAGGCCGCCGCCGATGCGGGCTTCACCGGCGTGGAGTACCTGTTTCCCTATGCATTCCCCGCCGATGAACTCGCGAAGCGGCTTAAAGCGCAAAAGCTGACGCAGGTCCTGCATAACCTGCCGGCAGGCGATTGGGACAAGGGCGAGCGCGGCATCGCAACTCTGCCGGATCGGGTCGATGAATTCCGCAAGGGAGTCGATACAGCCATCGGCTATGCCAAGGCGCTCAATTGCCGGCAGGTCAATTGCCTCGCAGGACTGGTGCCGGAAGGTATTGACGGGAAAGTGCTGCGCGAGACGTTCGTTACCAACCTCCGCTTCGCGGCTGCAGCATTGAAGGCCGAGGGCATCCGGTTGCTGATCGAGCCGATCAACACGCGCGACATTCCGAAATTCTATCTCACGCACACCGCGCAGGCGGCGGCGATCATCGACGAGGTCGGATCGGATAACCTGTTCATCCAGTACGACATCTATCACATGCAGATCATGGAAGGTGATCTGGCGCCGACCATTGCGGCCCATCTCGATCGCATTGCACATATTCAACTCGCGGACACGCCCGGCCGTCACGAGCCCGGCACCGGCGAGATCAACTATCGCTTCCTGTTCGATTATCTCGACAAGCTTGGTTATGGTGGCTGGATCGGCTGCGAATACAAGCCGAAGACCACGACCAAAGCCGGCCTCGGATGGTTCACGCCGGCGAAGGTCCCCGCATAATCAAGCTCGAAGGAAATTCAGCATGACCGATATCGGTTTCATCGGCCTCGGCATCATGGGACGCCCGATGGCGGAGCATCTGCAGGCTGCCGGCCATCGCCTGTTCGTCAGTGGAGCATCGAAGGCGGCGCGCGATCTCGGCGCGGCCGGCGCAACGGCGTGCAAATCGTTCAAGGAGATCGCGGAAAAATCCCAGGTCGTGATCCTGATGGTGCCGGATACGCCGCAGGTCGAGTCGGTGTTGTTCGGAAAGGACGGCGTGGCCGAAGGCCTCTCGAAGGGCAAGACCGTGGTCGACATGAGTTCGATCTCGCCGGTCGCGACCAAGGAGTTCGCCGCGAAGATCAATGCGCTGGGTTGCGATTATCTCGACGCGCCGGTGTCGGGTGGCGAGGTCGGTGCCAAAGCGGCGTCGTTGACGATCATGGTCGGCGGACCGCAAAAGGCATTCGATGCTGTCAAGCCGCTGTTCGAGAAGATGGGCAAGAACATCACGCTGATCGGCGGCAACGGTGATGGCCAGACCACCAAGGTCGCCAACCAGATCATCGTCGCGCTGACCATCGAAGCGGTCGGCGAGGCGCTGTTGTTCGCGTCGAAGGCCGGTGCCGATCCGGCGCTGGTGCGGCAGGCGCTGATGGGCGGGTTCGCGTCGTCGCGGATTCTCGAAGTGCATGGCGAGCGCATGATCCAGCGGAATTTCAAGCCGGGCTTCCGCATCGAACTGCATCAGAAGGATCTCAATCTTGCGCTCGAAAGCGCGCGGTCGCTCGCGGTGGCGTTGCCGAATACGGCCGCGGCGCAGCAGCTGTTCACAGCCTGCGTGGCGAACGGCGGCGGCGCGTGGGATCATTCCGGCCTGGTGCGCGCGCTCGAACAGATGGCCAATCACGAGATCGGCAGCAAGTGAGCTCCGAGCGCAGATCATGAGCGTCGATTATCGTGGTCTGCTGCTCGAACTGTTCAAGGCGGCGGTGAATGCGGCAGCGCCCGCGCTGTGCGTGCCGCCGCATCTGCCGTCGAAGCCGAAAGGTCGCACCATCGTCGTCGGCGCGGGAAAGGCGGCGGCCGCGATGGCGGCGGCGGTCGAGGTGCATTGGGACGGACCGCTCGAAGGTCTCGTGGTGACGCGCTATGGGCACAGCGTGCCATGCCGATCCATCGAAGTGGTCGAAGCATCGCATCCCGTTCCGGATGAAGCCGGCCCCAGGGCTACGCGTAAAATTCTCGACAAGGTCAGCGGCTTGACGGCGGACGATCTGGTGCTGGTACTGATGTCCGGCGGCGCTTCGGCACTGCTGTCGCTGCCTGCGGGTGACATTAAGTTAGCAGACAAGCAGGCGATCAATCGCGCTCTGCTCGCCTGCGGCGCCGGCATTGCCGAGATGAATACGGTGCGAAAGCATCTCTCCGCGATCAAGGGAGGCCGGCTTGCGGTGGCGGCGGCCCCGGCGCAGGTCGTGACCTTGGCGATCTCCGATGTGCCCGGTGACGATATCTCGGTGATTGGCTCCGGTCCGACGGTGCCCGATGCATCGACGCGGGAGGAAGCCCTCGCGGTGCTTACCAAATATGGCATCGCGATTCCGTCAGCGGTTGCCGCGCATCTGAGCGATCCGGCGGCGGAGACGCCGAAGCCGGGCGATCCGCGTCTGGTCAATACGACGCATCGTCTGATCGCGACCCCGCAAGCCTCGCTTGAGGCGGCAGCCAAAGTCGCGCGCGATGCTGGTTTTGCCACCTTGATTCTCGCTGACGCCATCGAGGGCGAAGCGCGCGATGTCGGCATCGTTCATGCCGGCATCGCACGGCACTGCGGCACGTGGGGGCAGCCGGCGGAAATACCATGCGCGGTGATCTCCGGCGGCGAAACTACGGTGACGATGCGCGGCCACGGCCGCGGCGGCCGCAATGCCGAATTTCTCTTGAGTTTCGCGATTGCCGCCGACGGCAAATGCGGAATCTGGGGATTGGCAGCCGATACCGACGGCATCGACGGCAGCGAAGACAATGCCGGTGCGGTCGTCACGCCCGATACGCTGGCACGCGCGCGCTCCGCCGGCATCGATTGCAAGGCGCGTCTCGCGGACAACGACGCATACACGGTGTTCGCGAAGCTGAATGATCTCGTCGTCACGGGTCCGACACATACCAATGTAAATGATTTCCGGGTGGCTTTGATTACGAAGAGGGATTGATCATGCGTCGCTATCGCAAGGCGAAGATCGTCGCCACCGTGGGCCCCAGCAGCGCCTCGCCGGAAATGTTGCGGCGGCTGTTCGTCGCCGGCGTCGATGTCTTCCGGATGAATTTCAGCCATGGTGCGCAGGCCGATCACGCGGCGGTCTATCACAGCATTCGCGCGCTGGAAGTCGAGTGCAAACGGCCGATCGCGATCCTGCAGGACCTGCAGGGACCGAAAATCCGCATCGGCGCAATCGACGGCGGTCAGCGCGCCATCGCCGCCGGTGACGCGGTTGCGTTCGTTCTCGGCGGTCCAGCTCAGGCTGATGACATTCCGCTGCCGCACAAGGAGATTTTTGACAGCATCGCGCCGGGTCAGGAAATTCTGATCGACGACGGTCGCGTGCGGGCGCGCGTCGAAGCCATCGAAGACCGGCGCTTCACCGCACGCGTCGTAACCGGCGGCATGCTGAGCAGCCGCAAAGGCGTCAATCTCCCGGGTGTCATGCTGGGACTGTCGCCCCTGACCGAAAAGGATCGCGCCGATCTGGCGTTCGGCCTCGAACTGGGTGTCGATTGGGTCGCGCTCTCCTTCGTGCAATCGGCTGCCGACATGATCGAGGCCCGCGCGCTGGTGGGAGACCGTGCGGCATTGATGGCCAAGATCGAACGGCCGTCGGCGTTGACCAATATCGAGGACATCGTGCAATTATCCGATGGCATCATGGTTGCGCGCGGCGATCTCGGCGTCGAGATTCCGGCCGAGGATGTTCCTGCACGACAGAAAGAAATCATCCGCCAGTGCCGTCTTGCATCGAAGCCGGTGATCGTCGCGACGCAGATGCTGGATTCCATGGTCAATGCACCGGCGCCGACGCGCGCGGAAGCTTCCGACGTCGCGACGGCGATCTATGACGGTGCCGATGCGGTGATGCTGTCGGCCGAGTCGGCCAGTGGAAAATACCCGGTCGAAGCGGTTGCGATGATGGACAAGATCATCGGCAAAACCGAGGCGCATGAATTCTATCGAAGCATCGTCACTGCCATCGAGCCTGATCTCGAATTCACGCCGCCCCACGTGGTTGCGGAAAGCGCGGCCAGTATCGCGGATCGGCTGGGCGCCACGGTCGTCGCCGCGTTCACCAGCAGCGGTGTTACTGCCGCGCGCATTGCGCGACAGCGACCCGCCGCTCCGGTCGTTGCGCTGACGCCGCATGAATCGGTGGCGCGGCGCCTGTGCCTGCTCTGGGGTGCGCACAGCGTGCTGTCGGCGGATATCCAGAGCTATGAGGAAATGGTGCAGCGTGCCACGCAGGCGACGCTCGACGAAGGTTTTGCGGCCGCCAACCGGCACATCGTGATCGTCGGGGGCATTCCGTTCGGCGAAGCTGGCAGCACCAACAATATTCGTGTCGTTCAGATCGCCGCATAGGGTCGGCGTGGTTCAATGCAGGGTTTGCCGCTCCAGGGAACTCGCTGCCGCGTGCCACAGCTCAACCCGGTTGCGCCCCAGCGTCTTGGCTCGGTAGAGCGCATTATCCGCGCGCTTGAGAATGTCATCGAAGCTGGCATCGCCTGTGCGGTAGGAAGCCACGCCCGCGGATAGCGTGATCGATATTCCCTCCGCCTTTGGATCGAAGTCCGTTTCCTCCACCGCGAGACGCAGACGCTCGATCGTGGCAATGGTCTCCCGCTCGTCCAGTCCTCCCATCAGGACAACGAATTCCTCGCCTCCCGACCGGGCAACGACGTCGTTCTTCCGCGTTTCCGCACGCAGGAGCCGCGCGACGTGGATCAGCGCAAGATCGCCTGCGCCGTGCCCATAGGTATCGTTGACCGTTTTGAAGTAATCGATATCCAGCACGGCAACCGCAAGCTCCGCTATTCCTCCGCGCGCGCGTACGAACATTTCGGAGCCGTAATCGACCAGCGCCCGCCGATTAGGCAGGCCGGTCAGGAAGTCGGTGGAAGCTGTGCGCTCAAGCTTTCGTCGCAGATAGTCGCCGCACATCAGGACGAACGTTGTCGTCCCGACGATGGGAAGCAAGGTCATTACGATCGGAGACAGGAGATTGAGCCAGTTCGCTCCGGTCTCGACCGCAAAGTCCGCGGCCGGATTCTGGCTGAGATAGACCACCACGCGAACGACGGAATAGATGAATAAAATGATGAACAGGGCCGCGAGCATCTTGCGGCTGAGCGACTTGTCTTCGCGCGCACCGATGATGAGCAGCCGAACGCATCCAACCATCAGCCACGCCCAGCCCAGCGAAACGACGACCAGGCGAATTCCGAAATTTTGATACACGGAGGAAAAGATCAGGACGCAGGCCGTCGCTATCACGGCGGGCGCGAGCGCCATGGGTTTGGGGCGCACTCCATGGAATTCCTGCACCGACCGGAGATACGCCGTCAGGCCGAAAACGAAGAATCCGTTCGCCGCCGTCAGCATGACCGGCCGTGGCAGTGACTCTCCAAATGCGAAGGCGGTACAGCCCAACGCGATCAGCAGCGTCCCGATCAACCAGTAGATTGCCGAAGGCCGCAATTCGGCAGGGAGATCGCGCAGGATCAGCCCGAGGACGATGCCGTTCACCAGCATCGTGAGTGATACGGTTGCGAAGACCGTTCCAGCATCCATGTCGAGAATTTAAACCTTAATCGCTGTCGTAAGGCTTCCCCGGTGGATCAAGTCGATACCCTGCGCAGCTGTTCCGCGAAACAAGAATAGAGACATTTCCCCGCACTCCAGCACTCTATCTTCAACGAACGATGAAGGGTATCAGTTTCATTCGTCTACAAGCGATGGGCCGAGTGCCTTACACGTAGATCGGCATATCGGCCCGCGCCGACTTGCCGCAGGCAAGGGGGCTTTGCTATTGGACTTGTCAGGACCTTTACGCGCGCGCACAATTAATTATGGTGCCGCGCTATAAACGCCGGGCAAGCTTTGATAAAGCCGTCGGCGGGTTATTGGCCAAAAATCAGGATTCCGGGAGGGATACGCGGAAATGAATAAACTCATTATAGCCGTTGCGGCGATGCTGCCGATGTTGGGCAGCCCGGTGTGGGCGCAGGATACCGTCAAGATCGGATATATCGATCCGCTCTCCGGAGGCGGTGCCAGTGTCGGTGAAGGCGGCTTGAAAACCTTCCAGTACCTGGCGGACGAGCTTAACGCGAAGGGCGGAATCCTCGGCCAGAAGGTCGAAATCGTGCCGCTGGACAACAAGGTGAACCCGCAGGAAAGCCTGGTTCAGGCGCAAAAGGCGATTGACGCTGGCATCCATTATATCACGCAGGGCAACGGTTCGTCTGTGGCCGCGGCGCTGGAAGATTTCGTCACCAAGCACAATACGCGCAACCCCGGCAAGGAAGTGCTCTACTTCAACTATGCCGCGGTCGATCCCGCGCTCACCAACGAGAAGTGCAGCTACTGGCATTTCCGGTGGGATGCCGGCTCCGACGTCAAGATGGAAGCGCTCACCAACTATATGAAGAACACGCCTTCCATCAAGAAGGTGTACCTGATCAATCAGGACTACTCGTTCGGCCAGTCGGTTCGTACCGACGCGCGCAAGATGCTGGCGGCCAAGCGCCCCGACATTCAGATCGTCGGCGACGAATTGCATCCGCTGCTGAAGGTGACCGACTTCTCGCCCTATATCGCCAAGATCAAGGCGTCGGGCGCTGACAGCGTGGTCACCGGTAACTGGGGACAGGATATCGCGCTTCTGCTGAAAGCGGCAGCCGATGCCGGTCTCAAGGTAAACTGGTACACCTATTATGCAGGTGGCGCCGGTGGCCCGACCGCTATCAAGCAGGCCAACCTCGATCACCAGGTGTTCCAGATCACCGAAGGCATTCCGAATGCCGGGTTTAAGCCGGCAATCGACTTCGAGAAGGATTTCCGGGCGAAGGTGAACATGTCGCTCTGGTATCCGCGTGCCGTCAACGAAATGCGGATGTTCAAGGCAGCCGCCGAGAAGGCCAAGTCGGTCGATCCGGTCAAGGTTGCCGCCGCGCTCGAGGACATGAAGTTCGAAGTCCTCGATGGTGGTGAAGGGTTCATGCGCAAGGACGATCACCAGTTCTTCCAGCCGATCTACATCTCGTCGTTCGGAAGCCTGAAGGCCGACGAACCGTTCGATGAAGAAAAGACCGGCTGGGGCTGGCACATGGTCGCCAAGGTCGACACGGCTCAGACCATCGTGCCGACGACCTGCAAGATGAAGCGTCCGTAACAGCGGAATATAGTCTGTCCCGGCGTGAGCGCCGGGGCAGACGGCACCTTTCACTTTCACCTGAGATTATACCTATTCCAAACACGTCCGTAGCGGCTGTGCCTGGAAGATCAGCGAGGGGCCTGTGTTAGAGCTGATCGTCATCTCCACGCTCAACGGCATCCTGTTCGGCATGCTGTTGTTCCTGTTGTCCAGCGGCCTGACCGTTATCTTCAGCATGATGGGCGTGTTGAACTTCGCCCACGCCAGTTTCTACATGCTGGGTGCGTTTTTCGGCTATCAGCTGTCGCGCTGGATCGGCTTCTGGCCCGCGCTTGTGATCGCGCCCCTGCTGGTCGGCATGATCGGCATGGCAGTCGAACGCTACGGTCTTCGCAATACCCACAAGCACGGCCATGTCGCCGAACTGCTGCTCACGTTCGGCCTCGCCTTTGCGATCGAAGAGATCGTGGCGATGATCTGGGGCCGCAGCCCGATGGATTATCGCGTGCCGGCGGCGCTGGACTTTCCCGCATTCTCGGTCTTCTCCACCAACTATCCGGCCTACAAGATTTTCATGCTCGCGGTGTCGGCGCTGGTGTTTGTCGTGCTGCTCATCGTGCTCAAGCGGACCCGGGTCGGGCTTGTCGTGCAGGCCGCGCTGACGCATCCCACCATGGTCGCCCATCTCGGGCACAATGTCGGCCGCGTCTTCATGCTGGTATTCGGGGTCGGCAGTGCGCTGGCCGGACTCGCAGGCGTGATCGCCGGGCCCTCGCTGGTGACGCAATCCGACATGGCCGCGCTGCTCGGGCCGATCCTTTTCGTCGTCATCGTGTTCGGTGGGCTCGGTTCGCTGCCGGGCGCCTTCATCGCCTCGCTGATTATCGGGCTGGTGCAGACTTTCGCGGTCGCGCTGAACGGTTCGCTAGCCAGTATGTTCGGGCCGCTCGACCCAGGCATGGGCCCGTCGGTGCTCACCGACATCTGGAACGTCACGATCGCGCAGATCGCGCCGATCCTGCCTTACCTGCTTCTGGTGCTGGTCCTTATTGTCCGTCCCATGGGCCTGATGGGGACGCGTGAAACATGACCGACACAGCAACCCCCGCCACGAATATCCCGACCGCCCCTCGCGGAAATAACCTGCGCTTCTACGGCATGTGGGCGATCGGTGCGATTGCCCTCGTCGTGCTGCCGCTGATCTTCTCCTCAGGCGGCGCGCTCACATCGTTCAGCCTGATCGGCATATCGATCATCTTTGCGCTGTCCTACAACATCCTGCTCGGGCAGACCGGCTTGCTGTCGTTCGGCCATGCCGTCCAGTACGGCCTCGGCGGGTTCATGGCGGTCCATCTGATGAATGCGATTGCCGCGCACGGGTGGTTTATTCCGCTTCCGCTGGCGCCGCTCGCCGGAGGCGTCGGCGGACTTGCCTTTGCCATCGTGATCGGCTGGGTCATGACCAAGCGGGCCGGCACGGTGTTCGCGATGATCTCGCTGGGTATCGGAGAGCTTGTCGCTTCGTCGTCGCTGATCCTGCGCAGCGTGTTCGGCGGCGAGTCCGGCATCACGACCGACCGCACCGCCTTGCCGCATATCTTCGGCTGGAGTTTCGGCCCCCAGATCCAGATTTATTATCTGATTGCATTCTGGCTGATGATCTCGACCATCGCGATGTATGCGCTGACGCGTACGCCGCTCGGCCGGGTCTGCAACGCGGTGCGCGACAATCCGGAACGTGTCGAGTTCATCGGCTACGATCCTCATGTAGTGCGCTACATCGCATTCTGCCTGTCGGGTTTCTTCGCCGGAATCGCGGGCGGCCTCGCGGCGATCAACTTCGAGATTGCCAATTCCGCTTATCTCGGCGCGGCGCAGTCGGGGCTCGTGCTGTTCGCGACCTTCATCGGCGGCACCGCTTACTTTGTCGGTCCGATCCTTGGCGCGATCCTCGTCACCTATCTGCAACTCGGGCTGACCAGCGTCACGTCGGTGTGGCAGCTCTATTTCGGAATCATCTTTATCGCCATCGTGATGTTTGCACCGGGCGGCATCGCCGGCATTGTGATGATGCACCGGCCGCTGATCCGCGCCGGCACGCTGGGGACGGTGATCCCGGCCTATCTGGTTTCGCTCGTTCCGACGCTGGTGCTGGCCTTGGGTGTGATCCTCGCCATCGAAACGGTGGCGCATTATGCCGAAAGCCAGGGCAGTGCGTTCAGCCTGTTCGGAATCCCGTTCGATACCGGTTCGCCACTGACATGGGCCGCGGCTGTGGTGCTGATCGTGGTGGGTTTCCTGGTCGCCCGGATTACATGGCGAAGAGTTGCCGAAGCCTGGGATCGCGCGACGACGGTTGCCCGTGAACGGGGGTACCTCGCATGACGGCGGCAATCGAAATCCGCGCGGTTGAAAAGCGCTTCGGCAATGTGAGCATCATTCGCGACCTCAACCTGAGCATCGAGCAGGGCGAGCGTCATGCGATCATCGGGCCGAACGGCGCGGGAAAATCCACGACGTTCAATCTGGTGAGTGGCCACATCCGGCCGACATCGGGAGAAATCCGCCTCAACGGCGATGTCATCTCCGGGTTGCGACCGTTCGAGATCAATCGGCGCGGCCTGTCGCGCTCGTTCCAGGTCACCAATGTCTTTGCCCGGATGACGGTTTGGGAAAACATCCGCTGCGCCGTGCTCTGGGCCACCGGCCATCGCTATGCGTTCTGGAAGAACGTCGACGATCTGCCGGAGGTGCGCCGCCGCACCGCTGAAATCCTCGAAAGCATTCACCTGACCCATCGCCGCGACGTGCCGGCGGGACTTCTCACCTATGCCGAACAGCGCGAGCTCGAGATTGGCATCACCATCGCCGGCGGCGCGGACGTCATCATGCTGGACGAGCCGACGGCCGGCATGAGCAATATGGAAACCGATCGCGCCGTGACGCTGATCCGCCGCCTCACCGAGGGACGAACCCTCGTGATCGTCGAGCATGACATGAGCGTGGTGTTCGGACTCGCGGACCGCATTTCGGTGCTGGTCTATGGACACATCATCGCATCCGGCACGCCCGAGGAGATCCGCAACGATCCGAAGGTCAAGGAAGCCTATCTCGGTGAGGAGGCTCACTGATGCTCGAGGTCAAGGATCTTCACGCTTACTATGGCAAGAGCCACATCCTGCAAGGTGTCGATATGCATATCGATGCCGGTGAAGTGGTCAGTCTGCTCGGGCGTAACGGCGTCGGACGTTCCACCACCGTCAAGGCGATCATGGGCGAAGTGCCGCCGCACGGCACGATCCGTTTCAAGGGCAAGGATATCGTCGGCCTGCCGAGCTACAAGATCGCTCATCTCGGCCTGGGATATGTCCCCGAACACCGCGATATCTTTCCGGGTCTCACGGTGCGTCAAAATCTCCTGCTCGGCGTCAAGGATACGCGCCGCCCCGGCAAGTGGCGGATGGAGGACATGCTCGACATGTTCCCGAACCTCGCCGCGCGCGCCGACACGCCGGCCGGCGTGCTGTCCGGCGGTGAAAAACAGATGCTGACGACCTGCCGAACGTTGATGGGCGATCCTGAACTCATCATGATCGACGAGCCGACCGAGGGCTTGGCACCGATCATCGTGCAGCAGGTCGGCGACCTGATCGCGCGGATCGCGCAAGCCGGACTCGCCATCCTCCTCGTCGAGCAGAAACTGTCGATCGCGCTGCGTATTTCGCACCGCGTCTACATCATGGGCCACGGCCGCATCGTGTTCGAAGGCACGCCCGACCAGCTCAAGGCCAACGACGCCGTTCGCAAGGAATGGCTCGAGGTCTAGTTCTCGCACAAGCGCCTCAGACAAGAGATATTGCGATCGGCGCGTTCGAGGACGCATGCCGAACGGTGAGACCAGAGCAGCTGCGCCGGTGAGCCTCGCCTTCGCGACCGGCCCACGCTCCGCGCCTGTTCGCTTAGCCGCAAATCCGTTAAGTAATTGATTTAGCTGGCGCACCCGACACGATTCGAACGTGTGACCTTTGCCTTCGGAGGGATGTGGTCAGTGCCATAGGTTAGCGCAACCACGCTTCCTCATGCAAGGCACTGGAACTAAACACGAATCTTGCCAAGCAGATCAGACCAGCGAGGTGCTCTTTGTCGCTCCTCGTTCCCGGCGCTTCCTTGGCGCGTTCGCCAAGGAAAAAGCTGGTCACAACACATGCCAAAACTTACAAAACGTACCGCGGATTCCGCCAAAGCGCGGGAGAAGGATTACTTCATTTGGGACAACGAACTCCCTGGCCTGGGGCTCCGGGTCTATACCTCAGGCAAGCGTAGCTACGTCATTCACTACAGGTTCGCCGGCCGCTCTCGCCGGTTCACGATCGGACTACACGGATTCTGGACGCCCGAGCTTGCGCGACAAGAGGCGAGGGTCCTCTTCGGCAAGATAGCGAGCGGTGAAGATCCGTCGGAACAGCGGCAGCTCAATCACCGAGCCATTACGATCAAAGAGCTATGCGAGCTTTATCTCGAGGACCTGAACGCCGGCTTAATCATGGGCAAAGGGGGACGGCCAAAGAAGCCGACAACCGTCCTCAGCGATATAGGTCGAATCCACCGTCACATCATCCCGCTGGTCGGGACGCGACGGGTGAAGGATCTCACCAAGGCGGATATCAATAAGGTCCTGAAAGATGTGATCGCTGGCAAAACCAATTGCAGCTTCAAGACGGGAAAGCTGCGCGGCAAAACCATCGTACGAGGCGGCATGGGAGCAGCGTCGCGCACGGTGGGACTCCTCAGCGGGATACTGACTTACGCCGTCGAGGCGGGAATCATAGAAGCCAATCCCGCGCACGGAGTTCGACGACCAAAAGATAACGTGCGAACCCGACGCCTCAGCGATGCCGAGTACCGAACGCTCGGTTCTATCCTCCATGCGGCTAGCAAGAACGACAAGTACCGGATGACCGTAGATATCATTCGGCAACTCGCACTCACTGGATGCCGTCGATCTGAGATGGTGGCGCTTCGCTGGGATAATGTCGACATTGAAGCAAGCTGTTTGCGCTTGGCCGACAGCAAGGAAGGGGCATCTGTCCGGCCGATTGGTTTGTCCGTGATGGAGTACCTTGAAGAGCGTACATCGAAGTCCTCAAAGACCTACGTTTTTCCCGGCGGAGGGAAGGACAACCCGTTTGGCAGCTTTCCCAATCATTGGGAGAAAATTTTCCAGAATACGGCGTTGGCGGATGTCACGCCGCATGTCCTTCGTCATAGTTTTGCGAGCGTGGCTAATGACCTAGGCTTTACGGAGACAACGATCGCAGCGTTGATCGGGCACTCTCGGGGCACCGTCACGAGCAAATATATTCATACGCTGGACGCAGCGTTGATCATGGCGGCGGATACGATCTCCGGTTATATTGAAGGACTTCTGGATGGCGTGGAATTTAAGCAGACGTCTTATGCGCTCGACCGCGGCGCCAGGAAGGCTACTTTAGCTCGGTTCTTAAAGAAGATGAGCAGCCCACTCGACGATGGTCTGATATCCGAGGAGGATTTGGCGGCATGACGGAGAATCGACATTCCCGCCCCGAACCGCGCCAGCGCCTTGGCAGCATGCTGGCCGAACAGAGTCGCCGCATCGGCCTGACCAACGAGGACGTCGAGGCGCTTGAGCAGACCCGAGATAGGACGCCGGCCGAACCCCTCTCATTCGGAGAATGGGTGCTCGCACCTGTTGAGGGGGATGTTGTTCAAGATTCGAAATAGTCATCGTCGCCTTGCCTGCTCCTTGGTTGGATCGGGCGGAGATGCTAATGTTAAGACGTGGAAGTCGACCTCGACGCCGAGATCAAAGGGGCGTCTCACTCTGGCCTTTGGCTTAGTCCCGGGCGTGCACTGTCTTCAGGGCGTCCCTAAGCTAGACAATCATTCAGCTTCCATTTTCGACTTGGAGCCCCGAGGTGAAGTTACCCTCGGGCGTCGATCCAACTTTGCGGCACCAGACCTTGCCCTCTCCAGCGAGTGACTACGGCGTCGGCGAACCACTTGTCTCGCAGATCAGCATGATCGGTCACGATCACCTGGAAACCCGGTGCCAGTTCGACCGCCACGTCGAACATTAGCTTGAAAAGTTTGAACACGGCCTCCCGGTCGGCGTCGGGAAGATCCGACACGTCACCGTCGCGATCCTGCTCCGCAGGATAATGAGCTTGCGAAGGCTGATCAAAGAAAATGAAGCCGGGAACGGGGCGATCTTTCTGCCGAAACCAGCGATGCAGCGCGAGATGTGCGAGCACGTGATAGCCTACCCAGTTTTCACCGCTACCCATGCGGAACAGCGGGACAGGTCCGTCTAATGTATCGGCGACGACCGCGAGTTGCCGGATGTCCAGCCGCAGACGGCTGCCACTATGCTCTAGGTCCAGCTTTTCTGAATCTCGAGTCATGTAATCGCCGATCAGATTGAGGATAGAAGTCAGTCGCTCAGCGGTATTTTCAGGATCGACAAGCTTCTCGAGCGCTTCAACGCGCTTGCGCGCCGCATCCAGTTCGTCGACTGACGTTGTCGCGGTCGGCGGAGGCGGCAATGTCTCCAGGAAATAGGCGATACGACCCATCGTCCGCGCGAGGCGAAGCTGGCTGTCCCGCTCCGTTCGGAAGGCGTCATCCTGCTTGGCAAGCGCGTCGATCTGACCCTGGTTGCGCTTGAGCGCATCCTCAATGTCGTTCTGCTTCGCGACCAAATCGCCTTGGGCTTCCTGCAGGCGGGGTACCTCTCGCCGAACCTGGCTTAGCTGTGCGTCGATCCCACTCAAGGTCTCAAGCATCGCTGCTGCAGATGGGACATGCACATCGGTTGAACCGCACAGCGCGCAGGTCTCAACATCCCCCTTCGCGACCAGCCCCAGGGTCGCAAGTCGGGCGCGCTGTTCCTGCGCTTCGTGCGCAAAGCCACCGGCCACGTCCTCGACATGCCGGATCTGGCGAAGTCGTTCCTTCAGGATTCCAAGCTCACGCCGCAACGACGCTCGCTCGCGCCGAAGGATCGCGATCGGTTCGGTCGAGTCCGGTGGCGCCGGGACCTCCTGAATCACCGGGTTGATTGCTCGAAGGTCACTGAGAGCGATGTCTCGCGCAGGCGGTTGTCCAGGCGGGATTAGACCGACAGATTGCGCCTCACGAAAGATTTCTTCCGTACGCGCGGCGGAAAGACTGGCGAGCTGTTCGCGCTCGCTGGCGAGCTTCTGCAGCTTCCTCAGCTCTTTCCGTTCAAGGTCGAGCTGTATCTTTTTCCGGAGCAGGTCCTCGTCGATCGCGCCGAGAAAATACGGGAGAACATCCTTAATCGTTTGCGGCAGAAAGGGCTCGCCTTGGCGGTGAAACAGTATCTTCCGGCTGTCGATCTCGTCTTGATCCTGAATGCAGAACATCAAGGCGTGGCGGATGTTTGCGCTGATCGGATTGCGGGTCTGCCCCTCCGGAACGGTCGTCACATTCTCGGCGATACCGACAGACGAGGTGAGGATGGTCTCGATGTCCGATACGCTGAGATTGGAGCTCCAATCGACGCGCTCCGGCATCTCCAGCTTAGTGCCGACCGCGTAATATACATCCGGGTCGCGCGTTTTCGGTGGCTTGGGATTACGACGTGCCAGGAAGATGCGGCTGCCACCGCGGTCAAGCAGTATCCCGTACCAGGCGACATGCTGCCGGATGACACCATCTGATACGTGGCACTGCTCCCGACCAAAACAATACTCGATGATGTCGATGAGCGACGACTTACCGGTTTTTGACGCGCCCGTGATGATGCTTAGTCCCGAGGGATTGAGCTTCACCGAGTTGAGCTCGCCATTGTGCCCATAGACGCCAATTTCCAGGATTCTGAGGCTCACGGGGTAACTCCAAGCATAGACAGAATGGTCGATTGCCGGTCGTCCTTGGGAAGCCAGCGGCCTATGAAGCGCGCCGCTTCATAGCAATCCCGGACGTCGACGGTGTCAGTTTCAAGTCGCGGAGGATCCGGCCGAAACCTGTGCGAACCTGGCCTGAGGCCGTCTCCGGAAATTGTGAGCCAGTTTTGCGCGCAGCCCAGTTGGATGGCCTCTCGGGTTGTGTCCACCAACTCGCGACAACGATCCGCGAACTCGGCGGCATGCTCCGGATGCGCCGTCACCCAAGTCGTCATCCGCGTCTTCAGCGTCGGCAAGGCGCGGCGCACTTGCGCATTGAGGACGATTGGAAGGACAAGGAAGGAATGCGCGAGCGGAAGCGCCCGGCTGTCGCCACCCTCCTGGTACCCCCTGCAGGCGGCGCGCAGCAGCAGGGCGCAGAAGACCGGGTTGAATAGGCTCTGGTCCTCGACGGATCTTTCATTCCAAGCCGGGATCATCGTCGTCCTTTGGATCAGGGCTACGCAAAAGCTGCGAATAGTGCGGATGCCACCCAATCTTCTGATCATCCGAGAGCATGTGATAGGAGCCCTGCGAGACATAGGCCTCGCTCACTTCCCGGATCGGGATGCAGTTATTCGTGGTCGTGGAGAAGACGTCCATCCCGATGCTGGCCAGTTCTGGTTCTGACATGCCCGCTTGAACCTGGCCTTCGGCCACACCCATGCGCCGTTGCCAATGTTCGGTCAGTTGGCGCCCATAGTCAGTGAGCTCGTTCTGCCTAAGCAGGCCGTCACGTGCCCAACGAGAGCGCTGTTCACGCGCACGGAAGTAGTCGACGATCGCCATCTTCTGCCCGGTCGGTCCGAGACCGATTAGCTTGAGCTGCTCGACAAAGGGACGCTTCTCCAGCAACCCGATAGCTTCAGTCGATGGATCTACTAGACCATAGTCGATCGGCAGGCGCTCGGGTCCGAACTCCTCGCGCAGATCGTCGATTTTCGAGTCGATCAAGGATACGGGAATAAGCTTGCCGCCCGGGGCGGCAAGAGCACCGATGACGATGCCGAACCACCAGCCTTCGAGCCGTTGCAGGAACGCAGGCATGTGCTCTGATCGACATGCCCGCTTGAGGGTCGCGGCAAGGAGCTCTGACACATCGATGATCGTTGGAGACGCGTCCAGCATCTCAACCATGCCAAGTATCTGCTCCCTCATCTCCGGCGTCTGCTCAAGGAACAACTTCGTTGCCCATTTGATCTTGACGTTCTTCGATTCAGCAGCCGCGACAGAGAGCTTCCGGGCGGCCTCAGCAACGTCGCGAACCTTGGGATCGGGACGCAAAAGCGACACGGCCGTGCCATCGCCAAGCGTCGATGTCGTCACGAAGGTGAGCCGAATTTTTCCTAGTTCAGCTGGGTGATCGATGACTCGCTTGGTCCAAATACCGATCGTGTTCCAGAACTGCTTCGCCATGTCCCCCATAGTCTTGGGTTTCAGACTGTGTTTGGCTTGCAGCAACTCCTCAGGTGTGCCGTTCGTCGAAAATGAGATGTCGTCGAAGCATTCGATGGACACCTCCAGCCCTGGTGTCACATCCTGGCATCTTAAGGCTGCCAGTAAGGCGTATCGACATTGGAATAGATAGCCGCTTGCTGAATCGGCTGCTGAATGCTCTACCACGAGATCCCCCAGAACTAACTAACGAGCTATTTTCTTCGAAAGCAAGCGCCTCTCAGTATAGGCTATTTCAAAATGACTTCGCTCTAAGAGGAGAGACGAAGTTCAGAGATGTGTGGGTAATGAAATTACGCGATAGGGCGACGTGCTTTCCCGAGACGTCATTTCTTTTTTCGCGCCCACCCCAATCCGTCGCGCGGCTTAATGCCAAGGTCGCCGCCTTGAAGTGCTGGAAATAGTAGCCGCCCCATCGGTAGGACTCTTTCAGCTACTAGGCGGGATTAGCCCAAGCCCCTGATAGAGGGTGTTCAGCTTTGTCCAGGCAGCGTCGAGCATCGGCTTCGCCGCATCCCGGCTGTAGCTGTAATCGTCGTTGGTTGCGTTGGTCCGAACGACGAGACACCACTCCCCTTTGGCAATGAGAAGTGAGGTATTGCGCCGACATTTCCGTTGGCGTTGCGCCTGCTCAATCTTCACGTGGACAAGAATATCTCTGACCTTAGGCATCCTCGTTTCTCCCCCTCAGACTGTCTCTCACCCTGTCGCCCAGCATGTCGAGCGCAGCCAAGGCGTCCTCATTGTCGCCCGTGTCCGGGTTCTTTCGGCTTCCCGACTTGATGCCGAGGTGCTCATTGATCGCCTTGTTCAGGAGCGATGTGACGGCCGCTCTGTTGTCGCGCCCCGCAACAGATTTGTCTCGCTGTCCGACCTCGCGGCCGGCAGGTGACAGTTTCAAATCCTTGAGAATTCGGGCGACGACTGAGCCGGTGCGTTCCGAGAGCCGCTTACGCGCGACCACTCGTCGCGACTGAGGCTGGACGGGAAGATCGCCTGAGCTGTTGATCCTCGAAATCTCTTCTTGCTTGCGGCGCAGCGTCTCCCTGAGCTGGTCCTTACCAATAATGTCGCGAAGCCGCAGGCCGGCGCCGATCTCGTGATCCAGCATTTCATCCAGGACGCGATCGTCTTCAGGGTCGAGAAACGACCTGTTGATGAATGAACCAACGATCTCGTTATCGACCAGCATCCCGATATCGAAGCGGCGCGGCTCGCCCGAACCGTCACCGTCGCCGCTCTCGTCTCCGGCCTCCAGCCACTTTTTGACCATCGCTTGGTCATCGAAATCGAGTTCCCGGAAGTCGTCCCAGTGAGCGTCAGTATTCAGCCCGACATGCGAGACCACGAACGCATGGTTGTCAGGGTGATCGGGCTTTGCCTCGTGGATGACGCGCATTACACGTCCAACGAATTGTATATAGGGCGACAGGCTTGCGAACGGACGGAAGATCGCAGCGACGCTCAGCGGCGGGTGATCGAAGCCTTCGCCCAGCATTTGCACCTGGACGATGCAATCGAGTTTGCCGTTGCGCAGGTCGGCCACCACGGCCTCCTGCTTGTCGCGGTCCATCTCGCCGTAAATTTCAGCAGCCTTCAGACCACGTTCCTCGTACAGCCCGCGCACTTGGCGGGCGTGGTCGACCGAGCAGGCGACGGCGATGATCTGATGCCGGTATCCGCTACGTTCCCGCAGCTCGCGCAGATACTTGATGCTCGCGTCAACGATATGGCGATTGCACTCTGGCGCCAGCGCGACGCCTCGACGGAACCACGCGTGCTCTCGAAGCGCCAATACCTCCTCGAGGGTATGCCTCTTCGTGTCGTCACGGTAGGTGAACGACAGTTCCGAGGGCGCAACGTTGCGGGAGTGAATCTGCTTGATATACCCCTTCACCATCGCTCGGGTGAATGGATAGCGGTA
The DNA here is from genome assembly GCA_024508855.1 of Xanthobacteraceae bacterium. Lineage (GTDB taxonomy): Bacteria > Pseudomonadota > Alphaproteobacteria > Rhizobiales > Xanthobacteraceae > 62-47. The sequence goes on from JANINJ010000070.1 coordinate 190,875, forward strand.
GATCACCTTGCCAACTGGCCGTGTTCCATCGCCACGGAACGGCGTCGCCGTCAGACTGACGACCTTGGCGTTAGGAAAGCGATCGAACACCTTCGCCCAGCTCGGGGCTACGTTGTGGTGCCCCTCATCAATCATGATCACGTCGAAGTAGTTCGGTGGAAACTGCGGGAGCCAACGGTCGGCCGAGCTGGCCAACTGATGGATGTTCGTCACGACGAACTGGCTCGCGTTGCAATCATGCAGATTGGCATCCACGCCATCCAGAACAGCCCGAAACGGCCCGGCCGAAAAATCGTGAAGCGTACCCGTCCGTCGCCAAAAATTCTTCGGGTTACTGATGTCGAGCGCCTCGGCAAGGCCCGAGCGGATCGTCAGATTCGGCGCAATGACGAGCGCACGGCCTTTAGCTACGCCAAAGGGTAGCGTCGCTATGACACCGGTTTTCCCGCAGCCGACCGGAATCTGAAGGATCACAGGCTCGTTCGAGACTTCGAAATGGGTCCGGACGGCGCGATGGGCACCTTGCTGCGGCTCGCGGACCTTCGGGTTCGCCTCAATATCAGCCGTCAGCGTTTGAAACATATGGTCCGGCTCATCAGCCGCCTGCTCGGCGCGCCGATACTCGAGCCGAAAGGGCTCAAGATCTGGCCGCCGATAGAAGCGATAGCCGCTTCCGGGACGACGCACCGACTTGAGCTGTCCGGAGGCGTCCCAGCGTCGCAGCGTATCCTTTGAGACTCCGACATATTCGGCCGCCTCAGCCAAGGTTAGGAAATCCGGAGCATCTATATGTGACATGCTGCAACGTTATGCATCCTTGCGCAGAGAGTCAATTCTCACGTACCGCAAGCCCTTGTGCGACTCATACAAAATTTTGTATGAAATTGGGTGCGTCGGACTGCACGGTAGAATGGTCATGAACGACTCCATAGGCCCGAGGTTGTAAGTTGCAGGTGCTCGTTAAGGAGCTCAACGGAAGCTGGGACGCTGGCTTCGCGCTACACAAACACACGCTATCGAGCGTCTATCTTGGGGATAATGAATTCGGCCATCCCCAATTCGACACCGCCCGGTCAGAGCCGGGCGAGGCCTTGTTCCAGCTCAAATATCGGGGCGATTGGGATCGAGTTGGACCGCTGGCTGCCGAACTGCAACAAACCTTGCTACCTCGGTTTGGAAAGATCGGCCTTATTATCCCTATGCCGGCATCGACCGTGCGCGCGCGCCAGCCGGTGGAGGAGATCGCCAATGAATTGGGCCGCCTTACGAAAATCCCAGTCTTCAACGACATTATTGTGAAGGCGCCAGCGGCTCAAGGAGCACCCCAGCTCAAGAACCTGCGTACTCGGGAAGAGAAGGATGCGGCGTTGGACGGGCGATTCAGCATCAACCCGAGCATAACCAACGAGGGATGCTGGAACGCGCTCTTGCTAGATGATCTGTTCGACACCGGCGCGACGATGGACGCCGTGTGCCGGACGCTGCGGACCTACAAGAAAATTGGCCGCGTTTACGCCGCCTCGATTACATGGAAGTGAGCCATGACGACTGTCTTCATCGCCGGATCTATCTCCATCAGTCGCCTGCACGTGAAAGTCCAGGAGCGGATCAACAAGATCGTATCGTCTGACTTCGATATTGTCGTAGGAGATGCTGACGGGGCAGATACGTCTATTCAAAAATGCCTTCTGAAGTACCAGGCTCGGAAAGTTACAGTTTACTGCACCGGAAACGCGCCGCGGAATAATGTAGCCGAATGGCCCGTGCACCAGGTCACATCGAAGGCCAAGCCCGGGACGCGCGCCTATTTTACCGCGAAGGATCTGGAGATGGCCCGCAGGAGCGACTACGGGCTCATGGTCTGGGATTGCAAAAGCACCGGGACGCTGAGCAATGTCATCGAGCTTCTCAAGGCGAAGAAGAAGACCGTCGTCTTCGTGAATAAGGAAGCCGACTTCGTCACTATCTCCGACCGCGCGGGGTTGGATCACCTGCTCGCGCTCATGTCAGATCATGCACGCATCAAAGCCGAGGAGAAGATCAACCTCTCGTCGGCCGTGGCGAGCCTTGGACAAGATCAGCTAGCGCTCGTTCCACCAACGGAGGCGAAAGTCCCGGCCGCCGATGCGCTGGAAGCGAAGGCTCCGACAGTCGCTGCATCCGCGGCGGAGGAGCCTGTGCCCCCGATGGCCATGCGCTCAGATGCGATACAAGAGGAAGTCCATCAAGCGGCAGATGAGGCGAGTCCGGCATGTACCCAAAACATGAAGCTTCGCACGGCGCTGATCTCCGCTCTGAAAAAACACATCTCCCGGACACACCTCAGCCAGTCGCAAGCGGCGAAGATCTTTGGTGTAACACAGCCCCGGATTTCCGACTTAAATCGCGAAAAGGTTGAACTGTTTGGTCTCGACGCTCTTGTGAACATGGCTACCACCGCTGGACTACGCGTCGAGATGCATGTGCACGAGGTCGAGCCTTCCCATGGGTAAGCGCCCGCGACTTGATCGTCAGATCGTCAGCAAACTCTCAAGAGGCTTACCTTGAGCAACAAGCAGGAATTTGTTGCCCCCACCCATTTGAGCCTCGACCCTTTCAAGTAGCGTCAGATAATATCGACCTTGTATCCGCCACTAGTGTCGCGGAGCGCGTTACGACGACTTTTTCAGAGCGACGTGTATTTGAAGTCGCGCGACTTAACCCGCAGACCGCGGATATGCCTGTATTTGGGAGTTTGGGCCGAAGATTCTTTTGTAGGCGGGCCGCAAGATACAAGAACAGTTTCGCCCAACGCCACCCTTTGGTAGGTGGCGCACCCATCAGGATTCGAACCTGAGGCCTCTACCTTCGGAGGGTAGCGCTCTATCCAGCTGAGCTATGGGTGCATTGATCTTCAAATAGTGTCCGAGACCGAGCAGGGTCAATCTCGAATCGGACATTCACATCAACGCAAACGACGCGGGTTCAAGCCCCACCGATTGTCGCCGTTCGTACTCTACACGCTCCCTATCGTTTGCTTCCGCGATGCTTCCGCGACCACGGAAGCGATTTTTTGCTTCCTTCGAGTTTCGCCAATCGCTTGGTTTAACTCATTTTTCTCGACACTCACACTCAGCAGGCTTGACGGTGCCTTGCCTTCGGAGGGCAACGCTCTATCCAGCTGAGCTACGGGTGCAGTGGAGTTCATTTAGCCGATTGGGCCGGGATGGGCAACGGCCAAGGCCGGGCTGGCCTCGCCGAACGTGGCACGGGTTAGCCTGACGTATGCGCCTTGGCCACCTCGATAAACCGTGCCGCGAGAGGGGACAGATTGTCGTCTCGCCAGGCCAGCGAGATATCGAGCGTCTCGCGGGCGTCTACGATTTCCAGTGGTTGGATGCCGGGCGGCAGGGTTGAAATGAAGGATGCGTCGAGGATCGTGCATCCGAGGTCCGATCGAACCAGTTGAAGCAGGACGGGTAGATCGTCGGCTTCCTCCGCGATATTCAGCTTCAGTCCTCGTGCCGCAACCATATCGTTGACGAGGGACCGGAAGCCGCGCCAGCGGCTGGCGCTGCCGATCACGATCGGCGCACTTGCGAGCGTCTCAAGCGTTATCGATTTGTCGTTGGCCCAGGGGTGGCTGGCCGGCACGAGCACGATGAGACGTTCGCGCGAGACCGGAATGCTCGTCAGCGGCTTTGCCGAGACGACGGACATGATGAAACCGAGATCGAGCGTTCCTTCCTCGAACGCCGCGGCCTGTTCCGATGACGCGAGAAGACGCAGCGCCACGTGCGCGTCCGGATACAGCTTGCGGAATTCGATGATGATGTCGGACATCGGGCCGGTGGCGGCGAAGGTGGAGTATCCAACCATGATCGTGCCGCTCAGGCCGTTGGCGACCTGTCCGGCGCGGGCGCACGCGGTCGCCAGGCGCTTCATGGCATCGGCTCCGTCGCGATAGAGCACTTCCCCGGCCGGCGTTAGCGCGACGCGGCGTGTCGATCTTTCGAACAGCGCGAAGCCGAACTGCTGTTCAAGCTGCCGGATGCTGCGGCTGAGCGCGGGTTGCGCGATGCCGAGCCGTTCGGCCGCGCGTCCGAAATTCAGCGTTTCCGCCACCGTCAGGAAATACTGAATCTTCGCGTGGAATGACGGGTGGATTAGCATCCGCGGGGCATCTCCAATAATACCATAAAGGTATCAATATTGGCTTGATTGGTATTGGACAGGCATGATTGAACGCTGTCAATTCACAACCGCAATTCGGGTTCGAGCGGAAGGCAAAGCCGCGGGCTCGCGCTCGCTCCCGACCGGGAGCTTTGGGCCTGTCGGTTACGCAACCCGCTCGGCGAACGCCAAACGAAGGAATCAATATGTCCCGTGCAAAGGCCATGATCGTTGCGGCTCAGGCGGAAGCCGCCGAAGCCGGCGCGTTGATCCTCGAAGCGGGGGGCAATGCGGTGGATGCCGCGATTGCCTGCGCCTTCGTCCAGGGTGTCGTCGATCCGCTGATGACGGGCATTGCGGGATTCGGCAGCGCGGGAATCTATTTTCCTTCCCGGAATTTCCATCAGTACCTCGACTTTCACGCGCCGGCGCCGGCCGCGGCGCGTTCCGACATGTGGGAGCATCTCATCGAGGGGGAGGCGCGGGATGGCTACGGCTTTATCCTTAAGGGCAAGGTCAATGACGTCGGCTATCAGTCCGCCTGCGTTCCTGCGTCGCTGAAGGCCTATTTTGAAGCGCATGCCAGGTTCGGCGTTCTGCCGTGGCGGGACATCGTGGCGCCGGCGATCGCATGGGCCGAGCGCGGATGGATGGTGCGCCCGCATGTGGAGTTCTTCTGGTCCGATCCCGGCATGATGGGGCGCGCCTCGGGGCTGGAGCGGTTGTCCTTCTCCGAGTCGGGGCGCAAGCTTTACTGCCGCGACGGCGCGCCGAAGCGGGTCGGGGATGTCGTTCGCAATTCGGACTATGCCAATACGCTGCGGATGATCGCCGAGGGCGGCTCCGATGTTTTCTACAAGGGCGAACTCGCGCAGACGATTGCACGGGACATGCGCGAGCATGACGGCCTGATCACGCTGGAGGATCTCGCGGCCTACCAGCCGAAATGGTTGGAGCCGCTGCGCGGAACCTATCGCGGCTACGACGTCACGACCAACAATCCGCCCGGCGGTGGGCTCATGCTGGTCGAGATGCTCAACATCCTCGAGCACTTCGATCTCGCCGACATCGGACACAACAGCGCCGAGTATCTGCGCGTCGTTTGCGAAGCGATGAAGCGCGCTACCGTCGACAAGGATAATTCCATCGGGGACCCCGCCTTCTTCGATGTGCCGGTGACGCATCTCGCGTCGAAGGAATATGCCGCCGAGATGGCGCGGGAGATTGCGGCGCGGACCAAGCGCGACGTCCCGCGGTTGAATTCGGGCTTTCCGTCAAAGGATACGACGCAAGTATGCGTGGTGGATCGCGACGGCAATTGCGTCACCATGACTCACTCGCTCGGCATGCCGTCGGGCGTCATCACGGATGGGCTCGGCTTTTTCTACAACGGCTGCATGGCGGTCTTCGATCCGCGGCCGGGCCGCGCCGGCAGTATCGTGCCCGGCAAGGCGCGGTTCACGTCGGTGTGCCCGTCGATCTTCTTCCGTGACGGCAAGCCGTATCTCGTCATCGGCGCGCCCGGTGCCACGCAGATCGCAATGGGCGTATTGCAGGCGACCCTCAACGTGCTCGATTTCGGCATGACGATGACCGAGGCGGTGAGCGCGCCGCGCTTCTCGGCAACGAGCAATGCGATCGATGTCTCCAATCGGATTCCCTACGGCGTGACGCAGCAACTCGAAGCTGACGGCTACGAAGTGATCCGAAGCCCCTACACGTTCGGATTCGCCGCCGTGCACGGCATTCGCCTTGGCAAGAACGGCTTCGACGGCGGCGCCGATCCGGGCCATGACGGAATCGCGTTGGCGGTTTGAGCAATTTCACGACGCAAATGAATTTCAGCAGGAGAACGACCTTGAGAGCGAGAACGCTTGGAGTGGCCATCGCGGCCTTGTTGACCGTGAACAGTGTGGCTCGTGCGCAGATTTCCGACGACGTCGTCAAGATCGGCGTGCTCACCGATCACTCGGGCGGCTTTGCTTATCTCGTCGGCAAGCATTCCGTGGAAGCGGCGCAGATGGCGGTGGACGATTTCGGCGGCAAGGTCCTCGGGAAGCCGATCGCCGTCGTCACGGCCGATCATCAGAACAAGCCTGATATTGCGGCGACGCTCAGCCGCAAGTGGTTCGACACCGAAGGTGTGGATGCGATCACCGACGTTGCAGGCTCTGCCGTGGCGCTGGCGACGCAGGAGATCGCACGACCGCGCAACAAGATACTCCTGATCTCGGGTGCCGCCACAACCGAACTGACCGGAAAAGCATGCTCCGCGACCACGACGCAGTGGAGCTACGACACCTATGCTTTCGCCAAGGGCACCGCGAGCCAGGTTACCAAGCAGGGCGGCGACTCCTGGTTTTTCCTGACGAGCGATTACGCCTTCGGACATTCGCTGCAGAAGGACGCAAGCCACTTTGTCGAAGAGAGCGGCGGCAAGGTGATCGGGAGCGTTCGATTCCCGTTCGGCTCGCCGGATTTCTCGTCGTATCTGTTGCAGGCTCAGGCATCCAAGGCCAAGGTTATCGGACTGGCGATGTCGGGAGCCGACCTGCTTACTGCGATCAAGCAGGCGCGCGAGTTCGGCATCGTTCAATCCGGCCAAGACCTCGCAAGCCTCGTGATCTATATCAACGACATCGAGGGCGTCGGACTCGACGTGGCACAGGGACTGACGCTGACGACCTCGTTCTACTGGGATGCCGATGATGCAACGCGCGCCTGGTCCAAGCGCTTCATGGAACGCTCCGGCGGTTTCATCCCGAATCTGATCACGGCGGGCACCTATGCGTCCGTGCTGCATTACCTGAAGGCCGTTCAGGCTGCAGGAACGGACGAGGGCAAGGCCGTCGCGGCAAAGATGCGGGAAATCCCGGTCAACGACTTCTACAACAAGAATGTCGAGGTTCGGGCAGACGGTCGCGTCATGCACAAGACCTACCTGATGAAGGTGAAGTCGCCATCCGAGTCAAAGTATCGCGGCGATTATTACAAGGTGCTTGCCGAAATGTCCGGCGAGCAATCCTTCAAGCCGCTTGCCGAGAGTCAATGTCCGTTGGTCGGCAAGAAGTAAGAAGTGGCTACCAGGCACATCCTAAAGATGTGCCTGGAGATCGGCGATGGCCTTGTCGATCAGGGATTGCTGGTAACGGTAGAACATCTCGTCCCCCATCGGGGTCACGAACGAACTTACCTGCCTGTGACAGCGCGACCTGAGATTCTGCAACTGCTGCAGAATATCGGCCGCGTGTGCGTCGAAGGACTTTGGTGTCGACGGCGGAGTTGACGATCCGTCATCCGTTTTGCCATCGGTCCATTGCCTGGCGGCCGAGGTCAATCGTTCGCGGGTGGTGTCGATTCGCCAAAGGCGAAAACGGCTGAACGCTCTTAAGCCATTGAAGAGGGCAGTGGCTGCCATGGCGAGGTAGACCCAGTAGACCGGCGACATCAAATTGACGGCCCAGGGGAAATACCGGTCGGCAAACTGAATTTCTCCCGAGTGGAAGAATTGCCGGGCTTCGACGGCGAGCGGGAGTGACGTCCCGGTAGAGCTTGGCGGGTTGGCGCGCAGGAATCCCGGAAGCGCTGCGCTGAGCAGCGCCAGAAAGGCCAGTCGATCGGCGCGCTTGGCGCAGGCATTCGTCAGGACGAGCGTGTTGATCTGGGGGACAAGCCTGTCCGTCGCCGGCGTCGGATGCAGAAGGTCGAAACGGCCTGCCGTAATTCGCCCGATCGAAAGCCAGGGATAGCGGCTGATCAGTCCCGCGAGATTCTGGAATTCGGCGACTTCCAGATCGTATTTGCGAACGATATTGCGCAGGAATTCCGCGTCGTCGCGAATGACGATGGCGGCCAGATCGATGCGGCCTTCCGCGACGAGCCGGGCCTGCTCATCCAGCGCGTAATTGGTCGTTCGGACGTTCAATCCGGCCATATCCGGGTCGGCCAGCAACTGACGCATGAGATACGCAGTGCCGGATCCCGCCGGACCGATGCCGATTGCAGCGTCCCGCAAATCGCTGAAGGTTTTTGGCGTATGATCTCTGCGCCCGAGCAGCAGAAGCGATTCCGGTTCAGGCAGGCGGCCAAGCAGTTCAAGTCCGGAGTCGGCTTTGACCGGGATTCCATCCTGAACGAAAGCGAATTTTTCTACGCAGTCGGCCGGGTTCTTGATAAGGCGATTGACGTTATCGACCGAGCCTTCGGTCGCAACCACGTCAAGCTCGCCGCGATCCTGTTTGGCGCGCTTCGACAGGTCCGAACCCAGCGCGTAATACGCGCCGTCGGACGCTCCGGTCAGGAGCGAAGCGTGAAGGTATCCATAGTCGCGCGTCAAACCGAGTGTCGAAACGAAGGCAGCGACAGCCGATGAAATACCCAGGATCACGAGCGCACGAATGAGGCCTCTGCGTTGCCAGAAAGATGGTTTGGTCGCGAGCGGCTCTGTTGAAAGGGGATCGGCGCGTCGAGACAATTTTAGGAACCTGAAGCTGAAGCATGTTCAATCGCCATTTTAACGGTATGCAGGTGGCAAATGCTACCTTGCATGTTGCGTCGGCGTTGGTTTGTCAGGCGGGCGATGTTCTGGCATGCTTGGTGCGGTTGCAAAATGATGCGCTGCATCGCAAGGCGGGCGAATGACATGACAGCCAGATCGATGACATCGGCGATAGTGGGTTTCCTGCTGCTGATGGGGACTTGCATCGCGTCCCCGGCGCATGCGCAGGATTTCACCGCGCTGGTCGCCGCGCCTGATCGCACCGAGGCGGATCGTCAGGCCGATGCGAAGCGCAATCCCGTCGCGCTGTTGTCGTTCATCGCGCCGAAGCCCGGCTGGCATGTGCTCGATATGGCCGCGGGCGGCGGCTACAGCACCGAATTGATGGCGCGTGCGGTGGCTCCCGACGGCAAGGTCTTCGCGCAGGCGGGCAAGCCCTCGGAAAAACTGGCGGCGCGGATGAAAACGCCGGTGATGTCCAATGTCGTCGTGGTAGCGAAGGCACCCGACGATCTTTCCGATCCGTCGCTGCGCGATCTCGATCTCGTGACATTCTTCTTCGGTTACCATGACACCACGTTCCTGCCGGTCGATCGCGCACGCATGAACAAGGAGTTGTTCGACGCGCTGAAGCCCGGCGGCCTGCTGGTGATCGCCGATCATTCGGCCTTGCCGGAAGAAGGTGCGACCGTCGGCAAGACGCTGCATCGTATCGCCGAGAAAACGGTGCGGGCCGAGGTCGAGGCAGCCGGATTCGTATTCGTGGCGAGTGGAGATTTCCTGCGCCATCCCGAGGATACGCGCACCAATATCGTGTTCAGGAATCCGACGCCGGTCGACGAGTTCGTGCTGAAATTCCGCAAGCCCTGATAAGCCGAGGGCGCGGTAGCTTCGATCGGTGTCGGGCAGGTTGCGCGAAGCGTACGATCGAACCGAGTTGTCGTGGCAGGTGAGTAGATGTCGGATTTTGCGCCGGAGACTCCGTCTCTGAATCTCGCGCTGTTCCGAACGCTGAGTCCCGAGCAGCGTGCGAGGGCCTTCGGGGCCATGGTCCGGCGCGATCTCGAGCGTGGGCAAATGCTCGTCGCGCAAGGCGATCCGTCGGATTCCCTGTTCGTGGTGCTGCACGGCGCGCTTGCCGTGCGGCGAACCGGAGAGCCGGCGCCGATCTCCGTGCTGCGCGCCGGCGAAGTCGTCGGCGAAATCGGCTTCTTCGCAAATGTCCCGCGCACCGCCGATGTGATCGCGATCCGCGATACCAGCGTGCTGATGCTGACGCGGGATGCCTACCAGAAACTGGCGGAGCATGCCCCCGCGCTGGTCGAGGCATTGCTCGCAGCGCTTGCGCGGCGCTTTGCCGAACAGACCTCGCGCCTCGCCCCGATCCCGCCGTCTCCCAAGGCAAGAACGGTTGCGCTGGTCAATGGCGGGAGCGAGCCGGTCCCACCCACATTCGTGCGGCGCTTGCGCGAAGCGCTCGCGGCGGCCGATGCCGAGATTATCGACGAGGGCCGCATCGCGACGATGTTTCCCGGGCGCCTGCTCGATACATCGGACGTCACGGACTGGCTCAACGAACTGGAGCAGTCGGCGCCACTCGTGGTCTATCTGGGCAACGGCGACGCATCCGGCTGGACGCGTAAGGCGATCCGCCAGGCCGACATGGTGGTGTTCGCGTGTCGCGGCGATGCCCCCGAGAGCGCTCGCACCGAGATCGAAACCTTTGCCTGCGAGGTCCATCCGATGTCGGCGCGGCGTGTCGTTCGCGTCCACGACCGGCGAAGCAGCGCCGTCAAAGGCACCGCGGCGTGGCTGACACGATTGCCATGTTTCATGCATCACCATGTCTCGCTCGAAGATCAGGTCGATGTGGAAAGCCTGGTCCGCTTTCTGTCCGGCCGCGCGGTCGGCTTCGTGGCTGCCGGCGGCGGCAGCTTCGGTCCTGCGCATGTCGGTGTCTACAAGGCGTTTCGCGAGCGCGGCGTGATGTTCGATATTTTCGTCGGCACCAGCGTCGGCTCGGCGATGGCGGCCGGATTTGCCAAGAATTACGAGGCCGAGGATCTGGAGCGCGGTACCCACGAGATCTTCGTGAAGAGTCGGAGTTTTCGGCGGCCGACATGGCCGCGTTACGCGCTGCTGGATCATAAGGCGTTCGATCGTGCGTTGGCGGATCAGTATGGCGCCGAATGTCGGATCGAGGATTGCTGGCGCCCGTTTGCGGCGGTCGCGACCAATCTCTCCACACACAGTCTCGAACTGATCCGTTCGGGATTGTTGTGGCACGCCGTGCGCGCATCGAGCGCGATCCCCGGCCTGCTGCCGCCGTTCTACACCTCCGACGGTGCGATGCTGGTCGATGGCTGTCTCGTCGATAACGTGCCGATCGCGCAGATGCTTCAGTTGAAATGCGGTCCGAATCTGGTGGTGCATTTCGGCGATCTCGCCACCGAGACATTCGAGGTGGACTACGCCTCGTTGCCCGGTCGGCTCGAACTGGCCGCGGCGATGCTGCTGCCGTTTCGCAAGAAACTGCTTCCGGCCGCGCCGAGCGCGGTCAATGTGCTATGGCGCAGTCTCGTTGCGCATCAGCGCTACGACATGCTGCCGACCACGCCGCTCGATTACGTCATGCGGCCGCCATTTCCACCGGGCCTCGGCGTCACGGAATTCGAACGCCACACCGAAATTTTCAGCGCCGCGCATCTCTGGGCACGGGAGGCGATTGCCGAACTGGAAGCCGAGGGCAATCCCGCGATTACCGCGATTCTCGGCAGCAATGGTGATCAACGGAGCCCGTAAAAGCCTCGGCGTCGTCCCCGCGCAGGCGGGGACCCATACGCCGTGTTGTTCGTGATGCGGGTAGCGATCATGACCTAGGACAAATGATCCCGCTCATTAACTCCGTCAGGGGTTATAGGTCCCCGCCTACGCGGGGACGACGTTTTCGTGTTGCAAATCCATTCTTAAATCGAATCTCCCGTCACGTACTCGGGATGAAGTGCTCGGTGCGATGCAATCAAGCCCTACGGCCGCTCCGGCGCATCCTTGCTCGGCATCCGCGGCGGCAGCAGCGGCGTGAAGCTGATGCTTTGATCTTCGCCATGCTCGAATTTCGGGTCGGTCGGTCCGCCGCTCGACGGGTCGCCCCCGCCGGTGGTCGTAATCCTCGACGGTGTGACCAGCCGGATAGCCTCCTCGGCGACGCCGCCTTCGCCGGTGCCGTAATCGGCCGTTCGTCCGCCTTGCGGCTTGCCTTCCGCGCTCGCGGCAATCGCCTTTTCGGTCTTGTCCGCGAGTCTCGCGTTGTAGGGCAATCGATACGCACGCGGCACGCCGCTCGGGCGGTTGTCGTCATCGAGCGCTTCGACCCACAGGTGAATGGCGCCGGGCTCGCCTTCGAGCGAATGCGGTTCGACGATGCGGGCCTGCAACAGTTTGAATCGCGGCGGCAGCGGATCGCGCGACGACCAGCCGAGCAGCCCGCGGGTGCCGTAGAAGCTCACGACATAGAAGCAACTGGTCACGACGATCGCAGCCGCTTTCGCCGGCCACGGCAGGCGCGCATAGACAAGCAGCGCGAGCAACAGCGCGCCGATCAGCGCATAGGCGACGGTGAGGGCGATAACGATGTTTTCCAGATTCATCATTGTCACAGTCGCCTCCTGTAGCCCGTCTTGGGGTCGAGGTCCGCGCCGTTCTGGTGGACGTTGCGGAATGTCTCCATCAGCGATTTCTGCCGGTTGTTGACGTCGACGACCTTGCCTTCCGCATCGATCACGAAACGGACGGCGGTCTTCTCATCGCCGGTGTGATTGACGGTAACGACGTCGTCGTAGATCACCTGTGCGGTCGGATTGAGCTTCTGCACCTTGATCGTCGCGGCGACGGGCTCACGGGTTGTCGCCTGGAAATGGCTTACATTGACGGTGTATTCTCCGGGAACGACACCGCGAACGGTGACGATCTCCTCGCGGATCGGCGAAGGAATCTTTTTCCCGTTTACGACGATGAAATCGTTGGCGCCGCCGCGATCGTCGCGATCGAGCACCAAGAAGCCGGCCTCGCGATGACGATACCACGCGATGTTGCCCGCCGGATCCTGCACGAACAGGTCGAGATCGTCCGGGTGATTATCGGGCCAGTCCATCGTGATGATGAACTCGGCTTTCGAGTCGATCTTGCCGTCCTTGGAATCGGGCGCGATCGCCAGCACGGCCAGGAAGAAGAGGAAGGCGACGACCTGCAGCGCCTTGAACAGCATTACGCTGAATGGATCGAACGGCTCCTCGCGCGGATAGAGACCGAAGTCATCGATCATGGAGGCGCTCCAGGGCCGGCACCACGCGGGTTTCGGTCAGGGTGACGGCCTCGGAGAAGACCCGCGCGGTTGCGGTATCGAGCATGTAATACTGAATCCGCAGCAGGATCGATCCGACCAGCCCGGTCAGCGTCGTGTACATGGCGATGGCCATGCCGTCGGTCATCAGCCCCATCGAGGATTTCAGCATCGTGCGATCCGACGCATCGAGGCCCGCGAGCGGTGCAAGCATGATGATGAAGCCGACGATGGTGCCGAGCAGGCCGAGTTTCATCAGGGTGTCGCTGGCGAATGCGCCGAAGCCGTTCGAGCCGCGAAGCCGATCGGCGAGCGACCGCAACAGCAGCGTCTGGTCGATCGGGCCGGAGCCCTGCGCGTCGGCCTTCAGGATGAGGTCGCGAATATGATCGGCGACGAGACCCGGCGGCAGTGTCTTCCGATCCGCAGCCGCGGCCGTTGTTGTATCGGGTGTGGACAGGATCGCGGGCGATTGCGCCAGAATCTGCGCGGCAGCGCGGCCGGCATCGCCTTCGCGGGCGATGGCAATCGTGCGCCACAGGCAATGCAGCGACGTCAGGATATAAAGCGCAACGATGACCGCGGAGATGTAGGTGCGATCCGAGGCCAGCATCAGGTGAATCAGGCCATAGCGCCAGAGCAGCACGGCAGCCAGCACGCAAAGCCCGGTGAAGATCATCCAGCGCAGCAATGGCGCGCGATCGGCGATGCCTGACGCAGGTTTGAGGTCGGACGACAGCGTTGTCGAACTCATTTCAATCCTCCCGCACGCCGGCCGTCGAGTGCCGCGTGTCACCCGGTTGTCATGGCCGATTATTCGCTCGGCTCTTTGCTGACAGCCGTGCATCGCGCACGCGCAGCCGCGGGCACAGGTTCACGTATTTTTGTGCTTCTGTCGCGGGGAATCGCGCTTGGCAACCATGCAATCCGGCATGGAGTTCCAGGAGGAAGGGGCGGCGGCGCGCTACTGCCGCGCCATTTCGGCATTGCCGACGCCATCGCCGTCGAGCTTCTGGTCGTCATGCATGGTGACGGTGACGCGCAGCAGACGCCCGGTGAATTCGAACGGTGTGCTGTAATGCGACACCGGGCTGCCGCGATCGCGGCCGATATCGAGCCCGGACCACGAGATCAGGTTGTGGAATCCCAGTTGCGTCTGTAGCGCACCTGCCGGTTCGCCGTCGATGGAGAGTCGGTATTCGCTGACGCCGGTGCGTGCGCCGAGCGCCGGCGGCGTTGTGCGGCGCAGCCGTTCGACATGCAGCCCGAAGCGGTGCGCGCCCGGTGTGATGTCGCGATCCGAGGTCACGATCTCGTGGCGGCCGCCGATGTTGAGGTCGTGCACCAGCCGGCGGTCCTTGATGTAGAGGCTGTAGCCGGAGGTCGCGTCGCCATGGGCGATCAGCACGCCCTCGACGTTGGCGTCGTCGATCTCGACATAAGCCTCGATGGTGTAGCTGCGGCTGCGCACATCCGGCGCGACATCGGTCGGTACGTGGCCCATGCCGGCGTGGAAGGTGAAGTTCTTGCGCGCGCCGTGGAAACGCGCGGCGTTTTCGGCGAAGCGTGGGCCGAACCGGTCGTCGAGCGGCAGTACGTTGTGCGCTTCCGCCGCCCGCCACCACTGTTCGATCATCGCCTTCAGCCGCTCAGGCTCCTTCGCCGCGAGATCGTCGGTTTCGGAGAAATCGCGGTCGAGATGGAACAGCTCCCACCTGTCGTTGTCGAACGGCGTGCCGGGCGGATGATAGGCCACGGCCTTCCAGCCGTTGTGCCACAGCCCGCGATGGCCGAACATTTCGAAATATTGCGGTGTCGTGCGTGCCGGCGCGGCGGGCTCGTTGATGCTGCGTGCAAAGCTTTCGCCTTCCATCGGCATCTGCGGCGTGCCGTTGATGGTGGATGGCGCCTGCACGCCGATCACATCGAGCAATGTCGGCACCAGGTCGCTGGCGTGGACGAACTGGTGACGCAGTTCGCCCTTGGCGCTGATCCTGCCCGGCCACGTCATCACGAACGGATCGCGAATGCCGCCGCCGTGGGTGTTCTGCTTGTAGCGGCGTAGCGGCGTATTGGAGGCCATCGCCCAGCCGTGCGGGAAATTCGAATGCGAGTCGGGGCCGCCGATATCGTCGATGCGCTGCAGCTTTTCCGGCATCGGCTCGGGCTTGAAGTTGTACGGTCCCATCGCATTGACGAAGCCGAGCGGGCCGCCTTCCTGGCTGGCGCCGTTATCTGACAGCACCAGGACCAGCGTGTTGTCGCGCACACCGGCCTTGTCGAGAAACGCGATCAGCCGCGCGAGGTGCTGGTCGGCATGTTCGAGCATTCCGGCGAAGGCGGATTGCAGTCGCGTGAACACGCGCTGCTCGTCGGCGGTGTGTTCGCTCCACGCTTTCACGCCGTCGTTGCGCGGCGGCATGTTGGTCTCGGGCGGAACGATACCCATGGCTTTTTGCTTCGCCATCCGTTGTTCGCGCTCGGCATCCCAGCCGTGAGCGAACACCGGATCGTAGGCTTTGATAACGTCCGCGGGTGCCTGATGCGGTGCGTGGCAGGCGCCGAAGGCAAGCCAGGTCAGCCACGGCAGGTCGGGACGGTCCGCCATGTGATCGGCGATGAAGCGGATCGATTGATCGACCAGATCGGAGGTCAGGTGATAGCCGGTCCCGTAGGTGCCGGGCGGCGTGATGTGGGTGTTGTCCGACACCAGTTCGGGTGCGTATTGATCGGTTTCGGCGTCGAGAAAACCGTAGAAGCGGTCGAAGCCGCGCCCCAGCGGCCAGCCGTCGAACGGGCCGGTGGCGCCGCTTTCGGTCAGCGGCGTGACGTGCCACTTGCCGATCATGTAGTTGCGATAGGCATGCTCGCGCAGCATCTCGGCCAGCGTGCCGGCCTCGCGCGCGATCTTGCCGCGATAGCCCGGATAGCCGCTGTCGAAATTGGCGAGGCAGCCGACGCCGACCGAGTGATGGTTGCGGCCGGTGAGCAGCGCGGCGCGCGTCGTCGAGCACATCGCGGTGGTGTGAAAGCCGGTGTAACGCAAGCCCTGCGCAGCGAGCGCATCGATGGTCGGCGTTTTGATCGGCGAGCCATAGCAGCCGAAATCCGAAAAGCCCACGTCGTCGAACAGCACGACGAGAATATTGGGCGCGCCCTTCGGCGGCTGCATCTGGTTCGGCCACCACGGTTTCGAATCGGCGATGGTCTTGCCGATGGTGCCGCTGAACGCGCTGCTCTTGCCTGCACTCATGGGTCTGCTCCCTGTCGTTTTGTCGGCGTTCTTTCGAACCGTCCTCTCGAAATCAGCGGGGGACGGACGGTGCTCTGCCATTGCCAAAAATATAATCATAATTATTATTTTGATTTCAGCGAAAGCGCAACGTGCATGCCGAACCGATTGTCCGAACTTGATTTTCCGGGGGTGACGCCGTCGCGCCAGAAGCGCAGCCGCGAAACCACCGCGGCGCTGCTCAAGGCAGGCGCGGAGATGCTGCGCGACCGCACCCTCGACGAATTGTCGATCGAGGATCTGTGCGCCGCGGTCGATGCGACGGTGGGCAGCTTCTACGGGCGGTTCGAAAGCAAGGAAGCCTATTTCAATGTCCTGCTCGGCCTCGCAGCCCGCGACGGACAGGCGATGCTGACCGGCATGGCGGACAACGATCGGCTCGGGAATGCCACGCTCGATGCGATGTGCCGCGTGCTGGTCGGGCAGATCATTGCCTGGATGCGCCGTCACGAAGGCGTGCTGCGTGCGGCACTTCAGCGCAGCGATCGTCGTCCGGAGCGCTGGTCCAGCTTCAAGGAGCTTGCGGCTGCCACCACGACGGCAGCCACTCCGCTCTTGCTCGGAGCGATGGGCAAGGGACGGCGCGCTGCCAAGGCGAGAGCCATCGGCTTCGGTCTGCAGACGGTATTTGGCACGTTGGTTAATGCCATTCTGAACGATCCCGGTCCGCTATCGATGCGCGATCCGGAGATGACAAGCAGGCTGAGCCAATGCCTGTTGCTGCAACTTCAAGCTGAATGCAGCGAATCAAGCGCGCAAAGTGACGTAAAATCAGGCCGCGTACGTCCTTAGGATACTTCTTGGACGGCGCATTAAGTGCATTGATCCGGGCCGCGATACCGTTCCTCGATGAACCGGCATTCATCTACGGGAAGATGCAGCCGAGTTTTGTGGATTACCATAGCGCCTCATTAAACAAGACGCTGAATATTTGAATTATATGCCAGCGTTTTGCCACGATGAACGCTACATCAGGGTTTGAATTCCTTTAGATATTTCCGAATATCAAAGCTGCACTGTCGCGCGCGTCGCGGTTTGGCGGCGAGACATGCAGGACAGCGGGTAAATGGATTTCGATGTGACGTCGGCAGGGCCACGATCGTCTGAACGTTCGGCTGAAGCTGCGTCCCCGCGCGAGCACGATCTGCAGGGGGCCGCGCCGGCCGCCGGGCACGCTTCTTCGTCCCGGCTGGTGTTCGACCGCGCAACCGGCACGTTGTCCGGCGCCACCCGGGGCGAACGTCTTGCTGCACTGATTTTCCAGGCTGGCGCGCGGGTCAGTTCGCTGTGGTCGTATCGCGGCTTCAATGCAGGCTGCAAGGCGATGCAGTCCGTCATGCCGGCGGGCGACGTCACCGTCCGCCTGAACGAGGATGCCCTGTTCTCGTTTCCGTTCGGCGATGGCTATTGGGGCCTGCTGTTGGATACGAGCTACAGCTACGAGCGCGATATCGAACGCTTCTTCCGCGGCATGGCCGATGCGGAATACACGCTGATCGATTGCGGTGCGAATTACGGATACTGGTCGGTGCTGGTCACCAGCGCTCCCTATGGCGCACACGAGTCGATCGCCATCGAGCCGTCGTCGCGCAACTTCGCCAGACTGACTGCCAATGCCGGCCTCAACGGCGACCGGTTCGCGACGTTGCAGCGCGCGATCGGCGCCACCAACGGCATGGCGCGGCTGTCCGGCCGCAAGCATGAATCGCTGAGCATTGCCGGCGAGCAGGATGCCGCCGGCGAGGATGTGCCGGTAATGGCGCTGGATGCGCTGCTCGACGGCGGGGTGATCCGGCAAGACGGCCGCTTCGTCATCAAGCTCGATGTCGAAGGCGTCGAGATCGACGCCATCCGGGGCGGCGTGCGACTGCTGCAGACCGATTGCGTGGTGATCTGCGAGGAGCACGGCAACGACCCCAATCATACCGTCTCGCGGTTTATTCTGGATAACACGTCGTTCAAGCTGTTTTGCTTTGACCCGACCACAGGAAAGTTCGAGCACCTCAAGGACGTGTCGGCGCTCGATCACATCAAGCGGGCGAGCAACTTCGGTTACAACGTGCTGGCGACGGCTAGCTCCTTCTGGGAGCAGCGAATTCGCAGTCTGGGTCAGGCCCGAGGCTAATCGTGACAGAGACGGCAGCACAGATGCAGACGCGACCGACAGGCGATAGCGAGAGCCGCTCGCCCGCCGGCGTCCTGATTCTTGGCGGCGCGCACGGCGCGCTGGCGATCGCGCGGAGTCTCGGACGTCGCAACATCCCGGTCGCGATGGTGTCCGACGATTTCACGCTGGTCCGGCTGTCGCGCTTTATCGGCCGGCATTTCCCTTGGCAGGGACCGGCCGCGCCGAACGCAGCCGACTGGCTGGTCGATCTCGCGGCGAAGCACGATCTTCGCGACTGGCTGCTGGTGCCGGGCGGCGATGCCGAAGTTCGCCTGATCGCCGAGCATCGCGCCCAGTTGCGCTCCGCGTTCCGGGTACTGAGCTGCGATTGGAACGAACTGCAGACGGTCTGCGACAAGCATCTGCTCGGCGAACGGGCGACGAAAGTTGGGATCGCCACGCCGCGCCGCTATCAGGTGTCCAGCGAAGCGGCCGCGGCGTCGCTCGATCTTCAGTTTCCCGTGGTGTTGAAGCCCGCCGTTCGCGAGACGCGCAACGCATTCACCCAGGCCAAGGCATGGCGTGCCGACTCTCGCGAAGAATTTGTCGCCCGCTATCGCGATGCGGTCACCGAAGTGGGCAGCGATCAGGTCGTGGTGCAGGAGATGATCGTCGGCGGCGGCGAGGCACAGTTTTCCTACGTCGCGCTCTGGCAGGATGGCCGGCCGCTGGCTTCGATGACGGCGCAGCGCACCCGGCAGTATCCGATCGATTTCAGCTACACCAGCACTTTCGTGGAAGTGGTGGAGCGCCCCGAGGTCAAGGCCGCCGCCGAAACGCTGCTCGCCTCGATCGGCTATGAAGGGTTGGCCGAAGTCGAGTTCAAATACGATGCCCGCGACGGCGCCTACAAGGTCCTCGACGTCAACCCACGCACATGGACATGGATCGGTCTGGGCGAGGCAGCGGGTGTCGATTTCGCGTGGCTGATGGTGTGTGCGTCCGCCGGTCGTGCCATCCCCGCATGCCATATCGATCCCGAGCAGAAATGGATCTATGCGGTGCGCGACGCCGTCGCGGCTTTCCGGATGGTCGCGCGCGGCGACCTGTCGTTGAAGGCCTACATCGCCTCGTTGCGGCGGCCCTTCGTCTGGGCGGCGTTCGCGATCGACGATCCGCTGCCCGGCCTGCTCGAATTGCCGCTCACGGTGTTTCGTGTGTTGACCAAGCGCTTGCCCGCCAGCCTTCGCAAGACGTCGGCGCCGGTCAAGTCCGCGGTTCGCGGCGCTGCTCTCTAGCGATCTGCTATCCGAAATCGCCTCTTGCGTTATCGCCACTGCCGCCGATGATGCGCCCTGATAACAGAGACAGGGAGAAGCGATATGGGTCGACTCGACGGCAAGGTGGCAGTCATCACCGGCGCGACCAGCGGCATCGGCTGGCGGACGGCGGAAATTTTCGTGGCGGAAGGCGCCAAGGTGGTTGCGGCCGGCCGGCGTGCGTCCGAGGGCGAGGCGCTGGCGAAGAAGCTCGGCGCCAATTGCATCTTCCGGCAGACCGACGTCACCCAGGAAGATCAGGTGCAGGCCATGATCGGAACGGCGGTCGATCGCTTCGGCCGGATCGATTGCCTGTTCAATAATGCGGGCGGCCCGGCACAGACCGGCGGCATCGAAGGTCTGGATGTTGCGCAGTTCGACGCCGCGATGGCGACGCTGGTGCGCAGCGTCATGCTCGGCATGAAGCATGCCGCGCCGCATATGCGCAAGCAAGGCTCCGGCAGCATCATTAATAACGGCAGCGTCGCCGGCCATCTCGCCGGCTTCTCGTCGTCGATGGTCTATGGCGCGGCCAAGGCGGCGGTGATCCACTTCACCACCTGCGTGGCGATGGAGCTGGGCGAGGCCGGCGTGCGCGTCAACAGCATCTCGCCCGGTGCGATCGCCACCGGCATCCTCGCCAAGGCGATGGGGCTGTCGGCGGGCGATGCCGACAGCAAGACCGAGACGATGCGTACGATCTTCAAGACAGCGCAGCCGATCCCGCGCGCGGGCATCCCGGACGATATCGCCCATGCGGCGGTGTTTCTTGCCAGCGACGAGTCGTCGTTCATCAACGGCACCGATATCGTGATCGATGGCGGTGTGATCGGCGGGCGCAACTGGACCCAGCAGCAGCAGGGCTATGTCGGCCTCCGCAAGGTGCTGGGGCAGGCTGCGGAATGATTCCGGAGGCGTGAATGCTGACCATGTTTGGAACGACGCAAAGTCCGTTGTTCGGCAATCGGCAGGTCTATGCCGCAATGGTCGCCGGACTGGCCTGCGCCTTTGTCATCGGCAAGGCCTTGCCGGTGGCAATGGATACGGTGACGGCCGTCATCGCGCCGTTATGTGCGGACAGCAGTTCGTCGGCCTCGAGCCCGCTCGACAAGGTCGAGGTGATCGCCTCGCACGCGCTGCCGAACGTGCCGGGCAAGCGCGTCACCATCGTGCGCGTGTTCTACGGTCCGGGCGGCTTCACCCGCGCGCATCGTCATTCCGGCACCGTGACGGCCTACGTCACCAAAGGCGAAATCCGCTCGCAACTCGGCGGCGGTCCCGTCGAGGTGTTCAAGGTGGGACAGTCGTTCTTCGAGCCGCCCGGCACCACGCATTTGGTGTCGGCCAATGCCAGCGTCACCGAGCCGGCCGAACTGATCGCGGTGTTCGTCGCCGACGAAGGCGCGGAGCTTACGACCTATCTGGATTAGGCGCGCTGGTCGATATTTTTCGTCATGGCCGGGCTTGTCCCGGCCATCCACGTCCTTCGCTGAGTTGGATTAGACGTGGATACCCGCGACAAGCGCGGGCATGACGAGTCCGCGCAACCTGAAATCGTCTACCGCTCGATTGCCGATGGTTGCGGACTGTAGATCGACACCGCCGACGCAACGCCGCGCAGGGTGTGTTCGCCGAGGTGATCGAGCGGCACGTCGAGCAGGCGCGCGACGCTCGAGGTCATCAGGATGCTGCGCTGAAGCGTCTTCTGCAGCGCCTCGACGCGACTGGCCTCGTTCACCGCGGGTCCGATCACGGTGAAATCGAGTCGTTCCGGCGCACCGATATTGCCGAAGAACACTTCGCCTTCATGCAGCGCGATGCCGGTGCGCAGCGGATGCCAGCCATCGATGCCGGCGAGGTGAGGCAGCGCACCCGCATTGAGATCGTCGAGGCCCTTGATGGCTTGTTGCGCGGCGTCGAGTGCAGCACGTGCCGCCGTTTTGGCGTCGGTGTCCTCGCCGATCGGAAACACCGCGAGCAGGCCGTCGCCCATGAATTTCAGTACCTCGCCGCCGTGATTGAGCACCGCGCCGGCCAGAGTTTCGAAATAGGCATTCAGCAGCACGATCATGTTGTCGCCGGAGATGCGATCGGACAGCGTGGTGAAGCCGCGCAGGTCCGATACCCAGATCACGGCGCGGATAGCTTCGCCGGCGCCGCGCTTGATCGAACCGCTCAGCACCTTGCGGCCGGCGACATCGCCGAGATAGGCGTTGACCGCGTTTTCCGCGATGCGTTGCGCGATATGCCGCTCCACATGCAGCGCGAACACATCGAGCAAGCGTCGCACGTCCGGCACCGCGCCGACGTTGAAGCCGCCCGGCCGCGCCGTCGCCAGTGTCATGGCGTGGCGATATGGCGTGCCGCTGCTGAACGGCAGCGCGACATAGTCGGTGATGCCCGCCTCCGCCAGCTCGATCATGATGGGAAATTCCGCCTGCGCTTCCGGCGTCTGCGGATTGCGGCGGATCGGTTCGCCGGTGGTGAAGATGCGCGCCAGCGGATTGAGCTTGAAGCTGTCGGTTTCCGAAGCCAGCTGCTGCACCTTCACTTCGTAACAGGTGGCGTCGTCGCGCCGCCAGTTCCAGGCGAAGCCGAGCAGTTGCGGATGCAAGGTGCCGATATGCAGGCTGACGCGATCCAGCGGAAGTCCGGCGGCGATCAAGCGCCAGATGAAGGATTCCAGCACCAGCAGCATCTCGGGCTCGCGCGCCGCCCCTCGCAATAGCCAGGTCTCGATTTCAGCGGTCGAATTGGTGGCCGGTGCGGACGCCGCGCCACGCGCCGAGCGGCGCACCACGGTGACGCCGCGCGGATATTGTCGGGGAGGCGGAGGAACGTCGGGCTTTATCGTCAACGATCAGGCTCGCAGCATGGATGAACGTTCGCCGGTCAGGTCGGCCTGAGCAGAACCGGCAAGCCATCCTTCGGTTTCGGAATCGGCCACATCTGCCACGCGGGCACATAGCCGGGCTCGAGCGAGACTTCGAGATTCTGCAGGAAGTGCCGCGCGAAGCATTTCGCCTGCATATAGGCGAAGTGCAGGCCGAGGCACATATGCGCGCCGCCGGAAAACGGAATCCAGGCGAAGCGGTGCCGGCCGCGCTGCGCCTCATCGGTGAAGCGCAGCGGGTTGAACGCCTCCGGATCGGGCCAGATCTCCGGCATATGGTGCGTATAGAGCGGATTGACGCCGACCAGCGTGCCGGCGGGAATCGCAAAACCCTTGAAGTTGAAATCGCGGGTGGCGCGGCGCGGGATCGAGGGCACCGGCGGCTTCATCCGCATCGCTTCCTTGAACGCCATCTCCGACAGCGGCATGGCCTCGAGCTTGTCGAAAGTCATCGGCTCGTCGCGGCGGAGGCCGAGCGCCATCACTTCCTCGCGCAGTTTCGCCTGCCATTGCGGATTGGCCGCGAGGGCGCCGACGAACGAGGTCAGCGACGAGGTCAGCGTGTCGTGCGCGGCCATGATGAGGAAGCTCATATGATCGACGATATCCTGCGTCGAAAGCAGCGCACCGTCCTCGTGGGTGGCGCGGCACAGTTGCGAGAACAGGTCGTCGCCGCCCTTTTCGCGGCGGATCGGAATCTGCCGCGAGAAATACTCGACGATGCGGGCACGTCCCTTGACGCCGCGCGCCATCTGCGTGCCGGGCCATGGCTTGCGCACCGGCGAGACCGAGGCGGCGATCATGTCGACGAAGGCGCGGGTGACCTCTTCCACCTCGGGGCCGATGTCGGTGCCGAGAAAAGACGTGGCGGCGAGATCGAGCGTGAGTTGCTTCATCGCCGGGTAGAACAGCATCGGTTCGGCGGGTTGCTGGCGCCAGCGTTGCGCCCGCGCGGCGATCCCGGCGTCGAGCTGCGCCAGATAGGATTTCATCGGGCCGGACTTGAACGCCACGGAGAGCGCACGGCGATGCAGCCGGTGTTCGTCGAAATCGAGCAGCATCAGCCCGCGCGGAAACAGCCGGCCGAGGATCGGCTCCCAGCCTTGCGTCGAGGAGAACAGTTTCGTCTGGTCGAACAGCACCAGTTCGTTGGCCTCTGGGCCAAGCAGACTGACGCTGGTCTCACCTAACACATGGCTGCGATAGACCGGGCCGTAGGTCCGCGCCATCCGCTCGACCTCGCCCTTGGGGTCGGCCAGGATCGCCAGCGTGCGGCCGATGATCGGCCAACCTTCTTCGCCCGGAATGTGGGCGAGCGCGCTGCGCTTGGGTGGGTTCAGCACCGTTGCGTCATGGGGCGCTGTCATCCCGTGCATCGACATCGCAATTCCTCCGGCCGCCTCGCGGCCATGTGACTGTTACCGTCGCTCCGCCGGACGGCTTTATTGCGGCTGAGCGTGTCGCCCCTTTCGGCGATTTGCAAGCCCGCGGCAGCAAGATAGGGCCGGATGGCAGCGAGATTCGGCATGGCACATCCTTGCGGTTGTCGGTCCGGTCCTTTCGGAGGCCGTGCTATGCTTTCCGCAACAGGGCTAGTGGCCAACCTTCGGAGGAACGCGATGCTGAACGCCATCAGGAAAACTGTCTTCGCCGCTGCGATTGCCGCAGCGGCCGCGATGCCGGCGTCCGCGATGGCGCAGACCAAGCCGATCGTCACCACGCTCGGCCCTGATTTCCCGCAATCGGAGATTTTCATCGGCAACAGCTTCTTCTACCGCAACAACAGCATGCACTCGCAGGTGCTGGGGCTGGAGCGCGCCGCCGACGCCGAGCACGCGCATCACTATCGCGCCACGTCGATCACCATCAGCGGCGGCGGTCTCAACTGGCACGACGTCGATAGCTATTTCCGGCCGAACGCGGTCGGGTCGTATTCCTTCGTCGGCGATAACGAGATCCGGTTCAACAAGCTCGACAGGCTGTTCGATGCCGCGATCATGATGGATTGCAGCCAGTGCCCGATCCATCCGCAGCTCAAGGAACTGTTCACCGAATACGCCAGGAAGGATGCCGACATCGTTCGCAGCCATGGCGCCAAGCCGGTGTTCTTCATGTCGTGGGCCTATGCCGACAAGCCGGAAATGACCGAGCAGCTCGCCGAGGCCTATACCACCGCCGGCAACGCCAACAATGCGCTGGTGATCCCGGCGGGGCTGGCATTCGCGCGCGCCCGAGCCAAGCAGCCGGAGCTGAATCTCTATGCACCGGACAAACGCCATCCGAGTCCGGCCGGGACCTATCTCGCGGCATCCACGGTATATGCCGTGCTGACCGGCAAATCGCCGGTCGGCAACAGCTATCACGCGAGCATCGACGAGAAGACCGCGAACTTCCTGCAGGAGATCGCCTGGGAAACCGTGCAGGATTATTACGGCAAGTAACCGGATTGCGGCGGTGCGGCGATCCTGCTGATATGGGGATCGCGGCACCGGCAAGCGGGCCGTTTGCCATCGGGGCACGGCAAGCATGAATCCCAGAACCGAGCGGCAACTGCATCTGGTGGCGATGGTGGTCGGCGCCAGCGGCATTGCCGGCCTGATCTACGCATTCAGTCAGGGCAGTCCGACGCTCGGCGGCGTGGCCAATGCGGTCGGGCATGGCGTTGCGATCAGCCTCATCCTGAGCGTATTCGAAATCGTGATTCAATCCGGCGCCGGGCGGGACTGGTTCGGCAGCCTGCCGTTCACCGTCAGCCTGCTGTTGCGCAGTGCGATCTATGCGGCGGTGATCCTGGGAGTGCAGTTGGCCTTCCTGCGTTTCGGCTCGAACGAAGTTGGCCCGAGCAATTCGCGCGAGTTCTGGAACGCCGCGGCCTTTGCCGCGGCCGCCTCCATCGCCATCAACTTCGTGGTCGAGATCGGCAGCCTGCTCGGTGGCCGCACGTTCTCGAATTTCGTCACCGGCCGTTATCACGCGCCGGTCGAGGAAAACCGCTTCGTGCTGTTTGTCGATATCGTCGGATCGACGGGACTGGCCGAACGACTGGGCGGCATTGGCATTCACCGTTTCCTCGACAAGACGTTTCGTACACTGTCGGAATCTGCGGTCGATTATCGCGGCGAGGTTCTCGATTATGTCGGCGACGAATTGATCGTCACCTGGTCGGAAAGGGATGGCGCCGTCGATTGTCGTCCGCTGCGTTGCTTCCTGGCCATGCGCGCGACGCTCGCCGAGGCCGCGCCGCGGTTCGAGCGCGAGTTCGGCGCTGCGCCGCGCGTGCGCGGCAGCCTCAATTTCGGTCCGGTGATCATCGGCGAGATCGGCGATATCAAGCGCGCCATCGTGTTCAATGGCGACGTGATGAACACCGCCGCGCGCCTCGAACAGTTGAGCCGCGAAACCAGCGGCGGCTTCCTCGCATCCGCATCGGCGATCGCACGCCTCGGCAGCGCCTCCGGCGCGATCACGCGAGGACTGGGCCGGATGCCGATCCGCGGCCGCGTCGACGGCATCGATGTGTTCGGACTGGCGGCGGATCTCGGCGGGTAGGGTGATTCCGTCATGGCCGGGACAAGGCCGGGCATGACGAGGGTTAGTACCTCAGAGCCTGACTGGAAATTCGCTTTGTGGACAGATTTTCAACACGAGAGTCGTCGTCCCTGCGCAGGCAGGGACCCATAATCCCTGACGGTCGTGGTCAATCTGGCTGTTCGTCAAAGATCACGATCGCAGCCTGCATCACGAACGACACGGCGTATGGGTCCCTGCCTGCGCAGGGACGACGCTGAGGCTTTTACGAGTTGCATTTCGAGTCAGACTCTCAGGATGACGCCTTCGCCTCACTCTAAGATCGTCATCCCTTTTTCTTGCCGGCCTTCTGCAGATCGGGAGCATTGACCAGCGGAATGGCGACGCGGCCGGGGCCGGTTTGCGACAGCGCGGCGGCGGCCTTGTCGTTGGACATGATCTTGGCCATCACGGCCTGTCCGGCGCGTTCGAAGATGGCGCGGTTCTCGATCACGAACTTCTGCGATTTGCGCAAGCTGGAGATGTAGCCGTTGATCTCCGGCACCACGTAGCGCGCCACCAGATCCCAGCTGCGCCGCGTGTTCTCCGGATTGGCCCAGTCGTGCGCGAAGCCGATGATGGATCCGACGCCGCCGGAGGTCTCCATGATGTTGCGGATCATCTTCACCAGATCGTCCGGCGTTCCGATCACCGATGCCGCGCCTTCGCCGAACGCGGTCTTGTCCACCGCCTCGTCCGGCGAGGCGAACGGTTGCAGGCCCGGCCGCTGCAAGGTGCCGACATTATATTCGTTGTGCCAGCGCATCAGCCCGTCGCGGGCCTCGCGCCGTGCCTGCTCGCGGGTTTCGGCGATATGCCAGCTCAGCAGCACGCGCCAGTTCGAACGGCTGACCGTGGTGCCGTGCTTCTTCGCGGCGTCTTCGGCAAAACCCCATTGCGTCGGCAGCGCCATCAGGCCCTGCGTCGACATCGAGCCCAGCGAGATGATGCCGATGCCGTATTTGCCGGCCAGCGTCATTCCGGACGGCGAAATTTGCGAGGCGACGACGAACGGCATCTCCTCCTGCAGCGGCAGGATCTGCAGCGCTGCGTCGTTCATCTCGAACCAGTCGGTCTTGGCGGTGACGCGCTCGCCGTTGAACAGCCGGCGGATGATGCCGATGGCTTCGTCCTGGCGATCGCGTTGCGTCATCGGATCGATGCCGAGCGTATGCGCGTCCGATGCAAGTGCGCCGGGGCCGGACCCGAAGATGGCGCGGCCGCCGGTCATGTGGTCGAGCTGCACCATGCGCTGCGCGACGTTGAACGGATGGTGATAGGGCAGCGACACCACGCCGGTGCCGAGCTTGATGCGTTTGGTCCGCTCGCCGGCGGCGGCGAGGAACATTTCCGGCGACGCGATCATCTCCCAGCCGGAAGAGTGATGCTCGCCGCACCAGAATTCATCGTAGCCGAGCGCATCGAGCTGCTCGACCAGATCGAGGTCGCGACGGAACTGGAGGGTCGGATGCTCACCGATCGGGTGATGCGGGGCCAGGAAAGCTCCGAATTTCAGGCGCGCCATGCGATGTTTCCTCGATTGCTCTTGTTGTTCTGCGATCTGATTGCGGCTGCATTGGTAGGCCACCAGCACCGCGGTTTCAATGCACCGTCGCGCAGACGGTCCCGGCAACTTTGCCGTATGCCGTTGGATATCTGGCGAAATGCCGCGACGCGCTGCCGCATCGGGCTCTCTTGCGCAGGGGCGGCATGCATTCCCATCTTTCCGGCAGGCCGTGCGCTGCTGCGCGGCTGGTGGAGTAGACCATGAGTTATCTGCGAACCGCGATCCTGCTGGCCGGCCTGACGGCGCTGTTCATGGGCGTCGGTTATCTGATCGGCGGCGCCAGCGGCGCGATGATCGCGCTCGTTGTCGCGGCAGGCACCAATCTGTTCGCCTACTGGAATTCGGATCGCATGGTGCTGTCGATGTATGGCGCTCATGAGGTGGACGCGCGCACCGCGCCCGATCTGCATCGGCTGGTGGCCGATCTCGCGGCACGCGCCGGGCTGCCGATGCCGCGTGTGTTCCTGATGGACAACCCGCAGCCGAACGCCTTCGCCACCGGGCGCAATCCGCAGAACGCCGCCGTCGCGGTGACGACCGGCCTCGTGCAGTCGCTGAACCGCGAGGAACTGTCGGGCGTGGTTGCGCACGAACTGGCGCACATCAAGCATCACGATACGCTGCTGATGACCATCACGGCGACCATTGCCGGTGCGATCTCCATGCTGGCGCAGTTCGGCATGTTCTTCGGCGGCAACCGCAACAACAACGGCACCGGCATCATCGGCTCGATTGCGATGATGATCCTCGCGCCGCTCGGCGCCGCGCTGGTGCAGATGGCGATCAGTCGCACCCGCGAATACGCCGCCGACGAGATGGGCGCGCGCATCTGCGGTCAGCCGATGTGGCTCGCCTCGGCGCTGGCCAAGATCGACAACGCCGCGCATCAGGTGCCGAACATGGAGGCCGAACGCGCACCGGCAACCGCGCACATGTTCATCATCAATCCGCTGTCGGGGCAGGGGATGGACAACCTGTTCGCGACCCATCCCTCGACGCAGAACCGCATCGCGGCGCTGCAGCGGCTGACCTCGCAGTTCGGCGGCGGCGGTTTTGCGCCGCCACCGTCCGCGCCGCGCGATGGGTCCGGTAGTCCATGGGGTGGCGCCGCGCGTCCCCGCGGGCCATGGGGTTGAACGACCAATCGGCGGAATCAGCAAAGCTGAACTGATATCGAGAGGCGCGGGCGCTCGTCGCTCGCGTTTCGACATGACGACGCGGGTCTATCGATTACCTGTGAGGTAATCGACGCGATGATGTGAAGCTGCGACGATTGCGGACCGTCATTCGCCCGGAGCCGGAATCGTGCACCAGATCGTTACACCCATCGTCGACACGCGGCTGCGCTGGTGGGTGCTGGCCATCGTCGTCACTGCGCAGTTCATGTTCGGGGTCGATGCCTTCATCGTCAACGTGGCGATCCCGACCATCGCGGCGGAGTTGCGCGCGACATCGTCGCAGATCGAGGCGGTGGTCGCGATCTATCTGATCGCCTATGCGACGCTGGTCGTCACCGGCGGCCGGCTCGGCGATATCTACGGCACGCGGCCGGTATTTCTCGCCGGCGTCGCGGGATTCACGCTGACGTCGTTGTGGTGTGGGCTGGCACAGTCCGGCACCGAACTGATCGTGGCGCGGCTGGCGCAAGGCGCCACCGCGGCGCTGATGGTGCCGCAGGTGCTGGCGACCATCCATGTGCTGTTTCCCGACGAGACCCGGGCGCGGGCGTTCGCGATCTACGGCATCGTGCTCGGGCTGGCCGGTGCCGCCGGCTTCATTCTCGGCGGCCTGCTGGTGACGGCGGATCTCGCCGGCCTCGGCTGGCGCGCGGTGTTCTTCGTCAACGTGCCGGTCGGACTCATTATTATCGCAGCGGCGTGGCAATGGATGCCGCAGGCCGCGCGGCGCGCGGGCACACGGCTCGACATTCCGGGCGCGATGGTGCTGTTCGCGGGATTGCTGTGCCTGATCGGTCCGCTGCTGTTTGGCCATGATGCGCAGTGGGCGCCATGGGTGTGGCTGGCGATGTTGGCCGGCGGTGCGATCATTGCAGCCTTCGTGCGGCTGGAGCATCGGGTGGCGGCGCGGGGCGGCATGCCGCTGATCGATCTGGCGCTGCTGGCCGATGTGCGGTTCATGCGCGGGCTGTGTGCGGCGTTCTTCTTCTTCGCCGCGAACCTGTCGTTCTATCTGGTGATGACCC
>JANINJ010000071.1 GCA_024508855.1 Xanthobacteraceae bacterium
GTCATCGTGGTGCTGGCGGCGGTGTTTCCGATTCTCATCAGCACGTTCCAGGGCGTCAGGGGCCTCGATCCGGTGCTTCTCGAAACGGCGCGCACGTTTCAGGTTTCGCGATGGCGGACGATTTTCTCGATCGTTCTGCCGGCGTCGCTTCCGATGATCCTGGCGGGGATGCGCGTGGCGCTGGGGCTCGGGCTCGTTCTCGTCATCCTTGCCGAAATGCTCGCGGGAGAAGACGGCATCGGATTTCGCGTCCTTGACCTGCAACGGGCATTCCAGATCCGCGAAATGTTCGCGTGGATATTCGTCCTCGTCGTCCTCGGCGGAGGGCTGATGCTGCTTTTCGACATGATCGAGCGGCGGCTGGTGCCGTGGCGAGGCAAGACGTGAGGGAAACGGTGGCCGTGGCTGGCACGCTCGAAGACACAGAGCTGAGACGATCTCGTGCGCCGTCGGCGCGCAGGCGGTTCGGCACGCGTCTTTATGGCCTTCTGCTGATTGCCGTCCTGCTGTCGTTCTGGGAGGTATCCTCCCGGCTCGGCTGGATCGTCAGTGCTTACTGGCCGCCGGTCTCGACGATTTTTGCGGCAGCCATCACGCAACTGGCAGGCGGCGAGATGCTGACGTCGCTCGCCGCGACCCTGAGAAGGGCCGCGATCGGATACGTCACTGGAGCCGTCGTCGGCGTCAGCCTCGGAATACTGCTGGGCAGAAGCCGCCTATTGCGCATCGCGCTGCTGCCGTTGATCGAGATCATTCGGCCGATTCCGACGCCCGCCGTGATCCCGCCGTTGATTCTGTTTCTCGGCGTCGATGACACGCTGAAGATCTTTATCGTGTCGCTGGCCAGCTTTTTTCCTGTCTTTACGAATACGCTCGCCGGAGTCGCGACCATCGACGATACGCTGATGCAGACCGCGCGGACGTTTCAGACGGGCTGGCTGCGAACGCTGCGTTGCGTGCTACTGCCCGCGACCCTGCCGGCCATTTCGGCGGGTTTGCGAACCGCCACCAGCCTTGCGCTGGTCGTCGCGGTTCTGGCGGAAATGATCGCGGGCTCGAGTGGTATCGGCTACTACCTCGTGCAAATGCAGTACGCCTTGCGGCCGGACCTGATGTACGCGGGGGTGCTGTATCTCGCCGTCACCGGATATCTGCTGAACCGGATGTTCCTCATTCTCGAGGCTCGCCTTATTCCCTGGATGGGGAAGACCTGAATATTTCAGGCAAACTTAGCGATGCAACCATGCCTCATCTCG
Organism: Xanthobacteraceae bacterium; assembly: GCA_024508855.1. Classification (GTDB taxonomy): domain Bacteria; phylum Pseudomonadota; class Alphaproteobacteria; order Rhizobiales; family Xanthobacteraceae; genus 62-47. Next base: position 1,257 of record JANINJ010000071.1, read on the forward strand.
TGATCGAATATTCCGAAGGTTCCCTGAACGAAGATCAGGTCGCCGAATTGATGGAGCGGCTTTTCGTTGCCGCGGGCCAGACAGGCGTGATGCAACCGCCTGACATCAAGGTGCGGGCGCAGGGCTATCGGCATTTCCTGATCGCCGGCAAACGAGACAGTTTTGTGCATTTGTCGGTTTACATGCTTGCCGGGAGAACGCCGGAGCAAAAGGTGACGCTGAGCACGGAGCTGCGCCGGACGATGGTGGAGCTATGTCCCGACGTGACCAGCCTGAGTGTCGACATTCGCGATATGGATCCGGACGCCTACAAGAAGCGGCTGAAGTGATCGAGTAGAAGTCTTCGCTTCACCCGCAATGACGGGTCAATCTGACGTGCTCTCTCTAGACCATCAGAGGTTGCGCGGCAGCGGACAGGTCTTTCAGCAACGGAAGAAAGCGGTCGATCATTTCACCTGTGGTGATGCGATCGACATGGGCGCCGATGTTGGCGGCGGCGACAATGGTGCCGTCGTATCGGCGGATCGGCACCGAGATCGAACGGAATCCTTCTTCCGCCTCGCGATCGACAAGGCTGTAACCCTTTGTCCGGTCGGTCATGATCGTCGCAATCAGCGTCGGCTTGTCCAGCAGCGTGCTTGGGGTCTGCGCCTTCAAGGTCATGCCGTTGATCTTGTCGGCAAGCTCCTCGTTGGAGAGACGGCTGAGCAGCACACGTCCGACGGACGTGCAGAAAGCCGGAAGGCGATAGCCGATATCCAGGCCGGTCGAGAAAACCCGTGCCGGACTGGACCGCGCGATGAACACCACCTCGTCGTCATGGAGGACGGCGACGGAGCATACTTCCCTGGCTTTCGCGGCCACGTCGTCCATGAGCGGCTGCAATACCGAGCTGATCTGGTTGGAGGTCAGATAGGCGGAGGCCAGCAGAAGAATGCGTGGCGTCAGGGAAAACAGCCGTTCGTCGCCTGCGACGAAGCCGGACTTCTGCAGCGTCATCAGGATGCGGCGGACCGTGGCGCGGGGAAGGTTCGCGCTCTTGGCGATGTCGCTCAGGGTCATGGGATGGCGGTCGACGCCGAACGACAGAAGCACACGCAGCCCGCGATCGAGGCTCTCGATGAATTCGGTCCCCTCGCGCGCTTTCTTCTCTTCCTCCGTGCGCTTCAGTTTCGGCATGTCAGCAAGCGGCCCCCAAAGGTCTTCGGACGAGCGTTATTCGAACGGACGAATCATCGCACATCCGCTCGCCTAAACATTAATCGTCTCGATCGCTTTCACCAGTGATTTCAGGTCGAAGGACGGGTCTTCCGCCTGTTCCGGCGTCGGCGATAGCCCCGCGGCGATGAGCCGGCGCGCGGCCATCTGATCGCCGGGGCGGTTGATGCTGTCGGCCGCGATCAGCTTGCCGTTCCTGTAAAAGAACACGGTGAACCGTCCATCGTCGGCAGACCCGCGGACCGCGGTTCGATCGTGGCCGGCGGAAAGCCCGACGATCTGCAGCTTGACGCTGTACTGGTCGGACCAGAAGCGCGGCACGGCATCGTACGGGCCATGCGAACCGGCGATGGCGAGGCCTGCGGCTTTGGCCTGGTCCTGCGCGTTCTGGACCGATTCGAGCCTGACCCAGCCATTGGCAAATCGGCTGTAATGGTTGGCGCAGTCGCCGGCAGCATAGATATCCTGGTGTCCGGTTCGGCCGTGCTCGTCGACCACGATGCCGTTGGTGCAGGTGATGCCGGCGGCGCAGGCGAGGTCGTCATTGGCGATGCCGCCGACGCCCACCAGAACGAGATCGGCCGGAAGCCGGGTACCGCTTGCAAGCGTGACTCCGGCGACCCGCCCGCTCGCGCCGTCGATCGCGATGACCGTTTCGCCCATCAGCACCTCCACGCCGGATTGCCGGTGAGTGGCGTGAAGAAACTCGGAAACGAGCGGGCACACCGCGCGTTCCAGCAGGCGGGTCATGCTTTCGACGACGGTGACTTTCTTGCCGGACTTTGCCGCCGAGGACGCCACTTCGAGGCCGATGAATCCGCCTCCGACGATGACGACCTCCGCGGCTTGTGCGAGTCTGGCCTTCAGGTCGATCGCGTCGGCGACGGATCGCAGATAACAGACGCCATCCAGTTCCGCGCCGGGCGCTGATATCCGGCGCGCACGCGATCCCGTTGCAATGACGAGCTTGTCGAAGGTGAGAGTTGCGTCGTTGTCCACTTCGATCTGCCTGGCGCGAGGATCGATGCCGACGGCGCGATGGCCGAGAACCAGATCGATGCGTTCGTTCTTGAAGAAGGCCTCGTCGCGCAAGACCAGATTGTCTTCGCCGGTCGTGCCGAGCAGAAAACCCTTCGACAGCGGCGGCCGTTGATACGGGAGCCATGTTTCATCGCAGACGACGGTGATGTTGTCGGCGTAACCGGCCTCGCGCGCGCTGAGCGCGGACTGGATTCCGGCATACGACGCGCCGATGACGACGAGGCCGCTCACGATTGGTTCTCGGGAACGAAGACGATCAATTCGTCGATGGACGATGGGATCTTGATCTGGCAACTCAAGCGACTGTTGGACCTGCGCGGTGCCGTGACGTTCGACAGCAACTCGATCTCGTCCTCGGTCGGTGGCGGCACGAGACCGGCCTGCGCCTCATCCACGTAGACGTGGCATGTCGCACAGTCGAGGCAGCCGCCGCATTCCCCGTCGATGCCACGAACGCCGTTGCGCACGGCCGCCATCATCACGCTGATGCTTGATCCGATCTCGACATTCTTCTCCGTGCCATCCCGCTGCACAAACCTTACGCGAGCCATGACGCCTCCGTGCTCTGTCACCATGGATAAATGACCGATCTAAGAACATATGTTCGTTGAACGAACATATGAAGTCAAGCGAGGTCAGCCTGGCGCGGAGCTTTGCAGATATCTTCCTTTGTTTGCTGCGTTGCGGCGACGAACATTTCACTTGCGCCCCGGTAACATTGGAGGCATTCTCAACTAGTTCGCACAAATGTTCGTCTATTGAACAATACGGGAAGAGGCATGCTCAAGCGGACTTTATCGGCACCGGGCGTCGCTCTTGCGATGAGCCGGATTGCGTGGGGCCCAGCCACGAGCGAATTGGATGCGCCGTCGCTCATGCCGGTGGGCGGCAGGCCTCTGGCGGCAAACAATTTGATCGTCTCCCGCGGTACCCTCGGCCGATGTGATGATGGTGCCCGACGAGCAGATCAGGGACATTAAAACGGGTTTGATGATCGTCGGCGGCAAGATCGTATTTCAACGTTAGTTCTCGCGCTCGCAGCAAGCGCTTCTCGAAATCGAACAGGAGACTCAAGCCATGATGAGCCAGGAGCAGAACGATCTCATCACCCGTGTCGGTCCCTCGGCGCCCGCCGGCAAGCTGATGCGGATGTATTGGCAGCCCGCGGCTTTGGTGGATGAGCTGGAAGGCAGCCGGCCGATCAAGCCGGTCAAGCTGCTCGGCGAGAACTTCGTGCTCTTCAAGGACGAGAAGGGGCGGTACGGATTGATGGACCGCGATTGTCCGCATCGCGGAGCGGACCTCGCCTTCGGCCGTCTCGAGAATGGCGGCCTGCGTTGCGCTTTCCATGGCTGGCTGTTCGACGTCGATGGCCAGTGCCTCGAGACGCCGGCCGAGCCCGCGGGTTCGTCGCTCTGCAAGAATATCAAGCAGCGCGCCTATCCGGTGATCGAGAAGGGCGGCATCCTCTGGGCCTATCTGGGCGAGGGCGAGCCGCCGGCATTTCCTGAAATCGACTGCTTCGCGGCGCCCGGCGAGTATACGTTCGCATTCAAGGGGCTGATCGCGTGCAACTGGCTTCAGGCGCTCGAAGTTGGCATCGATCCTGCACACGCGTCATTTCTGCATCGTTTCTTTGAAGACGAAGATACCTCGGTCGCCTATGGCAAGCAGTTCAGGGGTGCTTCGGCGGACTCGGAAATGCCGATGACCAAAGTGCTCCGTGAATACGACCGCCCGATCATCAATGTCGAGCGAACCGAATACGGGCTGCGATTGATTGCTCTGCGCGAGATTGACGATGAGCGGACCCATGTGCGCGTCACCAATCAATTGTTTCCGCATGCCTTCGTCATTCCGATGAGCACGGAAATGACGATCACCCAATGGCACGTGCCCGTGGATGACGAGAACTGCTACTGGTATGCGATCTTCACCAGCTACTCGACGCCGGTGGACAAGAAGAAGATGCGCGAGCAGCGGCTGGAACTGTACGAACTCCCGGACTACAAGTCGCGCAAGAACAAGTCCAACGACTACGGCTTCGATCCGCATGAGCAGGCGACCGAAACCTACACCGGAATGGGCGCCGATATTAATGTCCATGACCAGTGGGCGGTCGAATCGATGGGCGCCATACAGAACCGGACGCGCGAGCATCTTGGCCAGTCCGACAAGGCGATCATCCAGTACCGGCGGCTTCTCCGGCAGGAAATCGAAAAGGTTCAGTCCGGTGGAAAGCCGTTGTTGTTTCTCGATGCGGCCAGCGCGCGCAGCATCCAGGGTCCCGCCACCATGGATGGCATCGGGCCGACCAGAGGATGGGAAACCTACTGGATGGAGGTCGACGTCAAGCGTCGTCGGGGTGCGCCGTGGGCTGCGCCTGTCCCGGCCGACCTTGCGCACAAATTGCCTCGTCTGACTGCGGCCGAATAACATGCACGGCACCAACCCGCAAAAGGAACAGGCATCGAGTTTCGTGAGCAAGCACGGCCTGTGGTCGGACGAGCAGAAAGACGCCGCCGAACGGATGCGGCGTCTGGTTGAGGAGCAGAATCTCCACAGCATTCGCCTGTCGTTTCCGGATCAGCATGGCATCCTCCGCGGTAAGACGCTGATGGCGGGAGATGCAATTTCCTCGATCGAAAGCGGTTGTTCGATCACAACCACCTTGCTTGCCAAGGATACATCGCACCGGACCGTATTTCCCGTGTTCTCGGCCGGTGGCGGCTTCGGCATGAGCGAGATGCAGGGCGGCGGCGACGTTCTGATGATCGCCGACCCGACGACGTTCAAGGTGCTGCCCTGGGCGCCTGGAACGGGCTGGGTTCTGTGCGATCTGTATTTTGCCGACGGCCGGCCGGTGCCTTTCGCGTCGCGCGGATTGTATCGCTCCGTGCTCGATCAACTCGCTGCGCGCGGTTACGATTTCAAGGCCGGGCTGGAAGTCGAGTGCCATATCTTCAAGGTCGAGAATTCGCGATTGGGCGTCGCGGATTCCGGCAATCCCGGACGGCCAGGCGAGCCGCCGGACGTCAGCCTGTTGTCGCAGGGCTATCAATATCTCACGGAACAGCGTTACGACCAGATGGAGCCGGCGCTTGAGATCATCCGGAGAAATGTCGTGGCGCTCGGCTTGCCGCTGCGCTCGATCGAGGTCGAATACGGACCGAGCCAGTGCGAATTCGTGTTTCAGCCGACCGTCGGCTTAGAGCCGGCGGACACGATGGTGCTGTTCCGGACTGCGGTGAAGCAGATCTGCAATCGCCACGGCTATCATGCGACCTTCATGTGCCGGCCGCGCATTCCGAACGTCATGTCGTCGGGCTGGCATCTTCACCAGTCGCTGGTTTCGCACAGCACCGGTGAAAATGCCTTCATGACCGGTGACGCGGACGGTTTGTCCAAACTGGGCAAGCACTACATGGCGGGCCTGCTGGAGCACGCACGCGCCTCGGCGGTGTTTTCGACGCCGACGATCAACGGCTACAAGCGATACCGTTCCTACTCGCTGGCGCCGGACCGGGCGATCTGGGGCCGCGACAATCGCGGCGTCATGATCCGGGTGTTAGGCGGGCCCGACGATCGTGCAACCCGTCTCGAGAATCGGATCGGCGAGCCGGCGGCCAATCCGTATCTTTACATGGCGTCGCAGATACTTGCGGGCCTTAACGGGATCGACAGGTCGCTCGATCCGGGAGCGTCGGCCGACACGCCTTACGAGACCAAGGCGAACTTGCTGCCGACCTCGCTGCGCGAGGCGGTGTTCGCGTTGAAGGATGATCCCTTCTTCCGCGAAGCGCTGGGCGAGAAATTCATCGATTATTACGTCTATATCAAAAACGCCGAAATCGAACGCTTCCAGTCGGAAATCACCGAATGGGAGCAGCGCGAATATTTCGAGATGTTCTGACGTTCAATCATAACAAGGAGGAGGGGATATCATATGACGACAAAATTTGGATTTGCGGGAGCCGCCGTCATTGCGGCGCTGTTTGCGACCCCGGCGCATAGCGATGTGATCAAAGTGGGTGTGATCGGCACGATGTCGGGGCCCTATGCCCTGTTCGGCCAGAACTTCAAGCATGGCATCGAAGCCTGGGTAGCCGAGCACGGCGCGAAAGTGGGAGACCATCAGGTCGAGTTCATCTATCGCGACGAGGAATCGCCCAATCCGGCAAAGTCAAAGGCGCTCGCACAAGAGCTGATCGTCAAGGACAAGGTACAGTATATTGCCGGCCTGTATTTCACGCCGGATGCCATGGCCGTCGCGCCGCTGCTTTCCGAAGCGAAGGTCCCGATGATCGTGATGAACGCCGCGACGTCCGCGATCGTCGAGAAAAGCCCGTACATCGTGCGCACCTCTTTCACGATGTGGCAGAACACGGTGCCGGCCGCGAAAGTTGCCTTTGCGAAAGGCGCAAAGAAAGTCGCCATCGCGGTCAGCGACTACGGACCGGGCATCGATGCCGAAGCGGCTTTCAAAAAGACGTTCGAGGCCGAAGGAGGCAAGATCGTCGAGGCGATCAGGATGCCTCTCAGCACCACCGATTTCGGTCCGATCATGCAGCGGATCAAGGATTCCGGCGCCGACATGATCTTCACGTTCTTGCCCGCCGGCCCACCGACGCTCGGCTTCGTCAAGGCCTATATCGACAACGGATTGAAGGCCGGCGGCGTGAAGCTGCTGTCGACCGGCGATCTCGTGACCGAGCCCGATCTTCCGAACATCGGTGACAGCGGCATCGGGATCCTGTCCACCTATCACTATTCAGCGGCGCACAACTCCCCGGAGAACAAGGCGTTCCTGGCTGAGATGGTCAAGGTCGGTGCCAAGCCGGATGACATCACGATGGCGTCGGTCGCCGCCTATGACGGCGCCCGGGTGATCTACAAGATGATCGAGGCCACCAATGGCCAGAAGGATCCTGACAAGGCGCTGGCCGCGGTCAAGGGAATGAAATGGGTCAGCCCGCGCGGTCCGGTTTCGATCGATCCAGAGACGCGCCACATCACCCAGAACATTTATCTGCGCGAAGTCGAGAAGAAGGACGGCAAGCTTCAGAACACGGAGCTTCAGACCTTCGAGGCCCAGCCGGATTGGGGTCTGGCGAAGCACTGACGTGACGGAGCCCGCTTCGCCTGCGGTGCGGGCTCCCTCCACTTTCAAACAAAGACAAGCTTATGACTGACCGGCCGCGCGCACTGCGATTGATCAACGGGCGCATCTACCGCCATGCAGAGGACCATGATCCCGCCGACACGCTGGTGACGGAGGGCGGCGTCGTGCGTTTCGTCGGCGCGCGTGCGGATGCGCCGACTGCCGACCTCACGATCGATTTGCACGGCGCAGCCGTGATGCCCGGTCTGACCGATGCCCACATCCATCTGTTCGGCCTCGCCAACGAGCGGCTGCAAGTCGCGTTCGATCCGTCGGCGGTGGCATCGATGCAAGCGTTGCTGGATCGCACGTCGTCGGCGGCACGGGAGACGGCGGTCGGTGGCTGGATTCGTGGCGTCGGATTCGACGAGAACGGTCTTGCGGAGCACCGCTACCCGACGCGCGACGAGCTCGATGCAGCCGCGCCCGATCGTCCCGTCGTGATCCGCCGGTTCTGTGGCCACACCGCCATCCTCAACAGTGCGGCCCTGCAAGCCCTCAAGATTAATGAAGGCGTATCCGATCCGGTCGGTGGTTCTTTCGGGCGTGATAGCGCGGGCCGGCTGAACGGTATCGTCAAGGAAAGCGCCGCCGATGCGGTGTTCCGGAATATGCCGCAGGCGGATCGCGCGGTGGTTGCCGGCGCGCTTCGCGCCACCATCGCGGACGCGATCCGTTTTGGAATGACGGGCGCGGTAGAGGCCGCTGTCGGTTTCACCAGCGGGTTCGACGAGGAATATGCGACCTGGGAGCTGTTGCGTGCGGATCGCTCGCTGCTTCGTCTCGGCTTCATGTATCGGCTCGATCCGAAGGATGCGGCCGCGCGCAAATTCGTGCCGCTTCGCGATCCGGACTGGCAGACGCAGACGCTGAAGTTTTTTGCCGACGGAATCATGGGCGCGCGGACGGCGGCCGTCACGACGCCGTTCCACGACACCGGAGGCGTGGGCTTCTTCATGCGCGATGAGGAAGAACTCGAACAGGCCATCGTGGAAGCGCATCTCGACGGATGGCAGGTTGCGGTCCATGCGGTGGGCGACCGGGCGGTGTCCCGGATCATCGGCGCATACGAAAAGGCCCAGAAAGCCAGGTGGCGGCAGGATGCCCGGCATCGCATCGAACACTATTTCTGCCCGCCGGAGGGCGGTCTCGCGCGCATGAAGAATGCCGGAGCCATCGTGGTGTCGCAGCCAAGCTTCGTATCGGTCATGCATCGTTCGGCGATTGGGGCGTTCGGTCCGGCGATCGACGGCAAATATCCGGCGAAGTCGGTGATCGATGCAGGCGTGCCCTATGTCGCCAGTTCGGATGCCCCGACCGGGGACTTTTCTCCGTGGTCCGGCATGGCGAGCGCCGTCGATCGCGGCGCGAACAAGGGCAGGCCGATCAGCCCGGCGGAAGCGCTGTCGCACCGGCAGGCGGTGCGCAGCTATATCCACGGCGGCGCCTACGCCATGGGCCACGAAAGCTGGCGGGGTGCGCTGGAGCCCGGAATGGCCGCGGACCTGATCGCGATGGACCGCGATCCGTTCGATCCTTCCGTCGATTTCCGCGACGTCAAGGTCTTGATGACCATGATCCGCGGCGCCGTCGAACATGATACGCTCGGTTCGCACGAATCTGCTGCCGCGGGATATCTTCAGTAATGGCATGGACGGTTCTCGGCGTCGTTCTCGATGCGATTTCGTACGGGATGGTGCTGTTCATCATTTCGATCGGCCTGTCGATCATGATGGGGCTGATGCGAGTCGTGAACCTCGCGCACGGCGCGTTTGCGATGATCGGAGGCTACCTAGCGTCCTATGCGCTGAAGAGCCTCGGTGTCAGTTACCCGCTGGCGATTATCCTTGCCGTGATCGGCGCCATCCTGATTTCGATTCCGTTCGAATTCCTGCTGTATCGCCGCATCTACCGTAAGTCGGACGAACTCACGCAAATCCTGCTGACCATCGGCATCACGTTCGTGATTATCGGCGTTGCCAATTACGCCCTGGGGCCGACGTCGAAATCCATCCCGCTGCCGGCGGCGCTGAGCGGGCCGTTCGATCTCGGATTTCGGATGATCCCGGCGCATCGGCTGTTCGTGATCGCGTGCGGGCTCTGCACGGCGCTGCTGTTGTGGCTTCTGATCGACCGCACCGAATTCGGCGTGCGCATGCGCGCCGCGGTCGACAACGGCGATATGGCGGAAGCGCTTGGAATTCGCACCCAGCTTATTTTCACCGCGGCCTTTGCGCTGGCGATCGGCCTCGCGGCGTTCGGCGGCGTGGTCGGTGCCGAACTGCTGCCGATCGAGCCGTTCTATGCGCTGCGATACATGGTGACGTTCCTCGTGGTTGTGTCGGTCGGCGGCGCGGGATCGATTGCAGGTGCGCTATCGGCATCGATGCTGCTCGGTCTTGCCGATACGACGGGAAAGTATCTCGCGCCGGAATATGGCGAGTTCTTCTTCTATCTGGCGGTCATTCTCGCGGTCTTCCTATTCCCGAACGGCCTGCTCGGGAGGAAGCACTGACATGAGCGATCGGCTCGCCATGGAGGATCGGCGTTCTTCCCGGCTCCCGTTTCCGGCGGAATTGGGTGCGCTTGTCGCCATGGCGCTGGCCGGGCTGCTCGGCTACCTGGTGTTTCCGGACGATCTGGCATTCCTGACCCGATTGATCGGCATCGTTTTCCTGGTGCTCTCGCTCGATCTCGTCACCGGCTATTGCGGCATCGCCACGCTGGGACAATCGGCCATTTTTGGCGTCGCCGCTTATGCGGTCGGCAACGCGTGTCTGGCGGGGCTCGTCGATCCGGTGGCGTTGCTCGGTGTCGGTATGGTGGCCGGAGCCGTCATGGGGCTTGCTTCCGGCGTGCTGGTGGCGAAATTTCAGGGACTGCCCCAACTCGTTCTCTCGATTGCCGTCGGACAACTGGTCGCGGCGATGGCCAACAAATTGTCGTCCGTCACCGGCGGAAGCGATGGACTGGCCGGAATTTCGCCCGGCCCGGTGCTGGGCATCTTCAATTTCGATCTCTATGGCCGCACCGGTTACGTGTTTTCGCTCGTCGTCCTCGTCATCGTTTTCGTCATCCTGCTGCGCTTCGTGCGTTCGCCGTTCGGTCTTCTGTGCCGCGCGATCAAGGACGATAGCTTGCGCGCCAGGATGATCGGTGCGCGAGTCTATCCGCGGCTTATCCTGATGTATGGGATATCGGGGGCGGTTGCGGGCATCGGAGGGGCTTTGACCGCAATCAACACCGGCGTGGTCGGCCTCGATAGCGTCAGCTTCGAACGATCGGCGGAAACGCTGGTCATGCTCGTCATCGGCGGGGCAGGGACGCTTTGGGGCGCATTGATCGGCTCCGTCGTCTTTCAGATTTTCGAGCACTATGTCTCGGCCGCCAACCCGTTCCACTGGATGACCATTCTCGGCCTGATGCTGATCGTGGTCGTTCTGTTCGCGCCCCGAGGTCTCGTGCCGTTGGCTGTCTCGGTCGTCGACCGGATTGCTCCGCGGCTCGGGGGAAAATCATGACCGCGCCGCTGCTGGAGTTGAGGGATGTCTGCAAGTCGTTCGGCGGAATTCGCGTCAACGACGGTGTGTCGTTCGTCGTCCGCGAGGGCGACAGGATCGCGCTGATCGGTCCGAACGGCGCCGGAAAGACGACGCTGGTGAACGTGATCTCCGGTGGACTGGACGTCTCTCAGGGAAGCATCCTGCTCGGCGGCCATGACATCACGGACTTCTCGATACCGCAGCGCGTCGATGCCGGGCTGATTCGGACATTCCAGATCACGCGGTTGTTCACTAACCTCACGGTCGCCGAGAACGTGGCGCTCGCGGTGATGCAGAAGAAGGGCATCACGCGGAAATTCTTTTCCTCGTGGATTGATCGGCCGAATATCCGCGACCAATGGATGCAAATCCTCGGACTGCTGGGCATAGCCCATCTCGCAGCGGCCCGCGTGTCGCAACTCGCCTACGGCCAGCAGCGGCTTCTGGATTTGGCGCTTGGGCTGGCGCTCGAACCCAAGGTTCTGATTCTGGATGAACCGGCGGCGGGTGTTCCGTCGGATGAATCCGGGCGCATCATCGAAGCCATTGATCGGTTGCCGCCCAAGATCGCGGTGATGATGATCGAGCACGACATGGATCTGGTGTTCAAGTTCGCAAAGCGTGTTCTGGTTCTCGCCAACGGCCGCTTGATCTTTGAAGGTGACCCGAGCGCGGTGACTCACGATTCCGAAGTTCGCCGCGCCTATCTGGGGACGTATGCCGATGGCCGCCACACGTCTTGAAGTCAGCAATCTGAGCGCGGGATACGGCCCGACGCGCATCGTTTCCAACCTGACCTTCGAGGTTGCGGAGGGCGGCCGGCTCGCGATTTTGGGCCGGAACGGCGTCGGCAAAACCACGTTGCTCGCGTCGTTGATGGGGCTGTCGACCCATCACGACGGGACGATATCGGTCGGCGGGATGAACATGACCGGTTTGAAGGCGTCGGCGAGGGCCCGCGCCGGTATCGGATATGTGCCGCAGACGCGGGACGTTTTCCGATCGCTGACCGTGGAGGAGAATCTCGTCACCGGCCTGAAGGGCCGGACGACCGAAGCCCTGGAAGAAGCTTACGCACTGTTTCCAAGATTGGCGGAGCGCCGAAAGCACTTCGGCACGCAATTGTCCGGCGGTGAGCAGCAGATGCTGTCGCTGGCGCGCACGCTGATGGGCAAGCCTTCGCTCCTTCTGCTCGACGAACCGCTCGAAGGCCTTGCCCCGGTCATCTGCGATCAGTTGATGCTGACGATCGCAAAGCTGGCGGAGTCCGGGGAGATGACGATCGTTCTTGTCGAACAGCAGATCGAGCGCGCGCTGGATTTCGCGGAAAGCGTCATGGTGATCGAGCGCGGCCGATCCGTCTGGGCTGGAGAATGCGGCGAATTGCGATCCGACCGCAAGATTGTCGAACGCTTGCTTGGTGTCGGATTGCACTAAATCATAATGCAATGACGCAGCGTAACCCCCGCTTCGGGACGACTGCCGGAAGTGCGGGATCGCAACGCTTCGCTGCGCGTCCGGTCACGGCGTTTTGATGCAATCGATGCGGTACGGCCGTGACCGATAGAAATGGTGCGGTTGACGTTCATAAGTAAGTATATTATTACTACGGACCAGAGATCGTTCGGCAAGGACGCGGCATGTTACTCGCAAGCCAAAATCGAGATGCGGGGCGTGGCCTGCGCATCGGTGCGCAGGCGGCGCGGCCGGCGGTTGCTGCGCCGAAAGCGGTCGCGACCGAACTCGGTTTTCTCGCGCATCAGTCTCTGCGAAACGGCGGTGCAGGGCGGGTTGCGGCGGTGTTTGAGCGCTCGTTTTACGCCATGCTCGATGGCCAATGGATTTGCGTCGGGGCGGATATCGGATCCGGGCCTCTCCATGTTCTCTGCAAAAGCAGATTGCCGGTTCGCCCGAGATCGGGCGATGCCGTAACCGTCGTCGGCCCGACACTTTCGATCGGAAGCAAGCCGTTCCTGCGCTGGGACACTGCTGCGGTGTGGACGCCGGATGCTGTGCCCAGCTGGACGATGGACAGCCTGCGGGATGGTCTCCAAACCGTCGATCAAATCTGGCATGGCCATCCGGTGGATGATGGCCTGGCCGCGATCGGATGCGCAGCGTCTCCGAATCCGTCGCCGTTCGTTCTGGCCGCGATGCCGGGCGTGAACGCAATCAAGCACATTGTGACAGGCCGCTCCGAGTCCGGCGATGTGTCGGGACTGGCGGGTCTGATCGGTCTCGGGCCAGGCCTTACGCCGTCGGGCGACGATCTGATCGGCGGAGCACTGATAGCGCTGGCCGCGCTTGGACGTCCCGATCTGCGTGACGCTCTCTGGAAGGCATGTTGTCCGTTTCTCGATCGCACCAATGGAATCAGCCGCGCGCATCTGCAGACCGCGGCGCTCGGCTATGGTGCCGCGGCCTTGCATGACGCGCTCCATGCGACGATGAGCGGTCGTATCGCGCAGATTCGTCCTGCTTTGGCGGCCGTGTCGGCGATCGGTCATACGTCCGGGCGCGACGCGTTCGCCGGCGCTTTGATGATTTTACGAATGGTACGTGACCACTCCGATCCAGAGGAGAGGAGCGGCTCCTGCGGGATTTTCTGACAGATTTGCGTTTCTTCCGGGTTCTTCCCGTGACTGCTCCGAACTAAGTTCGGAGCATTTTTTTTGATGGTCAGGAGCCGTTGAAGGACAAATGATGCCGGAACAACCGTCGCCTGCTTGACCGGAGCAAAGTAAGAAGATTATTACTTTATCGAAACTGGAGTTGGATCGTGTTGCAGACCAAGAGAAGCTATCGAGGCATGGTGACCGCGCCGCATCATCTGGCGGCGCAGGCGGGCTTGTCGGTGTTGTCGGACGGCGGCAACGCCATTGAGGCGATGATTGCCGCTGCCTCTACCATTGCGGTCGTTTATCCGCACATGAACGGCCTTGGTGGCGACAGCTTCTGGTTGGTCGGCAAAGCCGGCTCGGCGCCGATCGGGATTCAGGCCTGCGGGCGCGCGGCCAAATTGGCCGATCGTAACTGGTATCGCGAGCGTGGATACACCGCGATTCCGGGCCGCGGTCCACTATCGGCATTGACGGTCGCGGGGACGGTGGATGGCTGGGCGAAAGCCCAGGAGGTCAGCCGTCAACGGCATGGCGGACGGCTACCGATGTCGCGCCTCTTGCAGGATTCGATCCGTTACGCCTGGGAAGGCGTGCCGGTAACGCAGACGCTTCATAACAACACCATTTCCAAGCGCCCCGAGCTGGAAAACATCGCCGGCTTCGCGGATGTCTATCTGCCCGAGGGGAAGCCGCTGGCGGTCGGCGCCAAGCTGCGGCAGCCGCGCGTTGCCGATACGCTGGCAAGGCTGTCGCAAGCCGGTCTTTCCGATTTCTATCGCGGCGATCTCGCGCGTTCGATGGCGGCCGATCTTGAAAAAGCCGGCAGTCCGCTGCGGCTCGCCGATCTCGAAGCGCATCATGCGGCCGTGGTCACGCCGCTGTCGCTCGAAGTTGCGGGCCACAAGATCTACAACATGCCGCCGCCGACGCAGGGGCTGGCATCGCTGCTGATCCTCGGCCTCTATGCGCGTCAGGCGATCGAGCGCGCGGACAGCAACGAATATCTCCATCGCCTCGTGGAATGCACCAAGGCGGCGTTCCGTGTGCGCAACCGCTACGTCACCGATCCCGATTACATGGAGCGCGCGGCCGCGGATTATCTGACCGAGCAGTCGCTCGCCGAACTCGAGAAGACCGTTTCGATCGAGCGCGCCGCGCCCTGGCCGGATCCGCCGGCGAAGGGCGATACGGTGTGGCTGGCCGCAACCGACCGCACCGGGCTGAGCGTCAGCTTCATCCAAAGCATCTATTGGGAATTCGGTTCGGGCGTCATCCTGCCGGGCTCCGGCGTGACCTGGCAGAACCGCGGCACGAGTTTCAGTCTCGACGAGAAGTCCCCGAATAGCCTTGAGCCGCAGCGGCTTCCTTTCCATACGATTCAGCCGGCGATGGCCGAACTGAGCGACGGCCGCTTGATGGCGTACGGCACCATGGGCGGTGAAGGTCAGCCGCAAACGCAGGCTGCGATCTTCACGCGCTATGCGATGCACGGTCAGGATCTGCAGTCGGCGATCACGGCGCCGCGCTGGTTGCTCGGCCGCACCTGGGGTGCGGAAAACAACAGCCTCAAGATCGAGTCGCGCTACGATCCCGTAGTGGTCGAGACCCTGCGCGGGCTGGGTCACGACATCGATGTCGTCGGTCCGTTCGAGGAAGTGATGGGCCATGCCGGCGCGATCGTCCGCCATCCGGACGGTCTGCTCGAAGGCGCCAGCGATCCCCGCAGCGATGGCGTTGTCGCTGCGCGATAGAGCGCGACCGTCAGTCCAAGACACTGAATTTATTTCATCGATCGTGCGCGCGGACAACCGCGCGCACGATCGTTTCATGGCCGTGCCATCGCGGGTTTCAGCAATTTTGGCGTCGGACAAAATCCGCATTTGACAAAGTAAGTGTTTTCTTACTAATCTGTCCTTCTAGGGTCGAACCGCTAAGGACAATGTTGATGCCAGATCAGGAAAAGCAGCCGTACCAGTCACTGCTGACGGGCAAGGTGAAGGTTGTGAACGTCGGGCTCGAGGGGTTCGTGAAGGACCTGCGCGATTGCGACATCGAAGTCGTCCATGTCGACTGGGCACCTTCCGCCGGCGGCGATCCTCAGATGGCGGCGCTGCTCGCCAAGCTCGGCGTATGAGGGCGGCGCGATGAAACTGATCGAAGAAGCAAATCAACAGGCGCTCGCACGCATCCTCGAAGGCGAGCCGCGCCTCGTCGATATCGTCCCGGCGCGCGAGCTGATGCCCGGCCTGAAGGAACGGATGATCCTCCATGCCGGTCCGCCGATCACATGGGACCGGATGTGCGGCCCGATGCGCGGTGCGGTCGCCGGTGCGATCGTGTTCGAAGGCTGGGCGCCCGATCTGAAGGCCGCTGCCGAACTCGCCGCCAGCGGCGGCGTCGAATTCCATCCCAATCATCACTTCGGCGCGGTTGGCCCGATGACCGGCATGACGACGGTGTCGATGCCGCTCTTCGTCGTCGAGAATACCCGCTTCGGCAATCGCGCCTACTGCGCGATCAATGAAGGCCTCGGCAAGGTGATGCGTTTCGGCGGCAACGACGAAAGCGTTCTCAAGCGGCTTGCGTGGCTGCGCGACGTTTTCGGCCCGACGCTTGGAAAGGCGATCCGCGAAGCCGGCGGCATCGAACTGAAGTCGATCATCGCGCGCGGCCTGTCGATGGGCGACGAGATGCACCAGCGCAATCTCGCCTGTTCCAGCATCTTCCTGCGCGAGATCAGCCCGACGATGGCGCGGATCGCGACCGACAATGCGGTGCTTGCGGATTGCCTCGGTTTCATCGCGCAAAACGATCAGTTCTTCCTGAACATCGCCATGGCGATGGGCAAGGCGATGACCGATCCGGCGAAGGGCATTCGCGGTTCGACCATCGTCACCGCAATGTGCCGCAACGGCACCGATTTCGGTGTCCGCGTCTCCGGTCTCGGCGATCAGTGGTTCACCGCTCCGGTCGAGATGCCCGAAGGTCTCTACTTCGCAGGCTACTCCGAGAAGGACGCCAATCCGGACATGGGTGACTCCGCGATCGTCGAAACCATCGGCCTCGGCGGCTTCGCGATGGCGGCGGCGCCTGCGGTGGCGGGCTTCATCGGCGCCGGCGCACCATCGGCGGCGGGAGATTTCACGCGGGCGATGGGCGAGATCACCGTCGCGCAAAATCCCGAATGGACGATTGCGGCGCTCGACTTCGCCGGCGTGCCGACCGGCATCGACGTGCGTCTGGTGGTCGATACGGGAATGGCGCCGGTCATCAATACCGGCATCGCGCATCGTGAGCCCGGCATCGGGCAGGTCGGCGCGGGCATCGTCAAGGCTCCGCTCGCTTGCTTCCAGCAGGCGGTTCGGGCCATCGCGAGCGATTTGGGAGTGGCATGAAGATGGTCGTCTTGCACGAAATTCGTAAGGGATTTTATCTCGACTCGGTCGCCCTGATGCGGCTCTCCCGCGAAGTCGCGGCCGCGCCCGGCATCGTCGAGGCCGCCTTGATGATGGGCACGCCGTCGAACGCCGCGATCATGCGCAATGCCGGTCTGCTGGACGAAGGCACCGAGGTGCGCGGCAACGATCTGGTCCTTGCAGTCAAGGCCGAAACCGAGGCAGCCGCGCGTGCGGCGCTGGACGACGCGATCCGCGCGCTCGACAAGCCGAAGGCGCAGGGCGACGGGTCGACCGCTGCGTGGCGGCCGCATTCGATCGCTGCTGCGGTGAAAGCCCATCCCGATATCAACCTGGCCTTGATTTCCGTCCCCGGCGACTTCGCCGCGGCCGAAGCGCGCAAGGCGCTCAATCGCGGCCTGCATGTCTTGATGTTCAGCGACAACGTGTCGATCGCCGACGAACTCTCGCTGAAGCAGCAGGCGCGCGAGGCAGGGCTCCTGATGATGGGCCCGGATTGCGGAACGGCTGTTATCGGCGGAGCGCCGCTGGCATTCGCCAACAAGCTCCAGCGCGGCCGGATTGGAATCATCGGCGCATCCGGCACCGGCACGCAGGAGATATCCTGCCTGATCTCCGAAGCCGGGCAGGGAATCTCGCATGCGATCGGTGTCGGCGGGCGCGATCTCAAGAAGGAAATCGGCGGCATCACGACGCTGATGGCGATCGATGCATTCGATAGCGATCCGGAAACCGATCACGTGGTGCTGATTTCCAAGCCGCCGCATCCGGATGTCGCCAAGACGGTGATCGAACGGATCGGCCGAAGCAAGAAGCCCTACACGGTCTGCTTCATCGGCGCCGAGGAAACCAAGTTGCCGCCGAATGCGCGCTTCTCGGCGACGCTGAAAGGCGCAGCCGAACTGGCGCTCGGCGGCCAGGCGATCGGGGCGGGCTTCGATGTGGCAGGGCAGGCGTCGCGTTTCCCGGGCCGCAAGTGGCAGTCGCGGATCGAGGGCCTGTTTGCCGGTGGCACGCTGTGTGCCGAAGCGCAGGTCATTCTCGCGGCCAGCGGCCGCAAGGTGGTGTCGAACGCGGCGATTCCCGGCGTGCCCAAGCTCGATGGCACTAAGGACGATCAGCGCGATCGCCTGATCGACCTCGGCGACGACGAATATACCCGCGGCCGCCCGCATCCGATGATCGACCCGTCGGTTCGCGACGATGCGCTGCGCTCCGCGCTCGGCAATTCGGATATCGCCGTCGTCCTGCTCGATCTCGTGCTGGGATACGGTGCCCATGCGGATCCCGCTACGCATCTGACCGAGATCGTCGCCAGCCGCGGCAAGAATGCGCCCGCACTGGTCGCCTCGGTGGTCGGGACGGAATCCGATCCGCAGACGCGCTCCGCGCAAGTGAGGAAACTGGAACAGGCCGGCATCATCGTCGCGCCGTCCAACGCTCAGGCGTGCGAACTCGCTGCCGCCATTGCCAACAGTGCCGCAAGGTGAACGAATATGCGAACGCTCAATGAAGTTCCTCGTCGCCTTGTGATCGCAATCGGCGGCAACGCGGTCCATCCGGAGGATATCCGGGGGACGTCCCAGGAGCAGCGAAACGTCGCGCAGCAAACGGCGGAAGCGCTGTTGCCGCTGGCCAAGATGGACAACGAACTGGTCATCACTCACGGCAATGGCCCCGTTGTCGGCAAGATCATGATGCGGCAGATGCTGACCATGAATCGCATTCCGCCGATGGACATGGAGATTTGCGTCGCGCACAGCCAGGGCGGCATCGGTTATCTGCTGATGCAGGCGATCGAGAATTCCCTGCGTGAGCACGGCAATCAGCGGCACGTCGCGAGCCTTCTGACGCAGGTGGAAGTCGACAAGGACGATCCGGCCTTCAAGAACCCGACCAAGTTTGTCGGCCCGTTCTTTACCGAGGAAGAGTCCAAGAAGATCAGCGCCGAACTGAATTGGACGATGCGGGAGGATTCAGGCCGCGGCTGGCGTCACGTCGTGCCGTCGCCGAAGCCCCGGCATATCGTCGATATCTCGCTGGTGGACGCGCTGGTCAAGCGCGGAACGATCGTCATCGCCGGCGGTGGCGGCGGCATTCCGGTGATCCGGGACTCCAGGGGTGTCCGAACCGGCGTGCCGGCGGTGATCGACAAGGATCTGACCTCGGCACACATCGCCAACGTTCTCGGCATCGAGGAATTGCTGATCCTGACGGCGGTGCCGCGCGTCGCGGTCAATTTCGGCAAGCCGAACCAGAAAGAACTCGACGAAGTCAGCCTCGAGGACATCAAGGCCTATCATCGCGAAGGGCATTTCCCGCCCGGAAGCATGGGGCCGAAAGTCGATGCCGCGATCCGCTTCCTGGAGGGGGGCGGCAAGCGCGCAATCATCAGCCATCTCGATCATGCGATGGCGGCGTTGCGCGGTGAAACCGGGACGCACATCGTCCGGTAGACGACCTCATCGGTGCGGTGTCCTGCGCACCGCACCGATGAATCGGAAAGGAATGAAAATATCAGCGCGATCGTCGATTCCGCTCTGAGAACAGTTCGGCAAATATGCTGCGGAGCCACTTGTTCGCAGGATCGTGATGATAGCGGGCGTGCCAGTGCTGCTTGATTTCGATTGTGGGAAACTTGATCGGCGAAGTCAGGAGTTTGATGTTGATCGAATTCATGAACGATAGCGCGAGTTTTCGAGGCACCGTTCCGGTCGCGTCGGTCTGGGCGACAATGGCCGGCAGCGCCAGAAAGTGCGGGACCGACAGGGCGACCGATCGCTTCACGCGTTGTTTCACGACGATCTTTTCGATGGCAGCCTCATGACCCGTTCCGCCCGAGGAAACCAGCACATGCGGCAGATCGATGAACTGCTGCTGGGAGAACGTGTTGCCCACGGTCGGATGATCCGCGCGCACGATGCAGACGAAGTCGTCGCGGTAAAGCCGCTGCTCGAAAAAACCGCCGCCCAGTCCCTCGAACAGTCCCACCGCGAGATCGACGTCTCCCGAGGTCATCGCTTCCTGGATGCCGTGCTTTGGAATCGTTTCGACGTTGATGCCGATGCGCGGAGCGAATGTCTGCAGGTGCCGCAGCAGCCGCGGCAGCATCACAGCTTCGCCGATGTCGGTCATGTAAACCGAGAATTTGCGCGAGGTGCGGGTCGGATCGAAGCTGGCGTCGATTTTCAGCGCGCCGTCGATCAGTTCGCAGGCCTTTCGGATCGGTCCCGACAGGCGGACCGCGTACGGCGTCGGCTCCATCCCCTTCGCGGTGCGCACGAACAGCGGATCGTTCAGCAGCTTCCGCAGCCGCGCGAGCGCGTTGCTCAGCGCCGGCTGGCTCAACCCGACGCGCTCTGCGGCAAGCGTGATGTTTCGCTCGCGGTCGATCGCGTCAAACGCCAGAAGCAGGTTAAGATCCAGCGAATTAATATTCATGCTGTGAATAGTCTATATAGCGGAATGACATTAGACAAGGCGCGGGCGCCCTCCCTTAATGACGCACGTGCCCCTGCATCGATGGCTGCAACGACTGCGCATCAGGCGAGACGGTTTACGTCCCCGTGCAGAACGACGCTCTTCAATGAAACGTGATTTCGTGGAGCCCGGAGCGATCCATCAATTGAAAAGAATGTGAGCTCTTCGGACAGGCAAGAAAACGGCAAGGAAACGACAAGGCAATGGCTATCAAATCGAGCATCAAGCCGAACATGTACAAGGACTCGGTGTCGTTGATGCGCATCTCGCAGATCGCGGTATCGCGAACGGGTGTGCAGCGCGCGACGCTGCTGATGGGCACCGGCGGCAACAAGGAATTCCTGTCGCAGGCCGGCCTGATGAGTCCGGCGCTCGAAGGCGCCAAGCCCAGCGATATCATGATCGTCGTCGAGGACGAGTCCTCCGAAAAGATCGAGGCTGCGGAGCGCGAGGTCCATTCGCTGATCGTTGGCGAAGAGCCGAAGGCCGGCGCTGGCGACCAGGTGGCTGAAGCACCGCCGCGTTCGATCGCCGCCGGCGTATCGATTGCGGATGGCGCCGATCTCGCATTGATTTCGGTGCCCGGTCCGTACGCTGCTGCCGAAGCGCTCAAGGCGTTGCGGCAGGGACTCAACGTGTTGTTGTTCAGCGATAACGTGCCGATCGAGCAGGAAGTTGCGATCAAGCGTGTTGCCGCGCAGAAGGGTCGGCTGGTGATGGGGCCGGATTGCGGCACGGCGATCATCAACGGCGTGCCGCTGGGCTTTGCCAATGTGGTGCGGCGTGGAGCCATCGGTCTGGTCGGCGCTTCGGGCACCGGACTGCAGGAAGTGATGTGCGAGATTCACCAGCTCGGCCAGGGCGTCTCGCAGGCGATCGGAACCGGCAGCCGCGATGTCTACGACAAGGTCGGCGCCATCACCATGCTGCAGGGGCTCGAATTGCTGGCAGCAGACGCCAGCACGCGGGTGATCGTCATCGTTTCGAAGCCTCCCGCTCCGGCCGTGCAGAAGCAGGTGCTGGATCGCGTCGCCAAGCTCGGCAAACCGGTCGTGGTCTGCTTCCTCGGTGGCGAGCCGGCGCCGTCCAGCGGCAACGTGCATCGGACCGCGTCGCTGCGCGAGACCGCCAGCAAGGCGGTTGCGCTCGCCGGTTCGAGCGCGGCGCAACCCGTCGCGCAGCAGGCGGATGCGCTGGCCGCAAATATCTGCGCCCGGCTTGCGCCGTCGCAGCGCTATGTTCGCGGATTGTATTCGGGCGGCACGTTCTGTCTCGAAGCCCAGCTGATCTGGCGCGACGCCGGCATCCATGCCTTCTCCAATGCGCCGCTTGCCGATGCGGGTCGGCTGACCGACGTAGAGAAAAGCGTCGAGCACACGGCGATCGACCTCGGCAGCGATGAATTCACCGTCGGGCGCCCGCATCCGATGATCGACTACGGTGCGCGGATCGATCGGCTGTCGAAGGAAGCTGCCGATCCATCCGTTGCCTGCATCGTGATGGATGTCGTGTTGGGCTACGGCAGTCATCCGAGTCCGGCAGAGGTGCTGGGCCCCGCGATCCGCGAGGCGAAATCGCTCGCCAAGGCGGCCGGGCGCGACCTTCCGGTGATCTGCTTCGTCTGCGGCACCGACGAGGATCCGCAGCCGTTCGAATCGCAGAAGGCGACCCTGGAACATGCCGGCGCACTCCTTGTCGCGAGCAGCACAGACGCTGCCGAACTGGCGGCGGCAATTGCAACGCAGATGGCGAATGAAAGCGACGCTGGCCGTCGGGTGAAGCAGGGCGGAGAACGACGATGAGCGCAGCGACCTTTTCCCTCCTCGACGAGAAGACCTCCGTCATCAGCCTTGGCGCGTCCGATCTCGATCGCGGCATCGAAAGCACGGACGCGCCGCTGGTGCGCCTGCAGTGGCAGCCGGTCGGCGACGGCAGCCCGGAGGTGGCGTGGAGCCTGGCGCAACTGGTCAGCGATGCGCAGGACCCGGATTGTCTCGGGTCGGTGATCGATCGCGCCAATGCTGAGGTGCTCGATCGCATTCTGACTGCGCAGCCGGTTTGGACCGACGTAGCGTCGCACGCCTCCGAGGTCTGGCCGGACATGGGCAAGACGCTGCTCCATGCCGGGCCGCCGATCGCCTGGAAGGATATGTGCGGGCCGATGCGCGGCGCAGTGGTCGGCGCCATCCTGTACGAGAAGTGGGCGGCCACGCAGGCGGAAGCCGAAAAGCTGGTCGAAAGCGGTGGCATCCGCTTCGCGCCCTGCCATGAATTCGGCGCGGTCGGCCCGATGACCGGCATCATCTCGCCATCCATGCCGCTGTTCGTGGTGAAGAACCTGACCGGCGGCAATTCGGCTTACGCGCCGATGATGGAATCCGGCGGCGCCAAGACGCTGCGCTTCGGTGCGTTCGCGCCGGAAGTGATCGCCGGCCTGAAATTCATCGAGGATGTGCTGGCGCCTTGTCTCAAGGCGGCAGTTGCCGGCACCGACGGCGGCCTGCCGCTGAAGCCGCTGATGGGCCAATCGCTGCACATGGGTGATGACGTCCACAACCGTAACACCGCGGCGACATTGCTGCTGTTCCGGTCGGTGACGGAATCACTGCTGCAATCGTCGCTGCCGCGCGAAATTGTGTATGAGGCCCTGAAAGTCATCGGCGCCGACGACATGTTCTTTCTCAGCCTCTCCATGGCCGCGTGCAAGGCGACGATGGACGCCGCGCACGGCGTGC
>JANINJ010000072.1 GCA_024508855.1 Xanthobacteraceae bacterium
GGGCGCGGATGACGCCGGACTGCTTCAACACGTCCTCATAGATCTTGTCGTTGCCGGCGAGCGCACCAGTGTGCGACGACGCCGCCTTCGCGCCGGCCGAAGTGCGGCCGGCCTTCAGGACGATGACAGGCTTCTTCTTCGACACCCGCTTGGCGGCGTTGGCGAAGGCGCGACCGTCCTTCAGGTCTTCGCAATGCATGGCGATGACGTTGGTGTTCTTATCCTGCTCGAAGAACGCCAGCAGATCATCCTCGTCGATGTCGGACTTGTTGCCGAGACCGACGATCGCGGAAACGCCCATCTTGGCCGAGCGCGAGAAGCCGATGATCGCCATGCCGATGCCGCCGGACTGCGACGACAGCGCCACCGAGCCCTTGACGTCGTATGCGGTGCAGAACGTCGCGCAGAGATTGGCCGGCGTATAATAGAAGCCGTAGATGTTCGGCCCCATCATCCGGATGTCGTACTTTTTTCCGACCTCGACGATTTCCGCCTGCAATTCGGGCGCGCCCGCTTCGGCAAAGCCCGACGGGATCAGAACGGCGCCGGGAATTTTCTTCTCGCCGCATTCAGCCAGCGCGCCGGCAACGAACTTCGCCGGGATCGCGAACACCGCGACGTCGATGACGCCGGGTACATCCTTCACGCTCTTGTAGGCCTTGTGGCCGAGGATATCGGCCGCCTTGGGATGGATCGGATAGATCTCGCCCTTGTAGCCGCCGTTGATGAGGTTCTTCATCACCGAGTTGCCGATCTTGCCGTCTTCCGCCGACGCGCCGATCACGGCAACCGACTTCGGCATCATGATGCGGTTCATCGCTGCGACGATCTCGCTGTCGGGGCGCGGCGCAGGACGCGGCTTGTAATCGAAGTCGACGACGATGCGGACGTCGGCGGCGGTCGCATCCTTCTTGGTCGCGAAAACCGGATTGAGATCGAGTTCGACGATTTCGGGGAAGTCGGTGACGAGCTGCGACACGTTGACGATGATATCGGCGATCGCGTCGCGGTTGACCGGATCGCCGCCGCGCACGCCGTGCAGCATTTCCTTGGCCTGGATGCCGTCGAGCATCGACAGCGCATCGTCCTTGGTTGCCGGTGCGAGGCGGAAGGTGACGTCCTTCAACACTTCGACCAGAACGCCGCCGAGGCCGAAGGCCACCAGCTTGCCGAACGACCCATCGGTGATCGAGCCGACGATGACTTCGGTACCGCCGGCCAGCATCTGCTGAACCTGGATGCCTTCGATCTTCGCGTCGGCCTTGTACTTCTTGGCGTTGGCGAGGATCGTCGCGTAAGTCTTTTCGGCGTCTGCCGCCGTTTTCACGCCGACCACCACGCCGCCGGCTTCGGTCTTGTGGAGAATGTCCGGCGAGACGATCTTCATCACCACCGGGAAGCCCATGTCGGTCGCGAGCTTTGCGGCGTCCGCCGCCGATGTCGCCACGGCCTCCTTCGGAACCGGAATGCCATAGGCATCGCACACCAGCTTGCCTTCGGGGGCCGTGAGGCTGGTCCGTTTGCTCGCCTTGACCTGATCGAGAACCTTGCGAACCGCGTCCTTTGAATGGGCCATTTATTTCCTCCTGTCGCCTTTTTGACCTGGACTGCGAACCGCATGATCCACAGTGAGATTCGTTGCGCGCGGCATCTCACGCAGCCCGCCTCGAGCGGACAATATGAGGTGGAGCGCCTAAGTTTGGCATTTGGTATACCAGAAGCAAACTTGTCAAGCCTGCAAAGACTTATAAACCGGCCAAAATCGCGCCGCCTTGACATGCTGGTATTTGGTATGCCAAAAACATAGCAGAAGATGGTTCTGCTTCCATACCCTCTTCGCCGGAGCAGATTGGTGATGACCGCAGTGAAGCCAAACAGGGCACAGCCGATGACCGATTCTGACATTGCGATCGTCCGCATCGCACCCGAGACCAGTTTCAAGAACAAGGCGTACGAGGCGTTGAAAGAGGCCATCCTCAAGATGGACATCTACACGACGCCGGAACCGGTCATGCTCGACGAACGCGCATTGTCGGAACGTCTCGGCGTCAGCCGCACGCCGATCCGCGAAGCGATCGCGATGCTGGAGCAGGATGGCCTCGTCAAGACCGTGCCGCGCCGCGGCATCGTGGTGGTGCGCCGGACCAAGATGGAAATCGTCGACATGATCCGCGCTTGGGCGGCGCTCGAGAGCATGGCGGCACGTCTGATCACGACCACCGCGCGCAAGCGCGACATCTCGGCGCTCCGCAATTTCTTCAAGGATTTCGGCAAGGATCGCCTGCCGCAGGAGCATGTCGAGGAATATTCGAAGGCCAATATCGCGTTTCATCAGGCGCTGATTTCACTGAGCGAATCGCAGGTGCTGGTCGACATGACCAACGACGTTCTGCTGCACGTTCGCGGCTATCGGCAGTTGACGATCGGACGCGAGGAACGCCTTGCAGCCTCTCTGCCCGAGCACATGGCGATCATCGATGCGCTGGAAGAGCGCAAGACCGATCTCGCCGAGAAACTCGCCCGCGATCACACCCTCGGTCTTGCCGCCTACGTCGAGGCGCATGGCCAGGAGCTATTTTCCTAACTGAGACCAAAGCGTCAAAAGACGCGCTTCATCAACATCAAGAAACGTTCAGGGAGTATGCAATGCTGAAGTCCGTAACGACACACGAAGCCACCGCCGCGGACGACGCAGAGCAGGAGCTGACCGACGGCTTCAATCTCATGATCGATGCGCTCAAGCTCAACGGTCTCGATACGATCTATGGCGTGCCCGGCATTCCGATCACCGACTTCGGCCGCATGGCACAGGCCGCGGGCATCCGCGTCATCTCGTTCCGTCACGAACAGAACGCCGGCAACGCCGCCGCCATCGCGGGCTTCCTGACCAAGAAGCCCGGCATCTGCCTTACCGTGTCGGCGCCCGGCTTCCTCAACGGCCTGACCGCGCTCGCCAACGCCACCACCAACTGTTTCCCGATGATCCTGATCTCGGGCTCCTCGGAGCGCGAAATCGTCGACCTGCAGCAGGGCGACTACGAAGAGATGGATCAGCTCGCCATTGCCAAGCCGCTGTGCAAGGCGGCGTTCCGCGTGCTGCATGCGCAGGATATCGGCATCGGCCTCGCACGCGCGATCCGCGCCGCCGTGTCGGGACGTCCGGGCGGCGTCTATCTCGATCTTCCGGGCAAGCTGTTCGGCCAGGTGATGGACGCGCAGGCCGGCACCAAATCGCTGGTCAAGGTGATCGACGCGGCTCCGGCGCAAATCCCCGCCCCCGCTGCGGTCAAGCGCGCGCTCGACGTGCTCAAGAGCGCCAAGCGTCCGCTGATCATTCTCGGCAAGGGCGCAGCCTATGCGCAGGCCGACGACGAGATCCGCGCGCTGGTCGAGAAGAGCGGCATTCCGTTCCTGCCGATGAGCATGGCCAAGGGCCTGCTGCCCGACACGCATCCGCTGTGCGCCGGCGCGGCCCGCTCCACCGTGCTGAAAGATTCCGACGTCGTCATGCTGATCGGCGCGCGGCTGAACTGGCTGCTGTCGCACGGCAAGGGCAAGAGCTGGGGCGACGCACCGAAGAAGTTCATCCAGATCGATATCGAGCCGAAGGAAATGGACAGCAACGTCGAGATCGTGGCCCCGGTGGTCGGCGATGTCGGCTCCTGCGTCTCCGCGCTGCTTGAAGTCATCAACGCCGGCTGGTCTCCCCCGCCCGCTGAATGGACCGGCGCTGTCAGCAAGAAGCGCGAAGACAACGTCGCCAAGATGGCGCCGAAGCTGATGAACAATAACTCGCCGATGGACTATCACGGCGCGCTCGGCGCATTGCGTACCATCGTCAAGGAGCGTCCCGACGCTATTCTCGTCAACGAAGGCGCCAACACGCTCGATCTCGCGCGCGGCATCATCGACATGTATCAGCCGCGCAAGCGTCTCGACGTCGGCACCTGGGGCGTCATGGGTATCGGCATGGGCTTTGCGATCGCAGCCGCGATCGAAACCGGCAAGCCAGTGCTCGCGGTCGAGGGCGACTCGGCCTTCGGCTTCTCGGGCATGGAGGTCGAAACGATCTGCCGGTACAACCTGCCGGTCTGCGTCGTCATCTTCAACAACGACGGCATCTATCGTGGCACCGACGTCAACCCGAGCGGCGGTTCGGACGTTGCGCCGACCGTGTTCGTCAAGGGCTCGCGCTACGACAAGATGATGGAAGCCTTCGGCGGCGTCGGCGTCAACGTCACGACACCGGACGAACTGAAGCGCGCAGTCAATGCAGCGATGGATTCCGGCAAGCCGACCCTCATCAACGCGGTAATCGATCCGGCTGCCGGCAGCGAAAGCGGCCGCATCGGCAATCTCAATCCGCAGAGCAAGCTGAGCAAGAAAAAATAACACGACGAACAACCGGACGCCGGGCAAAACGCCCGGCTCCGGCAAACAGGCGACAGGCGAACAACAAGTTTGGATGGGTCTTGCGATCCATCTCTTTCCTTCCTGGATGACAGGAACAGCGTAGACGGGAGCAAGATCATGACAAAGGCGCTTGAGGGCGTTCGTATTCTCGATTTCACCCATGTCCAGTCCGGACCAACCTGCACGCAGTTGCTCGCGTGGTTCGGTGCGGACGTCATCAAGGTGGAGCGCCCCGGCGTCGGCGATATCACGCGCGGCCAGCTGGTCGACGTCAAGGGCGCGGATTCGCTCTACTTCACGATGCTCAATCACAACAAGCGATCGATCACCGTCGACAGCAAGAACCCTCAGGGCAAGCGCGTCATCGAAGAGCTGATCAAGACCTGCGACGTGATGGTCGAGAATTTCGCCCCCGGCGCACTCGACCGCATGGGCTTCACCTGGGAGCACATCTCGAGCATCAATCCGCGGATCATCGTCGCCTCGATCAAGGGCTTCGGTCCCGGCCCCTATGAGGATTGCAAGGTCTACGAGAACGTCGCCCAGTGCACCGGCGGCTCCGCCTCGACCACGGGTTTCCGTGACGGCCTGCCGCTCGTGACCGGCGCGCAGATCGGCGATTCCGGCACCGGCTTGCATCTCGCCCTGGGCATTGTCACCGCGCTCTATCAACGCACCCATTCCGGCAAGGGCCAGCGCGTCAGCGTGGCGATGCAGGACAGCGTGCTCAACCTTTGCCGCGTCAAGCTGCGCGATCAGCAGCGTCTCAAGGCTGGCCCGCTGACCGAGTACAGTCAGTACGGCGAAGGCATTCCCTTCGGCGACGCGACGCCGCGCGCGGGGAACGATTCCGGTGGCGGTCAGCCCGGCCGCATCCTGAAGTGCAAGGGCTGGGAGAACGATCCCAACGCCTACATCTACTTCATCACGCAGGCGCCGGTCTGGGAGAAGATCTGCGACGTCATCGGCGAGCCGGGCTGGAAAACCCATCCCGATTACGCCAAGCCGATAGCGCGCCTGCCGCGGCTCAACGAGATCTTCGCGCGGATCGAACAGTGGACCATGACCAAGACCAAGTTCGAGGCCATGGATATCCTGAACAAGGATGACATTCCGTGCGGCCCGATCCTGTCGATGAAGGAACTGGCGGAAGATGCATCGCTGCGCGAGACCGGCACCGTCGTCGAAGTCGACCACCCGACCCGCGGCGCGTATCTCTCGGTCGGAAACCCGATCAAGCTGTCGGACAGCCCGGCCGAGGTGAAGCGTTCACCGCTGCTCGGCGAGCACACCGACGAGATCCTGCGCCAAGTGCTGGGCTTCAGCGATCATCAGGTCGCGGAAATCCATGACTCGGGCGCGCTGGATCCGCCGCGGAAGGTTGCAGCCGAATAACATTGTTGCACGACCGAAGCTCAGGGCCGCCGGACATTCCGGCGGCCTTTTTCTTGGCCGGACGCGACCCATGTTGCGATGCGAAAGGTACGATGCTGCTATGCAAACAAACCCATTGTATCTGGTATCTGGTATACATAAAACAGGCCTCAGGTAATGGCATCGTCATTCAAGAGGAACCTTCCATGTCCCACACTGCTTCTTCGACTTTCGCTCCCTCCTCGGGTTTCTTCAGCCGTCTGATGGCTTCGGTCGACCGCCTGCTGATGGCCTGGCACCACATCTCCACCCGCAACGGCGACGTTCCGCGCTTCGGTCTCTGATAAACCGCTCGTTTATCCCGCCACGGGATGCTAGCTTCCGTTACGTAAATGGCCCCGGATTGCCGGGGCCATTTCGTTTGAGCGCACGTAGTTGTCCCCTGTCGTACTGCGACATAATCTCACACCCCCCGTCTCTCCCGCGCATCGCTATTGCTTCGCTGGCATATCGCATACCAAGATGCGCCGGCAACGCTCGCCATCCAAACAGAGCGAGCCTCGGGAGGAACGATGACAGACACTGTGCACGGAGCGGCTCCGGCCGCCGGACGCGTCAGCGACGCCTATCGCTGGACCCAATTGGCCATCGGCGTCGGCGCCATGGTGATGATCGCGAACTACCAGTACGGCTGGACCTTCTTCGTCCCCGACATTCAGAAAAAATTCGGCTGGGATCGCGCCTCGATCCAGTGGGCCTTCACGCTGTTCGTCCTGTTTGAGACCTGGCTCGTTCCGGTCGAGGGCTGGTTCGTCGACAAATACGGCCCGCGTCTTGTCGTCCTGTTCGGTGGCATTCTTTGCGGGGTCGGTTGGGCGATCAATTCCTATGCAACCAGCCTCGGCGGATTCTATCTTGGAATGATCATCGCCGGCATCGGCGCAGGCGCGGTCTACGGCACGTGTGTCGGCAACGCGCTGAAATGGTTTCCGGACAAGCGCGGCCTCGCGGCGGGAATAACCGCCGCCGGTTTCGGCGCAGGCTCGGCTCTGACCGTTGCTCCGATCCAGGCCATGATCAGTTCATCCGGCTTCCAGAGCACCTTCCTTGCATTCGGCCTCGGCCAGGGAATCGTTGTCATGATTCTCGCCTTCTTCCTCTTTGCCCCGAAGGCAGGACAGGTACCGGCAGCAGTGCAAAACGCAACGCTCGTCCAGAGCCGGCGGGACTACGCGCCGACCGAAGTCATCCGCCATCCGATCTTCTGGCTGATGTACTTCATGTTCGTCATCGTCGGTGCCGGCGGCCTGCTGGTGACGGCGAACCTCAAGCCGATTGCAGCCGATTGGAAGATCGCCAACATCAATGTGACGATCATGGCCGTCACCATGACCACTGTGACGTTTGCCGCCACCATCGATCGAGTCCTCAATGGACTGACCCGTCCGTTCTTCGGCTGGATATCGGACAAGATCGGCCGCGAGAACACGATGTTCATCGCTTTCGGTCTCGAAGGAATCGGCATCTACGCGCTTTACCTGTTCGGAAAGGATCCGATATGGTTCGTGGTGCTGTCAGGCTTCGTGTTCTTCGCCTGGGGTGAGATCTATTCGCTCTTCCCGTCCACTTGCACCGATACGTTCGGCGCAAAATTCGCCACCACCAATGCCGGTCTGCTCTACACCGCAAAGGGAACGGCATCTCTGCTGGTCCCGATCGGAAACTACATGCAGCAGTCGAGCGGATCGTGGGACAATGTGTTCCTGATTGCGGCTGCCGCCAACATTCTGGCGTCGCTGCTTGCGATCGTGGTGCTCAAGCCCTGGCGCAAGATGGTAGTCGCGAAAGCACAGATATGAAGTAGCGCCATCACCGCATAGCGATCGGACAATCGCGCCCATCCCGTCCGGGATGGGCGCTTTTGTTTGGGCATGCGCCGCGTGCGCCCGCAAAACATCTCCCGCCGCTTACATCGGAAAATCGTGCGTGCCAATCCTGCGCGCGACGAGGTATTGCCAGGCTGGGAGGGTTCAAAGAGGACAAAGTTCCGGCTTGCATCTTGGAATATATTATACCAGACTTCTTCCGCGACATTTAAGCGCAGTGGTAAAATAGCGCACCCCGGGAGGAAACATTGAGCGACACAGCAAGCGCGAGAGTCTCCAACAGCTTTCGTTGGATGCAATTGATCATCGGCCTCATCTGCATGGCGACGATCGCCAACCTGCAGTACGGCTGGACCTACTTCGTCGGCCCCATGGCCAAGGCGCACTCTTGGGAAGTCGCCAAGATCCAGATTGCCTTCAGCATCTTCATCGCGCTCGAGACGTGGCTAACTCCTCTCGAAGGATGGATCGTGGATTCGCTTGGACCGCGCGGTCCGAAGCTCGCGGTCGCCTTTGGCGCGATCTTCGGTTCGGCAGGCTGGCTCATCAACTCGATGGCGACGTCGCTTGAGATGCTCTATGTCGGCGCCGCGCTGTCGGGCGTCGGCGCGGGCGCGATCTACGCAACCTGTGTCGGCAACGCCGTCAAATGGTTTCCGGATCGCCGCGGGCTCGCCGTTGGTCTGACGGCCGCAGGATTCGGCGCCGGCGCAGCCGTGACCGTCATTCCGATCCAGAAGATGATCGCATCGTCCGGTTATGCGGCGACGTTCTTCTGGTTCGCGATCGGCCAGGGCATCATCATTTTCGTTCTGGCGTGGCTGCTCCGCCCGCCGGTGTCCGGTGAAGTACCCTCCGCCTCGGCGGTGAAGGTCCTGCAGTCGAAGACCAGCAGCACGCCGGGGCAAATGCTCCGTTCGCCAGTGTTCTGGCTGCTCTACCTGATGTTCGTGATGGTTTCGGCCAGCGGACTCATGGTGGCGGCGCAGATCTCGCTCATCGCAAAAGACTACGGCGTCGCTCAATCCGTCATCCTGTTCGGCGCAACGACCATGATCGTGTCCGGCGTCATCGACAATCTGGCGAACGGCGGCGCACGGCCCTTCTTCGGATGGGTCTCCGATCAGATCGGCCGTGAATTCACGATGGCAATCGCATTCACCGCGGGTGGCTGTGCGTTCTGGCTCCTGAGCATGGCAGGCACGACCCCATGGACCTTCGTGATCTGTGCGGCGCTGATCTTCTTCACCTGGGGTGAGATCTTCAGCCTGTTTCCCTCAACCTGCACCGATATGTTCGGGCCCAAATACGCCACGACCAATACCGCGCTGCTCTACACCGCGAAGGGGCTCTCGGCCTTCCTGGTGCCGATTGCGAACATCCTGAAGTCGCACACAGGCAGCTGGCACGCGGTTTTCGTGGTCGCAGCGGTGATGAACTTCGCGGTCGTGGCGCTGGCACTGTTCGTGGTCCGCCCGATGCGGATCTCGATCAATGCCGCTGAGAACCAGAGCGCACTCGGCGGGGCTCCTGCCGAATGAACTGAGATGAAAGCGCGCCGATCTGCGCGCTCGATCTGAAACCACAAAGGGCGCCTTCGGGCGCCCTTTTCTTTTGTCACCTGCTTTCCTTTTGCCACCTGCTTTTTTCGAAAGCCTTCGACGAACGACGCATAAAGCGTTTGACAATTGGCATAATGTATACCAGCATCAAGTATACCAGCCGCGAAGGTGGTCAAATATGGGAGGTTACAATGCGAGTGGAAGATATCCTGCGCACCAAGAACACCCGCATCGCCACGGTCCGCATGAACGAGACCGTCGCGATTGCCGCGCAGCTCATGCGCGCCGGCAACATCAGCGCGGTCGTGGTCAAGGATGTGTGCCGCACCGAGGGTAACGTCGCGGTCGGCATGTTCTCGGAACGCGACGTGGTCCGGGCGATCGCAAGCCATGGCGCGGCCGGAGTAGACCTCAAGGTTTCGAACCTGATTTCGGTGCAGGAACTGGTTTCATGCCGCTCCACCGACACGCTGGAGCATGTCCGGCATCTGATGAACGCGAACCACATCCGGCATGTCCCCGTCATCGATGACGCCACGCTGATCGGCGTCATCAGCATCAGGGACATCAGTACCGCGCTCGAAAAGGACGGTATCGGCGCAGCTCAGCTCGCACCCGCCTGACTGCGCGCAGACTGAAACACGTCCCGTATTCGAGCCCGTATCTCATCCACGAAACGGTTCATCCTGGATCGTTTGGCGTCTGCTTTGGGGTGTACCAATGAAAGTCTGCATCTACGGTGCCGGTGCTATCGGCGGCTATCTCGGCGTCCAGCTCGCCCGGGCGGGAGCCGACGTCAGTCTCGTAGCCCGCGGTGCGCATCTTGAAACGATGAAGGCCAACGGCCTGAAGCTGCTGATCGGTGACGAAGAGCACGTCGTGCAGCCGCGCTGCACCGACAATCCAGCCGAACTCGGCCCGCAGGATTTCATCATCATCTGCCTGAAGGCGCATTCGATCGCCGGCGTCATCGATGCCATGAAGCCGCTGATCGGACCGCACACGCGCGTCGTCACCGCCGTGAACGGCATTCCCTACTGGTATTTCTACAAGCACGGCGGCACCTACGAAAACTCGACGCTCGAAAGCATCGATCCCGGCGGCCGGCAATGGCGCGAGCTCGGGCCGGAACGCGCCATCGGCTGTATCGTCTATCCCGCCACCGAGATCGAAGCGCCCGGCATTGTTCGCCACGTTTACGGCGACCGCTTCCCGCTCGGCGAACCGTCAGGTGAAAAGAGCGAGGATGTCGAGCGGCTGTCGGCACTGTTCGTCAAGGCGGGCCTGCAGGCGCCGGTGCTCGATCGTATCCGCGACGAAATCTGGCTGAAGCTGTGGGGCAACGTCTGCCTCAATCCGATCAGCGCCCTTACCCATGCGACGCTCGACGTGATCTGTTCGGATCCCGCCACGCGTGCACTGTCGAAAGCCATCATGCTGGAAGCGCAATCCATCGCCGAGTCGTTCGGCGTCAAATTCCGTGTCGATGTCGAACGGCGCATCGAAGGCGCCCGCAAGGTTGGCGCACACAAGACCTCGATGCTGCAGGATCTCGAGCGCGGTCGCCCAATGGAGATCGATCCGCTGGTGACGGTGGTGCAGGAAATGGGGCACCTCACCGGCATTCCGACGCCGGCTCTGGACAACGTGCTCGCACTCACTGCGCAGCGCGCCAAGATCGCAGGGCTGTATTGATGACCGTGGCGCTTTCACTCCATCAAGGAATGACATCGTGACCAGTTGGGTTCGCTTCACTCACCAAGGCAAGGCCGGTTTCGGCACACTGGCGCAATCCGAGATCGCTGTGCATGACGGCGATATGTTCGGCGCAGCAAAGCCCAACGGGCAGCGGTTGAAGCTCGCGGATGTCGAACTTCTGGCGCCGTCGGAGCCCTCCAAGGTCATCGCGCTGTGGAACAACTTCCATGCCCTTGCCGCCAAGCTGAATTCGGCGGTGCCGGCCGAGCCGCTTTATCTTTTGATTGCACCATCCAGCATCAACGCGCCGGGTGCCACGGTGAAACGTCCTGCCTCTTACGACGGCAAGACCGTTTATGAAGGCGAGCTCGGCATCGTCATCGGCAAGCCGTGCAGCAGCGTCTCCCCCGAGCAGGCCGGCGACTTCATTTTCGGCTACACCTGCGTCAACGACATCACCGCTGCCGACATCCTCAACCGCGATCCGACGTTCCCGCAATGGGCCCGCGCCAAGGGTATCGACGGCTATAATCCGTTCGGCCCGGCGATCGTGACCGGAGTAGATCCGTCGACGCTCATCGTCCGCACCATTCTCAACGGTGCGGAGCGTCAGAACTATCCCATCGCCGACATGATCTTCAGCCCGCAACAACTGGTAAGCAAGATTTCACACGATATGACGCTGATGCCCGGCGACCTGATCTGTTGCGGCACGTCGATCGGCGTGGGCGCGATGAAAGAAGCTGTCAACGACATCACGATCGCCATCGACGGCATCGGCGAATTGCACAACCAGTTTCATCAGTGATACGGCGCCGCGTATAATTTTCCGTCAAACGGATTCAGAACGCAAAAAAATCCCCCGAGCCAAATGGCTCGGGGGATTTCACATGAGATGAACAATGCGCTTCGGCGCAATGCGGGTATGCATTCACAAAAAAAATGCCGCCTGCTCCGGCAGCGATGATTTTCACGCGTTTTTATGAACCTCGCACCTCCGCCACCGCGATCCGCAGATCAAAATAAGACTTTCGTCGCGCAAGGCGGCATGTTGGAATGGAGGCCTGCACAGCCGGATCAAACAACAAGGCGGGATGGATACTTCATGCTCAAAACACGTTTTACCGAACTCGTCGGCGTCGAACACCCGATCGTCCAGGGCGGCATGCAATGGGTCGGCCGGGCCGAACTGGTTGCCGCAGTAGCCAATGCCGGCGCACTCGGTTTCATCACCGCCTTGACGCAGCCGACACCGGAAGATCTCACCAAGGAAATCGCGCGCTGCCGCGACATGACCGACAAGCCGTTCGGCGTCAATCTGACCATCCTGCCGGCAATCAAACCGCCGCCCTATGCCGAATATCGCCAGGCAATCGTCGAAAGCGGCATCAAGATCGTCGAAACCGCCGGTAACAAGCCGCAGGAGCATGTCACCGAATTCAAGAAGCACGGCGTCATCATCGTGCACAAATGTACCAGCGTCCGCCACGCGCTGTCCGCGGAACGTATGGGCGTCGATGCGATCTCGATCGATGGTTTCGAATGCGCCGGCCATCCCGGCGAAGACGACACGCCGGGCCTCGTCCTGATTCCGGCTGCCGCCGACAAGGTGAAAATTCCGATGATCGCGTCCGGCGGCTTCGGCGATGCGCGCGGCCTGGTGGCAGCGCTGGCGCTCGGCGCCGACGGCATCAACATGGGCACGCGCTTCATGTGCACCAAGGAGAGCCCGATCCATCAATCGGTGAAGGAACGCATCGTCGCCAACGACGAGCGCGAGACCGATCTGATCTTCCGCACCATGCGCAATACCTCGCGCGTTGCGAAGAACGCTGTCAGCCAGCAAGTGGTTGCGCTCGAGAAGGAAGGCGCCACCTTCGAGCAGGTTCGCGAACTGGTGGCCGGCGCACGCGGCAAGATGGTCTATGCGACCGGCGATACCGACGAAGGCATCTGGTCGGCGGGTCAGGTTCAGGGGCTGATCCACGACATTCCGAGTTGCGCTGAACTGGTATCGCGCATCGTCCGGGAAGCCGAAGCCATCATCCATGACCGGCTCGATGCGATGACGGGCGCAGGCCGCCGCGCCGCCGCAGAATAAGCGATGGCTCCATCATTGATCGGACATATCTCATGAAAGCTTTTATCTATGGCGCCAACGGCGCGGCGGTCGCGGATGCTCCGCAACTGTCACCGAAAGGAACGCAGGTCCTGGTGCGCGTCCGCGCCTGCGGTCTAAACCGTGCCGACCTCGGCATGACGAAAGGCCACGCCCATGGCAGCGCCGGTGGCGTGGGGACCGTGCTTGGCATGGAGTGGGCCGGCGAGATCGCAGAAGTCGGCCCCGATGCAAAGGGCGTGAAGGTCGGCGACCGCGTCATGGGTTCGGGCGCGGCGGCCTTCGCGGAATATACGCTCGCCGATTACGGACGGTTGTTTCCCATTCCTTCCGGGATGGACTTCGACGTGGCAGCCACGTTGCCGGTCGCGCTGACCACGATGCATAACGCACTGGTCACCAACGGCAAGCTGCAGGCCGGACAATCGGTGCTGATCCAGGGCGCAAGTTCCGGGGTTGGATTGATGGCATTGCAAATCGCGAAGCTGAAAGGCGCCACGACCGTGATCGGCTCCTCGACCGATGCGACACGGCGGGGACGGCTGAAGGAATTCGGCGCCGACCTCGCGATCGACTCCAGCGATCCGGGCTGGGTCGATCAGGTGCTGAAGGCAACCGGCGGCGAAGGCGTCGACCTGATTATCGATCAGATCTCGGGCAAGGTGGCCAACCAGAATCTCGCCGCAACCAAAGTGTTGGGCCGCATCATCAATGTGGGCCGGCTCGGCGGCAGCCACGGTGACTTCAACTTCGATCTGCATGCCGCACGCCGCATCAGCTATATCGGCGTTACCTTCCGCACGCGCTCGGTGGAGGAAATTCGCGAGATTTTCAATCAGGTCCGGTCCGACATCTGGGCCGCCGTGGAATCCGCAAAACTGAAACTGCCGATCGACAAGGTGTTCGCATTCAAGGATATCGTGACCGCCTTCGACCACATGGAAGCCAACAAGCACCTCGGCAAGATCGTGGTAACGCTCTAGCTGATTGAAGAACGCTTTCTTAAAGTCGGAATAAGTCGCAAGTGCAAAAGCCGCCGACGAACCAATCGTTGGCGACTTTCATGTTGGCAGGCGGACTGCTAAACCGCGGCCATGAGCCAGACAGCTTCCAATGCCAAAGCGCGCGTCGCAGCCATCTCCGTCGTAGCGAGCGCCACGATGGCCGCGACGAAGTTCGTGGTCGGTGTCGCTATCGGCAGCCTCGCGCTGATCTCGGAGGCGTTGCACAGTTCGGTGGATTTGGTGGCGACGGTCGTCACCTGGCTGGTGGTGCGGGTTTCCGATCGCCCGGCCGACGACGAACATCATTACGGTCATGGCAAGATCGAGAGCCTCTCGGCGCTCGGCGTCATCGCCATGTTGTATGTCCTCGCCGGCGGTATCGTCGTCGCAGCCTATAATCATCTGCGCGAAGGCGCGGTGCCGCCGACCTTGTCGGTCATCCCGTTTGCGGTGCTGCTGATCGACATCGGCGTCAATCTCTGGCGCGCCCGCGCCCTGCACCGCGCCGCGCACGATACCAAGAGCCAGGCGCTGGCAGCAGACGCACTGCACTTTGCATCGGACGTGCTGGGCTCCGTTGCCGTCATCATCGGTCTGGGGCTGTCAGGACTCGGTTATGTCTGGGGCGACGCCGTCGCCGCAATCGGTATTGCGATCGTCATCTCACTGCTGGGACTGCGGCTGGCGCGATCGACGGTCGAAACCTTGCTCGACCGCGCACCTGAAGGCGCGGCGGAAAAAGCCCGCGCTGCGATCATGGCCGTTCCAGGCGTCGTCGATGTCGGAAGGCTGCGGGTGCGCATGGTCGGGCCGACGCATTTCATCGATGCCGACGTGCAGGTCCCCCGCACCTACCCGATCGATCGCGTCGACAACATCAAGCACAATGCACAGGCCGCGGTCGCCAAGGCGCTCGACGATGCGGATCTGACTTTCACTGCCGTTCCGGTCGCGCGCGACAACGAGACCGTCCGCGAGCGCGTCATGGTGATCGCGCGCAATTCGGGTCTCGCGATCCATCACGTCACCGTTCACGATATCGGCGGCAAGCTCACGGTCGGGATCGACCTTGAGGTCGACGGCAACCTTCAGCTCATCAAAGCCCACGATATCGCCCACGAACTGGAGCGGCAAATTCGCGACGACTTCGGCGCCGACGTCGAGGTCGACACCCACATCGAGCCGCTCGAGCCCGAGCGGCCGCTCGGCGTCGATGCCTCCCAAGCCCGTGTGGCAGAGATCAAGGAAGCTCTCGTGCGGATCGCCGCCCATAGCGAGATCCACGACATCCACGACGTCCGTGTGCGCGATACCGACGCCGGCGAGATCGTCAACTTCCACTGCCGTGCCGCGCCGACCATGAGCGTCACCTGGGTGCACGAGAATGTCGACGAGATCGAACGCGCATTGCGGAAGGCATTTCCCACCGTGAAGCGCGTCATCAGCCACGCCGAGCCGGAACGCGACCGATAGCCGCCGCACATTTTTCGCAAACAAGCGCCGCGTTCTCGTTTCGGACTCACTTGCACGCGAAGTGCGGATTCAAAATCAGCATTGGACAAGATTTATTTCGCATTAACGAATTGTTGACTCTCGACAGGTCGCGAAAACTGGATTCAAATCGGTGTGATTCGAAGCGCCCGGGGGCTCGTTCGAATCGAGTGACCAAGGCGTGTTTCGCAAGGCTTGCTTGAGTTTTGCCGTTTCCATGTTCCTTGGCTGTCGCGTGCGGGAGTTGGCTTGAAGCAGGTCTCACGAGACTGCATCAAGCGATGTTCCAGAGGAAATTTGAGGGGGCCAAGGCATGGCGCGCGCGCACGTACAACGCGCATGCGTCCAATCCGATTCGATCAAGGGATTGGCGCAGTCGATTGCGAAACCTGCCTATCACAGGCTGCTGATCGCCGAGCCGGCGCTGAGGCGCGCCGTCCCCACTCTCATCATCGCCTTCCTGATTACGATCTGCTTCGGCGCCTTCGTCCAGGTCGCCGATCACAATCGGCAAATCCAAGCCTCCGCGAAGCGCGATCTCTCTGCGCTGTCCGACCTGCTCGCCGAACGTCTCGATCGCCCCGGCGTCATCAAGCCGGAATATGCCGGCCTGCATGCGCGGCTGCAAAGCCTGCTGCCCGCATTGATCCCGGCCTGGGGTATCGCCGCTGCCCGGCAGATCGTCGTGATCGGCGCCGACAACCGTATCGTCGCCCGCGTGCCGGCCGAAGACGCTTCCGCCACGACAAATGAATTGCTGGAAATCATCGGCGCGCTGCAATCGATCATCCAGCAGAACGGCGAAGCAGGCATTTCCAATGTTCGGCTGGTCAATGGCAACGACGCGCTGGCGACCACCCGGCCGTTGAAATCCCTGCCCGGCAAGCTCGTCGTTATTCAGGAGCGAACCGACTCGGTGTGGCAATCCGACGCCGCGCTTTCGATCACGCTCTCCGCGACCACCGGCTTCGTGGTGCTGATCCTCGGCTTCGCCTTTCATTGGCAATCGACGCGGGCCCGCGAGGGTGACCTGATCAACGACGCCGTGCGTGGGCGCATCGACACCGCTCTCAATCGCGGACGCTGCGGCCTGTGGGACTGGGATCTGTCGCGTGGCCGGATTTTCTGGTCGCACTCGATGTTTTCGATGCTGGGGCTTGAAGGCCGCAGCGACCTCCTGACGTTCGGCGAGGTCAATGCGCTGGTGAACTCCGACGACATCGACCTGTTCGCTATCGCCGATCAGCTGATCTCCTCGACGATCAATCACATCGACCAAAGCTTCCGCATGCAGCACAGCGACGGCCATTGGATCTGGCTGCGGGTACGCTGCGAACTCAGCCGCGGCGTCGGTGACGGCGGTCTGCATTTGATTGGCATTGCCGTCGACATCACCGAGCAGAAGAGCCTCGCCGAACGCACCGTCGAAGCCGACCTACGCTTGCGCGACGCCATCGAGACCATCCCGGAAGCCTTCGTGCTGTGGGACGCGGAAGATCGCCTCGTGCTGTGCAATTCGCACTTCCAGCGCCTGCACAAGCTGCCGGATTCGGCGGTCATCCCGGGAACCTCATATGAGACGGTTGCCGAGGTCGGCAGCATGCCGGAAATCCGCACGCGCCTGCCCGACTCAAATACCCTCGCCCCGGGCGCCCGCACGCTCGAGGCACAACTGGGCGACGGAAAGTGGCTGCATATCAGCGAACGTCGCACCAAGGACGGCGGCTACGTTTCGGTCGGCACGGATATCACGCGCATCAAGGAGCATGAGCAGAAGCTGGTCGACAACGACCTCCGCCTGCGCGCCACGGTGATCGACCTGAAACGCACGCAAGCCACGCTCGAACAGCAGGCGCTCGAACTCGCCGACCTCGCCCAGAAATACGCCGAGGAGAAGAACCGCGCCGAGGAAGCCAACCAGGCCAAATCGAAATTCCTCGCTAACATGAGCCATGAGTTGCGCACCCCGCTCAATGCCATCATCGGGTTCTCGGAAATCATGGGCAGCGGGTTGTTCGGCGTGCTGGGCTCCGACAAGTATCAGGAATATTGCCACGACATCTTGACCTCGGGTCACTATCTCCTCGAAGTCATCAATGACATTCTCGACATGTCGAAGATCGAGGCCGGCCGTATGCGGCTCGACATGGAGCCGCTCAATCTCGCACAGACGATCACGGAGTCGCTGCGCGTCGTATCCGGCCGCGCCGCCGAGAAGCGCTTGACGCTCGATTCCGACTTTCAGGATACGGTGCCGCTCGTCGCCGATCGCCGAGCCGTCAAGCAGATCATGGTCAATCTGCTCTCCAACGCCGTCAAGTTCACGCCGGAAGGCGGCAGGGTCATCGTCCGCAATCGCGTGATCAACGGCTCCGTAGTGCTGATGATCGCCGATACCGGCATCGGGATCGCGCAGCAATCGCTGGCGCGTTTGTGCCAGCCGTTCGAGCAGGTCGAAAGCTCGTTGACCAAGACCTATCATGGCTCGGGACTGGGGCTCGCGATCGCCAAGTCGCTCGCGGGTCTGCACGGCGGCTCGATGAAGATGCGATCGAAGCTCGGCGTCGGTACGGTGATCTGCGTGACGCTGCCTTGCAATCACCGCGCTAAACGTCCGGATATCTCGGTCGCCGCCTAGAGGCCCTAGACCTCGTTTTCCAGCACCCGAAGCAACACGCTTCGCACCTCGGCCTGGGTCTCCCGCACGCGCGCTTCCAGCGCCGAAAAGTCGGGAGCGTCCCCCGCCCGCGTCATGATGCGCAGCAGATCTTCCCCGGCGGTCTCCGGCTTGAATTTCTCGCTGACGCATAGCCGCAGGATTTGCGTCAGATCGTGATAGAGCCGTGCCGCCGGCCGCAACACTTCCATGGTCGATTGCGACAGAATACCGAGCCGTGCGGCGTTCTCCAACACCTGGGAAGTTCTGACATCCAGGATTTCCGGCGTTTCGGAGGCATGAACGAGCTGCAGATACTGGGCGATGAATTCGATATCGACCAGTCCGCCCGCGGCATACTTCAGATCCCAGATGTCATCCTCGCCCTTTTCCAGCGCGATGGCGCGGCGCATCTCGGCGACGTCGTTGGCGATGATGTGCCGGTCGCGTGGCCGGGTCAGCACATTGCGGATGATCTGCTCGATACGTTCGCGAAACTCCGGTGACGACGAAATGACGCGCGCTCGCGTCAGCGCCATATGCTCCCACGTCCACGCTTCCCGTTCCTGATAATCCGCAAACGAGTCGAGCCGCGTAGCCACTGGACCGGCGCGGCCCGACGGGCGCAGCCGCATGTCGACTTCGTAGAGCACGCCGTAATTGGTGCGCGTCGTAAAGGCACTGATCAGTCGTTGCGTGAAACGCGCGAAATATTGCCCGCCCTGCAGCGAGCGCGCGCCATCGGAATCCGGCTGTTCGTTATCAAAGTCGTAAATCAGGATCAGATCGAGGTCGGATGACGCCGTCATCTCGCGGCTGCCAAGCTTGCCCATCGCGAGGATCGCTGTTTCCTGTCCCTTGATGCGACCGTGCTGCGAGGCGAACTGGTCGCTCACCAGCCCATGCACCGTCTGCACGATGCCTTCGGCGACATCGGCGAATGCCGTGCTGGCGTGTTGCGCCGAGACGGTGCCGGATAGGATGCGCGCGCCGATCAGGAACAGGCTCTCTTGACCGAACAGCCGCAACCGATCGAGAAACTCCTCGTAAGAATCCGCGTCGCTCAGCGTTGCTGCAAGCCGCGTCGACAATTCCTGCCGATCGGGCATCGCGCCGAAGAAGCGTGGATCGATCAGACCGTCCATCAGTTGCGGCTGACGCGCAAGCATATCACCGAGCCGCGGCGCAGCGCCGAGGATTAACGCCACCAGTGCAACGAGATCGCTGTTCTGGCCGAGCAGCGAGATCAGGCGGCCGCCGCGCTGCAAGGCCTGCAGGAAGCCGTCGAACGCCGTCACCGCATTGTCCGGCTCTTCGGCATGGGCGAGCCCGTCGATCAGCGCCGGGACGAAATCCTCGAAGGCACGCCGTGTCGCCTCGACCTTGAGCACGCGATAGTCGCCGGACATCCATTGCTGCACGGTGGTCGCCACCATCAGCGGCTTCTTGAAACCGAGCTTGGCCAGCCGCTCGATCACGCGCGGATCGTCCGCACCGGCCCGGTAATCCACGTCCGGCAGTTTCGCGGTCCCGGCGGGATCGCCTTCGAACAGCTTGCTGTAGTGCCCCTGCACGCGGTTGAGATATCCGAGCAGATCGCTTGCGAACGCCGCACGGTCGGCGTAGCCGAAGAAACGCGCGAACCGTTCAACCGCCTCGGCACTCTCCGGCAGCGTCTGCGTCTGCTCATCGGCGACCATCTGCAGCCGATGTTCGAGCCGCCGCAAAAATCGATAGGCTTCGGCAAGTTCGTCGCGCGCCGTCGTCGTGATCCAGTTATTCGATGCAAGAACGTCGAGTGCGTCGAGCGTCTGCCGCACCCGCAATTCCGGATGTCGCCCACCGGCAATCAGTTGCTGTGTCTGGGCGAAGAATTCGACTTCGCGGATGCCGCCGCGGCCCACCTTGACGTTGTGGCCTTCGACGGAAATGTCGCTTTGTCCGCGAAACGTCTGCATCTGCCGCTTCATGTCATGCACGTCGGCAAGTGCTGCGAAATCCAGATGCTTGCGCCAGACGAACGGTGCGATCTCCGCGACCAGCGCCTCGCCCGCAACGGCATCGCCTGCGCAAGGGCGTGCCTTGATCATCGCGGCGCGTTCCCAGGTGCGACCTTCGCGCTCGTAGTAATCGAGCGCGGCCGCCGTCGAAATGGCAACCTGGGTCGAGGCAGGATCCGGACGCAAGCGCAGATCGACGCGGAACACATAACCGTCGCCGGTGCGTTGCTGCAGCATGCGCGACAGGCCCTGTGTGACGCGCACGAAAAACGGCTGCGGCTCGATATCGGGCGCGAGCGTCGGCGCGGCGAGATCGAAAAACACGATCAGGTCGATATCGCTGGAATAATTCAGTTCGCCGGCGCCCATCTTGCCCATCGCCAGCACAACAAGCCCGCTACCGTCTTCGGGGCGTTCAGGGTTCGGCGGCACCAGCTTGCCGCGCGCAGCCTCCTGCCGCAGCAGGAAACGCAACGCGCACTGCACGGAGGTGAACGCGAGATCGGTCAACGCTTGCGTCACCCGCATCACCGGCCAGACCCCGCCGATATCGCACAGCGCGATCATCAGCGCCGCCTCGGTTTTCAAGCGGCGAAGCAATTGCATTGCTTCGTCCTGGTCGGCGGCACCCGGAATATCGGAGACGGCGGTTTCGATCAGCTTCGCCATATGCGTATCGGGATCGCAGCGGAGCAACCGCTCGATGCGCACGGCGTCGGCCCGCACCAG
Source organism: Xanthobacteraceae bacterium (assembly GCA_024508855.1). GTDB lineage: Bacteria > Pseudomonadota > Alphaproteobacteria > Rhizobiales > Xanthobacteraceae > 62-47. The sequence goes on from JANINJ010000072.1 coordinate 20,933, forward strand.
ATCGAAGAGATAGGGTGAAGCCTCCGCAATTCCTTCGAGAATGGTCCTTGTTTTGGGAAATCGTTCGGCGAGTGCCCCGATCGCAGCCGCCTGCTCTGCAGGCAGATCGGCCAGCCATCCGGCGAGCCGCTCGCGGGCATCATCCGGAGCGAACAAAACGGGTCCGGCCACGACTTGCGCAGCTAGAGACGCGTAGTCCGCGTCGTCCTTCGCGGATGAGGTCATGCGGTATGCGATTCCAATGGTAATGTCCGGACCACTAGCAAATATAGATTTGTAGTGGGGCTTTAGATTTGACATTCGCCTCCCAGACTCGCGGCAACATGGGTACGAATGTCAAATCTGCTCCACTAGTCCCTCGCCCGAAAGCGCAGGGATTGCAAGTGTCGCGCGCAGGCCCGGTTCGGCATCGCTGAGCCGCAATTCGCCCCGATGCAGGGTTGCCACCGCGGAGGCCAGACTGAGGCCGAGGCCGGAGCCCGGCTGAGTGCGGCTCGCCTCCAGCCTAACAAACCGCTCGATGGCGTGCTTGCGGTCCGCTTCCGGGATTCCCGGGCCATGATCGGTCACGCTCAGCAGCACGGTGTCGCCGTCGCGCCGGGCCTCGATCAGGATTTCGCCGAGCTTTGCATCGCTAGCCATTTCCGGGCCGGGCGGCTGGACTGGCGACGCGGGCCTGCCGTATTTGATGGCGTTCTCGACGAGGTTGGCGAGGGCCTGGCTGATGAGTTCGCGATTGCCGTGCAAAGGAGCGGGCTGAGTGACGACACGCAATGTCATGCCGTTGTCTTCCGCCAGCGGCTCGTAAAGCTCGTGGATGCCGTTGGCCACCTCGGCGGCGTCGAAGTTGTCCATGTTGCCGCGAACCTGTCCGGACTCGGCCCGCGCAATCATCAGTAGCGCATTGAAGGTCCGGATCAGGCCATCGGACTCCTCGATGGTGCGTTCCAGCGCCGCGCGGTAATCCGCTTCATTACCCGACGCCGCCAGCGCCTCCTCCGCGCGATTGCGCAGCCGTGTGAGAGGCGTCTTGAGATCATGGGCGATATTGTCCGACACCTCCTTGAGGCCGGTCATCAGCGTTTCGATCCGCTCCAGCATGGCGTTGAGATTATCCGCCAGCCGATCGAGTTCGTCGCCGCTGCGTCCCACCGGCAATCGGCCGCTGAGGTCGCCCTCCATGATCCGTCGCGTGGTGCCGGTCATCGCGTCGATCCGGCGCAGTACGCGTCGCGCAACGAACACGCCACCGGCGAGCCCCAGCACCACAACGATCAGCATCGACCATTGCGCGGCTTTGGCGACGATGCTGAAGATGCGCCGGCGTTCTTCGAGATCGCGACCGATCAGCAGGCGAAAACCGCTGCTCAATTCATCGACCCTCACCAGCGCGCGATGCGGAGCTTTCCGCTGCTCATCGAGACGATGATATAGGGTTTCCGACCAGCCGGTCGTCGCCATGATGCCGTTGCCGAGCGCGGCCACGTTTCCGGCGACTGCCTGGCCGGTCGGCGTGGTGACAAGATAAAGGTTCGCACCCGGCCGCATCGCACGGTTTTCGATGGCGTTCACCAGTCCGCGCAGTCCGCGCCGCGAATACAGATCGTTAAGCTCGGCGAATTCCGCATTGACGGTGGTGGTGATCTGCTCGGTGATCAGCCGCCGCGTATTCCACGCGAAATAGCCTAGCAACGAGGCTGCAAACAGCGCGAACAGAAACAGATAGACCAGCGTCAGGCGAAACGCCGTGGTGCGGATCAGTTTACCGAATGCCGTCACGGACCATGTATCCGGCGCCGCGGATGGTGTGCAGCAGCGGCCGATCGAATCCCTTGTCGATCTTCGAGCGCAGCCGCGAGATGTGCACGTCAATCACGTTGGTCTGCGGATCGAAATGATAATCCCAGACGTTCTCAAGCAGCATGGTCCGCGTCACCACCTGCCCGGCGTGCTTCATCAGATATTCGAGCAAACGGAATTCACGCGGCTGCAGCGTCAGCTCTTCGCTGCCGCGCAGGACACGATGCGACAGCCGGTCGAGTTCGAGATCGCCGACGCGGTAAACGGTTTCTTCGGCAGGCCCACCATGACGGCGCGACAACACTTCAACGCGCGCCAGCAGTTCGGCGAATGAATACGGCTTCGGCAGATAATCGTCGCCGCCGGCCCGCAGTCCCTTGATACGGTCATCGACCTGACCCAGCGCCGAGAGAATCAGCACCGGCGTCCGGTTGCCCTTGTCGCGCAGGGTTCCGATCACCGACAGGCCGTCGCGCTTCGGTAACATGCGATCGACCACAAGCACGTCGTAATCGCCGGTATCGGCGAGGCTAAGCCCCTCTTCACCATCGCTGGCGAGATCAGCAATATAGCCCACCTCACGAAAGGCTTTGACGAGATAATCGGCGGACTCGCGATCGTCTTCGATGATCAGCAGGCGCATCTGGCTTTCTGGTTCAGTCAAGGTCACTTGGCATTCCCGTCAACATGGCCCGAGCCTTCGTCCGACGCAAGACGGCGAAGCGCCGCTATCCGGACGCGAGACAGACGAACGGGCGGTGAAGCGGGGGCACACTTCACCGCCCGTCAAGCCTTCCGGCGGAGGGGGCGCTTCCAGCGGAAGGTAGTCAGAGGGGACGGGTTATTCACCCGTCCCCCGGAAAGAGCCGTCGGCGGGGGCGACTGTTGCCGGCGACACTCCCCAACTCGTGCGATCCGACGATCAGCCCTTCGCGAGCGGCACCGCGACGAAGCGCGAGGAACCGCCGGAACGAATGCGCATCAGAACGCTGTTCTTGTTGTCCGCCTGCGCGGACTTGATGGCCTCACGGACTTCACCCGGATTGGCGACGCTCTTGCCTGCGACTTCCAGGATCACGTCACCTTCCTTGAAGCCACGCTCGGCCGCTGCGCTGTTCGGATCGACGTCGGTTACGACGACGCCTTCCTTGCCTGCGCCGGCCACCGAAGCCGCAGGCGCAACCGTGAGGCCGAGACGGCCGACATCGCTACCGCGCGAGCCGCCATGATCGCCATGGTCGAAGTCCGCCTTCGCTTCCTTCTCGCTCGGCATCTTGGCCAGCGTCAGGCTGACGGTCTTGTCCTGGCCCTTGTGCAGAACATCGAGCTTGATCGAATTGCCCGGTGCAAATCCGCCGATGGTACGGGCGAGTTCGCGGGCATCCTTGATGGTCTGGCCGTTGACCGCCTTGATGACGTCACCGGATTCGATGCCGGCCTTCGCTGCGGGTCCATCGGACTGCGGCTCGGCGACAAGCGCGCCTTCCGCTTTTTTCAGGCCGAGACTGTCGGCGATATCCTGCGTCACCGGCTGAATCTGCACGCCGATCCAGCCGCGGCTGACGGTGCCCTTGTCCTTGAGCTGCGCCACGACGTTCTGCACGGTGGCCGCCGGGATCGAGAACGCGATGCCGACGCTGCCGCCGGACGGCGAATAGATCGCGGTGTTCACGCCGATAACGTTGCCCTGCATGTCGAACGCCGGACCACCGGAGTTGCCCTTGTTGACCGGAGCGTCGATCTGGATGAAGTCGTCATAGGGACCGTTGCCGATATCGCGGCCGTTGGCCGAGACAATGCCTGCAGTGACGGTGCCGCCGAGGCCGAACGGATTGCCGACTGCCAGAACCCAGTCACCGATGCGAGCCTTGCCGGTCGACAGTTTTGCGAACGGGAAATCCGAACCGCCTTCGACCTTGATCAGCGCGAGGTCGGTACGCGGGTCGGTGCCGATGACCTTCGCGGTATAGGTCTTGCCGGCATCCGTCGTCACTTCGACCTTGTCGGCACCTTCGACGACGTGGTTATTGGTGACGGCATAGCCGTCCGGCGAAATGAAGAAGCCGGAGCCCTGCCCCATCATGACGCCGTGACCGCGGCCGCGCAGGCCGGGAGGCAATCCATCCGGACCGCCGAAGCGCCGGAAGAAGCGCTCCATCGGGGAGCCGGGCTGGAACGGCGAATCATCATCGCCGGCGTCCGCCGTCTTTTCCTTGATTCGAACCTTGACAGAGATCACCGACGGCTTCACGCGCTCCACGATGTCGGCGAAGCCGACGGGAGTCTGGACTTTGCTGACCTCGTTATTGACCTGCGCGAAGGCCGGGCTCGAGAACAGATTGAAATTGCCGGAGGGCGGGGTGAGGCCGTAAGCAGCGGCACCAAGGCCGGCTACGACTGAAGCCATCAACGCAAATTTGCGGATCGACAGCAGCGAGCGGCGGCGCGGTGCCTTGAAGGGAGTGGAAGAAAGGTCGGTGGGACGATCGGTCATAGGAATCTCCAAAGCCTGAATTGGATGGGCGCTAGGTACACACCGCATAACCAACAAGATGGAGATTGCAGCCTTACGGCATGCTGGCTGGGAAATTAATCTTTAGTAATATGGGGAAGTTTCCTATTGCGGCTTGTCGGCCGGGGCCTGTTCCGCAATCAGCTTTTCCAGCCGCGCTTCCTCGTCCGGCGACAGCTTGAGCCGCGCGTCGCCATCGGCCGATGCCAGCTTCAAACGGCGGCGATTTTGCAGCCACAGCGCGAGCGCGCCGCCGCCCAGCGCCAGCGGCGTCAACAGCCAGAGCAACAGCGTCTGTCTCTCCAGACGAGGCTTCAGCAAGACATACTCGCCGTAACGCGCCACCAGAAAATCGATCACTTGCTTGTCGGTGTCGCCGGCGGAAATGCGTTCACGCACCAGCAGGCGCAAATCACGCGCGAGCGGCGCTTCGGAATCGTCGATCGACTGGTTTTGGCACACCATGCAACGCAGTTCGCGCGACAGTTCGCGCGCGCGCGCTTCTTTCGCCGGATCCGCCATGATCTCGTCGGGCTGCACCGCATGCGCCGGGGCTGCGAGAACAACGAGAAATGCGAATACGAGCGCCGCGATGCGGTTCATCGGATCACTCCGCCGGTTGCAGCGAGCGGGATGCCTTGGCGGGCTTCGGCGCACCGACGCGAAGCCTGCGATCCGACAGCGACAGCAAGCCACCGAACGCCATCAGCACCGGCCCGAACCAGATCAAGAGCACCATCGGCTTGTGGTAGATGCGTACTGCAATCCCGCCGTTCGCCGAGGCATCGCCAAGCGAGATGTAAAGCTGGCTCACGCCGCGCGACATCAGGGCGGCTTCCGTGGTCGAAGCAGCACGTGTCGTGAAATTGCGCTTCGACGGCGTCATCACACCGATGGTCTTGCCACCTTCACTGACCGTGAAGTGCGCCAGCAGCTCGGCGAAGTTTGGACCCTGCCGTTGGGCGAGATTGTCGAGCTTCAACTCGTAACCTGCGACCTTGGCCACATCGTTCGGCTTCAGCGTCGTGATCAATTCGGTATTCCACGTGCTCTCGCAGACGATACCGATCAGCGCCACGCCGACGCCGGCATGCGCGAATACGGTGCCCCAGCTGGCGCGCGGCAATCCACGCGCGCGGCGAAACGCAATCGACAGCGGCACGCGAAACAACATGCAGCGTTCGGCAAGATCGGTCAGAGCGCCGGCGATCACGAACACCGCGAGACCGATCGCCAGCGGCGCGAACGCGCTGCCGCCGCGGGTCCATGCCCATAGTACCGCAATGGTAACGAGTGCCACACCGCCAGCCGCAAACAACCGTTGCCCCGCACCGAGCAGATCGCCGCGCTTCCACGCCAGAAGCGGCCCGAATGGTACCGCCAACAGCAACGGCACGAACAGCGGCGCAAATGTCAGGTTGAAGAACGGTGCGCCCACCGAGATGCGTTCGCCGGTCAGCACTTCCAGCCCCAGCGGATACAGCGTGCCGATGAACACCGTCGCACAGGCCGTCGTCAGCAGCAGGTTGTTGAGGACCAGCGAACCTTCGCGCGAGATCGGTGCGAACAGACCGCCCTGCTTCAACGCCGAGGCACGCCACGCATACAGCGAAAGGCTGCCGCCAATGAACAGGCACAGGATCAACAGAATGAACACACCACGCGTCGGATCGGTGGCGAATGCGTGCACCGAGGTGAGAACACCGGAGCGCACCAGGAATGTGCCGAGCAGCGACAGCGAGAACGTCAGGATCGCGAGCAGAATGGTCCAGACCTTCAGCGCGTTGCGCTTCTCCATCACCACCGCGGAATGCAGCAGCGCAGTGCCGGCAAGCCAGGGCATCAGCGACGCGTTCTCGACCGGGTCCCAGAACCACCAGCCGCCCCAGCCCAGTTCGTAATAGGCCCAGTACGAGCCCATCGCGATGCCGAGCGTCAGGAAAATCCAGGCCATCAGCGTCCAAGGCCGCACCCAGCGCGCCCATGCGGCATCGATGCGGCCTTCGATCAGCGCCGCGACGGCGAACGAGAACGAAATCGAGAAGCCGACATAGCCGAGATAGAGCATCGGCGGATGGATCGCGAGGCCGGGATCCTGCAACACCGGATTGAGGTCGCGCCCCTCGATCGGCGCATTGGCGAGGCGGAGAAACGGATTGGAGGTGATGAGGATGAACAGGTAGAACGCCGTCGACACCCACGCCTGCACCGCCAACGCGAGCGATCGCAGCGACAGCGGCAGGTTGTTGCCGAACGCGGCGACCATTCCACCGAACAGCGCAAGGATGCTGACCCAGAGCAGCATCGAGCCTTCGTGGTTACCCCAGACGCCGGTGATCTTGTAGATCAGCGGTTTCAGCGAATGCGAATTCTCGTAGACGTTGGCGACCGAGAAATCCGACGTCACATGCAACGTCACCAGCGCCAGAAACGACAGTCCGACAAACAGCAACTGCGCCAATGCGGTCGAGCGCGCGACATTCATCAGCGCGGGATCGCGCAACCGTGCGCCGATCACCGGCACGGTCGACTGGATCAGCGCCAAAGCCAGCGCGAGGACGAGAGCATAATGTCCCGCTTCGGCGATCATTGCATCACACCCCGGCTCTGCTGCGCCTGCTCGGCCTGCGAAGCCTTTTTGGCGCCCTCGCCGTAATCGTCTTTCCAGTGGCCCTGCTTCTTCAGTGCGTCGGCGACGTCCTTCGGCATATAGGTTTCGTCATGCTTGGCGAGCACGGTATCGGCCTTGAAGACACCGGCCTGATTGAGCGAGCCTTCGGCAACGACGCCCTGCCCTTCCCGGAACAGATCCGGCAGGATGCCTTGATAGGTCACCGGCAAGCTCGCACTGCCGTCGGATACCTTGAATGTCACCTCGAGATGATCGCCGCGCACCACGGAGCCCGGTTCCACGAGACCGCCGAGACGGAACCGCTTGCCTGCCGGAATGTGCTTCTCCGTCACCATCACCGGGGTCGAGAAGAACACGATGGAATCGCGCAATGCATTGAGCACCAGGCCTACCGCGATGCCGAGCACCAGCAGCGCGCCGCCAATCATCGTCAATCGTCGCTGCTTACGCGTCATGCTGTTTCACCGGCTGGCAATACATCATCCATCTATCCCCATCGCCTTGAGGCCTTCATTGAGCTGGCGCAAACCCGCTTCATTCTGGCCGAGGGCGCGGCGCGCGTCGTCCCGCGCTGTCCGCGATTTCTCGGGATCGTTGAGCACCTTATAAGCGCGCACCAGCCGGAGCCAGCCCTCTACGTCGTCGCCGTTCTGTTTCAGGCGCGTCGCGAGGCGATCGACCATGCCACGGATCATGGTTGTGCGATCGGCTTCGCTCATGTTCTGCGCGGACGCGATCGTATCGTCCGACAACGCAGGCACCTTGGCCGCGCCAACACGCGCCAGCGCCGCCGCGACCACCGGACGCCACGGCGCGTCGGGTGGAGCGTCGGCAAGCAGCGGCTGCCAGATCGACGCCGCCTGCGTGCGGTTGCCGTCCTGCTCGGCGGCAAGGCCAAGGAAGTAGCGCGCTTTTGCTTCCTTGGCGTCGAGCGCGACGGCACGGTCGAATTCGGCCTTGGCATCCGCAGTCACCACACCGTTCGCGACAGAGACCAGCGACTCGCCAAGACCGGCACGTCGCGCGGCCGTATCGCCGTCGTATTTGATGGCATTGCGATAGGCCTGCGCGGCATCGTCGAAGCGGCCGAGCCGCTCCAGCACCGGCGCCAGCACGCTCCAGCCACGTCCATCGGTTGGGTTTTTCTCGAGATGCGTCTGTACCCGTCCGACCAGTTGGTCGAGCGATGCGGTTGCCACCGGAGCCGTCGCCCGGCTAGCGAGCGGCATGTCGGGAAGTGCCGGCGAACCGAGATGCAAATAGAGGCCGCCTGCCATCAGCGGCATGCCGACCAGCGCGATGATCGCCACCGTGCGCCGCAATCCGAGACGCGGCGTCGTCTGCGGGTCCGTTTCCGCATCGGCTGCGGCCAGCAAGCGGCGGCCGATTTCGACGCGCGCCGCCTCGCCCTCGGACTGCGGGATCAGACCCGCGGCAACGTCGCGATCGACTTCGGTGAGCTGGTCCTTGTAGACGGCGGATTCTCGACCGCCCTGCGAAGGCGTCGCCCGCCCGAGCGGCCACAACACTGCGAAGATCGCCACGGCGGTCATCAACGCGAGCAAAAACCACAGCGACATTCGGCACAGTTCCGGTGAGTACGGCGCGGCCTTCCGACCGATAGGGATGGGCGCGTTACATCACGCCTGCGAGGCCTGCGCAATTGACAATTGCGATACCCGGTTCCCGGGAAAAGCGCAGTCAGATCAACGCCAAATCAGCCTGCGCGGCTGGATTTTCGTTCCCCGGCGAGCGCCTGATCGGCGGCGCGGCGCATCAGCGACGCATAATCGTGGCCGAACAGCACATCGCAGAAGCGGATTGCCGCCTTGACCTGCTGCTGGCGAAACGCGCGCGCCTTGCCGTCGCCGCCGCGCAACGACTCGACCAACGCTTCGGTGGACTGTTCGACGTAGTGCTGCAGATCGGAAAACGTGCGCAGCGTCACTTCGTTGATCGCCAGTTCGCTTGCATAGGTGCGACAGACCGCGACGAAATCGATTAGCGCTGCGGTTTCGTCGACCTCGAGCGGATCGATCCGCGTATGCGCGGAAATGTCTTTCTCCGGGCGCTGCCGCAGTAACCGCCGCACGCGGCCCGGTACGCTGTCGATTTCCGACTGCAGGGCGTTCGAAATATCGACGCGGATCGATGCGAGCTGACGCCCCCAGGTGGAATCGGTGCGCAGGTCGAGTTCAGTGCGCAGCCCGCGCACGCCGTCATGCACGGTCTTGAGATGATCGGACACGTTCTGGAATTGCCCGCGCTTGATGTCGGCGCGGAGGTTGCTGCCGATCCGCGTGAGATCGTGGATCGCCATCGTCACCGCGACGCCATAGGGCGTGCCGGCAACGCGAAGCTCATCGTCCGATGCCGCGACCGAGATCGCGAGGCGAACGATCTGCCACGGCGCGGCCAGACGCGACATCACCAGCGATATGGCGAACGGGAGAAGTTGCCGCGTCTGCAACGACGGGACATTCAATGCGGCGCTGATCGAGGCGATCTGCGATTCGCCGAACGCGCGCATGAAGCTCGGCAGCCGGCCGTTGAGCGTATCCAGCGCTTCGCTGGCCTTCAGGATGGCCGCCATCGCTGCCATGTCCTCGGTTACGCTCGGCGGCCCGATGCGGGACAGCGCGCGATGATCGCCACCGCCGGCGATGCGTTCGATCGCTTCGGCTGCGGCGATCTGAACCTGACGCACGTGGCGGTTGAGATCAGAAGCGGGGCTGGCCGGTGATGTCTGCGCCAGTGCAGCTTCGAATGCGCGCACGGCATCGGGAGCACCGTCGCGACCGAGCCATTGCCACACCGGCATCAGCGAGGCCCGGCGGATTTGCCCCGGACGCGCTGCTGCGCTGCCTTCGATCAGGAATGGTTCCAGCGGCCGGAACAGCAACCGCGCCGGATCTTCCGCTCGTGGAGTGGTGTCTTCATCCGATCCGCGCACGATCTTGCGCAGTTCCTCGAGGACAAAGGTCGCGACAGCAGTATCTTCGCCACGCTCCAGGGCACGCTCGAACTCGCGCATCAGCAACGCTTGCGCCTTGGGCGAAAGCTGCGCGAGATAGTCCCTCAGCCGTTCTGTCGAAGTCTGCCCCATGCCGCCCGAATCCGCGCGAACGCCTACAGGCGCCGGGTTTCGGTCATACCAGAGCCGGCGTTAAGAACCCGTTGCGAAACAAGGCGTTGCGACCTCAATACAACCCATAGCTGTATTGAGGCCGTCCAGCGACACCTATTCAGGTCACCGCCCGCCAGCTCCCGTCCGAGCGCCGGCAGGCGGTGCCACGGGCAGTCTGGAGCTGATCGTTGACCGAAACGGTATGGGAGTATCCGCGGCATTTGGCGCCGCGGATGTCGTATGGAGGTCCGGCAACGATATTGCCGTGATGACCGGACTGCAGGTTCCGCCAGGGCACCGGCGCACCGGCCGCGCCGTTCTCCAGCGCGTCGATCTGCGCGTTATAGGCGAGTTGACGATCCTGATCGTCGAGCCCGGCCCCGATCTTGTTGCCGATCAAGGCGCTGAGCGCAGCGTTGGTGGACGGGGTCATGCTGATGTCGTCGCGAATTGCATTCGCCGACGCGGTGATATCGCAACCGCCCAATGCCACCGTCGATGCCAGCAATGCCAGCGCCTGCAATCTTTTCAGAAGAGTCCCGGCAGCCTGCTCCCGGCTCCGCTCGCATCCGATCGGCAACAACGCAATGCTCCCCTATATCGCCCGCGCGACACCCAAGCGTTACAATTCCGGCGGCAACGGGGCAAGCGCCCTTCATGCCGCGGGCAACACCAGTTCCGCCCGCAGGCCCCCGATCGGCGCGTCGCCAAGCGTCAGGTTGCCGCCGTAAAGCGCAGCGAGATCGATCACGATGGAAAGTCCGAGGCCCGAACCAGGCTTCGATTCATCGAGCCGCTGGCCACGGCGCGAGACCTTGGCGCGCTCCTCAGGGGACAGGCCCGGCCCGTCGTCATCGACGACGATGTGCAGCGATGCTTCCTGCGCCGCGCCGGCTGCCTTCACCACCGCAACCTCGACGACCACCCGCGAGCGCGCCCACTTGCAGGCATTGTCGACCAGATTGCCGGTCATCTCTTCGAGATCCTGACGCTCGCCACGAAACTTCGCCTGCGGGGCCGCGGTGATCTCGATATCGATCCCGCGGTGGATTTTCTCCATGGTGCGTCCCAGCGCCTCGATCACCGGCGCCACATCGGTCACGGTGCCGACGATGGTCTGCCGCGCGGCGATGCGCGCGCGCTCCAGATGATGCGCCACCTGGCTGCGCATCACGTCCGCCTGCTCCAGAATCTTCGTGGCGAGCGGATCGGGCCGGCGTGCAGACGCTTCGTTGACGATCACCGACAACGGCGTCTTGATCGCGTGCGCCAGATTGCCGACGTGGGTGCGCGATCGTTCCACGATCTCGCGATTGGCATCGATCAGCGCATTGGTCTCGCGCGCCAGCGGCGCGATCTCCACCGGGAACGAACCTTCCAGCCGTTCGGCACGGCCGGAACGGATATCGGCGATGGCATCCGAGATGCGTTTCAATGGCGCAAGGCCGAAGCGGACCTGGAAGATCGTCGTCAGCAGCAGCCCGATCGTCAGTGCGGCGAAGGTGCCGAACAGATAGTAATCGAACGCGCGCGTCTCTTCGAAAATCTCGGTGGCGTCACCGGCGACCGTGACCAGAAACTTGCCATCGGAGCCGAGATCGACCGGCCGCTCCACCATCCGCAGGTCCTGGCCCTCCGGCCCCTCGACATACCCTTGCCGTACGCCGGCGGCGGTCAACGCAATCCCCTGATCCTCTAGCTTCGGCAGCTTCTTGTCCCACAACGAGCGCGAGGCGCGGACGTCGTGCTTCTCGGTATCCTCGCGGGTGATCTGCCAGTACCAGCCGGACAGCGGCAGGTCGAACAGCGGTTCGCCGAGTGACTGGAATTGATGATCGGGCGGCTCATCCGGCGTCGCCACTTCGGCGATCAAGGTGCGAAGGTAAAGATTGAGCCGACGGTCGAACGCGCGCTCGGTCGCCTCGCGGTAGACCGACGACAGGACGATGCCAGTGATCAACAGGATCACGACCACCCAGATGGTCGCGGACACGAACAATCGCGTCGCAAGCGAACTCGTGCGAGCCTTGGAAGGCCGATCCTTCGAAGGCTGATTTTTGGAAAGCGATTTCTGATCCAGCGGCGTATGCATCAAAAGGACTTCTGATCCGAAGCCACCTGAGAACCGGTGTCGGCCGATACTCTACTTCGCATTGGCCGGCGGCGTCAGCAAATAGCCGAGCCCGCGCACGGTCTGGATGATATCGACCTCCAGCTTCTTGCGGATGCGGCCAACGAACACTTCGATGGTGTTCGAATCGCGGTCGAAATCCTGATCGTAAAGATGCTCGACCAGTTCGGTGCGCGAGACCACGCGGCCGGTATGATGCATCAGATACGCCAGCAGCCGATATTCGTGCGAGGTCATCTTGATTGGATTGCCGTTGACGCTGACGCGGCCGGTACGCGTATCCAGCACCACCGGGCCGCAGGTCAGTTCGCTCTGGGCATGGCCGGTCGAGCGGCGCAGCAGCGCGCGAATCCTCGCCAGTACTTCTTCCAGATGAAACGGTTTGGCGACGTAGTCGTCGGCGCCGGCATCGAAGCCCTGCACCTTGTCGCTCCAGCGATCGCGCGCGGTGAGGATCAGCACCGGCATGGCGCGGTTGTTGCGCCGCCAGGCTTCCAGCACCGAGATGCCGTCCATCTTCGGCAGGCCGATATCGAGCACCACCGCATCGTACGGCTCGCTATCGCCGAGGAAGTGCCCCTCCTCACCATCGAAGGCGCGATCGACAACGTAACCGGCATCGGACAGCGCTGTGGTCAGCTGCCGATTGAGATCCGGATCATCCTCAACGACCAGAAGGCGCAAGTCGGTCTCCGTAGTTGGCGCCGGCTTGATATCCGCCAGCCTCGATAGTCAAACCGCATCGGGGTGAATGGCGGCTGAACGATGGCCTCAGCCGGACTTTTTCCTCGCCACTGCCTTGACCAGCTTCTCCAGCACGCCGGGCGTGTCCTGTCCGGTTGCGGCGCAGACCTTTTCGCGCGTCCGGCCGCTGATATAGACGCCTAGCACGCCGAATCGGAACCCCCAATAGGTGACGAACAGCGTCATGGCACCGACCAGCGCATTGATGGTCTGGACGTCGCCGGTCCAGAATTCATGCACCAGCACCGTCCACAGCGCGGCGCACTCGAAGGTCAGTTCGAACGCGTAGATCGGACGCCACCAGCGCTGCATCACATCGTTGCTGGCCATCTCCGCCCGCATGGTTGTCTGCGTTTCCGAAATGGCGGTGCGCTGGGTTTCGGCCTCGGCGCGGATCGTCTCGATCCAGCGCGTCTCGGCCTCGGCAACTTTCGCGGGATCGGCAGTCGGCAGCGTCGCCTGCACCGCGCCGGGCGTGGCGCTGGCCGAGCCGAGCGCCGTCGCCAGGATTTGACCGGCCGCGCCGCCGAGCGGCCCGCCCAGTGCGGAGCCAAGAAGCGGTGCACCGAGGCCGATAACCTGCTTGGCGAGATCGCCCCAATCCATCACTCACCTCCCTTGAGGCTGTCTTCCAGCACCTTGGCGCGCGCCCGCAAGGTGGCGATTTCGGCCACGATACCGAACGCATGAGCACGGATCGCCGGCCATGCGAAAATCGAGCCGATGAACCCGGCGACAAATGCACTCATCACAACGACGAAACCGAACATGCTCATGACCTCCGAAAGATGGCGAAGATGGCTTCAATGAATTTGCCGAGAAGCGACGTAAGCGACGCAGACTGCGGCGATGGCGGATGATCCGCAGTCGGCACGTCGGGGTTTGGCGTATCCGTCGGTACGATGACGGGCTGTGTACCCAGCGCGGCCTTCCATTGCGCCAGCCACTGGCCGCGCGCAGCCAATCCAATGGTGCCGCCGTTCAGGCGCTTGGTGACGCCGACGACGTCGTCCGCCATCGCGAACGGCAGACACCCGCACAGGATGAAATCGGCAACGCCGCAAGCCAGGAAATAACGTGGATCGTTGACGAGGGCCGGATCGTTGACGACATCGAATCCCGTCAGTTCAGCGAGCCGTTGATAGCCTTCGCGGCCTGTGGTCTGCACCGCGCCCCGGCCGCGGAAATTCCAGCCGTCGTCGCTGCCGATGACATTGCCCATGCGGCCATTGTAGACACGGTTGGCCAGCGCCCTGGCGTTGCCAGCGTAGGGCTTCGCGCTGGCCAGCGACGGAAAGCGCGACGGCCACACCTGCATCATGCGCGCCGCCGAGTAATTCAGGTTTTCGATCACCTCCGTGCCGGCCCCGCATTCGTGGCTGATCTGGGCCATCACATGCGCGGCAAGCAGTGGCGTCGTGATGCCGTATTTATGAAACACCCCCGGCGCGCTCGCGATCATGCCGGCGCGCAGGCCCGCCACGGCACGGTCGCCATTGGGCCAAAGACGTAGCAAGGCCTCGCCAAACGACGATTGCGGCATGTTATTTCCTGTGCAGAATGAGGGATCGGGGGGACGAGATGGCCGAAAGTGCTTTAAGCTCCCGTCGGAGAATGTCCGGACCGCGCGTCAACCTTTAGGGTTTCGGGAGAGGCAAATGCCACGCGAGTTGATCGATATGCTGGCGATCCCGCTGTGCGGCATCATGCTGCTGATCGCAGCCTACGCATCCGGCACTTTCGAGCTGCGAACCTCTCCGGCGTTCCACGCTGCGACAACTTCCGCCCAACACGCCGACGCAGTGGACTGAACCCACGACGCCGTTACGCATTCACAAGCGTGGTCATTTGCCGCGCGGGTCGACCCACCCGTCCGTCGTCAGCGTGAAGCCGACCCCGGAGTCGGAGAAACTCGAGCGGACACGTATCTGCCGCGACGTATCGGTCCGGATGCGCAGGTTCGCGAAGGGCGACAACGTCGTGTTGCCGATCTGCTGTGCGTTGTTGAAGTCCGGCGCCGTATCGGTCGCCGCCGGGTCGGTAAAAAGGGTTGCCACCGCCGATGCTAGCGTTGTCGTGTAGCAACGCGCGTGAAAGATCGCCGTGACATTGATGCCGGGCGGCACGCTCAATGCCCGCAGGATCGCGGAAGTGCCGGGATTGAGTTGTCCAATGAAATCCGACACCGGCACGTCCCATGTGAACGTGTCGCCATGTTGGACGAATTTCATCCACTTCGCCGAACCGTCGGTCTTCATCGCGCCGATGCGGCGCGACAGCGTGTAGTTCGTCGGCAAGGCCGGCGTTGTTGCCGATAACGAGATCAGTACGTCGACGGCGCCGGTATCGGGTCGCTTGATGAGGTGCACGTGATACCAGGTCGCGTTCGCAATCGAACCGGTATCGAGCCCGCCGTTGCCCGAGCCTGCCGACCAGGCCGCTGTCGTCTTGGTGACCGCGGATGCCAAGGCCAGCAGGTCAACGCCGGTCCCGTCCGAGGCGACACCTGCCGCCACGCTGAAACCCGACGACGCGCCCGCCGTCGAAAGCGTCAGGCCGGAGATATGCCCGCGTGGAATCAGGTCAGCGATGCCGCGCGGAAACGAAACCTTGCCCGACCCCGGATCGACCACCAGTGCTTCGATCCAGGTCGCGCCGTCGTTCGACACCTTCAGCTTGAAGGAATCGCTGCCGACCAAGCCGAATTCCGCACGCCCGGAATAATTATCGG
This sequence comes from Xanthobacteraceae bacterium, assembly GCA_024508855.1. GTDB lineage: Bacteria > Pseudomonadota > Alphaproteobacteria > Rhizobiales > Xanthobacteraceae > 62-47. The sequence goes on from JANINJ010000072.1 coordinate 36,610, forward strand.
AGAAATAGACCGACGCAGTATTGCCGCTCGTCTCTTTCGACAGCTGCACGCGCATGTCGCCGGTGCCGCCGTCGGCGGCATCGATGGCGGCGAACAAAGCGGAATTGGATTTGACGCTGAGCAGGTTTGGCATGCTGGCAGTGGTGTTGACGCCGATCAGGCCGACGCTGCCGCCCGCTCCCGAAGCCTCATTCCACGTCGCACCGTCATAGACGACAATCGTCGCGTCCGCGACAGACCATGCGCACCACCCGGCTTTGGGCACAAGAAACGTCCATGCACCATCCTGCCACGTCGCGATGGCATTCGCCTGCCCGCTCCAAGCACCCGTCGCACCGGCAGCCACGATATGCCGCTCGTTATCGGTTGGCGTCGAAGGCGGTACAGTGAGCGTCATGTCCTTGACCGCGATCTGAATCACGGCATCGAGAATCCGCAACGCTTCGTTGTGGGTGACATGTTTCTGCGCCTGGCTGCTCTCGATGAAAGGCAGGCCCAAATTCACGGTGTCTGTCATGTTGGCTCACACGGTGAGAGTAAGTTCGGTAGGATGGCCGGCGCCGACGGCGCTGGACAATTGCGCGACCCGCAGGTGCAGGCTGGTTTGCGGCGCGCCGAAATCGGCAAGCTCATCGGCATTGACGTACAGCGCCGACGGCATGTCGCTGGCGATCGATCGCACGACATCACCGCCCGACAGAATATCGACGGTGTAGGCCTCGGAATCTTCGCCGAGCGGCACTTCGATGTTCCAGCCGTCGCCGTCCACACGAGTGCGACGGATCCACGCGATGTGAACACCATCACCCCGTCGGACGGCCGCGACATGCACCGGCGACAACGGCTGCAATGCCGTCTTGCCCGGCGCGACGCTGAGCGCGACCGCGGCGGGATCGTCGTGGCTGCGTCCCGATGCGACGATACGCAGATCCAGTGGACGATCGAGCGCATCGAGCCCGCGCGCCAGTGGCAGCAGGCTGGCGTCGAGCATGATGAATGGCGCTCCTGCCGGAAGCGGCTGCGCGATGGCATATTCGCTACCGGCCTGGCCGCGCAGCAGGCCCGACAGCCGATAGGTATTGCCGTCGATCAGCATGGCATTGGCGAACTGGATGACTTCCCAGACGCCGCCGGCATTGCGCACCGCCGCTGCGTTGGCGCCGTTCAGCACTCGCGTCTCGCTGGTCGAGGTCAGTGCGCCACCGTACAGCCGCACGCGCACCGCGTGGCCGCGATCCCAACAACCTGCCGCAGCTTCCGGCAGCGGATCAAGCGTTTCGCCAATGGTCGCAGGCGTGACAACGGTCGCGAGAACCTGATAGCTCGCGCCATCGCTCGAGCGCCACACTGTAACCGGCCCCGGCCATGGATTGGCGAACACCGCAAGTCGCGTCAGGATCGGCGGCTGCGATGACTCCAGCGTCGGCAGGTCGAGCGCCACCGCATGCACCGGCCCCAGCGAAGGCGGCAGCGCCAGCGGCACGCGGCGCGGCAGCAGCAGCGGCATCGCGAACGCTTCGGGATCGATGCTGCGCGCCTTCACCTGGCGCGATTGCGTGTCGACAAAACTGTCGATCTCGAATAGCCGCCGCCGGTCGCCGATCGTCACCGCAACGACATCGCCGGGCGCGAGCGGCAGACGACGCTGGCCAAGCGCGAATTCGGCACTTTCCCGCCCCGCCCACAAATCCTGCAGCCAGATCTCGGCGCGGCGCGTGGCGGCTGCGTCATGCGTGACCACTGCGACATCGGAGTGAACGGTGCGGTTCGCGCCGCCCACCAGCCGCCGCGACGTCACCGCCGAACGCCGGTAATCGACCCCGGCGTCGGTGTAGCCGAAACTCACCTCGCGCGGCAACTCGGTCTCCTGTGCCCGCGTCAGCCGCGCCAGCGGACCGCTATCCGGAAGCACAAGCTCGTCTTCGGCAATCTCGGCCACCGGCGCGCCGCCGCGCTGGATGAAACGCAGCGTGCCATCCGCCGCTGTGGCATCGAAGGCGTAAGCGGACGCCAGCGGCTCGATCATCGCGCGCGGCGCCATCGGGCGATCCACCACGTAACCGTCGCAGCCGTCGCGCAACGCTGAACAATCGACACGGGAAACCTCCGCGTCCCGCAGCAACGCATCGATTAGCGCATCGAGCGGCGCGCCGCCGAGCCGGCCGCTCAGCCAGTGCCCGGTCTGCCAGTTCGGCGCATCGCTCCACACTTCTTCAGCAGCGGGAAAGACCGGATAGGGCCGTGCGTCCCAGGTCCACAGATGCATCGCGGAAACATCGATCATGCGGCCGCCATAGACCGGCGACACCGGGTTGCGCACATCGCTACCACCGAACGCCGGATCGAATGCACCGATGAAGGCTTCGAGGTAACGGCGCTGGATCAGGTCGTCGCGGCTTCCGTTGGAAAAATACGGCGCAGAATCTTCGGACGATTTCGGATCGGGAAACACGCTCGGCTGGTTGGCGCCCTTGTCGACCGCCGGGCAACCGACCTCGGTGATCCAGATCGGCTTGCTACGTGGAGACCACGCGGTCGGCGTCGCCAGTTCGACACCGCCGACCCGCTCGTGATGCGGATTGCTCCACCAGTTGACGATATCCTTGACGCGAAACGTCCACGGCTTGCCGAGTCCGTCGGTGATCGGCGCACGCGCCTGCGCGGCGCGCGCGGCATCGTCCGGATAATACCAGTCGTAGCCCTCACCGGCCGTGACGTTGCCACCGAGATACGCGAGATCGTAACCGGACGGGGCCAGTTCGCGGTCGAGATGCTGCGCCTCGTCGCGCCAGTCGGCGAGCGGCGCATAATAATCGATGCCGACCGCGTCGATCGCCGCGGACGCCCACAACGGATCGAGCGGAAAGCGCACCTCCGTCGCATCGGCATCCACGACATCGGAGCCGTATTCGGTCCAGTCCGCACCGTAGGTCACAGTGGTGGGCTCGCCGACGATGGCTTTGACATCGGCTGCCAGCGTCACCAGTCGATCGACCGCCGGATAGACGCCGGCACCGGAACGGACGCGTGTCAACGCCTTCAGTTCCGAGCCGATCAGAAACGCATCGACCCCGCCATTCGCCGCGACCAGGTTGGCGTAGTGCAGCACCATGCGGCGATAATTCCACTCGCCGCCCGCGAAGAAGTTCGCCACCTGCGTTGCCGCCGCCGCAGTACCTTGCGGCGACCCCGGACGGCCCGGCGCCGGATCGCAGGTGATACGCCCGCGCCAGGGATAAGCGGGCTGCGACGCCGCGCCGGTCCACGGATCGGACAAGTCATTGCCGGCGGGAATATCCATCATCACGAACGGATAGAACGTCACCTTCAATCCGCGGGCCTTCAACTCGGCGATCAGATCGATCACGCTCTTGTCGGACGGCGTGCCGCCATAGGCCGGCCGGCTATCCACCTGCGACACCACATAGGTCGCGTCGCGCGTCACGTCGTCGACCGACCAGAGATCGGGATCGGTCACCTTCGAGGCGTTCTCGACGCCGGGACGCACGGTACACTCGCCCGCACGCAAATCCGATCCGAACCACGCCACCACCACGGCGACGCGCTCGAGATTGGGACAAACGCCCTGCAGATCGTCGAGCGCGGCCACGACATCCGACATCGCATTCGGCGCATGGCGGTTCTCGGGCGCATACTGCCCCGGTCCCGTGACTTCGACGATAGTCGACGGTTCGTAGCCGAACTCCGTGGTGCCGGGGATCAGCGTCACCGCGCGCACCATCTTTTCCAACCGCCCGACCGGCCGGACGATCTCGAACGAGAGTTGCGGAATCCGGTTGCCGTAATCGGCCAGCGGCAGTCGCTCAAATACGATGTAGGCGAGACCGCGATAGGCCGGGGCATCATCCGCCCCCTCCTTCGCCGCGATCAGGTCGTCGACGCCCTGATCCTCGGTGCCGCGATGGACGCGGAAATTCAGGTTGGAGATATCGAGCGGCTTGCCGTCCGCCCAGATGCGGCCGACGCGCCCGATCTCGCCCTCGCACAGGCCGACCGCGAAATTCGCGAAGTAAGTATAGGTCGTCGTGGTCGTGCTCGGCCCGCCAAACCCCTTGCCGCCGGATGACGTGGTGTCGGTGGAAACCACCTCCTCTAGCGGCGTCGCCCAGATCACCTCGCCCGACAAGCGCGCGCGGCCATAGACGCGCGGGATCGGCGCGCCCTCGGTCGACGACATCACGTCGAGATCGGCGAGGCGCGGCCCGGTCGCGGTCTGGTCGCCGGGGCCGAACACGGTGCGATCGAGCATGTTGCCGACCAGCGCGCCAGCAATGCGGCCCGCGATCGCACCGACCGGCCCGAATGCCGCGCCGACGGCACCGCCTGCAATGGAAAGAACAAGCGCAGCCATCAGTCCGACACTCCCGGAAAACGAAATGCGTAAGCGAGACGGCGACGCCACCACGGCGCCAGCGCGATCTCGCAGACCGACGCGCCGTCGTGCGCATGGATCATGGTGCCGTCGGCGGTGGCGATGGCGACGTGCTTGGCAACGAAGCCGGCGCGCCAGCGAAATAGCAGCACATCGCCGGCCCCGAACGCCGCAACGTCAACCGGCCCCAGATGCCGCAGCGCTGCCTCAGCCAGCGTTTCTTCGCCGCGCGCTTCCGCCCAGTCGGCGGCATAGGGCGGCGGCGATTCCGGCTCGTCGCCGATGCACGCACGCCAGACGCCACGCACCAGCCCCAGGCAATCGCAGCCCACGCCTTTCACTGACGCCTGATGCCGATACCGCGTGCCGATCCATTCGCGCGCCTCCGCGACGATGGCCGCGCGGGTGAGAGGAATGGTCATGTTTGGGTATCCTGAAGCATCGTGTCCCGGACGCGGCGCAGCGTTCTTCACGATGCACCGCAGAGCCGGGACCATTCCACAACGTGCATACGACGATGCAACGATTCAGCGGAGATATTGCCGCTGAAGCGGTCCCGGTGCTGCGAAGCGATGCTGCGCATCGCATCGCGCCCGGGACACGGGCAATGGCAGCGATCAAAGTTGGGGTCAGGGTGAGGTCACATTCGGCGTCGGATAACTGATGATGAAATCGTTGCCCGGGATCTGCGGGAAGCCGCGGAAGTTGAGCGTGTTGGCAAAACGATTGCGGCAGGTCGCGAACGTCTTGTCGCAACCGGCAGTGACCGTGAACGCATCGCCGGGCGCGATCGGCTCGGCCATCGCCTGCCACAGCGACAGCCGCACCTCGCCGCCGACGATACGATGCTCCTTCACCTCGACCGCTGTGCCCGCATTGGCGCCGCCGGTCCACAGCAGCCGCCCCTCGCTGAACAAGCCCGGCGTGAATCCATCGAGACCGGATGCCGCAAATAACGACGTGCCTTCCAGCGACGTGACGCTACCCGCGGCATGGAACGCCGGTTGGGTGAGATCGAACCGGCAACGCCGGTCGCCGAGATCGGCGCTGCATTTCGCGGTATAGAGTCGCCCGCTTTCCTGCGACAGCAGGTCCGCAAGCCCGCGAAGCTCGGCGGTGAACGCCGGACCTTCGCGCCTCACTTCGCCGAGCGTGCCGCGCGCGGTCAGCACGCGCAGCGACGGCTCGCTCCAGTCCACCAGCCAGGTCTCGACCTGCGCCGCGTCGTAACGCCCCGCGGCGAGATCCGCCTCGCTCAAGAGTTCGCTGGACAACGCGCCGGAAATTTCGGTGCTGTCGACCGCGAGGCCGAACGTGCCGGTCGCTTCCGATGCGGTCAAGCCGGTCCCGGCGCGGCAGATCACGTCTTCGATCGCGAGGTCTTCGTCGTGATCGGTGAAGCCCTGCACGGTGCCGTCACGCCGCGTCAGCTTCCAGCACCGCGCCAGCGTGGTGACGCCGGAATCGAGTTTTTCCTGCAGCGCAGGCGGGATCGTCCTCATGGCCTGATCTCCACCAGCGGAATTTTCGGAATCGCGCCGGCGGCGAAAGCCGACAAGTCGACTTCGAGATAGTCGGTGTCGAACCGCACCGGCACGTCGAACATGAATCCGGCCGTCACCGCCTTGCCCGCCGCGGGAATGTGCCCGGCGAGAAACGTCACAACGCCCGTCGTCGTATCGCAGGTGTAGGCGGTGCCGCTCGCGAGTTCGACATGATCGACCGCCACACGCACGCTGCCCGCGACCGGCTTCGCGATCGGCCGCTGATACGGCGCATGGGCGCTGCCATAAGTCTTCACGAGTTGGAATGTTGCGGTCGCTCCGTCACCGGTGCCGATGCCCTGGTCGAGCGGCGAGATCGGCGTGCCGGGCGATGCCGATGTCTGGTCGAGCCGGTCGCGCCAGCGAAAGCCATAAAGTTGGCCGCGCCGCTCCTCGAAGAACGCCACCACGCTTTGCAATTCGGTCAGCGTCTTGATGCCGTAGCCGGCATCGTAACGCCGTCGCGAATGCGCCCAGCGCGCATTGCGCTCCTCGCGCCCGGAGCCGAACGTCACGATATCGGTTCGCCGTTCCGGCCCTCCCGCGCTTTTCAGCGCGACGTCGAGCGGAAAGAGGATTTCGTGGAAGGATGTCATGGGCAAAACCCGGAAGAAAGGAATTGTGTCCCGGACGCGGTGCAGCGTTCTTCACGATGCACCGCAGAGCCGGGACCGTAGCAACACGAGAGTTTGCTCTTTGGCGGTCCCGGTTCAGCGGCGCGGCATGAAGAATGCCGCATCGCGCCCGGGACACGTCCGCCGCAGCTTCACAAGCTCCGCTGCCCGCGTGCCACCGCACGCGCGATCTGGCCGGTGATGTAACTTTCCGAGCGGCGGAAGCTGTCGACGTCCGGCGTCGCGATCTGCACGGTGATGCTGTTGCCACCACTACCGCCGCTGACGCCGAGCTTGCCATCGGCCCCGCGCTTCAGCGGCATGATCGCCTCGGGACCGGCTTCGCCGGCCAGGCCGGTGCCGCCGCCGATCAGCGGAAAATAGGTCGGCGTGCCGATCACGCCACCGGATGCGAATGGCTTCACCGCGCCGGAGGCCGCAACCATCGATGCGGTCGATGTGCTCGCACCGATGCCGGTCAAGCCCGACAGCAGGTTGTCGATGCCGCTTCCGAGCGCGCTGGTGATCGGCTTGAACGCGAGTCGAACCGAGAGGTCCGACAATCGAAGCGCCAGCGACTTCAACACGTCGTCGAATTGCTTGCCGCCGGTCACCGACGTGGCGAACGCCGATGTCATCGCCCGCGCAAAGCTGTTGGCGCCGCTGGCGAGGTCGCGCGTCTTCAGGCTCAGGCTGTCCAGCGTGCTCGCAGTATCGAGCAGTTCGGTGTCATCCGCCATGATGTGCCTTCTCCATCGTCTTGTCCGGAAACCGCCGCATCAGGTCGTCAAGACCCGTACGATCGATCGGCATCGGCGTGTGCCCGCGCACCGCGACGATGGCGTGCGCCAGTTCGCGCGGCGTCATCCGCCAGAACGCATCCGGCGACAGCCGCAATACGCCGAGGCCGAAACCGATCGCCTCACGCCAGGGAAAGGGTTTCATCGCTGGCTCTCGCTCGCCGTATCGTCGAACGTCGCCGCGATCAGATCGGCCGCGATGCGCACATAGCCCGATGCGCCGCCGGGCGCGACCATCGCCGCCACCTCGTCGTCGCTCACCGCCTCGCCCGCGCCGCGCAGACCGGCAGCAATGATGCGGACCAGATCGCGCGCCGACAGCCGCCCGGTGCCGAAACGCTCCGCCAGCGCCATCAAGTCATCAGCTCCGAACGCGGATTCCAGTTCGGCCAGCGCGCCGAGCGTCAGTACCAGTGTGCGGCGGCGTCCGCCGAGCTCGGCCTCGATCTCGCCGCGATATCTGTTGGGCATTTGCGGCTCCTTACATCGCGGTGAAGGCGAGCGCGCCGGCGGATTCCAGCGAGATATCGAACGTCACCTCGCCGTTGTGCTCGCCGGAAAATTCGAGGCCGGAGATCTGGAATTGTCCTTCGATGGTTCCGAAATCCGGCACGATCACCTGGCACGCATTCACCGCGCCGTCGAAGAACGCCTGCCGCACTAGCGCATCGGAGGCGCCGTCCTTGAACAGTCCGCGCCCGGAGAGCGACGCGCGCTTAACGCCGGCGCCGGCGAGCAACTCGCGCCAGCGGTCAACCGACTCCGCATGGGTGACGTCAACCAGTTCGGCGTTGAACGCGATCTTGCGGCTGCGAAGCCCGGCGACGGTGACGTAACTCGCGCCGTCATACATCTTCACCAGCAGATCCTTGCCCTTTTGCGCGCCCATGATTGCTCCTCGATTCAGGTGACGGGTTCGGTGACGGCGCGAAAGCGCACCACCGCATGATAGGTGCGGCCATCGGACTCGCGCCGGATGTCGGCGACGGAAAACCGCAGGTTGACGAGGCGATGCCCGTCGGGCGCCAGCGGCGCATCGTCGAGCGCCTGCAGCAGCGCACCGGCAATGCCGTGCGCTTCCTTGTGGCCGCCCTGCCGCGACCATGCGTGCAGCGTCAGCAGATGTTCCTGCGTCTCGCCGCCGTCGGACGATGCATCGACGAGCCGCGCCTCGCCCAGCGTGACATAGGGAAACGACGCGCCGCGCGGTGGTGCATCGTAGATCCGCTGGCCGCCGAGCGCGGCAGTCAGCCCACCGTCGGCGCACAACGCGTCATGGATCGCGGCACGCAGCGCCACGTTGGCAAAGGTCATGATGTCAAATCCAAATGAGGAACAAGTCACTCGATCCGCAGTTCGGCATCGATCTCGATGAAGCGGCGGTCGTGGCGCTCGCGAATGGCGAGGATGCGATAGACGCGCGCACCGTCGGTCAGCCGGTGCTGCAAGGTGAGAACGAAGCGATTGCGCATCACGATCCGCGTGCGAACCGCCGCGCCGTCGGCATCGGCGGCGATGTCGTGCCGCGCGGAGAGTTGCGTCACCTGCGCCCACGCTTTCGCAAAGGTCGTATAGCCACGGACCAAGCCGCCCTGCCCGTCGTCGGTTTCCACCGGCGCTTCGATGGTCAGCCGGGCTTTCAGCGCGCCCGGATCGATCATAACGACAGCACCCGATAGGATGCGATCATCGCGCTGACGCTGCCGGGCAGCATCGCGACGGTTTGCCCGATCGCAACCAGTCCGCGATTCTCGTACCAGTGCGCGACCAGCGTGCGGATGGCATGACGCAACACCTCCGGCACATCGGCCGCGTTGTCGCCAAAGCCGACTTCGACATCGAGTTCGATGCCGGCCGTGCCGCGTCCCGGCGGTGGCAACGACCAGCCGGGAGTGGCGATGACATTCGCGGTCGTATCGACGACAAACCGTTCGACATCGATGCTGCCGGCGTTATTCGCGGCGTCGTATACCCGCGCGGCAATCACCGACCGCAGCGGCGCAACCCTCGGCGCGATGCGACCATCCGGCGGCCAGCGATCCAGCACCAAGCGCCAGGTCTGCGTTATCAGCCCGCGCCGGGTCAGCGCTTCGACCTGGCTGCGCGCCGCCGAGATCAACGCGCCGACGATCGCATCGTCGTCGTCGTTCTCGACGCGCAAAAAACTCTTGGCTTCGGCCACCGTCCACGGCTCGGCCGCAGGCGCCGTCAGCAGGATTGCGGACATCGCTCGTCCTTTCCAACAAGGGTTGCGAGTTGACAGAAGCAACGCGGCGGGGCTTTCTCCCGCGCATGATGCAACGTGTCGTTCAAATCGGTATAGCCGCACTGGCGCTGGCCACCGCATATCCCGCAAGCGCCATGGTCGGCGGCGCGCCTGCTGCCGGAAACGGCATCGGGCGCAGCGTCGTTACCATCGTCGGCTCGCGCGGCAATTTCTGTTCCGGCGCGCTGATCGCGCCCGATATCGTGTTGAGCGCCGCGCATTGCGTCTCGCCGGGCGCGACCTACAAGATCGTCAGCTACGACGCGCAGCATCAGCCAAAGCTGCTCGACGTGCGCCGCGTGGCGACGCATCCGCAGTTCAACGTGCAGGGCATCATGGCCCATCGCGCCAGCGCAGACGTCGCGCTATTGCAACTCGCCGAGCCGATGACAGCCAAGCCGCCGGCGCAACTCGGCGCACCGGCTGAGCCGATCGCCAGCGGCGCACGCTTCACGGTCGCAGGCATCGGCGTCACCAAACGCGGCGACGGCAAGAGCGGCGGCACCATTCGCGCCGCGACGCTCAGTGCCACCGGCCGTCCCGGCACCCTGCAGATCCGCCTGGTCGATCCCGCCAGCAACAACGCACGCGAAGGCCTCGGCGCCTGCACCGGCGATTCCGGCGCGCCGGTGTTCGAGGAGCAAGGCGGCCGCAACATGATCGTCGGCGTGGTGAGCTGGTCCACCGGCGCCAACAACGCCGCCGGCTGCGGCGGCCTCACCGGCGTGACGCCACTGACGCTCTACAAGGACTGGATTTTGAAGACGGCGCGAAGCTGGGGCAGCGCGATGTAACGGTGCATCGGTCAGCGTAGCCTGGATGGAGCGAGCGAAATCCGGGGCGTTTGATCGTTGCAGTCCGGCCCCGGATTGCGTTGCGCTTATCCGAGGCTGTAGCCCCTGCGTGTCTTTTCCGATCAGTGGCTCTTCGCCTCGGCATTCAGCCGGTGCTTGAACGCCCAATAAGCATCTACGTCGTTATCGTCCAGCATATAAAAGTCCATCAATGGATCAGGGACCGGACGCTCCTTCTCGCAGCGAGCCGGTCTTCGGCGACACAAGGTCGTCAAGAAATTCCCACTCCCGCAGAAATCGCTCCCTGCCGCGGACGGGCGCCTGAAAATCAACCGGCATGTGATAGATGGTGAAAGCGAATTCCTCGTCATCCTCCATGATCGTCACCTTTCGGGAAAGCAAACTGGATGCGCCACCCTCTCGCCGACCGCGGGTCGCGCAAAGCGACTATGCCGGCGCGGAACGTATCACGCCTCAGATTGGCTTGAATATGCCGCGATCTAGGTTCAGCAGGGACATCCCAGCGTCACCGGCCTGCGGGAACCAATCCGAATCCGCGATCGCTTCGAGTTTTCGGCGCGCTTCCAGTGGCGCTATCGCGAGCGTGAACCTTGCTGCCTGTAGTTGGACCTGCATGTTGGGGTACTCATAGAGCTTCATCAAGGCGTGACGCTGGTCTCCGGAACGACTCTTCAATTCATCCGAAACTTCTTTCATGCGATCGTACAGCCGATTGAATTTTGCGAGTTCGCGACTGAGAAGCGCATTATCCTGCGCGACGGTCACTGCCGCAAATCGCTCGACCAGTTGATCGACGGACATCGCATCAAGTCTGATTTTCCTGAAGATCATGGCTTGAGGACCTTGAATAACACGAGCGCATCGAGACCTACTTGCCGGCGTTCTTCCCAACTTTTGTCGCGAAGATATTCTCTCGGCGATAGATCGTTGAAATCGGGGTTCGACGTCCCGTACCAACCAGTGATCTGATAATGCTTCAAGCGGGGAATACTCACAAGATTGGATGGATCATCAATTTCGCTGCGCGTGTATCCAAATCGCTCAGCCCACGTTTGCTCGACAATGTGATGGTCGTCATAGCCCGGCCTCCGCTGACTAACCCCCTCTTGCAGTTCCTCGAATGACTTCGGCTCATCTCGCGCAGCCTGAACAACGTCACCATAATCCTTAAGCCATTCTACGTTATTCATCGCTCCTGCGTAGATATCTGCCGCCAGCCCGGCATTCTGCGCTAACCAATTCGCTGCAGCACGAAGATAGCTGGTCGTCCTGACGCTTGTGTTGGGACGTTCTGGTGGAATTTCAGGAGGTTCGCTAGATGGAGTTTGCGGACTATCACCGATCGGCGGATCGCCCGCGAGTTGAACACCGTCAAGATCAGTCTCACTCGGCGTGATTTGAAATAGGGCGCCAAAATCCTCGAGCCCTGCGAGATTGCCAAAGCCCAGGTCGCCGAACCCGAGGTCCCCCATCGGCTTGGCCGCGCCGCCGCTGCCGTCGGTCCACTGACCACCATCGGGGCTGCCGGCAGGTACGCGCGGCTGGTCCGGATTGTATTTGTGCGCCAGCGCGGGGAAGGCCTCGGCGAGATCCCCGCCTGGCGAAATGAAGCGCCGGGCATCGGGACGCACCCAGCGATAGGCATCGGGCCGCAGCCATCGCGATTGCTGATGGCGCAGCCAGGTGCGCGCGTGATCGATCATGCGACGTATCTCGAATGGTTGCTGGGATGGTGCGGAAACGCGCAGCTCGCTGTCACCTCGTCCCACTTGGGAGGAGAGGTCGACGGCGAAACGCAGCGAAGACGGTCGAGTGAGGGTAACGACGGAGGACGCGCGCGTGGAAAAATGCCACTCACCCCAACCCTCTCCCCGCCAGAACGGGGAGAGGGAGCGCGCTGTATTTCAGTGCGCCGCTCAGCTTGCGGCGAACTTCATCAGCTTGATGGCGTCGAAATCCTGGACGCCGCCGCCGACGCGCTTGGTGGTGTAGAACAGCACGTAGGGTTTCGCGGAATACGGATCGCGCAGCACGCGCACGCCGACGCGATCGACGATCAGGTAGCCGCGGCGGAAATCGCCGAACGCCACCGACAGCGAATTGGCGCCGATGTCCGGCATGTCCTCGGCTTCGATCAGCGGGAACGTCATCAGCGAGGCACGCCCGCCCGCCTGTGCCGGCGGCTGCCACAGATACGCTCCGCCGCTATCCTTGAACTTGCGGATCGCGGCCTGCGTCTTGCGGTTCATCACGAAGGTGCCGTTCTGGCGATAGCCCGCCTTCAGGGCGTAGATCAGATCGACCAGCGCGTCGGACGGGTTGGTAGAGGCGAAGCCACCGGCCGCACCGCTCGCCACATAACCGAGCTTCCCCCATACCCAGGAGCCGTTGGCCACCGTGTCAGAGGCGAGAAAGCCCTTCGGCTTGTTGGTGCCGTCGCCATTGACGAAGGCCGCGCCCTCCTGCACCGCGAAGGTGAGTTCGACTTCGGAGGCGATCCACTCGTCGATGTTGACCGCGCTGTCGTCGAGCAGCGTCGCGGTCGCCGCCGGCATCGCGTAAAGCTCCATCGCCGGGAACGACAACGCATCGAGCGTCGGCGACGTGGTCTGCGTACGCGCGTCGGTCTCGCCGACCCAGCCGGTGGCCGGCCCCGCCGTCATGAACGGCTTCTTGTAGACGCTGCCGGAAATCTCGCGCACCGACGAGATCGCGCGGATCGGCGAGATCGCCGCCAGCCGCTCGGCGATCTCGCGTTCGAGTTCGACCGGCACCAGATAGCCGCCATCGGGATTGCTGCCGACGGACATCGCCTTGGTCTCGAGCTGGCGCAGCGCGCCTGCCTCGCCCGAACGGACGTAAGCATCGAACGCACTCTTGTGCTCGCGCGACGCCGCGTCGGTGACGACTTTGCCGCGTCCTTCCAGCGCCGGCCGCGCCTGGCGCAGTGCCAGATCGTCCATCCGCTTGGTCTGCAGATCGAGCGCGGCATTGATGCGGTCAACCTTCTCGTCCAGCAGCACGTCGGCGCGCTTGCGTTCGATCTTCGCCAGCCGCTCGTCGTTGGCGGATTTGAATTCCTCGAAGGTCGCACGCAATTCATCGTAATCGTCGCGCGGCGTATAGGCGATGCCGGATTTGTGCTCCGGCGCAGTGTCGGTGATGTCGTAGTCCATCGGGTTCTCCTTGGTGGGTGATGGTTTGGGCTGTGTCCCGGACGCGACGCAACGTCCTTCACGTTGCGCCGCAGAGCCGGGACCGTTGAGAAGCGATATCGTTGAAATGGTCCCGGTTCTGCGAAGCGGCGCGGCGCGCCGCATCGCGCCCGGGACACAAAACCGCGGCATGAACCGGCCGCGCGAGCTGCGGCCGCCCTTCAACTTCGATGCGCGATGCAGTAGAACCCGGTCCAGCAACGCCAGCCTCCGGATCGTCCCATGCGTTTCCTGATCATTCTTTGGGTCTTGCTCGCGGTCGCCGGAGCCGGCGCCGCGTGGTACGCCATGCGCCCAGCCAAGCGTACCGGCGCATGGCTCGGCATTGCGCTTGCCGTCATCCTGCTCGGCCTGTTCTCGGCCTCGTTCCTTCTGTTCGGAAGCCACGTCGACAAATCCTTCGTCGCGGTGGCGAGCTACTTCTTCAACTGGGGCATGGCGGCCGGCGGCGCGGCGATTTGCGTCGGAACGATCGTCGGCCTGGTACTGGCGCTGGCGTTCAAGGCCTGATCGCTGCCCGCGCAACGCTCGCCAATGCACGCTTGCGCCCGGCGCGGTCGCGCGCCTGCAACGGCACACCTTCGCGGCATCGCCTGAGCGGCGCCGGTACATCCGCGGCGCCGCTCAGGGTTCGCCACGCCCGCTCGGCCTGCGCGCGTTGCAACGATGGTCGCTGCACATTGCCCGCCTTGACGGACTCGATACGCGCGCCCGCGAGCAGCGGGAACGTGACGATGGAGACCTCCCAGAGATCGACCTGATAAAGCTTTCGTATGCGCGAGCGTGGTTCGATCTTGCCGCGCACTGTGCGGTAGCCGATCGACAATCCGTCGATGGCGCCGGAGCGCAGCAGCGCCAGCAATTCGTGCGCGCGGGCGACATCGGGAATGAGTTTTCCGCGCGCCCACAACCCGCGAAAATCCTCGCGCAGTTCGAGCCAGATGCCGATGGGCTCCGAAGGATCGTGCTGGAACAGCATCGGGATCTTGCGCAGGCCGCGTTGCTGCAGCGTGTGCGCAAACGCACCCGGCATCACCATGTCGCGGGCCTGATCGATCTCGCCGAACAGGCTGGCATAGCCCTCGATGGTGCCGTCCTGCGACAGCGATAGGCGCGAGGTCGATGGTATAGGGGCGTGCATGGGCGGCCTCGCGGATGAGCGGGGATTGACGTGAGATGAAAAGGAAAAGCCGGTGTCGTCTCTGCGAAGGCAGGGACCCATAACCACAAACGTCAGTGGTAGAAGGCAGACAAAGCGGCGCATCTTCCAAAGAGAAGCGACACGGCATATGGGTCCCTGCCTTCGCGGGGACGACCCAGAGCAGATGTTATCCGCGCCGCGTGCGCTTGGCGGGCTTGCGGCGTGGCGGCGTCTTGCTACGCGACGGCTTCACCGGCGCCTTGCGCTGGATGCTGTCGAGGTGCCGGAGGAATTCGCGAAACACGTTGAGGTGGCCGGGACTGGATTTGGTTTCGGTACGAATGGTGCGCATCACGGTATGCAAGGTGTCCATTATTCGAAATCCTCAAACGAATGGCCGCTGGCGCGGCGGTTGAAACGCGACAATTCACGGACGAAATCGTCGAAGCGGCGCGATGCGGCGGCAAGTTCGCGCAAACTGAACCACAGCGCGCCGCTGGCAGCCGTCGCCCACAGGAACAGCGCCAGGTGCGCAAGATCGCCCCGCGCGATGAAGGTGTGGATTAGTTCGGACATGGTTGCTTGTCTCCCGTCACCCTGAGGTGCGAGCGAAGCGAGCCTCGAAGGGCCACGCCTCCATCCTTCGAGGCTCGCGGCATTCACCGCTCGCGCCTCAGGATGACGACGACAACGATTCATTCCAGCCGGTCGCCGTCCGGCACCGGCGCGTAGCCGACGGCTTCACGCTTCTCGTTCAGGGTCAGGAACGGCGCGTTGGTGAGCCGCTCCCACAGCGCGGTGCGATCCGCCGCCAGCGCGTCGATGCGGTCGGTGTCGATGACGAGACGAAGGCCGTCGCCGAATTGCGGCGCCAGCCATTGCGCCAGCGAGGTGCCGATACGCGACGCCAGCGGCAGCACCGTCTGCCGCCAGAACACGCGATTGGCTTCCTGGAAATTGGCGTAGGTGTTGTCGCCCGGAATGCCGAGCAGCATCGGCGGCACACCGAAGGCCAGCGCGATCTCGCGCGCGGCGGCGTTCTTGGCTTCGAGAAAATCCATGTCCTTCGGCGTCAGCGACAGCGCCTTCCAGTCGATGCCGCCTTCCAGCAACAGCGGGCGTCCTGCATTCGCCGCACCTTGATAGGTATCGGTGAGTTCGCGCTTGAGGCGATCGAACTGCGCATCCGACAGCACCGCACCTTCCGGCCCGGAATAGACCAGCGCGCCGGACGGTCGCGCGGCGTTATCGAGCAGCGCCTTGTTCCACGCAGCCGCCGCGTTGTGGGTGTCGACCGCAACCGCGGCGGCCTCGATCGGCGCCAAACCGTAATGATCGTCGAGCGGATGGAAGAACGTCAGATGCAGGATCGGCGCAATCGGCGTCGCCATCTGGTCGAAGCGCACGCTGCGGCCGGCGACGCTGTATTCATAGGCTTCCGCCCAGCCATCGGGACCCGGCACCGCTTTCATGCGATCGGGACGAAGCGCATAGAGCTCGCGCACCGCGTCGTCGAGCGCCACCGCCTCGACATAGGCATTGCCCGCCAGCAGCAGATGCGACAGCAGCGCTTCGAGAAACGCCGTGCCGTCCTGCCGCGGATTGGGCCGCGCCAGCAATTGCGCAAGCGGATGTGCATCAAGCTCCTGCGCACCCTCGAAGACGAGATAGCCGCACGATGATGCATTCTCCGCAATCAGCCTCACCGCGCGATGCACGATGGCGTTGCGGAGATACCCTTCCCGCGCCAGCGCCGCATAATCCCGCGGCGTCCAGCGCGCCCGCCCGCCGCTCTCGAAGGCCAGCACCTGCGCGGTGCGGCTGGCCTTCGATTCGGGCGCGCCGAGATAGGCTTTGAGGCGTTGGAGCATGATGGTGTTCCTCGAAATCG
Source organism: Xanthobacteraceae bacterium (assembly GCA_024508855.1). Classification (GTDB taxonomy): domain Bacteria; phylum Pseudomonadota; class Alphaproteobacteria; order Rhizobiales; family Xanthobacteraceae; genus 62-47. Next base: position 53,289 of record JANINJ010000072.1, read on the forward strand.
TTAGTTGCTGGTCGTCCCTGCGAAAGCAGGGATTCAGACTCCGCAACGCCACGACTGAACCGAAGGCGTTGCAATGTTCGTGTTTCGACAGCCAATGCAGGGGTTATGGGTCCCTGCCTGCGCAGGGACGACGCTGGAAATGAAATCGAGCTCCTACAATCCCCTCACTCGCGGTGCGGCACGGGTGGCGAAGGTCAGCGCGGTGATCGCCCAGACCAGCGCGTCGAGCCGGTCGGGCGAACGGCCGGACGACAGGCCGCCGGTGGCGAAATCGCACATCTCGTCTTCCAGTGCGGGAAACGTGCCCGCGTGTTTCACTCGCCCCTGCTCGTAGAGCGTCGCGACCGGTTCGGCCCGCAGCCATTTGCCGCGCGTTGCACGCACAGCGACCACCGGCACCGTACTATCGACTTCGTTGATGACGGCACGCACCATCTCGCCGCCCTGGTTGACTTCCGCCACAAGCGCGTCGGCCTCGAACCGGCGCCACAGCGCGATCGCTTTCGCCGCCCAGGCGGACGGAGTCGCCGCGTTCACTGTGTCGTCTGCCAAGACGAAGATCGCGCCTACGTCCGTGATGCCCGCCGCGACGATGCCGCAGGCGTCGGCACGCTTGCTGGACGAGGCCGGCGGATCGACCGCAACCACGATGCGTTGCAGCGGCGGCGCTTCGTTCACACGGCACGTTTCGATCAGGGCACGCGACCACAGCGCATCCGGCCGGTCCTCGATGATCTCACCGTCGAGTTCCTGCCGCCCCAGCCGCGTGCCCTCGTAGCGCGCCATCACGTTCTTGAGAAATGTCGGCGCAAGATTGAGCGCGTTGACCCGCGTCGGCGCCCGCGTCACCGCGCTCAATGGATCGCACATCAGCCGTTTCAGCAACGCCGTCGGGCGCGGCGTTGTCGTGATCAGTTGCCGCGGCTGGGTGCCGAGCCGTAACCCGAATTGCAGCATGTCGAAGGTGGCTTCGGCATAGCGCCACTTCGCCATCTCGTCGGACCAGGCGCAGCCGAACTGCGGCCCGCGCAAACTTTCCGGATCCTCCGCCGAGAACGCATAGGCTACCGCGCCATTATGCCACTCGATCCGCTTGCGCGACGGCGACCACACCGGACGGTCGTGCCGCGGATGCACCGCGAGCAATCCGGAAATACCTTCAATCATCACCTCGCGAACGTCGTGTTCGGTTTCGCCGACTAGCGCGATACGCTCGACGGCCTCGCTCGCGAACGGCGGCAGACCCAGCGCCTGCGCGCGGATCCACTCCGCACCGGCACGCGTCTTGCCCGCACCGCGGCCGCCGATCATCAGCCAGGTCAGCCACGGTTCACCGTTCGGCGCGAGATCGGGCGGCCGTTGGTGCGGATGCGCGAAAATCTCCCAGCTCGTATTCAGCGCTTCGAGTTCGTCCTCATTCAGCGCCTTCAGGATGTGCAGCCTTTGCGTCGGCGACAAGCTGGTCCAGGCGTCGCGCGAGCGCCAGTCGAAGGGTTGAGAGATCGCGGGGCACGGCGTCGTCATCCTCACGTCTCTCTTTCTTCTCACCGGCCCGCAGCGCCATCACCTCGCGCAACGTCCGCGCCAGCGAGGCAAGCGTGCGCGCGCGGCGTTCGCCCTCGGTGCGCTGGGTCTTGTTGACGCGATGGCCGCCGACGATGACCTCGATCTGGTTGAGTTCGCGCTCGATGGCGCGGCTGACGCGTTCGATCAGCGCAGTGCCCGTTGCAGGCGGCGGATCGTCGAGCCGATCCACGGCGCTGCGGCGCGTTCGCGTCGAACGTGTCGCCGGTCGCTTCCGCGCGATGATGGCAAGAGCCGCCTCGTCGCCCGGATCGACCTTCAGCGTCGCGACGTCCTCATGACGCATCACGGCTTTGACGGTCTTCTTGCGTGCAACGACGACGGCTTTGGTCTTCCCTGCCGGTTTCGCTGCAGCCGCCTTTTTAGGCGCGCGCGAACGCGCCGCCCCGGCCGCCCGCTTGGCCGGCCTGGACGTTCGTTTGATTGGCATGTTCCGCTGGCTCCCCACCATCGCCACGAGCGATGGCCCCCGCATTCAAGCTTGAGCCGGCGCAGCGTGTGCGCCGATTCATTTCACCCTCAGAATTCCGGCCCGAAACTCAGCGGCCCTCCGCGATCACATGACGTGAATTCACCGCAGGAACATGAACCAGAGAATACCGAGAACCAGAATCGCGAGGCCCGTGCTGACGGTCAAAAGCGCAAGCACGGAGGGACCGGGTTCCGCCTGGCGCGCCTCGGTCGGTGTTTCGACGATCTGCCCGTGTTCTTTTGTTGCCATGGTGCCCTCGCTCGATTGCTTTGGATGCCTCACGGATCGGCTTCACCGAAACAACTCGTCATCGAGAGCGACGTTCCTTGCGAAAGCATGGAAGCGCCGCAAGCCGTTCTGCCCGCGCCGTCTTCGCAACCGCAATTCTGGAGTATGCCGTGACCTTACTGCGGCAGCGTCACGCTGTCAAGGTATAAATTCCTAGCGCAAGCCAAAATCTTCCAGCGGCCCAAATCGGCCTGCCGCAGTGTCTGAAAGAATTGAGATTTGCCGAAGCACCTAATGCTTCAGGGTATCGAGCCCGGACTTCACCGCAGTAAAATTGCCCTTCACCGCACCGCCGAGCGCCTGCACGCCCGCGACGATCATAACGCTGATGCCCACTGCGATCAGAGCGTACTCGATCGCGGTCGCTCCGCTCTCATCCGACATGAATCTGAAAAACAGACGCCGCACTGGATTCTCCCGCTGGCGATGACTGGAGCATCGGCGGATCAACTATAGCCGCGGACCGGTTGCAAGGGAGCTAACGAACAGCCTGAACGCTTGATTAAATCGATCGCGTAATTCCATGGCTATCCCGCGGGGTGCCCGGACGCTTGTACCGCGGCGTTACAGTTCTTGCTACTTGAACGCCAGCGATCCCGAGAAGGCTCCGTTATTCGCATTGGCTTCGACGATGTTGGTGTGCGTCGACAGCAACGCACCGCCGCTCACGGCAGCAACTCCCGTGCCGTTGCCGGTGATCGTCGAGCCGTCCACACGCACGGTGACGTTCGACCCGATGGCGCGGATACCATAGCCGTTGTTCGCGGACTTCGTGTTCTTGACCATCACCCCGATCGGCGCGTGACCGGACGTCGTGGTTGCGACGATGCCATCGTTGACATTGCTGGCAATCACGCTGTCCGCAATCGTCATATTGATGCCGGCAGTACTGCTGCTGCCGTCGGCGGCGATACCGAAGATGTTGGCCTCGACCCTGACACGCTCCAGCATCACCTGGGCGCTACCGCCGGACGCCGGCTGCACCAGCAGGCCCGCACCGGACGCTCCCTCGCCGGCGCCCGTGAATATGCTGTCGCTGACGATCAGACGCGCGGCGCCGTTGGGTTTGAAAACGATGCCATGCGCACCGTTGCCGTTATTGCCGTTGATCTTGACGTGGTCCAGCACCAGCGTCCCCGAGCCCGCGAAGGTCAGAAGACCACCGGACAACTCGCGGTCGGCGGAGTCGAATCCGAGCCCACGCAGGATCACCCGGTCGGTGGCGGCGGTGACGATATAAAACGAACCTTGGCCGCCGGTGCCGTAGACCGCGTTTCCGCCCGGCGCTTCGCAATCGATGGTCAGCGATTTCGTGATCGTCAACGGCCCGTAGGAGCCACCCGTCAGGCAGATGATCTCGCCTCCGGAACCGACTTTCTGGTCGGCTCCCTGAAAGGTCTGGCACGGTGCGGATACGGTGCAGCCGTTGGCGTCGTTGCCGCCGGGCGCGACCCACGCCCGCAAGGTCTGCGCCGACGCCGGTGCGACGTGGAAGCTGCAGATGATGACGAGGATCAGGGCGGTAAGCCATTTCGCGTGCGCGTTCATCCGGAATCCATCCCTTCGAAGGTCACACCGCACCTCGGGACAGATATTGAAGATGCACTCGGATAAAGTATTCCGCCCCGCGCGGCAGGATGTTGGTCACCCGAACGCGTTGGCCGGTTCAAGCCGCATCGCGGCGCGTCCTGCCGGGCGACCGGCAGAACTATTTGGACGCGATCGTGCCTGTAAACGTACCATTGCTGCCGTTGGCATCGACGCCGTTGTTGCCATAGCTCAGAAGTGTACCACCGCTCTGCGCGGCCAGGCCGACGTTGTTGCCGACAACCTCCGAATTCTTGACGCGCACCGTGACATTAGGTCCGATCGAACGAATGCCATAGCCGTTATTCGCGGATTTGCTGTTGGTCACCATCACCCCGATGGGCGCGTGGCCTGCCGATGTGGTGACGACGATCCCGTCTTGCGTATTGCCCGATGTCATGCTGTCCGCGATGGTCGCGTTGATGCCGCCCGTGCTAGTGCTGCCGTCGAAAGCGATACCGAACACGTTGCCGCCGACGTTCACCCGCTCCAGCGAGACCCGCGCCGAACCGCTTCCCTCCGGGTGGACGACGATGCCGCCGCCGGGCGGGTTGGCCGTCGGGGACGGGTCACCCGCACCCGTAAAGGTGCTGTCTGAAATGATCAGTCGCGCGGCTTGGTCGGGAGCAAAAAACACACCGAAAATCCCGTAATTCGAGTGGCTCACTCCGACCTTGACGCCATCGAGCACGATCGTGCCGCCGCCTCCGGACACGCTGACGCCGACGACCAGCGTGTTGCCTTCCAGATGGGCGCCACGAATTGTCACGGTATCGGTGGGACCGACGGTAATGCGGGCCTGCATCATCCCGCGTTCGCAGTCCATCGTCAGCGATTGCTCGATCACGATCGAGCCCAGATCGACTGCATCCAGACAGACCATCCGTCCGCCGGCGGTGGTCTGGGGATAAGCCGTCTGAAAGTATCTGCAGGGCGTGGCGGGATTGCTGCAATCGCCGCCATTGGCGCCGTTCGAAGCGAGATAGGTGACATAGTGGGTTTGCGCATGCGCGGGCACCGCGCAAAGCAGCGACATCAAGGCGGTTGCGAACAGGGCTGGCGCTTTGGGAAGTTTCATCGGCGTAACTCCGGTGAACGGACAAATCAAATCCACTCCACGAAAGCGAGATGCCCGCGCCGACATAGGTCGGGCGACAGCCGATGCAGGTTCAAGAAAAAGCAGGCCACATCCGTTCTTCCATCGCTATCGTGCGCACGAACGACGCCGTCAGCGGCTACTTGACCGCGATCGAACCCGAAAACGAACCATTGGCGCCGTTCGCATCGACGTTGTTGTTGCCATAAGATAGCAGCGCGCCCCCGCTCGATGTCGTCAGTCCGGTGCCGTTGCCGGCGATGGTCGAACCATCGACGCGCACGGTGGCATTCGGCCCAATGGCGCGGATGCCATAGCCGTTGTTGGCAGACTTCGTGTTCTTCACCATGACGCCGATCGGCGCGTGGCCGGACGACGTGGTGGCGACGATGCCATCGTTGGTGTTGCTGGCAACGAGGCTGTCCGCGATCGTCATGTTGATGCCTGCGGTACTGCTGCCGCCATCCGCGGCGATGCCGAAGGTGCTGGAGGAAACCTTGACCCGCTCAAGCGCAACCTGCGCCGATCCGCCGGGCTGCGGCCTCACCAGGATTCCGGCGCCGCTGGTGTTGCCTCCGAAGCTAGCGATCAAACTGTCGGTTACGATCAGTTTGGCGGGGCCATTCGGCGTGAACTCGACGCCGCTGAGAGTGTCGCTACGCGCGTTCGAGATTTTCATGCGATCCAGAATGAGCGTGCCCGCTCCGGTGAAGGAGATGCCGGAGAAACCGCCTGCCATCCTGTCGATGTCGAAGCCACGCAGGATCACGCGATCGGTCGCCGCGACGTTGATGACGATGGCGGACTGGCTGCTGGTCGCGATCTCACTGGTCGCGACGACGCCTTCGCAATTGATGGTGATCGACTTGTCGATGTTGAAAATCGGAAAATTTCCGGAATCGGCGCAGGTGATTTCGCCGCCCGCATTCGTTTTGGCAAGCGCGCCTGCGATCGTCAGGCATGGCGCGGCGCGGCTGCAGATATTGTTGTTGTCACCGGTCGATGCGACCCAGCTTCGCGAGCCGGCGCAACTCGAGGACGGAAAAGCGGCGCTCAGCAGAATGGCGACACACGCCACCGGGGCGAAATAGTTCATCGGAGCAATTCCCGTTCGAAGACATAAACAATCCTCGAACGGTAGCTGCGCGCCATTCTATCCGTCTACCGGCATATGCCGGGGGTGCGCCCTACTCCGCCATGTCCAGCGACGGCTTGGCCGGGCCGGCCAGCGTCCGTTCTTCCATCGCTACCATGCACAGGAACGACACGGTCAGGAGCGCAGCGGACGCGCCGAAGACGTAGCGGAAGGCCGCGACCATCTCGGCGGGAGAAACGTTGTGGAATGCCTCGACCTGCCCGCCATGCGCCGAGAGATCGGTGCCGAGCGCGATCAGCAGGATCGTCGTCATCGCCGCCACTGCGAACGACGCCATCAGCGCGCGGAAGAAATTCATCGCGCCGGTGACGGTGCCGACCTGCGGCTTGGCGACCGAATTCTGGATCGAGACCACGCTGACCGGGAACGTCGTGCCGAGCCCGAACGCGAATACCGACAGGATGCTCAGGAGCGCCCAGAGCGGCAGCGGCGTCGCCAGCGTCATCACGAGCCCCGTGACCGCCGCGAGCCCGGTGCCCGCGATGGCGACGCGCTTGTAATGCTGCCATCGCGCCATGGCGCGGCCGGCGGTGGCCGCGCCCAATACCGAGACCGCCACCAGCGGGATCAGCGCCAGTCCGGCTTCGCTCGCGCTGAGATGATAGACCGCGAGGTAATAGATCGGCAGGTGGACCGTGAGACCCACCATGGCACCGATGCTGCAACCACCGGCGAGAATGCCGAACGGCACGACCCGCCCGCCGAGGATCGGTAGCGGCAGGAACGGTTCGTCGACGCGCAGCGCGTACCACACGAATGCCGCCGCCAGCACCACGGTCGCGCCCATCATGGTCAGCGCCGTCGGCGACGACCACGCGAAGCGGGTGCCGCCCCAGGTCAGGAGCAGCGTGAATACCACGGCGGACGCCATCAGCAGGATGCCGCCGAGCCAGTCGACCTTGCGCTTGCGGTGGAACACCGGAATGCGCGCCATCCGCGGCAGCAGCAGGCCGAGGCCGAGCAACGCCAGCGGCACGTTGATCCAGAAGATCATCGACCAGTGCAGGTGTTCGGCGAACACGCCGCCGAGGATCGGGCCGCCGATTCCGGCCGCGACCCAGACGCCGCTGAAATAGGCCTGATACTGGCCGCGTTCGCGCGGCGTCACCACGTCGGAAATGATGGTCTGCACCAACGGCATGATGCCGCCGCCACCCAGCCCCTGCAGGCCGCGCGCGATAATCAGCACCGTCATGGTCGGCGCCAATGCGCACAACACCGAGCCCGCGATGAACAGAGAGAGCGAAACCACGATCATGGCCTTGCGGCCGTAGATGTCGCTGAGCGTGCCGAACACCGGCGCTACCGCGGTCGAGGCCAGCAGGTAGGCGGTGATGATCCAGGACAGGCTGGCGACGTCGTTGAACTGGCGGCCGATGGTCGGCAGCGCGGTGGCGACGATGGTCTGGTCCAGCGCGGCAAGGAACATCGTCAGCATCAGGCTCATCAGGATGGTGCGGACTTCGCTTTGCGACAGCGGCGCGCGCGGCGCCAGCGGCGGCGCATCGCCGATGTCGATCACCTCGCCCGGCCCGCGCGCAGCGCGCGACCGTACACTCGCCAAGGGTTGCGCGCCGGAGGCTGCGCGGCTCTGGGGTTCAAACTTGTTCATGCCAACTGCTGAATGGTGTCACGCGGCGCATACGCGCCGGAATGTCGCTGAGTCAGCGTACATTTAACGTGTTAAGACATTCCCGCCCAGCCATGCGGCTGCATGGGTGTGCCGCGCCAGCATCTGTTCGCAATCGCGTGATCGACGTTGATCAAGGCCGCTTCTTGAGCCGCGCCCGCTTCGGCAACAACGCCGGCCACCGCACGATGTGGTCCTCGAGGTCGGCATCCGGAACATCGTCCTCCGTGCCATAGACCCGGCCGCGCACCGACACCCCCGCCTCATGGACCGTGTTGGGGTCGCCGGAGATCAGCGGATGCCACCAGTAAAGGTCCCGCCCCTCCGCCACGAGCTTGTAGCCGCAGCTCGGCGGCAGCCAGTTCAGGGTGCGGACATTCTCTGGAGTCAGCCGAACGCAATCCGGAACTTTGGCGGACCGATTCGGATAGTCCTTGCAGCCGCAGGTGCCGGAATCGAGCAGTTTGCAGGAAACATGGGTGAAATAGATCTTGCCGGTGTCCTCGTCCTCGAGCTTTTCCAGGCAGCAGCGCGCGCAGCCATCGCACAGGCTCTCCCATTCGGCGCTGGTCATCTCCTCCAACGTCTTGTTTTTCCAAAAGAAACCCGCTTGGGGCGAAGGTTTCGGCGGCCGGCTGGTCATGCGTTCCCATGGGGTGCGAGGCAATGTCTGTTGCGGTGATGTAGAGGCTGCCGGGGTCCGGGCGCAAGGCGGACGGTCCCTCCCTCCGCAAACCACGCACCGACATTAGCCGTAGCTGTCAAAATCCCAGCAACACCATTGGTTTATAACCACTCCTCGGATAGAAGAAACGCCGTGCGCCCGGACGCAAAACCGCCACGGGTTTGCCGCAACACTTCCGCAGGACATTTTTCCGTCGCCCGATCCGGGCACGCGAACGCTGCAAACTGATCAAGGGCCCAGGTGCGCAAGATTCTGCCGACAGACTGGAAGCAGAGAATTCGGCATTTCCTGCTGGACTTCGACGCGCGCATCGACTCGACGATCTTCTCCTCCGGCGCCGGCGCCCGCGAACTTTACGAGCGCTTCTCGACCTTCATGGACCGCTTCTATGTCGGGCGATGGAAGCGTTGGGTTTTCATCGAACCGTTGTCGGAAGCCGCGACCATCGGACTTGCTGGCATGATCCTGATGCTGGCCCTCGCGGTGCCAGCGTTTCGCGAAACCTCCGATGACGACTGGCTGAAGAAATCCGATCTCGCGGTGACGTTCCTCGATCGCTACGGCAATCCGATCGGCAGTCGCGGCATCAAGCACAACGACGCCATTCCACTCGAAGATTTTCCGGACAACCTGATCAAGGCTACTCTCGCCACCGAAGACCGCCGCTTCTACGATCACTTCGGCATCGACATCGGTGGCACCTTCCGTGCGCTCGTCACCAACGCGCAAGCCGGCGGCGTGCGACAGGGCGGTTCCTCGATCACGCAGCAGCTCGCGAAGAACCTGTTCCTCAGCAACGAGCGCACCATCGAACGCAAGGTCAACGAAGCTTTCCTTGCGATCTGGCTCGAGACACGTCTGACCAAGAACGAGATCCTCAAGCTCTATCTCGATCGCGCCTATATGGGCGGCGGCACTTTCGGCGTCGATGGCGCAGCGCACTTCTATTTCAACAAGTCGGTGCGCGATATCAATCTCGCCGAAGCCGCGATGCTCGCGGGATTGTTCAAGGCGCCGACCAAATACGCACCGCATATCAACCTGCCAGCCGCCCGCGCCCGCGCCAACCAGGTGCTCGACAACATGGTCGATGCCGGCTTCATGACCGAAGGTCAGGTGTTCGGTGCGCGGCGCAATCCAGCAACCGCCGTCGATCGCCGCGACGAGAATTCGCCGAACTACTACCTCGACTGGGCTTTCGACGAGATGCGCAAGGTCGTCGATACGTTTCCGAAATCCTATACCGAACGCGTCTTCGTGGTGCGGACCGCGATCGATATGAAGGTGCAGCGCGCGGCCGAAGCCGCGATTGAAAACCAGTTGCGCCAGTTCGGCCGCGACTATCATGCGACGCAGGCGGCGACCGTCGTTGCCGATCTCGACGGTGGCGTGCGCGCCATGGTCGGCGGTCGCGACTACGGCGCCAGCCAGTTCAACCGCGCCGTGGACGCGATGCGCCAACCCGGCTCGTCGTTCAAGCCTTACGTTTATACGACCGCGCTGTTGAACGGCTTCAAGCCGGACTCCATCGTGGTCGACGGCCCGGTATGCATCGGCAACTGGTGCCCGCAGAACTACGGCCATTCCTATTCAGGACGCGTGACGCTGACGCAGGCGATCACACGATCGATCAATGTCGTACCGGTGAAGCTGTCGATCGCGCTTGGTCAGGGTTCGAAGAACCCGGCCAAGGCTGGACGCGCCAAGATCGTCGAAGTCGCCCGCAAGTTCGGCATCGTGACGCCGCTGCCCGATACGCCATCGCTTCCGATCGGCGCCGACGAAGTCAACGTGCTCGAACATGCGGTCGCCTATGCGACCTTCCCCAACAAGGGCAAAGCCGTAACCCCGCACGCCATCCTCGAGGTGCGCACCGGCGCGGGCGATCTGGTCTGGCGCTGGGATCGCGACGGCCCGCAACCGCGGCAAGTCATTCCAGCATCGGTGGCTGAAGACATGGCGGGCATGATGAGCCATGTCGTCAGTGAAGGCACTGCGCGGCGCGCCGCACTCGATGGCATTCCGACTGCAGGCAAGACCGGCACCACCAACAACTATCGCGATGCATGGTTCGTCGGCTATACCGGCAACTTCACTTGCGCGGTCTGGTATGGCAACGACGACTATTCGCCGACCAATCGCATGACCGGCGGTTCTCTGCCTGCGCAAACCTGGCACGACATCATGGTCGCCGCGCACGAAGGCGTCGAGGTCAAGGACATTCCCGGCGTCGCGGTACCTGCCAAACCCACGGCATCTGCCGAGGCGGCAATGTCGAAGAACGATGACGAGACCAAGCCGGCACCGCCGCCCGTTCTGACGCAACGCGGTGCGGAAATTCTGGTGCGAATTGAAAAGATGCTCGACGAAGCCAGCAAGACGGCCGGAAAGACATCGGCGGCCGATCCCGTCGTCCCGATGACAACCGGCTTCGCGAGGCATCCTGAAAGCGTTGCCGCCGCCGCGCCTGCCGGCAGCATGACGACCGATCCGGCCGGCAAGAACTGACACACATGATAACGATCCACACGTGCGGCTGATTTTCACGACAATCCTGGTTCTTGCGATCGCAGCAGCCGTCGGCCTCGGCCTGACATGGGCGACGGCGACGCGCGGCACCGACCTCGGCACGTTGACGATCGGCGCATGGACCGCACAGCCGAGGATCGGCACCACCGAAATCAATCCTTATGCGCGCGCCACGGTTGCCCGCAGCGGCGAACTGCCAATCGGCACCGGCGACGGCATTTCATTCATTGCGAAGGCCGACGACAAAAAGCGCCCGCTGGATGGACGATGCGATGTCGTTGTCAGCGGCGTGACGCCTGCCGCCCGCTTCTGGACGTTGACCTTGTACGACACCAAGGGCCGCTTGGTCGCCAATGCGCTGCAGCGCTACGGCTTCACCAGCGAGGAAGTGGTGCGCAACGCCGACGGCTCTTTCGCGATCCGCATGGCGGCGCGCGCGCGCTCCGGCAACTGGCTTCCGACCGCCGGCATCGACCGATATCAACTCGTGCTCCGCTTGTACGATACGCCCGTGGGCGTCGCCACGCGCACGCAACGCGATGCACCGATGCCAACCATCGCAACGGCGGGGTGCCCGTGATCCGGTTTTTGCTCACCCTCCTCGCGGGCATCTTGCTCGGCGGCGTCGTGCATTTGGTCAGCGTGCTCGCGCTGCCGCGCATCGCAACCCAGGATGCCTATTCCCGACTGGTGCCGATGACAAAAACCAACAGCGTCGTGGCGCTGCCGCTCACCGCGCCGAACGAGTCGCCGATGCCGTTCATGGATCCCGCGTTCGCATTCGCCGTCTGCCGCTACGATCTGTCGACCGGTCCGATCAAGCTCGCCGTTCCCGTCAGCCAGGCCTACACGTCGGTCTCGTTCTACACCCGCAACGATGTCGCCTATTATGCCATCAACGATCGCTCCGCCGGCCGTCGCGTCATCGAACTGGATCTGATGACCGAGGCCCAGCACGCCGCATTGCCCGAAGACGAAGACGTCACGGCCGCGGACCGGCTGATCGTGGATTCGCCAACGACAACCGGGCTGATCATGCTCAAGGCGCTGGCGCCGGAGCCCGGCGAGATGCCGCAGGCGCAAGCATCACTCGCCGCATCGACCTGCAAGGTGCAAACCGACACGCCGGCCACGAAACGCTGACCACGCGCCGGTGCGTCTACCCGCGCGTCCGCAGGGCTACTCCGGACATCGGACCGGGCTGCATCGCCACCGGCGCATGGTCGGCGCGAGCGGCAAGTTCGGAAATCAGCCGGTCGGCAGTGGCCGCGGCATTATCCGGCGCCTGAATCACCAGCCGCTCCAACGCCCAGCGATAGGATGAGATGCGCCGCTGCAGGCACTGCTGCACCCACTGCACCACAAGCATGTTCTCTTCCATGCGCGCCACCGCGTCGTTGCGCTCCCGCGGCGATAGTTCGGAAACAAGTTTCAGACTGGCGTTGCGTTTCCTGTCGAGGCTGATGACACGGTCGGCCGTCGTGAAGAAGGCATCGAAGCGCGCCAGGTCGTCGCGCACATCGTCGATCAGCTGCGCGTAGCGCGAGGCATGAGAGCGATGCGGCTCGTCGATCAACAGCCGACCATAGGCGGTGCGGTCGAACTGCGGTTTCTGCCGCCACGGCGCCGCGATCGGCTTGTAATCGCCGAAGACGCTCTTCCAGGCGGGCCGCGAATGCGGCGGCTCAATCAAGGGATAGGCCTGATCGCGCAGTTGCCGTTCGATATCGGTGAGCTGGAATTCCGAAGCGGGCTGGCCGACACTGCCGGTCGCTTCCGCGCCGATCCAGCGATGCATGTCATCGTTGCGGAAATCCGCAGCGGTCCGTCCGAAATCTCCGCCGCTGCAGCCACCCAGCATCAACAGCGACGCAAGCAACAGTGTAAATTCAGAACGACGCCGCGAGCGCTTCGGTGACAGCATCTCCGGCATCGAAAATATCCAGTATCAGGAACGCGCCCGGCGACGGCGGCGGCGGCCCGGTGCCGCACCCTCTTCCGGTCCGCGCCCATCGCTGGTTTCGTCTGCGACGCGCTCGATCCGGACGACGGGCAAAATCAGCACGGTTCCCATGTCCTCGCACCGGGCGACCTCCGGTGTTGAACTCGGCCGGCGCAGAGCCGCTTCGGCCGAAAAATCAATGACGGTGCCCATATTCGTGTCTCTCCTTGCCGCCCGAATAATGGACAGCGCAGAGATTATTAAGAACAGGTATGGTTAACGCGGTATTAAGACGGTACCCGTAGAGTGCCGGCGTATTCCTCAGTAAGCGTGCGCCGGATATGACCACACCCCCAATGTTTCCGGGTTTCGACGGCCTGATGACGCTCTCGCGGCGCGAAGGTGTCGACGTTCGTCCCACCCTGCTGCGGGTGCTGACCGATCTTTATGTGCAGACCAGTTCCCATACCGCGGATGAAGAACAGCAGTTCGTCGAACTGGCCTCGCGCCTGATCGAACAGGTCGACGATGCTACGCGTGCCGCGGTGCGCGGCCGGCTCGCCATCTATCCGCAGACGCCTACAATCATCGCGGAGAAGCTCGGGCTGGCGAATGCAACCAGGCGCCCGGTGCCGCTCGCACGGGCGATAGAGCCGGAACCCGAGACTGAGTCGGCCGCCTCAACTGCATCCTCTCCGGCCGTCCCGACCATGTCGATCCAGCCGGACGATGCAGCGCAGTTGAGCGATATGTTCTTCTCCGCGGATTCCCGCGAGCGAACGATCATTCTCGACAACCTGGCCACGTCGCCACTCAAGGCACCGCCGACCATTCCTGCTTCACGCATCGCCCGGGCAATGCAGATTCTGGAGATGGCCGCATTCGCGTCCGATATCGAGAATTTCATTCTGGAGCTTGGCGAGGCTCTGGTCCTGCCGGCACGCGTTGCAGCGCGCGTAGTGAACGATCCCGGAGGCGAGCCATTGGCCTGCGCTCTCAAGGCGCTCGGCATGACCGGCGAAACGTTTCAGCGCGTGTTGCTGTTTCTCAATCCTGAGATCGGCGCATCGGTCAACACCGTCTACCGCCTCTCACGCCTGTACGATCGGCTCGATCAGCACGCCGCGCTTGTGTTGCTGGCTGCCTGGCGCGGTTCGGCGACGCCCTCGACACGCGCCAGGCATCGTCCAATGCTGCATGACGACGATCGCCACCGTGCACGCGCCATGGGTACACCGCATCGCGAGACGCAACGCTCAACCACGGAAGCGCCTGCACCACGCCAAACCGACGGAAAGTCGGCGGAATAGCTATGCCTCGACCTATCCCTTGGCGAGATCGAGAAAGTGCCGGCCCGCCCGGTCTTCGATCTCGACGATCCAGACGTCGGGATCGAAGTTCACTTCCTTGGCGAGCCGCTCTTCGACAACCTGTTCCGGCACCGGCGCCTTGGTCGAGGGCGTAAAGACACGATCGACCGGCCGGCTGTCGTCGTAGGCCGTTTGCGGCGCCGGTGTATAAAGCACCGCGTTGCCGTCAAGCGACGCGACCTTGACAAACACCGCGCCGGCATCTTCCGCACCGCGTCTGCGCACCGCGCCGAAAATGCCTTCAGTCTGGCATCGGCGCAGATAGGCCGCCACCCAAATCGCTGATTTCAGTCTCATGCAGGCACGATAGGCTCATGATCAGCCGGAAGCCAGAGCACCGCATTTGTTGGATGCGCGCCACGCCAGTCCGGACTCATCGGAACAGATGACGTTAATCGATCGCCTGACCTGTCACCGCGGTCAGTTCGCGTACCAGCCGATCGGATATCTGACCGGTCACGGGCAGCTTGCGGTCGCGCTCGAATTTCTGGATCGCCGCTTGCGTGTCGGGGCCGACATTTCCGGTCGGCTTCAACTGTCCGTAGCCGTACTTGGTCAGGGCGCGCTGCACGCCGGTGACCCGTCGCGAGGAGATGATCAGGTCGGCAAGCGGATCGTTGCGTGACGACGAATGAGCCGCCGGCGGTTTCGCGGCCGAGCCATGCGAGATATTCACGACCTTCACCGGCCGCGCATTCAAGGGCGTATCCTGGACTTCGATCGATCCCGTTTCATTGGCGCGCGTATCGTCCCGCGCCGCATCGGCTTCGCTTGGACGCGGCCGCGGCAACGGATTGACCGAAGCCGACATCGCAACCGGCAACGGCATGGGCGCTGCGGCGCCAAACATCGGTGACGGATGATGACCCGCTTGCAGGAACAACGCATTGACGATGATCGCAACCACGGCGGCGAATGCCAGGATGGCAGCAGCGGTGTCCTTCGGGCTGCGCAGCAGCAGACGCATCAACAGGCCGCGCTCCGCCTTGACCCTGGATGACGCCCCGGCCCTGGTACCGGGCTTGGCGTCAACCTTGATCGCGCTGCGACGCCGGCGTGGCGCGGCGTTATCGATAGCAACTGCTTTAGGCACTTTTCTTCACCTGATCCCTGAGCGTCGGATGGCGCGGCGGCGGCGTCAACGTCGCAACGTTATCGACGCGCTGTTCGGTGACCGGAGACAGCGGCAACATGATGGTCACCGTCGTCCCCTCGTCGATCTTGCTTTGTAGCGACATCTCGCCGCCATGCAATGCCACGAGACTCTTGACGATGGACAGGCCGAGGCCGGTGCCTTCATGGCGCCGCTGATAGGTCTTGCCGGCCTGGAAGAACGGATCGCCGATGCGCTTGATATCTTCTGCGCTGATACCAACCCCCGTATCGGTGACGCGCACCGTCAGCCGGCTCCGGTCCGCTTCGGCGGCAACCGTCACCGTGCCACCGCGTTCGGTGAACTTGATCGCGTTGGAAACGAGATTGAGCACGATCTGCTTGAACGCCTTCGCATCTCCGACAAGCTGCGGCAGATTTTCCGGCGCGACCGTCACCAGATCGATGCCGTTTTCCCGCGCCTTGAGCGCCAGCAGATTGCAGCAATTGATGAGCGCGGGACGCGGCGCAAACGGTTCCAGCGAAATCTCGAAATTGCCGGACTCCATCTTCGAAATATCGAGGATGCCATTGACCACAGATAGCAGATGCTGACCGGAGTCATTGATGAGCTGCGCATATTCCTTGCGCCGCGCGGCATCGATGCGCAGCACATCCTCTTGCGCGATCATTTCGGAGAAACCGATGATCGCATTGAGTGGCGTACGCAGCTCGTGACTCATGGTCGCCAGGAACCGGCTCTTGGACGCATCGGCACGCTCGGCATCGGTTCGCGCTTGCTCCAGCGCCTGTTCCTGGATCTTGCGATCGGTGACATCGCGCAGCACCGCGACCACGCCGGCATCTGCGTTCCTTGCGTTGTCATGCTCAAGCGGATGGCAGCGCATTTCCACCCAGATGAATCGCGGAGCGGCTTCGCGGCCATCTTCGGAAACCGCATCCCGCCTGATACGAAATTCGACGCTGCATGATTCACCGTTACGAGCCGCATCGGACAATGCCGTCAGATAGGCCGGGCGGTCGGTGATATGCACACGATCGAACAGGCCATGCCCCGCCAGCGTGGACACCGACGCCCCGAAAAGCGATTCCGCCGCAGGCGAGATAAACTCCACCGCGCCGTCACGCCGGTGCCGCGAAATCACGTCGCTCATGTTGCGTGCCAGCAGGCGATAACGATCCTCTTCCACAGAGAGCAGCGAGACGCTAATTCGCGCCAGCGACTCCGCTCCGAAGGCCAATCCGATCGCATAAATCGTCGCCGAACCAATCCCGAAGGCCATGAGCACGCTGCGCGAAGCGGCGCTCACGTCGGCAGCCGGAAGCACGTCGAAATAGCTGAAGGCGATCAACGCGAGAATGCAGCCGACCGCCAGTGCCGACGCAAATGCCACCGCGCGTC
The DNA here is from genome assembly GCA_024508855.1 of Xanthobacteraceae bacterium. Taxonomy (GTDB): domain Bacteria; phylum Pseudomonadota; class Alphaproteobacteria; order Rhizobiales; family Xanthobacteraceae; genus 62-47. Next base: position 70,143 of record JANINJ010000072.1, read on the forward strand.
GCGAAGCCGACAGCGCCGCCTCGAGCGGCACCGCAATCAGCCAGATCGCCGCGAAGGATTCGATGCCGCCGGTGGCCATCGCCACCACCATGACGAGGCCGATGAGCGCCAGCGACGACAGCAGATGGGCGATTTCGTAGCGCCCCGTCCGCGACAGGAAGTACGACAGCAGGATCGGAATGATCAGCCACGCAAATGCCGCGACTTCAGTCGCGCTTGGTGCACCGCGCATCGCGAGATAGACGGGGAATGCTGCGAACGCCACGAAACTGCCGAGCAGCCGCGGTGCCATGAACACACGATGGCGAGCGCTGGTCAGCGCGTCGTAACGCGCGGACGGATGCAGCATCTCGTTCAGGCTATCGTGAATGATATTCGACACTGTCACGCTTTCGCGTTGCGGCTTCATCGTCAAAGACGCGCCGAAACGCCCCCTTATTGTTGGTTCACCGTGTCAGAGCGAACTTAAGCGAACGCTAAGGGCGCGCGCGTTTGCGCAAAAGTCCGCGCGCAGATGCCGAATTTGCGGGGGTCGTGCGGCTCAATCGACGCAGATGGTGAACGACCGGTTTCCAATCCGCCCGCGATATGGTTTCGAAATGGTGGACGGCTGACGACCGCCGCACCGGCGCGCCCTGACATCCGTCAATCGAATATTTACGGCGAATCAAATCATTCGAATTTTCTGCAAATTTTCCGCCAATTGGATGTAGCGCGAATACGGGGGATTTATCCGCGGCTGGTATTCAGGCGTCAGATTGCGAACTCAATCGCAACGGGGTGAACGAGACGACGGGGACGCGATATGTTTTTCCTGCTTCGCATGGCATTCTGGCTCGGGCTGGTGCTCGTGCTGTTGCCCAGAGACCAGACGCCGGATTCCGCTAAACTGCCGCATGTCGGCGCATCGGAAGCGATTTCGGCCGCGACGGCTGCGGTTTCCGACATGACCCAGTTCTGCACGCGCCAACCCGCAGCCTGCGAGGTCGGCGGCCAGGCCGCCACCGTGATCGGCCATCGGGCGCAAGACGGCGCACGCAAGCTCTATCGGATCATCACCGACAAGCGCTCTTCCGATGAAACCGGTTCGATCGGGAAGGTGCAGGATGCCGCTTCGCAGGCGGACGTGCAAAATACGCTGACGCCGGATGACCTGCAGATCGAGTGGCAATTGTCTTCGGCCGAGGGCACCCGTTCCGAATAAGGCCGGAATTTGACATTGACCGGGAATATCGCTTTCGGTCGGCCGCGTCCCTATATAAGGACATGGCAACAGAACGTGAGCCCCGATGACGATCGACGAGATCAAGGACAATTTCGCACTGCTGGACGAGTGGGACGACCGCTACCGGTACGTCATTGAACTCGGCCGCACGCTGGAGCCGATGCCGGAGGCCGAACACTCGGCCGCCAACAAGGTCAATGGCTGCACCAGCCAGGTCTGGCTGTCGCGCCGAATCGACCGCGACAACAAAGCCGCGCCGGTCCTGCGCTATCTGGGCGATAGCGACGCTCATATCGTCCGCGGCCTCATCGCGATCCTGCTGACGCTCTATTCGAACCGCACGCCGCAAGACATCCTTGCCACCGACGCTCTGGCCTTGTTCGACGAACTCGGCTTCCGCGAACACTTGACGCCGCAGCGTTCCAACGGCTTGCGCTCGATGGTTGAGCGTATCCGCAACGATGCCCGCGAAAGCCTGGCTGCCGCCTCCTGACGCGCACTATCCGGTATTGAAGGCGGCATCGTCCGCGAGCCAGGTGCGGACCGTTGCACTCTCCCTGCCGCGCGCCTCGCCCTTCAGCCCGTAATGCCGAGCCAACCGATCGAGCGCGAGTTGCAGCACGATCTTGGCGGAGCGCGACGGCCATCCGCGTTCGCGCTCGACATCTTCCAGTCCACGCAGGAAACAACAGACATCCATCAACAATCCCGCAAATTCGGGGCCGCACGCCTGCAGCGCCAGTTGCACGCGTTGCCGTGATGCGACGATCAGATCCGTCATTTCTCCCGGCCCGGCGTTAAACCCTCCTCCCGTCGGCGTAGCCCAGCTCGAGGTGACGCGCGGCGACATCTGCGCGCGCGTGAAATCGCCGCGAAGCTTCTCGCCGGCCAGGAATTGATGTGAGCTGATCATCGCCTGACCGTCGCGCCCCTTGCGGCAGGCCAGCCACGCCAGCGGGCTTTCGCTGTCATTGACCAGCACGCGCGCAATGACGCCATCGTCGATCATCCGTTGCCGCATCGAGAGGTCGAGGTGCTGCGCACGGAAGCCATCGACCTCAGCCTGCGACTCCGGCCCGTCTTCACGGTGACCTTTGGCTTTCTTCATCGTGACCCCCGCGACGGCTGACTTAGGGATCGCTTCGAGGCCGTATTACCGTTGCAAGCCAACTCCAGCGCCGCCAGCCGGCAATCGAGCCAGATATCGTCGCGGCTATCCTCGATGACCCGGCAGGCATGCGAAACGGTGGTGCGGTCCCGGCCGAACATCCGTCCGATGATCTCGCAGCTCAGCGCGTAATCGACGCGCAGCAGATACATCGCGACTTGTCGGGCCAAGGCAACGCGAGGTGCTCCGCGCGTAGGCGCCGCCAGGATTTCAGCGGCAACGCCAAAGTCCCGAGCGACACAGCCGATCACGTGACGGAACACCTGCTCGGGTTCCTGGGAGCTGGATTCGGGCGGCCTCCGTCGGCGGCCATCGGGATTGGGTGAAGGGCTGGGATGCATGGCGACTCCTCGAATATAGGAATATATTCTTATATCCTAATCGAAGAATCCAGAGCGGGGATAGCTATTCGTCACAAATTTTTTCGGGAGGAAAAACGATGGAATTGGATATTATTCCTATATTATCCAATTCGCTGCACGATGCAAACTGCTATTTGCGCCGCCGCTGTTGCTGCCCAAGCCCCATCTTCTTGGCCAGTTGGGAACGCGCAACGGCGTAGTTCGGCGCCACCATGGGATAGTCTGGCGGCAGACCCCATTTGTCGCGATACTGTTCAGGGGTCATGTTGTACTGGGTGCGGAGATGGCGTTTCAGCGATTTGAAGCGCTTGCCGTCTTCAAGGCACACGAGATACTCGGCGGTCACCGATTTCTTCACCGACACCGCCGGCTTTGCTGGCTCGAGCGGCGTCTCGACCCGGCCTGCGGACACACGAACCAGCGCAGCATGGATCTGACTGATGAGCGCCGGAATCTCCGATGCCGGTGTCGTGTTGTTGCTTACATAGGCGGAGACGATGTTCGCCGTGAGATCGATGAAGCTCTTGCCCGCAATATCAGTCATAGGTCCAGTCTTTCTTGGGCAAGCCCGTCACGATCGTTGATCAAGATGGTTGCGCAATTCGTCGATCGAGGCAAAGCGCGTCATGCCTTCAGGCATCTGCGCTTCGATCGAACCGTCGGAATAGAGCGAATAAGCCATTCCGTCCACGACACCCGACTTTACCACCACAACGTCCGGTGCCGGCGGCGTGGTTACGCTGACGTCCTCAGCCGCGGCTGAAGGGCGATTTCCGCGTAGCGCGCCAGCGTCACGGCGCGCACGATCCGCCTTCGGCCAAGCATCGTCGAAACTGGGATGCGGTTCGGGCTTCGCCGTCTCTGCGGGCGGCCGGACCTTGTCGGGCAGATCGGCGGTCGGCACCAGCGGCTGATCGCGGTCTTTGCGCAGGCTCGAGGAAAACAACAGATTGCGACGCTTCTCTGGAGGCAAAGGCGCTGGTTCGGGAACCGGTTGGCCGGCATCGGTGGCACCTGCTCGCGTCCGGCCTTCGTCTCGCCAAGTAGGTGGCTGCGAAGGCGGCCGGACACCGGCCTCTGCGCCGGTTTCGCTGAACGGATCACGCAGGCCCCCGCTCGCCGGCACATGCCTGCCGCCGGCGATCGAACCCGCCGGAAGCGGCGGCCCGTCGGTATCGCGCAGTCGCTCCCCGGCCGAGACGGCCGAACGCAGCCGATTGGCGATCGCACGGAGTTCCCGCACGACGAATGCCAACCCGATCAGCAAGAGCCCGGTGCATACCCCAACCACCCCGGCAAGGATCATCGTATTGCCGAAGCTGAATTCCTTTACTGGAATGCCAAACCAGATCGCCAAACAGCCGGCGACGATGGCGCCGACACCGGCAATCAAAAGCACAACCATCTTAAGCTCCAACCCCGCTGTCTGACTGACAGGCCCCCATTGGCATCACGATAACTTCATATGGCCGATATCGCCAATGGAATTGCAAACCGCCGTGTAGACATCGCAACTGCATTCCGATCGCCGTACACATGACTGCCGCGCGACGTGCGGGCTTGCTGGGTACAAGTCCCGGCGCTAGGCTCGGACAAGATCAAGATCATTCGTCAATATCGGGAGAGAACGACATGTCACCAGCGGAAGCCCGCCTCAAGGAGGTCTCCTCCGGCATGACCGATGCGGAGTGGACCCAGCGCGTCAACCTCGCAGCCGCCTACCGTCTGGTTGCTCATTACGGCTGGGACGATCTGGTCGATACGCACATTTCCGCGCGCGTTCCCGGACCCGAGCATCACTTCCTAATCAACCCCTACGGCCTGATGTTCGACGAGATCACTGCCTCGAGCCTGGTCAAGGTCGACCTTGACGGCAATCAGCTCACCGAGAGCGAGTACAGCATCAACCCCGCCGGCTTCACCATCCATTCCGCGATCCATGAGGTGCGCGAGGATGCCGGCTGCGTGCTGCATCTCCACACACCGGATGGCACCGCGGTCGCCAGTTGCATGGAAGGCCTGCTGCCGCTGAACCAGACGGCACAGCTCGTCACCCACGATCTCGCCTATCACGACTATGAGGGCATCGCGCTAGATCACGACGAGCGGCCGCGCCTGCAAAAAGACCTCGGCAACAAGAACTTCATGCTGTTGCGCAACCACGGCACCCTAACGGTTGGCCGCTCGGTAGCGTCGGCGTTCGAACGCATGTTCCATCTGGAACGGGCCTGCACGATGCAGGTGCGGACTCGCATGCTCGGACCGACTGCCTACCCTGTCGAACAAGAGGTGATCGACAAGAACACCAAGGTGGTGGAGAACCTCGACCGCGCCGAGTTGCGTTCGACCAAGCTGGTCTGGCCCCCGCTGCTGCGCAAGCTCGACCGCCTCGACCCAAGTTACAAGACCTGATTACAAGACCTGAGAAATCGTGTAGGCTGAGGCTACACGACCTCTACACGTTCAAGCAAAACGCCGCCCAATCCCGGGCGGCGTTTTTACGTGCAGCGTTTTACGTTGCGACTATGCCTTCGGCATCTCGGCAAGCGCCGCCAGTATGCGCGCCCAGGAGCGAATCCCCTTGTGGTAGCTTTGGAGGTCGTACTTCTCGTTGGGCGAATGGATATTGTCGTCGTCGAGGCCGAAGCCGACCAGCACCGTATCCAGGCCCAATGTGCGTTTGAAATCACCAACCACCGGGATCGACCCGCCGGAGCCGATCAACAGTGCCTCCCGACCCCATTCCTCGGTCAGTGCGCGCTTGGCAGCCGCGAGCGGCTTCATGCCCCAGTCGAGCGAGATCGCCGGTGCGCCAGAGTGATCGATGAAGTCGGCGGTGCAATCCTTGGGCAGCCGTTCCGTGACGAAGGCGCGGAACGCTGCGCGGATCTTGGCCGGGTCCTGACCGTCGACCAGACGGAACGAAACCTTGGCCGAGGCCTGCGACGGGATCACCGTCTTCGAACCCTCGGCCGTATAGCCGCCGACAATGCCGTTGATGTCGCACGTCGGGCGGGAAAATACCTGCTCGATCATCAGCCGGTCCTTTTCACCGGCAGGAATAGAGAGCCCGATCGGCTTGAGAAATGTCTCCGGCGTGAACGCCAATGCCTTCCACTGCGCCAGGATGTCGGGCGGCAGGTCTTTCACACCATCGTAGAAGCCCGGAATCGTGACGCGCCCGTTGTCGTCATGCAGTGCGCCGAGAATTCGCGTCAGCACCCGGATCGGATTCTGCGCAGCGCCGCCGAACAGACCGGAATGCAGATCGCGATTGGCGGCCGTGATGCGGACTTCGTCATAGACCAACCCGCGCAGCGCGGTGGTGATTGCGGGCGTGTTCGGGTCCCACATGCTGGTATCGCACACCAGCGCAAAATCGGCGGCGAGATCCTTCTTGTGCTGATCCAGGAACGCGACCAGATGCTTCGAACCCACCTCCTCCTCGCCCTCGATCAGGAACGTGACGTCGAGCGGGAGCGAACCGGTCACCGCCTTCCAGGCGCGGCAGGCCTCGATGAAGGTCATCAACTGGCCTTTATCGTCCTCCGCACCACGGGCGACGATGATCTTGCGGCCATCGGCGTGATCCGTAACGGCAGGCTCGAACGGCGGACTGTGCCAAAGCTCGAGCGGATCGACGGGCTGTACATCGTAGTGGCCATAGAAAAGAACGTGCGGCCGACGGCCGACGTCAGCGCTCTTGGCGACGACTGCAGGATGCCCCCCTGTCGACCGCACTTCCGCGGTGAAGCCGAGCGATGACAAGTCACCGGCCAGATGATCGGCGGCCTGCTTGCAATCCTTGACGAAGGCCGGATCGGCCGAGATCGATTTGATACGCAACAGCGTGAACAGCCGCTGCAGACTGTTATCGAAATCGGCGTCGATATGATCGAGCACCGCAGAAAGCTTCTGTGTCATGAAAGAACTCCAATGATGGCAACAGCCGCATAGCGCCGCTATCGCCGCAACAGGCCTCCGAGCGCGCCGCGCACGATGGCGCGGCCGACCGAACCGCCAAGCGAGCCGCCGAGCGATTTGCCGAGATCGGCCACCACGCCGCCGACAACCTTGTTGGTGACCGAGCGCGTCACGTCACGCGCAATCACCTGCCCGGTCGACAGCTTTCCGCGCGGCGTGTTGGTGCCGAAAATCGTTCCGACAATCGAGCCGAGCTGTCCGATCACGCCTCCCTGAGAAGCGTCCGCGGTCGCGGCGGTGTCATTGACCCTCTTCTGCAACATCTCGTAGGCGGACTCGCGATCGATCGACGTATCGTACTTTCCCTTGACCGGGCTGTTCGCAATGATCGCCGTGCGCTCCTCGGGCGTAATCGGCCCGATCCGGGCCGAGGGCGGCCGCACCATGACACGCTCGACAACGGCCGGCGTACCGTTGCCTTCCAGAAACGACACCAGTGCCTCGCCCTTGCCAAGCTCGGTGATGACCTGGGCGGTATTCAACTTTGGATTAGGGCGGAAGGTCTGCGCCGCCGCGGCGACCGCCTTCTGATCACGCGGCGTGAAGGCACGAAGCGCGTGCTGCACGCGGTTGCCGAGCTGCGCCAGCACCTTGTCCGGAACGTCGACTGGATTTTGCGTGACGAAGTAGACGCCGACACCTTTTGAGCGGATCAGCCGCACCACCTGCTCAATCTTGTCCATCAATGCCTTCGGCGCATCGTTGAACAGCAGATGAGCCTCGTCGAAGAAGAACACCAGCTTGGGCTTCGGCGGATCGCCGACTTCGGGCAACTGCTCGAACAACTCCGAGAGCATCCAGAGCAGGAACGTGGCATAGAGCCGCGGGCTCTGCATGAGCTTGTCCGCAACCAGGATGTTGACCATGCCCCGGCCGTCACGATCCGTGCGCATGAAATCCTTCAGATCAAGCGCCGGTTCGCCGAAGAACTTGTCGCCGCCCTGATTTTCCAGCACCAGAAGCTGCCGCAGAATGCTGCCGACCGATTGCTTCGACACGTTGCCGTATTGCGTCGTGAGTTCGGCGGCATGTTCACCGACGAATGAAAGGATGGCGCGCAGATCCTTCATGTCGAGCAGCAGGAGTTGCTGTTCATCGGCGACGCGGAACGCGATGTTGAGCACGCCTTCCTGTACGTCATTAAGGTCCATCATCCGCGACAACAGCAGCGGCCCCATTTCCAGAACCGTCGCGCGCACTGGATGGCCCTGCTCGCCAAAAACATCCCAGAACACGGTCGAGAACTGATCCGGCTGGAACGCCAATCCCATATCCTTAGCGCGTTTGAGGATGAAATCCTTCGCCTCGCCTACTTCGGAGATGCCGGAGAGATCGCCTTTGATGTCGGCGGCAAAAACCGGAACGCCGGCGCGGGCAAATCCTTCCGCCATCACCTGTAGCGATACCGTCTTGCCGGTTCCCGTCGCGCCAGTGACGAGGCCATGACGATTGGCGAGACCAAGCGTCAGCCAGGCGGGTTGCTCTCCCTTGCCAATGAAGAGACTCTCGCTGGTATCTCCAACCTTGAGATCGGTCGCCGCCATTACATCGCCTCTCGCTTGTTCAAGCTCTCGCGCGTTTCCGCAATCGCGGCTTCAAGTCCGCCGCAAAGTGTGAGGTTGCGCAGCCTCACCTCCAGCAGAATACGAGGAAACCGCTATTTGAAAGCATTTTCCTGAATCATCCAGTTTCCGCTGGGAAGAACGCGCGTCAACCCGGAAACTTTCATCATACTGCATCTTGCGAGGCCGTTAAAACCGCTCAACAAAATTTTGCGACGTCGCAGATCCAATAGATCAACCTGATTTTACATTGGCATCGTACTTTAGAGCCCATCAAAGTCGAAAAGAAATTCTTCGCGGCAATTTAGTCTTGCAGATGCACTCGCTCTTGCATTACTGCAACACTCCTTGCGCGATCGCCTTGCAAACGATGGTCCAGACACCATCAGACTTGTGTTTCGCATCGCAAACGCTCAAAATGGAATTCACAATCAGGATCCGGCAATCAACCGGCAGGGAAGCGGGGCATCCATGAACATTTCAATTCGGTCTCGGATTGCGGAGACGCTCGCCAGAGCCGTTACTTGGAACAATGTTCTGGACATTTTGACCGGACGCTTGAGATCGACGCAATTTTTGGCCGACCCGGCTGAACTTTTTCAGGGCAAGCGCGACAAAGTTGAGGCCGATCGAATGGGCGCGATCGGCGTCGGGGTGCTTTGTGCGGGGAACTGCAGCGCAGCAGCCTTCAGCTTCCGCTAGTTTGCCTAAGCCTCTTCATCGTTCCGAGTATCATGACATATCCTGTTTCCAAGATTGACGGTTTGACTGCGTTTGCGGTGACCAAACTCAAGTCGGCCGGCATTCGCACCACGGAAAGCCTGCTGGAGGCCGCCCGAACCGCCAAGGGTCGGAAAGCGTTGGCCGCCAAAACCAACCTGAGCGAACAGCAATTGCTTGAATGGGCGAACATTGCAGACTGCATGCGCATTCCGGGGATGGGCAAAGCCAAGGCTGAGCTGTTGCGCGCCACCGGCGTCACGACGGTTCGGGAATTCACCCATCGCAATCCGGCCCGCCTCGCGCAGGCGATGAAGGAAGTCAACACCAAGCGAAAGCTGGTTCGCGTCTTGCCTTCGGAAAAATCCGTCGAGCAATTGATCGAGCACGCGCGCAAACTGCCGCTGAAGATCAGCTACTGAATTCGGCGTCGTCCCGCGGCAGATAGACGGTATAGTCCGGTTCAACGCGACTGCTGTTCGCAGCGCGGCGCCACTCCCTCATCTCAGATTTGAGCGTCGCATGACTGGGACGGAGCGATCATTTGGATCTGCGCGCCAGCACCCCTTTCAGCATCGGCTCGATCCGCGCCAATTCATCCAGGTGAACTGCCGACAATTCGGCCAGATGACCGTCGGCTCGTTCGGTCAAGGTCAGAAGCACGCGGCGATGGTCTTCCGGATCATCGATGCGCTGAACCAGGCCGGCTTCGGTCAAACGATCGACCAGTTCGACCGCGGTGTGATGGCGAATACGCAACCGATGCGCGAGATTCCCCACCGTTACCGGACCCCCGCCCGGAAATCCCTTGATCGCCAACAGGGCCTGATGCTGTCGCGGCGTCAGGCCGACGCCCTGCGCCGCTTTCTGGCTGAATTCGAGAAAGCAGCGGATCAGGTGACGAAACTCCGATAGCGCCTGGTAGTCGGCAAGTGTCGGCGTTCGAGAAACTGCTGGCGCGTTTTGGCGCACGTCTTCTTTCAGAGCCACTTTTTTCAAAGCGTCAGGCCCTCCAGCTTGCCATATTATATCGTATAGCGATATGAGAGGAATGTAACCCATCCCCTATCCCCCCGGAAACCTTTCATCAATGAGCGCTTCGTCACATCCATCAAAAGTCTATTCGGCGTCGCGCATCGAAACTCCCCGCAAGCGAGGCGACTTTACGACCGACCCACGCGTCCTGATCATTGCCGGGATTTCGGTGGTGGTAGCGACCGGCGGCGTCGCAGCAGCCGTCGTGTTGCTGAAGCTGATACGGCTGGTCACCAACTTCGCGTATTTCGGTCAGTTCACCCTGGCGGATCTTAAACTGGAGAATTCCCCACTGGGTCTGTGGGCAGTCGCCATTCCAGTCGTCGGCGCACTGATCGTCGGGCTGATGGCTCGCTACGGCAGCGAAAAAATCCGCGGCCACGGCATTCCGGAGGCGATCGAAGCGATTCTGCTCGGCCGCTCGCGGCTCGACGCCAAGGTGGCGATCCTAAAGCCGCTGTCGTCGGCGGTGGTGATTGGCACGGGCGGCCCGTTCGGCGCTGAAGGCCCGATCATCATGACGGGCGGTGCCGTCGGCTCGCTGATTGCGCAGATGCTCCCGGTCAGCGACAACGAACGCAAAACCTTGCTGGTTGCGGGAGCGGCCGCGGGCATGACCGCCGTATTCGGCACGCCCATTGCAGCCATCATGCTGGCCGTCGAGCTTTTGCTGTTCGAGTGGACGCCGCGCAGTTTTATTCCCGTCTCCGTCGCCGCCGTGGTTGCCGCCGTCGAGCGCCACTACCTCCAGATGCCGTCACCGATTTTTCCGTTCACCGGAAGCGTCGACACATCCTTTATCCAACTCGGCGCATGGCTCCTGATCGGAGTGCTGAGCGGCCTGCTGTCGGGCTTGTTGACGCAACTGGTTTACGCCTGCGAAGACATGTTTCTCAAGCTGCCGATCCACTGGATGTGGTGGCCTCTGTTCGGCGGCCTGGTCGTCGGTATTGGCGGCCTGATCGAACCACAAGCCCTCGGCGTGGGTTACGACAACATCGCCGGAATGCTTCAGGGCAATGTGCTGATCTCGGCGGCCCTTCTATTGCTCGTGGTCAAGGCGATCATCTGGTCGGTCTCGCTCGGCTCAGGAACGTCCGGCGGTGTGCTCGCGCCCCTGCTCATCATGGGCGGCGCGATGGGCACGGTGCTCTCGGGGTATCTGCCTCCGGCCAGTCCGGGATTCTGGGCGCTGCTTGCGATGGCCGCAACCATGGGAGGCACCATGCGGTCGCCGCTGACCGCCACGTTCTTTGCCGTCGAACTCACCGGAAACACCCACGTGCTGCTGCCGCTGATTGCAGCCTGCGGCGCGGCCCACGCCTTTACCGTACTCGTCTTGCGGCGCTCGATCCTCACCGAAAAGGTCGCACGGCGCGGTCATCATCTGACGCGGGAGTATCGCGTCGATCCGTTTGCGCTGACCCGCGTGCGCGAGGTGATGACGACTGCGGTCGAGACCGTGCCTGCCACCATGACGTTGCACGCTGCAGCCCGCTTCTTCACCGATCCGAAGACCACGCATCCAAGTTTCCCCGTCGTCGATCCCAACGGCCGTGTGCTCGGTATTGTGGACCCACCCGCGGTGTTGCGCTGGCGCAGGGCCGGCAAACACCGGACAACGACGCTGGCGCAACTGCTCACAGGCACCAAAGTCACCTCCGCCTTTCCGGATGAATATCTGGAGAGTCTGGCCGACCGCCTGTCGCTCGCCAATGTCGCCCATCTGCCGGTGATCTCGCGCGACGATAGCCGCCTGATCGGCTATATCGGCTGGAAAGACCTGATGCGGGTGCGGGCAAAGCAGCAGACCGAGGAAACCCAGCGCACGACATTCTTCCGCATTGGCCCCTCTGCCCCGAACGATAAGTCCGGCTGAATGGCATCCGGCGGCCGGAAGCCGTCACGATTGCGCGGTATCTTGACTCGGCACCGTGAACCGCGCAAAGCGACCGCATGATCACGACGGCCTCCAAAACTGCTCCGTCGACCTTGCCGGCAGCGCCGGAAAACCCGTTGCTGCGGGCCTTGCTTTCGCGCCCCTGTCCCGCCGTGATGGGCGTCCTCAATATCACCCCGGATTCGTTCTCCGACGGCGGCGCATTTCTCGCGCCAGAGCAAGCGATCGCGCAGGCTCGGCGCATGATTGCCGAGGGTGCGGACATCGTCGACATCGGCGCGGAATCCACCCGGCCCTACGGATCGTCGGCCATCTCCGCCGAAGAGGAGATGCGGCGGCTGCAGCCGATCCTCGCCGCGGTCGTTGCGCTGGGAACGCCGGTGTCGATCGACAGCATGAAATCGGCCGTCGTCGATTGGGCGCTGACGTCCGGCGTCGCCATTGCCAACGATGTCTGGGGCCTGCAACGCGATCCGGATATGGCGAAGGTTATCGCGAAGCATGGCGTACCAGTAATCATCATGCACAATCGCGACAGCGCCGACCCAAACATCGATATCATGCAGGATATCCTCGCCTTCTTCGCTCGCTCGCTGAAGATCGCGGAAGCCGCGGGAATTGCCAGAGACCACATCGTGCTCGATCCGGGCATCGGCTTCGGCAAGACCCACGAGCAAAGCATGACCGCGCTGGCGCGGCTCGATGAATTGCGGGTCTTCGGTTTGCCGCTGCTGGTGGGCGCCTCGCGCAAGCGCTTTATCGACAGCGTGACGCCATCGCAACCGCAGCAGCGCCTCGGCGGATCGCTGGCCGCGCATTTGATCGCGGCCCAGCGCGGCGCCCGGATCATCCGCGCCCATGACGTTGCGGAAACCGTGCAGGCGCTTCGGATCGCCGCAGCCATCGAGGAGAAACGATGACCGACACCATCTTCATCCGCGGCCTGGTGATCCATGCGCGCCACGGCGTCATGGAGCACGAAACCGAAGTCGGGCAACGCTTCGTTATCGACCTCGAACTGTCCTCCGACCTGTCGGAATCCTCGCGCACCGACCGGCTCGCGGATACGGTTTCCTATTCCGATGTGGTGGCGACGGCGACTGCCGCGTTCAAAGACACCAATTATCGGCTGCTCGAACGTGCGGCAGGCGCCGTCGCGGATGCAATCCTCAAGGCCTTCGCCCGCATCGGCGCCGTCAAGGTCACTGTTCACAAGCCGCATGCGCCGATCGCCGCGATCTTCGACGACGTCGGCGTCGTCCTCACGCGCACGCGTCAATAATTCTCATGGGCAACGCGCTGATCGCACTGGGCGGCAATGTCGGCGATGTCCGCGCAACATTCGAGAAAGCCATCTCCAATATTTGCGGCATGACGCAGGCCGCGTTGCTGGCGCGCTCGTCCGACTACGCGACGCCACCATGGGGCGAACGCGATCAGGATCGTTTCATCAATGCCTGCATCGAGATCGAGACAAGCCTCGATCCGCATGCGCTGTTGTTCACACTGCACAAGATCGAGAAGAAGTTCGGACGCGATCGCGCCAGGGAGCAGCGCTGGGGACCGCGTACGCTCGATCTAGATCTCATCGCCTATGACGATGCCTCGATCAACCAGTCGGATCTGACATTGCCGCATCCGCGGCTGTTCGAACGCGCCTTCGTGCTGGTGCCGCTGGCGGAGATCGCGGCCGATCGCGTCATTTCGGGACGAACGGTGCGCGACGCGCTCAAGGACGTTTCGTCCGACGGCATTGAGAAGCTGCCGGAGCGCGGCTGAGCGAAAATACCGACGCCGTTGTGCCAAATTCCGGGTTGCGGCAGGCATGCGGCAAACCTGTGGCAGGTTGCGGCAGCGCAGCCGGCGTGGCAATTTCGGCCCAACTTCTGAAAACGGCTCCGGGGAGACCCCTACTAGATGTCTTCGACCACTGACGACCTGACGCTGGCAGCGGAATTCCCGCCGGCGACTTACGACGACTGGCGCAAGCTGGTCGATGGCGTGCTGAAGGGTGCGCCGTTCGAAAAACTGATCGGCAAAACCGCCGACGGCCTGAAGATCGATCCGATCTATACCCGCGCGCATGACGCTACGCCGATCGCAGGCCGCGGGGCGGCGATGCCATGGCAGATCATGCAGCGGATCGATCATACCGATGCCGCGCAGGCCAATGCGCAGGCGCTACAGGATCTCGTCAACGGCGCCAATGGACTGACGCTGGTGTTCGAAGGCAGCAATGCCGCGCGCGGCTTCGGCCTGCCTCCGACCAGGGAAGCGCTGACACGGGCACTGGACGGCATTTACCTGGAAGCCGATATCGCCATCGAGTTCGAAATCAGCCCCCGTGGCCGCGATATCGGCCAACATCTCGCGGAGTTGCTCAAGGCGCGCAAGCTCTCGCCGGGCGATGTCGACGTACGTTTCGGCTTCGACCCGATCGGTGGCGCGGCAGTGCGCGGTGGCAGCGCGGGCGACTGGGTGTCTTCTGCAAAAGTGTTCGCCGACAAGATCGCACAGCTCAAGGCGCTCGGCTTCCGCGGTCCGTTCGCGGCGATGGACGGCCGCGTGATCCACGATGCCGGCGGCTCGGAAGCGCAGGAACTGGCCTTCGTGCTGGCGGGCGGTGTCGCCTATCTGCGCGCGCTGGAAGCCGCAGGGCTTTCGCTCGAGGACGCACGCGACGCGATCCATGCGCGTCTCGCTGCCGATGCCGATCAATTCCTGACCATGGCGAAATTCCGCGCACTGCGGCTGTTATGGGCGCGCATCGAGCAAAGCTGCGGCTTGACGCCGAAGCCGCTATTCATCGCGGCCGAGACCGCATGGCGAATGCTGACCCAGCGCGACAGCGACGTGAACATGCTGCGCGCGACCATCGCGGTGTTCTCGGCCGGACTTGCCGGTGCCAACGCCATCAGCGTGCTGCCGCATTCGCTGGCGCTCGGCCTGCCGGATGCGTTCGCTCGGCGCGTGGCGCGCAACACGCAACTGATCCTGCTGGAAGAGTCGAACCTCGCCAAGGTCTCCGATCCCGCCGCGGGCGCCGGCGGCATCGAAACGTTGACGCAACAGCTTTGCCAGACCGCGTGGGCGCTTTTCCAGGAGATCGAAAAAGCCGGCGGAGTCTTCGACGCACTTCAAAGCAACTTGATCCAGTCGAAGGTCGCAGCCGTTCGCGCCGCCCGCGATACCGATATCGCCCGGCGCAAAAATGTCCTGACCGGCGCCAGTGAATTTCCCAACCTGCGCGAGGCGACGCCGCCGGTGCTTGAAGCCGCTGTTCCGCCTGCCGCTACTGAGACCATGGCAATCTCGTTCGATGCGCTGTCGCCGATCCGCCTCGCCGCGCCGTTCGAGGCGCTGCGCGATCGTTCCGACACCCTTCTCAAGCAATCCGGCGCGCGTCCGAAAATCTGGCTGGCCAATCTCGGCAAGCCTTCGGATTTCACCGCGCGCGCGACCTTCGCCAAAAGCCTGTTCGAGGCCGGCGGGATCGAGGCCGTCGACAGCGACGGATTTTCCGATTCCACAGCGCTCGCGGAGGCTTTCAAGGCCTCCGGCGCGCAGCTCGCCTGCCTGTGTTCCTCCGACGCGGTCTATGCGGAGCACGCGGCCGCGGCTGCCAAAGCCCTTCAAGCCGCCGGTGCCAAGCATATCTATCTGGCAGGACGAGCGGGCGACAAGGAGGCCGAGTTCCGTGCCGCAGGCGTCGGCGATTTCGTCGTTGCGGGCGGCAACGCTGTCGCGACGCTTGAAGGTGCTTATGCTACGATGGTGACACCATGAGCCGCATTCCGAATTTCGCCGACATCGCCTTCGCGGCGACCAGCGCGCCCGCTCCCGGCGGCGACGCCAAACCGTGGCTGACGCCGGAAGGCATCCTGGTCAATCCGGGTTACAGCGAAGCCGATCTGAAGGGCATCGACTTCCTGGATACGTGGCCCGGCATCGCGCCGTTCATGCGCGGCCCCTACCCGACCATGTACGTCAACCAGCCGTGGACCGTGCGGCAATATGCCGGTTTCTCCACCGCGGAAGATTCCAACGCCTTCTATCGTCGCAACCTCGCGGCCGGTCAAAAGGGCCTCTCCGTCGCATTCGATCTCGCCACCCATCGCGGCTACGACTCGGATCATCCGCGCGTCTCCGGCGACGTCGGCATGGCGGGTGTGGCGATCGATTCCATTTACGACATGCGCACGCTGTTCGCCGGCATCCCGCTCGACAAGATGAGCGTGTCGATGACCATGAACGGCGCGGTGCTGCCGATCCTCGCGCTGTACGTCGCAGCCGCCGAGGAACAAGGCGTTCCGCCGGAAAAACTCTCGGGCACCATTCAGAACGACATTCTGAAAGAGTTCATGGTGCGCAACACCTATATCTATCCGCCTGCGCCCTCGATGCGGATCATCTCCGACATCTTCGCCTACACCTCGCAGCGGATGCCGAAATACAATTCTATTTCGATCTCCGGCTATCACATGCAGGAAGCCGGCGCGACGCAGGACCTCGAACTCGCCTATACGCTGGCCGATGGCGTCGAATATCTGCGCGCCGGCATCGCGGCAGGCCTCGATGTCGATCGCTTCGCGCCGCGGCTGTCGTTCTTCTGGGCGATCGGCATGAACTTCTTCATGGAAGTCGCCAAGATGCGCGCGGCGCGGCTGTTGTGGGCCAAGCTGCTCAAGCAGTTCAACCCGAAGGATCCGAAGTCGCTGTCGCTACGCACCCACAGCCAGACGTCGGGCTGGTCGCTGACCGCGCAGGACGTGTTCAACAACGTGATGCGCACCGCGATCGAGGCGATGGCGGCGACGCAGGGCCACACCCAGTCGCTGCACACCAACGCGCTCGACGAGGCTTTGGCGCTGCCGACCGACTTCTCCGCGCGCATTGCTCGCAACACGCAGCTTTTCCTGCAGCAGGAAAGCGGCACCACGCGGATCATCGATCCGTGGGGCGGTTCTTACTACGTCGAACGGCTGACGCACGATCTCGCCGCCAAGGCGTGGGGACACATCCAGGAAGTGGAAAGCCTCGGCGGCATGGCCAAGGCGATCGAGGCCGGGGTGCCGAAGCTGCGTATCGAGGAAGCCTCCGCCAAGACCCAGGCGCGGATCGATTCCGGCCACCAGTCGGTGATCGGCGTCAACAAGTTCAAGCCGGAAAACGAAGCCGCCATCGACGTGCTGAAGGTCGACAACTCCACGGTGCGCCGCCTGCAGATCGACAAGCTGAAGCGGCTGCGCGGCGAACGCAAGGAAACCGAAGTCGCGGCAATGCTGGCGGCGCTGACCAAGAGCGCCGAGACCGGCGAAGGCAATCTGCTGGCGCTGGCGATCGACGCGGCGCGGGCCAAGGCCACCGTCGGCGAAATCTCCGACGCCATGGAGAAAGTGTTCGGCCGCCATCGCGCCGAGATCAAGTCGATCACCGGCGTCTACAAGCGGGAGGCCAGCACCATGTCCGACAGTGTCGCCAAGGTCGAGGCGCTGATCGAAGCATTCGAAGATGCCGAAGGCCGCCGCCCGCGTATCCTGGTCGCCAAGATCGGACAGGACGGCCACGACCGCGGCCAGAAAGTGATTGCCTCGGCGTTCGCCGACATCGGCTTCGACGTCGACATCGGGCCACTGTTCGCCACGGCCGACGAGGCGGCACGGCAGGCGGTGGAAAACGACGTGCATATCCTCGGCGTGTCGTCGCTCGCCGCGGCGCATCTGACCGCGGTGCCCGAATTGAAGGCGGCGCTGAAGAAGCACGGCCGCGAGGACATCATGATCATCATCGGCGGCGTGGTGCCGCCGCAGGATTACGATGCGCTCTACAAGGCCGGCGCCGAAGCCATCTTCCCGCCAGGCACCGTGATTTCGGAAGCCGCCGAAGAGCTGATCCACAAGCTCAACGCGCGGCTGGGGCATAGCGAAGCGGCGGAGTAGCTTGAGCGGGACTTCACGTCCCGCGAAAACGACGACCGTCATGCCCGCGCTTGTCCCGGGCATCCACGTCTTCCTAATATCCGGAATCCCAGACATGGATAGCCGGGACAGGCCCGGCCATGACGAAGGTTGCCATGATCGATCGATTCAGTTCATCGCCTGTGAATCTCCGGATGAAAGTCTCCTTGATCGGCGCGGCTTTGGTTCTCGCAAGCACGGCCGCCCTCGCCGCTGACGCCAAATCCGACTTCGCGCTCAAGACCAAATATATTGACGCCAAGGTCACGCTGGACGGCGCGATCAAATCGAACACGGCGCTGGCGGCGGACAGCCTCGCGGAGGGCAAGCGCTGGGTGGAAAAGAACGGCGCGGAAGCCGCCAAGGAGTTCAAGGCCTCGCCGGAACTGTTCCGCGACGGCCGCGCCTGGACGTTCGAGCGCAGCTATACGCAGGCTTCGCTGGTCGACGGCCGTTATGTCAGCGTGGTTCGCACCGATTATGTCTACACCGGCGGTGCGCATCCCAACACCGACATCGACACCATCCTGTGGGACAACAGCGCGAAAAAACGCATCAGCATCCGGCCGTTCTTCAAGGAAACCGCCGATAACGGCCCGACCCTGAAGACATTGCGCGATGCAGCCGTCGCCGCCGTGAAGGCCGAAAAGAAAGCGCGCGACATCGACGATAGCGGCGAAATCGACTGGTACAAGGACGTCGAGCCAAAACTGTTGAAGGTCGGCGCGGTGACGCTTGCGGCATCGAGCGAGCCCGGCAAGAGTTCGGGGCTCGAATTCCACTACCCTCCCTATGCCGTCGGCTCTTATGCGGAAGGCCCGTTCGACGTGTTCGTGCCCTGGCAGACATTCAAATCGTATCTGTCGCCGCAAGGCGTTGCGATTTTCGCAGGCAGCCCGCCTCCCCGCGATACCAAGCAGGACAAATGACCCGCACCGTTCCGATCGACACCCTCGCCGCCGAAATCCGCGCCGGCAACCGCGCGGCGCTGGCGCGCGCGATCACGCTGATCGAGAGCCGCCGCGAAGATCATCAGGCCCGCGCACGCGAACTGGTACAGGCGCTGCTGCCGCATACTGGCAGCGCCATTCGCGTCGGCATCACCGGATCGCCCGGCGTCGGCAAATCCACCACTATCGACACGCTCGGCATATATCTGATCGAGAAAGGCCACCGTGTCGCGGTGCTGGCGGTCGATCCGTCGTCGGCGCGCACCGGCGGCTCGATCCTCGGCGACAAGACACGCATGGCCCAGCTCGCCAACGACGACCGCGCCTTCATCCGCCCCTCGCCATCCTCGGGCACGCTAGGCGGCGTCGCGGCGAAGACGCGCGAGGCGATGCTGCTGTGCGAGGCGGCGGGGTTCGATGTGGTGCTGGTGGAGACGGTCGGCGTCGGCCAGTCGGAAACCGCGGTCTGCGACATGACCGATATTTTTCTCGCGCTGATGCTGCCGGGCGCCGGCGACGAATTGCAGGGCATCAAGAAAGGCCTTGTCGAACTCGCCGACATGATCGCCATCAACAAGGCCGACGGCGACAACATCAACCGCGCCAACACCGCCGCTGCGTCGTATCGCGCCGCGCTGAAGATCCTGACGCCGCGCTCGCTGCACTGGTTTCCACCGGTGCTGACCTATTCCGGCCTCACCGGCGCCGGTCTTCCGGAACTCTGGCAGAAGATTCTCGATCACCGCACCGCGATGAACGCTTCCGGCGATTTCGCCGCGCGGCGCAGCCAGCAACAGGTGAAATGGATGTGGGCGATGCTGGAGGATCGCATGAAGGCGCGCCTGCGCTCCGATCCCACCATTCGCGCCAAGGTCAAGCAACTCGAGGCGCGCGTCGCCGACGGCCGCGTCACGCCGGCGCTTGCGGCCGAGCAGATCGCGGACATGTTGCGGTAATTGTCCCTCTCCCCTTGTGGGAGAGGGTGGTTTCGAACGAAGTGAGAAACCGGGTGAGGGGTTTGGCGCGGGAACCCCTCACCCGCTTCGCGGCTTCGCCGCTCAGCACCCTCTCCCACAAGGGGAGAGGGAAGATACGGAATCGCCGCGGCCATTTCGTTGTTGGCCTGCGCGGGAACGACGGATGGATTTTTCGTTTTGAATAACCGATCGCTCCGCATCCTCATCACCGGCTTCGGCCCGTTCCCCGGCGCGCCGTTCAACCCGACGCAGCCGCTGGTGGCGCGGCTGGCGCGATTGCGCCGTCCGGCATTCGCGGACGTCGACTTGATCGGCCATGTTTTCCCGGTGACCTATCAAGCCGTCGATCGACAGTTACCGGACTTGCTGGCGCACCACCGGCCGCACGCGCTCTTGATGTTCGGCCTCGCCGCGCGCACGCCTTACGTCCGGATCGAGACCCGCGCGCGCAACGCCGTCACGCGGCTGTGGCCGGATGCCTCGGGCGTCCAGCGTCGCGGCAGCGCCATCGCGGGCCGCGCCGATGCGATGATGGTCGGGCCGCATACGCTCCGCCTGCTGCGCGCGGCGCAAGGCACCGGCATCGACGCCCGCGCGTCGCGCGACGCCGGCCGCTATCTCTGCAACTACCTGTGCTGGCGCGCGCTCGAAGCCAGCCGCGCCACCGATGTCCCCCACCTCGCCGCCTTCGTGCACGTTCCGCTGATCGACCGCGTGGTGGCGCAGACGCGCAAGACGCCGGCCGAGCGCATCACGCTCGACCATCTCGTCGATGCCGGCGAGGCGATGCTGCTGCAAATGGTGGCACTGGCGCGCCCGAAATAAGTGCAACCTGCGGACGGGTCTGCAGTTTTCGGCTGGGCACCTATTCCCGAAGATGGGTTGTGCAACGCAGCATCGAGGGCTATCTCGAAGGCCAACCACGAGAGAATCCCTTGACCGACACCAATGCCAACGCGTGGGTTTCCGCAACCCACCGCCCGATGCGCTTTCCCGAATTCGTCGCCATCGTCGCGTCCATCATGGCGCTCAACCCGCTGGCGATGGACATGATGCTGCCGGCGCTGCCGCATATCGGCGCGTCCTTCGGCATCTCCGACGGCAACTACCTGCAGAGCGTGCTCTCGGTCTTTCTGTTCGGCTTCGGCATCGGCCAGTTCGTGATGGGTCCGCTGTCAGACCGTTTCGGCCGCCGTCCGGTGCTGCTCACCGGTATGGTGCTGTATGGGCTGGCCAGCATTCTGGCGTTGTTCGCGCCGTCGTTCGAAGCGCTGCTGCTGGCGCGCGCGCTGCAAGGCATCGGCACTGCGGCGACCCGCGTGATCGCCACCTCGATCGTGCGCGACTGCTATGCCGGCCGCCGCATGGCCAGTGTGATTTCGCTGGTGATGATGATCTTCGTCGCCGTGCCGATCATCGCGCCGTCGTTCGGACAGGCGCTGATGGTGCTGACCGAATGGCGCGGCATCTTCGCCGTCCTGATGGCCTACGGCCTGCTGGCGTTGCTGTGGAGCGGACTGCGGCTGCCGGAAACGCTGCCGGTGAGCGAGCGCAAGCCGCTGACGGTGCGGCAGGTGCTGCAGAGTTTCCGCCAGACCCTGACCAACCGGCAGACGCTCGGCTACGCGCTGGCCGCCGGCGCCGTGCAGGGCACGCTGTTCGGCTACGTCTTCTCGTCGGAACAGGTGTTCACCGAGATCTATCACCTCGGCCACTATTTCCCGCTGGCCTTCGCGGCGATTGCCATCGGCATCGCGCTCGCCGGCTTCCTCAATTCGCGCCTTGTCATCCGGCTCGGCATGCGGGTGATTTCCCATACTGCGCTCGTGGTCTACGCGCTGGTCTCGGCCATCATGTTGACTGCGGCCTGGGCCGATATGCTGCCGCTGCCGCTCTATATGGGCCTGTCGATGGTCGCGCTGTTCACCTTCGGGCTGATGATGTCGAATTTCACGGCGCTGGCAATGGAGCCGCAGGGCCATATCGCCGGCACGGCATCGTCGCTCTACGGTTCGATCACGACGCTGATCGGCATCGGCGTCGGCATCACGCTGGGGCAGCTTTACGACGGCACGCTGCGGCCGTTTGCCACCGGTTCGCTGGTCTTCACGCTGGCGGCGATCGCGGTCGTGCTCGTCACCGAACGCGGCCACATGTTCACGCCGAGCAAGCAGCCGCATTAACCCTACCCGTAACAATCGCGCTTTCTCGCGGGCTGTTGACCCCGCGCGGTTTCCGTTTTTGCATTACTCCGGATGCGCCCCGCGTGCGGGCGTCGACGGAGCCGCGACATGGATATCGACCGCCGCCACCTGATCGGAGCCTCCGCCGGCGTCGCCGCGGGCGCACTCGCAACGCCTGCACATGCGCAACGCGCTGCACCGTTGACCTCGGCGCTCGGGCGCGATGCTACGCATTTCGGCGTGAAGCCCAACAGCCCGGAAGATCAGACCGGCGTTCTGCAGCGCGCGATCGATGGCGCCGCCCGTGCGCAGGCGCCGCTGGCGCTTCCGCCGGGCAATTACCGCTGCGGTCCGCTGAAACTGCCGAACGGCACCCAACTCGTCGGCGTGCGCGGCGCGACGCGGCTGACCTTCAACGGCGGACCTTCGCTGTTCGACATCCAGGGCGCGGCGAGCATCGGCCTCACCGGCCTGACGCTGGATGGCGGCGGCGTGCCGTTGCCGAGGCGGCGCGGGCTAGTGCATTGCCTCGCCGGAAGCGACACCCGAATCGCCGACTGCGAAATCACGGGCAGCGGCGGCAGCGGCATCTGGTTCGAGAACGTCTCCGGCGAAATCCGCAACACCATCATCACCCACACCCGGACCACCGCGATCGTGTCGTTCGATGCGCGCGGACTGCTGGTCGCGCAGAACACGATCTCGGATGCCTCCGACAACGGCATCGAAATCCTGCGCACCGCCATCGGCGACGATGGCACGCTGGTGATCGACAATCGCATCGAGGACATCAAGGCCGGCCCCGGCGGTTCGGGCCAGTACGGCAACGCCATCAACGCGTTCCGCGCCGGCAACGTGATCGTGCGCGGCAACCGGATTCGCAACTGCGACTATTCCGGCGTGCGCGGCAACTCGGCCTCGAACATCCAGATCACCGGCAACAGCATCAGCGACGTGCGCGAGGTCGCGCTGTATTCCGAGTTTTCATTCGAGGGCGCGATCATCGCCAACAACACGGTGGACGTCGCCGCAACCGGCGTGTCGGTCTGCAACTTCAACGAAGGCGGCCGCCTCGCCGTCGTGCAAGGCAATATCATCCGCAACATGCTGCCGAAGCGGCCGATCGGCACCGCGCCGGACGACGACGCCGGCGTCGGCATCTATATCGAGGCGGACTCCACGGTGCTCGGCAATGTCATCGAGAACGCGCCGTCGATCGGCATCGTCGCCGGCTGGGGCAAGTATCTGCGCGACGTCAGCCTGACCGGCAACGTCATCCGCAACGCCTTCATCGGCATCGGTGTATCGGTAGCCGACGGAGCGGGCACGGCGCTGGTCGACGGCAACCTGATCTCCGGCGCGCCGCGCGGCGCCGTCGTCGGTCTCGATCACGCCAAGCCGGTGACATCCGACCTCACCGCTAACGGCGCGCCGCGCTTCGCGCAGGTGGCGCTGGGTACGAACACGGTGCGATAGAGGGCAATCGCCGGTTTCCAATGCTTGCAGGCGGCGACGGCTGAGCTAAAGTTCGTCAACGTTTCCCATGTTGTGTGGAATGATCGGCGTATCGTCGATCGGGATGGCATCGATGACGACACCGTTGCTTGCAGATCGCCTATTCGAGGCAAAGCACCTCATGCTGGTCAGCGACGATCTCGACGAGGTCGTCGACAGTTGCACAAAGACGTTACGCCCGCATCGCCTCTCGATGCGCGGTGCAAAGGCGAAACTGGCGACGCGCCTGCACCATGTGCCGATCGGCCATCTCTCGCTCAATCGCCTGCGTTACGGCGGCAACGTCACCGTCGCGCCCTTTACGCCGGAAGAGAACAATTTCCTGATCACCCTGCCGCTTCACGGCGCGGCCCGCTTTCACTACGGCTCATCACAGTCAGACGTCATTCCTGGCCATGGCGCGATTGTCGGTCCCTATCGCGAATTTCGCTTCGATATCGATGACCAATTCGACCAGATCGTGGTTCGCCTCGACCGCCGTCAGGTAGAGACCGTCTGCGCGAGCCTGCGGGGCATCGACGGCGTCGCCCCTGTCCATTTCGATCTGTCGCTAACGGACATGCCGAACTTCTGGGACAAACTGCTCGAGGCTGCCGTCGGGCTTTCGGCGTCCGGCGCGCTGGGTCATCCGAGGCTATTCGCACATCTGGAAGAAATGATCATCGAGACGCTGCTGCTGGCGCAACCGAACAATTTCACCTCCGCCGCTTCCGCCTGCGGTGACAGGGCTCATTCCAGACAGGTACGCCGCGCCATCGACTACATGCGCGCACATATCGCCGATCCCATTCGTATTTCCGATGTCGCCAGGCATTGCGGCCTGAGCCTGCGCAGCCTGCAGGCCGGCTTTCAGCGCGATCTCGGCGTTTCACCCCGGCAGTGGCTCCGCATGCAGCGGCTGGAGCGCGTCCACGCCATTCTTTCTGCCGCAGAACCCGGCAGCGTGACGGTGACCGATGTCGCCCTGCAATGGGGCTTCCTCCATCTTGGCGAGTTCGCGGCTCACTTCAAGGCGCGCTTCGGCGAAAAGCCATCCGAGGTCCTCGCCAGGCCGCGTCGCTGACATCTGGCGCGGCTAAAAATTTGCGCTAATCCGATAGCGCCATTCGCGTCGCCGCTAGCGCAACCATCGTGCCGGCACAAACATCCCCCGCGATCACTTTCGCCGTTATGGCGGAAGCCTGTAACGGGAGACCACACCATGCGATTTGTTCTGGTTCACGGCGCCTGGCACTACGGCGAGCTTTGGGACCCCGTGCGCAAGCATCTCGAGGCAGCCGGGCACGAAGTGCATACGCCGACTGCAGGCGGGCTGGGTCCGAGCGACGACAAGCATGTGGACCTTCGTGGCGCATCGCAGCCAATCATCGACTACATCAGAAAGCACGATCTGCGCGACTACGTGCTGATCGGTCACAGCTGGGGCGGCTATCTGATCTCGCGCGTTGCCATCGAGATGCCCGAGCGGCTGCGCCGTCTGGTCTATTTTGCGGCCTTCGTCCCCGCGCAAGGCAAGGCACTGGTCGACGAATTGCCGCCGCATCTACGCGCTGCATTGCAGGCCAGCGCCGACGAACGCAAGGACGGCTCGGTGGTCCTGCCTTTCTTTGTCTGGCGCGACGGCTTTTTCAACGACGGCACGGCCGAACATGCCAAGGAGGTTTACGACAAGCTGAGGCCGCAACCCTATGGCGCGTTCACCGACAAGGCCGATATGACCGGTTGGGAAAAGGTCCCCAACGTGTTCAGCTATCTTGCGCCTTATGAAGACAACGACATCACCCAGGGCGAGTGGGGCCGGCATCCACGGCTATCCAACCGGCTCGGCGTATTTCGTTTGATCGGCATGGAAGGCAGCCATGAAGTGCTGCTCACCAATCCGGAATACACCGCCCGGAAATTTATTGAAGCCGGACGCGATTGAGCGTTCGCTACAGCGCGTTGTGCAGCAGCGGATAGCGCTCCTGCATCACGGCGAGATCGAGCGAGACCGGCGGCGCGGTTGGCGGAAGGGTTTTTTCGCCGGCCGCGACAGGTGACGACGGCTGCACCGGAGGACTTGCGTCGATAACCGCAACCGCCGGCGCAAAGACCGGCCGCGGATTTCGCACGCAGTCGCGCCGGGCGAGCGGCGTCACGTCCTGCCCCAGCCACGATACGTCGATTGGCCGGTTGTCGGCGGTCGCCTCACGCGAGGCCAGCATCCGCCAGGTCTCCACCGCGAGCTTGGCTTCCCGAAAATTTTCCAGGAAATCCGCCTCGGTGTGGAAACGGCGCCAGCGGCCGCTGTCGAACAATTCGGTGAGATAATCGAGCCGTCGCTCGGCGAGTGCGCACCAGCGCTCGACGATAGCGCGGCCGCAGTCCACATCGGATTGGTTTGTCATGAAAAAGTCCGCAAGGAGGGAGACGGACGCGGACGCAACAGGACGAATCAATTCGTAACAATACGGATATTCTGTGGAAAACTTTCGGAATGTCCAGCACGTCGCGCATCACGCAACAACGTTTCCGCTTATCGCTGCGCAAACGGGGTGACCCGCCCGGGGGGACGACCGGGCGGGTCAAGCCATATGGGCGCTGGGGTGGATGGGCGCTCGCGCCAGATACGGCCGTCGGGGAGAGACTTCCCTCCCACATTTGATAAGTCGCCGCGCCCTCGAAAACGTTCAAACCGCCGCCAAAAAATTTTAACGGCTTGAAAAGATTTATTGTGCCGCCGGCTTGCCGGAAGCCAGTTCCGGCTGCGATTCCGGCGTCGTAACCGTTGCATCGCGATTTTGTGAAGATGGCGGCGCGGACGTCGTCGCGTTGCTGTCGGCTGTCGTCGCGACCGGCATTGCCACGGCGGACACGGCATCAAACGCATCCGCCTCCCCCGCGCCGAACAGATCGTCGCGACCCGGCGCGCCGAGGTCGCGCGCGGTTCGCATCAGGATGCTGCGCACGTCGTCGGGCTTGATCGCGGGATCGCGCGAAACCATCAGCGCGGCAAGGCCGCTGACATAGGCGGCGGAGAACGAGGTGCCGCTGGTCATCTGGTATTTGCCGCCGGGCGCGGGAAGAAACACATCGACACCGGGCGCCGCCACCGCGATGTGGCTGCCGCGATTGGAAGCCGGAAACAGCCGGTCATAGGCGTCGGTGGCGCTGACTGCGATCACGCCAGGACTGGCGGCGGGATATAACGGCGGCGACTTCGGGCCGGCATTGCCGCTGGCGGCCACCAGCACGATGCCTTTCAACGACGCCGCCACGAGCCCGCGCTCGACCAACGCGTCCTTCGGGCCGGCAAAGCTCATGTTGATGACCTGCGCGCCGTGTCCGGCTGCGTAGTCGAGGCTTTTGAGGATCACGAACGACGTGCTCTCGGCACCGTCCTGGGTCATGCCGAATGCGCGGATCGCCAGGATTCGCGCCGCCGGGGCGCTGCCGATCAGCCGCGCATGCGACACGATGGCGCCGGCGATGCCGGTGCCGTGAACGTGCGGGCCTTCCTTGCTGCCCAGTGCATCGAACGAACCGGCTATCGTATCGGCCAGTTCCGGATGATTGGCATCGATGCCGGAATCGATCACCGCCACAGTGACGTTGCCGCCATGGGACAGCGCGTGCGCCTGCGGCAGGCGCAGCTTCGCCACCGCATACTGCGCCGGATCGCCTTCGCTCACGGCGGACGTCGAGGCCTGGTCCTGCAATACGTAACGGAAATTCGGCTGCGCCGAGCGCACGCCGCTATCACTTGCCAACTGCCGACGCACCGTATCGACGGAGCGCCCGTCGGTAATGCGGAACAGATTCAACTTGCTGCCGATCAGGGGAAAATCCTGCGAACTCACCAGCGCCAGCCGATGCCGTCGCGCCAGCGCCGCCACCTGCGCATCGGACAGCGACGCATCGAGTTCAGCCACGATCTGATCGGCGACATAGCGTCGGTCGACTGCTGCCCGCGCCGCCGCGCGGCGTGGCGCGCCGTTCTGGCTGACCGGCGGTGGACCATCGCCGCCGCCGCTTCCGAGATCGGCAACGAAGGCCGGCCGGCTCGTGCATTCGCCGCTGCTGTCGCGACCGGCATAGGTGCAGCTTGGATAGGTGTTCGGCAGATAGCGCACATAGGGAATGGAAGGCCACACCCGCACGACACGCGGCGGCGCACGGCCATCCACCGGCGGCCTGTCGGTGGAAGTCGTCGTCGCTCTCGCGGACGATGGATCGCGCTGGCGGCGGCCAGCATTGCTGCGGCCGGCGTCGCGCCGGGTCATTTTGCCGGCGCGGGTCGCGCTTCTACCGTGCGTATCGGTTCGTCCGCTCCTCACGGTTCGCGGCCCGGCGCTGCGCATCTCGTCGGGGGCGAAACGTGGACCATATCTTCGCGCGTATCCGGGCCCGAACCTTGGCTCGTATCTCGGCCCGTAACCCGGCGCATATCGTGGCGCATATCTCGGCATCACGCCGGGCGCTCGCGATTGGAAGCGCGGCCCCGCCATGTGTATGAAACCTTGCGCTTGCACCGGTGAAATCAGCAACCCGCCGGATGACGACACAAGGCAGGCCGCTCCAAGCACGACAATGCACTGGATCACTCGGCGATGGAGGCGGCTCATGCGATCGACGATCATGGATCACCTCCCGAGCGCGCACCGCGCCTGCAGGCTTCCGGACTATTGTGCCGGCACCGCCAGAGCGACGATCTTCTCCTTCTGAAGATCGGAGACCACCGCGGCGGCTTCGCCCGGCTGCTTGCCGGCGAATTGCAGCCGGAACAAATCTCCGCTGCCGCCAATGACAGAAGCGTGGTAGCGCGCCAGGAGCGCGGTCACGTCCGCTATCTGGGCATCCGGCTTAAAGCGGACGAACAGCACCGCTTCGCTGGCCGGCGCCAGCGAACGCGTCGCCGCTCGCGGCGCGGCCGAGCGTTGCATCGGCGCCGCCGGCGCAGGCGCGGCTTCCCTGGCCGGCTCCTGCTGATACGACGCGGTCTCGAAGGTGCCGCCGGACTGCTCCATCATGATCTTGCCGATGATCCCCGCCTGCAGCAGCAACAGAACGGCGCCAAGCGAGGTCGACCAGGCCAGTGTGCGCGGCGACAGGCCGGCGAAGAAACCCATGATCCGTTTCGACACGCCGATGGATGCGGCTTGCGGTGCGCGCGCCGGTTCGGCATCGATCGCCGCGAACAGCTTGTGCATGGCGGCAGCGGAAGGCGCACCGAGGCTTTCATTGAGATGAATGGTCTCGGTGTACTCTTCCTGGATCGCGGCATACTGCCGGACGAGGTCGGGGTCGGCGGCAAGTGCAATCTCTACGCGACGCGCGTCGCGTGGATCCAGCGTTCCCGCCGCATACCAAGGTAGCAGGGCTTCGATTTCTCCCGGTTCATCCTCCGGGATTTTTCTATTCGTTGCCATCATGGCCAGCCTCGCTCGACGCCGGCTGCCTTGAGCAGTTCGGCCAGTTTCTTGCGCGCATAGAACAGGCGCGTCTTCACGGTGTTTTCCGGGATGCCGACGATCGCAGCCACTTCCTCGACGGATTTCTCGTGGTAGTAGACCAGATCGATGATCTCCCGATGCTCCTGCGAAAGTCCCGTCAGGCATTTGCGCAGGGCCTCACCCGTGTCCTTCTTCTGAACGCTCACTTCCGGATCGTCGGACGTATCCTCGATCGCGGCCGCCGTCTCGTCGTCCAGTTCCCCGTCCTTCCTGCGACGCATCGCAGAGAGGGCCTTGAAGCGCGTAATCGCCAATATCCAGGTGGAGACCGCAGACCGGCCCTCAAACTTGCCGGCCTGACGCCAGACATCGAGGAAGACTTCGCTGATAAGATCTTCCGCGAGCTGTTCGTTCCGCACCAGCCGGAGCCCGAAACGGAACACCCTGACATGGTGCCGTCCGTACAGCACCTGCATGGCAAGCCGGTCGCCTTGGGCGATCCGAGCGATCAGGACGTCGTCCGAGGTCGCTTGTGTCGCACTCAATTGCCGTCTCGCAAGGTTGGTCGGGGCAGCCCGACAGAAGGTTCGATGAGCACAATTAAATCTTCTTAGTTTATCGCAAACCGCAGCATCATCTGTGATCTACCGCACGCAACTTGCCCTTGTTTTTGCATAATGTGCAAGATCGCCTGACGCCGCGAGCGCGGGACGGCCATACCCAACCGGAATTTGTGGAATAGTTTCAGCTACAAGGACCGGCCCGACGCACCGGAAGGCCTGCAAAAGATACCAAACATAAAGGCTTTTCCACGTAGGGTTGCGGCATTGCCGGCGATCGACGATTTGATCCATGACCAGTGTTGCGTCCACGCTTCCCACCTACCCGTCCGACGAAGCGCTGGCCGGCGATTGGTCCCCTGCGACTGTCGCAATGCCGCGCCGCCCGCATGCACGGCGAATTGCCCAACGACGCAAGACCTATCTGGCCCACGCCGTGAGCTATGTGGCCGGCGCCGCCATCCTGCTGCTCTACGCCTATGCCGGAACGATTTCGTACGCCATCGCGCCAGCCTTTCTGGTGAGCGGCCTCGGCATGATCGGCATTTTCGTCGTGATGTCGGAAACCGGCATCAACGACCGGCGGGACGATCATTACCTGACCGTCTTCCAGATCGTCGGCCACGACCTGATCCCACTCACCTTCGCGCTGCTGGTGCCGCAGATCGGATACGCCTTCCTCTGCATCCTGTTCTTCATCTTCGGCTTCGGCGCGATACGGATGACGCCCCGGCAGGCGGCTATTGCCATGGGCTGTACCGTTGCCGGCCTCATTCCGGTATTTCTGTTCGCACCATCGATCGGCATTGCCACCACCACGCCGCTCGAACGCGTTGCTGCGCTCTTGTGCTTCCTCTGCAGCCTCGGGCAATGCGCATTCGTCGGCCTCTATGGCAGTTCGCTGCGCAAGACGCTGTTCAACCGAAGCGCCGAACTCAAGGAAGCCTATCGGCGCATCGAAGAACTCGCCGAGCTTGACGAACTGACCGGCTCCTTCAACCGCCGCTGCATCATGCGCATGCTCGACGACGAGATCGCACGAGCTCAGCGCGTCAAGACGCCCTGCGCGGTCGCGCTGATCGATCTCGACTGGTTCAAGCGGATCAACGACGCCCACGGCCATCCGATCGGCGACGAGGTGTTGCGTACCTTCGCCATCACGGTGTTCGCCAATATCCGCGGCATGGACCGGTTCGGCCGCTATGGCGGCGAGGAATTCCTGCTCATCCTGCCCGAGACATCCAGCGACGCCGCCGCGCACATGCTCAACCGGCTGCGCATGATTGTCGCCGACCTCGACTGGAGCGCCCTGTCGCATGGAATGGCGGTGACCATCTCGGCCGGCGTTGCCACACTCAATCCCGACGAAACCGCCGACGCGTTGCTCACGCGTGCGGATAAGGCCCTCTACGAGGCCAAGGAGGCTGGCCGAAATCGGGTCGCGAGCACCTGATCCGTTGTTGAATACCCCGGGGACAGAGAAGCTGCCCTCGGACCGCCCTCCGGAATGCTCCAGGACAGAGTAGCAATGCGTACCACTCCCGCCCATCCGTCAAACCTGCTCGATGAGCTGCAAACCGCGCTGGCGCACGGCACGGTCGCACGACGGGTGGAAACGTTGCGCCGCGTCACCGATCTCTTCCTGAATGCCGCCGACGATTATTCCGACGAGCAGATCGGCGTGTTCGGCGACGTGTTCGAGTGCCTGCTGCAGCACATCGAAGTCTCCGCCAAGATCCTGCTGTCGAAACGACTCGCACCGATTCCGAAGGCGCCGTTGCAAACCGTGCACAGCCTGGCGTTCGACGACCTGATCGAAGTGGCCGCGCCGATGCTGTCGCAATCGGAGCGCCTGACCGACGAGATGCTGATCATCAATGCCCGCACCAAGAGCCAGGCCCACCTGCTGGCGATTTCGGCGCGTCCGACGCTGAGCGGCGCCGTGACCGACGTGCTGATCGAGCGCGGCAACAGCGACGTCGTGCAGCGCACCGCAAGCAATCCGGGCGCGGAGTTTTCCGACAAGGGTTATGACGGACTGCTGGCGCGCGCCGACCGCGACGAGGGCGTCGCGCTTTGCGTCGGATTGCGGCCTTCGATTCCGCGACATCACTACCTCAAGCTGATCGCCAAGGCGTCGGCGTCGGTCCGCATGCGGCTCGAGGCTGCGCATCCGAAGATGAGCGGAGACATCTCGGCGGCCGTGGGCGAAGTGAGCCGCCGCGCCCGCAGCGCACCGGCGGCCGTCAGCGAAGCCACCAGAATGGCGCACGGCCTGGTCAGATCGCTTTACGAGGATGGCAGGCTCGACGAACACGAAGTCGCCAGGTTCGCCAAGGCCAACAAATTTGACGAGACCAATGCTGCAATCGCCTGCCTTGCCAACGTGCCGGTGACGCTCGCGGAAAACATGATGATCGAATCCCGCACTGAGGGCATCCTCATCTTAGCTAAAGTCTCGGGATTACCGTGGTCCACGGTGCAGGCAATCATCGACATGCGGGTCAGCCTCGCAGGCGAAACCCACGGCGACGTCGAAGAAAACCGGCTCACCTACGAGCGGCTTCGCATCTCCACCGCGCAGCAGGTGTTGCGTTTCCACAAGATGCAGGAAACCGCGCCGCCACCGGCGGCCTAGGATCAATACCGCAGCAGTTTCCGGCCCGCGATGGCGCCAACGGCGACAACCATTGCGGTCGCCAGCGGATACCATGTGGCGACGAACAACGGCGAGTCATCGGTGCAGTGCGACGCGTAAAGCGTCGCGCCCAGTCCAGCCGACAACAGGCCGGCTATCGCGCCGGCCAGTGCCGGCCGCGCCGGGGCGCCGCGCCGCAGCGCCCACAATGCTCCGGCCAGCAGCGGCAGCGAGAACAGCGGGATCGCGGAAACGCAGGCGCGCGCGTTATTGCCGATCAGGCGCGTCAGCCATGGCCGCTGATGCGGCATCATCATCTCGGCGCCGATGCCGAGCGCGATCAGCGCCACCGGGATCAACAGCAGCCAGCCCCAGCCGCGCAACGATGCTTCCGGCCGCGCCAGATGCAGGCTGACAACGATGGCGGTGATCGCCAGCGCCATCGTCACCACGAATTTCAGATCGAAGAACGGATTATGCATCGCGGTCCTGACATCGGGCCGCATGCCGAGAATGCTCATGAACAGCGCGACGGAAACGGGCATCGCGAGCAACAGCGCCACCGCCAGCACGGCGCCGACCGGGCGCTGGCGGTGGCCAGCGTCGAGAGCGAGAGTGCGGATCAGCCGTTCGGTTTCCATCGTTCGATTCCTCGGGCTCACTCTTTCCGCAACCTGGCCGCGAGGCTCGCAAGTCCGCGATGCAGCGCGACGCGCACCGCGCCCTCGCTCATGGCAAGCTTCTTCGCGGTGTCCTTGATCGACTCGCTGTCGACGGCAATCGATTGCAGGACGTCGCGCTGACGCGGCGGCAATCCGCTCAGATGCGAGGTCACTTCGCTCGCAGGCACGGTTTCCTCGGCCGGCGGCCCGGCGATCACATCCGAAAAATCGTCGATGTTGACGAATACGCGGCGGCCGCGACGGCGCAGCGCGTCGATCAGCTTGTTGCGGGCAATGGCGAACAGCCACGGCGCGAATGGCGCCTCGGCGTCCCATGTGTGCCGCTTCAGATGCACCGCCAGCAAAATGTCCTGCACGATATCCTCGGATTGATCGACCGGTTGCCCGGCGCGCGCGAGCCCACGACGCGCCGCCACCCGCAACACCGGCGTGACCGCCTCAAGCAACCGGCCATACGCGGCCGCGTCGCCGGCGATCGCCGACCGCATCAGGCCGGTCCATTCGTCGTCACGATCGCGCACCCGCGCTCCCAATCATGCAATTCGTTCGGTTTTTCATATTATTACGTGCCCCACCACTCGATCACGAAATCGTGAAATGAAAGCGAAGCCGACGCGCCGCGATCCCCCGATAACCCGCCCGCAAACCTCATAACATCGATCCCGGCGGCTCGCATCCAGCAGCAGCGGGAGGCAATGGCCTCTCGCTCCTGCCCCGTTTTTGCCATCTTCACCAAAAATTCCCTTATTTCGCCGTCGTGTGGCCACCTCCCGGAGTCTCTCTGCGAAGCGGGATCGGCGCAAACGGGAGACTGCCATGGGAATCAAGGCCAGCGGACGCTTGGCATTGATCGTCGCAGCAGGAATCTGGATCTGGTTTTCGGGGCCACTGCAGGCGCAGCAATCGACAGCACCGACACAGGCGGCGACCAGCCAGCCGGTGGCGCTCGGCAAGCCGATCGCGCTGAACAAGTATGCCAAGCGCCATTCGCGTCACGGCCGACGGCACGCCCGTTCGCACTCGCGCCGGCATCATCGCGTCGCCAAGAGCGAGAAGAGCGAGACGAAATCCGCCAGGCACACGGACGAAGCCGAGACAAAGAAGTCCGAAGCCCAGAAATCCGAAGCCCAGAAATCCGAAGCCTTGGACGCCAAGGTGATCGAATCCAAGTCCGTCGAGCTGCCGCCGACCGACGCCCAAACTTCCGACAGCAAAGCGGCGGATAACAAGGCTGCCGACGGCAACGCCGGCGACACCAATCAGGCAATACCACCGGCTGCCAACCAGGCGATCGCCGCGCAGCCGGATCAAGGCACGAACCAAGGCACGAACAACGGCAACGCATCCGCGATGCTGTCATCGTCCGTCGCCAATGCACGCGCGCAACTGCTCTCCACCACCACGACCGGCAACGCATCGACGATGACCCCGCCGCCCGCGCCGGCGAACCCGCAGACCGCCCCCAACGCTGGAGCACCTCCGCCGTCCGAGAGCGCGGCCAATACCGACGTCGTGCCGCCGGATCAGCTCAACGACATCGATCGATCGC
This sequence comes from Xanthobacteraceae bacterium, assembly GCA_024508855.1. Classification (GTDB taxonomy): domain Bacteria; phylum Pseudomonadota; class Alphaproteobacteria; order Rhizobiales; family Xanthobacteraceae; genus 62-47. The sequence continues at coordinate 104,543 of JANINJ010000072.1, forward strand.
TGAACAACAACAAGGAGCCGACGCCGACCATCGCGATGGCATCGATCAATACGCAGCCGTCCACCGAATCTGCTTCCGTGGCCAGTAACGATGCGTCGCCGTGGGCGCAGACCTCGATGATCGGCAAGATCTTCATCGCTTTCGGTGGGCTGCTGACGCTGGCATCCGCCGCACGAATGCTGATCGCGTAACCGCGGCAACCAAGCCGCGCAGTCCACACCGATAAGGGCCGATTCCAGACCTCCGGATCGGTCCTTCGCCGCGCCGCCGCCCTCCTCCCTCGGCGGCGCGGCATTTTACCAGTTTCGCTGTGCATTTCTGCGCACGCCGCGCTCTTGCGGCGATAGTGAACTGCGGGCACATTGCGCCCGCTATCTTTGTCGATTGAGCATGATCTTCTCCGAAAAGCGGTTCCCACTTTTCGGGATCATGCTACAGGCTTCAACAGCGCGAAACAGGGTGGAATATGAGCACTTTCGAACACATCATCGTCGAGCAAAAGGGTGCCGTCGGCATCATTCGCCTCAACCGGCCAAAGATGCTCAACGCACTGTCGTTCGGCGTGTTTCGCGAGATCGGCGCCGCCATCGACGACCTCGAAGCCGACGACAAGATCGGCTGCATCGTCATCACCGGCAACGAGAAGGCATTCGCCGCCGGCGCGGACATCAAGGAGATGCAGCCGAAGGGCTTCATCGACATGTTCAACGAAGACTTCAAGGCAATCGGCGGCGACCGCGTCGCGACCTGCCGCAAGCCGACTATCGCCGCGGTGAGCGGCTACGCGCTCGGCGGCGGCTGCGAACTGGCGATGATGTGCGATTTCATCATCGCTTCCGACACCGCGAAATTCGGCCAGCCGGAAATCACGCTCGGCACCATTCCCGGCATCGGCGGCACGCAGCGCCTCACCCGCGCCATCGGCAAGGCCAAGGCGATGGACCTCTGCCTCACCGGCCGCATGATGGATGTCAACGAGGCCGAACGCTCTGGCCTCGTCAGCCGTATCGTCCCAGTCGACAAGCTGATGGATGAAGCCATCGCCGCCGCCGAAAAGATCGCCGCGATGTCACGCCCGGCAGTCGAGATGGCGAAACTCGCGGTGAACCGTGCCTTCGAAACCCCGCTGTCCGAAGGCATGAATGTCGAGCGTGACCTGTTCCGCTCGACCTTCGCGCTGGAAGACCGCTCCGAAGGCATGGCCGCCTTCATCGAGAAGCGCAAGCCGGTGAACAAGAACCGGTAAACATCGACACTGCGTTCGCTTGTTCAATCGGATACAACGCAGCTAATTTCCGTCATGCCCGGCCTTGTGCCGGGCATCCACGTCTTTCTTGCTGAAACGCCGTTAAGACGTGGGTGGCCGGAATAAATCCGGCCATGACGGAGAGCCGATAGTCATCGATCTCAATGACCTGATCTCATCTCGTTCGCGATAACGCGGCACCGACCAGCGCACGATAGAGTCGATCCGAGAACGTGTTCGGCTTGTCGAGCCCGAGGCGTGCGAGCGGCGCGGTGTTCGCCACGTCCGGCTGCGTCATCCCCTGCCATGCGAGCGACGCGAGTTGCAGCGGCGACTTCGATGCGGCGCTCAGCACCTGCAGCGCCGGAATCAGTCTCTGCTCGACATCGGTGAAATCCGACCCGAACGGGAACGCCGGCAGCAGCCCTGCATCGCGCGCGGGCTTCAACGCCGCCGCGATGCGGTCCGGCGAATTGTCGCGATGCGCGGCGGCGATCTCGAAATTCCTCGGCAGTTTTCCCGCATCCTTCGCCTGCCGCATCAGTTCCGGCTGAAACCGCGAATCCGCTACCGACAGCATCGCCGCGATCACATCCGCGTCGGATTTGCCGCGCAGGTCGGCGACGCCGTATTCGGTGATGATGATATCGCGCAGATGGCGCGGAATGGTGACGTGGCCATAGGACCAGCGGATGTTGGATTCGGTTTTCGCGCCCGCCTGCCGCGTCGATTCCAGCGTCAGGATCGATCGCGCGCCCTCCAGCGCGAAAGCCTGCGCGACAAAATTATATTGCCCGCCGACGCCGCTCACCACCTGGCCGTTTTCGAGGCCATCGGAAATCGCTGCGCCCATCAGGGTCGCCATCATGGCATTGTTAACGAAACGCGCATCGACCCGGGCGCGGCGCTTGGCATCTTCGTCGCCGTAAAGCTGATTGGTGAACGACACCGGCATCATGCGGATCCGCGCGATCGTGTCCGGCGGCATCTCGCGCAGCGCGCGATAGAACGATTTCGGCCCGAGGAAGAATGCGCCATGCAATAGTACACCATCGACCTCGCGCTTGAGGACGTCGCCGTCGATCAGGCCGAGGAATGCTTCGGTCAGCATTTCGCTGACACCATAGAGCCCCTTGTCGAAGCGAGACGTCTCGGCCGGCGCGACCGCGGGCGCGAGGCGCTTCATGAGATCGAGATATTGCGCGTTGTCCTTGTGGCGAACGATCAGGCTCTGCGCCAACGCATCGCCGACCTGGCCGATGCCGATCTGCAGGCTGCCACCATCGCGAATGAGACCGGCGGCATGCAGGCCGATCGCATACTTGGTGTCGCCGATCGGCTCTGACGGCGGCGCAAACAACGGAAAATCCACAGACGGATCGTCGAGGATGGCGCTGAACTCGCTGGCCGGCAGGTCGCCCGGACCCGGCATGAACGGCAGCTCGGAATTGACCTGCCCCACCAGCTTGAACGACACCCGCCCCTCGGCTCGCGCACGCAGCAGGTCCAGCGTCGTATCGGTGTTGCAGCTCAGGCTGTAGCGCGTCTCGCCGTTGACGACGCGCTTCGCAACCAGTTGCGTGATGACATCGAGCCCGCGCGTCAGGAGATAGGACGACGCATGGGTGTAGTTGGCCGAGATGTAGTGCTGCTGGGCGAACGGCACATGCAGCCATTTACCGGCGAGGAAGAAGAATTCGATCACGTCGATATTCGGCGGCAGCTTGCCTGCATGCAGCGCGTTGGCATAATCGAGATCGGGATAGCCACCGAACAGCCGCTCGATCACCGGGCTGATGAAACGCCGTTCGAGATCGGATGACGGTTTTGGTTTCTCCAGCGTCAGTGCCGAGAAGAATGTCAGCTTCAACGAGCGATCGTTCGCCGCACGCTGATATAACGCGTTGATGATGTGGTTGGCCTTGCCGAGCCCGAGCGGCAGACCGACGACGAGATTCGGCCCGCTATCGCGGATGATCTCGTCGGCGATCGCGGCGGCATCGGAAAACAGTTTCGGCATTACGGTTCTTTCAGTCCCGCGACGGCCACTTCGGCGGATCGTTGCCGAGCGGCACCGCCGGGCGCGACCAGTGGGCGGGCGTTTCCGACAACATCGCGGAATGCCGCACCGCGTGCAAGGTGCCGAAGCCTGACGGGCTTTGCTCGATGTACGGGATAATGTCCTCGTCCTTGAGGTCGGCGGTGGCGATGCCGTCGCCGAGCCGACCGAGACCCCACAGCCAGCGCCCGGTCTGCGCCAATGACACCCGCACATGCCAGCTTCCGCCTTCGCGCGCCTGCCGCACCCGCGCCATCATCGCGCCGAACGCCATCAGGTAACCGGTAGCGTGATCGAGAATCTGCATCGGCAATTCCTTCGGTCCGGCGACACCGGCGGCCTGTCCTTCGGCATGATTGAATCCTGTCGAGGTCTGCACCAGCGAATCGAATCCGCGCCGCTCCGCCCATGGTCCGACATGACCATAGGCGGACAGCGAGACATAAACGATGCCGGGGCTGAGCAGCGCAGCGTCCTGCGGCGAGAAGCCCAGCGCCGCAAGCGACTGCGGGCGATAGCCCTGCGAGAACACGTCGGCCCGCGTCAGCAGATTGCGCAAGACGGTGCGGCCTTCCTCCGTTTTCAAGTCTGCCGAGCACGACAGCTTGCCGCGCCCGGTATCGATCACCAGCCATGGAATCGACGGCAGATTGGGACTCGACACCAGCATCACGTCGGCGCCGTGCGCGGCCAGCGTGCGCCCCGCAACGGGACCGGCGATGACGCGCGACAGATCCAGCACGCGCAGGCCGGAGAGCGGGCGATCACCCTGCCGCCACGATCGCGGCGGCGCTTCGCCGATCTTCTCGATGGTAAGAAGCGGCAGTTCGGACAATGCTTTCGCCTGTGGATGCGCCGCCCATTCCGCAGGAGTCCGCATGAACGAGACCACGCAATCGCCGGCATAAGCGGCGGTCTCGAACGCCTCGCCTTCCCATTTCAGCAGCGCGGCCTGCACCGCCTCGCGCTCCGGCTTGCAATCCAGCAGCTTGCAGATGTTGTCGCGGTGATGCGGAAAATTGGTATGCAGGCGCACGAAGCGTCCGTCGCCGGTCTTGTAGACCCCGGCGATGGCGTCCCATGCCGGCGGCGGCGGCTTGTCGTCGACGCGCAGATAGCGCTCGCTGCGGCACTCGACGGCCGCGTGCCGCATGTCCACCGATACCTTCTGCGCCCGACCGCTGCGCAGCCGCCAGATATGCGCGGCCGCAAGCCCTGCGGCGGCAATGCCGGCCTGCGCGGCCGCCGCGACACGGAATGACGACGGCAACATCGGCTCGCTTCCGGTCAGCGCGACGGTATCGAGCGCGGGCGCGTCGCCGCCACCCTGCTTCCAGAGATCGGCGAGGATGTCGCGGATCGATTGCATGAACGGCACTCCTGTATGGCCCCGGCGGGAATCGCTGCGTACATCCTTTTTGCTAAAGCTTTCGCAGAGATGAGCATAGCATCGCTTTTCTCCGACCAGCCATGAGGGAGCCGCAATGGCCGCCATCGATCCTTTAACCGCTACGGGCGTCGTGCTCGCGACCGCCGCGACCGATGCCGTCTACGTCATGTTCACGTCCGCGGTGGTGGCGCGTCGCCGCGTGCCTGCCGCGACCTGGAGCAGCGTCTGGTATCTGCTCTCGTCGTTCGCGGTGATCAGCTATACCGAGAACTGGGTCTATGTGGTCTTCGCCGCGGTCGGCTCCTGGCTCGGCGCATTCGCGACGATTACCTTCCTGCACCGGCCGCCCGGCGGGCCGCCGGTCGGCGCGGCGCCGGAGTAGAGAAACCGGCGTCACGAATCCATAAAATGGTTCGGTCGTCATGGCCGAGCCTTGTCCCGGCCATCCACGTCTTGGTTTATGCAGTGCTGTAAGAACGTGGATACCCGCGACATTGGCGAGCAAAGCGACGCCGTTCTTCGAACGGCTAAGCGCGGGCATGACAGAGGAGATATTCCCGCTTCAATGAAAGTCCCGCGACGGCGGCAGGATGCGCACGTTGCGCGGATGGCGGTGTTTCTGCACTGAATTGTCCGAATGCTCGCGGTGATCGTCGTTCAGCGGCTCGATCAATGCCGCGCCGGGCGGCAAGGGATACTTGCGAACAAGCGCATCGTTGGCAAGCGCCATCAGATCCTGCGAGCGATCAATCAATCGTTCCGCGACCAGATGCACGACCTTCTCCGGACTGCTCTGGATATATCCCTCCACCTGCACCAGCCGCGCGCCCATCACCTCCTTGCGGAAACGCGCCATCACCTTCGGCCACACCACGATGTTGGCGATGCCGGTCTCGTCTTCCAGCGTCATGAACACAACGCCATTGGCGCTGCCCGGCCGCTGCCGCACCAGCACCACGCCGGCGCAACGCACGCGCTGCCTGTCCCGTGCATGGGATACTTCATTGCAGGCGATGGTGCTTTCCCGCGTGAACATCGGCCGCAGGAATTGCATCGGGTGCCCCTTCAACGACAGCCGCACGGTCTGATAATCCGCCACCACCTGCTCCGGCAACGGCATCTCCGGCAACGGCCTTGCGCGTTCGTCCGGCTGCTCGCGCGCGGTGGCGGCCTCGAACAGCGGCAGCGGCTCGTCATCCGGCAACCGCCGCACCGCCCACAGCGCCGCGCGGCGATCCAGCCCGAGCGAACGGAACGCATCGGCATCCGCCAGCAGGATCAGCGCGCGCTTCGGCAGCTTCGTGTCGCGCGCAAACTCCTCCAGCGAGGTGAACCGCCGCCGCTTGCGCGCCGCGACGATGCGCTCGCCCCAGTCGTCGGCTTCACTCTCCTCACCTCGCCCCGCTTGCGGGGAGAGGTCGACCGGCGAAGCGCAGCGAAGACGGTCGGGTGAGGAGGGCACGCGATCTGATAAAAGAAGCACGCTTCCCCTCACCCCAACTCCCCTACCCCTCACCCCGACCCTCTCCCCGCACGCGGGGAGAGGGAGAGCGACGTCCTGCAAATCCCTCCGCTGTCGTTCTTCATTTTTCTGCCGCTCCTCGTCCGGGTCGACCCATTTGAATCCGTCGATCTGGCGAAACCCCAGCCGCACGGCATGGTGCTTGCCCGTGCGCTCTTCCAGCGTGTTCTGGCTGTAACTGTGCGAAACATCGACGGCGCGCACCTCGACGCCGTTCTTGCGCGCATCGCCGACGATCTGCGCCGGCGCATAAAATCCCATCGGCTGCGAATTGAGCAGGCCGCAGCAGAACGCATCGGGATGAAAATGTTTCAGCCACGACGAGACATAGACGAGTTGCGCGAAGGCAGCGGCATGGCTCTCAGGAAAACCATAGCTGCCGAACCCCTTGATCTGCTCGAAACAGTTTTCCGCGAATTTCGGATCGTAGCCGCGCGCGATCATGTTGCCGACCATCTTGGCGCCGAACGTGCCGATGGTGCCGAGATTGCGGAATGTCGCCATCGAGCGGCGCAGACCATTGGCTTCCTCGGAGGTGAATTTTGCTGCCTCGATGGCGATACGCATCGCCTGTTCCTGAAACAGCGGCACTCCAAGGGTTTTGCTCAGAACGTTTCTGAGTTCGTTTTTGTCGCCTCCCTTTGGATAGGGATACTCAATATCTTCCGCTCGCATTTTGCGTCGTTTGAGATAGGGATGCACCATGTCGCCCTGGATCGGTCCCGGCCGGACGATGGCGACCTCGATGACGAGATCGTAGAACGTGCGCGGCTTCAGCCGCGGCAGCATGTTCATCTGCGCGCGGCTTTCGACCTGAAACACTCCGAGGGATTCACCCCGCTGCAGCATCTGATAGACCTCATCGTCGTCCTCCGACTTGATGTCGGACAGTTGATACCGCCTGCCCTTGTGCTGCGCGATCAGGTCGAAACATTTTCGGATGCAGGTCAGCATGCCGAGCGCCAGCACATCGACCTTCATCATCCGCATCGCGTCGACATCGTTCTTGTCCCATTCGATGAAGGTGCGGTCGTCCATCGCGGCGTTGCCGATCGGCACATAGGTGTCGAGCCGGTCCTGCGTCAGAACATAACCGCCGACATGCTGCGACAGATGACGCGGAAAGCCGATCAGGTCCGCCGCCAGCGCGACGGCGCGCGCGACCGTCGGATTACCGGGATCGAGCCCTGCCTGCTTCACCTGCTTGTCGTCGAGACCGCTGCCCCAATGCCCCCACACCGTATCGGCCAGCGCGGCAGTGACATCCTCGGTCAAGCCGAGCGCCTTGCCGACATCGCGGATGGCGCTGCGCGGCCGATAATGGATCACGGTGGCGATGATCGCGGCGCGATGGCGGCCATAGCGGCGATAGACATACTGCATCACCTCCTCGCGCCGCGTGTGCTCGAAATCGACGTCGATATCCGGCGGCTCTAGCCGCTCTTTCGAGATGAAACGCTCGAACAGCAGATCGACCTCGGCCGGGTTGACCGAGGTAATGCCGAGCACATAGCAGACCGCGGAATTCGCCGCCGATCCGCGGCCCTGACACAGGATTTTCTGCGTTCGCGCCCAATGCACGATGTCATGCACGGTGAGGAAATAGTGCGCGTATTTGAGCTCCGCGATCAGCGCCAGTTCCTTGTGCAGGACGACACGCAGCTTGTCGTCGATGCCTTGCGGAAAATATTTATCGACGCCTGCCCATGTCAGATCCTCGAGATGCTGCTGCGCCGTCTTGCCTGGTGGCACCGGCTCATCGGGATACTGATATTGCAGTTGATCGAGCGAGAATTTTATGCGGTCGGCGAAATTCACGGTCTCAGCTAAAGCTTCCGGCAGATCACAGAACATTTTTTCCATGTCACGCTGCGGCCGCAGATGCCGTTCGGCATGCACCTCGAGTCGCTGGCCGGCAGTACCGATCGTGGTTTTCTCGCGAATGCAGCTCACGACATCCTGCAAGAGTCGTCGTTGGTGCACGTGATACAAAACATCGTTGGTCGCGATCAGCGGTACGCGGGCGGTCGTTGCGATCCGTTGCAATCGCGCGATCCGCCGCGCGTCATCACCTCGATAGTACATCGATGCTGCAAGCCAACTTCCCTCGACAGGCAGATGGCCGATCGCCTCAAGTGTCCTGAGCGTGTCCCGGAGTCGGATTCGATACGCAGGTACGACGACAAGCAGCAAGCCCTCGCTGAACTCCTTGAGATCATCGAAGCGTAGATGACATTCACCCTTATCTGCTGCGAGCTTGCCTTTGCTGAGCAATCGGCACAGCCGTCCATAGGCTTCGCGATCACGCGGATAGGCGAGGATATCTGGCGTGCCATCGGTGAACACCAAGCGCACACCCACCAGAAGCTTGGGCTTGTAACGCACCTTCTTCTTGTTGCCGTATTCGCTATAGGCGCGCACCACACCGGCCAGCGTGTTGTGATCCGCAATGCCGATGGCATAAAGACCGTATTTGCTGGCGCGGTGCACATACTCCTGCGGATGCGACGCGCCGCGCAGAAACGAGAAGTTCGTGGTGACACCAATTTCCGCATACACCGTCATGCGAACAGCCCATGCAGAAACCAACGGAATGTCCGGACCTCACGACGATGGATGCCCTCTCGATACAGCCAGTAGCGCGCCCCTTCATTGTCTTCTGCGCGAAAGTAATCCCGCGTCAGCTTGCGCTCATCGATAGTTTCAACGGCGATCTCACCTTGCGGTGGATGCACCCGCGCAAAATCGTCATCCCATTCCAAGGCCTGCTGCGGCACAGGACGATTCCACCATTCCATGGCGATCCGCTCGGGCCCTTCGACCAGAGCGATCCTGTGAAACATCCTTCGCCACCGGAACCCCGCCGGCGGACCGTGAGGGAAATCCGCCAGCACCTCGATCGGCTCCGGACGCTCGAACAGCCGCAGCGGCCGTAGCGGCGGTTCAGCTTCGACGCGTGCGGGCCATGCCGCCAGTGCCGCCGAGGCAAGGTGATGCTGCGCGGAGACGGCCAGCATGGCGCGCTCGGGAATGTGGGTTTCCTGCGGCAGGTGCACGACGACGCGGCGGCCGCCGATCCGCGCCGCGATGCGATCTATCAGCGCAGACAATTCGTCGTTGTCGTGGATGGTCGCATCGAGATCGCGCTGCATCTCGACCACGCCGTCGGTTCGGCTGGCGGACAACCGGATCAGATCGAAGCCGAAGCCGGGATCGAGCGGATCGGCCAATGCGTCGAGCCGCTCGCGGAACAGACGCTCGATCACCTCGACCCGCGTGACCGGCTGCCCGGTCTCCACCGCGATCGTGCGCACCGCGCCGTCGGTGCGGAAGAAGCTGGCGTCGAGCAGCCGCGCGCCCTTGCCGTGACGTTCCATCACCGCAATCAGCGTCTGCGCCAATCCCGATAGCGCCGCGGCGATCACGCCATCGGTCGCCACCGGTTCGGGAAACCGCTTCTCCACCATATAATCCGGCAGCGGCTTGCGCGGGCTGATCGGCGCATCGCCCTGCCCCAGCGCCTGCTCCAGCAGCGCCGTGAATGACGCGCCGAACCGCGCGGTGATCTCGTGCCGCTCGCGTGAGGCCACGTCGCCGATGGTCTTCAGCCCGGCGCGACGCAGCCCGCGGGTGATCGCATCGTCGGCGCCGAGCGTGAACACCGGCAGCGCCTGCACCGCCGCCGCTTCCTCACCGTCACGCACGATGCAGCCGGAGCGATAGCGCGTCAGCGTGCGCGCGCAGACCGGCGTGCCGGCGATCGCGGCGTTGACGATAAACCCCTGCCGGATCAGCGCGTCACAGATCGTCTTCAGCATCACTGCCTCGCCGCCGAACAGATGCGCGCAGCCGCTGATGTCGAGGAACAGGCCATGCGGCGGATCGAGCGCCACCAGCGGCGTGAAACGATCGCACCAGTCGGCGATATCGTTCAGCGTCCTGGCATCCGCCGGTTCGTCGGCGTCGAACACCTCGATGTCCGGGCAGATGGCGCGGGCGTTGGCGAGCGGCACGCCGACATCGAGGCCGAGACGCGCGGCCACATCGTCCAGCGCGGAAATCTGCAGCGCGTTGTTCTGCTTTGCCACGACGATGCAGGGACGCCCGGCAGCCGGCGCGTCACCCGGTGCGCCGCCATGGTGTGATATTTGGCATGACAACTGGCGCTTGATGCGATCGGTCGGCAGGCGCGGCAGCCACAGGCTGAGGATGCGCCTCCGCACCATGGAACGGGACGTCACGGAAGAGGCACTCATCACAATTCCACTCCATGATCCATCGGCCGGTCTGGCCATGACGATTGCGGACAAGATGAGCGTCGAGCACAGGCGCGCCCCAGGCCTGCCAGGGTGCGGCCGGCGGCGAACGCGCCGCGCGCACGATCCATCGGGTTTCCGCCGTACTCGGCGACGGCGCCGCCGCCACCCGCAGCAACAGGCCGGTGACGCCGGAACCGCGCGCTGCCAGGGTCAATTTGCGACTGGCCACGAGATCGAACTGCCGCGTCTCGCCCCAGATCTCCATCACCACGCCGCCCAGCGCATCGCAGGCCAGCGCATCGGCGGTCACCTGCAACGCGGTCTCGACATCGGGCGCGCGCACCGTCACCAGCAGACGCGGATCGAGCCCGAGTTCGCGCCATCCGCTCATCGACAGCGCACCGTTCTCCCGTTCGGAAAAATCCTGCCGCACCCATAGCAGCGGCCGTCGCGCTATAACGCGCTGCGCGAGGCCGGCAATGAAGCCGGTCGCCGCCGCGCTCTGGCGGCCTTCCGCGAACACCTCATGCACCGCGCCCTTCGCCAGCCCGCCCTGCAGCGTCGCATCCGCCTCCGCGTGGCCGAGCGGTGCCCGCGGCAGCGCCTCGCCCGCGTCACCCTCGATGTGGCCGATGTCCCTGCGCAATCGCGCAAGCGTGCTCATGCGTGCGCCGGTCATGCGCCGCTCCCGATCTTCCGATGCTCAAAAAAGACCGTGACAGTGAACCATTTGCTGGCCCGATTGTTCACGATATGTTCTAATAAAGCGAACCGGGCGCCCGGAGTCAACAAGAGTCCATCTGCCTCTGGCAGGCAAAGTTTTCCGCCAATGAAATCAACGGGATTCCAATCATGAGACGAACCACCGCCAGGATGGCACGGCGAACGATCGGGCATAACGAAGCGCAGATGAGCTGGAACTTTCCTGAGGGCCGCCCGATTACACCTGCAAGCGCGGAAGCCGATCGGGCCACCGCCGCAACGATCGCCGGCGCCGCAAACGAATTGCACCAAGGGCACCGAGACGAAGAGCCTGCCATGAAAGCACACCCCGCCAAGAGCGCAGGCGACGACCTTAACACTCTACGCACAGAGGCCGCAGATTGCCGCGACTGCCATTTATGGAAGGACGCGACGCAAACGGTGTTCGGCGAAGGGCCCGCGCACGCGCCGATCATGCTGGTGGGCGAACAGCCGGGCGACAAGGAAGATCTTGCCGGAAAACCCTTCGTCGGCCCCGCCGGGCAGATGCTCGACCGTGCCTTGAAGGAAGCCGGCATCGATCGCGACAGAGTCTACATCACCAATGCGGTGAAGCATTTCAAATTCGTCCCGCGCGGAAAAATCCGCCTGCACCAGAAACCGAACACGCCGGAGATCAAGGCCTGCCGGCAATGGTACGAACGCGAGTTGGCGACGATCAAGCCGTCACTGGTGGTGGCGATGGGCGCAACCGCCGCGCAAAGCGTGCTCGGCAAGATCACACCGGTCAACAAGAACCGCGGCCACCTGATCGAACTCGATGAGAACACGCAGGCCTTGGTGACGGTGCATCCGTCCTATTTGCTGCGGCTTCCGGACGAAGACGCCAAGGAGCAGGAATACGATCGCTTCGTGGAAGACCTGAAGATCGCAGCCAAGCTGCTGCGCAAGCTGGCGCGCGCGGCTTAGGAAGCACTCAACATGCCCTCACTGTCGTCCCCGCGCAGGCGGGGACCCATACGCCGTGTCGTCTGTGTTTTGGATAGCACTTATTCCACCGGAATAAACCGGCTGAACCGACGCACCGTGACCATGCACGCTCTGGGATATGGGTCCCCGCCTGCGCGGGGACGACGGTGAAAATTGAAAACAAGTCGAAAGCGGACGCATGCTCGATCGATGCGTCCGCCGAGTTTGATATCGAGTTTGACCCTAAGCCGCTGCGGCCAGGTTGACCGACGCTTCGGCCAACGTCGTCAGCGCGACGTCGGTTTTCTTCTCCTGTTGCAAGGTTTCGTCCAGCAGGCGCACCGCGTCTTCCATGCCGAGCTGCATCGCCCATTGCTTCAAGGTGCCGTAACGCGAAATCTCGTAATGCTCGACCGCCTGCGCGGCGGCCAGCAGGCCCGCATCGAGCGCCTCACAGCCCTTGTACTCCTCCATGATTTCCTTGCCCTCGTTGAGGATGCCTTCGATCGCGTCGCAGGTCTTGCCGCGAGCCGGCTTGCCGAGCAGTTCGAAAATCTGCTCGAGGCGTTCGACCTGCCCTTCGGTCTCGTCGTGGTGCTTTTCGAAAGCGGCGCGCAGCTTGTCCGAACTGGCCGCCTTCGCCATTTTCGGCAGCGCCTTCAGGATATGCTTTTCGGCGTAGTAGATGTCCTTCAACGTATCGAGGAACAGATCGTTGAGGTCCTTGTCCTTCGTGGTCATCGCGGACTCCATGATGTGAGATGGCGGGAGCTTGCCGCCTCTCAACGTCACGTGATGACGCTTGTTCCTGCCACGCTCATCGTTTTAGCTTGCGTCGCCGCCGCGACGGCTCGTCCGATTGCAAGAACGACAACCGAAGGAACCTGCGGGTGTTACAAACGGAACAGAAAGAAGAAAAAGAGGCGCTGTCGCACCACATCCTTCCCACATCGGGAACGATGATCGGCGTTTCCACGACCCTGATCGGGCTGGTGAAAATTGCCGAGAGCCGAACCGGACAGAGCCATGTCGACGAGTATGCAGCGCTCGCCGCCCTCATCTTTCTCGTGAGCGCACTAACGTCCTACACGTCCATCCGCAGTTCGGCGTCCCGGCCGAAACTCAGCGTTCGCCTGGAGTTGATCGCCGATCAGTGCTTTCTGATCGGGCTCGTTGCGCTCACCTTGATCTCGGTCTTCTTCGCCTACGAGGTGATCTAGCTGCGCCTCACGCCGCCATCGTGTTTTCCACCAGCTTGATCCAGTAGGAAGTTCCAAAGACGATGGCGTCGTCGTTGAAGTTATAGGCGGGGTGATGCAGGCCGGCGCTGTCGCCGTTGCCGACGAAAATGAAAGCCCCCGGCCGCGCCTCCAGCATGTAGGCGAAGTCCTCCGCGCCCATCATCGGCGGCACCTGATGGACGTTCGCCTGCCCCGCCACCTCGCTGGCGATCCGCTTGGCGATCTCGGTCTGCTCGGGATGGTTGACCGTCACCGGATAGCCGCGCTCGTAGACGAGATCGATCTTCGCGCCGGTCTGCTGCGCCACGCCTGCGACGACTTCATGGACCCGCTTCTCGACCAGATCGCGCACTTCCGGCGTCAGCGTGCGGATCGTGCCCTTCAGTTCGGCGATCTGCGGAATGACGTTGCGCGCATTGCCGGCGTGGAACTCGCATACCGAGATCACGGCCGAATCCAGCGGATCGATGGTGCGCGAGACGATCGATTGCAGCGCGGTGACGAGCTGCGCGCCAACCAGCACGGAATCGATGCACTTGTGCGGCCGCGCCGCATGGCCGCCGAGGCCCTCGATGCGGATGTCGATGGCGTCGGTCGCCGCCATGATCGGTCCGGTCCGCAACGCGAACGATCCCACCGGCAGGCCGGGGCCGTTGTGCATGCCATAGACCTGATCGATCTTGAAACGCTCCATCAGGCCGTCCTTGATCATGGCATCGGCACCGGCGCCGCCCTCTTCCGCCGGCTGGAAGATGACCACGGCGTCACCGGCGAAATTACGGGTCTCGGCCAGATAACGCGCCGCGCCGAGCAGCATCGCGGTATGACCGTCATGGCCGCAGGCGTGCATCTTGCCGGGCGTCTTCGAGGCGTAGGGCAGATTGGTTTCTTCCTCGATCGGCAGCGCATCCATATCGGCGCGCAGGCCAATCACCTTGAGGTCGCCTTCCGCAGGCTTGCGGCCCTTGATGACGCCGACCACGCCGGTACGGCCGAGCCCGGTCGCGACTTCGTCGCAGCCGAACTCCTTCAACCGCTCCGCCACGAATGCCGCCGTGTCGTGCACGTCGTACATCAGCTCCGGATTGGCATGGAGATGCCGCCTCCAGCCCATGATGTCCGGTTGCAGATCAGCGATGCGATTGATGACGGGCATGACAAACCTCGAACGCGCCCGGTGCGCGGGTTGAGAACCGGGATATCCTCCTTAGCACGGCGGTCCGATCTGCCCAATATCCCTGTCGGCTCGGCCAGATAGCCAGCTGTACAGGGCCCGCGCACGGCGCTAAGCCATCGTCAAGATTGATGACAGAAGAAACGTGCGGTGGGACATGGTGAAACGGATCGAGGGCGAGTTTGACTACATCATCGCGGGCGCCGGCACGGCCGGATGCATCGTCGCCAACCGGCTCTCGGAAAATCCCAAAAATCGCGTGCTGATCCTGGAAGCCGGCGGCAATGACAACTGGATCTGGTTTCACATTCCGGTCGGTTATCTGTTCGCCATCGGCAACCCGCGCTCGGACTGGATGTTCAAGACCGAGCCGGAGCCCGGCCTGAACGGCCGCGCGCTGAGCTATCCGCGCGGCAAGGTGATCGGCGGATCGTCGGCGATCAACGCCATGATCTCGATGCGCGGACAGGCGGCCGATTACGACCACTGGCGCCAGCTCGGCCTGACCGGCTGGGGCTGGGACGACGTGCTGCCGGTGTTCCGGAGCCTCGAGGATCACTTTCTCGGCAACAGCGAGCATCACGGCACCGGCGGCGGCTGGCGCATCGAGGCGCCGCGGCTGTCGTGGACCATTCTCGACGCCATCGGGGACGCCGCCGAGGAAATGGGCATCCCGCGCATTCCGGATTTCAACACCGGCAACAACGAAGGCGTCAGCTACTTCCACGTCAACCAGAAGCGCGGGCGGCGCTGGTCGGCGGCGCGCGGCTTTCTCAAACCTGCATTGACGCGATCCAACCTGCGTCTCGAAACCAATGTGCTCGTCGATCGTCTCATCATCGAGAACGGCCGCGCCGTCGGCGTGCGTTTCAGCCGCGGCGGCGAGACCTTCGAGGCACGCACCAAGGGCGAAGTGATCCTCAGTTCGGGTTCGGTCGGCTCGCCCGCGGTGCTGCAGCGCTCCGGCATCGGCCCGGCAGACTGGCTGGCGCCGCTCGGCATCGATGTGGTCGCTGAGCGGCAAGGCGTTGGGCGCAACCTGCAGGATCATCTGCAGCAACGCGCGATCTACAAAGTATCCGGCGTCAAGACGCTGAACGAAACCTATTACTCGCTGATCGGGCGCGGCATGATGGGCGTAGACTACGCACTGCGGCGGCGCGGGCCGCTGACCATGGCGCCGTCACAGCTCGGCATCTTCACCCGCTCCGATCCGGGCCGCGAGCGCGCCAACATCCAGTTTCACGCCCAGCCGCTGTCGCTGGACAAGTTCGGCGATCCGCTGCACCGCTTTCCGGCCGTCACCGTCAGTGCCTGCAATCTGCAGCCGACCTCGCGCGGCACCATCCGCCTGCGCACGACGCAGGCAGAGGCCGCACCGGTCATCGCGCCGAACTATCTGGCGACCGATGAAGATCGGCAGGTGGCCGCCGACGCCATCCGCGTCACGCGCCGCTTGATGAAGCAGAAGGCGCTGGCACCCTATCGCCCGGAAGAATATCTGCCCGGTTCATCGGTGGGTGACGACGATGCGTCGCTGGCGAAAGCCGCGGGCGATATCGGCACCACGATCTTCCATCCGGTCGGCACCGCGAAGATGGGACTGGCCAGCGATCCGTCCGCAGTGGTCGACGAGCGATTGCGCGTCTACGGCGTCGGCGGCTTGCGCGTCGTCGATGCGTCGGTGATGCCGACCATCACCTCCGGCAATACCAATACGCCGACGGCAATGATTGCGGCCAAGGCCGCGGGCATGATCCTGGAAGACGCCCGCTAGACGCAAACTCGCATCAGTTGCCCGGTTCTAGATCGCGAACCTTACCAGATTGCGGCCACCCAGCTTGGCGAGATAGAGCGACGCGTCGGCGGCGCGCAGGATGGCGTCACCATCGGCTCGGCCGATGGTGCGACCAAGATCGAGCGTGGCAACGCCAACGCTGACGGTGACAGTTCCGAACGGACTATCGGCGTGCTCGATGCCAAGGCTGGCCACAGCCTTGCGGATTTGCTCCGCGGTCTGCGTCGCACATTGCCGGTCTGCATCGGGCAGAAGTGCGACGAACTCCTCTCCACCATAACGACAGAGGACAGCGTGATCGGCATCGATGGCGTTGGCGGCAGCCTGCGCAACACAAAGCAGGGAGCGATCGCCGGCGATGTGGCCGTAACGATCATTATATCGTTTGAAGTAATCGATATCGAACAGCACGACCGAGAGTGGGCCTTCACTGCGATAGCCTTCCAGCATCTCGGACATCACGGTGTCGAAGTGCCGCCGGTTAAACAAACCGGTCAGATGGTCTCGCGTTGCCAATTGGCCGAGGCGCTGATTGGCCTCGGCAAGCTGACGTTCGAGTCGCTTGCGCTCCGTGATGTCGAGATGCGCCACCGAAATGGCATTGACCTTCCCTGCGGCATTGCGGACCGGCGAGACAGAGACCTGGTAGATTCGATTTCCGATCGGCAGTTCATGCGCGGGAACGGTTCCGCCGGCATCGAACACGCGAAAATCGCGCTCGACGTTTTTGCCGCCCTGTTCATTCAGATCGGCGACCCGCATCCCGATCAGCGATTCGACCGGCCGGTTTGCCAGCTCGGCATGGACATTGTTGACGGATAACAACCGCCCGTCCCGGCCGACAATGCACAAGGCAATCGGCAATGTTTCATAGATGGTTTCAAGCTTTACGGAACGGCCATCCAGGGAAAGCAGCCCGGTCGAGGTCACGTCGCGATCAATGCCGCGATAACCGTAGAACCTCTGGTGTTCGTCGAAGAGCGGCACTCCGGTTGTCTCGAGCACCAGCAGTGCGCCGTTCGACCGGGTGTAGCGACACGCCAGCGCCGAAAATATCCGTGGCTTCGATTTCAGTTTCGAAAATATTTTCCTGAGCCGGCCGACATCGGCCAACGGCATCAGATCGAAGACCGATTGCCCGATCAGATCGTCAACACCGATCCCGAGAAGTTCCGCGCGCCTCCGCGACGGAGAAATGAAGCGCCAGGAAGTATCGACCTCCCATAACCAGTCACGCGAACCGTCGACCGTTTGCGCAAGAAGATAGGTATCATCGTGCGGTGACTTGATACCTTCTGAAATTTTCTGAAGCGTCATGGCCGCGCCAGCATATGCAGCCAATCTCAATGAAAGATTGCGTCATGCCGGCAAACTTTCAGTACGGCTGAAGTTCCAATCCCATCCATTATATCAACGGTATTCTCGTACAAGACGGCATGGCCGTATGGCAAAAAAATCGCCCGCACGTGGCGGGCGATCAAAACTTCATGCGCACGCTGCGCGCCAAGTGTGGGGCCCGTTAAGTAGTTCCCAAACCGAACTCGGCGATTTCCTTGTTACGCTGAGAGTTCAGCTCAGCGTGGTGATCGGTGGCGATGGCCACGTAAACCGCCGGCAGCACGAACAGCGTGAACAGCGTGCCGATGGTCATGCCGGCGACAACCACCAGACCGATCGAGAAGCGGCTCGCGGCGCCGGCACCGGAAGCGGTCAACAGCGGCAGCAGGCCGGTGACCATCGCCGCCGTCGTCATCAGGATCGGACGCAACCTGACCCGCGCCGCCATCTCGATAGCCGAGCGCTTATCGAGCCCTTCCTTGAGCTGCAGCTCGTTGGCGAACTCCACCATCAGGATGCCGTGCTTGCTGATCAGTCCGATCAGCGTCAGCAATCCGACCTGCGTGTAGATGTTGATCGTCGCCACGCCGAAGAACAACGGAATCAGCGCACCCGAGATCGCCATCGGAACGCTGATCATGATGACCAGCGGATCGCGCAGACTTTCGAACTGCGCCGCCAGCACCAGGAAGATGATGATCAGTGCGAAGCCAAACGCGACGGCAAGCTGGTTGCCTTCCTTCACATACTGGCGCGCGTCGGCCAGGTAGTCGTGGTTGAAACCCTTCGGCAGGTTCTTCGCCTGCTGCTCGAGGAAATCCACCGCCTGTCCAACGGTCACGCCGGGCATCGGCACGGCCTGGAAGGTCGCCGAGTTGAGCTGATTGTAGTGCGTCAGCGCATTCGGATCGGTTTCGGTCTTGATGGTAACCAGCGTAGACAACGGGATCTGCTGCCCGTTCGAACTCGGCACGTAGTAACCGTCGAGCGATTCCGGCGACAGGCGCAGTCCGCGAGGGACCTGCGGGATCACCTGATAGGAACGTCCCTCAAGGTTGAAGCGGTTGATGTAATTGCCGCCGAGCAACGTCGCGAGCGTCGTACCGAGCTGCTGCATGGTGACGCCGAGGTCGTTCGCCTTGGTCCGGTCGATGGCGACGCGCACCACCGGCTGGTTGAAATCGAGGTCGCTGTCGCTGACGATGAAGAGCCCGCTCTTGCGCGCGGCTTCCTTCAGCTTGTTCATCTCCTCGTAGACGACCTGGAATCCGCTGGTGGTGTAGATCGCCATCTGCACCGGCAGACCGCCCGGACCGCCCGGCAGCGGCGGCAGGTTGAAGGCGAACGCGTTGACGCCCTCGACCTTGCTGATCCCGGCCTGCACCAGAGGCTTCAGCGCAATCGACGAGCGTTTGCGTTCCTCCCATGGCTTCAGCAGCATGCCCGCGATACCGTTGTTGATGCCGGCGGTGCCGTTGATCATGAAGCGCAGGTCGGTTTCCGGGAAGCTCGCGAACACCTTGTCGAGCTTGTCGCCATAGTAATCCATGTAGTCGATGTTGGCGTATTGCGGACCTTTCAGCACCGCGAACACGATGCCCTGATCCTCTTCCGGCGCCAGTTCCTTCGAGGTGTGCTGATACATGAAGCCGACCAGCCCGAGGATCACCACGGCGAAGAGCGCGGTGATCGGCCGATAGTCGAGCGATCGATCAAGCCGGCGGCCATACCAATGCGTCACCGCGCCGAACACGCGGTCCACCTTCTGGGCAAACCAGCCCTGGTTGCCGTGCCGAAGCAGTACGGAGCACATCATCGGCGACAGCGTCAGTGCGATGACACCGGACACGATCACCGATCCGGCGAGCGTGAAGGCGAACTCGCGGAACAGCGCGCCGGTGAGACCGCCGAGGAATCCGATCGGGGCATACACCGCCGCCAGCGTGATCGTCATCGAAATGACGGGACCGACGATTTCGCGGGCGCCCTGAAGCGCCGCCTGCACCGGTGTCTTGCCCTCCTCCAGATGGCGGTGGATGTTCTCCACCACGACGATGGCGTCGTCGACCACGAGGCCGATGGCGAGCACCATCGCCAGCAGCGTCAGAAGGTTGATGCTGAATCCGGCCGCCATCATCAGGGCGCACACGCCGATCAGCGACAGCGGGATCGTCACCACCGGAATGATGACCGAGCGCAGCGACGCCAGGAACAGGAAGATCACCACGACGACGATGATGACGGCTTCGCCCAGCGTCTTCTCCACCTCGTTGATCGACGAGGTGATGAACTTGGTCGAGTCATAGGCGACCTTCATCTTCATCGACGGCGGCAAATTGCGCTCGATGTCGGGGAACAGCGCGCGCACACCCTTGACGATGTTCAGCGGGTTGCCTTGCGGTGTTGCCTGAACGCCGATGAAGATCGCGTGCTGGCCGCTGAATGCCACGCTGGCGTCGGTGCTTTGCGCCGCCAGCTGGACTTCCGCGATGTCCTCCATCCGCACGAAGCCGCCATCCTTGGCCTTGACCGTCATGCGTTTGAACTGATCGACGCTTTGCAGGTCGGTATTGGTCGAGACGTTCGAGATCGTGTAGTAGCCCTTGGTCTGACCGGCAGCCGCCTGGAAGTTGTTGGCGGCGATCGCGGCGGCGACATCGGTCGTCGTCACGTTGCGGCCTGCCATCTTCACCGGATCGAGCCAGACGCGCATCGCGAAGGTCTGACCGCCGAGGATGTCGGCGGACGCCACGCCGTCGACCGTCGACAGGATCGGCTGCACGACGCGCGTGAGATAGTCGGAGATCGCCGAGCCCGAGAGTTCATCGCTCGAGAAACCGATATACATCACCGCCGTGGTTTCGCCGGTCGATTTCAGGATGACGGGGTCGTTGGCTTCCTTCGGGATCAGGTATTTGACCGAGTTCACCTTCGACAGCACCTCGGTCAGCGCCGCGTTCGGATCGACGTTCAGTTTGACGTAGACCTTGATCTGGCTCTGGCTCTGCGTCGAGGACGAGGTGATGTAATCGACACCTTCTGCCGACGCGACCGCCTGCTCCAGCGGCGTAGTGATGAAGCCCTGCATTAGGTCCGGAGACGCGCCGGGATAGGCCGTGGTCACGGTGATCACGGTATTCGAAAGCTTCGGATATTGCCGGATCGGCAGATTCACCGCGGCCGCCAGGCCGATCAGCAGGATCAGCAGACTGACGACGACCGACAGAATGGGCCGCTTGATGAAGATATCGGTGAATGCCATTTCCAGGCGCTCCCTTGGTACGATCGCGTCGAGCATCCCCGCGCGACGTACGAAAATCCGAAAATGTCGGGGCCGGTCGATCCGGCCCCGATGTGTTGGTCCTATCGTTTAGTTCAGCGGTGCCTTGTCGGGTTTCGGCGGCACAGGATCGCTCGAGACCTCGACAGCCGCTCCCGATTGCAGCTTGAGCTGACCGACCGCGACAACCTTGTCGCCCGGCTTCAGGCCGGATGTGATCACGGCACGACCGTCAACCCGGTCGCCGGTCCGCACGAAGGTACGTACCGCGTTGAAGCTGCTCTTGCCGTCGTCGCCCTTCTTCTCCTGGATCAGATAGACGGAGTCGCCATACAGCGTGAAGTCGACCGCCGTTTCCGGCACGGTCACCACCGCCGGCTTGTCGGGCAACACCACCGTCGTGGTCGCGAACATGCCCGGCTTCAGGATGCCGTTCGGGTTGGCGATGGTCGCCTGGACGCGGATGTTGCGGGTGTCCGTGCTGATCTGCGGCTCGATCGTGGTGATCTTGCCGTCGAACGTCTTGCCCGGATAGGCATCGACCGCAACGCGGACGGTCTGGCCCACGGCGAGCGTGCCGCTATCCTTTTCCGTCACCGTGAAGTTCGCATACAGCGTCGACAGATCGGTCAGCGACACGATCTGGGTGCCGGCCGTCAGGAACTGACCGACTTCGACGTGACGAACGCCGAGGACACCATCGAACGGTGCAAGCACCAGCTTCTGCGAGATCAGCGCTTCGGTCTTGGCGATGCCTGCATTGGCCTGATCGTATGCAGCCTGCGCCTGATCGACCGTCGCCTGCGGGCCGAACTGGCGCGCGGCCAACTGCTTGGCGCGGTCGAGCGAAAGCTCGGCCACCTTGGCCTGCGCCTTGTAGCTGGCGAGGTCGCCCTGGTCAGGCTTGTCGAATAGCTGAATCAGCGGCGTGCCCTTGGCAACGTGAGCACCCGCCGTGAACATGATGTCGGTGATGCGGCCGCTGACGTCCGACGTCACATTGACCTGATGCACCGCGGCCAGTTCGCCGACCGCCCGCAGCAGATTCGGAATGACTTCCGACTTCGCCTCGGCCGCCGTCACCGTCACCGGCGGCGGTTTGTTGTTGGCGAAGAACTGCGCGATCATGTGGCTGCGGAAGGCATTGAAGCCGACCAGGCCGCCGGCCAGGATCGCGAGCAAAATGCCGACGATGATGAACCAGCGGGTCATCTTGACCGGACGCGTCTTCGGCTTGTCGCCGGCAACGCGCGCGGAGACATTCGATTCGGTTTTGGCCGGCATGTTTGATTCTGTCGTTAGGGTCATGTCATGCACTTTCTGCGGCTTTCAGGGGCATCAGTTCCGGCGACAACTCCCGGTCCAGATGCGAAGCAATTGCCGTTTCGTTCAGTCCAATTCCGCGGAGGATAAATTCGCAAACTTGACGCTCGAGGTCGGGGGCGTCTGCATATGACAAACACGGCACCACGGGAAGCCTGGTCAGCATCGTCATCAGAACGGTGTGGTGCGCGAACCAGAAAAGATTCAGCGGTTCACGTCCGACCTTCGATGCGTCCCCCGTTTCCACCGCCCTCTGCAGCGAGGCCGTGAATACAGGCGCGATCAGCTCTCCTATCTTGTCGTATAGCAGACGCGAAAACTCACCATCGTCGAGGTGACTGATGACCATCAGCCTCAGGCGTTGGGCTTCTTCCTCATCCGGCGCGTCGGAGGCCTGCAGGAAATGGCCCACCATGCCGCGAATGAGGACAACAAGGGTCTCGGTCGACGGAGGCAGCCCGAGAAGCGTGACAAGGGCCGGATCCGCCTCGCACTCCTCCGCGAGAATTGCGGCGTAGAGTGCGGATTTGCTCGGGAAGTGCTTGAACAGCAGCCCTTCCGAAATCGAAGCCGCGGCGGCGATACTTTTCGTGGTGGTTCCAGCGAATCCGGTGCGGGCGAAGCACCGCTTCGCCGCCGCCAGGATCAGCTCCCGCCGCAAATCGCTCGTCATCCGAAGGGTATTCATCGGCGTGAGTAATCACTCACCTGTCCGATTGTCAAGGTAATATGTTGCGTCGCACAAATTTGCCACAATTTAGATCGGTTGGAACCCGAGGGTTTGCCTCACCCGCGACACCAGGAAATTGCCGTCGCGGTGGGCCAGCACACGCTCCTTCTCGGCATCGTCGATCTTGATCACGGCCAGCCGCGGGCCGGACCCGGCGGCGTGGAGCGACGGAGCGAACGCCTCGAGCTCCGCCATGGTGACCAGCTCCCGCGCGTCGGCAATACCGCAAGCCCGCGCGACCGCCACCAGATCGGTATTACCCGAGGTGTGGCTCGGCTGGCCGCCGGTCTCGCCGTAGCGGCCGTTGTCGAGCACGACGATCGACAGGTTGGCGGGACGCTGCTGACCGACGGTGGCCAGCGCGCCCATGCCCATCAGCATCTCGCCGTCGCCTGTAACCACCACCACCGGCACATCGGGCTGCGCCAGCGCGACGCCGAGGCCGATCATCGCTGCGCCACCCATGGCGCCCCACAGATAGAAATTGCGGCCGTGGTCGCCCGCGGCGGCGATATCGTAGGTCGATGCGCCGAGGCCGCCGATGACGACGGCTTCCCTGCGGTCCTTGAGCAGACGCGCGACCACGTCGCGCCGGTCGAGGCGTTGGTTCTTATTCATGATCGGCCTTCGTGAAAACCTTGGCGCCGATCAGGCGCTGCGACAACAAGACGGCGGTCGGCGTGCAGGCATTGTAGACCTGCCCTGCCGCCGCTTCGACAACGTCACGGACCTCGTCCGCCGACGAGGCGCGGAGCACCTTGAGACCGCAGAGTTCGAGCACCGCCTGCGTCGCCGATCCCATCGGCACCTGCCACGGATTGAACTCGCCCCACTCGCCGCGCATCGTCACCAGCGTCAGGAACGGATAGCGGCAGGTCTGGGTCAGCGACAGCATGTTCACGCAATTGCCGACGCCGCTGGACTGCATCAGCAACACGCCGCGCTGGCCGCCGAGCCAGGCGCCCGCCAGCAGCGCGATGCCCTCCTCCTCGGTGGTCAGCGACACGCCGCGCATCGACGGCTCGCCCTGAACGCGCGTGATCAACTGCGCATGGCCGGCATCCGGCACATAGGCCACCTGACGCACGGCGAACCGCTTCAATGTCTGAAAGATATCCTCGGGCCATGCGAGCGCATGGTCATCAGTTTCCGTCCCGGCGCGGCCGTGCATATCGGCGTCTCGTTGTTCGACAAAATTGTCTGGAGTTGCGATTGTAGACCCTCTCGCGGTTTCCGGAAGCATCAAAACGGTATATCCCACGTCCAAACGAGAATGGCGGCATGACCGAATCCCTTCGCGAATTGGCGGCAAATTTCGACATCGAGAAGCTGACGCCGGAGTTCTACGCCAATCCCTATCCGACCTATCGGGCGTTGCGCGAATTCGAGCCGGTCAAGCGGTTGCCCAACGGCGGCTATTTCCTCACCCGCTACGACGATCTCGTCGCCGCCTACAAGACGACACGCGCCTACAGCTCCGACAAGAAGAAGGAGTTCGCGCCGAAATACGGCGCATCGCTTCTCTACGAACATCACACCACGAGCCTCGTCTTCAACGATCCGCCGGCGCATACGCGGGTGCGGCGTCTCATCATGGGGGCGCTGTCGCCGCGCGCCATCGCCGAGATGGAGCCCGACCTGATCGCGCTGGTCGATCGGCTGCTCGACGGCATGGCGGCGAAGGGCGACGTCGAACTGATCGAGGATTTCGCGGCCGCGATTCCGATCCAGGTGATCGGCAACCTGCTCAACGTGCCGCGCGACGAGCGCGGGCCGCTGCGCGACTGGTCGCTGGCGATCCTCGGCGCGCTCGAACCGGTGATCGGCCCCGAGGCTTTCGCGCGCGGCAATAACGCGGTGCGTGACTTCCTGGCCTATCTCGACATTCTCGTCGAGCGGCGCCGGAAAAGTCCCGGCAATCCGGAACGCGACGTGCTGACCAAGCTGATCCAGGGCGAGGACGACGGCGAGCGGCTGACCAGCAAGGAGTTGCTGCACAACTGCATCTTCCTGCTCAATGCCGGGCACGAGACCACTACCAACCTGATCGGCAACGGCCTCGTCGCACTGTCCCATCACCCTGACCAGAAGCAGCGGCTGCTCGACAATCCCGCGCTGATCAAAACCGCGGTGGAGGAATTCCTGCGCTTCGAAAGCTCGAACCAGCTCGGCAACCGCATGACCACCGAGCCGGTCGAGATCGGCGGCATCGCGTTGCCCGCGAATACATCGGTGACGCTGTGCATCGGCGCCGCGAACCGCGACCCGGCGCAATTCGCAAATCCCGAACAGCTCGACATCGCGCGCACACCCAACCGCCACCTCGCCTTCGCCACCGGTGTGCATCAATGCGCCGGCATGGCACTGGCGCGGCTGGAGGGTGCCATCGCGATCTCCCGTTTTCTGGCGCGCTTCCCGGATTATGCGCTGACCGGCTTACCCGTGCGCGGCGGCCGCGCGCGTTTCCGCGGCTTCACCAGCGTGCCCTGCCGCATTCATTCCTGATCCCGCTTTCATGACCCGCATGCGGGTTTCACGAGTTCATCCCTTGCCCAGCATCATCACCGACCCGTTCTTCTACTGCGTCGCCATCCCGGCGGTGATCTTCCTCGGGCTATCGAAGGGCGGCTTCGCCGGTGTCGGCAATGCCGCGACGCCGCTGCTCGCGCTTTATCTGCCGCCGCTGGAAGCCGCCGCGCTCCTGCTGCCGGTGCTGATCACGCAGGACATGATCTCGATCTACATCTACCGACGCGACTGGGATGCACGGAACCTGAAGATCATGCTGCCCGGCGCGATCATCGGCATGGCGATCGGCTGGCTGACCGCATCGCATGTCTCCGACAATACAGTGCGCATCATTGTCGGCCTTGTCGGCGCGGCATTCGTCACCAACGTCTGGCTGCGCAAGGCCGCGGTCGAGCCTAAACGAATGTCGTCCGCGGCCGGTGTGTTCTGGGGCGGCGTCTCCGGCTTCACCTCGTTCATGACGCAGGGCGGCGCGCCACCGTTTCAGGTTTACGTGCTGCCGCAATTGCTGCCGAAGCTGACGCTGGTCGGCACCACGACGATCTTCTTCGCCGTGGTCAATGCGCTGAAGATCGGTCCCTACTTCGCGCTCGGGCAATTCACCATGAACAATTTCGCGACATCGGTAGCGCTGCTGCCAATCGCGATTGCGGCGAACTTCGCCGGCGTCTGGCTGGTCCGGCGGACGCCGACCGGATTGTTCTACCAGATCGCCTACGCGTTGCTGTTCGCGATTTCAGTGGTGCTGCTGTGGCAGGGTTTCGGCGGACTATTGCGCTAGCTTTCGCCGGCGCCGGGCGAGCGATAGGATCGGTGCATGACGATCTATTCGACCCTGCTGCGTCCCCTCGCCTTCCGGTTCGATCCGGAACGCGCGCATCACCTCGCCATCGATACCGGCGCCGGGCTCGGCTGGGCCGCCGGTGCGATGCGCGCGATGACACGGGTCGACAGTCCGCGGCTAAAGACGCACGTTGCAGGCCTGAACTTTCCGACGCCGATCGGCCTCGCCGCCGGTTTCGACAAAAGCGGCACGGCAGTTCGCGCGCTGGCCGGCCTCGGATTCGGCTCCATCGAAATCGGATCGATCTCGGTCGATCCCTCATCCGGAAATCCCAAACCGAGGTTGTGGCGATTGCCCGACGATGAAGCCATCGCCGTGCATTACGGTCTGCCGAACGACGGAGCCGAGATCATCGCAAAGCGGCTGGCGCAGACGACGTTGCCGGTGCCGCTCGGCATCAATCTCGTCGTCACCAATCGCGGACTTGGTGCAGCGCCGCTGGCCGCGGACCGCATCATCGATGAATATGTCCGCGCGGCACGCATTCTGGCGCCGCGTGCCGACTATCTGATGCTCAACCTGTCCTGCCCGAACACCGTGGACGGTCGCGATTTCTTCGCCGACGCCGCACATCTCGATGCGTGCCTCACAGCCCTCGGCGAAACCCGCCCCACCATTCCGGTGTTCCTGAAAGTCTCGCCGCTCGGCGGCGTTGCCGCCATCGAGCGCGTGCTGGCCGCCGCGGACAACCGCAATTTCGTCTCCGGCTTCATGTTCAATCTCGCGCCGGTCAAGCCGGATGCGATGCGCACGCCGGATGCAGTCTGGCGCAGCATGCGCGGCGCGGTGTCCGGGCCGCCTGCCGCGCCGCTTGCCGATGCCTGCATCCGCGAGACGTTTCGCCGGATGGATCGCAAACGTCACGTCCTGATCGGTGCAGGTGGCGTGTCCACCGCCGAAGATGCCTATGCCAAGATTCGGCTGGGCGCTTCGCTGGTGCAGCTACTGACGGCGTTGATCTATCGTGGGCCCGGCGTGGTCCGCGCCATCACGATGGGGCTGGCGCAACTGCTGGAGCGCGACGGATTCGATAACGTCGCCGATGCCGTCGGCGTGGACGCAGCCTGACGCAGGATCACGCCGGCCGCGGCGTCCGCTCCAGCATCACCGTGGGCACGCCACAGGTGCCGTTGCGCACCGTGGCAATGCGTGTGCCCGGCTTGCGGCCAGTCCGCACGTCGGAAATATCGAGCCCCGCGGCCAGCAATCGCGCGCGCGTCGCGTCGATATCGTCGACGCGCCAACTGAGACCCCAGATGCTATCCTGCACCGCAGGCTCCGCGCTGCGCCGGTGCACTACCTCGACAATCAGGTCGCCGCAGCGGAAGAACATTAAGCGTCCCCAGTCGGGATGCGTGCGATCCAGCGCCATGTCGAGACCGAGCCGTGCGCCGTAAAGCGCAGCGGCGCGCTCGGGATCGGTTGTCGAGATCACGACGTGATCGAGCCCGGTGATCGGCGCGGACACATCGGCTTTCGAATGCGGCCGTTCGCCCGTCATCTCCAGAAAGAACATCCGGACGCCGCGCGTCGTCTCCGTTGCCGCCCGCGTGCGCTTCCACGATAGCAATGCCTCACCGAGCGTGTTGCGGCTCTCCGCATCCGCGATCGGTTCCGGCTTCAACGTCAGGCGGTCGAGCCGCCGATGCATGCGCGCGATGTCGCTGACGCGGAAGCACAGGCTCGCCAGCCCTTCGCCATTGGTATCGATCGCAGCGCGGACATGATCTGCGGCAGCGCCATCCCCGCGCGGCGCCAGCAACTCCACCGACATGTTGTCGAGTGTGAACAGCACAGACTCCGTGCCATCGCCCTGGCTGCGCCACGCCGGCTTTTGCCCGAGCAGCGTCTGGTACGTCGCCACGCCCGCCTCGATATCGCGGACCAGAAGAACGACGTGGTCGAGCCCGGTAATCATGTGATGATCCTTCGTCAAACGCTGGTGATTATTTCGGGCTGTAGCCGAGTGCATCGCCGCCCGCGAACACCGCATCCTTGCCGAGCGCCTCTTCGATGCGCAGGCATTCGTTCCACTTCGCCATGCGCTCGGAGCGCGAGAACGAGCCGACCTTGAGCTGTCCCGCATCCCAGCCGACCGCAAGATGGACGATGGTGACATCCTCGGTTTCGCCGGAGCGTGCGGAAACGATGGTGCCGAACTTCGCCGCCTTCCCCGCCGCAAGCGCGGCCTGCGTTTCGGTGATCGTCCCGGCCTGATTGGGTTTCACCAGCACCGCCGTCGCCGCGCCGTTCTTCGCCACTTCGCGCACGCGACCGGCATTGGTGACGAGAAAATCGTCGCCGATCACCTGACAGCGATCCCCATAGGCCTTGGTGAAAGCCGCGAAGCCCGCGGCGTCGTCCTCCGCCACCGGATCCTCGATCGAAATGATCGGATAGGCATCGAGCCAGCGCCCGAGCATGGCGATCATGTCTCCGGTATCGAGCCGCCGGTCGTCGAGCGCCAGCGTATAGGCGCCGTTCCTGCCGAATTCCGATGCCGCGACATCGAGCGAGATCGCAACCTGTTCGCGCGGCTTGAAACCGGCCCTGGCAATGGCCTCGACCAGCGTATCGAGCGCTTCCTCGTTGCTTTTGAACGCCGGCCAGAAACCGCCTTCGTCGGCGACGCCCTGCAGCTTGCCGGCCTGCTTCATGATGCTGCCCGCGGCAAGATATACCTCGGCGGTCCACTCCAGCGCCTGTGCGAACGATGTCGCGCCCGGACACATCACCATGAAATCCTGGATATCGACACGGCGCGCGGCGTGTGCGCCGCCGCCAAAGATCTGGATCTCCGGCAGCGGAATGCGCACCTTGCGATCCTGCGCCAGATATTTCCACAGCGGCACTCCGGCCGCCGCCGCCGCGGCATGCAGCACCGCCATCGAGGTTGCGACAATGGCGTTGCCGCCGAGCCGCCCCTTGTTCGGCGTGCCGTCGAGCGCAATCATGATCTGATCGACCGACGCCTGATCCGCCGCATCCTTGCCAAGCAACGCCTGCGCAATCTCGCCATTGACGGCGTTGACCGCACGACTGACATCGAAGCCGCCGAGCGCCTTGCCGCCGTCGCGCAGATCGACCGCTTCGCCGCTGCCCATCGATGCGCCGGCCGGCGCGATGGCACGACCGGTCGCACCGCCCTTCAATGCGACATCGACTTCCACCGTGGGGCGGCCGCGCGAATCCCACACCCTGCGGCCGCGCACGCCGGCAATTCGCGTATCGGTCATCGAGGCAAACTCCTTAAAGCCAGTTCTTCAGCCCACTTCTTCCGCCCACGCATCGCGCACTTGCGCGAGGCGTTCGGGCGGCGATGCAATCAATGGAATGGCGACGCGGCGCACTCGCGCCTTGTCGTTCTCCTTGACGATGTATTCGACCGGCGACTTGCCATCGACGCGCGCGAGAAACAGCGCGGGCAAGAGCCGCGCGGCACGTCGCTCCAGTTCGGCAAGCGGCTCCCAGGTCACGCGCGCGCGGTAGGCCTCGGCCAGCGCATCGAAACAGGCGAGAAATCCGGCGCGCGCTGGCGGCGTCCACAGGCACTTGAGCAGCATGTGATTGAGACAGAAGGCGAGATCGAACGCCGGGTCGCCGTACCACGCACATTCGGCATCGAGCAGCACCGGCCCGTTGGGACCGACCAGAATGTTCTTCGGGCTGACGTCGCCGTGCGCGAGTGCGATCTTGGTTGCGAGCGTCTCGCGCGAGAGCCGCATCAGCGTATCAGTCAGATCCGGATAGGCCTGCGCGGTCGCCTCGATATAAGGCTCCAGCCGAATGGCGTGAAACAGCGCGTCATTGGCGAA
The DNA here is from genome assembly GCA_024508855.1 of Xanthobacteraceae bacterium. GTDB lineage: Bacteria > Pseudomonadota > Alphaproteobacteria > Rhizobiales > Xanthobacteraceae > 62-47. Next base: position 134,762 of record JANINJ010000072.1, read on the forward strand.
GCGCCGCGCCATGTCGTCGGAATGCGCGGTCGCGGCGTGGATCGTAGCGATGGTGCTGCCGACCTGCGCGGCGAAGGCCGGATCGGCGCGCCCGGCGGCAAGCTCCGTCTTCCAGACCGGGTGCTGCGCCGGATCGAGATATTCCATGGCGAACGCGCCGATCGCTGCATCGTGCGCCAGCACTTTCGGTGCTGCATTTGGGACCACGGAACCGGCCACCTGCAGCCATTCGACTTCGCTGACATTGCGCGTCACCGGCACCAGCCATTCGCGCGCGACACGGAGTTTCTCCAGCGCGCGCTTGACCGCAAACGTTCGCCCGCCGGCCTCGACCTTCCAGATATCCGACGCGACACCGCCGGTCAGCGGCGTGAATCGCGGCGTGACGTTCGGCGCAACCAGCCCCGCATCGCGCAGGAAAGCCGCGACGGTCTCGTGGCCATCCGGTGCATCGGAGGTTGGGGAGGATAATTTCGGCGGCGTCTCGCTCATGCCGCCAGTCTTTGCAGAACGGCGCGCCGCTCGCAACCTCAGGGAAACAGGCCGCGCGTCAATTTCGCGGCGCGGACTTTTTCGACGCCGATCGCCATGGCGGCGGTGCGATGGGGAATCTTATCCAGTTTGGCACGCGCCACCATCTGGTCGAACGCCCGGTCGAGGATGTGGTATTCGCGCCGCGTTACCTCCTCTTCTTCCCAGAACAGTTGCTGCAGGTCCTGCACCCATTCGAAATAGCTGACCACCACGCCGCCCGAATTGCACAGGATGTCGGGAATGACGAAAACCTCGTCCTGGCGTTTTTCCAGCACGCGATCGGCTTCCGGCGTGGTCGGGCCGTTGGCGCCCTCGGCCAGCACACGGCATTTGAGATGCGCGGCGGTATCCGCATCGATCACACGCTCCATCGCCGCCGGCACCAGCACATCGCACGGCAGCGTCAGGATGTTCGCCGGATCGTATTGCAGTTCGTTCGAATAGCCGGCGATGCTGCCGTGCTCCGCGGCGTGCCGCGCCAATGCCGGAATGTCCAGCCCCGCGGCGTTATGCAACGCACCGGTATGGTCGCTGACCGCGATCACCTTGAGCCCATAGCGCTGCAGTTCGAGGGCCGCGTAAGAACCGACATTGCCGAACCCCTGCACCACCGCCGTGGCGTTGCCGAGATTGATCCCGAGATCGTTCAACACGCGGCGCGCCAGATACGCAACGCCGCGGCCGGTGGCTTCGCGCCGGCCCAGCGTGCCGCCGGAACTGACGGGCTTGCCGGTGACGATCTCGGTCACGGTCTGACCCTGATACATCGAATAGGTGTCCATGAACCACGCCATCACCTGCTCGTTGGTGCCCATGTCGGGCGCCATCACATCGGTATGCGGGCCTACGAACGGAATCATCTCCTGCATGTAGCGGCGTGACAATCCTTCGAGTTCGCGCTTCGAGATCGATGCAAGATCGACCCGGACGCCGCCCTTGGCGCCGCCATACGGCAAGCCCACCAGCGCGCATTTCCAGCTCATCCAGATCGCCAGCGCCGCGACCTCGCCGATATCGACGCTCGGTGCGAAACGCGTGCCGCCCTTGGTCGGCCCGATGGTGAGGTGGTGCTGTACGCGATAGCCTTCGAACACCGCGATCGTCCCGTCGTCACGGTGGATCGGGCAGGAGACCGTGATCGCACGCTTCGGCATCAGCAGGCGGTCGCGCTCATCGAACGGGATCGACAGATGATCGGCGATCACGCCGAACTGCCGTGTCGCCATTTCGAAAACCGGACCGGAATAAACCGTCATCTCTATCTCACTCACATGTTCGGTGGAACTTCCGGCGCATCAGCGCGATTGAAGAAGTCGGGAGACTTCGAACCCATCAATTGCTTCTCAATATGGACGCAATGAGACAGCATCTTATCCCCGATCGTGACACGACCGCGAATTATTTGTGCGAATGAGGCACGATAAACAGTGCTAATATCTCGATAGGATTTATCGAACGCACGCCAACGGATTGATCCATGCAGGCTCTTTTCATCGGACAGACTTATATCGACGTGACGTTCCTGACCGATCACATGCCCACGGGCGACGAGAAGCACGTCGCCTCGGCGTATGCGGTATCGTTCGGCGGCAATGCGGTCACCGCGGCGTTCTGCTGCGCCCGGCTCGGCGTCGTGCCAGACCTGCTGTCAACGGTGGCGGACGACTGGCTCGGCCGCATGTTTCAGGACATGGCAATCAAATATGGCATCTCGCTGCACGCGCGGAAGGTGAAGACGTCGTCGCTATCCTTCATCATGCCGAAGGACGGCAAGCGCGCCATCGTACGCTGCCGCGACGACGACCACCTGCATCCGTTTCCGATGCTCAACATGTCCGGCTGCCGCGCGCTGCATGTCGACGGCCATCAACCGGACGCCGCATTGCATTACGCCAGGCTGTGCCGCGATGCCGGCATCCTCACCTCGCTGGACGGCGGCGGACTGCGCGAGAACACCGACGAGCTATTGGGCTACATCGATGTCGCCATCGTGGCGGAGCGGTTGTGCGAGCAGATGAACTTCGATCCGGAAGCAATGCTGGATTATCTCAAGCGGCGCGGCTGCAAGGTGGGCGGCGTGACCATGGGTGAGCGCGGCCTGATCTGGTATGACGAGACCGGTGTAGTGCGCGAAATTCCGGCACTCGCGGTACCATCGGCGCGCGTGCTCGACACCAACGGCGCTGGCGACGTGTTTCATGGCGCCTACGTCTATTCGTATCTTCACGATCAATCGCGTAGCTGGCAGGAGCACTTCGCCTTCGCGCAGGCGGCGTCAGCTCACAAGATTCAACATCTCGGCAACGAGGCCGGCCTGCCGACGCTGGCGGATATCGCCGCCGTCCGCCGCGAATTCGAAAAGCCGCCCATGGGCAAGGTGCACGTGCTGCGGTCGTGAGGCGCGCGGCTTTTAAGCCATCGCTTTCTTCAGATCGAACGCCGGATCGGTCGCCTGCTCCGGCGTGATGGAGCGATTGGCGCCGAGCATGCGGCGGCCGAACACGTGATCGCCGGCGCGATTGACCGACTCGATTCCGATCAGGTGGTTATCCTTGTAGCAGAACGCCGAGAACGATCCCTGCTCCGGATCGCCTCGCACCACCACTTTGTCGAAACCCGCGGTCAGTCCGGCGATCTGCAGCTTGTCGGCGCCCTGATCGCTCCAGAACCACGGTAGCCCGTCGTAGTCTTCCGGCTTGCCGGTGAGGCGGCCGGCGACGCAGCGCGCGTGATCGGTGGCATTCTGCACCGACTCGAGCCGCAGCGGCACACCGAACCGCCGGCTGACATAGAGTGCGCAATCCCCGATCGCAGAAATATCCGGATCGTCGGTGAGCAGTCGTTCGTTGACGATGATGCCGGATGCGACCGCGAGGCCCGCCTCGGCCGCAAGCTCGATATTCGGCAACACGCCGACACCGACCACCACGAGATCGGCAGGCAGCTTCCGGCCATCGGTGAGGCTGATGCCTGTCACCTTGCCGTTCTCGCCTTCGATCTCGGTTGCGCCGACGCCGAAGTGGATGCGAATGCCGGCCTCGGCATGCTTGCGCTGGAAGTAGGCCGAAATCTCCGGCGTCACCGCGCGCGCCATGACGCGCGGCGCAAGTTCGAGCACGTCGACCTCCAGTCCCTTGGCGCGCGCCGTGGCCGCGAATTCCAGGCCGATGAATCCGGCACCGACGACGACGACGCGCTGCCCTGCTTCGATGCGGGTGCGCAGCGCCTCGCTTTCGGCGAAGGTCCGCAGATACATGACGCCATCGAGATTGGCGTTCGGCACATCGAGCAGGCGGTTGCGCGCGCCGGTCGCAAGCACGAGATGACCATAGGCTTCGCTGGCGCCGGATGCGAGTTTTACAATGTGCTGCGCGCGATCGATTGCCACCGCGCGATCCGCGATCAATTCGATGCTCTGATCGTCGAAAAATTTCTGCGGCCGGAAGACGATGGATTCCTCGCCGCCGGCGCCCTTCAGATGCGCCTTCGACAATGGCGGACGCTGATACGGCAACAGCCGCTCGTCGTTGATGAGCTTGATCGGCCCCTGATAGCCCGACTGCCGCAGCGAGACCGCAACCTGAAATCCGGCATGCCCCGCGCCAACGATAAGAACGGTCTGGTCGATGGTCATGCTGTCATCCCGAGCAATGCTGGCGAGGTGGCATATCCAGCATCTTTTCCCGATCCCGTAAAGCCGGTCCGGCGCGCCGAACGCGCTTTGCGCCTTCTACTGCAGAATGGTCCCGCCCGCTGTCGCAAGCGCTTGCGACAGCCGAACTCTGGCCACCGCTGCCGCACTTGCCAGCCCCCGAATTCTTCGCGTTAAATGCGATCAGCTTCTTTCCTGAACCGGGTATTGCATCATGACCGCCACGACTACCGCCGACGCTCAAACCACTGACCAGCCCGCCCTCCTCAGCGTCGATGGCGCGGTGGCGACGATCACGCTGAACCGGCCGGCGGCGTTCAATTCGATCAACCTCGCGATCGCGCAGACACTCGAACGGCTCGCCGCGCAGATTGCGGCGGACGACGCCGTCCGTGTCGTCGTGATCGAGGGCAATGGACGGGCGTTCTGCGCCGGCGGCGACCTGCAGACGCTGGGCAATGCGGGCGAGCGGATCGTCCCCGTGGTTCATGAACTGCTGTCGCACTACCACGCGTTCATCGCCACGCTGCGGCGGATGCCCAAGATCGTCATTTCCAGCGTGCACGGCTCCGCCGCTGGCGCCGGACTCTCGCTGGCTTTCATCGCAGACATGTGCATTGCGGCCAACGACGCGAAATTCACTGCCGCCTACAACAAGCTCGGCGTTTCTCCGGATGGCGGCGGCACCATCGGCGTCACCGAGATCGTCGGTTCGCGCCGCGCGTTGCAGATATTCCTGGCCGAAGATACCTTCTCGGCACAGCAGGCTTACGAGTGGGGACTGGTGACCAAGCTGGTGCCGCCGGAGGAATTGAAGACGGCCACGAAAGCGCTCGCACAACGCATTGCGAGGAACGCGCCTGCGTCCATCAAGGCGACAAAGGAACTGATTCACGCCGCGGCTTCGACGCCGTTTGTCGAGCAGCTCGAGGCGGAAGCCCGCGGCATCGCCGGCTGCATGCAAACCGAGCCGTATCGTATCGCGGTAGCCAAGTTTCTCGGCAAGTAGACAGTCATTGCGAGGAACTTGAGCTCAAAAGCAATCCAGAGCCCCCTACCCTCCCCGCATGCTGGGAGGGATAAGCGAGTTAGATTTTCCCCTTACCGGTCATGAAATCGAAATCGCAGCCGTCGTCGGCCTGCAGGATCGTTTCATAGAACAGGTGCGCATAGCCACGCTGCGCCCAGTCCGGTGTCGCGGATGGCGGAAGTGCGGCGCGGCGCCGTTCCAGCTCCGCATCGTCAACCAGAAGATCGATGCGGCGGCCTGCGACATCGAGGCGAATGCGATCGCCGGTTTGCACCAGCGCCAGCGGGCCGCCGACGGCGGATTCCGGCGTGATGTGCAGCACGATGGTGCCGAATGCGGTGCCGCTCATCCGCGCATCGGAAATCCGCACCATGTCCTTCACGCCGCCGCGCGCAAGCTTCATCGGGATCGGCAGATAGCCCGCTTCCGGCATGCCCGGCGCGCCTTTCGGTCCGGCATTGCGCAACACCAGAATGTCGTCGGCGTTGACGTCGAGCGCCGGATCATCGATGCGCAGGGTCATGTCCTCGACCGACTCGAACACCACCGCGCGGCCGGTGTGCTGCATCAGTTTCTCACTCGCCGCCGAATGCTTGATGACCGCACCGCGCGGCGCGAGATTGCCATGCAGCACCGCCATCGCGCCTTCGGGACGGATCGGATCGGTGCGCGGACGAATGGCATCCTGTCCCGGCACCTCCTCGGCATTGGCGACGACATCGCGCAGGGTCGCGCCGGTGATCGTCCTGGCGTCGAGGTCGATCAGATCGCCGAGCTGCTTCATCAGTTTCGGCACACCGCCGGCGTGATGGAAGTGCTCCATGTAATGCGCGCCGGACGGTTTCAGGTCGACCAGCACCGGCACCTCGCGGCCGAGCTTGTCGAACGCTTCGAGATCGACGCCATAGGGCGTGCGGTTGGCGATGGCGGTGAGATGGATCAATCCGTTGGTCGAGCCACCGATCGCCTGCAACACCACCTGCGCATTACGGAAGGAAGCAGGTGTCAGCAGTTCGCTCGGCTTCGGTCCTTTGCGCTTGGCCATTTCGGCGGCGCATTTGCCGCTCGCCTCGGCGGAGCGCACGCGCTCGGCGTGGGGAGCCGGAATGGTCGCACTCATCGGCAGCGACAGGCCCATCGCCTCAGTCACGCAGGCCATGGTGCTGGCGGTGCCCATCACCATGCAGGTGCCGACCGACGGCGCAAGCCGGCCGTTCACGGCCTCGATCTCGGTATCGTCGATCTCGCCGGCGCGGTACTTGCCCCACAGGCGGCGGCAGTCAGTGCAGGCACCTAGCACCTCGCCCTTGTGATGGCCGACCACCATCGGCCCGACCGGAATGACGACGGTCGGCAGATCGGCGCTGATCGCCGCCATGATCTGCGCCGGCAGCGTCTTGTCGCAACCGCCGATGACAATCACCGCATCCATCGGCTGCGCGCGGATCATCTCCTCGGTATCCATCGCCATCAGGTTGCGCAGATACATCGAGGTCGGATGCGAAAAGCTTTCCGCGATGGAGATGGTCGGGAACACCATCGGCATCGCGCCCGCCAGCATGACGCCGCGTTTCGCCGCCTCGATCAGCGCCGGCACGTTGCCGTGGCAGGGATTGTAGTCGCTGTAGGTATTGGTGATGCCGACGATCGGGCGATCCAGCGCGTCGTCGGAATAGCCTGCTGCCTTGATGAAGGCCTTGCGCAGAAACAGCGAGAAGCCGGCGTCGCCGTAGCTCGTCAAACCCTTACGAAGCCCGTCCGCCATCCGCGTTTCCTTCAAGACTGCTTGTTACGGATCACTTAGGAGGCCGCGGCGGTCGCTGTCAATAACAGGTCAAAGGCCCCGCGCCGCCGATTTGCTATCACCATATTTTCGCGTTGTCGTTGGCGAACTCCGCGCTGCAGAACGTGCCGCCCTGATAGAAATCGCCGACCGGATCGGGCGGAAGCTTGGCCTGTTCCGCCAATGCGCGGTCCCGGAAATCCTCGGCACGCCCTTCCGGACGGTAGCCGAGTTCATAGGCCCGCGAATTGTCCCACCACGACCGCTCGTTGAAGGATGCGCCGTACAGGATCTCGAAATGGACATCCGGATGTTCGAGCCCGATGCGGCACAATTGAACCATGTCTTCGGGCTTCAGCCAGATCGACAGGCGCCGTTGATCGAGCGGCACGTCGCCGAAATTGCCGATCCGAAGGCAGGTCACCGTCATGCCGTACTTGTCTGCGTAAAGCGCACCGAGCGCCTCGCCGAACACCTTGCTGACGCCGTAGCGGCTGTCCGGACGCGGCGTCACGTCGGGGCCGATCCGGTGATAGCGCGGATAGAACCCGATGGCGTGGTTCGACGACGCGAACACGATGCGCTTGACGCCCTTCTTCCGCGCCGCCTCGAACAGATTGTAGCAGCCGATGATGTTGGATTGCAGGATCGTGTCCCACGGTCCTTCCACCGCAAATCCGCCGAAATGCAGAATGCCGTCGATGCCTTCGCAAATGGCTTCGACCTGCGCGAGATCGGAGAGCTCGGCGGCCATGAACTTTTCATTCTTTGCGAGGTCGGCCGGAGCCTTGAGATCGCTCAGCAACAAGTCGGGATAGATCGGCGGCAGCAACTGCCGCAACCGCGTGCCAATTCCTCCGGCCGCGCCGGTCATCAGAATACGTGGCATCGAATTCCTCATCGTCTGTCTGCGCCCTTGCGCATCGTTATCGCGTGCGAATGCGTCGGGCCTTGATGCGCCTGGTCTTGTTGCACGTGCTTTCAGACTGCATCATGATATGCGTCCGATCAACGAGACGCACGCTGTATTCTGCGCGCCATCGCGCTGCATGCGACGTCAATACGAGGCCATCATGACCGACACGAATTCCCGCTTCAGCGATGGCTGGCGACCTGCCACGCGTTATCCCGATCCGGCGATCCAGGCGTTCGATCCGCGATTCGAGAAATATTGGCTCAAGCTTTCGGCCGTGGAACGGATCGCAACCGGCCTGCGCTGGGCGGAAGGGCCGGTGTGGTTCGGCGACGGCCGCTATCTACTGTGCAGCGACATTCCCAACAACCGCATCCTGAAATGGGAAGAGGAAACCGGCAGCGTCAGCATCTTCCGCAAACCGTCCAACTTCGCCAACGGCCATACCCGCGACCGGCATGGACGGCTGGTGACCTGCGAACACGGCGGACGCCGCGTCATCCGCACCGAATACGATGGTTCGATTACGGTGCTGGCGGATTCCTTCGACGGCAAGCGGCTGAATTCACCGAATGACGTGATCGTGAAATCCGACGGCTCGGTGTGGTTCACCGATCCCATCTTCGGCCTGCTCGGCAACTATGAAGGCTACAAGGCCGAGCCCGAACTTGCGCAGAACGTCTACCGTGTCGACGGCGAGAGCGGCGCCGTGTCCATCGTCGCCGAAGGAATTCTCGGGCCGAACGGGCTGTGCTTCTCGCCGGACGAAAAAATTCTCTACATCGTGGAATCGCGCGGCGTACCGAACCGCAAGATTCTCGCCTACGATGTGGCCGCCGACGGCAAGACGCTTTCAAACAAACGCGTTCATATCGATGCCGGTCCGGGCACGCCGGACGGCATGCGCTGCGATATCGACGGCAATCTGTGGTGCGGCTGGGGCATGGGCGACCCCGAACTGGATGGCGTCCACGTCTTTGCGCCGGATGGCGCATTGATCGGCCGCATCGCGCTGCCGGAGCGCTGCGCCAATCTCTGTTTCGGCGGGTTGAAACGCAACCGCCTGTTCATGGCGGCGAGCCAGTCGATCTACGCGCTCTACGTGAACACGCAAGGCGCGCTTGGGGGATAAGGCAGCCGCGTGATCGTCCCTGCGCAGGCAGGGACCCATAACCCCTGGCGCGCGTAGTTACGGTCAACTGCCGCAACACAGTTTTTCAACCGCAATTCCTCGGCGTATGGGTCCCTGCCTTCGCAGGGACGACGCCGGATATGACGAGACGCATCGCAAAACAAAAACGCCGGAGCGGATGTCTCCGCCCCGGCGCTTGTTTGTTGCGGTCGCGCTTACGCCGCGTTGAAGCCGGCGATGGCCTTCACTTCGAGGAAGTCCTCAAGGCCGAACTTGCCCCACTCGCGGCCGTTGCCCGACTGCTTGTAGCCGCCGAACGGTGCGGTGCGTTCATTCGGCACGCCCTGCAGGTTGATGTTGCCGGCGCGGATCTGGCGGCCGACCTTGCGCGCGCCCTCGACGGTGCCGGCCGAGACATAGCCGGCAAGGCCGTAAGGCGTGTCGTTGGCGATCTTCACCGCTTCGGCTTCGTCCTTCGCACCCATGATGACGAGCACCGGCCCGAAGATTTCCTCGCGGGCGATGGTCATCTTGTCGGTGACGTCGGCGAAGATGGTCGGGCGCACATAGAAGCCCTTGTTGACGCCTTCCGGCAAACCGGGACCACCGGCGACCAGCGTCGCGCCTTCCTCGATGCCCTTCTGGATCAGACCCTGGATCTTCTCCCACTGGGTACGATTGACCACCGGACCGATGGTGGTGCCTTCGGCGCGCGGATCGCCCGCCTTGGTCTTGTCGGCAACGCCCTTCGCGATGGCGGCGACTTCCTTCATCTTCGACAGCGGCACGATCATGCGCGACGGTGCGTTGCACGACTGGCCGGAGTTGTTGAACATGTGCATGACGCCGCCGGCAACGGCCTTGGTCAGATCGGCATCTTCAAGGATCACGTTGGGCGACTTGCCGCCGAGCTCCTGGCTGACGCGCTTGACGGTCGGTGCCGAGCGCCGCGCGACGTCAATGCCGGCGCGGGTCGAACCGGTGAACGAGATCATGTCGATGTCGGGATGTTCGCTCATCGCCGCGCCGACCTCCGGGCCGAGGCCGTTGACGAGATTGAACACACCCTTCGGCACGCCCGCTTCATGCAGGATTTCCGCGAAGATCAGCGCCGAGGTCGGCGTAAATTCCGACGGCTTGAGGATCATGGTGCAGCCCGCGGCCAGCGCCGGCGCCACCTTGCAGGCGATCTGGTTCAGCGGCCAGTTCCATGGCGTGATCATGCCGACCACACCGATCGGCTCGCGCACCACAACGGCCGAACCGAGCGGCTCTTCGAACTGGTAGTTCTTCAGCACGTCCAGCGTGGACATCAGGTGACCGAGTCCGGCGCCGGCCTGCAGCCGCTCCGCCATCGGCAGCGGCGCGCCCATCTCGTCGGACACCGACGCGCCGATTTCCTTCAAGCGCCCCTTGTAGATGCCGATGATCTTTTCCAGCAGCGCCACGCGCTCTTCACGAGTGGTCTGCGAGAAGGTCTCGAAAGCGCGCTTGGCAGCGGCGACGGCCTTGTCGACATCGGCCTTGGAACCGAGCGCAATCTCGTACATCGCCTCTTCGGTGGCGGGATTGACCACCGGCGTCGACTTCTTGGCGACGGGATCGACCCAAGCGCCGTCGATGTAGAATTGCATGCGATTGACCATGGCGAAACCTCACGAATTTTGGGATATTTGAACAGGAACGGAACGTTCGGAGCCATCCTTGCACCAAACGATGCAAAATGGAACCGGCACAGACCGCATTGCAAGCATGTAAGACCTGCGCGTAAAAGCGCCAGCCCGTCACACTTGCGTGCAGGCGCTAAACCGCGATCTTGCGATGACGCACCGGCGCGCCGGCGGTGAGACCTTCGGCCGCATCGATGATGGCGTTGGCGTCAAGGCCGTAGTGGCGATAGAGATCGTCGATCGAACCGGTCTGCCCGAAATGCTCGACGCCGAGCGCTTCCATGCGATGGCCGCAGACCGCACCCAGCCAGCCCAGCGTCGCCGGATGGCCGTCGAGCACCGTGACGATGCCGCAATCGCGCGGCAATGGCGCCAGCAATTTTTCGATGTGGCTGGCATAGCCTGCCCCGCGCCGTTCGCGCCGCATTTTGCGCGCAGCGGTCCAGCCCGCATGCAAACGGTCCGCCGAGGTGATCGCCAATAGCCCCACGTCGCGCCGACTCTCGCCGAGCAGGCCGATGGCTTCGATGGCTTCCGGCGCGACCGCACCCGTATAGGCAACAACGACTTCCGCATTCGGACCCGGCTTGCGCAACCAGTACGCGCCATCGGTGATGTGCCGCTGCAATTCCGGCGTCATGATCCGTTGCGGCTGGTCGACACTGCGCGTCGACAGCCGCAAGTAAACCGAACCGCCGCTGCGCATGCCGCTCTGTTCGTCGCCGCTGTCGCTGAGGTCGCGCTGCATGTGGTCGAAACCCCAGCGCATGATGGTCGCCAGTTCGTCGACGAAGGCCGGTTCGAACGACGCCAGCCCGTCCTGCGCCATGCCGATCAGCGGCGTCGCGATCGACTGATGCGCGCCGCCTTCCGGCGCCAGCGTGATGCCGGACGGCGTCGCCGCCACCATGAAACGCGCGTCCTGATAGCAGGCGTAGTTCAGCGCATCGAGACCGCGTTCGATGAAGGGATCGTACAGCGTCGCGATCGGCAGCAACCGCGCGCCGTTGATCTGGTGCGACAGGCCGAGCGCCGACATCAGGATGAACAGATTCATCTCGGCGATGCCGAGTTCGATGTGCTGGCCCTTCGGCGAATAATCCCATGTGAAGGTTGACGGGATTTTTTCTTTCTTGAACAGGTCCGCGGTCTCGGCCTTGGCGAACAGCCCACGCCGGTTGACCCACGGTCCGAGATTGGTCGAGACGGTGACGTCGGGCGACGCGGTAACGATGCGCGCCGCAAGTTCGCTGTCGCCACGCGCCAGTTCGTTGAGGATCAGCCCGAAGCCCTGCTGTGTCGACATCTGCGCGGCCGGCGTGAATGCCAGCCGCTCTGGCACCGGCACCTTCGGCGCATCGAGGCGGCGCGTGCCGTCGCGATTGAACGGCACGTCCTTGAGGAAGGCTTCCAGCGTCCTGGCGTCGTACGGCAGCCCTTCGAACTTGTCCCATTCGTGGCCGGGGCGGATCGCCTGCGCCTTGCGGAACGTCTCCATCTGCGTCGGCGTCATCAGGCCGGCATGATTGTCCTTGTGGCCCTGGAACGGCAGGCCGACACCCTTGATGGTATAGGCGATGAAGCATACCGGGCGGTCGTGATCGATCGCCTCGAACGCCTCGAGCATGCTCGCCATGTCGTGGCCGCCGAGGTTCGACATCAGCGCCAGCAGTTCTTCGTCGCTGCGCCGGTCGATCAGCGCCGTCACCTCACCTTGATCGCCGATCTCGTCATGCAGCCGCTTGCGGAATGCCGCGCCGCCCTGGAAACACAGCGCCGCATACATCTGGTTCGGGCAATTATCGATCCAGCGCCGCAGCGCCTCGCCGCCCGGCTCCGCGAACGCCGCCTGCATCAGCCGGCCATATTTCACGATCACCACGTCCCAGCCGAAGTTGCGGAACATGGTCTCGAACTTTTCCCACAAGCCTTCGCGCACCACCGCATCGAGGCTCTGGCGATTGTAGTCGACGATCCACCAGGTGTTGCGCAGGCCCTGCTTCCAGCCTTCCAGCAAGGCCTCGAAGATATTGCCCTCGTCCATCTCGGCGTCGCCGACCAGCGAAATCATGCGGCCTTCGCGGCGACCGTTCATCCAGCCGTGCGCGCCGACGTAATCCTGCACCAGCGACGAGAACAGCGTCTGCGCCACGCCGAACCCGACCGAGCCGGTGGAGAAATCGACGTCGTCGATATCCTTGGTGCGCGAGGGATAGGATTGCGCACCCTTGTAGCCGCGAAAGTTCTCCAGCTTCTCGCGCGTCTGGTGCCCGAACAGATACTGGATGGCGTGAAACACCGGGCTCGCATGCGGCTTCACCGCGACGCGGTCCTCCGGCTTCAGCACCGAAAAATACAACGCCGACATGATGGTCGCGAGCGAAGCCGACGAAGCCTGATGACCGCCGACTTTGAGGCCGTCGGCATTGGGCCGCACGTGATTGGCGTGATGGATGGTCCAGGACGACAGCCACAGCACTTTCTGCGTGAGGGCTGACAGCAGTTCCAGGCGGCGCGGATCGATCGGCATGGGCGTGACTCACGGTCGGGGTGACGCTGCATGGTAGGCGGGTTGGCCCGCGCGAAATTCTCAAATCCTGGCGACGAAGAGGAAATTTCCGGTATAATATCCCAATCCACCATCAAAATATGCAGATTTTTCCCAATGCACGCCCCCGACGCCATCGACCGGAAAATCATCAAGATCCTGCAGCGCGACAGCCGCACCACCATGCAGGAACTGGCCGACAAGGTGGGGCTTTCGATCTCGCCCTGTCACCGTCGCGTCAAACTGCTGGAAGAGCGCGGCGTCATCACGCGCTACATCGCGACCGTCGACCAGAAATCGCTCGGGCTGCACGTCAGCGTCTTCATCTCGATCAAGCTGGAGCGGCAGAAGGAAGAAGACCTCGATCGTTTCGCCAAGGCGATCTCCGGCTGGGAGGAAGTGCTGGAGTGTTACCTGATGACCGGCAACCGCGACTACCTGCTCCGCGTCGTCGCCGCCGATCTCTCCTCCTACGAAGCGTTCCTGAAGAACAAGCTGACCCGCCTCGACGGCATCGCCTCGATCGAATCCAGTTTTGCATTGAGCCAGGTGAAATATTCCATCGCGCTGCCGGTGTGAGTGTTGATCGGGCGGCACGGACGTCGGCTCCGTCATCACCAACGTCGTCCCTGCGCAGGCAGGGACCCATACGCCGTGTCATTCATGATTCAGGCGGCGTTCATTCCGCAGAAATAAATCAAACTGAATCTGCGATTGAACTGCCGCACTTTCACCATTTGCGCTCTGGGATATGGGTCCCTGCCTTCGCAGGGACGAAGGTGTGGATGTGTTGCACTTCACCGCACACCGCCGTCATCACCGGGCTTGTCCCGGTGATCCACGTCCTGACCCTGCTGCCGCGAGAAAGACGTGGATGGCCGGAATAAATCCGGCCATGACGAGCTCTATCGCATGGTCGCCCGCGCTTAACCTGCGTAAGAGCCTCACGCGCTCGGGCTGCGATCCACGACGTCGCGCATCTGCGCTTTGCGCGCCCGCTCGCGGTGGGCGATGTAGAGGCCGCTGCTGATGATCACCGCGGCGCCCAGCACGGTCCACTGATCGGGAAGCTCGGCGAACATCACGAAGCCGAGGATGCTGACCCAGACCAGCTGGCTGTAGGTGAAGGGCGCCAGCACCGACGCGTCGGCATGGCGATAGGCCAGCACCACGATCCAGTGCCCCGCCGTGGACGAGAGGCCGATGCAGGTACCGATCAGGAGATGACGCCAGCTCGGCGTGACCCAGAAGAACGGCACCAGCAGCGACAGCAGGACAAAGCCCACCAGCGCCGACCACGCCATCGTCGTCACCGGCCGGTCGACGCCGCTGATCTGGCGCGTCAGCACCAGTGCACAGGCCCATCCCAACGCCGAGACGATGGGAAACATCGCCGCCGGATGAAAGGCGGTGGTGCCCGGCCGGACCACGATGAGCACGCCGATCAGGCCGACAATGGTGGCGATCCAGCGCCGCACACCGACCTTCTCGCCCAGCACGAGGATCGACAATCCCGTGACGAACGCCGGCGCAATGAAGGCGGTCGCCGACGCATCCGCGATCGGCAGAAAACCGAGCCCCCAGATGAAGAACAGCGACGAGGACACCAGGCCAATGCCGCGCAAGACCTGAATGCGCGGGCGCACCGAGCGCAGCACGTTGGCGCCGCCCGGCCGCATCAGGATGGCGGGCAGCATGAGCAGCACGAATACCGCAAAGCGGATCCAGGCGATCTCGACCGGCGGAAGTTCCTTGGTCAGGTACTTCGCCATCGCATCGGAGCAGGCCAGAAACACCGTGGAGGCGATGACCAGCGCGATGCCGCGGAACGGACGGTCGGTCCGCTGTGGCGCGAGGCCACGTCGGGATGCTGGCAGGCGAGCAGGCTCGCTCGCGAGAGCCAGGGCGGGCGCTGAGGGTGGGGACATCGGTCTCTAGGGAATCGCAAACGTCGCTGAAAGCAGGACCAAACGCCAAACCGTTCACGCCGACAAGTGGCGAAAATTGAGGGGCCGATATGCGGCCGTCACAACATCGGCAGGCTGGCGGGTTCGCGGCCGCGCGGGAATGCACTGTCGAGCGCTGCGATCTCCGCCTCGCTCAACCTCAAGCTGCCGCCCGCGGCATTCTCCGCCGCATGCTCGGCCGAGGACGCTTTCGGGATCGCGATCACCGAAGGACGCCGGGTCAAAAAGGCCAGTGCGACCTGGCGCGGCGTCGCCCGATGCTGGTCCGCGATCGCCTGCAGTGCGCGGCCCTGTGCCGAGGATGGTGACGGAAAGTCGTCATGGCCGAACGGCGAATAGGCCGTCACCGTTACGCCATGCGCCTCGCACCAGGGAACGACCCGATGTTCGATGGCGCGCTCGCGCAGGTGATACAGCACCTGATTGCAGGCGATGCGTCCCTTGCCGGCGACCGCCAGCAATTCATGCAGATCGTCGGCGTCGAAATTGCTGACGCCCCAGCTTGCGATCTTGCCCTGCGTGACGAGGTGCTCGAAGGCCGCAACGGTCTCCTCCAGCGGATACTGCCCGCGCCAGTGCAGCAGATAGCAATCGAGCCGGTCGGTGTTGAGCCGCTTCAGCGAACGCTCGCAGGCGGTTACCGTGCCACGCCGCGAGGCATTGCTCGGCAGCACCTTGGAGACCAGGAACACCTCGTCCCGCCGGCCGGCAATGGCGTCCCCAACCACCAGTTCCGCGTCGCCATACATCTCGGCGGTATCGATGTGGGTCATGCCGAGGTCGAGGCCGCGCCGCAAGGCCGCCACCGCCTTGGCGCGGTCGCCCTGATCGAGATACCACGTGCCCTGCCCGATCACCGATACCTTGCGATCCAGCCCGCCGAACGCCCGCATTGCCATTTTCGATTGCATCGACCGAATCCCCGATCGCCGCGTGTGGCGCGGCGAGTGTTGTATTGCGCAAGCCACATTACGCGTGAATATTGTCGCCCGAACAATCCCATAACGACATGCCCGAAGTTAGGCCGTAAGGAGAAAGACCGATGCCCGCCCAACGCAAACCGGAAGCCGCGCACGAATTGACGGCGACCTCCGCACCGCCCGCAACCCTCGGCATGTCCAGCGTCGGGTTCAGCCGCCTCGAGGATCACCTCAAGCGCCGCTATCTGGAAAGCGGCCGGTTTCCCGGCACGCAGACGCTGGTCTACCGCCGCGGCCACATCGCCCACAGCGCCGTGCAGGGCTACGCCGATCTCGAGCGCAAGGTGCCGATGAAGGACGACACCATCTTCCGCATCTACTCGATGACCAAGCCGATCACCACGGTCGCCTTCATGATGCTGGTCGAGGAAGGCCACGTCGCGCTCGACGAGCCGGTGCACAAATACATTCCGCAGTGGAAGGATCTGCGGGTGTTCGTCGCCGGCACCGTGCCGCTGTTCCAGACGCGGCCGGTGAACCGGCCGATGCAGATCGTCGACCTGCTTCGCCACACGTCCGGGCTCACCTACGGCTTCCAGCAGCGCAGCAATGTAGACGCCGCCTATCGCGAGAAGAAGATCGGTGAAGTCATCAAGGCCGGCACCATGCAGTCGATGATCGACGAACTGGCCAACATCCCGCTGGAGTTCTCGCCGGGCGAAGCATGGAATTATTCGGTCTCGACCGACGTGCTCGGCTACCTGATCGAGAAGATCAGCGGAAAACCATTCGAGCAGTTCCTGAAGGAGCGCATCTTCGATCCGCTGGGCATGAACGATACCGCATTCTACGTGCCGGGCGAAAAGGCGCACCGCTTCGCCGCCTGCTACAATGCGTCTCCCGGCGGCATGGCGTCGTTTCATGCGCCCGGCGCCAAGGGCAGCCTGACGCTTCAGGACGACCCGACCACGAGCAGCTTCCTCACCCCGCCCTCGTTCATTTCCGGCGGCGGCGGGCTGTGTTCGACCGCGGCCGATTACCTCACCTTCTGCCGCGCGCTGCTGAACGGCGGCGAACTCGGCGGCGTCCGGCTGCTTGCGCCGAAGACGTTGGCGCTGATGACCACCAACCATCTGCCCGGCGGCCACGACCTCACCCAGCTCTCGCGCTCGCTGTTCAGCGAGGCGACCTATGCCGGCGTGGGTTTCGGCCTCGGCTTCTCGGTGACGATGAACCCCGCCCTCACCCTCATTCCCGGCAGCGCGGGCGAATATGCCTGGGGCGGCGCGGCGACGACCTCGTTCTGGATTGATCCGGCCGAGGACCTGATCGCCATCTTCATGACCCAGGTGCTGCCCTCTAGCGCCTATCCGGTGCGGCGCGAACTGCGCACCCTGGTCTATTCGGCGATCACCGACAGCAACCTTTGACACCCGTCGCGCGGTGAGCGGCCCACCTCAGGCCGCTCTCCGGCGTGGAGTTCGACCGGAAGTTGTTCTGAAAATGACCATTTCGCGGAGCAGGCCAGTGCTGCGCGAAAACGCGTTGTACCGCCTGCGATTCCCGCTATATGCGTGCTGCGTAGCCCAGCCGCATACCTTCATCCGACGGTTCCTTAAAGAATTTCGGCTATTGGTCGGCCCGACATCCACCCGCACGCGCTTCGGGTTTCGAATGACCTACGCCGAGAGGCAGATACAGGCACCAAAAGCTCCGGCCAGCGGATATCTGCTGCCGGTCGCCCTGCGCAACTTCGTCCGAAATCGGGAAACCGGGGTCGTCACCGTCGGGATCGTCATCGGCCTGCTGAGCGGGCTTTTGGTCGCGATCATTTCTGCGCTTAGCGAACTGACCCATTCGCTGCTGTTCAACATCCCGTTCGACGCCCGGCTGAGCGCCACCGGCACGATCTCCTGGCAGCACACGCTGTTCGTCCCGATCTGCGGCGGCGCCGTGCTGGCGGTGGTCGCATGGCTCGTCGGCAACCGGCTGAAGGGGCAGATGGCCGACGCCATCGAAGCCAATGCGCTGCTCGGCGGCCGGGTATCGATGCGCGGCAGCCTGCTGATCTCGATCCAGACGCTGTTGTCCAACGGCTTCGGCGGCTCGGTCGGCCTTGAAGCCGGCTACACCCAGATCTGCTCCGCCTTCAGCTCCTATTTCGGACGCAAGCTCGCCGCCCGCCGCAGTGACATGCGGCTGCTTGTAGCCTGCGGAGCCGCCGGCGCGATCAGCGCCGCCTTCAACGCCCCGCTGGCCGGCTCCTTCTACGCGTTCGAGGTGGTGCTCGGAGCCTATACCGCCGCCAACCTGGTGCCCGTGGTAGGCAGCGCGGTGGCGGCGTGGCTGGTCGCCCGCAACCTGAACCAGCAGTCGTTCCTGATGACCTCCGGGCATCCTACCCCGGTCTCGGTGGAAATGATCGGTCAGTGCGTGCTGATCGGCGTCATCTGCGCCTTCGCCAGTATTCTTCTGATGCTCGCCATCGCTGCTGCGGACCGCACGTTTCAGCGCCTGCGGATCTTCAAGGGCGCATTGCGGCCGATCATCGGCGGCGCTCTGCTTGGCGGCATGGCGCTGCTCACGCCCACGGTGCTCGGCGCCGGCCACGGCGCGATGCAACTACTGCTGCTGAGCCACCCGACCTGGCTGCTGCTGACCACGACAATCCTGCTCAAGACCATGGCCTCGGCGGTGTCGCTCGGCTCCGGCTTCCGCGGGGGGCTGTTCTTCGCCTCGCTGCTGCTCGGCGCGCTGGTCGGCATGCTCTACAGCACGGTCGCCGCCATTCCGTTTCCCGAGCTGGCGCTGCAGCCCGGCACCGCGGCAATCGCCGCGCTGGCTGCGCTCGGCACCGGCGTGATCGGCGCGCCGTTCAGCATGATCTGTCTTGCGTTGGAAATCACCGGCGACTTCTCGGTGACGGTGGGCGCGATCGTGGCATCGTCGGTCACCGCGCTGATCGTGCGCGAACTGTTCGGCTACAGCTTTGCGACCTGGCGCTTCCATCTGCGCGGCGAGGTGATCCGTGGCCCGCAGGACGTCGGCTGGATCCGGCAATTCAATGCCGGGTCGCTGATGCGGTCGGATTTCGAAACGGCACCGGGACAGATGCGGGCCGACGAAGCACAGAAGCTGTTCCAGCCCGGCCGCCTGAAACAGATCGTGCTACGCGATCCCAAGGGCGGCTATGCCGGCATCGTCTCGATCGGCGAACTGCATTCCAGCGACATCGACGCGGATACGCCGATCGAAACGCTGGCGCATCAGCAGAAGGAATTCCTGCTGCCGTCGATGACGATCCGGGAAATCATGTCGGCATTCGAGAAATCGGAAGCCGACGTTCTGGTGGTGGTCGACAACTCGGTCGACCGCACCGTGATCGGCACGGTGAGCGAAACCCACGCGTTGCGCACCTATGGCGAAGAGCTGGAGCGGCGCAATCAGGAAATGTTCTTCAGGTAGCCGTTAGAACCCGATTGCGCCGTCCCCGATGGCTTACGGCGTGAGTACCGCGCGGCCGACCAGCTTGCCGCTCTTGAGATCGCGCAGCGCATCGTCCGCCTTCGTCAGCGGCATCGGCGTCACCGGGATCGGCGCTACTTTCTTGGTGCGCACCAGATCGAGCAGTTCTTCGGTTTCGCGCAGATTGCCGACGTAGCTGCCCTGGATCGTGATGGCCTTGATCGGAATGAGCGGCAGCGCCCACGGTGCGCCGCCGCCGAACAGGCCGACCATGATCAGCTTGCCGCCCTTGGTAAGGCAGTCGAAGCCGAGCTGGGCAGTCTGCGCATTGCCGACGAGATCGATCGCTGCATAGACCGGACTGCCGGCCTTCTTCGCGATCTGCTCCAGCGCATCAGGCGCCATGCCATCCACGGAGCCGAGTGCGCCGGCCTTCTCGGCGGCCTCGCGCTTGCGTGCATCGATATCGACCACGATGGCGCCCTTGCCGCCCATCGCCTTCAGCAGCGACAGCGCCATCAGCCCGAGACCGCCCGCGCCGAAGATCACGATCGGATGGTTGAAGTGCTCCTCGACCTTCTTCAGGGCGCTGTAGGTGGTGACGCCCGAACAGGCGTAAGGCGCGGTGGTGACCGGATCGAGCCCCTTCAGATTGATGAGGTACTTCGGATTCGGCACCGTCATGTGATCGGCATAACCGCCGTCGCAATAGACGCCGAGCGAATTCGCCTTCGGGCACATGTTCTCCTGATCCGCGAGGCACAATTCGCACTTGCCGCAGCCGAGCCACGGATAGACCAGACACACATCGCCGACTTTGACATTACCCTTGGCGTCGGGACCGAGCGCGACCACTTCGCCGACGGTCTCGTGCCCCATCGTGCGCGGCAGCGACACGCCGCGATCCTTCAACGACAGCGGCTTGCGGCCGTGGCCGAGATCGTAACCGCCTTCCCAGATGTGCAGATCGCTGTGGCAGACACCGGCAGCCTTCACCTTGATCAGCACTTGGGTGCCGGTCGGCTGCGGCGTCGGTTCATCGACCTGCGTCAGCGGCGCATTGAAATCAGTGACCTTGAAGCTCTTCATATCGTTTCTCTCCCTTGAGGATGTTGTTCTGGTCAGAGCCCCGCAATCACGGCCCTGGCGATGCTGGCCGTGCCATCCGCACCACCAAACTCCATCGGCTTGATGCCATGTGCATAGGCTTTGTCAACTGCGCGCTCGATGCGCTGCGCGGCGTCGGCGGCCTCTTGAAGTCCATGCTTGTCGGCAAGCCAATCCAGCATCAGGGGGAGCGACAGGATCATCGCCGTCGGATTGGCCTTGCCCTGTCCGGCGATGTCGGGCGCCGTGCCATGACAGGGTTGAAACACTGCATGGCGGTCGCCGATATCCGCCGACGGCGCCATGCCAAGGCCGCCGACCAAACCGGCGGTGAGATCGGACAGGATGTCGCCGAACATGTTTTCCGTGACCATGACGTCGAAATCCCATGGCCGCTTGACCAGCATTGCCGAACACGCATCGACATAGAGACGCGAGGTTTCGACATCCGGATAGCGCGGCGCCGTCGCATCGAATATCCCGCGGAAGAACGCAAATGCCTTGAAGACATTCGCCTTGTCGACGCATGCGAGCGAACCGGGCCGCCCCTGCTGCTTGCGCCGCTGTGCGAGCCGGAACGAAAAGTCGAACAGCCGTTGCGACGTCTTGCGGGTGATGACCAGCGTCTCGCGCGCATCGTCATCGGTGACGACGCCCTTGCCCATCGAGGCGAACAACCCCTCCGTCGACTCGCGGATCACCACCAGATCGATACCCTGCTCGGCCGCACCGACAATCGGACTCGGCACGCCGGGAATCAGCCGCACCGGACGAACGCCGGCATAAAGATCGAATATCATCCGCAACTCGATCTGCGGCGCGATCTCGGTATTGTCCGGATAGCGGATATGCGGCAGGCCGCAGGCGCCAAGCAGGACCGCATCGGCTTCGTCGCACAGCCTCACGGTCGACTCGGGCATCGACGCGCCGGTCTCGCGATAGTGATTGGCGCCGGCTGCAGCTTCCGTAAAGCGGAATTTCAGCGTTGATGTCGCCTCCACCTTGCGCAGGATTTCCAGCGCGGGATCCATGACTTCCGGCCCGATGCCATCCCCCGCGAGGATGGCAATATGCAACGCATCGTTAGCCGACATGGATGCCCTTCACAAAGCCGCAACCGGGCCCGCGGGCACTTCGCGCACGGGAACAAAACCACCGCTGGGGAATTGTCAGCCGAATGTTTTCAGGAGGCTTGCGTGAAGTCAATTCTCGTCTGTGCTGCAGCTTTGGGTATCGCGTTTGCTTCTCCGGCCAGCGCCAAGGGATGCATCAAGGGTGCAATCGTCGGTGGCGTGGCAGGCCACGTTGCCGGTCATCATGGCCTGGTAGGCGCCGTTGCCGGCTGTGCGATCGGTCGTCACAACGCCAATAAAGCGGCGCGCGAGCGCCACGAGCAGGAAATGCAGCGTTCCGGACAGCGCGAGCACATTTAAGCCCGCAACCCGACTAGTGAATGAACTGCGCGAGGCTTTACGAAGCCGTCGCGGGTTCAGCCTTGCGCACCCACACCTTGTTGTCGTGGAATGCCGCGCCGCCAAACGGCGCTACCGCTTCCGCGCCCGTCAGCATGTTGATGCCGCGCTTGCCGATGTGAGACGCATTGGGGTGAACCGATTCAGCGATCATCACGCCGCGCCGCACGCCAGCGAACAACCGCGCCGTCAGCGTGGTCTCGCCGCGCCTGTTGCCGAGGGTCACGATATCGCCGTCGGCAATCGTCAGGCTTGCAGCATCGTCCGGGTGCATCATCACCGTCGGCACGCCCTCGCGCGATTTGGACGACGGCGTTTCGTTGAACGTGGTGTTGAGGAAGCTGCGCGACGGACTGGTCGCGAGCCGGAACGGATGCTCGGCGTCCGCCTCCTCGATCACGGCCCAATGATCCGGAAGCGACGGCATGTTGTCCCACGCCCCCATGCGGTCGTTGACGGGCACCGGCACGTTCGGCCAATCGGCCTTGAAATGAAACTTGCCGTCGGCATGGCCGAAGCCGTCGAGGTAGTGAGACGCGCGGAAATCCGGCTGCAGGTCGCGCCACAGGTCGTCCAGCAATCCCTCGGCGCTGCCCTGCCCGCTGGCGCGCAGCGTGGCGTCGATCAATTCGCGCGATGTCATCTCGAAGGCCGGATGCACGGCACCGAGACGTTTCGCCAACCCTTGCAGCACTTCATGGTTCGAACGGCATTCGCCGGGCGGCTCGATCAGTTTGGCGCCGATCGAAATGTGCTGATGACCGCCGCCGTAATAGAGATCGTCGTGCTCCATGAACATCGTCGCCGGCAGCACGATGTCGGCCATCTGCGCTGTCTCGGTCATGAACTGTTCGTGGACGGCAACGAACAGATCCTCGCGCGCAAATCCTTCGCGCACCAGCGCCTGTTCGGGCGCCACCGTGACCGGATTGGTGTTCTGGATCAGCATCGCCTTCACTGGACCGCGGCCCTTGAGCGCCTCGCTGTCGCCGGTGAGGATGCGTCCGATCTTCGATTGATCGAGCCGCCGCGTTGCCGGATCGATGGCGTCGAGCCCCTCGATCAGCGTCTTGTCGAATTTCCAGATCGACCCATTGTTGAAGAACGCGCCGCCGCCCTCGTATTGCCACGCGCCGGTGACTGCCGGAATGCACAACGCCGCATGCATCTGCGTCGCGCCATTGCGGCTGCGGGTGAAGCCATAGCCGAGGCGGAAGAACGTGCGCCGGGTCTCTCCCACCGCACGCGCGAAAGCCTCGATTTCAGCAACGGGAACGCCGCAAATCTCCGACGCCCATTCCGGCGTGCGCGTCTTCAGATGCGCCTCCAGTTCGTCCGGGCAGTCGGTATATTTGGCGAGATAGGCGCGATCGGCAAAACCCTCGCGGAACAGCACGTGCATCACGCCGCACGCGAACGCGCCATCGGTGCCGGGACGCAGGATGATCTTGATGTCCGCCTGCTTCATGGTCTCGTTGTCGTAGACGTCGATCGCCGCGATGCGCGCGCCGCGCTCCTTGCGAGCGCGGGTGGCATGGGTCATGACGTTGACCTGGGTGGAGACCGGATTGGTGCCCCAGATCACCACGAGATCGGACTTCGACATCTCGCGTGGATCGACGCCCATCACCTTGCCGGTGCCGGCGGCGTAACCGGCCCAGGCGATGGTCGAGCATATGGTGCTATAGAAGCGGGAATACTTCTTGACGTGCGACAGGCGATTGATGCCGTCGCGCATCACCAGTCCCATCGTGCCGGCATAGTAATAAGGCCAGACCGACTCCGCGCCGAAATCGCGCTCGGCCGCATCGAACCGCTGTGCGATTTCATCCAGCGCTTCGTCCCATGAGATGCGCGCGAATTGTCCCGATCCCTTGGGGCCGACGCGTCGCATCGGATGCTTGACCCGGTCCGGATGATGGATGCGCTCGGCGTATCGCCCGACCTTGGCGCAGACCACACCGGCGGTGTAGCTCTGGAGCTTCGAGCCGCGCACGCGGCCGATGGCGTTACCGTCGATCACCTCGACATCCAGCGCGCAGGCCGAGGGGCAATCGTGCGGACAAGTCGAATGGGCGATCTGGATGTTGACGTTGGCGTTCATGGCCCTCTGTTACCACAAATCGGTTAACCGGGCAGCACGTTCCGGTGAGACGAATGGCTGGTATCCGTTCAGCCGGTTCGTTTCCGCCGGGTGCCCCGCTGGTCCTTCACGTAACCGAGCGGCACGCCGAGGCGGCGCACGGTCGCCACAATCTTGCCATTGCTGTCGCGATCGCAGTTCATGTGGGTCGGCGCGATGAAGAAATCGGCGGTTTCCCACACCTCGGCCCAATGCAGATGCGGCTTGGCCTTTCGCAGAAACGATGCCCGCTCGCCGCAGATCGCAACCGAGTAGCTGTGGCGCGGATCGCGGCTTTCGGCTGGTTCCGTGCGGTCGAGATAGGATTCCAACCCGTCGACGGCTTCCGGCATGATGGTGAACCAGTAATCCATCGCGTAGCGGCGCGAGGCGCCTTGAAGCCCGCCGACCAGCGGATTGAAGATCAGATATTCGTAAGGATGCAGACGATAAAGCGTCACCGCATTCCAGGAGAAGCCAGCCAGCATCACGGCCAGCGCGGCCGGGAGCAGAAACCGTGCGCCGCTCGCACGCCTGAGCAGAAGATCGAGCCCCACGCCGGCAAGGATTGCGAATGGCGGCAACACGAACAGAAAGTGCCGTAGCCCGCAGAATGCGGGCCCGTGCAATACCACTTCGCAAAGCACGGGAAACAGCGCCGCCACGGTGACCATGGCGATCTCGCGACGCGCGCGGCTGACAACGATGCCATTCGCCAGTCTCGGCAGCGCCGCGAAGATCATTGCCAGCGCGGCACCGGCGAGAACCAGAAGCGGCAGCTTGATAAGGATATAGATCGGCACGTAAAGCCGCGGAATCGTCGCCATCCGGTACACCGTGCCGTCGAGCACGGTACGGATGTTGTAGTGAAATTCGGCAAAGCTGAACAATCCGCGGATCGGGTTGAACGGCGACAGCGCCGACCACGGCCATGTCACGATCATGATGACATAGGCGATCGCCAATCCCGGCACGAAGCGCACCAGCGATTGCCAGATGAATCGGCGCGCCTGCCACGGCGAGCGCAGCATCGGCTCCGGAATGCCGAGAAGAATCGCGATGCCGACATAACCGAACAACAGCAGCCCCAGCACCTTGATGCCGAGCGCGGCACCGGTGAGCAGGCCAAATCCCGCAACGTGCCGTAACTGCGGGTTCGGCAGATCGCGGGCGGCACGCATGAGGAAATACAGCGCGCCCGCCATCGCCGCGGCCAGCGGGATGTCCTTGCTGTGATGAAACATGGTGCCGTACCACGAGCCGGTCACCGCCAGCGCGATACCGGCGATCAGTCCGGCACGCGAGCCGCCGATCATGCGGGCCGTGGCAATAGCCGCGCCAAGCCCTGCCACGCCAATCATGCCGCACATCAGATGCCGCAGATCGAACGCATCGAGCGCCACGATGTGGCTCAGCAGAACGGCGACGATGTCGAACAGACCGCCGTACAGATAAAGATTGTCGAGGCCGAACACCGCGCGGTCCGTGAAGCCGCTCCTGTAATAGGCGACGATCAGTTCACCGTACCGATGCTGAATCCACTCGTCGTTGGTGACGGCGTAATCCCGGAACGTCGCAACGACGAGGGCAAAAAGAACCGCAAGCAACACAAGGGAAGCAAGATCGAACGGATCGAGCCGCCGGATCGGGCGGATCACGCGGGCGATCCAGGGAGCCTCCGTTACGCCGGCAAGATGCGGCGCGACCTCGTCAACCCTTTCCCGCGCCAGATCTGTCATCGCAGAGATCGCACAACGCTGGAATCGCCCGCAGGCTGTGCGCCGCAACATCGTTGCGGCGACCGACGATCGGAATCGGGTGCGGGGAAAACTGCCGGGAGGACCATCGGGACTGATCTTGAATAAGCGGCTTCACCTATAAACCATCCCGTTACCTTTGCCAGCACAAACCGCGACAAATCGCGCCGGCCGGACGCGCCCCTTGCGATCACTAACGGCGTCGATATCCTGACACCCACAAGTCAACGACCGGATAACCGGCGTCATCCAAGCCATCGGGGAGCGGAAATGTATCCTGGGAGTCATGCGAAACCGCGGGCCAATCAGCCGGCCTTCATCATGGCCGGCAGCGGCGAAACCGTTACCTACGCCGAACTGGAGGCCCGCACCAATCGCCTGGCGCATTTCCTGCGCAGCCGCGGCCTCAATCGGCTGGATCACTATGCGATCTTCATGGAGAACAACGCGCGCTATCTCGAAGCCTGCGGCGCAGGCGAGCGCGCCGGACTATACTTCACCTGCATCAACTCGTTCCTGAAAGCGGACGAACTCGCCTACATCATCAACAACAGCGAGTCGCGGGTATTGATCTTCTCCGAGGAGAAGCGTGCCGTCGCGGCGGAAGCGCTGAAACAATGTCCGAAGGTCGAAGTCAGCCTCGTCGTCGACGGCCCAGGTGACGGAAAATCGGTTCTCAATCTGGATGAAGCCGTGGCCGGTTTTCCCGCAACTCCGATTGCGGACGAAAGCGTCGGCACGGCGATGCTGTATTCGTCCGGCACCACCGGCCGGCCGAAAGGCATCGTGCGGCCGCTTCCGGAGCAGCCGCCGTCGAAGCAGTTGCCGCTATTCGACTTCCTGAACATGATGTGGCGCTATCGCGAGGGACTGACCTATCTCTCGCCCGCGCCGCTCTATCACTCGGCACCGCAAGCCGCGGTCAATTTGGTGATCCGCAACGGCGGAACCGCCATCATCATGGAGCGGTTCGATCCGGAGCACTATCTGCAACTGATCGAGAAGCACCGGCCGACCCATAGCCAACTGGTGCCGACCATGTTCTCCCGCATGCTCAAGCTCCCCGACGAGGTGCGCAAGAAATACGACGTCTCGTCATTGGAGGTTGCCATTCACGCTGCAGCGCCCTGCCCGCCGCAGGTGAAAGAGCAGATGATCGAATGGTGGGGGCCGATCATCCATGAATATTACGGCGCCACCGAAGGGCTCGGCTTCACGGCCTGCGACAGCCCGCAATGGCTGGCACATCGCGGCACCGTCGGCAAAGTGCTGCTCGGCGAACTGCACGTACTGGACGACGACATGAAGCCGTGCGCCAGGGAAACGCCCGGTACGCTGTGGTTCAAGACAGCGACGCCGTTCGAATATTTCAACGATCCGAAGCGCACTGCGGAAACCCGCTCGGAAGACGGCAGCATGAGCACCGTCGGCGATATCGGTTATGTCGACGACGACGGCTTCCTCTATCTGACGGATCGCGCGACGTTCATGATCGTGTCGGGAGGCGTCAACATCTATCCGCAGGAGTGCGAAAACCTGCTCATCACGCATCCCAAGGTCGCGGACGCTGCGGTGTTCGGTGTGCCCAACGAAGACCTCGGCGAGGAGGTCAAGGCGGTGGTGCAGCCGATGCCGGGCATCAAGGCCGATGCCGTGCTGGCGGACGAGCTGATCGAGTTCTGCGCGAAAAACCTGTCGCGACAGAAGTGCCCGCGCTCCATCGATTTCATGGACGAACTGCCGCGGCTACCGACCGGCAAGCTCTACAAGCGCCTGCTGCGCGACCGCTACTGGGGCGATCGCAAGAGCAGGATCGTGTGATAATACAGCGCGGAGAACAGCGACCGCGGCTGCTGATTACGTCATGGCCGGGCTTGTCCCGGCCATGACGAACCAACTATTTTCGTCCGTTGCCGTAAACCGACAGCAACCTCACGCCGCCCATTCGCCCTTGCGGAACACCGGCACGCGGCGGCCGTCGGCATGGACGCCATCGATATCGATGTGATCCGAGCCGATCATCCAGTCGATATGGATGAAGCTGG
Source organism: Xanthobacteraceae bacterium (assembly GCA_024508855.1). GTDB lineage: Bacteria > Pseudomonadota > Alphaproteobacteria > Rhizobiales > Xanthobacteraceae > 62-47. Next base: position 162,879 of record JANINJ010000072.1, read on the forward strand.
AGTTGCCGCCCTGCGCCTTGATCTGATCCGGCGTCAGGTCGGCGCCGCCGACGAAACATTTCGAATAGCATTGGCCGAGCGCGATGTGGCATGACGCGTTCTCGTCGAACAGCGTGTTGTAGAACAACAGCCCGCTGGCCGAGATCGGCGACGAGTGCGGCACCAGCGCCACTTCGCCGAGACGGCGTGCGCCTTCGTCGGTATCGAGCACTTTGTTGAGCACATCCGCGCCGCGCGATGCGGTCGCCTCGACGATACGGCCCGCTTCGAAGCGCACCGCGATGTCATCGATCAGCGTGCCCTGATAGGACAGCGGCTTGGTGCTGCGAACGTGGCCCTCCACGCGCAGCGCGTGCGGCGTGGTGAACACCTCTTCGGTCGGAATGTTCGGGTTGCAGACGATGCCGTTCTTGGCGATCGACGCGCCGCCGACCCATTCGTGCCCGTCGGCAAGTCCGATCGTCAGATCGGTGCCGGGGCCGGAATAATGCAGCGCATGGAAACGCTGGCCGTTCAGCCAGTCGGTGCGCGTACTCAATGCCGCGTTGTGCGCGGTCCACGCCGCGATCGGATCGGCAACGTTGGCCCGCGAAGCGGCGAAGATCGCCTCGGCAAGCTTGCCGACCGCCGTGTCCTCCTCGTCATCCGGAAACACCAGCTTCGCCCATGATGCGCCGGGATAGGCCACGATGTTCCAGTTGATGTCGAAGCCGGTGATCTTCTCCATGGCCGGACGATAGGCCATGGAATTGGCCTTGCTGGCGCGCGCGACCTTCGCGGCATCTTCGCCGGCCAGCAGCATCGGATTGTCGCCGACGATAGCGAGCCGCGCGGTGTTGGCGTCGAATGCCTTGGCGACGCCGTCATAGAGCCAGCCTGCGGCGCGATCAAAACTCTCATCGTGTCCGAAACGATAGCGCGACAGCGTGATCTCTTCGTCGGACAGAATCGGCGTCACAAGCCCGGCACCGGCCTTGTAGGCATGTTCGGTGATGCGACGCACCAGCGGCAGCGCCGATACCGGCGCGGTGAGGAACACGTCCTGTCCCGGCTGGAGCTGCAACCCGACCTTGATCGCCACTTCGGCGAGCTTGTCGAGTTTAACCGGATCGATCGTGTTGTGCTGCGGTGTGGCCATGAATGCTGATCCCAAACGAATTGCGGTGACAGATGCCATATATGGCATCCACCGGCGTTTGGTACCAGCACGCTCCGATGAAACGGCGGAAAGCGCTCAAAGCCCGAGATAGGCGCGCTGGACTTCCGGATCGTCGATCAGGTCCTTGGCGAGGCCGCTATGGACGATACGGCCGGTTTCCATGACATAGCCACGATCGGCGCCCGACAGCGCTAGATGGATGTCTTGTTCCACGAGCAGCACGGTGACACCTTCCTTGCGGATTTCCGCCAGCACATCCATCAATTGCTCGGCGATGATCGGCGCAAGGCCGAGGCTCATTTCGTCGATCATCAGCAGCAGCGGCGCAGCCATCAAGCCCCGCGCCATCGCGCACATCTGCTGCTCTCCACCGGACATGCTGCCCGCCAATTGACGCCGCCGTTCCGCCATCCGCGGAAACAGCGCGTACATTTTCTCCAGATCGCGGGCCACCGCGGCCTTGTCGTTGCGCCGGAATGCACCCATCAGCAGGTTGTCCTGCACGGTCATCCGGTCGAACAACTGACGGCCTTCCGGCACCTGCACCAGGCCAGTCTGGAATGCCTGGTCCGGCGTGAGCGGCATCAGGTCCTTGCGATCGAGAACGATCTTGCCGTTGCCGGCGAGAACCCGCGACAAGGCCCGCAACAGCGTCGTCTTGCCGGCGCCATTGCTGCCGACCAGCGCCACGATTTCGGCGGGGAAAATCTCAATCGCGACGTCATGCAACACCGGCATGCCGCCATAGCCGGCGCTCAGTCCGCTGACCTGAAGAAGCGGCTCCTTCCGCTCTGCCGATACCGCGCTCATGCCCGCCTCTTGCCAAGATAGGCTTCCACCACGGCCTGATTGGCAAGTACCGTCTCCGGGTCGCCGTCCGCGATCTTTTCGCCGTGATGCAGGACCAGCAACCGATCCGACAGGCTCTTGATGGCCTTGATGACGTGTTCGATCACCAGCACGCTGATGCCTTCGTTCCGCACCTTGCGGATCACGTCGATGACTTCGTCGATTTCCACCAGATTGAGTCCCGCCATGACTTCGTCGCAGAGCAGCACCTTCGGCTGCATCGCCAGCGCCTTGGCGAGTTCGAGCCGCTTGCGCCCGGGGCCGCCGAGCTCATCGGCGCGCTGATCGACGTTCTTGCCTAGTCCGACGAAATCGAGTTGCGCGCGCGCCAGTTCGCGGGCCCGCGCCAGCTCTGCGTTGCCGCCGCCACGCCCGAACAGCGCGCCGACCGCGACGTTGTCCAGCACCGAGAGGCCGGGGAACGGCCGCATGATCTGGAAGGTGCGGCCGATACCAAGACGCGCCCGCTGGTAGGCCGGCATGTTCGCGATCGACTTGCCTTCGAACAGGATATCGCCCGAACTCGGCGGCAGCGTTCCGCTGATCAGGCTGATCAGCGTGGTCTTGCCGGCGCCGTTGGGGCCGATGATGCCGAGGATTTCCTTCGGCTGCAGGTCGAAGCTGACATCGTTGACTGCGACCAGCCCCGAGAAGCGCCGCGTCACGTTCTTGATTTCGAGGATCGCGCTCACAGCCGGGTCGCCTTGATGTTTTCCGCGAAATATCGCCATCCGGTGGTGCGGAAACGCCGCAGCATGTCGGCAAGGCCACGCGGCATCAGCACGACCGCGGCGACAACCACGACGCCGAAGAACAATCCCGCGATGCTGGTGATCTCGCTCGACAGGAATTCCGATATGGCCGACAGCGACAGCGCGCCGATGATCGGACCGAACACGGTGCCGGGACCGCCGAACACCGCCATGATGATCATCTTGACGTTGAGACTGATATCGAACGCGCTTTCCGGATCGATGAACGTCACCCAATAGGCGTGGATGCCGCCAGCCAATGCGCTGAACACGCCCGACAGCGCAAAGGCCAGCACCTTGTAGAGCGTGGTGTTGACGCCCATCACTGCGGCGCCTTCCTCATTTTCACGGATCGCGATCAGCCCGAAACCGAAACGGCTGCGCGACAGCCAGTAGATCGTCAGCGTCGCCACGACCAAGAGCCCGAGCGCCAATTCATAAAACAGCAGATCGTTGTTGAGCGGCGGCAAAACGAGACCGATGTTCTGGCCGGCGATCTTCACATTGGAGACGATCGCCGTCATCACCTGCGCCAGCGCCAATGTCGCGATCGCGAAGTAATGCCCCTTCAATCGCAGCACCGGAATGCCGAGCAAAATCGCGAACGCAACCGACAGCACCACACCAAAGGCGAGGCCGACCGCGAACGGCAACTCCCACTGCACCATGGCGATGCCGACGCCATAGCTGCCGAGCCCATAGAACACGGAATTGCCAAACGACGCGTAGCCGGTGTAACCGCCAATGATATTCCAGCCCTGCGCCAGCACGGCCAGCAGCAACGCATTGATGCCGAACTGCACCAGCACATCGGAGCCGAACCACGGCACCGCAGCGAGAACGATCAGCGCGATCAGGACAGCGGGGATTTGCAGCGCCTTCATGCCGTCTTCCCCAACAGGCCGCTCGGCCGCACGATCAACACCAGCACCAGCACACCGAAGCTCGCGACGTCCGCAAAGGTCGGGCCAATGTAGAGCGCGGTGAGCGATTCAACGATTCCGAGGAACAGGCCGCCGACGATGACGCCAAGCGGGTTATCGAGACCGCCGATGATCGCGATGGCGAACGACTTCGCCGTCAGTGTCGCCCCGATATAGGGATTGATCTGCGACACGGTGCCGTAAAGCCCACCGGCCGCACCCGCCAGCCCAATGCCGATACCAAACGTGACGGCGTAAAGATGCCGCGGCTCGACACCATAGAGCCGCGCCGCCACCAGATTTTGCGCCGTCGCGCGGATCGCCCGGCCGAGCCTGGTGTGCAGCAGGAACAGCCACATCGCCACCGTCAGCACGATGGCGACGCCGAACGCCATCAAGCGAGCCAGCGGCAACACGATCGCTCCGAACTGGATGCTGTCGCCAGCATAGGACGGGTTGATGGTGCGGAAATCGGCGGAAAACGCCAGTTGCGCCAGATACGTCAGCACGACCTCGAGGCCGAAGGTGATCAGCAGCGTGTTGAACATCGGCGCCCGAACGACGAGGTTGAGCAGTCCGCGCTGCAACGCGTAACCAAGGACGAACATCACCACGGCGGTGATCGGCAGACCGAGGAACGGGTCGATATGGGCATAAGTGTAAAGGTGCCACGACACGTAAGCGCCGAGCATGATGAATGCGCCATGCGCCAGATTGACGATATTCAGCACGCCCCACACCAGGGCAAGGCCGAGCGCCATGACAGCGTACAGCCCGCCCAGCAGGATGCCATTGATCAGGATTTGCGCGAGCAGATCCACCCGGTCCCCCTTCCCCGTTTCACCTTGCCGTCAGTGCGTCTCAGCGCGCGTTCCAGGCCGGCATCGGATATTTCGGCGGCTTGATCGCACCGTGAATGCCGTAGATCGCTTCCAGTTGGTCGCCCTGCACCTGAATCACGGTCTGCGGCAGATCGATCTGGCCATTGGCGGCAAACGCGATCGTCCCGTAAAGGCTTTCGAACTTCACCTTGGCCAATGCGTCACGCACCTTTGCGGGATCGGTGGTGCCAGCATCTTCGATCGCCTGCGCCAGCGCTTCGACGTCGGCCGCACCGGAAGCGGCATGGTAGTCCGGCTCATAGTTGAACTTCGCCTTGTAGGCGGCGGCGAACTGCGCGGCATCGCCGAACCAGCGATCCTTCTGATCCGCCGACGGCAGCCATGCGGTCATGCCGAAGGCATAGTCGGCATCCTTGCCGAGCGCCTTGCGGAAATCCTCGCTCGGTACGCCGACGGTGAACGAATACATTTTCGGTGCAACGGCAAGGCTCTTGGCCTGGCGCACGAAATTGAGAATTTCGGTCTCATGGCCTGCCACCAGCACTGCCTCGATATTCTTGCTGCGAATCTGGGACAGCAGCGAATTGAAATCGGTGGCATTCGTGCTGTAGCGCTCGTCCATCGCGACGTTGAGGCCGGCTTCCTTCAGCTTGGGCCGCGTACCTTCCGCCACCGACACGTCGAAGGCGTCGTCCGCATACAATAGTGCGACGGACTTCGGTGCAGGGTTGAGCCCCTTCATCATATCGATGGTGGAGCCGAAGTAATTGCTGGCTGGCGCCAGCGTGCCGAAGATGTATTTGAACTTGCGCGAGAAGATCTGATCGGAAGCGCCGCCGCCCTGCACCATCGGGATCCGGTATTTCTCCGACACTGCCGAATCCGCCAGCGCGAAGTTGCTGGCGAACGGTCCGAGGAGGAAGTTGACCTTGTCCTGCGACACCAGCTGCGTGTATTGGCGCACGCTCAAATTGACGTCGGACTGGTTGTCATAAAGCTTGAGGACGATCTTCTGCTTCTCGTTGCCGACCTTGATTCCGCCGGCCGCGTTGATCTTGTCGATCGCCAGTTCATAGGCATCGCGATAGTAGCGGCCCGTGTTGGCCACCGGGCCGGTCAATTGCACCGACGCGCCGAACACAATGTCCTTAGCCATCGCCGAACCAGCCGACATGAGGAGCGCGGCAGCCGCGGCGAGCAGCGAGAGAGAACGGGTATTTCTCTTTAGGATCATGGTGTTAGGCATCGGAATCGTCCTTTTTTGACGCAATGTTTTGTGTCTAATAGAGAATGCGACAAAATAACGCAATTCGACATCGTGCTAAGGCGCGATTCCGGAACAACGGCGAGGTCATCTGCGTGCAGGGCTCCATGCGCTTTCTCGACTTGCAACATCGTGACGAAGCCTCGCACTGTGCAATCCACGCTGGCCCGATCATCGCGGGCTCGCTTCGCCGACTTCGAAATCCAACAGAACGGATGAACTGAATATGCTGCCGTCTTCAAGCGACGTGATTGTCATCGGTGGGGGTAATGCTGCGTTCTGTGCGGCACTGGCCGCCGCCGAACACGGGGTTTCCGTACTGGTGCTCGAGCGTGCGCCGCAGGATGAGTCCGGTGGCAACAGTCGCTTCACCGCCGGTGCGTTCCGTTGCGTCTATGATGGCGTCGACGATCTCAAGACTCTGATGCCCGATCTCACCGAGGAAGAAATCGCCAACACGGATTTCGGCACCTACACGCAGGACAAATTCTTCGACGACATGGCCCGCGTGACCGAGTACCGCACCGATCCCGACCTGTGCGAACTGCTGGTGACTCGCAGCAGGGACACGATGCGCTGGATGCAGCAGAAAGGTATCCGCTTCATCCCGATCTATGGCCGTCAGGCCTACAAGATCGATGGCAAGTTCAAGTTCTGGGGCGGGCTCACGGTGGAAGCCTGGGGCGGCGGTCCGGGACTGGTCGAGGCTCACACCGCGATCGCCAAGAAGAACGGCATCACCGTCGCCTACAATGCACGCGCGCTGGCGCTGATCGCCGATGACGACGGCATCAAGGGCGTACGCGTGAAGCACGAAGGCCGCACCGTCGAGGTGAAAGCAAAGTGCGTTGTGCTCGCCGCCGGCGGATTCCAGGCCAACACGGAAATGCGCACGCGCTATCTCGGCCCCGGCTGGGAACTGGCGAAGATTCGCGGCACCCGCTTCAACACCGGCGATGGCATCAAGATGGCGCTGGACATCGGCGCGATGCCGACCGGTAACTGGTCGGGCTGCCACGCCGTCGGATGGGACCGCAATGCGCCCGACTTCGGCGATCTCGCGGTCGGCGACGGTTTCCAGAAGCATTCCTACCCCTGGGGCATCATGCTCAACGCCAACGGCGACCGCTTCGTCGACGAAGGCGCGGACTTCCGCAACTACACCTATGCCAAGTACGGTCGCGTCATCCTGATGCAGCCGGGCCAGTTCGCGTGGCAGGTGTTCGACAAGAAAATCATTCCGATGCTGCGCGATGAATACCGCATCAAGCAGGTGACGAAGGTTCGCGCCGATACGCTTGAGGAACTGGTGAAGAAACTCGACGACGTCGATCCGGCCCGCGCGCTGGCGACGATCAAAGCTTACAACAAGGCGGTGCGCACCGATGTGCCGTTCGATCCCAACGTCAAGGACGGCCGCCGCACCGAGGGCCTCGCGATCAACAAATCGAACTGGGCCAATACCGTCGATGAAGGTCCGTTCGAGGCCTATGCCGTGACATGCGGCGTCACCTTCACCTTCGGCGGCCTGAAGATCGACACCGAAGGGCGCGTCATGGACACCGACGGCCTCGCCATTCCCGGACTTCATGCTGCGGGCGAACTGGTCGGCGGCTTGTTCTATTTCAACTATCCCGGCGGCACGGGCCTGATGGCAGGTTCGGTGTTCGGCAAGATCGCCGGCACGACGGCTGGCCGGCGCGCGGCACAGCAACCTTCCTGAGTGTCTGCGCATGTGCGCAGGCCTCGAAGAATGATGAAACGCACGCGCATCGCCGCATAACCAGCGTCGTCCCGGCGAAGGCGGGGACCCATAACCCCTGAGGGTGGTGGACGGGGTGCGTCAAAGGCAATGATCGCTGCCCGTATCACGAGCGACACGGCGTATGGGTTCCTGCTTTCGCAGGAACGACATGAGTGTTGAACGGCAATGCTTCCGCGCGCCCTCTCAAAAAGAGGGCGGGACGTTCCTCGCAAAGCTCGGGCGCAATTGCGTCGCGAGACTGCGAAGCCGTGCCTCGATCACTGCCGCTGTTTAACATTCGAATACGAACCAGACCGCAATCGATCACTTCGATCGTTATGCACGACGCGTCCACATCAACAGCGTCGTCCCTGCGCAGGGACGACACCTCAGAGTCTGATCGAACCGGTGCGATCGTCGACGCCGGCTAACGGGCGGCCAGCCGGCGTCGCGTTTCCGGCATCATCGCACCGATCACCATCAATCCCACCGCAGCAACCACCGCAAGCCCGATAAAGGCTGTGCTGCTGCTGAACCGGTCGCTGAGATAGCCGGCGAGCAACGGGCTGAGCGACGCGCCGATACCGGTCGCGGTCCCGACCACGCCTTGCGCGAAGTTGAAGTGGCCGCTGCCGAATGCGACGTCGGCCACGATCAGCGGCACCATCACGCCGAAGACGGCGGCGGTGATTCCGTCAAATGCCTGAACGACCACCAGCCAATACGGATCGTGCACCGTCGCGAACAGAGTGGCGCGAACAACCAGCGCGCTGAATGCAATCAGCAGCAGCGGCTTGCGTCCCCACTCCTGGGCCTTGCGCCCGACATAGGGCGAGGCCAACGCGACGATGGCCTGCGGCACGACGATGCAGGCAGCGATGAGCGCCGGCGCCCACTGGCTCGAACGCGCCGTCACCACCGTCGCCATCAATGGAAGCATTCCCGCATTGGCAAGCTGCAGCAACAGAACCACCATGGCGAAGATCAGCAGCGCCGGTTGCCGCAACAGGTGGAACAGACTTCTCGAGACCGCATCGCCGGTCTCAGGCGGCGTCGCACCGTGAGCCTCTTCGGGATCGATCTCGGCTCCCTTGATGCGGGACAGCGCGATCAATGTCGGGATGGCGAGGATAAACGTCACGATGAAAACCGAACGGCTCGAGATCAGCGAACCGCAAAGACCCATCAGCGCGGCCGCGATGCCGTTCCCCAGCGACGCATAACGCGCGTTGCGGCCCAGTCGCTCGCCGATCGACGAAGGCCCGACAAGCCCGAGACTGATCGCGGCAATCGATGGGCCGATCACGCAACTTGCCGCGGCGTGCAGCGCCGCCGCGATCATGACGATGGAGAACGCCGGCCACAGCGCGTATCCCAACGCGCTCAGGCCTATCACCCCGACGGCGATACCAGCGACCAGACGTTCCGAGCGAGCGGCGTCGACAATCGCGCCGCCCGGCATCTGCCCGAGCAACCCGACCACGCTGCCGATCGAAAGCATCCATCCGATTTCAACCTGGGTCCACTTCTGCGTCGTCAGGTAAACCGCAATGAAGGGACCGAAACCGGTCTGTACGTCGGCCAGAAAAAAGATGAACCAGTCGAGCCCGCGCTGGCTCGACGGTGACGGATCATGCCGCTTCGGTTGAATTGGTGGCATTTCGTCTTGCCGCGGCCGTTCCCCGCCATCGCCCGCATCGCGGCCGCGTGTTTCAGCGCGACGAACCTGTGTGGGCGCATGGACGGACAGAACGATGCTCCATTATTGTGGATCGAAAGGCAGCGGCTGAAGTTTTCCGGAAGCACCGAGCACAACGATTGGCTTGTCTTCCGAATATTCCGGTGCCGCCTTGACCTGCTCGCGCGTCAGATCGAGCGTGATGCTGTCCCCTTTCTTGTCAACATTGACAAAGTGCAGCGCGTTCCAGTCGACGACGATCTTTCGGCTGCCGACACCGAGGAAGCCGCCAAAGTCGATGACGGCCGCGCGCACGGCGCCCCCCTTGTCGACGATAATGTCGACGATGCGTCCCATGTCTTCGCCACTAGTGCTGCGAACGTCGCGCCCTAGCACGGCATGAGCTTCCTTGGCGCCGATGATCGTGACGGAGGGTGGCGGCGCGTCGCCGGGCTTCGACGGCTCACCGCTTGTCGCAGCGGGTTGACCGGGCGCAGCGGGATCGGCCGGCGGCGGACTGGTATCGGCAGCAACTGCAATCGAAATGCTCGTTGTCGCGACAATCAGCGCCACGAGGAGTGTGGATACCCATTTTACGTGCATGCACCCTCCTGATATCGCGTACCAAGCCGATCGGTCGGCACCCATCCCGGGTTTGAGGCCTGTCAGGTCGCCAGACGGCATCAATGTTTCATCACGATCGAAACGGAAATCTTTCCGCGCGTGCGCATCACTTCCAGCGACACGTCATCGTCGTGACGGCAAATTCGCAGATCGACACTCGACTCGCCCAAGCTCAGATCGCGAACGATGACCTCGTTGAGGAATGCAGGCAGTCGCGGATTGCGCAAGCGAATTTCCCTGGCCTCCGCATCGCACTCGAGTCCCAACGCGGCTTCCAGCAATGAAAATGGCGTTGCGCTGGCCCAGGCCTGCGGCGCGCAGGCGACTGGGTACAGCGTCGGACCCGATCGGCGCTCGCGCTTGAAACCGCAGAACAGTTCGGGCAACCGCCGAAGGTCCATGTAGCTTGCGGCGTCGAAGATACCCTTGAAAAGATGTTCGACCGCATGCTTCAGGCCATAGCGCGCAAGCCCAAGCGCAATCAGCGCGTTATCGTGGGGCCAGATCGATCCGTCGTGATACGACATCGGATTGTACCGCGCCTCGCCCTGCGCGACCGTACGGATACCCCAGCCGGAAAAGAAATCCGGGCGCATCAGATTGGCGGCAACCTTCTGGGCGCGATCGGCACGAACCATGCCGGTAAACAACAACTGTCCCGCATTCGACGTCCGAACCCGGCACGGCCGCTTGTTGCCATCAAGCGCAAGCGCGTACATGCCGAGCTCCTCGCACCAGAACGCCTCCTCGAAACGCTCCGCCAGTTCGAACGCCTCGGTTGCGAGTTTACGCGCCTCATCCTGAAGACCGAGCCGCAATGCGCAACGCGCCGCAAGCTGCTTCGCGGCGAAAACGTATCCTTGCACTTCAGCGAGTGCGATATAGCCTTCAGCGAGCTTGCCATCGGCATGGAAGATGGCGTCGTAGGAATCCTTCCAGCCCTGATTGGCCAACCCCTGTTCGGACGCGCGCTGATACTCGACGAAACCGTCGCGATCCGGATCGCCGGGGCCATCGATCCAGCGCAGCGCCGCCTGCACCGCCGGCCACAGCGTCTTCAACGTTTCCGTATCGCCGGTCCGCTCGACATAAAGACCCGCCAACAACACGAACAGCGGCGTCGAATCCACACTGCCGTAGTATTGGGCGAACGGGACCTCGCGCAGCGCCGCCATTTCGCCGCTGCGCATCTCGTGCAGGATTTTTCCCGGCTCGGCATCTGCCAACGGATCGGTGGTCTTGGCCTGATAGGCGGCCAGCCGGCTCAGCACGCCACGCGCGACGCGCGGGTCGACCCACAACATCTGCAGCGCCGTGATGAGCCCGTCGCGTCCGAACGTCGTCGAATACCATGGGATGCCCGCATAGGGGTAACGACCTTGCGGGGTCTCGGTGGTCAACATGTTGAGGTCGGCCATCGATTGGCACAACACCTCGTTGAAAATGTTGTTCGAGGTCTCGATGCTGGCGGCGCCGATCGTAGATTGACGCATCTCGCGCCGATGCGCCAGCAACCCGCGGAAGAACGGCGACGGCCGGTAGTTCGCGGGCGGATTGCATGCCGCGGCAATAAACAATGACGTCGATTGCTGGGGCGCGAGGTTGCAGCGGTAGATCGCTGCATTGGTCGTCAATTGCGTGGGTTGCGGATCGAAATGAAGCAGGGTCTTCCGAGCCTGTCCGTCGAGGCCGAGATAATCGAATGCGACGCCGTCGTGCCCAATCAGGCGATTGGATGCGACACCGCGCTGCGGACGCCGCTCGCCGCGCACTTCGAACAGGTCCGCAAAATCGTTACCGAACTGCAACGAGAGATCGAAGATGGCGGGGCGGTCGCCGTGATTGCGCACCCCGATGCGCTGATAGGCGGCGCCGCGCCAGAGAAAAATCGTGCGCAGGATATGGAGCATATCCTTTTGCAAAACGATGCGACCATTGCGATAGACATCAGGATTGGTGAGGTCGACCGTCAGCGCCGAGTTGTCGTCTCGCAAATTGGAGCCGAGCAGCAGCGGCTGCACATCGTCCAACGCGAGCTCGCAGCGCGCCAGGTAGCGCGTGTCGTGGCTGAACAGACCGTCGGGTCCGCCCGCGGAAGCTCCGATATCGCCGTGACTGTCCAAAACGATAAAGGTGTCATTGTGTTTAAGGACGCGACGCGGCCGCGCCGCCGGACCCGTCATCGGAATATAGAATGGCGACTCCGCGATGCTGAGGACAGCTTCGATCTTGGTTTGACTTCCCACTTTGGCTGACACAACACCTCGCCTGTCGGTGGAACCATTGAGACATCATAGGCCAAAAGCGTGGCCCGCATCAGGCCGCATGGTGAGCGAGTCGGGTCATTTCCTGTGTAACAAGTTCGCGATACGGACCCGGGCGCTGCATCAGGCGGCCCGGCGGTCCATCCTCGATGATCTTGCCATCTTTCAGCAGCACAACGCGATCGAAATTCCGCAGCGTCGCCAGCCGATGTGCGATCGCGACCACCGTACGTCCACACATTAGCCGCCCGAGTGCATCCCGGATGACCTCTTCGGATTCGCTGTCGAGTGCGGCGGTGGCCTCGTCCAGCAGGAGGATCGGCGCGTCCTTCAGGAACGCGCGCGCGATCGCGATACGCTGCCGCTGTCCTCCCGACAGCTTCACGCCTCGATCGCCGACAATAGTCATAAAGCCTTCCGGCAGCGTTTCGATGAAATCGCAGCGCGCGTCGATCGCCGCCCTCAGCACATCGTCATCCGATGCGCCCGGCCGGCCATAGCGGATGTTTTCCATGATGCTGCGCTGGAACAACGAAATATCCTGGGGTACAACGGAGATCGCTTCACGCAAACTCTTCTGTGTGACGTGAGCGATGTTCTGCCCATCGATGGTGATGCTGCCCTCTTCGACATCGTAGAACCGTTGCAGCAACGCGAAGAGACTCGACTTGCCACCTCCGGAATGGCCGACCAGTCCGATACGTTTTCCCGGCTGCAGCCGAAGGCTGAAGTTTTCGAACACCTGCAACCCGCCCGGATACCTGAAGGTAATATTGTTGAATGCGATTGCCGCTCCCCTCTTCACCAGCGGCTCAGCCTCGGGATGGTCGCGGAGTTCGTGCGGCACCAACAATGTCGCGATCGCCTCCGACAGACGCGCGACGTGCTGCGTAACGTCAACCAGAGCCACCGCGAGATCGCGCGTGGCATGCAGAATCGACAGCCCGAGCGTACAAACCAGCACGACATCGCCCGTAGTGGCATTGCCCTGCTGCCACAGCGAAACTACCCACGCGAGCAGAGCGACGGTGAGGACAACCGTGACACCGGCATGCATCAGCCGGAGCCGCTCCAGATAGCGCAGGCTGCGACCGCGGGCCGATAACTCGCGGTTCACGGTCGCGTCGAACCTTTTGTGTTCGTAACCGAGCCCGCAGAATGCCCGCACCAACGGCATGTTGTTGATGACGTCCACCATCTCGCCATCCACGGCAGCTGCCGTATCGGCGAAGCCATCATGCAACGGCTTGCCGCGGGCAGCGAGGTGGAACATCGCAACCACGACGGCGCCGGCGATCACGGTGAGCGCTGCCGCCATTTTCAGGCTGACCGTTCCGATCAACGCAATCGCCGCGAATGTTGCGATGCAGGGTGGCATCACGTTCCAGACGAACATGTTCTCGACCGTAAACACTGCATTGGCCGTCGCCGTGATGCGACTGCTCAGCATGCCCGGTAACCGATCCGTGAAATAGCTCGGCGCGTGCCCGGTGAGATGGCGGAAGATGTCCTTGCGAAGATCGCCGGTCACTTCGACGAAGGTGAAACTCGCGGTCCAGCTCGCGATCCGCCACAGGAAATTGTCGGCGGCAATCAGCGACATGAGAAAAATGAATGCCAGCCATACGCCACCCGCGTTCGCGGGGCCCGCCGAAAGCCCGTCGACGAGAAATTTCACGCCATATTGCGTGCCTACCGAACAGGCAACCGCCGCGACGACCGCGCCGAAAATTACCAGATGCGCTGCGAGATGCCTGCGCAGATAGCGCATGACGAACGGAAACGGACGCAGCGCATATCCTGAAAGATCGTTCATAACACCTCGAAACCTCATTGAGTAACAACGGCTTCTGTCGGGCCTGCACCGGGCCGTCGTTACATCGTCACAAAGAGCTCACGTCTGCGCCCTCGCGACGCAACATTCTTTCGGCACATCGATATTCTCGAAACCTTCGATGAAAGCCTCGATGCGAAATCTCATGGAACGTCGTGGCATCAAAAAGACCATTGTGTGGATGATTAACAACAACTCGTTCGACTGCACCCGGTCTTGGAACTTCAAAGGAGGCAAAACGTTCCCTCGGCGGCTGGTCGGTGTCTTCGACGCAAGGGGCGTAACTATTCTCGAGTTGACAGGAGACGAATGAATGCGCATCGCGCAGGTTGCCCCCCTGACGGAAGCAGTGCCCCCGAAGCTTTATGGCGGTACAGAACGCGTGGTCCACTGGATTACCGAAGAGCTCGTGGCCCTTGGAAACGAAGTAACTCTTTTCGCAAGCGGAGATTCACACACATCGGCAAAGCTCGATGCAACCTGGCCGAAAGCACTCCGGCTTGATGGTTCGGTACGTGATCCTAACGCACTGCACATGGTCATGCTTGAGCGTGTTCGGCAGAAGTGCGATGCGGAGGAGTACGATCTTCTTCACTTCCATCTGGACTACATGCCGTTTTCTCTGTTTATGCGGCAACCAACTCCTTTTGTAACGACGCTGCACGGGAGGCTGGATCTCCCCGAGCACCAACCGGTATTTTCTACTTTCTCGAATATCCCGGTGATTTCCATTTCTAATTCGCAACGGCGACCGGTGCCGCACGCGAACTGGCAACGCACCATCTATCATGGGTTGCCGGAGAAGCTTTTGACGCCCCAACCGATCAGGCCGAGCTACCTTGCTGTTCTGGGTCGCATCGCGCCGGAAAAGGGCGTCGATCGCGCGATCAAGATCGCGATCCGTTGCGGTATTCCGCTGAAGATCGCCGCCAAGGTCGATCGCGCCGACCAGGAGTATTACGACGAAGTCATCCGGCCGATGATGGACCACCCATTGGTAGAATACATTGGCGAGATCAGCGATCATGAGAAGTCGGACTTTCTCAGTGGCGCGATCGGGCTTCTGTTGCCGATCGACTGGCCGGAGCCCTTCGGCCTCGTAATGATCGAAGCGATGGCCTGCGGCACGCCGGTGATCGCATATAATCGCGGCTCGGCGCCTGAGATCATCGAAGACGGCATTACCGGCTTTATCGTTGAGGACGAGACCAGTGCGGTTGCCGATGTTGGCCGGCTTCCCGATCTCGATCGCGATCGAATACGGCGACGATTCGAGGAGCGCTTCACCGCCCGCCGAATGGCGCTAGACTATATGGAAGCCTATCGCACACTGATCGACCGCGCATCCCCGCGCATCCGTCTGGTCAGCAGCGCAGAATAAATCTGACAAACCTGTCGGACCAATGAAGGGAATGGCACGTCGGTGCCATTCCCTTCGTCACTTCAACAATCACTGCCGCAATCATGCCGGTGAACTCGTCACACATCAGCTTGGGATGACATAGCGGATAAGACACAGGCTGATGATGAAGAGGAATACCAGCGACAGCGTCACCGCTGCCGTCACCTTGCCGCCGACCTGACCGATCACCCTCAGGTCCACGCCTAGGCCGAGCGCCGCCATCGACAGCACCGTGAGAAAGCTGGCCGCCTCTTGTAACGGTGTGACGGCATTATCGGGAATAAGCGACAATGAGCGAAGCGCCGCCAGCGCAAAGAAGGCCACGATGAACCACGGCACGGCCTTGAAGATGTTCTGCTTTCGGGAAGCGACCGCAGGCTGATCCGCACGCAAGCCCCGCGCGAGTAGCGCAATACAGGCGACGACCGGCCCCAGCATCATGACTCTGACGAGCTTGACCAACGTACCGACCTGCGTGCTTAGCACACTGACGGGCACGGTTGCGGCGAGCACCTGGGGCACCGCATAGACCGTCATTCCCGCGAGAATGCCATATTGCGCCTCCGAGAGGAGGAAGAGCGGAACCAGAAGCGGCAGGCCCAATACGACAACCACACCGAGCACAGCCGTAAACGCGATAGAAGAAGCAACGTCGTCGGAACTGGCATCGATCACCGGCGCTACCGCGGCGATCGCGGAATTGCCGCAGATCGAGTTGCCGCAAGCAATCAGGATCGAAAGCCGGTTCGACAGGCCGAGCGCACGGCTGAGACCATAACTGGCCGCGATGGTCAGAACGACCGTGGCGACAATCGCACCCAGCAGCATAGGCCCCGAAGCAGCGATCGCGCCAAACGTGATCGACGCGCCGAGCAGCGCGACCGCGACCTCCAGCAATTGCTTGGCACTGAAGGCGATGCCGGAATGCCAACGCGCCCCCGGCTCCCAGATCGTGCGGACGGCCGTCCCGAGCAGGATCGCAATGACAATGGCCTCAAGATAGGGATGGCCGACCGCGGACTCCTGTACTGCCTGCAGCACGACCGCAATGAGTGTAACCAGCGCGCACAGCGCAATACCCGGCATACGCGCTGTCAGAGCCGTGAAACCCCGCCTATGCAGGCTGGAACTGGCAGAAAGACCGGTTGGATCCGACACGCGACACCCCTTCAATGAGAAGGAAATATGCGTGACAGGACCAAAAATAGAAAATACCAATTCGGAATACGCCAATAGCGAGAGATTATGTCCCTCAATCTTCACTTGCTCCGCATGTTCGCAGCCGTGGTCCAGACCGGAAGTTTCTCGCGCGCCGCCGAGGCTCTCAATATCAGCCAACCCGCAATTTCCAAGGGTGTCCGGGATTTTGAACTCCAGGTCGGTTGCCGCCTGCTCAATCGCTCGCCGAAGGGCGTGGTTCCCACCACGGAGGGGCTCGCCCTGTCGCGACATGCGGAAACGCTGTTCGCGGCGGAGCGCGCTGCCGAGGAAGAACTTTCCGCATTGCGCGGGCTGCATAACGGCTCGCTGCGGATCGGCGCCAGCACGACCATCGCGACATACATGATCGCGCGTTATCTCGGGACCTTCCACCGGGCCCATCCGGGCGTCGACCTCCATCTCGTCAGCGCCAACACCCGCGATATCGCCGAACAGATGTCTGCACAGGATATCGATATCGGGTTGGTCGAGGGACCGATCGAAGAACGTAATATTGTTGCGGAGCCATGGCGCACGGACGTCATGAAGCTCATCGTCGCGCCGGATCATGCCTTCGCGGCGGCAAAGGAAGCGATCGATCCGAAGCGGCTCGACGACGAAGTACTGATCCTCCGCGAGCCGGGTTCAGGATCGCGCGAAGTCGTCACGCAAGCTCTCACCGCTCATAGTATCGAACCGCTCCGGACGCTGGAAATCGGCAGTACTGCTGCAATCAAGCAAGTGGTCGCTGCGGGGCTTGGCGTTTCTATCGTCTCGGCGGTATCGGTAAAAGATCAGGTCCAGCTTGGGCACCTGAAGATCGCGGCAATGCAAGGCGTCCAGATCGAACGAACCCTATGGCGGCTGAAAGTGCCGGGACGCATCGCGATGCCGGCAGCCCGTGCTTTCGAGAAGATGCTCGACGATCGCAAGACATTTCCGGATGAAAAACCGGACTGAGACCCTATCGCGCGGCTTCGGTTTTCGTGGTTTGGGCATTGCCGGATTGAAACACCGGGCCGGTAAAATAGAAGACGCGCGCCGACACAATAGCAACAACGAGCGCCCAGAAGATTATCTGACCGGTTCGGCGGAGAACCACCGAAGACATCCGCGAGGCCTCAGCGTCCTTGACGCCGCGAGCCGGCAGCACTTCGCCAAACGCGTCGAAATTCTCAGGCACCGTACTCGCTCCACTACCGTCTCCGAATAGCATTATCCCGCGCGGAGATCGGTCGAAACAATAGTCTGGATTTTCAATGTTCGAGGGAAATCGAGACGATTTCATCTGCACGACCCCGCCCGACGACAGGATCGTTTTGGAGTGGCTCTGAGCCTTTAGCCAACCGCTCATCTCGGGCCATTAAGCTCGATCAATACGATGACGGCGCAACCGCATCGTGAAACCAAAAAGGCGCCGCATGAAGCGGCGCCAGTCTTTGGGAGATTCACGAAAGTCACGTCATGCGTCTCGGGCGTAGCCCGCTCACGCCGTCGTGGCCAGACCGCCGTCGACCGGAATCACCGCACCACAGACGAAACTGCTAGCCCGCGACGCAAGATAAAGAGCGATTCCCGCCATGTCCTCGGGCCTCCCCATGCGCTTCATCGGCGCGTTGTCGACAACTTCCTTCGCACCGTGCTCGTCGATCGCATCCGTCATCTTCGACGGGAAATAACCCGGCGCGATCGCATTCACTGCGATAAATTTTGGCGCGAGAAATTTCGCCATGATGCGCGTCAGATGGTTCACGCCAGCTTTCGATGCCGCGTAGGAATAGGCCTCGAGATGCGTGGTGCGGATGCCTTCGATCGAACCGATGTTGATAACCCGCGAATAGGCGTCCCTGGATCCTGCCGCCTCCAGCAGATCGAGCAACTGCTGCGTAAGGAAGAATACCGACTTGACGTTGAGATCCATCACCTTGTCCCAGCCTTTTTCCGGAAACTCGGCGAATGTCGCGCCCCAGCTCGCGCCGGCATTATTGACGAGGATATCGAGCTTCTTCTCCCGTTTGTGCAATTCGGCGGAAAGACGTTCGATCTCTTCCATCCGGGACAGATCGGCCGGGATCGCGATGCACTCGCCGACCTTCGACAACTCTTCCGCCAGCGACATGCAGGCTTCTGCGTTCCGTGAGGTGATGTAGACCTTGGCACCATTCTCGACATAGGCGCGAGCAATGATCTCGCCGAGGCCGCGGCTTCCCCCGGTTACCAGGGCAACCTTGCCCCGGACGCTGAACAGTTCCTCGATCTTCATTGTCATCTCCGAACGGTTGAAGCTAGCAAGCGGAAGTGCATCCGATCGCTCACGCGATCGCGCCATCCTGCCGCAATTGTGTGATCGTGGCTTCGGCATATCCTGCCTCGCGGAGCACCTCATCGCTGTGCTGGCCGAGTGCGGGAGGCTTGCGTGGCGTCACTTTTTTGGAGCCGGTGACGAAGAACGGACTGTTGATCGTCAACATGGCGTTATCGTCCTCAAACGGCAGCAGCACCTCGGTATCGAGCATCTGCTGATCGCGCGCGACCTGATCCATGGTCGCGACCGCCTCGAATACCAGACCGTTCTGCATGAAAAGGGTTTTGCAGTCGCCACTGTCGCGTTCCGCAAACGCGGCGTCGAGGATGGCGATTAAATCGGTTGCGTTCTTCGAGCGGGAAGCACGATCCGCAAAGCGCGGATCGTTGACGAGTTCCTCGTGACCGAGGCATTTGGCGAGAACCGGAAAGTGCTTGTCCTCGTTCACCAACGCCAGCAGCAACCATCCGCCGTCGCGACAGCGATAGTAACACGAAAGCGCATTGAAGCTTTGCTCACGCGGCGGCCGCGGCTGGAACGTCGCGCCGCACAGCGCTGCCTGCGCCCACACGCCGTTGGCCCACACGCCGTTGGCGATCAGCGACGAACCGACATGCGCGCCGCGGCCGGTTTTCTCGCGCTGATAGAGCGCCAGTATGATTGCCGAGAACAACGACACGCCGGAGGGATGATCGCCCATGCCACTCAGAGCGCGCGCCGGCGTCGCCCCGGCATTCGGCACCACCTGATCCATCAGGCCAGATCGCGCCCAGTAGGCGGTGAGATCGAAGCCCGGTTTGCTCGCTTCCGAACCAGTCTCACCGTACCCCGTGAACGACGCGTAGATCAGCCGATCGTTCAACGCCGCAAGCCGTTCGTAATCGATCCCGAGTTTCTTTCGAACCGCCAATGGCTGGTTGGTGATGAATACGTCAGCATCCTTGACCAGCCTGTGCAAGATATCCTGTCCGGCTGGTGAAGCCAGATTGAGCGCGAGACCGCGCTTGTTGCGATTATCGAGCAGCCAGCCGTAATTATGCTCGGATTTCGGCATTCCGGGATTCCGGGTAACATGCCGATACGCATCCCCGTGTCCCGGCGGTTCGATCTTGATGACGTCGGCGCCGAAATCCGCCAGCACGGTGCCCGCGATTGCCGCGGCGATAAAGCTGCCGCAATCGATGACCTTCAAACCTTCAAGAATGGTGGCCATGGCGTCTCTTCCCTGAACAATGATGCCTGTTCTTTCCCTGCGCGAAAGAAAACACGAAGTCCGCCACGCGGATGATTACGACGGAGTCTTTCCATTCGCCGGGACTGTTGCGAGCGCGTGCAGGATCGCAAGCTGTGAATCGTCGCGCTTGCGCTCCATTTCCGGGATCGGCGTCTTGCCGAACGATGCGGCAGCCTGATCGATGATCACCTGCTGAAGCTTCGCGTCGAGTTCGACGTTCGGAATCACCTTGAACGAGGCCGCCATATTCTTTCCGAGGTGCTGAAAGAACGACTCCAGCCCCTTCGGGCCGCCACCCATATGGAACGAACTGAACGGCCCGTTCACGGCCCAACGCAGGCCGATCGAACTCGTGACGATGTCGTCGAGCTCATCGACCGTCACCACGCCTTCCTGCACCAGGTAACACGCCTCCCGCATGATCGCGCGTTGCAGCCGGTTGGCGACGAATCCTTGGATTTCCTTCTTCAGCACCCGCGGCACCTTGCCGAGTGCCTCGTAGAAGGCGACCGCATCCTCCACGGCTTCGGGGCTGGTCTTGTCACCTGGAACGACCTCGACGAGTGGGATCAAATGCGGCGGATTGAACGGGTGACCGATCAAAAGTCGGCTTGCATCCCTCATCTGTTGACCCTGCTCCGTTGCCGGCCGCGCCGAGCTCGACGACAGCAGCAGCGCATGGCGCGGAAGCGCGGGCTCGATCTGCGCCCATAACTCTTGCTTCCATTTCGGATTTTCGGGGCCGTTCTCCTGCACCAGATCGACGCCCGTCACCGCACGTTCGAGGTCGGGTTCGAAGCGCAAGTTC
The DNA here is from genome assembly GCA_024508855.1 of Xanthobacteraceae bacterium. Taxonomy (GTDB): domain Bacteria; phylum Pseudomonadota; class Alphaproteobacteria; order Rhizobiales; family Xanthobacteraceae; genus 62-47. Next base: position 183,761 of record JANINJ010000072.1, read on the forward strand.
TTGTCGAGCCCTTCATGCGGAAGCCCAAGCGCTTTCAGCGTCAGTGCTGCCTTGTCCAGCATGTCCCTGACTTTGGTCTCGATGTCGGGTTGCGGATCGCTCACGACGACGTGAAGCCCGTGCGCAAGAAACAGCGCGGCCCACGACGCGCCAATCACACCCGCGCCGATCACCGCAACGTTCGAATACCGGTTCAGGATGTCTTGCCGGGCTGTTGCCATCGCATGCTCCTAGCTTGATGTGTGTGCAGGCGCGCTGTCGGTCAGATAATCGTAAATAACCGTCGCTGGGGAGAGCGTAAGGTCGGTCAGGATATGTGTCGCCGAAACGATCTCCCGGACCGGAAGGTCGGCCAGCGGCGCCAGCGCATGCTCGAACAGTTGCAGCCGCGCGGGACCCGACCAGGCGCCCTTCA
>JANINJ010000073.1 GCA_024508855.1 Xanthobacteraceae bacterium
CGCGGATGATGATTGGCGAGACGAATGAGCTCCCACACATTGATGTCGAGCTTCTCGCAGATCACCGACAACTCATTGGCGAAGGCGATGCCTACGTCGCGGAACGAGTTTTCAGTGAGCTTGCACATCTCGGCGGTGCGGACGCCAGTCTTCAGCAGGCTGCCGGTGCAGAAGATGCGGTAAAGTTCCTCGGCACGCACCGAGCACTCGGGCGTGATGCCGCCGATGACGCGATCGTTCTCCACGAGTTCGATCAGGACGCGGCCCGGCAACACGCGTTCCGGGCAATAAGCCACGTGCACATCGCATGTTGCGTTGTCGACCGTCGGGAAGCGTAGATCTGGACGTAGCGCCGCGAGCTGCGCCGTCATGCTTTCCGTTGTTCCCGGCGGCGATGTCGATTCCAACACCACCAGATCGCCGGCCTTGAGGACCGGTGCGACCGAGGCTGCCGCGGCGTGAACGTAACTCAGGTCCGCCTTGCCGTCGTGAAACGGCGTGGGCACGGCGATGACGAAAGCATCCGCTGCCGTCGGCGCAGTGGCCGCACGCAGCAACTGGTTCTGGACGACCCGCGCGGTCACCGCATCGAGGTCCGGCTCGACGATATGAATTTCGCCGCGGTTGATTTTTGCGACGACGTCCTTGTTGACGTCGACCCCGGTTACCGACACTCCGCGCGACGCCAGCACGACGGCTGTCGGCAATCCGATATAACCGAGTCCAACCACACAGATTGATTTCAGCTTGTTGTCACTCACGCTTGCTCCTCGATCACTGCGCGAATTCGCTTCGCGGCGAGACCATCGCCATAGGGGTTCATTGCCTGCGCCATGCGGGCATAATGTGACTTGTCGTTCAAAAGCCGATTGGCTTCGCCGACGATGCGGTCCTGCGAGGTTCCGACCAGGATGACCGTGCCGGCATCGACCGCTTCCGGGCGCTCCGTCGTGTCGCGCATCACCAGAACCGGCTTGCCCAGTGACGGTGCCTCTTCCTGCACGCCGCCGGAATCGGTGATGATGACATGCGAACGCTCCATCAGATAGACGAACGGCTCGTAATCGAGCGGATCGATCAGATGGATGCGCGGATGCGAACCGAGCAGGCGTTCCACCGGCCCTCGAACGTTGGGGTTCGGATGCACCGGATAGACAAGCTGGACGTCGTTCTGCGTGACGATATCGATCATCGCGCGGCAGATGCTTTCGAAGCCGGCACCGAAGTTCTCACGGCGATGGCCCGTCACCAGCACCAACGGCAGCTTCGGATCGAGATAATCGAACTGGCGGTCGAATCCGGTCCGTACCTCCGGTGACGCCTTGAGGCGCGCCACGGTCTCGATCAATGCATCAATGACGGTATTTCCGGTCAGATGGATGTGCGAGGCATCGACTCCTTCGTCCAACAGGTTCTGGCGAGAACGTTCGGTGGGCGCGAAATGGAAGCGCGTGGCAAGAGTGGTTACCCGGCGGTTCATTTCCTCGGGCCATGGCGCAAGCAGCGATCCGGAGCGCAGACCCGCTTCGACGTGGCCGACTGGCAACTTGCGATAGAAAGCGGCCAGCGAACTCGCCAGCGTCGTCGACGTGTCGCCGTGGACCAGCACCAGATCGGGCTTCTCCTGATCGAGCACCTGTCCGACGCCGGTCAGCAAGCGTGCAGTCAGTTGATCGAGCGTCTGATTTGGCAGCATCAGATCGAGATCGTGGTCGGGCGTAATGGCAAACAGCTCGAGCACCTGATCAAGGATGCCGCGATGCTGCGCTGTCACGCAGACGCGCAAATCCACATCAGAACTTTTCCGAAGCTCGGTAACGACCGGCGCCATCTTGATGGCCTCTGGCCTTGTGCCGAAGATCGCGATGACTTTTTTCATAAAGCGTGTCGTATCCCGGCAGAGCGCCACGAGTGCTTCGGATGGGGTAAGTGAATGAATCCGGGCGGAAATCCCCCGGCCCGACGCAGGGCTGTGTACCCACTGCCACGCAAATATTCAAATGGAATGCTGGGAAGAGCCGGCCAATTTTGGCGCTATACGGGCAATGATACTATCGAGCGCTGCAACAAAAGTGACATATCGGAAAATAGCATATAATATTCAATGGCTTATAATGAAAAGAAGTGACACGAAAATTTACCCGTCGGAACCGAGAATTGCTAGCCGAAAATGCCTAGGAGTCGCTTCTTGCACCGCATTCAGATCGAAAGACGTGACATACCCGAAATCGAAGATTCGGTGTCTAAATCGAAGAAGTGACGCAGGACAAGACGAGATCGCGGTCAGGCATCGCCTGATCTCTGATCTCGCGGCATCAGTCCCTGCAACGAGGTCAGCATTTTGTCTGCCAGCGCGGTCCGATCGTACGCTTTGGCTCCCTCAATGGCAGCTTTGGAAAGCTGCTGGCGTCGAGCCGGATCTTTCAGAAGCCGTTCAATCGCATCCACAAGGGCGGCAAGGTTATCGGGCGCAATGACCTCGGCCGCACCAAGCGGTTCTAAGATATTCTGCAATTCGCCGTGAACGTTAGTGATGATCGGCGTACCGGTAGCCATGGCCTCGAATATTTTCGACGGGATCACGGTTCGGAACAGCGGCGTATCCTTCAACAGCACCAACGCAACGTCGCTCAAACGCCAGTAATCGACGATTTCAGCGTGGGTTACTCGCCCGACAAAGGTAACGTTGTTCAAGCCGCGGCGACTTGCCTGGGCACGCAATTCGTTCAACTCTGCACCGGAACCAACGATGACAAATTGCACATTGGGTAGACGGACTAGGCTTTCGTGCGCGGCATCCAAGATCAATTGGAGGCCATGCGCCATTCCTACGGTGCCGATGTAGGAAACAACGAACTTGTTCTGAAGCGCAAGCTTGCAGCGCAAGTCTTCGGAAGCGGGTCCGGGCAGGAATTGCTGGGTATCGATGCCGTTGGTTACCACGACGATTTTCTCACCATCAATGCCGCGCGCCATCAGGATATCGCGGAATGCGGAGGTGACCGTAACAATCAAATTGGCCTTTCGATAAAGGAACTGCTCAAGATGGCGAATTAGTCTGATTGCAAAGCCTTCCTTCATCGCCCCTACCGCAACAATGGAGTCGGGCCAAAGGTCACGAATTTCAAAAACAAATGGCCGTCGGTGAATTCGGCTCGCCAACCAGCCGGCAACTGCGACAAAGAACTGCGGGGACGACGCAACCACGACATCGGGGCGACGGACGAACAGTGTCGCGGCACTACTCGTTACCATGTAGCTGAGAAAATCAAGGATACGCAAAAGCGTACCGCTGTTCGCAAAAATTAGCGTCGGGACTCGCACGACGTCGACCGTATCGAGCGTTTCGCGCTTGAACAGCGACTGCCGATATCCTCCGAAAACCTTACCATCGGGGAAATTGGGGAAGCTGGTCACGACCTGTACATCGTGACCTCGCTTTATCCAGCATTTGGCATGCATGCTGCAGCGAATAGCCGGAGGACTCGTCTCCGGCGGATAATTATCTGTGAGTAAAAGAATTCGCACGTCAGAGCTCGAAACGCGTTTCAATCGTCAACGGCAGTGGTCCGTCATGTCGCCAGGTAAGAACTGGCCGTTGCAATCGCTGCCCGAATGCGGGGGCATAGTGTCCTTCCGTGACCGACAACTGCGCCGATCCGATCATGAGAACTCGTATTACACGGCCTCCGATGAGTTCAAGCCGCCAACCGGACGAGTCTTGCGTGACTGACGTTACGGAGGGATGCAGCGGAAATCTACCGGTGACTGAGTGACTGCCACCTCCCATCACGCTGTCAATGATGCGTAGCAGATTCGAAGACATTTCGATGCGGCGTCGATGGATAGGCCGACCATGCAGCCATCGATAGCCGTTATGGCTAGCTTCCGCCCATACGCCGCCATCGGCCGTCCCGCAGCTTACATCGAACGGATGCGCCCGACGACCAACCCGAAAGCTTGCCCAGACCTCAGAGGAACTGTGTTCGTCGATTTCAACTGTAGCATGTGAGGACGTCGCCCGCTCCTCATCGCGCAACGCACCAGGCGCATAGGTCGATGTTCCTCCGTTTGTCAGCAGCCGCTGACCATCGAGCGAAACCTCGAGCGAGAGGACATCGGCATGACCATGACCCGGCAAATAAGACGGGCCAATCTCGGCAGCATCGAAAAATGCGCACAACGGCCCTGCCTCCAAGCGAATATAACCACTGGCCGCCAGCCGTCGCAGCAGCGCGACGTTGTTTGGCATGGCAATACTGAAGCCAGCAGCAGAGTCTGCGAGTGCCCCATAGGTAAGTGCGACCCCGTGCGCAGCATCATTGAAGAATGAAATCCCTCCATCCGGATGGGTCATAGCCGAAAGCCATCCCAGCATGCGTGTCGCGAGGGCCTTCCACGCGTCCACTCTCGATCCGAGTTTGGAAGGAAAAATTCGGTTGAGTTGAACGAGATCAAGCACGTCCTCAAGTATGACCGCATGATACATCGGGCTGAGTTCAAAATGTCCGCCATCAGCGAGAATCTGTTCATCCAACTGCGCGTCCAACAGATCAAGCCCGACCCTTAGCCACTCGTCAGCTTCCGGTCCGGAGAAAAAGCATCCCGCAAATACCAAGGCCTTTGCATTGGCAAGCAGATGATTGCCGAGCAAATGAAATTCAAGCGTGACACGAAGATGCCGAGTCTGGACCGCTATGCTTTGAAGAATTTTGTCGCTGGGGCGATGATTTGCGAGCACCCAAGCGATCCAGTTCACGATCCGCAGTGATAGCGGGTAAGGCTCCCAGCCATTACCGGACGGCAGCGGATTGTCGACCCGCCACCGCTCCATCAGATCTTGGTGCCACTCGGTTCGCTCATTTGCACCCTCGGCCCGCAGGTCATCAAAATAATGCAGATTGTAAAGCCACAGCTTGGGGCGCCGCTGGTCATTCCAATCTGCAGCCGTTTCGAGCTCTCCATTTAGCCCGATGAAAAAGAACTGAGATGGCGACAATAGAGTTTGAGCGCGCCCGGAAGTGTTACGCCAGATCGCGGCCGGTTCACGAAGCACAGGCGCAGGACCATTCGGCGCCGGCCGCTGCGCAAACCGCCGCGTGATCCGATTGACAATTTGCCCATGACGTAAATGTCGAACCGTACGCAGGAACCGTGCAGGATTGCCTAATCGATTTTGGAGAGTCCGCACGCAATCTTACTTTCATTTGCTACGATATAAATTTCATAGGCTGGGCGAGCATGCTCGTTCCTCACCACCAAAACCATCATCGTTACCATCAGGGTTCTGAGTTACTATAGATCAACTTGTGCATAATGCTGTAATTTTGTCATACTCTGAATACGTGATAAAATCTCTAAATACGTGATAAATCCCTGTTCAAGTTGGCGCTGTACGCTCATGAAAAATCTTCTCGCTGGCCTTCTTGTAGCGGTGATCTTCCCCACATGGGTTGACGCACAGACCTCACATGAACGCGTCTACGACATCACAGCTCCTCCTTTTAATGCTCGATGCGATGGGAAAACGGACGACAGTCCTGCCATCCAGGCGGCGATCAACGCAGCAGCGGCAGCCACCCCGGCGAAGATTTATTCACCTGGATCATCCAGATATTGCTTGCTGAAGTCTACCATTACTGTGCCGACTGGAACGCGAGGCCTGAGTTTCGCGGGTGATGCCCCTAACACGAGCATCAAAACAATTAGTGGCTGGGTCGGAACTCCTGGCATCGATGTCTTCCACATTAAAGGAAAACGTTCAGGAGACATATCGAGCATCGATATTCGGGATCTTCAGTTTTCGGCTACGGGGACTGGCACAGTCGGATTGAATATCGAGAATGTGCTGCACTTCAACGTAAGCAATGTCACATCAAAGGGCTCGATCGGAATTCGTACAGCGGGATCATTCGGGAATTTCACCAACACACTCGCTTACGGCATCAAATATGGCTACCTATCCGAAAACAGCGGCACGACAAATGACGGCGTCATCGATTGGCAAGGAGGTCAGTTCAACTTGCACAATTGTTTGTCTGAAGCTGATGCGACCATCCGTATCAAGGATGCACCACTGTCCGTATCCTTTCAGGCTGGGATGATATCGCATCCAGGCTGTCCGGGATCGAGTGTCGTCCGCATCGATGGCTCGGAAAGATACAACCTCGGCTCGATTTCATTTCGGGACATGCATTGCGAGAGTATCTACAATGATACTAACGATCTTTCAGTTTATCTGATTGGGCCCAACCGAAAGGCCGGCAACGTTCTAATTGAAGGAGGAAATTGCTGGGGTCACGGAAATGGCGAACACCACGCAAAATATTTTGCCAAACTGGTGGCGGCTACAAGCGTCACAATCCGTAATGTTCAAGTGTCAAAACTTGGAAGTACTGCAGGATTCTCCGGCGGCTTTATCAGACTGGAAAAGACTTTCGCTTCTTCACCATTTGCTGGCGGCGACATTTTCGATTTTCGCAATAACCGTATCGATAACATTAATGGAGCATTGTATTCCGATGGTCGAGAGGGCGAGCCTCTCACGCGCTGGAAATTCAACGCCACCAATAATGGAGCGCTCGACGGTTTTTGGATGGCTGACAATCTTCCAAAGTGTGACAACAACATACGCGGCTTGCGGGCAGCGGTGACAGACGCGAGCAATCCAGTATTCAATAGGCCTATCCGAGGCAGGGGGCAGAATCTGGTTTTTGCGACTTGCGACGGTTTTACATGGAAAACACTTTGAGGTTTTGGAGCAAATGCGATAGCCACCAGCAACCCGACGCCGTATCCGCCAGAACCATCGAAAGCGCATCCCTTCGTCCTTCAAATTGGAGGGCTCGAAGCCGTCAGCATTACAATCGATAGGACCGCGGACTGCTGAGAGCTCAGCTAAGCTGATCGATCTGAAAATTGTGGCAAGAAATCTCTCGGCTTGTATTCGAAATCCGAAATGGCTTCGTCGTTTGCAAAAACCATATCCTGGTCCATTCTTTTGGCCATCGAAGCGGTCAAATGCCGGTAGCGAGGGTGGTAATTTGCCAGACGAACCGCCAATGAAAAACCGGCAAGCGGCACCGGAAGAAATCGCGGCTTCTTATTCATCGCCATGAATATGCGCTCTACCATCCGTCGGTATGGCAGCGCTTCCGCACCGCCTATGTTGTAAGCTTTGTTAAAAGTGATTGTACGGTCCCATATCTGACTACAAGCATTTGCTAAATCTTGCGCATGCACGGGCTGACGCAAACCACTTCCGCGACCAAGCACCGGGAAGAAGCCAAGGCGCTTGATCACCCGTGCAATGTCCAGCACAGTTCGATCGCCAAACTTCCCGCCGTAGATCATTGTTGGTCGCAGGATCGTCCAGGCGATGCCTCGTTTTTCGCATTGGGCGATGAGCATCTTCTCATAACCACCAAGCCGCGCGACCATATCGAGGTCGACTGGACTCGTTGATGCTACCTTTGTGAAAAGGCTTGTCGAACTGAATGCGATTACGCGCTTGATTCCAACGGAATGAAGCTGCTCTATCCACGGCAAAATCGAAGCGATACCAGCGGTATGAAACAGAACCTCGGCAGACAGTTCCGGGAACGGGCTATCCTGTTTCGACAGGTCGAAGCGATGCCACGTCGCATCCGCTCCGTAGTCGGACATTCGGCTTCGCCCACGCGATATCAGGTGGATGATCCATCCGTCTGCGACCAGCAATGGGACAAGCCACGATCCGATCTGGCTCGAGCTGCCCGTCACAAGACAGGATTTTATCATACCTTCATCCGTCCTACAGGAGTGGGCGCGGGCCCGTCCTTTAAGCCGTTCTAAGCCGCTACATCGGACAGCTGCGACGTATCGACTTGTTTGCGGTCGACCCAGAGATCGTACCAGGCGGTCAGATTATAGATCGCCCACAGATAGAGGCTGGTATCCATACGCCCTCTGAAATGCCAGTCGAACAGCTTTTCGATGTAGTCCACATTGAGTAAGCCGCGTTTGAGCAGCCCCGATGCAAGCACCGAAGTTCGAACCGCGCGCCCGAAGTCGCCACGCAGCCAATCACTCATCGGCGCGCCAAACCCCATCTTCTTCCGATAGATGATGTCGTCCGGAATGAGACCCTCGACGGCCTTCTTCAGCAAGTACTTTGGTTCGCCGCCCTTGGTCTTCCATTCTTCCGGAATGTCCATGGAAAACTCGACCAGCTTATGATCCAGAAACGGCACGCGTGCCTCGAGCGATTCCGACATACCGATCTTGTCAACGCGCATCAGCAGCAGCTCGGGCAGCCGCAACCTAAACTCGCTGTGGATCATCCGCGTTAACGCGTCGGCCCCGGGATGCTTGTTATCAAGTGGGCCGAGGAAACTACGAACAACGTTATAGCTATCCTGCATCAGATAGTCAGGATCCAGCAGAGTAGCGACGTTGGGGTGGCGCTCGCTCGCCATACCCGCGATTCCACCCGAATCAACAAGTTGAGACTTCATGAGGTCCGGAAAAACCATCGCACCGGACCAGAAGTGCTCGCGCCCGCGCGCGGCTCGATCAATAATATCCGCATAAAGCGGAAGACGCGGGTGCATCGCCGACAACAAAGTCGCCGTACCAGATGCGAGGCGCTGCGCTGGTTGCGGCAGGTATTTTCGAAACGGTGCCCAATATTTGTGGTAGAGATTCAGATAGCCCATATAACTTGCATAGCCGCAGAATTGCTCATCAGAGCCTTCCCCGACCTGGACTACCTTCATGCCGTTGTCGTGCGCGAGCTTCGATACAAAATAGAGTGGAATACAAACCCAGTCAGCGATCGGCTCGTCCTGCGAATGGATCATTTTCGGCAGGTAGTCGATCATGTCCTTTTTCTGGATCGAGATTTCGTGGTGATTGGTATTGAATTTCCGCGCAATCGCGTTAGCCGAGTCAAACTCGTTTAGATGTTGATAGTCGCTGAATCCGATCGTGAACGTCTCGACGGGATGGTTCGAAAATTCGCTCATCAATGCAACGTTAGTCGACGAATCCACGCCGCCCGATAGAAAGACGCCCATAGGCACATCCGACATCATGCGCTTATCGACTGCGGAACGAAGCCGGTCACGAATGCCGCCCACATAAAAATCTTCCAGCGCAGCATCCGAAAGGTTCTTGGTCTCGCGCGGATCGATCCCTTGTCCGGGTGTCGCATCCCAGTAGCGCGACATTTTCGCTTCGCCGGTGATGTCGACGGTCATACTGCAGCCCGCCGGCAGCTTGTAGATACCACGCATCATGGTGAGCGGCGCTGGCGTCGTCAGGAAGGAGAGGTAATGGTACATTGCGTATGGTTCGATTTCCGGAGAAAAATCCGGATGCTGAACCATCGCCTTCATTTCGGAGGCGAAAACAAAACAGCCTTTGATGTAGGAATAATAAAGTGGTTTGACCCCAATCCGGTCTCGCGCAAGCGACAGCGTACCTTTCCGCGCATCCCAAATTCCGAAAGCGTAGTCGCCCTCGATGCGTTCGAGCAAGCCATCCAATCCCCACTCCTCATAACCATGAACGAGAACTTCGGTATCGCTGTGATCGGTGCGGAACTGATGTCCGCGCGCAACCAATTCAGGACGAAGCTTCGCGTGGTTGTAGATCTCGCCGTTGAACGTGATGACAACGCTACCATCTTCGTTGCGCATCGGCTGCGTCGCTGCGACAGCAAGATCGACGATGGAAAGGCGGCGGTGCGCAAGTCCGACCTTGTAATCCTCGGATATCCAGGTATCGCCGCCGTCGGGGCCACGATGGACCATCGCATCTCGCATGCGCTCGAGGGTCGAACGGTCAACCGTGTTCGCCCCGCTGAAAGACAATAGTCCCACAATTCCGCACATTAAGAGCAAATTCCTATTTCGGACAACGCGGAGGTTATGCGCGCGGCCTGTCCGGCGGTCGCGCCATCAGACCCGCCTGCCTCATCCTATCCAAAATCGCATCAACGTGACGTTTCCACGTGTAGCGGTTCAATACTTCAACACGAGCTGCCTTCGCTACCTTTAACGCTTCCGGCATGTCATTCACCACATGCTGTAACATGCTTTCGAATCCTGACGCATCACCTGGATCAAAAAGAAAACCACCCATTTTTCCAGAGCCCGGAGGCATAGTTCCCAATTTTGTGGCTCCCTGCCCCGAGATGACGTCCCCGATTTGCCCTAATGCGGAAGCGACAATCGGCTTCTCCATCGCCATATATTCAAACAGTTTGGTCGGCGAACCAAAAAATTCGGAGCCGTCCGCATTGGGAACATGAGGCGAAATCAGCAAATCCGACGCGGCCAGATATTTCGGAGCTTCGGCTTGGGCCACCAGACCGGTCAAAGTAACATACCGCGCAATCGCCTCTCCCCCCACGATTTTCCGGACCAGTGGCATTTTTAGGCCATCGCCAACCAGCATAAAATGAAGCTTCTTGCTATCGAGCCAACCAGAGTTTTCTTCAACCAAATGCCGAATGCGCTCCGCCAAAAATTCCACCCCGTGCCATTGGCCGAAGGTTCCAATGAAACCCGCCACGAGTGCATTGCGTGGGATTTCATGACGGTCCCTGAGCGCACCAAGTTCTTCTGAGGTAAATCTCGCCGCGTCGAAAGTGTCCGGATCCACACAGTTCGGATACACGACAATCCGACTATCCGGTATCCCGCGGCGCTTAAGGTCGTACCCGAGCTGATCCGAAACGGTAATGAGCAAATCAGCGCTTCCCAGCGCGGTTGATTCGGCTGCAATGGCAGCATCGTGCAAAGCAAGTTTCGTACCCCAATTCTCGGCGGCCCAGGCTTCTGACCCGTTATATTCCATGACGACCGGAATATTCAGTTTGCGTCCGAGGCGAGGACCAATGAAATTATGAAGGGAAAACCTTTGATAAATAAACGACCAGGGATTGGCGCGATGGAGTGGTGCAATCTTGCGCTCAATCACGTCAGCGTACTTATAAAAGTTGAGCTCGGGCGGGATCGCCAACAGCGACTCCGGTTCGAGCTTCAGCCAGCGAGCTCCGGTTCGATCTGTGGGAATGGGTTTCAGACTCGCGTAGTCGACCTCGAATCCGTGCTGCAAAAACCCATCGATCACCCCGGCGGTATGGCCGATCGACCCACCGACGGATGTCCCGAGTGATATATTCGCGTCCAAATACAAAATGCGCTTGCCCGCGCTGGGAGGAACCGCGCGCGGCATGGATATTCGCTGTATGTCCGTACCAGCACGCATGGACCGCGCCAGCGCACGTCGGGAAGACAGCGTGTCGTATATCGATTGCCCCACCTGACGAACGGCACCTAATCGATATATGGGTTCGACACGCAGGTCGGGCCAGACAACTTCGATAGACTTCGCCCGTGTAAACGAAGCCGCGATGGAGAGTGGTCCGATCAACGCCCGCCCAGCATCGGTCTCCAGCGCAATAATCAACTTATCAGCCTGCAAGCGTCGAAGTTCTCGCAATGCTGCCGGCAACGATGATTTTCGGAGCTCCGCGGCGTTGTAGTAGAGGTCCACAGGCCCGCAGATTTTCTCGATTTGTTCAGAGAAAGCGTTGGTGAGGGGGTGGAAACTCATCACCATCTGTTTTGTAAGAAGCTGGACTGGTTTCATGCCTGAAAGCAAAAATGCCTCTTTCACAGATGCGAGTTGATAGGAATGCTATGATCTAACGGCCGCAACGGACCAAACCTTAAGGCCACCACCGCCGATCATACTACCAAACAAATACCCTTCAATCACGCGCAGAAGGCCGATAATTCCAACGCTCTATATCAGGCGAAGCATTTTCATTCGTTGAAGAATGGCGTCAACGTGGCGCTCCCAAGTGTACGACCGCAGCGCCGCCGCTCTGGCGCACTCTGCCATGCGAGTAGAGGATTCGGGATCAGCCACGACCTGCTTTAGCGCATCTATGAATCCAGTTTCGTCTGCTGGCGTGAACAACTGACCAAACGGCTTGTCCGAAGACGGCGTTTCATTCAGATACGTTCCTTTGAGAACCTCTCCAATCTGGTCGAGATCAGACGCGACAATCGGTTTCGCCATCGCCATATATTCGAACAGTTTTGTCGGCGAACCAAAGAACGGGGTACCATCGGGGTTGGGCATATGAGGCGACAAGAAAATGTCCGATGCCGCTAAATATAACGGGGCATCTACCTGCGTAACTAAGCCGGTCAAAGTCACAAATTTGCTGAATGGATCGACTGCTAATAGCGCCCTCACCTCCGGCATTTTCAATCCGTCACCAACGAGAAGAAAGTGAAGTTTGTGCCGTTCGAGCCATTCTCGATCTTCGACAACCAAACGCCGCACGGCACGTGCAAGGAAGTCCACTCCATGCCACATACCAAAAGTGCCGATGAAGGTTGCGAGCGTTGCATTGGGCTCAACCCCCAATCGCTGCCGTAATGCACTAGTTTCAACTCTAGAAAATCGGCTTGGATCAAAAATCAGCGGATTAATACAGTTCGGATAGACGACAATACGCTCCGGCGATACGCCCGCAGCAGCCAACTGATCCCCGAGAGCTTTCGACACCGTCACAACAATGTCGGCATTTCGCAATGAGATCGATTCGGCCCGAAGAGCAAGGTCATGTAATCGAAGCCGCTCACCCCAGTTTTCTGCTACCCAGACCTCTGAGCCATTGAATTCAAGAACGAGTGGGATGCCCAACTCATCTCTCAGTTGAGCTCCAGTAAAATTGTGCGTCGACATGCGCTGGTAGATGAACGAAACTACATTGTCTTTCACATACGCGCGAACGCATTTTTCGTAATCCTCATTGAAGACATAACAGTTTATTTCCAGCGGAAAGCCGTACATCTCAGGCGGATCGACTTCTAGCCAGTGCACACCGGTAAGCACACTCGGTGACGACTTGCAGGCTGCGTAATCGATGTTAAAGCCTTTCTCGGAAAAGCCTTCAATCACTCCTTTGATGTGGCCGACGGAGCCACCAGCTGCAATACCGGATGAGAGATTGGCATCTAGATATAATATGACGTTGCTCTTTTCTGCCACCGTAGTCATCGGTCGCTGTGCCGCTTCCATCCTGCTTAGTTTCGATCTCGCTCGGCGAAGTGCAATACGGCTTGATATCTGCGCCCCGATCAACCGCAATGCATGCCGAAAAATCTTGGCGCGCGAGACACTTTCTCGCCGATTGTTCGGCCAGAGAATATCAATTCTGGAAGTACCGCTTGCGGTTGCTATCAGCATAAGTGGGCCGGCCAGCGACCGAGCATTATTATCTTCAATGGCAATGGTGATATGATCGGCGCGCAGGCTTCGGATTTTGCGCCACAGGGCCCTTGGACCTAGGTGCCTTAGTCGACCGATAGGAACAAAATTCAGAGGCCCATCGCTTGCTTCCATCATTTTTTGACGGAAGCTCTCGGTCAACGCGTAATAACTAATGACGTTTTGCATCACGTGCTAACGACTTGGAATATCTGGAGCAAGAATCGGCTGGTTACCATCTGTCATCGTCGCCGAGTCTTCTGTTTTGCTGAAGACTGCAAATAACAAGATGCCTAGAACAACAGAGGAGCTGACAGTTAAGGCGATTGCGACACCAAAGCCTCCCCAGAGCGACGCCAACCAGTAACTCAAAACAGCCTGAACGAGAAACCCAACGACCCAAGCTAAAACTTGAGTCCAGGGAAAGCCTTCGGCAGCCAGGTACTGGGATATCACGGTCATTAAGGCTAAAAGCAACAGCTGCGGAAACAAGGCAATCGTATATGGATAAGACCCAGCGAAAGACTCTCCGAACAAAAATGGGATGAGCCAATAAGACGCAATGCCGCCGACCACAAGCATGGCGAACATTGCCGCACCAAGCCCCCAAAAGGCGCGCCACATCGCCTTCCGTCGATGGACGGTCTCTGTTCTAAGCATGATTGGAAACATCAATATGCCGATCGTCGCTGGAAGTTGAGCTATTCCATCCGTTAATTGCACGGCAATAGAGAATAGACCGATCTCCGACATACTCGCATGTTGTTGCAAGGCGAGAATGCCCACCCTCATCATAAGCGACCCGAACATCGTCGTCAGATAGGCCTTGAAGGCAAAAATGAACCCATCTTTGAAAAGAGCCAAATCAAAGTTTGCGTGGAGTCGGCAACCGGAAAGCAACCGCAATGACACAAAGGCACAAACTGCTGCTGCGGAGAAAGCCGCCGCCAATAGGAACGACAACGTTCCACCACCTACCAGCCAAACCGCTCCAGCCACCACGACGGCCAACAAGCTATATCCAATGGTGAGTGCGTTGTAGAGCGACACCCGGCCGACGGCGACAGCAAGATTGGAAATATAGACTAGCATGAGGATAAGCGGCGCTAGCAAAACGGCCGCCAGAGCCACCGGCCCGGTCGAACTTCCTGGAGCAGCCACCAATCCCAATGCCTGTGGCCATCCCAAAACAAGAACGATAACGAGAGCGACGACCGGCGTTACGATTACGGCAACATATAACCCATTTACAAACAAAGGACCCAGCAGATAGCGTCGGTTCGCAACCAAGTAAGTGTTGGACGCATGCAGACCGAGGTTTGCAATCTGTGACGCAATAAGCGCGTATGACATAATCAGAAAATACTGGCCTCGGTCTTCGGGGCCTAATGCGCGAGCTGTGATGATACCAACAATCAGAGGGCCGCCCATCGAAACACCGCGGGCGGCTAATGTTGTCACAATGTCTTTAAGTTTCGGCAGCATGATCAAACGTCTGCTGCTGTGGATGGAATAATCGATATCTCAACGCGAAGAGGAAGTGAGGCTATCGTCCGCCACACCAAGCGCTTTGCCGGAAGTGCAACGCCATAACTGGGTGAGACACGCACATCTTCGATGCTCGCTTCGAAGGCCGCCTCACTTGTAAAAGAAAGGCGATAGGTTTTGCCATTCTCGGTCGCTAGCAACCATGTGCCATCATATTGCATGCGGATGTTAACGTCGGGAGCGAAGTGAAGCGGTACTGATATTTGATGGCGCCCGACACCGGTTATCAAATCGACAATCGAAAGGCTGGCGTCCTTGAGTGAGATTTCACGCGTGACGACGACCGGATTAGCGAGCCGTTGGTATCCCGAATGGCAGCCCACAAAACGACCGCCCTTCGGCGTGGATTCGAATTCGACGAGCGTCGCTCGTGCATCCTCATGCAAATTCCAGAGATTGTCAGGAGCGACGAACCGATTGATCTCATTTCCGTCGATCATCGGTGTATTGTGCTTGTCGGTCGAACGGAACGCATTTCGCTCCTCAAACGACGCCGTATAGACAAACGAACCCGGATCAACGATCAACGGAGAGTTGCCAAGCCACGCCTCGAACGAAAGCGCGTCATTGTGGCCGTGTCCACCCAGCCCCGCCAAGCCAATAGGGCCACAATCGATGAAGACATGGCTGTGATCATTTCTAAGAATATAAACACCGCCATCATTGAACGCAGATGACCGCAGTGGTTCGTCTGGCAATTTTCGCGATAAGCTGTCCCAGCCATGGTGCCAGACGATCTCGTCGCCAGCCCCCCACGATGTTCCCATGAGCGACGTATCGTTGAAGGTTACCGCTATCAGGCCCGCGAGATAGCGATGGTCGCCTAACGGTTGAGTCCCCAACGGCAAAGCGCGAGCATCGTCGGCGTCACCCCAATTTGGCGAGCTACCATCAGGCCTTGAGTAAGCGGCGCTGAATCGACCCATCGCTTGGAGTTTAGCAGAATAAGATCCAGATACTTGCAAGCCACGCGTCAACCGGTAGCGCGCAGGCAGCAAAAACAGCTCGGCGACCAGGCGGTGATAGGCGCTCGAGGCTTCGAAATCAACGCCATCCGGATGCACCTGAAGCGCGATTTCCTCTCCTAGGGACTTCCATCCTTCGCTATGCCAGCGATCCGCCGCACCAATACCTTGAAAGAAAAGTCCAGCAAACACTAGCCCCGCGGCGTCCGCGGTGAGATGGTTGCCATTGATAGTGGAGCGCTCGATGTGTTTTTCTGTGAACAAGCCATGCAAATAAAGTGTGGAAAGAAAGCGCGAACGGAACGCCGGATCTGCCCAACTCTCCGAGCGCGCGAATACATGAAACAACCATGTCCAGGATAGAATACGAAGAGCGGGCTCCATGGTGCACGACCAGTTGACGGTCCATGCAAAAGGATTCGCAGTGATCCACTGGTCAAGAACGTCGCGGACGGCGACGGCATAACGCTCGTCTGCCGTCAGAAGGAAGGCTTGTCCCGCCGGAAGTATCCATTGCAAACGTGATATCTCCCAAGGGACCTTCACATCGCTCGGGCGGCCCTTGTTCAGGTAATCGATGCTCCGGCAAAAGCCCGGCCCCCAGTGGTCACCAGTCTTGAAGTCGCAAAGCCAGTCGATTGTCTCACCGAGATCGATCGGCCCGGTTCCAAGCAGATCAACCCGATGAACCATCGCCCGATCTGCGGCTGCCAAAATTGCTCGCCGAGCATCCGGAAAACGCTCTGAGAACTTGACGGCATCCAGGCCTTGCGTCACTGCCGGATAAGGTCTTTTTGCGAGATCCAGCCACAACGCATCTACGCTTTGCAGACCCGCCATGGCGGCAAGCTTCCGGCCCGTCATCCAGCGCGGCACGATCGGAGCAAGGAAGCGGTCGGTCTCCATCACCGCCTCCTGTCCAATGCGTCGGACGAGATAACCGGGCGGCCGTTTGGCTAGTCGGCGGGCTCGGTCGAGCGCAGCTCTCAGGCTCACTTAGTGGGCACCTTTCGCCTCGAGGTTGAGGGACGCAATGTCCGTCACAATCCTGTCGCAATTACCATCGTCTCGATGGCATTTTGGGATCAACCAAAGCCGAAGCTATCGGGAGTTCGCATGCGTCTAATGAATTGCCCTTTCTATGTCTACCCTCGTTAGCTCGTTCACCGCCGCAGATGGAACCAAAGCGGGCCCAGGGCGGGGTCCTTGTTTGGTCCATCATTGAAAGATAGGTTGCACCGATTTGGAGGTCAGTATGAACGGCAAGCTAGAAGCGCAGAAAACGTGGGGAGCGTCACCCACGGGCTGGACCTCAGCGAGGGACGAAATGCCTGGAACTCGGGCGTTCTTCGACAAGGCGCGCGCTTTCCGTGATACAATTGAACAGCCTTGGCTTCCCGAAGTCGTTCCTTTTCATGAAATGGCAGGAAAGCGGGTTCTAGAGATCGGGTTTGGCCCGGGTTACGACACGCTCAAATTCATGCAGGCCGACGCAATTTACTCCGGCATTGACATTACACTAGAGAACGTCGACCGGACCAAAAAGCATCTCGGCTTTTTTGGCTATATCCCGAATGTGCAACAAGCCGACGCGGAAAACCTTCCCTTCCCCGACGCTTCATTCGACGTTGTCTATTCGAACGGCGTCCTTCACCACGTTCCAGATATGAAAAAAGCTTTCCGGGAAGCGCGACGGGTGCTCAAGCCCGGCGGTGAATTCATTATTCTTCTTTATAATCGACTTTCCGTCTTCTACGCAGGTGCGATTCTCGTTCATTTCGCGAGCGGCCGATTCCGCCGCGAAACGCTGGCGCAAAGACGATCGAAAATCGAATCCAGCGCAGCAAATGCCGCTCCCCTTGTAAATGTCTACTCAAAACGGGAAATCACCGAAATTCTCGCCGATCAAGGTTTCTCAACCAGGTCGATCGCGGTGCGAAAATGCACACCGGATGATTTGCCAGGCGGTTCCAAGTTAATCGCGATGTATAGAAAAATTCCGCAGTTTGTTTATGACGCTTTGGGCAAGTCCGCTGGTTGGTATCTGATAGTCAGGGCCACGCCAATTTAAGGATTACCGCTTTGTTGGACTCTCTTTTATCTGGGATTATCGCAGTCTCTCAGAAAACGCCGTTCCGGGGCCGCGGCGGGTATACAAACCTTCCTAAAGATCGGCAACAAGTGGCAACGCCGCTAGAAAAGGGTGAGGCTGAGGCGGCCGACGTTGATCGCTTTTTTCAGTTCTTTCCGTCCGCCCCCGTTCGAGAGGAAATCGCGGGAAAATCGATCCTAGATTTTGGTTCTGGGTATGGCGGCCGAACAGTCGAGTATGTGAGGATTTGTGGAGCGAATGATGCTTGCGGTGTTGAACCATTCCAAAATGCGGTCGATGCTGGTACAGCACTTGCTGCGAAGCGGTCGCTTTCAGACAAAGTCCATTTCAAACTTTGCACACAAGAAAGTATTCCATATGAGGATCGTAGATTTGATGCGATCTTGACTTTTGACGTCCTGGAGCACGTCGCAGATCCCCGCACCTCTCTTCAGGAGCTATATCGAGTCTTAAAGCCCGGCGGCTCGCTCTATGCGGTATTTCCAGTCTATCGGGGGGCCTTCTCACACCATCTCGACTATCTGACCCTGGTGCCTGGCTTGCACCTGCTCTTCGGCCCCGACCGCCTCCTCCGTGTTGTAAATCGCCATCTGGATGCGAGACCTGATATCATTGTCGGGCGCCATGATCGGCTTCCTACTCACTACAAGACAGGCAAGCCTGTTCTGCCAATGCTTAACGGAATGGGCCTTCGTGATTTCAAAGAAGCTATCGAGGGATGGAAAGTCCGATCGTTAACTTTGAATAGCATTCCGGACATTGTATTAGGCAGAAGATCTTTGGTTTCTCGACTAACGAGACCCCTGACGACGATGCCGCCAGTTCTTGCTGAGCCGTTCGTCTTCAACGTTGCTGTAATTCTGACGCGGCCCGCAGAGAGCTGATCATGTGTTGGCGATTCTGACGGCGCGTCTCGTGTTGTCCAGCAGGAAAAATAAGGCGTGGCTCGTCTCGAATCACGAAGAACAAGATAAATAGCGAGCTTGCTAAAAAACGGATGGTAGTCGTCAGGAGCGGAACTTTTAGAACAATGCAAAATCTGGCGAGGCTTCGCGCGTTCATTCTTCCCGGAATACCGCTCTATATTTTTCTGGGCGCCCTGTTTTTCTTCACAATTCTTGGCAACTTGCTCTACGCTACGCCATTTGGCGTTGATCTTCCGTCATTCAACGTCAGAGACTTTTCTTGGGGCCAGTTCCACGAACCATTTGGTCTGAAATTCTGGCTTCTGCTCTTCTTGCCCGTCATTCTCTCACCCATCGCGTTCGGCGTCAGGCGGGTGGCCTCACCCCTCGCGCTGACTATTTCGCCTATCATCCCGGAAATCCCGAAAACCGTATTCCTGATCACAACGATCGCGCTCTATGCGTTTGCCATCAAAGCACTGATCGATGCCGACGCCCTCGGACGATTTCTATCTGGTCACAACGCCGTCGGAGCCGTGGAGAACCGTTTTTCCCTTCTGGCCGTCCTCGGTTTTAAGCCCCAGATGGTGCTGAAGTCCCTGCTTGTCTTTCTTTCGGTTTACGGAGCCGTGCGGGCTGCACGCGAAGGTAGGTTATTCTGGCCTATCGCGACGGGCGTAAATGTTGTGGTGCTGACGATCTGCCTCGTTTTGCTAAACATGAAGTGGCCAGCAGTTCTCTACATTCTCACCCTAGGCGTCTGCGTATTTGCGACTGCCAAACGGCACCCTTACATTAAAGCAGCCGCGATCACCGCGTCAGGGATAGCTCTGTTTTTTGTCCTGTCGGCGGTTCTGCTTCGCTGGTTTCCGGAACCGGAAGTAGTCTCCGTCGCACCGATCATTGTTCAGCAGAAGCCACCTTCGATCTCGCAAGAAATTCAGCAAGGGCCGATTCTCACCCCGCAGCCCGCTACGAAAAATCCGATCACCGCATTCAATACGTTGAACGGTGCGATCTTCTTTTCGCCTGCAATCCTTACCGGCGCGATCAATAGGATGGCTGTTTCCGTTCCCTTCTATTTCCAATTCCACGCATTTGCTGGCGATAACTGCAAGGCAGCGCTCTGGCGAATGTGGATGAAACGCCCTCTGGCTTGCGAGCCTTCTCTAATCGTCTATACCGCACTTTTTGGATACGACGAATTTGCAAACAGAGGCACCGCGCCTGCTGCCGTCAACCTCTACAGCTACGCGCTTGCTGGCTGGCCTGGCGCGATATTCGAAACCACTCTTACCCTGGTTATCCTTGGTTTATTTCTTGCTGTGTGGGGGCCAGCGCAGAACAACGCTGTCGCAATGGCGGCATTCGTTATGGGGAGCTACGCTGGATATTCTTTCAGCCAGCTTCCGGTAGAAGGCCCGATCATCTATGACACCGGAATGCTTTGGTGGACATTGATGATGGCGGTGTGGATCGCAGTATATTGGGGTTACAGGCTTCTCAAGGGTAGCTCCGGTGCTAAACCCGGACACGCCTTACATGAGTCATCTCGAACCGAGGCACGTTAAAACAGTGAGCGTAGTATTCATGACGCGGTAGACAGTCGTCGTTGTGCAGAGCGAGGTGTTATCAGCCAAGCAATGGCCCTGCCCCAGGGCCGTGCTATTCATAAAATTGCCGACGACATGTCCGGCGTCGGATCCAGCATATTGAACCAGAGCACCCGTGGCCGCCGCGTTCTGAGTGCCTTTTACCCCTCACGACGCCAGATTCGGTGAACACGATTACAACCGACGCGCCAGCCGATATCGACCAATAGCAACACGATTCGGCGATAGCCATATCGCCCATATTGGGACGTAAGAGAAGCAATCGCTCTCGTCAACGCATCCTCATCAGATCGAACGATGGTGGCCTATCGCGATATTCCGCGGTTCTGGGTGACGATCCGGCACACTCGGCAAAAACAAGGTATCGAGATTTTGAGAGTATGTCTGAACTTCGAGGTGCGCGTCCAATTGGCGATATATTAGCGCTTTCGTAAAACCTCGATTGTGCGACGGCAGAAAGCTTCTTTTAAGACAGGGATATTTGCCAGCAAGGAAAACGGAAGTGATATTGGTTTCGGCGCATTGGGCTTAAACGCAACTCGCTCCATCATAGTTCGTTCGAATTGACTTCCATCAATGATCCGATCCCATTTTTTTATTGTCAGACCATTCATATTCCAAAGTTTGTCCGTCGGAGCTTCACGAAAGAACTTACGGAAATCGATTTGTTTTTCTTCAAACAAAATTTTGCTCGCGTCTTTCAGAGATTCAGTCGGGAAAAAAATATTAAGGCCTGGCGCACGAGTAGCATAGCCATGTAAGTGAGACCCCCCATCTAACGCATAATAGGGTGGAAAAGTCACAGCGAACAGTCCTCCGCTGCGCAGGATACGCGAGCACTCCGCAACAACACTGGCGGGATCAACAACGTGCTCCATAACATCGTTCATCAGAATTAGGTCAGCGCACCGGTCTGGTAGCGGGATGCTTTCACCAGCTCCAACCAAAAATCGAGCTATTGAATTCTTTTGTTCTGAAAATTCAACGGACGCATCGACATGTGTTTTTGAAACTTCTATGCCCGTTACAGAATTGGCCCCTAGCTCAGCGTAACGAACTGTTCTGCCGCCGTATCCTGACCCTAGGTCAACAACATCCTTCCCAACGAAACAATTCGACGGAAGCGAAAACATTGCTGGGGTTGGATTTTTGACCTCATCGTTATATTCGCTCTCGGGACGCCCGACGACTTCTTTAAAAACATTGTTGGTTGGCAACGGGGGGTATGCCCTGAAAATAGCCAGAGCTAATCGCGCTCGCATACCGATTTTTTGCGCCGGCATAGTTCCCCCAAAATGTTTGGCACAGCCTAACCTTGCAGTCTACTTGAACGCAACCACGAAAGGGCTGACTTCGGCAGCAACAGCTGCACAAAATTGGAGGGGAATCTCGCCCAGTCCCGTCGAAATTCGAGGAGGATAGTAATCCTCTTTGTTGCTAGTAACCGTACGCTCGTGCTATCAAGAATCGTCGGCCATACTTGTGGAATTTCAGATGCTTACCTATGAGGACGCATACGCAACAGTTATGGCCGCGGATCAAGGCGAATTCAATTTGCCAAGTTATTCTGGTGGCGCACAAGACCTCAACTATCTGAAAGATTGGGTACTTGGCGAAGTCGAAACCATCTATCATGTTTCGGCAGACGTTTTCGATCAGGCTACGATCTATTCGACGTCGATACTTCGCGATTTTGTTCATCGTGCTCTCTATCAAACGACAGACAGCGAGTATCTCGACGATCTCATCGCCAATAACGAACTTCAATACCCGCAACGAGACGACGTAGCTGTCGGATTCCGTTATCCGGCATACGGCCTCTGCGACTTGATGGCATGGCAAGAGTACCAAGTTTTTCGAGCTTTTGGCTACAAGACCGACCAAATCGCCACAATCAATGGCGACATCGGAATTGGTCAGCCATCATCCTACAATGACTCGCACGCAACAACAGAAGTCTATGTAACCGACTACAATAAATTCATTGTCCAAGATGCCACATTCAATTTCATATTTGAGGACGATGGAATTCCGCTCTCATTTAGAGAAGCTCAGAGCGATCTGTACGCGGGCGATGGTACTCTCACATTCGACAGTTTTAACGTCTACAATAACTATCGAAGCACAGGTCAGTATGCGACGACTGTAACCCCCGATATCCAAGCCCTTTTCTACAATTCTTATCTGAAGACTTTTTTATGGGACTATGGCCCGGATGGGACGTTGGATGCCTATGGTTTTTCACTCTTTCCCGACTGGACGACGGCCCATGATCCGTCTTCCAATCAAGGCGGCGAATATT
>JANINJ010000074.1 GCA_024508855.1 Xanthobacteraceae bacterium
TGCACACGAGGCTGCGGACGCATCGCGCGTCCGGCGTTCCGCGCGCCCTCTCAAGAGGGCGGGACGTGAACCACACCTCGGACGTGGAAACACGCCGCGAGAATGCGAAGCCGTGTCCAGATCACCACCGCTGTTTGACATTCGAATACGAACCAGACCGCAATCGATCGCTTCGATCATTATGCACGACGTCACCGCACCACGAGCGTCGTCCCCGCGAAGGCGGGGACCCATACGCTGTGTCATTCATGATTCAGTTGGCGTTCATTCCGCAGGGAAAAATCAAACCGATCCGATTGAACCGCCGCGTCACACCCATTCACGCCAAGGGTTATGGGTCCCTGCCTGCGCAGGGACGACGGTGTGGACGAGGAGAGGTTGCCGATAACAGATACCGCCGTCATCGCCTGACAGCTTTGCCGCTATTCGATGCTTGCGCCACGGTGCAGGTCGGCTTCGATCTGCAGCCGCGATCCGCCGCCGAAGCGTGCGCGATAGACCTGCACGTTCTCCAACACGCGCTGCACGTAGTTGCGCGTTTCCGAGAACGGGATGCGCTCGACCCAATCGACCGCATCGACGTTGGGATCGCGCGGATCGCCGTAGCGGGCGATCCATTTCCTCAGGCTGCCGCGCCCGGCATTATAGGCCGCGAAGGTCATGATGTAGGAGCCGCGATAGTCCGCGATCAGGCCGCCGAGTTCGGCCGCACCGAGCGTGGTGTTGTAGACCGGATCGGACTTGAGGCGGTTGAGGTCGAAGCCGGCGCCGTATTTGCGCGTGACGTACTTGCCCGCATCCGGCGTCACCTGCATCAGGCCATAGGCGTGCGCCGGCGACACCACCTTCTGGTTGAAGCCGCTCTCCTGTCGAGCGATGGCGAAGACGATGCTCTGATCCACCTCCGGCCCGATCGGCCGGTAATGCGGGATGCCGGAAACCGGGTAGGCGTAGAAGTCGAACGGCAGGCCGCGATTGAGCGCAGCCTTTCCGAGTTGCAACATGCCGCGGGCATCGTTGTTGCGCGAGGCCAGCTCGCCGAGACCGGAGAGCACATCGACATCGGCATTCTCGCCCATGTCGACGAGGATCGGGATCGCCAGTTCGCGTTCGTTCAACGCGTAGAGCAATTGCACCGCGCGCACGATCTCTAGCCGTTCGATACCGCGCAGGTGGCTGCTGGGTGGACGATTGAGCTCGATCTGCGGCAGCCCCAGTTTGGCGCGCGCCAACTGGCCGTAATAGCTGGTCGAATGCACGGCCGCGGATTGATAGGCCGCGCGTGCGTCCTGTGACCGGCCGGCGGCTTCGGCAGCGCGGCCGAGCCAGTAACCGGCGCGAGCCAGTGCGGTCGGGTTGTCGCTGCGCGCCGCGATGCGCGCGAAATGCTGGGTAGCGGTGGAGGGGTCCTTCAGGAATCGCAACGCGATCCAGCCGGCGGTGAATTCCTGCTGCGTCTTGTAGACGTCGCGCGACGGCAGCGCCGCGTCACGCGCAATCAGGTAAGCCGCGCGGTTATTGCCGACATCGAGCAGGTCGCGCGCCAGCACGCGGCGCTCGATCCACCATTCGTCGAGGTCGTAGAGTCTCGCGGGATCGCGCGGCGCATCCAGCATCAGGCGTCCGGCTTCCTCGTATCGTTCCTGCCGTCGCAGCCACTGGATCTTGCTGAACATGTAGCCGGCATCGCCGTGCAACGCGCGCGGCACGTCGTCGAGCAGGGCCTTTGCGTTGGAAGCCCGGCGCGACACCGCGATGCGCGCCCTTGCCAGTGCGACCTGGTCGCTGCCCAACCGGCGCGCGGCGCGCAGCGCTCCTTCATAGGAGCTGCCGTAAAGCAGGGCATCCATTCGCGCCTTCTGGTCAGCAGGGCGCAGCAGCGAGCCGAACTGATCGAGGATGGCGGCTTCCATGTCGGCGCTGAGGTTCTCGTCGCGCCAGGCCTCGCGCACGTAACGCTCGGCGTTCGCCCGGTCGCCGCGCGCCAGCAGCACGCGCGCCAACACCAGTCGGCCTTTGGCCGACAGCGGCGTTTCGTTCTGGAACCAGGCCATCACCGCCGAGTCGTCGCGGCGATCATCCCACAGTGCCGCTTCCGCGCGGCGACGCATGAAGGTCTGCGATGGCCAGCTCGGGTTGTTGGTGATGAACGCGTGATAGCGCTCGACGGTGGCGTTATTGTCGGGGCTGCGCAGGATTACCCACTCGGCGAGCTTTCGCGCCACGGGGTCGCTGATCGCGGCCTCGGCCTGCGACGCATCGCCCGGTTTGCGCCGGCGTACCAGATCGATGACGTTCTGCAGCGCCTGAAGATCGGCTTGCGGCGTCGAGGCGGTTGCGGCAACGGCGGCCGGAACGCGCTGCCGTTCAGTTGCAACTGGCGCGGTGTGCTGGCGGGTTGCAGGTTGCAAAATGGCCGCAGCAGGCGCGCTGCGCTTTTCCGCGTCGGGATGGCTCTTCGCGCGGGCAGCCTTCGGCGGCATCTTGGCGGCGCCGGGTTTCGACGGTGCGGTCTTCGCTGCGGTCGATTTGGCCTTATCCGCCTTGTCGTGAGCAGTGTGAGTGGCCTTCGTCTTATGCGCTGCCTTGTGCGTCTCCCTGGACGATGCAGGCTTGCTTGCGGATGCCTTCGCGGCTTCCTTGGGAGCATCCTTGGACGACGAGTTCTTGGATGACGTCTTGGCGGCCGGGCCCTTGGCGGCCGCGGGTTTGGCATGGGCTGGCTTGGCGTGGCCGCTCTTGGCACCCTTCGATGGAGTTTCCTTCGAGGAGTCCGTCGAAGATGGAACTTTCGCGGCAGCCGGTATCTGGGTCGCAAACGTCAGCGTGCCGGCGACTACCAACAGGGCTGTCCAGCGTAATGTGAATGCGGGGGCAAGCGACATCACGGTGTTCCTTCGCGGCGAATCGAGCAATCGCGGCTATCCAAGGCTAACTGTCATTGATGATGTGGACAAAACACCAAATGTGTTAAGCTTTTCATGTCTGCAGCATCTCCGCGGCAAAATAGCGGCTGCTGGCCGGGGGCGGGCTCTTTTGCCGCGGTCCGGGACCCGGTATGAACCGGCACGTTCAGTTCGCGGGCGGCGTCGCCGCCGTGTTTGTTGGAGAGTGAGAATGGCAGCCAAGACGAGTTTCCGGGGATCGTTTACCGCCCTGGTGACGCCTTTCAAAAACGGCTCCCTGGACGAGACGGGTTTCCGCAGTTTCGTGAATTGGCAAATCGCCGAGGGCACCCATGGCCTTGTGCCGGTAGGCACCACCGGCGAGAGCCCGACGGTGAGCCATGACGAGCACAAACGTGTCGTCGAGTGGTGCATCGAGGAGGCGAAGGGACGGGTGCCGGTGATTGCCGGCGCCGGCTCGAATTCGACCAAGGAAGCCGTCGAACTCGCCCAGCACGCCGAGAAGGCGGGCGCCGATGCCGTACTCGTGGTCACGCCTTACTACAACAAGCCGACGCAGGAAGGCCTCTACCAGCACTTCAAGGCGATCAACGATGCGATCGGGATTCCGATCATCATCTACAACATTCCGGGCCGCTCCGTGATCGACATGTCGGTCGAGACGATGGCGCGGCTGTTCGAACTGAAGAACATCACTGGTGTGAAGGATGCGACCGCGAGCATGGTCCGCGTGTCGCAGCAACGCGCGACGCTTGGCGAGGATTTCAATCAGCTGTCCGGCGAGGATGCCACGGTGCTGGGATACATGGCGCACGGCGGCCACGGTTGCATTTCGGTGACGTCCAATGTCGCGCCGCGGCTGTGCTCGGAATTCCACCTCGCTTGGCAGCGCGGCGATACCGCCGCAGCCCTCGCCGTGCACGACAAGCTGATGCCGCTGCACACCAATCTCTTCATGGAGTCCAATCCTGCCCCGATCAAGTACGCGCTGTCGCTGCTTGGCAAGATGGATGAGACGCTGCGCTTGCCGATGGTGCCGGTTTCGGAGCCGACCCGCATCGCTGTGCGCAACGCAATGGTGCATGCTGGGCTGATCAACTAGGTGTGGCGTTAGTTGCGTATGTGAACGGTCGTTTCCAACAAGCATAGAAGGGGTTGCGATGCTAAAGGAATTCCGCGAATTTGCCATGAAAGGCAATGTCGTCGATCTCGCCGTCGCCGTTATCATCGGTGCCGCTTTCGGCGCGATCGTCAGCTCAATGGTAGCCGATATTATCATGCCGATCATCGGTGCAGTCACCGGCGGTCTCGATTTCTCGAACTACTTCACCGGCCTTTCGTCCCAGGTGACTGCCACGAACCTTGCCGATGCCAAGAAGCAGGGCGCGGTGCTGGCCTGGGGCAACTTCCTGACGCTGACGCTGAACTTCCTGATCGTTGCCTTCGTGCTCTTCATCGTTGTTCAGCTGATGAACAAGTTGAAGAAAAAGGAAGCCGCAGCACCGGCTGCTCCGGCGCCGCCGACCCCTGAAGTTCAACTGCTGACCGAAATTCGCGATCTGCTCAAGAAGAGCTGAGACGCGACGACAACGACAGGGGCGTTGTCGATTGGCTTAGACAACGCCCAGAGGCTTTCGAGTTATGGCCGAGAAGAACGAACGCGCCATCAAAATTGTCGCGGAAAATCGCAAGGCGCGTTTCAATTATGCGATCGAGGATACGGTCGAGGCGGGCATCGCGCTGACCGGCACCGAGGTGAAGTCGATCCGCAACGGCAAGACGACGATTGCGGAGTCCTACGCCGACCCCAAGGGCGGCGAGATCTGGCTCGTCAACGCCAACATCCCGGAATATCTGCAGGCAAACCGTTTCAATCACGAGCCGAAGCGCCCGCGTAAACTGTTGCTGCACAAGAAGCAGATCAACAAGCTGATCGGCGCCGTGGAGCGTAACGGCATGACGCTCATTCCGCTCAAGCTCTATTTCAATGAGCGCGGCCGAGCTAAGCTTTTGCTAGCTTTGGCGAAGGGCAAGAAGTTGCACGACAAGCGCGAGACCGAAAAGAAACGCGATTGGAGCCGCGAAAAGGGACGCCTCCTGCGGGCGAGAGGATAGCGTAATCTGCCTGTTAGTTTCGCGATGTATATTGACCAAGGTGCGCAATGAACCAGAAAGATCTGCACGAGGTAGACTGGAGCAAGATTCCCGCGCCGACCGATGACGGCGGCGCGCGGCATCTGATCGGCATGAAATTGCCGCCGATCAGCCTGCGGGCCACCGACGATAGCTCGGTGGCGTTGTCATCGCTTTCCGGACGATCGGTTGTGTTCGGTTACCCGCGCACCGGCGAACCCGGCAAGATCGCGCTGGTCGACGATTGGGACATGATCCCCGGCGCCAGGGGCTGCACGCCGCAGACCTGTTCGTTCCGCGATCTGTTCGCGGAGCTGAAAGCAGCCGGGGCGAACCACGTGTTCGGCCTGTCGACACAGAGCAATGCCTATCAAAGCGAGATGGCGGGTCGTTTGCACCTGCCGTTTCCGGTTCTCTCGGACGAGAAGCTGACGCTGACCCGCGCACTCAATCTGCCGACGATGGAAGTTGCCGGCCTGACGATGATCAAGCGGCTGGTGCTGATCCTCGATGACGGAAGCATCACTCACGTGTTCTATCCGGTGTTTCCGCCGGATCGCAGTGCATCGGATGTGCTGGCGTGGTTGAAGGATAATGCGGCCTGATCAGCCGAGGTCGGCGCGAACGCGTGCGAACACGTCCCGGAACATCTGCGGCGTCAACACACCCGTATTTGTGTTGTAGCGCGAGCAATGATAGCTGTCATAAAGGTTGAGATTACCCACCGGATGCACCGCGCCGTGGGAGAAGGGCGTTGCGGCAGCGCGCAGTCCCAAGGTTTTCACCATCGAATCATGGGCAACGCGACCGAGCGCAACGATCGCCCGAAGCCGCGGCATCGATTCCATCGTGGCGATGAGAAATTGCCGGCACGTGCGAATTTCGATCGGCAACGGTTTGTTTTGCGGCGGCACGCACCGCACCGCGTTGCTGATACGGCAATCGACCAGCGTCAATCCATCATCGGGGCGGGCTTTGTAGGTGCCGCGAGCGAAACCGTAATCGAGAAGGGTGGCGTAGAGCAGGTCGCCGGCGTAGTCGCCAGTGAATGGGCGGCCGGTACGGTTGGCTCCCTGTAAACCGGGGGCCAGCCCGACGATCAGCAAGGCGGCCTTGTCGTCTCCGAATGACGGTACCGGTGAATTGAACCAATCGGGCGCGCGTGCACGCGCCGACTCGCGGAAATCCACGAGCCGCGGGCAGAGCGGACAATTGGGGTCGGGCTCGGAGCGGACGCCGGCGGTGCCGAGCAGGGAAGGCGTGCAGCTCGATAAGGTAGATCCGTCAGTCGTCGAATTCATCATCGTGTCGTGGCGCGATGGTGCTGCGCTGCAGGAACTGCGGCGCATGATGACGAGGTTCGCGTGGGGCAGGCCGTTCGGCCGGGTCGCGGCCAAGTTTCGACTGCAACTCCATCAGGTCGGTGAAGACGTCGGCCTGGCGCCGAAGCTCGTCGGCGATCATCGGCGGCTGGCTCGAAATGGTGGAAATGACGGTGACGCGCACGCCACGGCGCTGCACGGCCTCGACTAGCGAACGGAAGTCGCCGTCGCCGGAAAACAGCACGATCTGGTCGACGTGTTCGGCCAATTCCATCGCATCGACCGCAAGTTCGATGTCCATGTTGCCCTTCACCTTGCGGCGACCGCTGGCGTCAATGAACTCCTTGGTGGCCTTGGTGACGACCGTGTAGCCATTGTAGTCCAGCCAGTCGATCAAGGGCCGAATCGACGAATATTCTTGATCTTCGATGATTGCAGTGTAATAAAATGCACGTACTAGTGTACCCCGGCTCTGGAATTCCTTCAGCAACCGCTTGTAGTCGATGTCAAAACCGAGCGTTTTGGCCGTGGCGTAAAGGTTGGCGCCATCGATAAAAAGCGCGATTTTGTTGGAAGCAGTTGGCATCGAGTCTCTCGCGTAGTTGTTGGGCACGTACCGGCGCGGGACGTATCGCGCAAGCCGAGCCGGTAAGGTGATTCATATTTCGCAGAATGCGTTAGGAAAAAGCCCCCCGCGAACAATCTTTCGATGAGCGCGTACCCTGTAATTTTTGACAGATCAATGAAGCGTTTTCTTGTCCAAATAGCCGTCCCGCCATTGTTTGGACTCGATAGATATTCCCGATACGCATGGGTACCAGAGTAGATCGATAAGGCAAATTACAATTTGGTTCTTGCGAAACGCGCAGAGCCGCTATACCTAGCTGTCATATTCACCACATTCAGCCCCTGACAACGGAGCGACGGTCCATGGCTCGCGTCACCGTAGAAGATTGCATTGACAAGGTCGATAACCGGTTCGACCTGGTTCTCCTGGCCGCGCATCGGGCGCGGATGATCTCGTCGGGCGCGCAGCTCACGATCGACCGCGATAATGACAAAAATCCCGTTGTCTCGCTTCGTGAAATCGCCGACCAGACCATTTCGCCCGAAGACCTGCACGAAGAGCTGGTGCATTCGCTGCAGAAGTTTGTGGAAGTCGATGAGCCGGAGCCGGATACGGTACCGTTGATCGGGTCGGCGGGCGCCAGCGTCGACGCGGACGATACCGAGGTCGCCGTCGAGCGTATGACGGAAGAGGAACTGCTGAAGGGCCTCGAAGGGCTCGCTCCTCCGGAAGAGCAGCCCGAAGAGGACGAATAGCCTCCTTTCGTGGGAAGCCGTCCTGCAGAAAGTCATCTGGATTATTTTGGCAAAAGCCCGGACCGGTGGTCCGGGCTTTTGTATTTATTGACATTTTTTAGGGCTATATTGTGCAATCTGCGGGCGGAAGTCCGCGGAGCGACAGTTTGTGCCCGTGCGGATGTTTATCTTGGGAGCTGTCGAGCGGTATCCCGGCTGCCGCTCTCGCTGCAGCCAATGTATGAGGTAGTGGTCGCGTGATGGCGTATTGGCGCCGAAACTCACAACAGGCGCAGGCAGCCGCAGAACCGGCTGCAGCGGTCGGGCTCGTATCCGAGCCCGCAAGACCGGCGAAAACGCCGCGCTCCCGGATGATGCGGCAATACGATCTTGTCGAGCGGGTCCGATCCTATAATCCGAATACTGACGAGGCGCTGCTGAATCAGGCCTACGTCTACGCCATGAAGGCGCACGGTGAGCAGAAGCGTGCCTCCGGCGACCCTTACTTTTCGCATCCGTTGGAAGTCGCCGCGATCCTCACCGACCTCAAGCTCGACGATGCCACCATCGTCGCGGCGTTGCTGCACGATACGATCGAAGATACCGAGGCCACCCGTACCGAAATCGACAATTTGTTCGGTCCGGAAATCGGCGCGCTGGTCGAAGGACTGACCAAGCTGAAACGGCTCGAACTGGTGTCGCGTGAAGCCAAGCAGGCGGAAAATCTTCGCAAGCTTTTGCTCGCCATCGCCGATGACGTGCGGGTGTTGCTGGTCAAGCTCGCGGATCGCTTGCACAACATGCGGACGCTTGAATTCGTGCCGCCTGCATCGCGTCGCCGCATCGCCGAGGAAACACTGGATATCTATGCGCCACTCGCCGGCCGCATGGGCATGCAGGAGATGCGCGAGGAACTGGAAGAGCTGTCCTTCCTGACGCTCGATCCCGAGGCGCACGCGGTCGTGATGCAACGCCTCAATGCGCTGGCGGATCGCAACCAGAACCTGATCGAGGAAATCGAGAGCGAGCTTTCGGCCAGTCTCGCCAGCAAGGGAATAACGGCCCGTGTTGTCGGCCGGCGCAAGCGGCCATTCTCCATCTGGACCAAGATGGAGCGCAAATCGGTAGGCTTCGAACAACTGTCGGATATCTTCGGCTTTCGCCTGGTGATGAACGACATCGAGGCGTGTTATCGCGCGCTCGGTATTGTTCATACGACGTGGCCGGTGGTGCCAGGTCGCTTCAAGGATTACATCTCGACGCCGAAACAGAACGACTATCGTTCGATCCACACCACGGTCATCGGTCCCGGCAATCAACGCGTCGAGTTGCAGATCCGCACCGAGGAGATGGACCAGATCGCCGAATACGGCATCGCCGCGCACGCGTTCTACAAGGATGGTGTGGGATCGCCGACAGAACTTCTAAAACGTGAGTCGAACGCCTTCGCGTGGCTGCGGCATACCATCGACATTCTTTCGGAAAGTGCCAATCCTGAAGAGTTTCTCGAGCACACCAAACTCGAGCTGTTCCACGATCAGGTGTTTTGCTTTACGCCGAAAGGCAAGCTCATCGCGCTGCCGCGCCATGCCAATGTTATCGACTTCGCCTATGCGGTGCATACGGATGTCGGCAACAGCGCGGTCGGTTGCAAGATCAACGGCAAGTTTGCGCCGCTATCCTCCGAGCTTCAGAATGGCGATGAGGTGGAGGTCCTGACGTCGCCCGCGCAGTCAGCACCGCCCTCGGCATGGGAAACGCTCGCCGTCACCGGTAAGGCACGTGCAGCCATCCGCCGCGCCACGCGGACCGCCGTGCGCGGTCAGTATGCGGCGCTCGGCCGGCGTATCGTCGAACGATTGTTCATGCGCGCCAAGATCGAATACGCCGACGACAAGCTGACCGGTGCATTGCCGCGCTTGGCGCGTCCGTCGATCGAAGAAGTCATGGCGTCGGTTGGCCGTGGCGAGTTGAAGGCATCCGATGTCGCGCGCGCGATGTATCCCGACTACAAGGAAGAGCGGATCAACCGGTTCGGTGAGAAAAAGAGCCTGGCAGTAAAGCTGCGCCTGAAGTCGGCGCCAAGCGAGCCGCCGCGGCACCCGGTTGCAATTCCGATCCGTGGATTGAACTCGGATCTGCCGATCAAGTTCGCGCCGAATGGCGGTGCCGTTCCGGGCGATCGTATCGTCGGCATCGTCTCGCCGGGCGAGGGCATCACCATCTATCCGATCCAGTCGCCGGCGCTGAAGGATTTCGAGGAAGAACCGGAGCGCTGGCTCGACGTTCGGTGGGACGTCGACGAGACGACGCCGCAACGGTTTCCGGCGCGGCTGCTGGTCGAGAACGTCAATGAGCCGGGCAGTCTTGCACAGGTCGCCACAGTGATCGCCGAGCATGACGGCAATATCGATAACATCAATATGAGCCGCCGCTCGCCCGATTTCACGGATCTGACGATCGACCTGGAGGTCTATGACCTCAAGCATCTCAGCGCTATTATCGCGCAGTTGCGCGCAAAGTCCGTTGTCTCACGGGTGGAGCGCGTCAACGGCTGAGTCCTTATCGTTATTTCCCGCGAGTCCGCCATGCCGAAAGTCCAACCGCTCCGTCTCGGAGTTAACGTCGATCACGTTGCCACGCTCCGCAATGCCAGGGGTGGCCATCATCCTGATCCGATGCGGGCGGCACTCACCGTGATCGAGGCGGGTGCCGACGGCATTACCGCACATTTGCGCGAAGACCGCCGCCATATCCGCGACGACGACATGGCGCGGTTGAAGGCCGAAATCTCAAAGCCGTTGAATTTTGAGATGGCAGCGACAGAAGAAATGGTGCGGATCGCGCTGGCGACGCGACCCCATGCGGTCTGTCTCGTCCCGGAGCGACGGCTCGAAGTCACCACCGAAGGCGGTCTCGACGTTGTCGGTCAGAGCAAGGCGCTTGAACCTTACATCGGTGCATTGGGCGACGCAGGCATTCGCGTGTCGCTCTTCATTGCGGCCGATCCGGCGCAGATCGAAATGGCGGCGAAATTGCGAGCACCGGTAATCGAAATTCATACGGGCGCCTGGTGTGACGCTGTGACGGCCGGGGAGGCTTCACGGGCAGAAACCGAGTGGCGGCGGATCGTCGATGGCGCAAAGCTTGCGCAATCCGCCGGGCTCGAAGTCCACGGCGGCCACGGGCTGGACTACGAGACTGCCGAGAAGATCGCCAGCCTGCCGCAAATCGTCGAACTCAACATCGGTTACTTCATGGTCGGGGAGGCGCTGTTCGTCGGCCTTGCCGAGACGGTTCGCGCGATGCGGTCGGCGATGGATCGGGGCCGTGCGACGCTGGCGGGCCGCGCATGATCATCGGCATCGGCTCGGACCTGATCGATATTCGCCGGGTGGCCAAGGTCATTGAACGGCACGGAGAGCGCTTTCTCGACCGTATTTTCACCGATGCCGAACGCGCCAAGGCCGAGCGCCGCGCCAAGAGCGAGAAAATGGTGGTCGCCACCTACGCCAAGCGCTTCGCCGCCAAGGAGGCCTGTTCGAAGGCGCTGGGCACCGGTATCAGGCGCGGCGTCTGGTGGCGCGATATGGGGGTTATCAACCTGCCGGGCGGACGGCCCACCATGAAGTTAACCGGGGGAGCCCGTGATCGGCTGGATGCACTCATGCCGCCCGGTTGTGAGGCTCGGATCGACCTCTCGATCACCGATGACTGGCCGTTGGCTCAGGCCTTTGTCGTCATTTCGGCGGTTCCGTGGGGGTCGATGCCCCAC
The DNA here is from genome assembly GCA_024508855.1 of Xanthobacteraceae bacterium. Lineage (GTDB taxonomy): Bacteria > Pseudomonadota > Alphaproteobacteria > Rhizobiales > Xanthobacteraceae > 62-47. The sequence continues at coordinate 11,439 of JANINJ010000074.1, forward strand.
GGCTCGACATCGTCTGTCGAGGGGCGAGATTGATTTAAAAATTACTTGTAAAACAGTGCCTTATCAAGTTTTGATGCGGTACTTGATTGCGCCGTTCACAACAACCGTTTAAAACCCGCGCGGGGTGCGAGAGCGATTCCGACAAGCGCTGGAGCGGGTTGCGTCGGGTCGATTTGGACAGCAGAAGCGAGAGTCGGTTTTTGGTGCGAAGCATCGTGATTTCGCCTGAAAGAAACTCTGCCATCGCGCGGCAGGCGCGAGTGGAATTGGGAAAGCGATGAGCGTGACTTCGAGCACCAAGAAGGAAAGCAGTTTTGGCGAAACCGTCCGCGTCGTCATTCATGCGCTGATCATCGCGCTGGTGATCCGCACCTTCCTGTTTCAGCCATTCAATATCCCGTCAGGCTCGATGAAGGCGACACTGCTGGTCGGCGACTATCTTTTCGTTTCGAAATATTCCTATGGCTACAGCCATTACTCGATCCCGTTGTCGCCACCCTTGTTCTCGGGTCGTATCTTCGGCTCGGAGCCTGCGCGGGGCGATATCGTCGTGTTCCGGTTGCCGAAAGATGACTCGATCGACTACATCAAGCGCGTTATCGGCCTGCCGGGCGACCGCATCCAGATGAAGGAGGGGCTGCTCTATATCAACGACGTGCCGGTGAAGCGCGAACGGCTCCCCGACTTCGTCGGCGAAGACCCATGCGGCGCCGATGCGACGGCACGGGTCAAGCAATGGCGCGAGACGCTGCCGAATGGTGTGACCTATAAGACCCTCGATTGCGTCGACAACGGTTTCTACGACAACACCAATATCTACACCGTGCCGGCCGGGCACTTTTTCATGATGGGCGACAATCGCGACAATTCGACCGACAGCCGCGTACTGTCGGCAGTCGGATATGTGCCGTTCGAGAATATCGTGGGCCGGGCGCAGATGATTTTCTTCTCCATCGCGGAAGGCGAGCACGCGTGGCAAATCTGGCGATGGCCCACCGCCGTGCGATGGAATCGTCTATTCTCCATTGTGCGATGATCGACGAAACCTCGAACATAGCAGCACCTCCCAAGACAGACGAGACACGCTCGGCGTCTGACGCTGAGTCCGGACCTGTCGCGGTCAAGAAGCCGCGCGGCAAGGCTGCCGCCAAGGCGGCCGCGGCTGCGATCGAACAGCGGATCGGCTACACCTTTGCCAATCCGGCGTTGCTCGCGACAGCCTTCACCCACGTTTCGGCGCTCAAGGCCGCGCGCAATCGTGCCGATAGCTATCAGCGCCTCGAATTCCTCGGCGACCACGTCCTCGGCCTGGTCGTATCGGACATGCTCTATCGCGCATTTCCGAAAGCCGATGAGGGCGAGCTATCGAAACGTCTGGCCGATCTGGTGCGCAAGGAAACCTGCGTCGATGTCGCGAAATCGCTTGGATTCCTTGACGCGATTAAGCTTGGCTCGGTCGGTGCCGGGGCCGGTGCGCGCCTGCGTAAATCGGTGCTCGGCGATATCTGTGAAGCCGTGATCGGCGCAGTCTTCCTCGATGGTGGCTATGCCGCCGCCGCAAAATTCGTTGAAGCCAACTGGGTCGAGCGGATGCGCAAGCCGCAACGCCCGTTACGCGACCCAAAGACCGTGCTGCAGGAATGGGCGCAGGGCAAGGGATTGCCTGTGCCGGTCTATCGCGAAGTCGAACGCACCGGCCCGCATCACGATCCGCAATTCCGTGTTGCGGTCGATCTTCCGGATTTGCCGTCGGCGGAGGGGATCGGCGGAAGCAAGCGTGCAGCGGAAAAGGCAGCGGCCTCGGCAATGCTGGCAAGCCAACAGGTTAAGGGCGGTGGCAATGTCGGATGACGATGCACAGAGCGGTTCGGCTATGATGCCACCGAGACGATGTGGCTTCGTTGCGCTGATCGGCGCGCCGAATGTCGGCAAGTCGACCCTGGTCAACGCGCTGGTCGGATCGAAGGTCACGATCGTGTCGCGCAAGGTGCAGACCACGCGCGCGCTGATCCGCGGGATTGTTATCGAGAACAACGCGCAGATCATTCTGGTAGACACGCCCGGCATCTTTGCGCCGAAGCGGCGGCTCGACCGGGCGATGGTATCGACCGCGTGGAGCGGCGCGCATGACGCAGATCTGGTCTGTGTGCTGCTCGATGCGCGCGCCGGCATCGATGACGAAGCGGATGCCATTCTCACCAAGCTTGGCAGCGTCGATCATCCAAAAATTCTGGTTCTGAACAAGATCGATCTGGTGCCACGCGAGAAGTTGCTGGCACTGGCGCAAGCGGCGAACCAGCGTCTGAAGTTTGTCGACACGTTCATGGTTTCGGCACTGTCCGGCGACGGCGTCGACGATCTGCGCCGCGCGTTGGCGGCTCGTGTGCCGGAAGGGCCGTTTCATTATCCTGAAGATCAAATGTCCGACGCGCCGATGCGCTCGCTTGCGGCCGAGATCACCCGTGAGAAGATCTATCGGCATCTGCATCAGGAATTGCCCTATCAGTCCACCGTCGAGACCGATAGCTGGACCGAGCGCAAGGACGGCTCCGTCCGGATCGAGCAGACTATTTTTGTCGAGCGTGACAGCCAGCGTAAGATCGTACTCGGCAAGGGCGGCGCGACCATCAAATCGATCGGAGCGGATTCGCGCAAGGAACTAACCGAGATCGTTGGACACCCGGTGCATTTGTTCTTGTTCGTGAAGGTGCGTGACGGTTGGGGGGACGATCCGGAGCGCTATCGCGAAATGGGTCTGGAATTTCCAAAAGAATGACTACCGACGCCGCTACAGTCCCTAGAAATATCTGGCGCTTCGAGGTGTTGCTCTACACGTCATTGCTGCTCGATACGCTCTCGGCCGCCTTTCAGTCCTTGCCTGACGAGCTCAGTGAATCCGCGGCCTCGGTCGCCAGCCTGATCAATGCGTTACTTATCCTGGGATTTGTCTGGTTGGTGAAACTGGCGGCGCGTCGGCGGCAGGGATGGGCGCGCACGTTGCTGTTGGCGGCGCTGCTGCTGTCGTTTGTATCGCTCGCCGGCGAATTGGCGGCTAATGGTGGAGATATGAGTTCGGCCGTCGAACTGTTATCGGCAATCCTGACCGCGGCCGGACTCTATTTTTCCTTTACCGGAGACGCGCGCGGATGGTTCGATCCCGCCGCACGGTAGCCGCTGACACTGTGGTGGCTGCCGGATCCGGCGGAATCCTGTAAGCTGATCTGTCATGGAATGGACTGACGAAGGCATCGTGCTCGGGGTACGGCGACATGGCGAATCCAGCGCCATTGCCGAACTGCTGACGCGCAGTCATGGACGTCATCTCGGCCTGGTTCGCGGCGGCGCCAGCTCTCGCATGCGGCCGATGCTGCAGCCGGGCAACACGGTGCGCGCGGTCTGGCGTGCACGGCTCGATGAGCATCTCGGCACGTATCAGCTCGAGGGAACGCGAATGCGCGCGGCCAGCCTGCTGGGAGCTTCGTATGCCGTCTATGGCGTGACCCATCTGGCGTCGCTTGCCCGCCTGCTGCCCGAGCGCGATCCACACGAAGATATCTATGAGATGCTCGATCGTACGCTCGACGATTTCGACGATGCCGGCGAGGCGGCCGTCCATCTGGTCAAGTTCGAACTGGCGATGCTGACCGAACTCGGTTTTGGCCTCGATCTCTCCCAGTGTGCCGCGACCGGTGCGACGGGCGACCTAATCTATGTATCGCCGAAGTCGGGCAGTGCGGTGTCGCGCGAGGCCGGGGAGCCGTGGCGCGACAAGCTGCTCCGTCTGCCGTCGTTCCTGAGCATGGAACCGGGTGGGCGGAACAGCTGGGCGGATCAGGACTTACGCGACGGCTTTGAACTGACCGGTTGGTTTTTGTTGCGCCATGTACTGGAGCCGCGTGGGCAGCGGCATTCCGATGCGCGGGCGGGATTTATAGCCGCCGTGGCAAAGCACCTGGGGCCATAGGCGGGGGGCTGATTCGCGCCTTGTCCAACGCGCCATCTGGGGGTAACCCGTCCCCATGGGAAAAAGATTGATTCCACCGGAGCCGGCGGACATTCAGGAAGTCGCGCTGCGCGAGGCGCTTGAAGAGCGCTATCTCGCCTATGCTCTGTCGACGATCATGCACCGGGCGCTGCCGGATGCACGGGATGGCCTGAAGCCGGTCCATCGCCGTATCCTTTACGGCATGCGGCTGCTGCGGCTTGACCCCGGCACGCCGTTCAAGAAGTCGGCCAAGATCGTCGGCGACGTGATGGGTAGTTTCCATCCGCACGGTGACCAGGCGATCTATGACGCCATGGTCCGGCTGGCGCAGGATTTTTCGTCGCGTTATCCGCTGGTCGACGGGCAGGGCAACTTCGGCAACATCGACGGCGACAGCGCCGCCGCCTACCGTTACACCGAAGCGCGGATGACCGATGTCGCGCGGTTGCTGCTCGACGGTATCGACGAAGACGGCGTCGAATTCCGCGCCAACTACGACGGTCAATCGAAAGAGCCGGTGGTGTTGCCCGGCGGATTTCCCAACCTGCTGGCAAATGGTGCGCAGGGCATCGCGGTGGGTATGGCGACTGCCATTCCGCCGCATAATGCTGCCGAACTATGCGACGCCGCACTGCATCTGATCGACAAGCCCGACGCGAAATCGCGCAGTCTCCTGAAGTGGATCAAAGGCCCGGATTTTCCGACCGGCGGCATCATCGTCGATTCAAAGGAAAGCATCGCCGAGGCTTACACCACCGGGCGTGGTGCGTTCCGGACCCGTGCCAAATGGCATCAGGAAGAGGGTGCGCGCGGCACGTGGGTCGTTGTCGTCACCGAGATTCCGTGGCTGGTGCAGAAGTCTCGATTGATCGAGAAGATCGCCGAACTGCTCAACGACAAGAAGTTGCCGCTGGTCGGCGACGTTCGCGACGAATCCGCTGAAGACATCCGCGTCGTGATCGAGCCGAAATCGCGGACGGTCGATCCGGAATTGCTGATGGAGTCGCTGTTCAAGCTGACGGAGCTTGAGAGCCGCATCCCGCTCAATCTCAACGTGCTGGTCAAGGGCCGCATTCCGAAGGTGCTGGGTCTCGCCGAATGTCTGCGCGAATGGCTCGATCATTTGCGTGACGTGCTGCTGAGGCGGTCCAATTATCGCAAGGCGCAGATCGAGCATCGGCTGGAAGTGCTCGGCGGTTACCTGATCGCCTATCTGAACATCGACAAGGTCATCAAGATCATCCGCAACGAGGATGAGCCGAAGCCGGCCTTGATGAAGGCATTCAATCTCACCGAGATTCAAGCCGATGCCATCCTCAACATGCGGCTGCGCAGCCTGCGCAAGCTGGAGGAATTCGAGATTCGCACCGAAGACAAGAATCTTCGGAGCGAGTTGAAGGACATCAACGCGATCCTCAAATCCGAAGTAGAGCAGTGGAAGAAGGTCGGCGAGCAGGTGCGCAAGGTGCGCGACATGTTCGGGTCGAAGACGCCGCTCGGCAAGCGCCGCACCATCTTCGCCGACGCGCCCGAGCATGACCTCGCCGCGATCGAGGAAGCGTTCGTCGAACGCGAACCGGTTACCGTGGTGATGTCGGACAAGGGTTGGGTCCGCACATTGAAAGGGCATGTCGAAGACCTCTCAAATCTGTCGTTCAAGACCGACGACAAGCTCGGCTTCTCGTTTTTTGCGGAGACCACCTCGAAGCTGTTGTTGTTCGCTACCAATGGCCGGTTCTATTCGCTCGATGTTGCCAAGCTTCCGGGCGGCCGTGGGCATGGCGAGCCGATCCGCATGTTCATCGACATGGAGCAGGATGCAGCGATCGTCTCGCTGTTCGTCAACACCGGTGGCCGTAAATTCCTGGTTGCGAGTCATGAGGGGCAGGGCTTCATCGTCAACGAAGACGATTGCGTCGGCACTACGCGCAAGGGCAAGCAGGTGCTCAATGTCGAGGTGCCGAACGAAGCGCGCGCCCTTGCCACAGTAAAGGGCGACACCGTCGCGGTGATCGGCGAGAACCGCAAGATGCTGATTTTCCCGATCGATCAGGTGCCGGAAATGGCGCGGGGCCGCGGCGTGCGGCTACAGAAGTACAAGGACGGCGGCCTTTCGGACGTGACGACGTTCGTCGCGAAAGAAGGCCTGACGTGGCGGGACTCGGCCGGCCGCGAGTTCAGCGCAACAATGAAGGAATTGTCGGAATGGCGCGGCAATCGCGCCGATGCCGGCCGTCTGCCGATCAAGGGTTTCCCGAAGTCGAACAAGTTCGGACGCGGGATCGAGTAATTGCATACGACGATCGGCTGCGTCGCACGATTGAAGCGACGTCGATCCCGTATGTGTTGCAGAAGCGACGGTCGGATTTTTCCGACTGTCGTATTTGTGCAATTTTCTTGTTCACATGAACGATGAGTGTTTGATTCAAAAGGCTGAATCAAAATTCGTTTGTCCGACGCGTGCCTTCGGCGCATTCTACTTTAGAATTAGCAAGTCGCCTTCTTGATTCATGCGATTGCATGTTTATCTGCGGTTACTCCTGACTGTTTGACTGTTCGCGGGGGCGGTAACTTGAACAACTTGCGCTTTTCTTTTTCGTTGGCTGTGGCTTTGCGTCTTAAATTTCTGTGGGCGGCGTTGCTGCTCTCGCCGCTGCTCTTGGCCGGGTGTGATGACAAGGCAGGCCAGCAAGCTGCGGCTCCGCCGCCGCCCGTCACCGTTGCGCAACCGACACGCCGTACCGTGACGGACTGGGACGAATTCACTGGACGCTTTGACGCCGTCGAGCAAGTTCAGGTCCGCGCTCGCGTCACCGGGTTTGTGATGAGCGTCGATTTTCACGATGGCGCGATGGTCAAGGCCGGTGACCTGCTCTACACGATCGATCCGCGGCAATACGAAGCGGTTGCGGAGCAAGCACAGGGCCAACTCGCCGACGCCAAGGCAAAAGTCGACCTAGCCGAACGTGAACTGGCGCGTGCAGAGTCGCTGATCAAGACTCAGGCCGTTGCGGAAAACATTGTTGATCAACGACGCCAAGCGTTGGCTGCTGCGCAGGCGGCAACCTTGCAGGCGGAAGGCGCACTGAAACGCGCTCAACTCGATGTCGAATTCACCAAGATCAAGGCTCCGATTGCCGGTCGCATCAGCCGTCACCTGGTGACTGTCGGTAATCTCGTGCAGGGCAGCGAGAGCGGTGCAACGTTGCTGACTTCCATCGTGTCGCTCGATCCGATCTATGTCTATTTCGATATGGATGAATCGATCTATCAGCGTAACAGCCGGCTGTGGTTCGAAGGCAAGCGCCCGAGTTCGCGCGATACGCCCAATCCGGTCCAGATCATGCTGTCGGGCGAGACCAAACCATCTCACGACGGCAAGATGGATTTTCTCGACAATCGGCTCGATGTCGGGACCGGGACGCTGCGCGGTCGTGCGCTGGTACCTAACCACGACCTGTCGATTCTGCCGGGGCAGTTTGCGCGCATTCGCGTGATTGCAAGTGCCCCTTATGAAGGGCTTCTGTTGCCGGATACGGCGATTGCAACGGATCAGTCACGCAAGATCGTTTTCGTCGTCAAGGACGACAATACGGTCGAAGCGCGACCGGTGACGCTCGGCGCGCTCGATGATGGCCTTCGGGTCATCAAGGAGGGGTTGAAGCCCGAGGATCGCGTGGTTGTCGATGGACTGCAGCGAGTGCGTATCGGTGCCAAGGTGACGCCGCATGCGGCGAATGCAAACGGTGGCGCCAAGCCATGAATCTAGGTCGTCTTTCCATCAATCAACCCATCCTTGCGATGGTGTTGTCCATCGTGCTGCTGATCGTCGGTGCGATCGCCTATACGACGCTTCCCGTTGCGGAGTATCCGCAGGTTGCACCGCCGACCGTTGTCATCACCACGCAATATCCGGGAGCGTCGGCGCAGACGGTTGCGGATACCGTGGCGACGCCGATCGAACAGGAGATCAACGGTGTCGAAGACATGCTGTATCTCTACAGCCAGTCGACATCCAACGGCCAGTTGACCATCACCGTCACCTTCAAGCTCGGCACCGATCTCGATAAGGCGCAGGTGCTGGTGCAAAACCGCGTCGCGATCGCACAACCGCGGCTGCCGGAGGAGGTGCAACGCAACGGCGTTGTCACGCGCAAGAACAGCCCCGATCTGATGCTCGTGGTGTTCATGCTGTCGCCGGACGATACTTACGATCAGCTTTACATCAGCAACTATGCCTTGCGGCAGGTGCGCGACCAGTTGCTCCGCATCGATGGCGTCGGCGATATCCAGATCTTTGGCGCGCGTGATTATTCGATGCGCCTGTGGCTGGACCCCGACAAGATCGCGGCGCTCGGGATGACGGCAGGCGACGTGATCGCCGCGGTGCGCGCTCAGAACCTGCAGATTTCGGGCGGCCAGATCGGCGAGCCGCCGATCTCCGATCGCGCATTCCAGCCGAACCTGACGTTCACCGGACGCCTGAAGGACCCCAAGCAGTTCGAAAACATCATCATCAAGGCCGGAAACGACGGCCGTACCGTACGGCTGCGCGATGTAGCGCGCGTCGAACTTGGCGCGCTGGCCTATACCACCAACAGTTTCCTGTTGCAGAAGCCAGCGATTGCGTTGGCGGTATCGCAGCGTCCGGGCTCGAACGCGCTCGCGACATCCAAGAAAATTGCCGAGACGATGGTGAAGCTCAAAGCCGACTTCCCAAAGGGCCTGGAATACAACATCGGCTACAACCCGACCGAGTTCATCGCGCAGTCCGTGGATGAACTGATCAAGACCATCTATGAGGCGATGGTTCTGGTCGTGATCGTGGTGCTGATCTTCCTGCAGGGCTGGCGTCCTGCCATCATTCCGATCCTTGCGATTCCGGTCTCGCTGGTCGGCACCTTCGCCGTCATGGCGGCATTGGGTTTCTCCATCAACAACCTCACGTTGTTCGGGCTCGTGCTCGCGGTCGGTATCGTGGTCGATGACGCGATCGTCGTGGTCGAAAATGTCGAACGACATCTGGAATCCGGCAAGAGCCGCCGTGACGCGGCATTGCTGACGATGCAGGAGGTCGGCGGTGCACTGGTCTCCATCGCGCTGGTGCTATGCGCGGTGTTCGTGCCGACTGCCTTCTTGGGCGGAATCTCCGGTCAGTTCTTCCAGCAGTTCGCCATCACCATTGCGGTAGCGACGGCGATCTCGTGCTTCTGTTCCTTGACGCTATCGCCGGCGCTGGCCTCGCTGATCCTGCGCCCTCATGCAGAGAAGCGGCCGCCGGCGACCTGGAATATTATCGGACGCGGATGGGAGGCCGTGACGGCGGCCTTCAACCGCGGTTTTGATTGGCTATCGCATGGCTATGCGGCGGTCGCGGGCTTTGTGATCCGCCATTCCGCGATCATGCTCATTCTGTATGTTGCGTTGATCGGCAGTGCCGGTTGGCTGCTTACGACGACGCCGAAGGGATTCATTCCGGCACAGGATCGCGGCTATGTGATCGTTGTCGTGCAATTGCCGGGTGCGGCATCGCTGGCGCGGACAACGGAAATTGTCCGCCAGATCGAGAAGATTGCGCTTCAGATTCCAGGCGTTGTGCGTGTCCCATCCTTCGCTGGCTTCTCGGGCGCTACCCGAACGCTCGCCAGCAATTCGGCCGCGCTGTTTCCCGTGTTCGAAGATCAGGCGATTCGCGCAAAGAGGGGCGAGACCGCAGCTCAGATCACGGCGGAGTTACGCAAGCGGCTTGCCAGCATCGAAGGCGCTTTCATCGCCGTCGTTCCGCCGCCTGCGGTATCCGGAATTGGCACCGGTGGCGGTTTCGCGATGCAGATTCAGGATCGTCAGGGCAGGGGAGCCGAGTTGCTGGCAAACGCTACCGATGAACTGGTCGCAGCTGCGCGCAAGGCACCCGGCCTCACCTCGGTATTCTCGCCGTTCACCGCGAACACACCTCAGGTATTTGTCGACATCGATCAGCAAAAGGCACAGATGCTCGGGGTTCCGATGCAGAACCTCACCGATGCGATCCAGACTTATTTCGGATCGGCCTATGTCAACGACTTCAATATTCTGGGCCGAACCTATCATGTGACCGCCCAGGCAGACCTGCCATTCCGCAAGGAAACCTCCGACCTCGCACGACTGCGCACACGCAATTCGGCCGGCGAGATGGTCCAACTGGGCAGTGTCGTGAACTTCCGCGATATTTCGGGTCCGGATCGTGTCGCGCGCTACAACCTCTACCCGTCTGCCGAATTGCAGGGCGATACGTTGCCGGGAACAAGTTCGGCCACCGCCATCGCAACGATGCAACGGCTGGCGGAAGAAACGCTGCCGAGTGGTTTCGGCTACGAGTGGACCGACCTGTCCTATCAGCAGGTGACTGGCGGCAATGCGGGCTTGTATGTATTTCCTATCTGTGTGCTGTTCGTGTTTCTGGTGCTGGCGGCGCAATACGGAAGCTGGACGCTGCCGTTCTCCGTCATCCTGATCGTACCGATGTGTCTGCTCGCTGCGACCATCGGCGTGCGCATCATGGGACAGGACATCAACATTCTGACCCAGATCGGATTCGTGGTGCTGGTCGGGCTGGCCGCGAAAAATGCGATCCTGATTGTTGAATTCGCCCGTGACATCGAACGTGAGGGGCGCGATCAACTTGAAGCCGTGATCGAAGCCTGTCGGTTGCGGTTACGGCCAATCCTGATGACGTCGTTTGCTTTCATCCTCGGTGTGTTGCCGTTGGTGATTTCATCCGGCTCCGGATCGGAGATGCGGCAGGCTGTTGGCGTTGCGGTGTTCTTCGGAATGTTGGGTGTCACGTTGTTCGGACTTATCTTCACGCCGATATTCTATATGCTGGTCCGGCGCCTTGCGCCGGGCTCGGTGACGATGGAGCGCCACTGACACGGATTGCAGTCAGCAGTTTGCGATACTCCTCTGTTCGCCGACCATGTCTGGCTGTCGTGTGAGGCCGGACGCCGGCGACATCAGAATGATGAGGGCCTGTGCGCCAAACCCGACGACGGCGAGGCAAAGACAGGCTTCGGCCCCATAAAGTCCGCCGACCAGCGCGCCGATGGCCGACCCGACCGGCCGTGCGCCATAGCTCAGGATATTGATCGCGGAAACGCGGCCGAGCAGGCGAGGTGGGGTCACTGCCTGCCGAAGTGTCGTCGTGCTGATGACCCACAGGATGGGGCCGACGCCGAGCAGGAAATAGCTTAGTCCCGCGAGCGACGGCATCGGAAAGATGATCGTCAACGCCATCACCACCGATGCAACGAACCCGGTAATCGGTCCAAGGGCGACAACTGTGCCGAATGGTAGTCGCTGCATTACACGCGTCGCCAGGAGTGCCCCGATCACCATGCCGACGCCATACATCGATAGGGTGACGCCGATCCCGAACGCCGTCAGGCTCAGTTGACGAATGGCATAAGGCACATAGACGGCAAGGATCACAAACCACGCGGTGCCGAATACAAATTGCGTGATGAAAACGGGCCGGAGCAACGGATGATGAAAGACGAAGGCTGCGCCTTCCTTGATATCCTGTAGCGGATGCCGATGCGGTGTCGTGGGTCGCACCGGTTCGAATATTCCGGCCAGCAACAGGACTGCAATGATGGACAGCGCAGTGGCGACCGCGAATGCTGGCGCGGCGCCTGTCCATCCGACCAGCATGCCACCCAGCGCCGGACCGCTCGCGAATGCGACGGTACGGGCTAGTTCGATCCGGGCATTGGCCGCCGGCAGGGATGATGGTGGAACCAGCGATGGCACCAGCGACGGCGCTGCGACGCTATAGGCAACCGTGCCGCAGACGGCAACGAAGCCGAAAAGTGCCAGCAGCGACAGGGTAAGATGACCGAATACGATCAACGCGAGGATCGCCAGCAGGGCGGCGGCGCGTAGCGCCTCGGCACCTGCCATCAGCCAACGGCGGGAGATGCGGTCCGCGAGCAGGCCGGCCGGGATCGCGAACAGGATGAAAGGCAACGTCAGGGCCGTCTGCAGCAGCCCGGTCTCGCCTTCACCGACGCCCAGGAGCAGAACGGCGACGATTGGCGCCGCCGCCAGCGCGATCTGTTCCGCAGACTGGGCCGCGAGATTGGACCAGGCCAGGCGGTTGAAAGTCGGGGGCAGTTGTTCTTTGCGATTCTGGGGCATGGCAATTCCCGTGGCGTTGCACCGATGCGGGGTACGAAACCCGGCCGCCCGCAACCACCCGTTTCCGGATCGAATGAAGGCCGCGGGTCTCCCATTCCTTTTTGCTTATGCAAATGAGTTGCAATAAAGAGTATGTTCGGCCATCTTGCGATGATGGATGCTTTGACGCGAAAACCCGCCGCCGAGCAGGCGGCGGCAACAGGTGCAGGTTTGGCTGATAGCTCTGGCTGGCGGTCGGAGGGAGGCCATCGGCCGAGCCTGTCCGAGGTAAATTCGTCCATTGCCGTCCCCAGAGGAGGGCATTGGATCCGGCGTCTGCTGGCATTCGTCGGTCCCGGTTACATGGTCTCGGTCGGCTATATGGACCCGGGCAACTGGGCTACCGATCTCGCAGGTGGCGCACAGTTCGGCTATACGCTGCTGTCGGTGATCCTGCTGTCGAACGTGATGGCGATCCTGCTGCAGGCACTGGCCGCGCGGCTCGGTATCGCGACCGATCGCGATCTCGCGCAGGCGTGCCGCGACAGTTTCTCGAAACCCGTCAACATTCTGCTGTGGCTGGCCTGCGAGGCCGCGATCATTGCCTGCGATCTTGCGGAAGTCATCGGCACGGCGATCGCGCTGCAATTGCTGTTCGGTATCCCACTGATCGGCGGCGCGCTGATCACTGCGCTCGATGCCTTCCTGTTGCTGCTGCTGATGAACAAGGGCTTCCGCTTTCTCGAAGCCTTTGTCATTGCGCTGCTGATCGTCATCGCGATCTGTTTCGCGGTGCAGGTCGTCGCTGCTGCGCCGCCCGTTGCGGCCGTGTTGCAAGGTTTCCTGCCGTCAAAGGAAATCGTCACCAATCCGGAGATGCTCTACATTGCGATCGGCATCATCGGCGCCACGGTGATGCCGCATAACCTGTATCTGCATTCCTCCATCGTGCAGACGCGCGCCTATGAGCGCAATCGGCAGGGACGGCGCGAAGCGATCAAATGGTCGGTCACCGACAGCACCATCGCGCTGATGCTGGCATTGTTCGTCAACGCTGCGATCCTGATCGTGGCAGCCGCCACGTTTCATCAAAGCGGGCATAGCGATGTTGCCGAGATCGGCGACGCCTATCGATTGCTGTCGCCGTTGCTGGGACTGGGCATCGCATCGACATTGTTCGCGATTGCGCTGCTTGCATCGGGATTGAATTCAACGGTCACCGCGACATTGGCCGGTCAGATCGTCATGGAGGGTTTCCTGCATCTGCGCCTGCCGACCTGGGCGCGCCGGCTGGTGACACGCGGTATCGCCATTGTTCCGGTCGTCGTGGTGACGTGGATTTACGGCGAACGTGGTACCGGCCAGCTTCTCGTGCTCAGTCAGGTCATCCTGTCGATGCAACTGCCTTTCGCCGTGATCCCGCTGGTACGGTTTGTATCCGACCGGCGCAAGATGGGCGACTTTGTAATCTCCCGATCGGTGGCCGTTGTGGCGTGGCTGATCGCCGGCGTTATCGTCATCCTCAACCTGAAGCTGCTGTACGACACGGTTGCCGGCTGGATGTAAGCCCGGCTCAGTCCTGCGGCTCGGATGCCGTATCGCCGGTGGCATCGATGCGGAGCCAGCCGCTTGGCGCGAGGCGCTGCTGCGGCAGGAAGCGACTTTTGTAGTCCATTTTCCGCGAGCCCTCGATCCAGTAGCCGAGATAGACATACGGCAATCCAAGCCGCCGCGCCCGCGCGATGTGATCGAGGATCATGAAGGTGCCGAGCGAACGGTTGCGCTCAGCGGGTTCGAAGAACGAATAGACCATCGACAGCCCGTCGCTCAGCACGTCGGTGAGGGCCACTGCGATCAATTCGCCGCCTCGGCTCGTGATGCCGGTATCGGGGGTGCGCCGGCGGTATTCGACCATGCGCGTCTCGACGTGGCTGTCCTCCACCATCATGGCGTAGTCCAGCACGGTCATGTCGGCCATGCCGCCATGACGATGCCGCTGGTCGAGATAGGCGCGGAACACCGAATATTGTTCGGAGGTAGGAACGGCGCTGCGCAGCTCGCCGACGAGGTCGGAGTTGCGCGCGAGCACCTTGCGGAAATTACGTGAGGGGCGGAACTCGTTGGCGATGATGCGGACCGAGACGCAGGCATGGCATTGATCGCAGGCCGGACGATAGGCAATCGACTGACTCCGCCGGAATCCGCCGTGCGTGAGCAGGTCGTTCAGTTCGCCGGCCTTGTCGCCCACAAGATGCGTGAACACCTTCCGCTCGTGCCGCCCCGCCAGGTAGGGGCAGGGGGAGGGCGCCGTCAGATAGAACTGCGGAGTGTCCCGGGAGTGTTGCGTCACCGAATCTCGTCAGCCTCCTTAAGCTGTCCGTAGCATCGCCTTCAAGGAGAAAACGGTCAACGCCTTTACCGCATTACCAGGTGCGCGCGCCCTGGACGACCTGGGTCCGGACCGACGTGTTGACGACCACGGTTCCCAGCACGATGTCGTGCAACAGCCGCTTGCGGCCGTTGAACAGACCGACCAGCAACACCAGTGGCGTCAGCATCGAGATGGAAATCCAGAACACCACGGCATGGGTGGCGCCGAGCAGGAAATAGCTGGGCGCGCCGTACCAGGTGCGCATCTCCAGATCCATGACGCGCATGCCGAGGGTGGCCGAATGCTGCCCGCCCAGCGACGAGCCATAATAAACCAATGCCCAGACGATCGAGGCCGGCGACACCAGCCAGAACAGCGCCCAACCGAGGCCAAGCGTGATCACGCCGAATACGGCGATGAAGATCACCGCGAAAATAACCGGGACGGACAGCACGAGGAGGTCGATCAGGAAGGCAAAGAATCGCCGCGTCAATACGCCGCGAAACAGTTCCGGATGCAGCCATGGGTCGAAGGCAGGGTCCATCCCGCCACCGCTGCGCCAGGTATTGTCACCCGTAGTGCTGCCGGTATTGCCTGCACCGTACTGCGACATCTGCGATCCTCCGCGGCCAAACTGCCGTACGCCGGTGAAATGGATATCGCCGGAACGGGATGCAAGACGTCCTGCGTCAGGACGGCATCAGACAGACGCCACGCAGATTACGGTTTCGCAACCTGCGGTGGCTCGCCAACGAGTTCCGCCACGGCGGCTTACGCTTCTGCCCTGAGCTTCTCGGCGGCCTGCGGCGCGAAGTAGGTCAGCACGCCGTCCGCACCTGCACGCTTGAACGCCAGCAGGCTTTCCATCATGGCGCGTTCGCCGTCGATCCAGCCATTGCCGGCGGCTGCCGCGATCATCGCGTATTCACCGGACACCTGGTAGGCGAAGGTCGGCATCGCGAAGGTGTCCTTCACCCGTCGCACGATATCGAGATACGGCATGCCGGGCTTCACCATCACCATGTCGGCGCCCTCTGCGATGTCGAGTTCGACTTCGCGCAGCGCTTCGTCGGAATTGGCGCTGTCCATCTGGTAAGTGCGCTTGTCGCCGGTGAGCGTCTTGGCCGAACCGATCGCGTCGCGGAACGGGCCATAAAATGCGGACGCATATTTCGCCGCATAGGCCATGATCTGGACATCGAGAAAGCCCGCGCGATCGAGCGCTTCGCGGATCGCACCGACGCGGCCATCCATCATGTCCGACGGTGCGATGATATCGCAGCCGGCTTCCGCTTGTACCAGCGCCTGACGCACCAGCACGGCGACGGTTTCGTCGTTGAGGATCTTGCCGTCGCGGATCAATCCATCGTGGCCGTGGCTCGTGAACGGATCGAGCGCGACATCGCACAACACGCCGAGACCCGGAAATTCCTGTTTGATGGCGCGCACCGACTGGCACACTAGATTGTCGGCGTTCACAGCCTCCGAGCCGACCTCATCGCGGAGCGACGCCTCGGTATAGGGAAACAGCGCGATGCAGGGGATGTTCAGTTTCACCGCGCGTTCGGCGTCGCGGACTGCCTGATCGACGCTGAGACGCTGGACGCCCGGCATCGAGGCAACTTCCGTTCGCGTGTTGTGGCCGGCCACGACGAACAGCGGCCAGATCAGGTCGTCGGTGGTCAGAACATTCTCCCGCACGAGGCGGCGCGCCCATTCCGATTTGCGATTACGACGCGGGCGTACGACCAGATCGAGGGGGGCAGAGGCGATTGCGGTCTCTCGGCGCGGCCCGTCACGCATTTCGATCGGACGCCCAAACTTGATTGCCATAATCGTGTCTCTCCGCAATTTCGAACTGGATTTAGCCTAGTTCCAGTCTAGCACCTTGGGGTCTGTGCGTCACCGCGTAGACGAGCGCGACAGATCATTGATTTTGCCGGTACAAGGGGCCATGAATCGCTTCGTACGCGCTCCGGCGGCTTGGGTTTGGACTTGGGTATAACTGTAATGGCTGAAGCATCACCGCGCGATCCGACGACGCGGGACAAGATTTTGTCGATATCCGGCATCGGGTCCAGCCACCCGGAGTCCGGCGAGAATATCTGGACCCGGCGTCTCGTGCTTTTCCTGCGCGTGATGGCGGTACTGTCGATCGCCAAGGGGCTTTACCATTGGGCCCAGGTAACGGGCTTCGTCGGGAGCGCTGACGAGGCCTTCGAAAATCAATCCACCGCATGGCAGGCCGCGACGGTTTATTTCGCCGTCATCGAACTGGTTGCGGCCGTGGGCCTTTGGCTCGCGACACCATGGGGCGCTGTAGTCTGGCTGACGACCGTGGTTTCGATGGCCGTCATCGAACTGATGTTTCCGACCATCTATGGCGGCAGCCTCGTCATTGTTGGGATCGAGGCTTTCTTTCTTGTGCTCTATCTGGTGCTCGCCTGGCTTGCGGCGCAGGAACGGCCGCCATAGCGCAATCGTAAGACTGCATAAGAACACAATACATTTTGGGAGGAACCTTTGCAGCAGCTTCATTCCGGCGGAACGACCGGCAGCCTTCTCATTAATGCCATTGCTCGGTACGGCGATCGGCCCGCGCTCGCTGATGGCAACATCCGCTGGAGCTATCGCGAATTCGGCGATGCGGTCGCACGCTTCATCGGGTTGTTCCGGTCGGTCGGCCTCAAGCACGGTGATGCGCTGTCGGTGCTGGCCGGTAACCGTGCCGAATCGTGGGCCGCCATCAGCGCCGCAATGGTGATGGGCTTGCGCTACACGCCGCTGCATCCGATGGCCGCCGAAGACGATCACGCCTTCATCATCGAGGATGCCGAGATCGATGCGCTGATCGTCGAAGCCGGGAAGTTCGCGCCGCGCGGGCTTGCGATCAAGGCGCGTGTGCCGGGGCTCAAGCATCTGCTGTCGTTCGGGCCGGTCGAAGGCGCTCGCGATCTGCTGGCGGAGTTGCCGAATGCAAAGCCGGAGCCGCTGGTCGACGAGAGCGAGGTCAATTCCATCGCGTGGCTCGCTTACACCGGCGGAACGACCGGCCGCTCCAAGGGCGTGATGCTGCCGCATCGCGTGGTCACGACCATGGCGACGCTGCTCTACGCCGATTGGGACTGGCCGCCGGAGATCCGCTTCCTTGCCGCGACGCCGATCAGCCACGCCGCCGGCGTGACGCTGTATCCGGTGATGATGCGCGGTGGCTTCACGCGGCTGGTGCAAGGCTTTGAGGCCGAGACCTACTGCCGCGTCGTGGCGGAAGAGAAAATCACCGCGGCATTCCTGGTGCCGACCTTGATCTATGCGCTGATCGACGCGCCGGAGTTGCGCGCGCGGCACGACATGTCGTCGCTCGACATGATCGTCTATGGCGCGGCGCCGATGTCGCCGGACCGGCTGCGCGAGGGCATCAAGATCTTTGGCTCCATCTTTGTTCAGCTCTACGGGCAGACCGAAGCGCCGCAATGCATCACCACGATGCGCAAGATCGACCACGATGATACGAAGCCCGGCCGATTGGGGTCGTGCGGACGGCCCAATCCGCTCGTCGACGTCAAGCTGTTCGATTCGGAGATGCGCGAAGTCGGCGTCGGGGAGCCGGGCGAAATCTGCGTGCGCGGCACGCTGGTGATGGACGGCTACTGGAAACGTCCGGAAGCGACCGAGGAAGCGTTGCGCGGCGGCTGGCTGCACACCGGCGACGTCGCGGTGAAAGACGCCGACGGCTATTTCTATATCGTCGACCGCACCAAGGACATGATCATCTCCGGCGGCTTCAACATCTATCCGCGCGAAGTCGAGGATGCACTGATGGCGCATCCTTCCGTTGCGTCTGCAGCCGTGATCGGCATTCCCGACGAGAAGTGGGGCGAGGCGGTGAAAGCCTTCGTCGTGCTGAAGGCCGGCGCGAACAACGGTGCTGCGGAATTGCAGGCGCACGTCAAACAACAGCGCGGCGCGCCATGGTCGCCGAAGACGATCGATTTCGTCAGCGAAATTCCTGTCACCGGGCTCGGCAAGATCGATCGCAAGGCGTTGCGCGCGCCGTATTGGGAAGGCCGCACGCGCGGCGTTGCGTAACGGCAGGCGGGCTGAGCGAAAAGTAGCGGTGTCCGCTAAAGTTTTCCGTGGTTTTTCGGAAAATTTTTCGCGCTAACTTTTCGGTCACCCTAACGCTGTGGTCACCTTCGTTACGCGAATGTTTCGAATTCGAACGACCCTGTTCGCAAATGCGACAGGGGAGGAAGACGAAGCGTGAACATCGCGGTTCCGGAGTCAACAGAAAGTTACAAAAAGCCCTTTGTTCACGGGCTTAATGTGCGATTCACTGTCTTAAATTCATGATCTCTTTATTGTCTTATTTAAGCTGATCTTCAAACGACACCCCTATGGTCTGGCTATCAGGCGGGACAAAAGTTTCGTCGCATAAGTCGAAAAAACGACAACAGGGGTAGTGTCATGATGAAAGCCGCCGCAACGGCCGTTGAAACCGCCGATCGCGCATCCGGTCAAGCACCGGTGCAGCCGCTCTATCTCGAAGCACTGACTTTGGTGGAGCGGCTGCATCGTCGCCTGCTCGACGTCATCAAGGATGAGTTCGATCGCCGCGGCCGCGCCGATATCAATTCGGTGCAGGCGCTGTTGCTCTACAACATCGGCGACAAGGAGCTGACCGCAGGTGAGCTGCGCACGCGCGGTTACTATCTCGGCTCCAACGTCTCCTACAATCTGAAGAAGCTCGTCGAGCTCGGCTTCCTTGATCATCAACGTTCGCGCGTCGATCGCCGCTCGGTTCGGATTCGCCTCACGGCGCAGGGCCAGGAAATCCGCCGCATCGTCGACGCGCTGTATCAGAAGCACGTCAAGACGGTAGAGCAGGTCGGCGGCATCTCGAACGAGGAGTTCGCCACGCTCAACAAGTCGCTGCATCGCCTGGAGCGTTTCTGGACCGACCAGATCCTCTATCGCCTCTGATTTCTCCTCCAAGGGAAAGCCAGGACAAGCCGGCTCGCTCAGAACAAGACCGGCAGTCTCACTCAATCAACAATCAAGAACACTTCCTCGACTTCACGCATCGGCCCGAGTTGCCCCGGGACCGGTGCGTTTTTCTGTGAGCACGCAGCCGGCGAAAAGTGCAGCGCGTTTTCGGTTTCGAATGTCAAACAGCCAAACGCTCTCGTCCTCGCGGGCCAGAGCCCCGAGGTGATCTGTCGTTTTCCCCTCGAACCGTGAGGGGAGGCGGCGCGCCGCGAGGCGCAACCTTGGTAAATGTTCGCGTTCCGCCTCCACCGTGCGAGGGTGAAAGACGAACCGCGTCGCCTTGCGGCGCGCCAACCTGCGGCGTTCTTCAGGCGCGGGGACCGTGCTTCCGGGGCGGGACTGCGGACGCTTGCGCCCGCGTGATCCGGCGGATTTCGCCGCCGTCGTCCCGTCCACGTCCAGCCAACGCGTGGCAGCCGCTCGTAGTAGCGGCGGACGGTAGCCCCCGGCCTCCCGGACGTGTGCGTGCGAGGCACATCGCGCAGGCGCCGCATCAGCCGGTCCGGGATCGCTCCCGTTCCAGCCAGCCGCATCGTGCATCCGGGCTTGCGCTCGTTGCCTTTAGCGACTGCTGCTCCGCCTCAAGACGCCTCTAGAAAGCGCCCCTCGTGAGCAGGACGGGGGAATGATACGGCCAGTTTCGGGACCGGGGACAACTATTCGTCGAAATATTTTTACGCGCTTGATTTTCCGGCGTAAAAGCCGCCTGAGTTCTCAGGTTGCGGGATCTCAGATCACGGGTGAGGCATGGTGGACAAGCAGGCGATGCGCGAGGAGGCCGAACGGCTGATGCGCGAGGCGATGGCGCGCAAGGGCGTCACGGTGAAGCAGGGCGACACGCGCATCATGGCGACATGCGGCAAGTGCGGCGCGCAGAACAAGGTGTCGGCGCCGAAGGGCGTCACGCGGGTGAAATATACCTGCAAGGAATGCGGAGCGCAGCAGGAGACGCTGTGAAGCTCTGCAGTGAAAATGCACAGCGCTCCGCATCTGGCCGTGTTCGAATTGCGCGTCCGCGCTGATTGAAAGATACCCCCATGCTCACGCTCCATCATCTCAACGACTCCCGTTCGCAGCGCATCGTGTGGCTGCTGGAGGAGCTCGGGGTGCCGTATGAGATGAAGAAATACCAGCGCGATGCGCAGACGCGGCTGGCGCCGCCGGAACTCAAGGCGGTGCATCCGCTCGGCAAGTCGCCGGTCATCGTCGATGGCGATGTGAAGATCGCCGAGTCCGGTGCGGTCGTCGATTACATCATCCGCCGCTACGGTAAGGGCGCGATGATGCCGGCGCGGGACAGCGCGGATTTCGAGGCTTACAACGAGTGGCTGCACTATTCCGAGGGGTCGGCGATGCTGCCCCTGATGCTCAACCTTTATGTCTCGCGGCTGAAGGAAGCCGGCGCGCCGCTGCATCCGCGAATCGACAGCGAACTGGCCAATCACCTCGGCTATGTCGAAGGCGCGCTGCAGGGGAAGCAGTTCTTTGTCGGCGATGCGCTGACCGGCGCAGACATCCAGATGAGTTTCGTCGGCGAGATGGCGAAGGCGTTCGGCAAGCTCGACGCGTATCCGAATCTCAAGGCGTGGCTGGAGCGCATGCACGCGCGCCCGGCGTTCAAGCGCAGCGTCGAGAAGGGCGGAGCGTATCGTTTCGCGACCTGAGAGGGCGCAACGTTACGGCCTGACGCGCCGCCGCCGCTTACTTGATCCGCACCGTGATTTTCTTCGACACCACCGGCGGCACGAACGGATAGTGGTCGGCGTCGCCGAGCACTAGTTGCAGGGTGTGCCTGCCGGGCGGCAATTCGATGCGTGCTTCGGTCTGGCCGGCGCCGAAATGCAGATGCGCCTTGTCCTGCGCAATAGGCTCGTCCGGATTGAGCGGCTCATTGACGTCGATCAACAGGTGATGATGGCCGCTGTTCTGGAAGTTGTCGCCGGCATGGGTAACGCCCATG
Organism: Xanthobacteraceae bacterium; assembly: GCA_024508855.1. Taxonomy (GTDB): domain Bacteria; phylum Pseudomonadota; class Alphaproteobacteria; order Rhizobiales; family Xanthobacteraceae; genus 62-47. The sequence continues at coordinate 32,958 of JANINJ010000074.1, forward strand.
CCGCGCAGTCCGAAGCGGCACCAGAATGCGCCTTTAATGACGGCGCCGTCATGCGGCCAGATGAAATAGAGCAGGGCGTCCTTCGGCGCAGGCTTGCCCTTGGCGAAGGCAGTAGCGGGTAAGGAAGTCATCGCAACGAAAAGCAGACTGCGCCGGGTGATGGTCATGACCGATCCTCGTCAAATGATTTTGGTGCTCAAAGGGTCAATGCGATACGAAATCCATGAGTCGGGTAACGAACGTTGGTGTCGTAGCTGTCGCGGTTCGATGGCCGTACGTAGCGTGCATCGTTTCGCCACGAGCCGGATCGCAGCACGTGTGACGGACAACTGTCTTCCGCCCAGGCCGAGCCGTTGGCCGGTGCGCCCTGGTAGTTCTTGTGCCAGCAATCCTCGACCCATTGATCGACGGTGCCGCCCATGTCGTAGAGGCCGAACGGATTGGCCTTGAAGCTGCCGACCTTGCCCGGCAGTTCGGCCATCGCGACCTCGGTGCAGTTCTTGCAGCCAGCAGCGCCGGGCTGGAGCTGTTCGCCCCACCAGTATTTCGTGCGCGTGCCGCCGCGCGCGGCGTATTCCCACTCGGCCTCGGTCGGCAGCCGATAGGATTTTCCGGTCGTCTCCGCCAGCCATGCCGCGAACTGCCTGGCGTCGCTCCAGCTGACATTGCTGATCGGTGCGTCGTCGTTTCCGGTCGCGGTGAACGCGCATGCCTTCGCCGCCGCGCAGGCGTTCCATTCGCGGATCGAGACGGGGTATTTGCCGATCGCAAAGCGCTTCACCGTGACCTGATGGATCGGCTTCTCGGTGATGTCGTCGTTGCTGCCCATGGCGAAGGCCCCGCCGGGCAGGGTGATCATCTCGGGCTCGCCGACCGGCTTTGCAGCGGGAGGAGGCGGGGCGGGTTGCGTCTCCGGCACCGCGGCGGGCGCCGGCTGCGGCGGGGGCGGCGTTACCGGCAGCGCCGCCTGCTTTTCGACCGAGGGCAGAAGCGCCGGCGTCGTTTCGACTGCGGCCGTTTGATACGGAATGTTGCCGCGGGTCTGCGCGATGAAATACCACAGCGCTCCGCCGGCACAGCCCAGCAGCAGCACGCTCAGCGAGACGACCAGTGTGTTCTGGCGGCGCGCGCGCGTCCGGCCGAAGGCCGCAGGATCGGGAAGCACGCGATAGACGCGGATCGGATCGGTGATGTTCTTGACCTTGCGGTCGCCGAGCGATTCGTAGCCGCAGACGATCTTGTGCTTGATCTGCTCGTAGATGCCACCGGAGATGTAGACCTCGCCGGGATCTGCCAGCCCTTCGAGCCGTGAAGCAATGTTGACGCCGTCGCCGAACACATCGTGGGTGTCGATGATGACGTCGCCGAGATTGATGCCGATGCGGTATTCGATCCACTGCGGGCGGGGCTGCGATGTATTGCGGCCGACCATGTTCTGCTGGATCACGATGCCGCAGCGCACGGCCTCGACGGGACTATCGAAGATGGCGATAAAGCCATCGCCGGTGGTTTTCACCAGCCGCCCGTGGTGCTCCTTGATGGTAGGTTCGATCAGCTCGCGCTCGATGCGCTTGACGCGCGCATGCGTGCCTTCTTCGTCGAGCTGCATCAGGCGGCTGTAGCCGACGATGTCGCCGGCAACAATCGCAGCTAACCGGCGTGGCAGGCCAGTGTCCGGAGGTGAGGCGCTCTTGTTCGAATTGATGTCGCGAATTTCGCCGCGCATGGCAATGCTGATGCCTTCCAATGTGGATATCGATCCAGCCTCGAAAAACGAGGCCCTCTATCCCCACGGCGAAGTCCAGCAGAGCGTCCTTGGATAGCGTGCGCTCTCTTGCGGTCCAATTCAATAAGTACGTCGGGAGAGTGCCAGAAATTACCGGCGGAATGAAGGCCTCACTGGTTGCATGGCCGGAGCAGGGCAATCGCCGCTTTTCGAAGACAAAAGGCGGCCTGCCACCACATCTTGCCCAAATCCTGGTTCCAGGGCGCAAAACCTTGGCGGCGGCGACCCGGATGTGGTATGGCCTCGCGCGTTACCCGACCCGTTCCCCCGGACCGCCCGCGCCTCGGCCAAGAGGCTGTGGCGGTGGAGATATTTCCTGATGAGCTCGTCCGCCCAAGCCGCTTCCGCTCCCGACTCGTTTTTCACCGCGCCGCTCAGCGAGGCCGACCCGGAGATCGCTGCCGCGATCAAGGGCGAACTCGGTCGCCAGCGCCATGAGATCGAGCTGATCGCTTCGGAAAACATCGTCAGCCGCGCCGTGCTCGAGGCGCAGGGCTCGGTGATGACCAACAAATATGCGGAAGGCTATCCGGGCGCGCGTTATTACGGCGGTTGCGAGTGGGTCGACGTGGCGGAGAACCTCGCCATCGACCGTGCCAAGAAACTGTTCGGTGCGGGCTTCGCCAATGTGCAGCCGAACTCCGGCAGCCAGATGAACCAGGCCGCATTCCTGGCGCTGCTGCAGCCCGGCGACACCTTCATGGGCCTTGATCTCGCCGCGGGCGGGCATCTCACCCATGGTTCGCCGGTCAACATGTCCGGCAAGTGGTTCAAGGCTTCGCACTACACGGTGCGGCGCGAAGACCAGATCATCGACATGGATGCGGTGGCCAAGCAGGCCGAGCAGGTGAAACCGAAGCTGATCATCGCCGGCGGCTCGGCCTATTCGCGCGCGTGGGACTTCAAGCGCTTCCGCGAAATCGCCGACAGCGTCGGTGCGTATCTTCTGGTGGACATGGCGCATTTCGCCGGTCTGGTTGCCGGTGGCGTGCATGCCTCGCCGGTGCCCTATGCCCATGTCACCACCACGACCACGCACAAGTCGCTCCGTGGTCCGCGCGGCGGCCTGATCCTGAGCAACGACGAGGCGATTGCCAAGAAGCTGAATTCGGCGATCTTCCCCGGCCTGCAGGGCGGTCCGCTGATGCACGTCATCGCGGCGAAGGCGGTGGCCTTCAAGGAAGCGCTGCAGCCGGATTTCAAGATCTACGCCAAGAACGTCGTCGAGAACGCCAAGGCGCTGGCGGAAACGCTGCGTTCGCACGGCTTCGAGATTGTCTCCGGCGGCACCGACAACCATCTGATGCTGGTCGACCTGCGGCCGAAGGGGTTGAAGGGCAACGTCTCGGAGAAGGCGCTGGTCCGTGCCGGTCTCACTTGCAACAAGAACGGCATTCCGTTCGACCCCGAGAAGCCGTTCGTCACCTCCGGCCTGCGGCTCGGCACGCCGGCGACCACGACGCGCGGTTTCGGCGTCGCCGAATTCAAGCAGGTCGGTGCGCTGATCGCCGAAGTGCTCAACGCGGTGGCGCAATCGCCGGATGGCAGCGCGCCGGGCGTCGAGGCGGCGGTGAAGGAAAAGGTCAAGGCGCTGACCAGCCGTTTCCCGATCTACCAGTAACCGTGAGGTTTCGCGCACATGCGCTGCCCTAGCTGCAACAGTCTCGATACCCAGGTGAAGGATTCACGGCCGACCGAAGATTCGGCCGTGATCCGGCGGCGGCGCGTCTGCATGGCGTGCAACTTCCGCTTCACCACGTTCGAGCGCGTGCAGTTGCGCGAACTCACTGTCATCAAGCGCAACGGACGGCGTGTGCCGTTCGATCGCGACAAGCTGGTGCGCTCGCTGCAGATCTCGCTGCGCAAGCGCCCGGTGGAGGCGGAACGCGTCGAGAAGATGGTCTCGGCCATCGTGCGCGAACTCGAGAGTGGCGGTGAGGCGGAGATTTCGTCGGAGACCATCGGCGAGATCGTGATGGAGCATCTGCGCCAGCTCGATGACGTTGCCTATGTGCGCTTCGCTTCGGTGTATCGCAATTTCCGCGAGGCACGCGACTTCAAGACCGTGCTCGGCGAACTTTCCGGCGACGACGAACTTCCAGCAGCGATCATCCGCAAATGATCTTCCGTATTCTGGAAGATCAATACGCGGAGAAAAGCCGGCAAGCGAAAGCCAACGATGCGCGGTTCATGCAACTGGCGCTGGCGCTGGGCCGCCGCGGGCAGGGCCGCACCTGGCCCAATCCTGCGGTGGGTGCGGTCATCGTCAAGGACGACATCATCGTCGGTCGTGGCTGGACACAACCCGGCGGCCGCCCGCATGCCGAACCCGAGGCGCTGGCGCGGGCAGGCGAGGCCGCGCGCGGCGCGACGCTCTATGTGACGCTGGAGCCGTGCTCGCATGTCGGCAAGTCGCCGCCATGCGCCGATGCGATCATCGCAGCCGGAATCGCGCGCGTGGTGTCCGCCATTGAGGATCCCAACCCACAGGTAGCGGGGCAGGGCCATGCGAAGCTGCGAGCGGCGGGAATCGTCGTCGATGTCGGCCTGTGCGCCGACGAAGCGGCGCGCGATCACGCCGGGCACTTTTGCCGCATTCGCGGCGGGCGACCGCATGTCATCCTCAAGCTCGCGGTGTCGTCCGACGACAGGATCGGTGCGGCCGGAGGCAAGCCGGTGGCGATCACCGGCGACGCAGCCAATGCCCGCGTACATCTGCTGCGCGCGCAGAGCGACGCCGTCCTGATCGGGATCGGCACCGCACTCGCTGATAATCCCTTGCTGACTTGCCGGTTGCCGGGCATGGCGAAGCGCTCGCCGGTGCGGGTGGTGCTCGATCGCGCCTTGCGGCTGCCAAACGACGGCAGGCTGGTTCACAGCGCGCGGGAAACGCCGCTCTGGGTGCTGACGTCGAACGTCTCCGAAGCTCCGGCGGCGATGAAGCTTGGCGCTGCCGGTGCGCAGGTGTTGCGGGTGAAGACGGCGGCAACCGGACTCGAATTGACGGATGTGCTGCATGAGCTGGCGGCGAAAGGGATCACGCGGCTCTTGGTCGAAGGCGGGGCGAGGATCGCGGCGTCCTTCGTCGAAGCGGGGCTTGTCGACGAGGTCTGGCTGTTGCGCGGGTCTGCGGCGATCGGCAACGACGGGATCGCTGCGCTCGGCGCAATGCCGCTCAGCGCCATCACGCAGTCGCCGTCGTTTCGCGTTCGTGCTAGCGAACACCTCGATCGGGACAGCCTTACCATTTACGAGCGAGTTTGAATGTTCACCGGGATTATAACCGACGTCGGCGAGATCGCCAGCCTGAAGCCGGTTGCGCAGGGGCAGTTGCACCGGCTGCGCATCCTGTGCCGCTACGATCAGACGACGATTGCCGACGGCGCATCGATCGCCTGCAACGGCGTGTGCCTCACGGTGGTGGCATCCGGCGTCGATGGCGAGCGGACATGGTTCGATGTTGATGCGGCGGCCGAAACGCTGCGCATGACCACCGCGCAGCATTGGCAGGTCGGCACGCGGCTCAATCTCGAACGCGCGCTGAAGATCGGCGACGAACTCGGCGGCCACATCGTCGCCGGCCACGCCGATGGCATCGCGACCATCGTGATGCGCGACGACCTGCCGGACATGGCGCGGTTCGAATTGCGCTGTCCACGCGAACTGGCGCGCTTCATCGCGGCTAAAGGTTCGGTGACGCTCGACGGTGTGTCGCTCACGGTGAATACGGTGGCGGATACGACATTTTCCGTGCTCATCATTCCGCACACCTTGACGGTGACGACGCTGGGCGACTGGCGCGAGGGCGCCGAGGTCAATCTGGAGGTCGACCTGATGGCCCGCTACGCCGCGCGGCTGACGGAAATGAAGACGTCATCCTGAGGCCGTCGTCCAGTTTTAGCCGACAAAACCGGGCTTTTCACAAGGAAACCGTCATGGCCGGGCTCGTCCCGGCCATCCACGTCTTCGTGATGTCGTCAAGACGTGGATGCCCGCGACAAGCGCGGGCATGACGAAGCATTAGGGCCTCCATGCACGGCGTATTCGTGCTTGGCTTCATGCCGGGCAGCGACTACAAACGCGCCGGCGTTGACGGTCCGCAAAAGGACCTGTTGTCAACATTTCTTGTAAACGGGTTGAAATATGGCCGACGCGCGGCGCGCAGCTTTGAAGGACCAGACCGATGTGCGCGGCAGCCGCGCGCTGATCGTCGAGGCGCGCTTCTACGACGATATTCAGGATGCGCTGTTGCAGGGCGCGGTTGCGGAGCTGGATGCCGCCGGTGTGACGCACGATGTCGTCACCGTGCCCGGCGCGCTGGAAATTCCCGCGGCGATTGCGATCGCGTTCGATGCCGCAGAGAAGAACGGCAAGCCGTATGATGCCGCGATTGCGCTCGGCTGTGTGGTGCGCGGCGAGACGTTCCATTTCGAGATCGTGTCGATGGAATCCTCCCGCGGTCTGATGGATTTGTCCATCAATCGCCGCATTCCGCTCGGCAACGGCATCCTCACCGTCAACACCGACGAGCAAGCGTGGGCGCGAGCCAAGCCCGACGATTTGAACAAGGGCGGCGATGCGGCGCGCGCCGCGCTGGCGATGCTGCGCCTCAAACGCCGCCTGGCGCGGGCCTGATCATGGCAGAGATCAAGAAGAATTCGGCGAAGGCTCAGGACAAGAAAGCCAACCGGCGTGGCGCGGCGCGGCTCGCGGCCGTGCAGGCGCTTTACCAGATGGACATGGCCGGCGCCGGCATCAACGACGTGTTCGCCGAGTTCGAGAGCCACTGGATCGGCAACGAGGTCGAAGGCGATCAGTATCTGCCCGCCGAAGCCGCGTTCTTCCGCGACGTCGTCTCTGGCGTGGTGCGCGACCAGGCCAAGCTCGATCCGCTGATCGACGAGGCGTTGTCGCGCGGCTGGCCGCTGAAGCGGATCGATGCGATCCTGCGCGCGGTGCTGCGTGCGGGCTCGTACGAACTGGAACATCGCAAGGACATTCCCGCACGCGTCGTCGTGTCGGAATATGTCGACGTGGCGCACGCGTTTGTCGAGGGCGACGAGACCGGCATGGTCAATGCCGTGCTCGACCAGATCGCGCGCCAGTTCCGCGGTGGTGAGTTTACGCGCTGACAGGTGAGGGATGACCTCGCGCCGCGCATGTGTTGTCATCTCACTTTCGGCGTCGTCCCCGCGAAGGCGGGGACCCATAACCCCTAACGGTTGTGGTCCGCGTCACTGTCCGTCAAAGATCATGATCGCTGCCTGTATCGTGTGCGACACGGCGTATGGGTCCCCGCCTTCGCGGGGACGACGACTTTTGTGTTGCATATCCGGCCGCTCCGTATCGATAGGCGAATATTGATGCCCTCCGGTGAAGACGATCTGATCGCCCGCTATTTCCGGCCCGTTGCGACGGCGCCCGGCGCGCTGGGGCTGGTCGACGACGCCGCCGTTCTGCAGGGGCAGGGCGACGATCTGGTCGTCACCACCGACGCCATCGTCGAGGGCGTGCATTTCCTCAAGGACGATCCGCCGGATACGGTGGCGCGCAAGGCGCTGCGGGTGAACCTGTCCGATCTCGCCGCCAAGGGCGCGACGCCAACCGGCTTCGTGCTGACGCTGGCACTGCGCGAAGTCCGCGAGGCGTGGCTGGCGCCGTTTGCGCAGGCGCTCGGCGAGGATGTCGCGCAATTCGGTTGTCCGCTGCTCGGCGGCGATACGGTCTCGACGCCAGGACCGCTGATGATCTCGATCACGGCCTTCGGTCGCGTACCGCCCGGCGCGATGGTCCGGCGCGACGGAGCGAAGCCGGGCGACCATCTGGTCGTCACGGGCACCATCGGAGATGCGGCCTTGGGGCTCGATGTGCTGAAGGGCGGCGCGGCCGCGCCCGGATCGGACACGCGCGCACGCGACATCCTGGTCTCGCGTTACCGCGTGCCGCAGCCGCGTGTGGCGCTGGCGCAGGCAGTGCGGGAGCATGCCAGTGCGGCGATGGATGTGTCAGATGGTCTCATGGGCGACCTCGCCAAGCTCTGCGCGGCTTCGGGCGTCTCGGCGGTCGTGAATGCGGGGGCGCTGCCGTTGTCGGCGCCGGCGCGCGCGCTGCTGGCGGAGCGCCGGGTCGGGCTCGAGGCCCTCGTGTCCGGCGGCGACGATTATGAAATCCTCTGCACGATTCCCGAGAATCGCCTCGGCCCCTTCACCGACGCCGCGGCCCGCGCAGGCGTCCCGGCCGCCGTAATCGGAACGATCGAGGCCGGCACATCCGGCCCGCGGCTGTTCGACGGGACGCGGGAAATATCGCTGTCGCGCCTGTCCTACAGCCACTTCTGACGGCTGCCCACCGGCTGTGCCCGAATCGGCACGTTTCAGAAATCCTTTAAAAAACGGTCGCCTAAGGCTTTGGCAGCGTTGCGTGGGGAGTGCGATTTTGGCAAGGTCCCGGCCGATTTAGGTCACCTTTTGGGGAGGAGACCTTCTTTTTGCGCTCACCGCAGCCGCGGACCGGGCGTGTCGGGGCAAGTCTAGGGAATCTGAGGCAAAATAAATGACAGCATTATGGGTGATTGTGCTCTGCGGAGCACTTTCGATTGTTTACGCCGCATGGGCGACATCGTCGGTCCTGGGGGCAGACGCGGGTAACGCACGGATGCAGGAAATCGCGTCCGCCGTCCGCGAGGGTGCGCAGGCTTATCTGCGGCGGCAGTACACGACGATCGGCATCGTCGGCATCGTGATCTTTGCGCTGCTGGCCTATTTCCTCGGCGTGCTGGTCGCGGTCGGTTTCGCCATCGGCGCGATCCTCTCCGGCGCCGCCGGCTTCATCGGCATGAACGTCTCGGTCCGCGCCAACGTGCGCACCGCGCAGGCGGCGACCAAGTCGCTCGCCGGCGGTCTTGAACTGGCCTTCAAGGCGGGTGCGATCACCGGTCTTCTGGTGGCCGGTCTCGCGCTGCTCGGCGTCACGCTGTACTTCGCCTATCTCACCCACGGCGCAGGCTATGCCGCGAACAGCCGTACGGTTGTCGATGCGATGGTGGCCCTCGGTTTCGGCGCGTCGCTGATCTCGATCTTCGCCCGTCTCGGCGGCGGCATCTTCACCAAGGGCGCGGATGTCGGCGGCGATCTCGTCGGCAAGGTCGAAGCCGGCATTCCGGAAGACGATCCACGCAACCCGGCGACGATTGCCGACAACGTCGGCGACAACGTCGGTGACTGCGCCGGCATGGCCGCCGACCTGTTCGAGACCTATGCGGTGACCGCAGTCGCCACCATGGTGCTGGCGGCGATCTTCTTCGCCACGTCGCCGCTGCTCGTGAACATGATGACGCTGCCGCTCGCCATCGGCGGCATCTGCATCATCACCTCGATCATCGGCACCTTCTTCGTCAAGCTCGGTGCCAGCCAGTCCATCATGGGCGCGCTGTACAAGGGCCTGATCGCCACCGGCATCCTGTCGCTGGTGGGCGTCGGTCTGGTGATCCACTGGCTGGTCGGCTTCGGCCCGCTGGCGGGTGTGAACTACACCGGCATGGCGCTGTTCGAATGTGGCATCGTCGGCCTTGCGGTTACCGGCCTGATCATCTGGATCACCGAGTACTACACCGGCACCGACTATCGTCCGGTGAAGTCGATTGCCCAGGCGTCGGTCACCGGTCACGGCACCAACGTGATCCAGGGTCTGGCGATCTCGATGGAAGCGACTGCCATGCCCGCGATCGTCATCATCGCCGGCATCCTCGTCACCTACAGCCTTGCCGGCCTGTTCGGCATCGCGATCGCAACCACCACCATGCTGGCGCTGGCCGGCATGATCGTGGCGCTCGACGCTTTCGGTCCGGTGACCGATAACGCCGGCGGCATCGCGGAAATGGCTGGCCTGCCGAAGGAAGTGCGCAAGTCGACCGACGCGCTCGACGCCGTCGGCAACACCACCAAGGCAGTCACCAAGGGTTACGCGATCGGCTCCGCCGGCCTCGGCGCGCTGGTGCTGTTCGCTGCCTACAACCAGGATCTGAAGTTCTTCATCGCCGATCCCGGCAAGCACGCTTACTTCGCCGGCGTCAATCCGGACTTCTCGCTGAACAACCCGTATGTCGTGGTTGGCCTCCTGTTCGGCGGCCTGCTGCCGTACCTGTTCGGCGCGATGGGCATGACCGCGGTTGGCCGTGCGGCCGGCGCGATCGTCGAGGAAGTGCGGCGTCAGTTCCGTGAGAAGCCGGGCATCATGCAGGGTACCGACAAGCCTGACTACGGCAAGGCGGTCGACCTGCTGACCAGGGCGGCGATCAAGGAAATGATCATTCCGTCGCTGCTGCCGGTGCTGTCGCCGATCTTCGTCTACTTCGTGATCTATTTCATCGCGGGTGGCGGCGCGGCCGGCAAGTCGGCGGCGTTCTCGGCGGTCGGCGCGATGCTGCTCGGCGTCATCGTCACCGGCCTGTTCGTCGCGATCTCGATGACTTCGGGCGGCGGCGCATGGGACAACGCCAAGAAGTACATCGAGGACGGCCATCACGGTGGCAAGGGTTCGGAAGCGCACAAGGCGGCCGTGACCGGCGACACCGTCGGCGATCCCTACAAGGACACGGCCGGTCCGGCCGTGAACCCGATGATCAAGATCACCAACATCGTGGCGCTGCTGCTGCTGGCGATCCTCGCGCACTGATTGATTGGAGCATGATGTTTTCCGAAAACCGCTTCACACTTTTCGGCATCATGCTCTAATCCGCGCAACATCGATCGAAACAAAAACCCCGCGGTGCGAGCCGCGGGGTTTTTCTTTTGATGCAGCGATCGGAACGACGCTCGGCCTAACCGGACGACTGAGTGTTATTTGCCGCCGATCAGCTTGAACAGCGGTGCGAGGTAGCTGATCTCCTGACCGCCGCTCGCCGTGGTGCGGCTGATGAAGTCGAAGATCTTGCCGTCCTTCAAACCGTAGTTGGCGAGGCGGATGACCTGGCGGTTCTTATCGAAATAGATCGCGATCACACGCTGGTCGGTGATGTGCTGCGGCATGAACGCGACTTTGCGTTCGGCGCGCTGCGAAATGTAATAGAAGACCTCACCGTTCAGGGTGGCGACGGTGGAGGGCGTACCCATCACGATCAGCACCTGATCCTGGCTGGCGCCGATCGGAATCTGCTCCAGCGCGCCTTGGGGCAGGATGTAGCCCTTCTGGAACTGCTCGCCGGCGCAACCGGCCAGCGCCACGCAGACCATGGCGGCCGCGAAAGCGGAGCGAATGCTGCGCCGAGGCGCGAAGAGGCTACGCGCCACTCCTGATCGGGTTGAAATTGTCATTCCGGAATCAGCCCCATCCCCTTGCATCGTGCAGGGCGTTGACGTACCGGGCTGGACCGACGAAAGCAAGGCGGGCGCGCCATGAAGCCTGCGCCTCAACCTGTCCGTGGAACCCATGATGTTTTGGCCGTTCAATCACTTCAGCAAGTCCAGGTCCGGTTCGGATCGCACCATTGGCACCATCTATGGCATGATCGTGGCGCGGGCGCGCGAACCGGGCTTTTACGAGGTTTTCGGCGTTCCGGACACGGTCGATGGCCGTTTCGACCTTCTGGTTCTGCATCTGTGGATGGTCTTGCGGCGGCTCCGGGCAGGCGGGCAGACCCAGCTTGCTCAGGGGCTGTTCGATCATTTCTGCAACGATATGGATGCCAACCTGCGGGAAATGGGCGTCGGCGACCTGACGGTCCCGAAGCGCATGCAGAAATTCGGCGAGGCGTTCTATGGCCGTTCCACCGCCTACGATGCCGCCATGGAGGCAGGGCACGAAGCGCTGGCACAGGCGTTGTGCAAGAACGTACTGAACGGCAAGAAGCTCGAGGAGGCCCGCCGGCTTGCCAGCTACGTCGAAGCGACGCTCGCGGACCTGTCGGCGCGCGACGAAGCGGACTTCATCAGCGGCAAATGGCAGTTCGCGCCGATTCCCGCGCCGGTGCAGTGAGATTTTGGATCGATGACCCAACCGGCAAAACCGTCGCCTGACAATCCGTGGAGCGCACCGGTGACGGTGTCGCAGATTCCCGAAACCGGCCTGCATAGCGTGCTGGAGGCGACTGAAGCGCAACGCGCAGCGCTGGCGGCCGCGGCGGGCCTGCGCGATGTCTCGTCGGCGCAAGCCTCGTTCGATCTGTCGCATGCAGGAGGCGGCAGGGTGCAGGTAGTCGGCCGCGTGACGGCGCGGGTCGGGCAGACCTGTGTCGTCACCCTGGATCCGATCGACTGCGACATCGACGAACCGATCGACCTCATGTTCGTGCCGGAAGCCGAGATCAAGCATCTCGAGGACCTGGTCGATGACGACGCCGAGGACGAGGAGATTCCCGATCCGCCGGAGCCGATCGTCAACGACAGTATCGACCTCGGGCGGCTCGCGACCGATGCACTGTTTTTGGGAATCGATCCCTATCCCCGGAAGCCCGGCGCGGTATTCGAGCCCCCTCCGGAGGTTGTCGATCCCGAGGACCATCCGTTCGCCGCACTCAAGGCGCTTCAAGAGGGTAAAGAGCCCGGAACGCAGTCGAAAAAGCCGAAAGGCAAATGAAGCTGCGCAGGCCTGCGTTACCCCCGAAACCGGCGGGATCGCACGCGAAATCCGTGCGAGGCGCGGGTTCCCGCGGGCTGATTCCCGGCAACGACGACACTTTCGTGAGCGCCGGGTCAAGATGTTGTATCGGAGCCCGGACACGGTATTGTCGCGGCTGGTCGGGTGTGGCGCTGCATTCCGCCGGACGCCGTCCAGCGGCGATTCCTCAAGCTGCGGCCAAGCGCTCCGAGACCGCAAGACACAGTTTGTCCAGGATGTAGATGGCGAAAAAGGTTCGAATCGCGCTTGACGCCATGGGTGGCGACTTTGGCCCATCGGTGGTCATTCCGGGTGCGGCGACTTCTCTGACCCGGCATCCGGACAGCGAATTCCTGCTGTTCGGCGACAGCGCGCAGATCGAGCGGGAGCTCAGTTTGAATCCCGCGCTCAAGGCGGCTTCGCGCGTCGTGCATACCGACGTCACCGTCAGCATGAAGGACAAGCCGAGCCAGGCGTTGCGCCGTGGCCGCAAGAACTCGTCGATGTGGCTGGCGATCGACGCCGTGAAGAAAGGCGAGGCCGATGTCGCGGTGTCGGCGGGAAATACCGGGGCCCTGATGGCGATGGCGCGGTTCAACCTGCGCACGCTCCATGGGGTCGACCGTCCCGCGATCGCTGCCGTTTGGCCGACCGCCCGGGGCGATTCCGTGGTGCTCGATCTCGGCGCCACCATCGGCGGCGACGCTCATCATCTGATGACGCTCGCGGTCATGGGCGCAGCCATGGCGCAAGTTTTGTTCGATATCGAGCGGCCGACGGTGGGCCTGCTCAATATCGGCGTCGAAGAGGTCAAGGGCGGCGAGGAAATTCGCGAGGCGGCGGAATTGCTGCGCGCGATGAACCTGCCGCAACTGGAATTCATCGGCTTCGTCGAAGGCGACGGGATCGGCCGCGGCGACGCGGATGTCATCGTCTCCGAAGGATTCAGCGGCAACATCGCGCTGAAGGCGGCGGAAGGAACGGCGCGGCAGATGAGCGAATTCCTGCGCGCCGCGATGTCCCGCACCTGGCGGGCCAAGCTCGGCTACCTGCTGGCGCGTAATGCCTTCACGGCCCTGCGCGACAAGCTAGACCCCAGCAAATCCAACGGCGGGGTGTTCCTCGGGCTCAACGGGGTGGTGGTCAAAAGCCACGGCGGCACCAATGCAGAAGGCTTTGCCTATGCCGTGGATGTTGGCTATGAGATGGTCCGCTACGATCTCCTGACAAAGATCAATCAAACGCTCAACCGTGACGGCAGCGCGCTTCCATGGATGCCCGCCCCGCAGGAGGCTGTTTCGTGACTGCGATACGTTCGGTCGTTCTTGGCTGCGGCTCCTATTTGCCGAAACGAGTTCTTACCAATGCCGAGCTGGCAGCCAAAGTCGATACATCGGACGAATGGATCGTACAGCGGACCGGCATCCGGGAGCGCCACATTGCGGCGGAGGGTGAGTTCACCTCGCATCTGGCGATCAACGCCGCGGAGGCAGCATTGGCCAATGCGGGTGTCGACGCGCAGTCGATCGACCTGATTGTGCTGGCGACCTCGACGCCGGACAATACTTTTCCGGCGACCGCCGTCGCGGTACAGAACGGCCTCGGCATCCATCACGGCGCGGCGTTCGACCTGCAGGCGGTGTGCTCCGGCTTCGTCTTTGCGCTGGCGACCGCCGACAACTTCCTGCGCAGCGGCGCTTTCAAGCGCGCGCTGGTGATCGGCGCCGAGACCTTCTCGCGTATCCTGGACTGGACCGATCGCGGCACCTGCGTGCTGTTCGGCGACGGCGCCGGTGCGATCGTGCTCGAAGCGCAGGAGCAGCCGGGCCTGCCCTCCGACCGCGGCGTGCTGACGACACATCTGCGCTCCGATGGGCGTCATAAAGCGAAATTGTTTGTCGATGGCGGGCCGTCCTCGACACAAACCGTCGGTCAGTTGCGTATGGAAGGCCGCGAAGTATTCAAGCACGCGGTCGGCATGATCACCGACGTCATCGTCGATGCGTTCAAGGCCACCGGCACCACTGCCGATGACATCGATTGGTTCATTCCGCATCAGGCCAACAAGCGCATTATCGATGCTTCAGCGCACAAGTTGCATATTGCGCCGCAGAAAGTCGTCCTGACGGTCGACCTGCACGGCAACACATCGGCAGCATCGATTCCGCTGGCACTTTCCGTTGCAGTTGCGGACGGCCGCGTGAAGAAGGGCGATCTCGTGTTGTTCGAAGCCATGGGCGGCGGCTTCACTTGGGGCTCGGCGTTAGTGCGCTGGTAGACGGTTTGCTAAAATTTTCGGCGATCGTGCTGCCACGATTGATGCTGCTGCATGGATGTGCGCTGTTGACCCAAGCGCGCTAAGCTCATAATTTCCAGTGCGAATTGTTCGCCGTGAGTTGGGGCAGGCGATGACTGGAACTGGCAAGACTGTAACACGTGTCGACTTGTGCGAAGCCGTCTATCAAAAGGTAGGCCTGTCACGCACAGAGTCCTCGGCATTCGTTGAACTGGTCTTGAAGGAGATCACCGATTGCCTGGAGAAGGGCGAGACGGTCAAGCTGTCGTCGTTCGGCTCGTTCATGGTGCGCAAGAAGGGTCAGCGTATCGGCCGTAATCCGAAGACCGGCACCGAGGTGCCGATCTCGCCGCGGCGTGTGATGGTGTTCAAGCCGTCTGCGATTCTGAAACAGCGGATCAATGCCAACGGCGCCAGCAAGCCGGGCTGACGATACTTTCGTATGTCGTACTGAATCCAATGCCGCTTTGAATAAG
Organism: Xanthobacteraceae bacterium; assembly: GCA_024508855.1. GTDB lineage: Bacteria > Pseudomonadota > Alphaproteobacteria > Rhizobiales > Xanthobacteraceae > 62-47. The sequence continues at coordinate 48,109 of JANINJ010000074.1, forward strand.
CAGGTGGCTGGCGTAAACTTGCGCCAGATGAAGAGGATTCGCTTCAGCCAATCCGCATTCAATAAGGAGCGTGCATTTGGACAAGGCGCCGGATGCATTTCGGACCATCAGCGAGGTCGCGGATGATCTCGACATTCCGCAGCATGTGCTGCGCTTCTGGGAAACGCGCTTCTCGCAGATCAAGCCGATGAAGCGCAGCGGCGGACGCCGCTATTATCGCCCCGACGACGTCGATCTGCTGCGTGGAATTCGCCGGCTGCTGTACGGCGAGGGTTACACCATTCGCGGCGTGCAGCGCATCCTCAAGGAGCACGGCATCAAGTCCGTGCAGGGTCTGGCTGACGGCAGTACGGCGACGTCGTTTGGGCCGGTCGAAGACCGTGCGTCGCGTTCGACCGTCGAGGACGATCAGGACGATACGCAGGAAGCCGACGCCACCGATGAGGACGAAGGCGATTCCGACGACGAGGCCGAATTCGAGGCGGCGCCGTCGCATCGTGAGCCGGAGCGTCGCGCCCCGGCCTTCGACGAGGACATCGCATTGGCCGGTGCCCGGGCAGAACAGCGCGAACTCGATACGGAACGGCTGAAATCGGCACTGTCCGAACTCGTCGCCTGCCGGAAACTGCTCGACGATGTATTGAAGGACGGATAGGGCACGCTCGCCCCGTCGCATTCCTTGCAGAGCGGGAACTCATCGGCACAAAGCTTCCAATGTGAGGCCGCGGCTGCTTGCGCGCGGACCGGAACGCGGCTACAGGAACGGGGCCGCAACGGCACGGAGCGTGGCGCAGCCCGGTTAGCGCACTAGTCTGGGGGACTAGGGGTCGTGGGTTCAAATCCCGCCGCTCCGACCATCAAATCCCCAAATGCAATAACGCGTCGCGCGGCGGACCGCGTGACACAACAAGCCGGCCGCAGGTGCCGACCTGCCGATGGATTGTCGCGCTATTGGTCTTGCGGCGAGCGGGGCGCCCTCATAGCATCAAACGGTTGGAAGCGGATATCGTACGGCACCCTCCGCTGGATGCCAGATCGCGAGAGATATGATGTCCAAAGACCATGACAAGGCGTCGCACGGCTCTCAAGATGCGCGACGCCACGCGCTCGATCATCAAACGCGAAACGAATGGCTTGACAGGGACGAGGGCTTGCAAGCCTTGTGGCGCGCGTCTTCCATGACACGGGATGATTTTATCCGGCACAATGTGGACGCGATCGACAAGGTCATAGCCGGGAGTCTCGACGGTTCACGCAAGATGTGAGTTTCCAGAAGCGTCGATCTGGACTTCAGTCAGGCGCGAGCGAGGATAGATGAAAACCCGACGTCGTGACTGGAGACATATCCACCATTCGCCGGTCTTTTGGATCGGCATCGTATTGTGCCTCGCGGCCATAGCGATTTATCTTGGGTCGGATGATCTTTCCTGGCGGCCATCGTCGGGGCAGTAAGTCAACGCTTGCGAGGGGAGAGGCAGGGCCGCTTTCTCCAAAGCTTCGCGAGCCATCTTGCATCTCACATGGTTTGATCCGGAAAGCGCTACGTTGTCATGAAGGATTTTGCAGGGAAGATCGCGGTCGTCACCGGCGGCGGCACGGGCATGGGCCGCGAACTGGTCCGGCAGCTTGTCGCCGAAGGCTGCAATGTCGCGATGTGCGACGTCTCGGCCTCCAACATGGCGGAGACCAAACGGCTCTGCGAAGCGGAGCGCTTGCCGCAAGGCTTGCGGATCACCACGCACATCGCTGACGTGTCCGATGAGGACCAGTTGCTGCGTTTCCGCGACGAGGTCGCCGACCAGCAGCATACCGACATCATCCATCTGCTGTTCAATAATGCCGGCATCGGCGGTGGCGGCAGCCTGTTCGCCAACACGCGGGAGCAGTGGGAACGCACCTTCAACATCTGCTGGGGTGGCGTCTATCTCGGTACGCGCACCTTCCTGCCGATGCTGCAGAAGGCCAGCGAGGGCCACATCGTCAACACCAGCAGCGTCAACGGTTTCTGGGCGTCGATCGGACCGGTCATTCCGCACACCGCCTACAGCGCTGCGAAATTCGCGGTGAAGGGATTCACTGAGGCGTTGATCACCGATCTGCGGCTCAACGCGCCGCACATCAAATGTTCGGTGGTGATGCCGGGCCATATCGGCACCTCGATCGTCGCGAACTCGCGCAAGGTGCAGAACAACACCGAGACCGACAGCCTGAGCGCCGAGGAAATTGCGCAGACGCGGACGCGTCTCTCAGCGATGGGCATCGACGCGTCGCAGATGTCCGACGCCGATATTCAGGCGGCAGCCGCCGAGCGGGCGCGAACCTTCCTCGAAGATGCGCCGATGACGGCCGCGGCTGCGGCGAAGGTCATTCTCGACGGCGTGAAGGCGGAAGAGTGGCGCATTCTCGTTGGCCACGATGCGCAGCTTCTCGACCAATGGGTGCGTGCGACCCCGGAAAAAGCCTACGAGCCGGATTTCCATTCGCGCTTCGCGGCCGAGGCTGGCTGGAAGCTCGGTTAGCTTCAGGTGACGATCAGTTCAGCACGTCGCGCCGCAAGATGCTTTCCATCCAGTCGACGAACACGCGCAGGCGATGCGAGAGATGCCGCCGGTGCGGATACAGCAACGTCATCGGCATCGGTTCGGCGCGAAACGACGGCATGACTTCCACTAGCGCGCCGTCGGCGAGATGCTTCTTCACGTCGTAAGCCGGGATCTGGATCAGGCCCAGCCCCGCGAGGCAGCAGGCGATATAGGTTTCGGCATTGTTGACGGTGACGCGTGCGCGAATGGATCGTGTGCGCACCTCGCTGCCGCTCAACCATTCCCACGGCACCACGCGGCCACTGGTCGGTGAAGCGTAGTTCACGGCCCAATGCGTTGCCAGATCGTCGGGATGCTGCGGCGTGCCGTGATCTGCGAGATAGGCCGGGCTCGCGACGTTGATCAATTGCAATTTGCCGATGCTCCGCGCGATCAGGCCGGAGTCCGTCAGCGCGCCGACGCGCAGCGCGCAATCGACGTTCTCCTCGATCAGATTCACCGTGCGGTCGGTCGAGCCGAGATCGATTTCGATCTCCGGATAACGCGCGAGGAATTCCGGCAGCGCAGGCGCGATGATCAACCGCCCGATACGGCCGGGCACATCGATCCGGATCTTGCCCGCAGGCCGCACCGCATCCTTGCGAAACAGATTTTCGATCTCCTCGACATCGGCGATGGCGCGCAGGCAGCGCTCGTAGAATGCAGCACCGTCCTGGGTGGCGGTCACCTTGCGGGTGGTCCGGTGCAGCAGGCGGACGCCGACGCGGTTCTCCAGCGTCTGGACCGCGGCCGAAATTGTCGAGCGGGGCAGACCGAGCGTTTCGGCCGCCTTGGTGAAGCTGCTGCTTTCGACGACGCGGGCAAAAACGCGAAAAAGGTCGATGCGATCCATGCGAGACCTGTTTGACGATTATTCGTATTTTCTGGCAAGTGATGTCATGTGGAGCCAGTTTATGCGGAAAATATAGCTGATATTTCTCGCTCATGGAACGGCTGCGTGGCGGCCGTGCAATCAGCGAGGCATCGCATGACCGATCACAGCATCAAGGGGAAAACCGTCATCATCGCCGGCGGAGCCAAGAATCTCGGCGGGCTGCTGGCGCGCGACCTGGCCGCCCACGGCGCCAAGGCGGTCGCGATCCACTACAACAGCGCGGCGACCAAGGTCGACGCCGACAAGACCGTCGCCGCGATCAAGGCGGCGGGTGCGCAAGGCGTCGCCTTGCAGGGAAACCTGACCACCGCGGGTGCGATGGAGAAACTGTTCGCCGATGCCGTCGCTGCGGTAGGCAAGCCGGATATCGCAATCAACACGGTCGGCAAGGTGCTGAAGAAGCCGATGGTGGATATCACCGAGGCCGAGTACGACGAAATGACTGCGGTCAATGCGAAGTCGGCGTTCTTCTTCCTCAAGGAGGCGGGCAGGCATCTCAACGACAACGGCAAGGTGTGCACGCTGGTGACATCGCTGCTCGGTGCCTACACGCCGTTCTATGCGGCCTATGCCGGCACCAAGGCGCCGGTGGAGCATTTCACGCGTGCGGCGTCGAAGGAATTCGGCGAGCGCGGTATCTCGGTGACGGCGATCGGACCCGGCCCGATGGATACGCCGTTCTTCTATCCGGCCGAGGGAGCGGATGCGGTGGCCTATCACAAGACTGCGGCGGCGCTGTCGAAGTTTTCGAAGACCGGTCTCACCGACATCGAGGACATCGTGCCGTTCATCCGCTTTCTGGTCTCCGACGGCTGGTGGATGACCGGGCAGACCATTCTGGTCAACGGCGGCTACACGACCAAGTGAATCGCAGCTTCGGTGACGGAGCGCATGAGGTTGCATTTGGCAGGCAAAGGCGGCTCGTCGCGTGGTGACGGCCGCCTTTGTCCTTTGCGGTTTCCATATTTTATTGTTGTTCTAAAGTAGCTCAACAAGAACCGATCAGGCCGGAAACCAGGAGACTGCCATGCAACAAGACGTCAAGCCGCGTGAGACGGCACAGGAGCAGGTCGACCTGCAAGCGATCGTGGCCGATCTCAACAATCTGTTGCGGATCAAGACCACCGTCATCGGCATGAAGATGTTCGCGACCGCCGCCGAGATGGAAGCGATACCGAAAATACGTCGCCCGACGGCAATTCACACCACCGATCAAATTGTGAGCATGGCGTCGCGGCTCGGCTGGACGGTCGGCATCACCTCGGCCGATCTGGTCGGCGCGCAGTGCCGCGCGGTGATCGGGCTGACGCCGCAGGACGACAAGTGGCTCGCCGGCGAATCCTATGTCGGCGTGTGGCACGGCACTGCGGAAGATGCACGCGCGCGGCAGGAGGCACTGTGCGTGGTGCCGTATGGCCGCTACGAGGCGATGGCGGTCAGTCCGCTATCGAGCGGACGGCTCAATCCACCGGACATCTGCCTCGTCTATGCGACGCCGGGGCAGATGATCATCCTCATCAACGGGCTTCAGTATACCGGCTACAAGAAATTCGAGTGGGGCGTGGTCGGCGAAACCGCGTGCGCGGATTCGTGGGGGCGGGCGCTTGCCACGGGCGAGCCGAGCCTGTCGCTGCCGTGCTTCGCGGAGCGGCGCTATGGCGGCGTGCCGGACGAGGAGATGCTGATGGCGCTATCGCCGTCGCATCTCGCCAAGGCCATCGTCGGCATGAAGGCGCTGGCGAAGAACGGTCTGCGTTATCCGATCGCGCCATACGGCATCCAGAGCGACGTGCGTGCCGGCATGGGCGTGTCCTACGCCAAGAAGTAGAACGCGTCAGCTCCCGGCATCCGGGGCCGGCGCGTTGCCGTAATATCTGCGTCATGCGCGGGCTTGACCCGCGCATCCATCTCCTTTTCAAGACAGATGGATGGCCGGACCTTCGCCCCGCCGAAGCGGCTTTTGCCACAGGCGGGTCGTAGCCGGCCATCATAGCGCCACCCCGCTGGGGTGAGTGATCGATCTGCTGTTTCCACGGAGTCCAATATGAAGCCCTCGGCCAAGTTCGATATCGTTGTCTATGGCGCCAGCGGCTTCACCGGCCGGCTGGTGGCGGAATATCTGGCCTCGCGCAAGGGCGCGCCGAACGACATCAAATGGGCGATGGCTGGCCGCAGCCTCGACAAGCTGGCTGCAGTGCGTGATGAAATCGGCGCACCCAAGGATACGCCGCTGATTGTCGCCGATGCGTCCGATCCGGCTTCGCTCGATGCGATGCTGCAACAGACCAGGGCCGTGCTCACCACGGTCGGACCGTATCAGCTTTACGGCACCGAACTGGTTGCGGCCTGCGTGGCCAGCGGCACCGATTATCTCGACCTCTGCGGCGAGCCGGTGTGGATGCGGCAGATGATCGACAAGTATCAAGCCGCGGCGCAGGCCTCCGGCGCGCGCATCGTGTTCTCGTGCGGTTACGATTCGATTCCGTTCGAACTCGGCGTGTTCTTCTTGCAGGAGGCAGCGAAGGCGAAGCTCGGTTCCGCCTTCAGCCGCGTCAAGGGCCGCGTGCGCAAGATGAAAGGTACGTTCTCGGGCGGCACTGCTGCGAGCATGAAAGCGATCTTCGCTGCCGCTGCCAACGATCCGAGCCTGCTGCCGATGTTACGCGATCCCTTCGTGCTGACGCCGGGCTTCGAGGGACCGAAGCAGCCGCCGGGCAACAAGCCGCTGTTCGACGAAGATCTCGGGATGTGGCTTGCGCCGTTCGTGATGGCGAACATCAACACCCGCAACGTGCACCGGTCGAATTTCCTGCTCGGCTTTCCCTACGGCAAGGATTTTGTCTACGACGAGATGATGGTCGCAGGCCCAAAAGACACCGGCGAGGCGACCGCAAAGGCCATCGTCGCCACAAACAACAAACTCGGCGCGCAGGGCGGCCCGAAACCGGGCGAAGGGCCCTCGAAAGAGGAACGCGAGAGCGGCCATTTCGATCTGCTCTTCGTCGGCTTCGCGCCGGACGGACGGCAGATCAGGGCCGTCGTCACCGGCGACCGCGATCCCGGCTATGGCTCGACGTCGAAGATGATTGCCGAAAGCGCGATCTGTCTGGTGCGCGACGCGACCGATGTGCCGGGGGGCATCTGGACACCGGGCGCGGCGATGGGCAATCGGCTGATCAAGCGTCTGGTCGATCATGCCGGCATGACGTTCGACATCGAGGCTTGACGACGCGATGCGGCCGTCAGGCCGCGCGCGGATCGTATCGTAGCATCCGGTTTCGCGCGTGCGCCGTCATCGGAAGCATGATCCGCACCATCTGGTCGCGAAGCCATGCGCCGGCCGGGCCGAATTCGCCTTTCTGGTTTCCGTTGCGGCGGGCGACGGCGACAATGTGCTCGACGCGGGAACGCCGTTCGTTTTCGAAATCCGCAAATGCCGTGCTGAGTTCAGTGCCTCGTCCGAGGAGGCGAGGCAGCCGCATCGCATCTTCCAGCGCGAGCGAGGCGCCTTGACCGGCGTGAGGGCTGCATGCGTGCGCCGCGTCTCCGATCAGGACCGTCCGCTTTCGCGACCACATCGGTAATGTCGCCACATCGAGCGTCGACGTGACGATACTATATCGGGCGGCCTCGAGGATTTGTGGAATCGGATCGTGCCAGCCGGCGTGAAAATCCTTCAGATGGCTCAGCAGCGTGTCCTGATCCATCGCATGAAACCCGGCAGCGTCGACGCCGCGCATCGGTTGGGTGCTCCACCACATGGCGTCGTCCGGTCCGCTGAATCCGTAGCCAAAATAGCCGCTTCGCCCGAACGTCATCGCCATGTGATGGCCGTTGAGCGCCGCCGCGACCACCGCGCGAGGAACGAAACCGCCGAAGCCGATCAGTCCGGTATCGAACGGCGTCGGACCATCCCGAAGGACATGGTTTCGCACGGCGGAGTGCACGCCGTCGGCGCCGATCAGGAAGTCGCCCTCGGCACTGGTGCCATCGGCGAAATGCGCAACGATCGGCTGATCCGGGCGGTCCTCGATCCTGACGAGGCGCTTCTCGAATGCGAGGGCGACATTCTCGTTCCACGCCAGCGAGATGATGGTTTCGTTGAGCATGGCGCGCGACATGTTGACCGCAGGCTGGCCGAACCGCCGCTGCATATCCTGATTGATCGAGCCGAGCATCGTGCCGTTCTGCGAATAGAAATCGATCGCGTCGGCAATCGATCCCTGCCGGATCAATTCGTCGGCAATTCCGAGTTCGGCCAGCACGTGCATGCCGTTCGGTGCGATCTGCAAACCGCCGCCGATGCCGGTGGCATGCGGCCACGCCTCGAACAATTCGACGTCAAGCCCGGCGCGCTTGAGCAGGACGGCTGTGACCGGACCGGCGATGCCGCCGCCGATGACGATCGCCTTGCGGGGAGGTTGGGCCATAGCTTGCTCCTGACGTGAGGGAGATGTTACAAAATTACGTCGGCTAATTATCTTATACGCTAAGATATCTATCAACTAAGATGTGACGGTGACCTTGTCAAGATCAAAGGAGCGCGCAGCGCTGGTTCAGGAACTCGAACATGCCGTGCGCAGGTCGTCCGCGCAGGGGGTGATTTTCGGGCAGACGGTGGCGACCCGAATGGGAATCGCCAGTTCCGATCTGGAATGTCTCGATATTTTGAATTTGGAGGATCGGGTTACTGCCGGCCGGCTTGCCGAGGTGACGGGCCTGACCACGGGCGCGATCACGGGGGTAATCGATCGTCTCGAAAAGGCCGGCTTCGTGCAGCGTGAACGCGACGAAACGGATCGCCGGAAGGTCTTTATCAAGACCATTCCAGCCAATGTCGCCGTCGTCGGGAAGTTCTATGAATCTCTGCAGCGCGCGATGCTGAAGGCGTGGTCCGAATATTCCGACGAGCAACTGCGGTTGTTGCTCAGGTTTGCGAACCAGGGATACGAGACCATGCGCGCGGAGACCGCCGCCCTCAAGACCGTGGAGGGTCCGAAATCCAAACCATTGGCGCCGCGCAAGCGCACGCCACGAAGCTGATTGAAATCAGGCGCGGACGGGAAGCTGCCGCGAGCGATCGGGTGCCGGGGATTTGCCGACGGTCATCATGTGGCGCTGCGCGGCGATGAACATGCCCCACATCAGCCCCATCATCAGCCAGTAATGCCGCCAGTGATCAGTATCGATGATGAAGCTTTCACCGACCGTACCCAGGAACGCCGAGAAGATCGCGATATAGGCACGCTGCCACGGCACGCGCACGAACAGGTAACGGAATCCGAGCAGCACCGTCGTGAATACCAGCGCCGGGTAACATACGCCGGAAATCCAGCCGCCCGACATGAAGGCGTTGAGATACGAGTTATGGGTATCTTCCGGAAAGTAGGTCCGGAACTGCAGCGGACCGATGCCGAACGGCAGATCAAGCGCCATCTGCGCGCCGAGCAGGTGGCGTCCGAACCGGCCGAACCGCCCTTCGTCGTAGCTCTGGTCGAAGCTTGCGCGCTGCTTGAATAGCGAGTCGATCGAGCTGAAGGACAGCAACACCGCCAGCAAGGCCGCTGCGACGACGGCCGCGATAATGGCCGTCGCGATGATGCGGGATCGCTGCTTGTTCGATTGGCTGGTCATCACCATCAGCATCAGCATGAAGGCGGAGGTCAGCACCAGTTGCCCCCATGCAGCGCGGGAGAAGGCCAGCAGCAGGGCCAGCGCAATGATGCCGAGAAGAATTGCGCTGAACATCGATTTGCCGAAGCGATCGCTGACCACGCTCTGCAGCACGAACAGTGCAGGCAGGATCAGGTACGCCGAAAAGACGTTGGGGTCCTTGAACGGCCCCATCGCGCGCTCATAGAGTGTAAAGAGCTGATGGGTGCCCGGAAGCAGACTGAAGTAGCCGACAATGCCGGCGATCGATGCGATCAAGGCGCCGAAGATCAGGCCGCGGCGCAGGAAATCGAGCCGCGCCCCGGTATCTTCGGAAACGACCATCGCGAAGAAAATCACGGTGATCGCCATGTACCACGACGTCAGGATCCAGTTCACGATCTTGCTGTCGCCCATCAGGTTCGCGGCGCAGATCGAGTAGCCGATGTTGATGACGAACAGCAGGACAATGAGCGGCATCAGCGCAAGCCGTATGCGCAGGCCGGTCGAAATCATCACGACGATCGCCAGGAGCGTAGCGACCTCATACGGGCTCGGCTCGATGAAGACGATGGCGCCGGAAAATCCGATCAGCCACATCAATAGCCGCTGCAAGCCGGCGACGCGCGGCGCGACCATCGCCGTCGGTAAGGAATAGTCGCTGGTCGCGATGGACGTCATTTCACTCACGCAACGTTACGCAGGAAGAACGAATTCAGAACTACTTATCTTCCGTCATTCCGGGCTCGCTCGCGAAGAGTTCGCGGCCCGGAATGACGCCGAGAGTTCGATCAATACTTCTAGTACGCATTCTCCGTCTTCAGCAGCGCCATCGGTGTCTTGAACAGGATGTAGATATCGAACAGCACCGACCAATTCTCGATGTAGTAGAGATCGAACTCGACTCGCTTCTGGATTTTCTCCTCGCTGTCCACTTCACCGCGCCAGCCGTTGATCTGCGCCCAGCCGGTGATACCGGGCTTGACGCGGTGGCGCGCGAAATAGCCGTCGACGGCTTCGTCGAACAGGCGGGTGTTGAGCTTGCCCTGCACGGCGTGCGGGCGCGGTCCGACCAGCGAGAGGTTATGCTTGAAGACGACGTTGAACAGTTGCGGCAGTTCGTCGAGGCTGGTCTTGCGGATGAATTTTCCGACGCGGGTAACGCGCGGATCGTTCTTGGTCACCACCTTGCTGGCGGTGGGATCGGCCTGATGGTGATACAGCGACCGGAACTTGAGGACGTCGATGCGCTCGTTGTTGAAGCCGAAGCGTTTCTGCCGGAACAGCACCGGGCCGGAACTGTCGAGCTTGATGGCCAGCGCGACGAGTGCCATTAGCGGCGACAGCAGCAGCAATATGATCGCGCCGACGACACGGTCGAAAAGCGATTTGGTCACCTGATCCCAGTCGGTGATCGGAGCTTCGAATACGTCGAGGGTCGGCACTTCGCCGAGATAGGAATAGGAGCGTGGGCGGAAACGCAGCTTGTTGGTGTGCGCCGACAATCGAATATCGACCGGCAGCACCCACAGCTTCTTCAGCATCTCGAGAATGCGGGTTTCCGCCGAGATCGGCATCGCGAACAGCACGAGATCGACGCGGGTGCGGTGCGCGAATTCCACGATATCGTCGATCTTGCCGAGCTTCGGAAGGCCGGCGCAGGTGTCGAGCGCGCGGGAATCGTTGCGGTCGTCGAATACGCCGAGGATGTCGAGATCGGAATCGTCCTGCGCCTTGAGAAGGTTGATCAGGTTCTCGCCGTTCTCGTCCGCTCCGACGATGATGGTGCGCCGGTCGAGCCGGCCGTCACGCGCCCAGCGCCGGACCAATGCTCGCAGCACCAGCCGGGAGATCATCAGGGCGGCCAGCCCGACGAAGAAGAATGCCAAGAGCCAGACGCGCGAAACCTCACCGCCGAGCTTGAGGAGAAATGACGCGCCTGTGAACAGCAGGAAGACGAAGGCCCAGGATGACATCATCCGCGTCATCTGCCGAAGCTGACCGCGGAATACCTGCACCTCGTAGATATCCGCCGCCTGGAAGCAGGCGATGGCGACGACGGTCATGGCGAGGATGGCTGCGATATAGGACCAGTTGAAGGCGTCCATCCGCTTCACGTAGCCCAGATACAGCGCAATGCCGATGGTCGCGATCAGCAGAAAATCGATAAGGCGGACGACACCGGCGATCACGATCGGCGAATAGGCCGGGCGCACCTTCTGATTGGTCACCTGCAGCGCCGCCGCCGATAGTCGCCGTCGGCGTTCGACCCGCGGCGCACCGTTGGTGGCCGCGGCGGAATCTATCATGGAGCGGGCGTTGATTGGGTCCACATTGAATACCTGATCGTACGCAAAACACGTAAGTACGCGCGTGCGAAGGTGAAGGATACCCCTTCGGGTTAGTCGACAAATCGGAAGATTTGGTTATCGCAGGCAAAGAACGGTTAATGTTTGGCAAACGCCTCGCGATAACCTGAAATAATGCCCTCGACCATGCTCTTCTGCGAGAAGTGAAGGAATATCCGCTCGCGCAGCAGGCGGGCCCGCGCCAGCATCGCGTCACGATCGTCGATGACGGCGGCGATGGCGTTCGCCATGGCATCCACATCGCTGGGCTTGAACAGGGCATCGGTATGTGACGCGAAGATCTCGGGGATGCCGCCGACATTGGCGGCGATCATCGGAATGCCGGCCGCCGCGGCTTCGATTACGACATACGGCATGGAATCGCCGCGCGACGGCACCACCAGCAGTCGGCCCTTGGAAAAGCCGTAGCGCGCCTTGACGTGGCCGATGAAGCGCACGGCGTCGCCGAGCTTGAGCCGTTCGATCTGGGCCTTCAGTGACGCGGTTTCCTCGCCGTCCCCGGCAAGCGTCAGGGTGATTTGCCTGCCGCCGGCACGCAACTTCGCGACCGCATCCACCAGCAGATCCGCACCCTTGATGTGACGAAACTCGCCGACATAGACGAGATCGGTGGCGTCGTCCGCGAGCGCAACCGGATCGAATTCGCCGGCGGTGACGCCGTTGAAGACGCAGCGAACCAATCCCGACGGCACGCCGATCACGCGTTGATAGGTATCGCGCGCGAACGCGCTTTCGAACAGGAAGAGCTCGGTGCGGTTCATCAGCGCACGTTCGAGGCGGCTGTAAAAGGCGCCGGCCAGCGTATCGGGCGAATAATGCAGCGAGCCGCCGTGTGGCGTATAGACGCGGATATTGTTGGCGGTACGCGACGCCAGCCGGACGAACACACCGGCCTTGGCGCCGTGGCCGTGCAGCACTTGCGGATTCAGGCGGCGGATCAACCGGCTGAAGCGCGCCCAGAACACCACGTCGGTCGGGTGTGGTTCGCGGTGCACCGGCAGGCGGTAGACGCCGAGGCGCATTCTAGGTGCGATCTCCGCCAGCGCCGCGTCGGCGCGCTCGCCGCCGGTCAGGCTGTCGGCGACGATGCCGACCTCGTGGCCGCGCTCCGCCTGGCCGTTGGCGATATCGAGAATGTGACGGATGATTCCGCCGACCGGCGCGCGGACGGTGTGCAGAATGCGGAGCGGTTGATCGGTCGATGTCGCCATGTATCAGAACCAGCGTTCGTCAATGACGACGGTGTCGCCGGAACAGACGTGTATCGCAAATGGCATAATGGGACGCGCATTGCCAGCGATGGTGGTGCGGATGAGGGCGGGGCCTCGCATTGAAATGATCCGTGGAAGATGCGACGGTATTTGAATAGGTCCGTCATCGTTAACAAAGCATAATTACAGTTCCCTGACGGAACCGTATAGGCTCGTGCTTAACGGACCGGAAACCATAATGCCCTCTAATCGACGCGCGGACGCTGCATCGCGCGGCGGCCGGTAGGAGTATTTCCATGCGTTTCGATGTGCTGGGAAAGATCAAGGGCAGGCTGCCGAAGCGCCAGGCCGCAATCGCCGCCGAGCCGATATCTGTGCCCGACCCGGTGCCTCCCTCTACGCCTGCATCTTCGGAAGCCGGCGACATCGATCTGCGCGCGATCGGGCAGAAACTGCTTGCCCGCAAGCGCTTCATTCTGATCCCGACCTTGCTCGCGGCCATCCTTTCGACGGTCGCCGTCAACATGATCACGCCGCGCTACAAGTCGGAAGCGCGCATCCTGATCGACGGGCGGGAGAACGTGTTCCTGCGGCCGAACGGCGAACGCAACGAAGAACGCAGCGCGCTCGATCCCGAAGCGGTCGCCAGCCAGGTCCAACTGCTGCTGTCGCGCGATCTGGCCCGGCAGGTCATCAAGAAGAACAAGCTCGCGGAGTTGCCGGAGTTCGATCCGGTACTGCGCGGCGTCTCTCCGGTGCGGTCGTTGCTTGGTCTGCTCGGCATCCTGCGCGATCCGCTGCGCATGACGCCGGAAGAGCGCGTGATGGATTCCTATTACAGCCGCCTCACGGCTTACGCCGTCGACAAATCCCGCGTCGTCGTCGTGGAATTCCAGTCGCAGGATCCGGATCTCGCGGCGCGCGTCGCCAATTCGATCGCCGACGGCTATCTGGTGCTGCAGCAGGATGCGCGGCAGCAGCAGGCCAAGGCGGCCGGGCAGTGGCTATCCGGCGAGATCGATGGCCTGCGCAAGAAGGTCGCGGATGCGGAATCGCGCGCGGAAGCCTTCCGCTCCAAGTCGAGCCTGTTCGTCGGCACCAACAATACGACTTTGTCTAACCAGCAGCTGGGCGAACTGAATACGCAGTTGAACAACGCGCGGGCCCAGAAGTCCGACGCCGAGTCCAAGGCGCGCCTGATCCGTGAAATGCTCAAATCCGGCCGCCTTACCGAGGCCTCGGAAGTGCTGAACACCGAATTGATCCGCCGCTTGTCGGAGCAGCGCGTAACGCTGCGCGCGCAGCTTGCCGAACAATCCGCGACGTTGCTGGACAGCCACCCGCGCATCAAGGAACTGAAGGCGCAGATCGCCGACCTCGACAAGCAGATCCGCGAAGAGGCCACCAAGGTATCGCGCTCGCTCGAAAACGATGCGCGCATCGCCGAGGCCAAGGTTGAAAGCCTCAGCGCCAGCCTCGATCAGCTCAAGCGCCAGGCCACATCGACCAATGGGCAGGATGTGGAACTGCGCGCGCTGGAGCGCGAAGCCAAGGCCGAGCGCGATCTGCTGGAGTCCTATCTCGCCAAATATCGCGAGGCGACTGCGCGCGAGAACATTGATGCCGCGCCGGCCGATGGCCGCATCATTTCGCGTGCCTTCGTTTCGAACACGCCGGCCTACCCGAAGAAGCTGCCGATCATCTTGATCGCGACGCTGGCGACGCTGATGGCGACGGCGGGCTTTATCGTGAGCGGAGAATTGCTGCGGATGACGGCGCCGCGCGGCTTAACGCCGCTGGCATCGGCACAACCGATGCCGGCTGCATCCGCGCCGATCGCGCCGATCGAACCGACATTTGCCGCTCCGGAGCCGGTGGCCGACAGCAGGGCAAAGGAATTGATGAAACTGGCCGACGCTCTCAGCGCGCCGGGCGCGCAGGCGCGCAAGATTGCGATCCTCGGTACCGGCAACAACAACCGGACATCGGAGACTGCGCTGACGCTGGCGCGGCTACTGGCGCGACAGGCCAAGGTCGTGCTGATCGATCTGTCGGCATCGCCGATGCTTGCGGCCGCGGCCGTGGATCCATCGGCACCCGGTGTTGCCGATCTGGTGCGAGGGGAGGCGTCGTTCGGACAGATCATCAGCCGCGATCGGCTGTCGCCGGTTCATCTGGTGGGCGCTGGCCACACCGGCGATGATCGGACCCATCTGCAATCGCCGCGCCTGATCATGGCGGTGGACGCCCTGGTGCGGACCTACGATCACGTGCTGCTGGATGCCGGCACCGCCAATGACCTGCCGGCGTCGCTACTGACTGCCGATGCGCGGGCTGTCGTCGCACCCGATCCGTCGATGAGTGCCGATGCGCGCCGCGTCATGAGCGAACAGCTCAAGGCGGTAGGCTTCGTTGATGTGACCATGCTGGGTACGCCCGCAGCCGCAGAGCCTGTCGCCACAGAGCCGCGCGTCGTCGCCGCCTGAACCGCATCCGTTCTGCGGAAGTAATTCGTTCTGCGGAAGTAAATTGTCGATCAGCGGTGGATTGCGCCGCGCAGCACCTGCGCGGCCTTCATCAGCGCAGGCGTTTCCTTCACCATCCGCTTGGCATGCGACAAGGCCGACATGCCGGCCGCTGCCAGCTTTCCGCGTGTATTGAGGGCGAGGAAGCTGTCGAAGATCGGCTCTCTCGTCTTGCAGAACAACTGCTTGTAATCATCGCTGCCGATGCCGAGATCGAGCGAGGTATATCCACGCTCGGCGTAGAAATCGACGATGTCACGGATCAGGATCAGGCCTGGACTGTAACGCGCATTCGCCGACATGGTGTAGGTATTGAACATCATGGAGAAGCGGAGGTCGTCGGCGACGCCGGCGAAGATCGCGATGGTTTCTTCCTCGGAATCCAGCGCATGAATTTCGATGGCGTGGCTGCCATCCGCAAGCCGCGTCATGCAGGCATCGCGTACGAAATCCTCGACGCCCGGATCGGCGAACACGTTGGGTAGCTTCTGCGATGCCATGCGCGCCGGCTTGATGACGAAGAAGGCGTCGAGCAGGCGCTTGATGTCGGCGTCGGTGGTCGCCCGGACGTAGCGATAGCCGGGAAGCGCCTGCAGCTTGCGTTCCTTGCCCTTCAGTCTGCGCCGGAACGAATTGCTGATCCGCTCGGCCGGGGAAGCGTTGGGCGCAATCAGCAACAGCGGACAGGCGTTCACCGAAGCCTGGCTGGGAAGCTGCGACAGGGGATTGACCAGATCCTGCCATCGCTGCGGCTGCTGGATCAGCGCGAGAACATCGACTGGCTGCGGATGATCGCGGACCGCATCCCACACCTTGTTGAGATCGGCGGTGCTCGCTGCCGTGACGAAATCGCGACGCCAGATCGGCATGTTGAAAGTGGAATGCTTGCCGCCGAGGAAGCGTGCGACCCGCACGCTCTTGTCCTGTTTCAGTGCGAGGGGCAGCAGCATCAGCGGCCGGCATTCGGCATCATAGGCGACGACGATGAAGGGCTTCAGGTGCTGGTTGACGCCAACATGCTTTTGCCAGGTGGCGAGAAAGTCGAAGCGTTGATACGGCGTGAATACCTGCTCCGGCGTTTCCATCCGCCGCCAGAGTTCTTCCACGGCCTGCATGTTGTCGAAGATCTGCACGCGTGCGACACGAGACGCCTGTGATCGCGTCTGGCTTTCTGCCATCCGTCTATCAACCGTCGCGGCCATAGCCATTCGCAAAACCCGATCAACAAAAGAGTCCGGTGCACCCCGATGAATGCTTTTGGTATCCGGGGACCTTTGCAAATAAGTGTCAACAAAGCGTAATGACGGATAGTTGCGTCACGATCAATACACAATCAATCGTGTCGTGCAGACGCGTCACAGTGTCCTGCGACACGTTAATTCAAGCATCCGGGCGCGACATCCAGCTGATGATCGGCATCGCCGGCAGCACCCAGCCGATGCCCGCGACGACGTAGAAGATTGCCTGGTAAAGCCCCGAGGCTGCGAGCCATGGCGTTTGCGCGATGGTCATGCCCAGCAAGGACCACACGACGACCAGGACGAGCAGGGCGATGGTTCCAAAGAATTTCCGGGTGCGGATTGTCATGAGCCGATGATTGTAACGCAAATGTCAGATCGCGCCGGAGGCGCAGGTGAAACGTGACGATCGTCCAAATCCGCGGAAAGCGTGCATTTTCCCGAGGCGGGAGACCCGATCCGTGCGGAATGACCTCGGGCCAAGCCTTGCGTGCGGGAGTGGCGGGACTATAAGGGGCGCGAAAATTCAATCAAGCCAGTTGAATAAGTCACGTTCTCATGGGTGATATCCTGACCGCACCGCACTCCAGCACGCGCGCCGTGCGCTGGTGGCTCGTCTGCATTGCAGCCCTGATTGCGCTGATGGTGCTGGTCGGCGGGGCGACGCGTCTCACCGAATCCGGCCTGTCGATTGTCGAGTGGAAGCCGGTGACCGGAACCTTGCCGCCGCTCACCGACCAGCAGTGGAGCGAGGCGTTCGAAGGCTACAAGGCGATCCCGCAATATCGCGAACTCAATGCCGGCATGACGCTGCACGAGTTCAAGACCATCTTCTGGTGGGAATGGAGCCACCGGCTGCTTGGCCGCGTGATCGGCATGGCATATCTGCTGCCGTTCCTCTGGTTCATGTGGCGCGGTATGTTGCCCGGCGATCTGAAGCGGCGGTTGTGGGTGATCTTCGGGCTCGGCGCACTGCAAGGGGCCGTCGGGTGGTGGATGGTCGCGTCCGGACTGACGAAACGCGTCGAAGTCTCGCAGTATCGCCTCGCAACTCACCTGGTCCTCGCGCTGCTGATCTTCGCCGCCATCGTGTGGACGCTGCGGCGATTGTCGGCGCGACCGCCGATCCTTGCGCCGTTGCGGTTGAAGGTAACGAGTGTGGTCCTGCTGGTGATGGTGTTCCTGCAGCTTTACCTCGGCGCGCTGGTAGCAGGCCTGCGGGCAGGGAAGGTCTACAACACCTGGCCGGATATCGATGGCGGTTTCATCCCGAGCGGCGCGCGGCTGTTCTTCGAACAGCCATGGTGGCGCAACCTGTTCGACAACACGCTGACCGTGCAGTTCAATCACCGCATGGTGGCGTATGCGCTGTGGATCATCGCGATCCTGCACGTCGTTGACGCGATCCGCACACGAGCCGGGAGCGCCAGCGTCAACGGTGCGCTGTGGCTGGCGGCCGCGATGACGGTGCAGGCGACGCTAGGTATCCTCACGCTGTTGCACCAGGTGCCGATCCTGCTGGCGCTGACCCATCAGGGTGTCGCGATCATCGTGCTTACACTGGCGGTGATGCAGGCCGAACGGCTGGCGGCGCCACGGTTGCAGACGAATGCGCAAGGACTGACGCTCGCGCAAGCGAATTAAACCACTCGTTTCGTCGACACGAAAGTTTTCAAACAGAAAGGGGCGGCCGCAAGGACCGCCCCTTTTCGTTGGCGTGCGTGCGGGATCAGGCGCGCAAGGCCTGATCGAGATCGGCAATGATGTCTTCCTTGTCCTCGAGGCCGATCGAGACCCGGACGATGTCCGGGCCTGCGCCGGCCTTGGTCTTGGCGTCGTCGGTGAGCTGGCTGTGCGTCGTCGATGCCGGGTGGATCACCAGCGAGCGGGTGTCGCCGACATTGGCAAGATGCGAAAACAGTTTCAGGTTCGACACCAGATCGACGCCAGCGTCGTAACCGCCCTTGAGGCTGAAGGTGAACACCGCGCCCGCGCCCTTGGGAGAATATTTGCGCGCGAGATTGTTGTAACGATTGCCGGGCAGGCCGGAATAGTTAACTGCGGCGACAGCGGGATGATTGGACAGCCACTCTGCAACCGCCTTGGCGTTATCGCAGTGACGTTGCATCCGGAGCGGCAGCGTTTCGATGCCGGTCAGGATCATGAATGCGTTGAACGGCGACAGTGCCGGACCGAGATCGCGCAGGCCGATGACGCGGCAGGCGATGGCGAAGGCGAAGTTGCCGAACGTCTCCTGCAGCTTGATGCCGTGATACTCCGGCCGCGGCTCGCTCAGGATCGGATACTTGTTGTCGCGCGACCAATCGAACGTGCCGGCATCGACGATGACGCCGCCGATCGAATTGCCGTGACCGCCGAGGAATTTCGTCGCCGAGTGCAGCACGATATCCGCGCCGTGATCGATCGGGCGGATCAGATAGGGGCTCGCCAGGGTGTTGTCGACGATCAGCGGAACGCCGGCCTTGCGCGCGATCGCGGAGATCGCCTCGATGTCGGTGACCGAGCCGCCGGGATTAGCGAGCGACTCGATGAAGATCGCTTTGGTACGCGGCGAGACCGCGCGCTCGAATGTCGCGATATCGTCGGCGTCGGCCCACACCACGTTCCAGCCGAAGCTCTTGAACGTGTGCGTGAACTGGTTGATCGAGCCGCCATAAAGCTGGCGTGCGGCGATGAACTCGTCGCCGGGCTGCAGCAGCGCCTGGAACGTCACCACCTGCGCTGCGTGGCCGGAGGCGACGGCGAGAGCCGCCGTGCCGCCTTCGAGCGCCGCGACGCGTTCTTCAAGAACCGCGTTGGTGGGATTGCCGAGGCGCGTATAGATGTTGCCGAAGGCCTGCAGACCGAACAGCGATGCCGCGTGATCCGCATCGTTGAACACAAACGACGTGGTCTGATAGATCGGCGTCGCGCGCGCGCCCGTGGTTGGATCAGGTTGCGCGCCGGCGTGAATCGCGAGCGTGGCAAATCCGGGGAGGCGGTCGGTCATGCGAGAAAATCCTGTTTGCTCGTTTTGAAGTTAGCGGCGCGGCATGCTGCTGATCCCCGCGCCCGGCGTCAAGCTGGGAGATGCCGCAGCTGCCGGTTCGAAACGCCTGTCGTATGCGCGCGGAAGCCGATGAAATGAAATTCTGCGGGGAAGCCGCTTCAGGCAGGATCGTTCTTGTTTCGCGCGGCGCGATCCGCGGCATTGGTGCCGCCGCCACCGACGCTGACGCGGTTCAGCGACAAACGCATGCCCTGGGTCGGGACTGGTGCGCGCTTGGAACTCAGCGTGCGCGAATTGACGCCCATCCATGAAATTTCCGACGACAACCGGCCGTATTCGATCTTCGGGCAACGATTCATGACAACCTTGAGACCGGCGGCCTCGGCCTTGGCAGCGGCCTCGTCGTTGCGGACGCCAAGCTGCATCCAGATCACCTTGGGCAGCGGATTCAGCGCCAGCGCTTCCTCCACCAGCGGCAGCGCGGCCTCCGAATTGCGGAAGATGTCGACCATATCGATCGGACGATCGATATCGCGCAGCGATGCCACGAACGGTTTGCCGACCAGACTTTTGCCGACCTGACCGGGATTGACCGGGATCATGTCGTAGCCGCGCTGCGCAAGATACTTGAAAGCAAAATAACTGGGCCTGACATTCACGGGCGAGGCGCCGACCATGGCGATGGTTTTCACCCCGTTGAGAATTTCGCGGATGTAACTGTCGTCGTAGGTATCGTGATTCATGCTGAGATGCGACCGTTCGGGTAAGGTGTCGCTGCACTTACAACGACGGAGAGTGTATTGCTGCTTATAGCGCAGCGTTCGTCGTATTCTAGCGATCCTGCCAGGTCGGTTCGCGCTTTTCGATGAAGGCGCAAATGCCTTCCTCGGCGTCGTGCGCCATCATGTTTTCGGTCATCACCTGAGACGCGAAGCGATAGGCATCCGCAAGGTTCATTTCGGCCTGGCGATAGAACGCTTCCTTGCCGATCTTGACGGTATGCGCCGATTTGCGTGCGACCTTTTGTGCCAGTGCGAGAGCCGCGTCACGCTCGGTGCCGGCAGGGACCACGCGGTTGATCAGGCCCATCTGTTTCGCGTCCTGTGCCGGCACCATCTCGCCGGTCAGCAACATTTCCATCGCTTGCTTGCGGCCGATGTTGCGCGACAGCGCCACCATCGGCGTGGAGCAGAACAAGCCGATGTCGACACCCGGTGTGGCGAAGGCTGCTTGCTCGGACGCCACCGCAAGATCGCAGGTCGCGACCAGCTGACAGCCGGCGGCCGTCGCGACGCCCTGAACTGCGGCGATCACCGGTTTCGGCAATTGCACGATGCTCTGCATCATGGCGCTGCAGTTCGTCATCATCTGCGCAAAGAAAGTGCGGCCGCCGTCGGCATCGGCACGGCGTGCAGTCAGTTCTTTCAGGTCGTGGCCCGAGCAGAATGCCTTGCCGCTGGCCGCGATCACGACCGCGCGCACCGCCGCGTCGTTGCGAATGTCGCCAATTGCGGCATGGAGTTCGGCGATCAACGCTTCAGAGAGGGAATTGCGTGCCTCCGGCCGGTTCAACGTCAGTATTGCAATGCCGTCGATGGTTTCGCGCAGAAGTACGGGAAATGGCGGTGTCGGAGCACGGGCAGTCTGGGCAGTCATCGGATCATCCATCGGCTGGGCATTGGCGTCATCGTATTGTAACAGAGTGCGGCAAGCGAGAGCAGGAAAGAGCGACATGGCTGCGGCGAAAATGAGCGTGACTGAACTGGAGACCTTCCTTCACAGGGAGTTTCCTCAAGCTTTCGCTGGCGGCGATATCACCATCGAAAGCGCCGATGGTGCGACATGTTTGCTGCGCCAGGAATACAGCGAACGCATGCTGCGCCCGGGCGGCACGGTGTCCGGCCCGACGCTGATGTCGCTGGCCGATTTCGCCATGTATGTGGTGCTTCTTTCTGCGATTGGCCCGGTCGGCCTGGCGGTCACCGCCAATCTCAACATCAATTTTCTGCGCAAGGGGCTGCCCGGGCAGGATGTGCTGGCCGCGGCCAAGCTGCTGAAACTCGGCAAGCGGCTCGCAGTAGGGGAGGTGACACTGCTGTCGGGGACCTCCCCGGATCCGATCGCCCATGTGACGGCGACCTATTCCATTCCAACTATTGCCTGAATCTACAGGTATTAAAATACCATATTTATAAGCTATTGATATTGCTGTATATTTATAAGTGAATGGGCGTTGACGCTGACCGCGAGCTTCTCTAAAAGCTGCGCAGTCTCGCGCATCGGCGCCGACCTATTCCTTATTCACGGACATCTCACATGAAGACATTTTCGGCAAAGCCGGCCGAAGTCACGAAGAAGTGGGTGCTGATCGACGCCAGCGGTCTGGTCGTCGGTCGCCTTGCGACCTTGGTGGCGATGCGGCTGCGCGGCAAGCACCTCCCGACCTACACGCCCCACGTCGATTGCGGTGACAACGTCATCATCATCAATGCATCGAAGGTGGTTCTCACCGGGCGCAAGCGGGACAACAAGGTCTACTACAATCACACCGGCTTCATCGGTGGCATCAAGGAGCGGACTGCGAAGTCGATCCTCGAAGGCCGTTTCCCGGAGCGCGTGGTGGAAAAGGCGATCGAGCGCATGATCCCGCGCGGACCGCTTGGCCGCGTTCAGCTCGGCAACCTGCGGGTTTATGCCGGTGCCGAACATCCGCACGAGGCCCAGCAGCCTGAAACGATCGACGTCGGCGCTTTGAATCGCAAGAACAAGAGGGCAGCATAACCATGTCCGATACCATGCAGTCTCTCGACCAGCTCTCGGCGCTCAAGACGGCCGCGCCTGAAGCCCCCAAGTACACCAAGAAGGTGGACAAGCAGGGCCGCGCCTATGCGACCGGCAAGCGCAAGGACGCCGTTGCCCGCGTCTGGGTCAAGCCCGGTTCGGGCAAGATCGTGGTCAACACCCGCGAAGTGGAAACCTATTTCGCACGTCCGGTGCTGCGCATGATGATCCAGCAGCCGCTGGTCGCCGCCGCTCGTCAGGGCCAGTACGATGTGATCTGCACCGTCACCGGTGGTGGTCTGTCGGGCCAGGCCGGCGCGGTGCGTCACGGCATTTCGAAGGCGCTGACCAATTTCGAGCCGGATCTGCGCGGCGTGCTCAAGAAGGGCGGCTTCCTGACCCGCGACTCGCGTGTCGTCGAGCGTAAGAAGTACGGCAAGGCCAAGGCCCGCCGCTCGTTCCAGTTCTCGAAGCGTTAATCGCTCCGCACGAACTTATCGCAAACGCGATCAAGTATTTCGAAAGGGCGCCTTCGGGCGCCCTTTTTCGTTTGTGAATGCTTCGGATTTGATGCGGTTTTCGTCGAAAACTTGCGTGTGTATGCAAACGGTTTTCAAACACGCCGGTTCTATGTTGCCTCCGGGATAGATGCGCCTGATGACTCTCAAACTTCCTTAAATGATTGCCGGTGGCACGATGATGTCGCTCGATATCGCCACGCTTTATCTGGTGGCAGCGCTGGTGGCTGCGCTGCTGGGTGTTATGCTGCTCTACTTCGGGCGGCAGGAAAATATCGTTGCCCTGACCTGGTGGGGCGCTGCGTATATCGTTGGCGCCGCATCGGTTGCGGCGTGGACGCTGGCCAGTTCGCGACTGGGAGCCGGGCCGGCGCTGATGCTCAATGCCATTGGTATGCTGGCGTGCGGCATGGTGTGGAACGCGGCGCGGGTTTTTCATGGCCGCCCGACCAGTTGGCCCGGCATTGCGTTCGGCGCGCTGCTCTGGCTGGCGGCGCTCGCGATGCTCAAGTCCGATGCCTATGCGATGCGCATCACGGTGGGCGCGGCCATTGTTGCAGCCTATGCCGTATTGACCGCCAGCGAACTGTGGTCGGAGCGGCGCAAGTCGATGAAACGGCGCTGGCCGACGATCGTGATCCCCGTGCTGCATGGTTTCGTGCTGATGCTGCCGATCCTGATAGGCGATCTCTTGCGGGGCGACGACAGCGCCTTCGCTGAAAGCATCTGGGTCTCGGTGTTTGCCATCGAACTGGTGCTATATGCGGTCGGCACGGTCTTCATCATCTTCATGCTGGTGTCGGAGCGGACGGTGAGCGCGCACCGGGTCGCCGCGTCGATGGATCCGTTGACCGGCGTCTTCAATCGCCGCGGTTTTGCCGAAGCAACTGCGCGGATCATCGAGCGGGAGGCCAATGCCGGCCGGCCGGTCACAGTGATGATCCTCGATATCGACCATTTCAAATCGATCAACGACCGGTTCGGCCATCCCGCGGGCGACCAGATTCTGAGAGAGTTTGCGGCGACCCTCACCAATACGCTGCGCATGACCGACCTGTGCGGCCGCATCGGAGGCGAGGAGTTCGCCGCGCTGCTGCCCTGTTCGATGGACGAGGCGCTGATCGCGGCGGAACGGGTGCGTGAAGCGTTCGCAACCAGCGGTCTCGTGGTCGATGACACGCCGCTGGAAACCACCGTCAGCATCGGCGTCGCCGGCGGACCGGCAGGCACCGAACTCGAAGTGCTGCTGGCAGCGGCCGACACCGCGCTCTATCAGGCGAAGCGGGGCGGCCGAAATCGTGTCGCTTCCGCATCCGAGGAGCCGGTATCGCTGGTGAAGGAACGCAAGGTGATCGCCAAAGCGGGGCGGCCGGTTGCGGCTGCCGGCGTGGTGCGTCGCGTTGCGCCGCTCGGCGGGGTTCGTGCCTGACGGGTTACCGTCTGTTTACCATTCCATCGATATCATTCGGATATGGCCACGATCCGAAACGATGCTCGTCATTCTGCCTTGCTGGCGCTGGAAGCGGCTGCCGCGTCTGCGCGCGGAGGCTTTGCCTGCATGTTCTCCTCGTCGGACGAATACGAGACCGCGCTGATCACGGAACGGCGCGCACAGGGGCGTTATACCCAGCCGACCCGCAGCTGGCGGATCATGGCATTTGCCGCCGTCGCGCTGATGGTGGCGGGAACGGTGGTTTTCCTGGGCTGAGACGGCGCGAGTACACCGTACTGCCGTTGCCACCTTCAATCCTCACGCGATATGCGATAGAGCCATTGGCCTCGCGAGGGTTGTTCCGGTTTTGACGGAATCAAGACCGGGGCTCCATCATTTTTGATTTAACGCGTTTTCTTCACGCGAACCGGTATTCACTTCGCGCGAAAACGCTTTAGCGGAAGGCCAAGCCGATATGATCACCGAAATCGCCCAGCTTGAAATCAAACCAGGCTCTGAAGCCGACTTCGAAGCCGCCGTTGCAAAGGCGCGCGCCGCCTTCGGCCGTTCGAAGGGGTTTCATGGCTTCGAGCTGCATCGTTCGATCGAGAATCCGCAGCGCTATCGGCTGATGGTGAAATGGGAAACGCTGGAAAACCACACGGTGGATTTTCGCGGGTCGGAGAATTTCGCCGAGTGGCGCGGACTGGTCGGTCCGTTCTTCGCGTCGCCGCCGGAAGTCGAACACACCAATACGGTGCTGGCGAGCTGACCGCCGCGTTTTTCCGGGCGCGCTAAGTCGCGTTCGCAGCTTCCGTCTGATCCGGCCATACGTGGTTCAACACCACCTTGATGACCGCGATCAGCGGGAGCGCCAGCGCCAGTCCCCACAGGCCGAACAGTACGCCGAGAAAGATCTGCGCCGCGAACAGCGTCGCCGGCGGAATGCTGATGGCGTGACGCTGGATCAGCGGCGTCAGCACGTTGCCTTCCATGAATTGAACGGCAAGATAAAGCCCGAAGGCGCTGATGATCGCGGTCCAGCCCGAGCCCAGGCTTGCGAGCACGATCAGGAAGCCTGCGAGGATCGCGCCGACATTCGGAATGAATGTCAGCAGGCCGGTGAGGAAGCCAAGCACCAGTGCGCCGGGCACCCCGATGATGCTCAAGCCGATCCATGTCAGGATGAACAGGCTCGACATGGTCGCCATCTGGCCGAGCAGCCAGCGGCGCAGGGTTTCTCCGATATCGTCGATCAGTTCTTTCGCGTCATGCGCATGCTGTCGTGGCACGAAGCGAAGGATGCCGCCGCGATAGATTCCCGGCTGCGCCGCCAGCAACAGTCCGAGAAAGATCACGACGAAGAAATTGCCGACGCCTTCGAACAGGCCGGAGATGATGCGGAAAGTCTGGCTGACGATCGCGCCGGTGCCGGAAGCGAGCGCGCCTGCGTCGGGCAGTTTCGGTCCGCGTGATTGGGGTTGTGGCGCGGCTCCCTCGGCATTCGGAGCGGCGGTCGAATTGCCGACGTTCAGGAAGCTGGTGTCGACCCCGTGTTCCTCGAGATACCCTTTGACGTGCCCGATCTGCGAGCGGATCGTCGAACTCAGCGCCGTCACCTGCTGCGCGATCGTGGTGCCGCCCAGGATGACGACGCCCGACAGGATACCGGTAAAGAGCAGGCAGACGATGATAAGCCGCAGCGTATGATTGCCGCCGATCACGTGTCGCAGCAGATCGGTCATGGCGTTGAGGAACACGCCGAACAGGATACCGGCGAACAGCAGGAACAGCGTCGCGGCGGAATACCAGGCGAGGGCCAGAAACGCTCCGAATGCGACAATGCCGATGCCGCCCATCGCGATTTGCCACGCCAGCCTGCGCTCGCGGGTTCCGCCTTCAACTGGTCCGTCCAAGCGCGAAGCCTCCGATTCAATCCGCTGCACTCTTCCGTCAAACGGAGCCGGGATCAAGCACCGATCCTGACAGGGACCGCGTCAACTATCTGGCGCTGCGTTTGTTTCACCGCGCACCGGGAGGGCCGTCGCATCGATGTGACGCGTTTTCTTCACGCGAACCGGTATCCGCTTCGCTCGAAACGCTCTCGGAACTGAAAAAGGCGCCCGCGAGGGCGCCTTTTTGCTGATGTCGGTTGCTCGCGCCCGTGGATCAGAGCGAATAGTACATCTCGAACTCGACCGGATGCGGCGTCATTTCGAAACGTGCGACTTCTTCCATCTTCAGTTCGATGAAGGAGTTGATGAAGTCGTCGTCGAACACGCCTCCGGCCTTCAGGAACGCGCGATCCTTGTCCACGCTCTCGAGCGCTTCGCGCAGGCTGCCGCAAACCGTCGGGATCTGCTTCAGCTCCTCGCGCGGCAGATCGTACAGGTCCTTGTCCATCGCCGGGCCCGGATCGATCTTGTTCTTGATGCCGTCGAGGCCGGCCATCAGCATCGCGGCGAAGGCGAGATACGGATTGGCCATCGGATCGGGGAAGCGAACCTCCACGCGCTTCGCCTTCGGCGAAGTGGTGTAGGGGATGCGGCAGGAAGCCGAACGGTTGCGTGCCGAATAGGCGAGCAGCACCGGCGCTTCGTAACCCGGGACCAGACGCTTGTAGGAGTTGGTGGACGGGTTGGTGAAGGCGTTGATGGCCTTGGCATGCTTGATGATGCCGCCGATGTAGTGGAGGCAGGTTTCCGACAGATCGGCATACTTGTTGCCGGCGAAGGTCGGCTTGCCGTCCTTCCAGATCGACTGGTGCACGTGCATGCCCGAGCCGTTGTCGCCGAAGACCGGCTTCGGCATGAAAGTGGCGGTCTTGCCATAGATGTGCGCGACCTGATGGATGCAGTACTTATAGACCTGCATCTGGTCGGCCATGTAGGTCAGCGTGTCGAACTTCATGCCGAGTTCGTGCTGGGCGGACGCCACTTCGTGGTGATGCTTCTCGACCTTCACGCCCATGCGCGCCATCGCGCCGAGCATTTCCGAGCGCATGTCCTGCAGCGAATCCTGCGGCGGCACCGGGAAGTAGCCGCCCTTGGTGCGGATACGGTGGCCGAGGTTGCCGCCCTCGTATTCGGTGTCCGAATTGGTCGGCAGTTCGGCGGCGTCGAGACGGAAGCCGGTGTTGTAGGGAGTGGCGCTGTAGCGCACGTCGTCGAATACGAAGAACTCGGCTTCGGGGCCAACATAGACCGTATCGCCCACGCCCATCGCCTTCACCTGGGCTTCGGCTTTCCGGGCGATGCCGCGCGGGTCGCGATTATAGGCTTCGCCTGTCGAGGGCTCGAGAATGTCGCAGGTGAGCACCATCGTGGTTTCGGCGAAGAACGGATCGATACAGGCGGTGGCCGGATCCGGCATCAGCGTCATGTCGGATTCGTTGATGGCCTTCCAACCAGCAATCGACGAACCATCGAACATGGTGCCTTCGGCGAAGATGTCCTCGTCGATCATCGACACGTCGAACGTGACGTGCTGCCACTTGCCACGCGGATCGGTGAAACGCAGGTCGACATACTTGACGTCGTTGTCCTTGATGGACTTGAGGACTTCGTTAGCGGTGGTCATGGATACCTCTTTGGTGGTCAATGTGGTGTTCAGCAGGTTTCGGTAGGGCGACGATTGCCGTCGATGGGTAGGACAGGATCAGATTGCGTCGAGGCCGGATTCTCCGGTTCGGATGCGGATGGCCTCCTCGATGTTGGACACGAAAATCTTGCCGTCGCCGATGCGGCCGGTCTGCGCGGCGCGGCGGATGGCTTCGATGGCTTTCTCGACTAGATCGTCCGACGTCACGATCTCGATTTTGACCTTCGGAAGAAAGTCGACGATGTACTCGGCACCGCGATAAAGCTCGGCGTGGCCCTTCTGCCGGCCGAAGCCCTTGGCCTCAGTCACCGTGATGCCTTGCAGGCCGACTTCCTGAAGGGCTTCCTTCACTTCGTCGAGCTTGAATGGCTTGATGATGGCTTCGATTTTCTTCACTGAACGTCTCCCGGCACTTCAAATCCTTCAGGCGAAATCGCGACCGCGGCCCGGTGCGTGCTCTCCACAAGACTACGATGTACCGCCCCACGTAAAGGGTATCGGAACGATTGGTCAGGCGTATTCATTCATGAGCAAATGGCTGCGGGCGTGATACTTGCTTTTCATAACGTCGCTGTTTCTCGTGACGCTATCAAAAGCAGACTCCGTGCCAGTTCGTCATGTGTCGGCTGCGGTGAATTAGCAGGGTATTTCGGCCAGTTCCATCCGGACGCTGTTGGATAAGCGGGCAGTTTCTGTCCAATTGTTAGGCGATATGCACAATTTTCATGCAGATGGTCTGAGTTGCCGATTTTCGCGATGCAGCAGATTGCCTGAGTTTGAGGCGTTTGGTGGCGAGGAGTGACATGGAAATTCTCACGGTCACCGAGATGGAGAAGGCCGATCAACTGGCCATCGCAAGCGGCACCAGCGGTTTTGCGCTGATGCTGAGCGCCGGCCGGGCGGTGGCGGAAGCGGCGATGGATCTGGTCGAGCACGGCCCGGTTCTGGTGGTGGCGGGCGGTGGCAACAATGGCGGCGACGGCTTCGTCGCCGCTGCCGAACTGGTGGCGCGGGGCCGGGACGTGACGGTCGCGCTGCTGGGTGATCGCGATGCGCTCAAGGGCGACGCCGCGCTGGCGGCGCGTAACTGGACCGGCCCGGTGCTGCCCTGCGAGCCGCAATCGATCGGAATGCCTGCGCTCATCATCGATGCTTTGTTTGGCGCGGGTTTGAACCGGGTGGTCAAGGACGGTCCATTCGAGGTCATTGACGCCATCAACGCCAGCGGCGCGCCGGTTTTGAGCATCGATCTGCCGAGCGGCATCAATGGCAGCACTGGCGCGGTGATGGGTGCCGCCGTGCGTGCCGCCGAGACCGTCACCTTCTTTCGCCGCAAGCCCGGCCACCTGCTGTTGCCGGGCCGGCTCTATTGCGGCCGTGTCCGGGTAGCCGATATCGGCATCAAGGCCTCCGTCCTCGACGATATCCAGCCCGCGACCTTCGAGAACGACCCGGTTCTGTGGCGCGCGCAATTCCCGGTGCCCAGTGTCGATGGCCACAAATATGCGCGCGGGCACGCTTTGGTCGTTTCCGGCGACGTCGCGGCGACCGGTGCCGCGCGGCTGGCGGCGCGGGGTGCGTTGCGGGCGGGCGCCGGTTTGGTGACGGTGCTGTCGCCCGGCGATGCGTTGGCGGTCAATGCCGCGGCGCTGACTGCCATCATGGTGCGCAAGATCGATACGGCTGCCGAGTTTGCCGAACTGCTCACCGACCGTCGCCTCAATGCCTGCGTGATGGGGCCGGGTGCGGGCCTTGGTTCGCGGACGCGCGATCTTGTGCTCGCTGCCCTGGCAGCAAAGCGCGCAAGCGTGCTCGATGCCGACGCGCTGACCAGCTTCGGAGACGCGCCCGACAAGCTCTTCCAGGCGATCAAGACCATCGAGCAGCCGAGCGTGGTGCTGACTCCACATCAGGGGGAGTTTGCACGGTTGTTCAGCGAGATGGACAACAAACATCCATTCAAATCCAAACTGGAACGGGTGCGTGCCGCCGCGGCACGATCCGGCGCCGTAGTGTTGTTGAAGGGGCCCGACACGGTAGTGGCGTCTCCGGATGGCCGGGCCGCCATCGCATCGAATGCGCCGCCGTGGCTGGCGACGGCCGGCTCCGGCGACGTGTTGTCGGGGATCATCGGCGGGATGCTGGCGCAAGGCGTGCCGGCATTCGAGGCGGCGTGCATCGGCGTATGGATGCACGGCGAAGCCGGCGGCGAGGCCGGACCCGGCCTCATCGCGGAGGATTTGCCCGAAGTTCTGCCGGCGGTGTTTCGCCGGCTCTACGATGATCTCGGCATCGATTACTGACGATCAGACGAGGTATTTCGCGACCGCGGCTTCATTCCAGTCGATCCCGAGGCCAGGGCCGCGGGCGGTAACGCTGCCGTTCACGATCGCCATCGGCTGGGCAAGAATGGCACCGGCGAGATCGAGATATTCGGCCCAATGCGCCGTCGGGGTGACGGCAAGTACATGCGCGCTGGCTTCGGCAAATAGGTGGCTGGACATTGGAATCGAGGCTGCCTGCGCCTGGCCGGCAACCTGCATCCAGCCGGTGATGCCGCCGACCTTCATCAGGTCCGGCATGATGAAGTCGCACGCGCCGCCGGCGAGAGCTTCCGCGAAGCCGGTCGAGAACCACCAATTTTCGCCAGACTGAATAGGAGTTACCGAGGTTTCCCGAACTTTCGCATGAGCCAGCAGATTTTCGGCCGGCACCGGTTCCTCGACCCAGTGCAGGTCGTAGGGCGCGAGCCGGCTGATACGGCGGTCGGCCTCGACCGGATCGAGCGACTGGTTGAAGTCGATCATCAGCGCGATGTTGGGGCCGATCAGGTCGCGCACGCCGCGCACCACCCGCTCGTCGTTGGTTGCGTCGCCGTCGCCGCCCTTGATCTTGATGCCGAGAAACCCGCGCTCGAGCGAGCGCAACAGATCCGCCTTGTCGGCCACCGGATCGACGACACCGTAACTGTCATACGCCCGGATCGGCCGCGGCGCTCCGCCGAGCAGTTGCACCACGGGCGCGGCGGCCGCCTGTCCCAGCGCATCCCAGAACGCCATGTCCAGGCCGGACACCGCCATGCCGACCAATCCCTGCCAGCCGAGCAGCCGGAACTTGCGGTCGAAGTCGCGCATCAGGTCGAAGGGCACAATGGCCTTGCCGACCAGATCGACGCCGATGTCTTCAATCAGCCGGACCAGCGGCCGTAGCGTCAGCGGCATGTAAGCGAAGATGTAGGCATGACCGGTAACGCCTTGATCGGTTGCGATATCGATCAGCACCAGCGGCGCGGAGGGGATGACGCCGAAGGCGTTTTTCACTGGGCGCGAGATCGGCGCATTCACTGCGCGGGCTTTGACGCTACGGATCGTCAGGCGGGAGGCACTCATTGGCGTTTCCTTTTTTCTTCTTGGGTTTCTTGCTTCTTATTCGACCGCATAAGTCCGCACCAGTCGCGGCGCGGCCCAGTCTGCGGCCATCGCCTCCATCGGCCAGAGGCCGGCGTGCTCGGCCACGAAGGCGATGCGCTGGGTCTGTCCGGCGTCGATCATCAAAGTGTCCAGCCAGAATGGCTTCCAGCCGTCGTCGAGCCGGTCGAGCAACCGGAAATGGTGACCGTGCAGATGGAAGGTCAGCGGACGCGTCGCACGATTGATGAGCGCGGCGACGACGGGGCGGTTGCGCTTGGCCCGGAAGGCCGGCAACGACTTTGCTGTGCCGAAGGAGACCGGGGCGACCCAGCCGGACGTCGCTCCGGACGATGCGTCCAGCGGCAGTTCGACCCGCAGGGCGTTCTTGAGATCGATCTTGATGGGCAGGCCGTTGGAAGGCAGCGGCGGAGGCGGCGACAGGGGCGCGTTACGAAGCGGCGCCTCGGTCGAGGTCAGCAATCGGGCAACCGGCTGTTGGCGAGTACCGTCGTGCAGGATGATCGGGGAGGCGGAGCCCGGTGCCGCGGTGGCGTCGATGAAGGCGTCGATGCGGCTTCCGGGCGCAAGGATGATCTGGCCGCTGCGCGCCAGGAACGGCTCCGCCGGCTGCCCGTCGATGGCCATGACGCGAACATCGTGATTTTCGATTTTCAAGGCAATGACATTGCGTTGGCAGCCATTGATGAAGCGGAATCTTATTCGCTCGTTCGGGCGTAGCGGGATGTCCGGGGCCGGTTTGCTGTTAACGGTATAGATCGGGTTGGCTGATCCGGGATCGGTTCCGGGTGCCGCAGCACTCCCGGTGGCATCGAGCCTATAGTCCTCGATCAGCATCGTCTGGTCCCGGTCTACCGGGACCTGTTCCTTGTCGCGGGCAACGAGGGGGCATGCAGCCGAGGGCCGCGCCTGACCGTCGCCCAGCATCCTAGCATCGCACATCAGCGTGCCCGCATGGCGGAAGGCGAGGTTGAAGGTCTCGCTGCCGCCCGGCGCCACCGGCATTCGGGATGTGAGAGGCTCGGAGGCAGGATTGCCATCCAGCCCATGCCAGTTCAGTACTGCGGGTACCGGCAGTTCGTTGCGGAAGATGACGGCCACTTCGTCGCCGCGGCTTAACGGCGGTTCGGAGCCCGGCCCGTTGGCGGTCAGGCCCCAGATTGCAGTTTCCGGCTGGCCTGCTCGCAACGCGATCGTCGTGGGATGGGCGCGCAGGATCAGCGGCGGGTGCGGCGTGGACGCAGGCTGGGTTAAGCCCTCGGCCGGCCGCAACAATGTCGCACCCATTGCGGCGAGGAGGCTGCGGCGGCTGAACATGAAGGGGCGATCAGTCATCGCCAAATCCGGACCATTTTCCGGCCGGGAAGTCCAGCCGGGGCCGATGGCCGGAAAACGGCCTAACCGGCCATTTTTTTGCTGCGAACCGGTGTCTGCATGCTATAAGCCCGCCGCAACGATCGTGGCGATTTCGGGTGTCTGTATCCAACATCATCGCGATTGATCTCAATAAGTTGGAGCACGACGTCTACCGAAAACCGCTTCGCATTTTTCGGCGTCATGCTTCGGCATTGCGGCCGGAGAGGGTGCAAAGCGCGGGCGTGGCGGAACTGGTAGACGCGCTGGATTTAGGTTCCAGTGACGAAAGTTGTGGGGGTTCGAGTCCCTCCGCCCGCACCAAGCGCGATCCGCGTTTGCACTGAACGATTTCCCGGGGGACAGGTTTCCGTAAGGATATTGAGTCCGCCGAACCACTGACGCTGGCGTGAAGCCATGCGTCGCCTAGGATTGACAACGTCCGGCCGCTGGCCGGATCAAGTGGGAAGAAGATTGACGCCATGCAGGTGAATGAAACCCTCGCCGAGGGACTGAAGCACGAATTCCAGATCAGCGTTCCGGCCGCCGATATCGAGGCGAAGGCCGACGCTCAGCTTGCCGATCTGAAGGGCAAGGTGCGCCTGAACGGTTTTCGTCCGGGCAAGGTCCCGACCGCCCACCTGAAGAAGCTCTACGGCCGCTCGGTGATGGCCGAGACGGTGGAAAAGACCATTCAGGAAACCAACAACCAGATCTTCACCGAGCGCGGTTTCAAGCTCGCGTCCGAGCCGAAGGTCACGCTGCCGACGGAAGAGAAGGCGGTCGAGGATATCCTGAGCGGTAAATCCGATCTGACCTACACGGTTGCGATCGAGGTGGTGCCGGCGATCCAGCTGGCCGACTTCAAGACCTTCACCGTCGAGAAGCAGGTGGCGGATGTCACCGACGCCGACGTCGACGAGGCGATCAAGCGGATCGCCGATCAGAATCGCGATTATGCCGACAAGGGCGAGGGCGCCAAGGCCGAGTCCGGCGACCGCGTCACCATTTCGTTCAAGGGCACCATCGACGGCACGCCGTTCGAGGGCGGCACCGGCGAGGGCATCCAAGTGCTGATCGGATCCGGGACGTTCATTCCGGGTTTCGAGGATCAGTTGATCGGCATTGCCAAGGACGAGACCCGTACGCTCAAGGTGCCGTTCCCGAAGAACTACGGCAATGCCGAACTGGCCGGCAAGGATGCCGAGTTCGAGACCACCGCGACGCTGATCGAAGCGCCGAAGGACAAGGTGATCGACGACGAGTTCGCCAAGTCGCTTGGCCTCGAGTCGCTCGACAAGCTGAAGGAAGCCGCGCGCGAGCGGATGACGGCGGAATTCGCCGGTGCGACACGTCAGCGCGTCAAGCGGGCGCTGCTGGATCGGCTGGACGAGAC
Source organism: Xanthobacteraceae bacterium (assembly GCA_024508855.1). Lineage (GTDB taxonomy): Bacteria > Pseudomonadota > Alphaproteobacteria > Rhizobiales > Xanthobacteraceae > 62-47. The sequence continues at coordinate 82,099 of JANINJ010000074.1, forward strand.
CCATCGCTTCGAAGCGCCGCAGTCGCTGGTCGACGAAGAGTTCAACCTGATGTGGAACTCGATCAAGGCGGAGATGGAATCGGCCGGCAAGACTTTTGCCGACGAAGACACCACCGAAGATGCCGCCAAGGAAGAGTATCGCAAGATCGCCGACCGCCGCGTGCGGCTGGGCCTCGTGCTTTCCGAGATCGGAGAGAAGAACAAGATCACCGTGACCGACGACGAAGTCAGCCGCGCCGTGATCGACCGCGCGCGGCAGATGCCGGGCCGCGAAAAGGAAGTCTGGGATTATTATCGAAGCAATCCCAGTGCCTTGGCCCAGCTTCGTGCACCTATCTTCGAAGACAAGGTGGTAGATTTCATCCTTGAACTCGCCAACGTGACCGAGAAGAAAGTCTCTCGCGAGGATCTCTACAAGGACGACGATGCGGAGAAGTCGGCAGCCTGATCTGCCGATCTATCCTCCGGCACCCACGACGATCGAGAAGGGCACGCGCGGATGAGCCGCGGGTGCCCTTCGTTTTTTGGCCGTTAAGCCTACCGTCTGAAATCGGCGCGGCGACGGGTCCGTGCGGGTTTGCCTGAACCGGCGAATCGGCTTGAACTATCCCAAACAGGCGGCGGCGCCGGCGGTCTTGTCGTCGGTCGATCGGCTCATATCTGTACGCCGCTTGGTTAACTGCCTTGCTTGTTAAGTCCTGCCTCACGGGACGTTCGCCGGCCACCGTATCTGGAGGTATTCCAGCACGGCGGGGTGGTGAATGGTCCAGACAACCTTCAGGTGATAAATGCGCGATCCGGTCGAAACCTACATGAACCTCGTTCCGATGGTGGTTGAACAAACCAACCGCGGCGAACGGGCCTACGACATTTTTTCGCGCCTTCTGAAGGAGCGCATCATCTTCCTGACCGGTCCGGTCGAGGATGGCATGTCGACGCTGGTCGTCGCGCAACTGCTGTTCCTGGAAGCCGAGAATCCGAAGAAGGAAATCTCGATGTACATCAACTCGCCGGGCGGCGTGGTAACGTCGGGCCTCGCGATCTATGACACCATGCAGTTCATCCGTCCGCCGGTCATCACGCTATGCACGGGGCAGGCCGCATCGATGGGCTCGCTGCTGCTGGCTGCCGGCGAGAAGAACATGCGTTACTCGCTGCCGAACGCACGCATCATGGTTCACCAGCCCTCCGGCGGATTCCAGGGCCAGGCGACTGACATCATGCTGCACGCGCAGGAAATCCTGAATCTCAAGAAGCGGCTCAACGAAATCTACGTCAAGCACACCGGTCAGACCTACAAGGCCATTGAAGAGGCTCTTGAGCGCGACAAGTTCCTGACCGCCGATGCGGCCAAGGAGTTTGGCATCGTCGACAAGGTCGTCGACAAGCGCGAAGACGAACCGGCGCCCGCTCCCAAAGGGTCCTGATCATTGCGAGCGTGATGGCTGCGCGGTGTCGCGGCCATCACGTGAATATCCGGAATAATTTCGTGTTCTGGCATCAACGGTTCCATCACGGACCATTGGAGGTACGTAACAATCGGTGCCACGCCAGAGGTGAATTTAGGCCGATTAGGGGTCGCTTACCGGGCCCAAATCACGCTATTGTCACGGCATTGGACGATTTGCCGATTAGCGAATTCTTGATAGTCGGCTGTCACCATGGTTGGCTGGTGACATGCGTTGATATGCGAAAGAATTGGGCCAGCCACGATTCGGCTGGCTGATATGATAGAGGGTCTTTTTGGTACGGATTTTGCTCCTATGTAGACAAGCCGGCGATTGTGCCGGGATGGAGCGATCTTCATCGACAAGATCGAACGGCGGACGGAGATAGGAATGAGCAAGGTCGGTACTGGCGACTCAAAGAACACTCTCTATTGCTCGTTCTGCGGCAAGAGCCAGCACGAAGTTCGCAAACTGATCGCGGGTCCCACCGTGTTCATTTGCGACGAGTGCGTCGAGCTCTGCATGGACATCATTCGCGAGGAGAACAAGTCCTCGCTGGTGAAGTCGCGCGACGGGATTCCGACACCGAAGGAAATCTGCAAGGTTCTCGATGACTATGTCATCGGCCAGGGCCATGCAAAGAAGGTCCTCTCGGTCGCGGTGCACAACCACTACAAGCGCCTCAATCACCAGACCAAGCACAACGACGTCGAACTGGCGAAGTCGAATATCCTGCTGATTGGGCCGACCGGCTCCGGCAAGACGCTGCTGGCGCAGACGCTGGCGCGCATCCTCGACGTGCCGTTCACGATGGCGGACGCCACGACGCTGACCGAAGCCGGTTACGTCGGCGAGGACGTCGAGAACATCATCCTGAAGCTGCTGCAGGCTGCCGACTACAATGTCGAGCGGGCGCAGCGCGGCATCGTCTATATCGACGAAATCGACAAGATCTCGCGCAAGTCCGACAATCCGTCGATCACGCGCGATGTCTCGGGCGAGGGCGTGCAGCAGGCGCTGCTGAAGATCATGGAAGGCACCGTGGCTTCGGTGCCGCCGCAGGGTGGCCGCAAGCATCCGCAGCAGGAATTCCTGCAGGTCGACACCACCAACATCCTCTTCATCTGCGGCGGTGCGTTCTCCGGTCTCGAGAAGATCATCTCGTCGCGCGGGCGGACCACGTCGATCGGCTTCGCTGCGCAGGTACTGGCGCCGGAAGATCGCCGCACCGGCGAAATCTTCCGCCACGTCGAGCCGGAAGATCTGCTGAAGTACGGCCTGATCCCCGAATTCGTCGGACGTCTCCCGGTGGTGGCGACGCTCGAAGATCTCGACGAGGCCTCGCTGAAGAAGATTCTCACCGATCCGAAGAACGCGCTGGTGAAGCAGTATCAGCGGCTGTTCGAGATGGAGAACATCGAACTCACCTTCGCCGACGAGGCGCTTGGCGCGGTCGCCCGCAAGGCGATCGAGCGCAAGACCGGTGCGCGCGGACTGCGCTCCATCCTGGAGAGCATCCTGCTCGAGACGATGTTCGACCTTCCGGGCCTCGAGGGCGTGGAAGAGGTGGTGATCTCGCGCGAAGTAGTCGAAGGAACCGCGCGTCCGCTCTACATTTATGCGGACCGTTCCGATCGCGCGACGGAAACCAGCGCCAGCGCCTGATTCGGCGCTGCCGCGGTTTTGTCCGGTGGCGTTTCGACGCCGCCGGATGCGCTCATTGCGTGCAACGCTGCTTTGCAGTTGAGCGCTGCGCACAGGCGCTTCCTGCCGACTTGACACCTCCATATGCGATAGCCACCTAATGCTGCTGGCGAAGACTTTTTCGCAGGATTCGCCAAACTACCATTCCCGATAGGCAGACCGCGTCGCGGTCGATTTATCCGGAATATTTCGGCACCTTGCGGCGGTTGCGCATGATGCGGACTGCGTGCAAGGGGGCACAGCAAAGGAAATCGGCCATGACTGGCTCCAAAACTCGGCCAACTATCGTTCACGGCGAAAGCCACTCCTATCCGGTGCTGCCGCTCCGCGACATCGTCGTCTTCCCGCACATGATCGTGCCGCTGTTCGTCGGCCGCGAGAAATCGATCCGTGCGCTCGAAGAGGTGATGAAGAACGACGCGCTGATCATGCTGGCCACGCAGAAGAATGCGTCGGACGATGATCCAGCTCCGGATTCGATCTACGAGATCGGAACGCTCGCCAGCGTATTGCAGCTTTTGAAATTGCCCGACGGCACCGTGAAGGTGCTGGTCGAAGGGCTCGAGCGCGCGCGCGTCGAGAAGTACACCGATCGTTCCGAATATTACGAAGCGTCCGCTGTGGCGCTTGCGGATACCGATGCCACCAGCGTCGAAGCGGAAGCGCTCGCGCGTTCGGTCGTGTCGGATTTCGAAAGCTACGTGAAGCTGAACAAGAAGATCTCGGCGGAAGTGGTCGCGGTCGTTCAGGCCAAGACCGACTTTGCCGAACTCAGCGACACCGTCGCGTCGCATCTCGCCGTCAAGATCGCGGATCGCCAGGCTATCCTGGAGACGCTGTCCGTCACGGCGCGTCTTGAGAAGGTGCTGGGCCTGATGGAGAGTGAAATCTCCGTGCTGCAGGTCGAGAAGCGCATCCGTTCGCGCGTCAAGCGCCAGATGGAGAAGACGCAGCGCGAGTATTATCTCAACGAGCAGATGAAGGCGATCCAGAAGGAGCTCGGCGACGACGAAGGTCGCGACGAGTTGGCCGATCTGGAAGAGAAGATTGCCAAGACCAAGCTTTCCAAGGAAGCGCGGGAGAAGGCGCAGCACGAACTCAAGAAGCTGCGTCAGATGTCGCCGATGTCCGCGGAAGCCACCGTCGTGCGCAACTATCTCGACTGGCTGCTGTCTATACCGTGGAACAAGAAGTCGAAGGTCAAGAAGGACTTGGCTGCCGCGCAGGCGGTGCTCGACGAGGACCACTACGGGTTAGAGAAGGTCAAGGACCGCATCGTCGAGTATCTCGCGGTGCAGTCGCGCGCCAACAAGCTGACCGGTCCGATCCTGTGTCTCGTCGGCCCTCCGGGCGTCGGCAAGACCTCGCTCGGCAAGTCGATCGCGAAAGCGACCGGCCGTGAGTTCGTGCGCGTGTCGCTCGGCGGCGTACGTGACGAAGCGGAAATCCGTGGTCACCGGCGGACCTATATCGGTTCGATGCCCGGCAAGATCATCCAGTCGATGCGCAAGGCGAAGACCTCGAACCCGCTGTTCCTGCTGGACGAGATCGACAAGATGGGCGCCGACTTCCGCGGCGATCCGTCGTCGGCGCTGCTTGAGGTCCTCGACCCCGAGCAGAACGGCACCTTCGCCGACCACTATCTCGAGGTCGATTACGATCTCTCCAACGTGATGTTCATCACGACCGCGAATACGCTGAATATTCCCGGCCCGCTGATGGACCGCATGGAGATCATCCGGATCGCCGGCTACACGGAGAACGAGAAGGTTGAGATCGCTCGCAAGCATCTCATCCCGACCGCGCTCTCCAAGCACGGCCTGGACTCGAAGGAGTGGTCGATCGACGACGACGCGCTGCTGCTGCTGATCCGTCGCTACACCCGCGAAGCGGGCGTGCGTAATCTGGAGCGTGAGCTTTCGACACTGGCCCGCAAGGCCGTGAAGGAGCTGATGCTCTCGAAGAAGAAGTCGGTGAAGATCACCGAGAAGTCCCTTGAGGATTTCCTCGGCGTTCCGAAGTTCCGCTTCGGCGAGATCGAGAGCGACGACCAGGTCGGTGTCGTGACCGGCCTTGCGTGGACCGACGTCGGCGGCGAGTTGCTGACCATCGAAAGCGTCATGATGCCCGGCAAGGGCAGAATGACGGTGACCGGCAACCTGCGCGACGTCATGAAGGAATCGATCTCGGCGGCGGCGTCCTACGTCCGCTCGCGCGCGATCACCTTCGGGATCGAGCCGCCGCTGTTCGAGCGGCGCGACATCCACGTCCATGTGCCGGAAGGCGCGACGCCGAAGGATGGTCCTTCGGCCGGTGTGGCGATGGCCACGACGATCGTTTCGGTGTTGACCGGCATTCCGATCCGGCACGACATCGCGATGACCGGCGAGATCACGCTGCGCGGTCGTGTGCTTCCGATCGGCGGATTGAAGGAGAAGCTGTTGGCTGCGGCTCGCGGCGGCATCAAGACGGTGCTGATCCCCGAGGACAACGCCAAGGATCTCACCGAGATCTCCGACGCCATCAAGGGCGGACTGGAAATCATCCCGGTCTCGCGGATGGACGAGGTGATTGCCAAGGCGCTGGTTCGCCAGCCCAAGGCGATCGAGTGGGAAGAAGACACCAAAGTCCCGGCCACCCCAAACGCGGGTGACGAGGCGGCCGGTGGTTTGACGGCCCACTAAGCGCCTTCGACCGGATCGAAGATCAGCGGCGTCCTTCGGGACGCCGCTTTTTTATGGACGCTGTCGCTGCATGGCGCATGATCCGGCGATGTTGGAGGAAGCGATGAAAGTTGACGGGCAATGTCACTGCGGGATGGTTTCGTTCGAAGCCACGATGGATCCGGCTCGGGTGTCGGTTTGCCACTGCACCGATTGTCAGACGCTGACCGGCTCGCCGTTTCGCGTCACGGCGCCGACTGCGCGCGCGAATATCCGGCTCACCGGTGAAGCTCCCAAGATCTACGTCAAGGTCGGCGCCAGCGGCAACAAGCGTCGCCAGTATTTCTGTCCGGAATGCGGGACGCCGGTCTTCGTGAGCGGAGAGGACGATGCGGGCGAGTGGGGAATTCGCTGGGGCTGCATCCGGCAGCGGGCGGAACTCAAACCGGCTCGGCAAATCTGGCGGCGCTCGGCGCTGCCGTGGCTCGGAGAGGTGGACGAACTTCCGGGCCGCGCCACGGATTGACCCGTTGCACCGGAACAAATGACAGCGCGGGGGAAGTTAATGGTGGGCGGCTACGGATTCGAACCGCAGACCCTCTCGGTGTAAACGAGATGCTCTAACCAGCTGAGCTAGCCGCCCACGGCTTCTCTTTAGCCTCTTGGCCGCTATCGATGCAAGCTCATGCGCGTCTACGCCCGTTCTTCCCAGATCGTCGCCAGATGTACGATGGTGCGCACCGCGGCCTGCATGTCCTGCACGCTGACCCATTCGGTGCGCGAGTGGAATGCGTGTTCACCGGCGAAGACATTGGGGCAGGGTAGTCCCATGAAGGACAGCCGCGAGCCGTCGGTGCCGCCTCGGATGCTGGAGCGCACCGGCTGCAGACCGGCGCGGCGGATCGCTTCCATCGCGTTGTCGACCACCTCGGGATGACGGTCGATCACCTGCTTCATGTTGCGGTACTGCTCCTTGATCTCGATCGCGTAGGACGAGTGCGGAAAATCCTTCATCACGTCCTTGACGATGGTTTCGAGCAGCGCCTCCTTGTCGCGCAGGCCCTGATCGGTGAAGTCGCGCACGATGAATGCAATCGTCGCACTCTCCAGCGCGCCGCCGATGCCGACCGGGTGCAGGAAGCCTTCCTTGCCCTCGGTGGTCTCCGGCGAGCAGGTGTCCTGCGGCAGCCGTTCGACGATGCGCGCGGCGATCTTGATGGCGTGCTCCATCTTGCCCTTGGCGAAGCCCGGATGCGCGCTGACGCCGGTGATGGTGACGGTCGCTGCATCCGCCGAGAACGTCTCGTCCTCCAGATGGCCCGCCGATTCGCCGTCGATGGTGTAGCCGAACGCCGCGCCCAGCTTCTTCATGTCGACCTTGTCGACGCCGCGGCCGATTTCCTCGTCGGGCGTGAACAGGATGCGGATCGTGCCGTGCTTGAGTTGTGGATTGCTGATCAGGAATCGCGCCGCGTCCATGATCTCGGCAACACCGGCCTTGTTGTCGGCGCCGAGCAGGGTGGTGCCGTCGGAGGTGACGATGTCGTTGCCGATCTGCTCTTTCAGCGCCGGATTGTCGCGCACGCGGATCACCTGGGCCGGATCGCCCGGCAGCACGATGTCGCCGCCCTGATAGTTTTTGACGATCTGAGGTTTGACGTCGGCGCCGGAACAATCCGGCGAGGTGTCCATATGCGAGCAGAAACAGATCACCGGCACGGTCTTGTCGGTATTGGCCGGGATCGTCGCATAGACGTAGCCATGTTCGTCGAGATGGGCGTCGGCGATGCCGATCTCGTGCAGTTCGCGCACCAGCAGCATGCCGAGATTTTTCTGCTTGGCGGTCGAAGGGCAGGTGGGGGAGGCGGGATCGGACTGGGTGTCGATCACCACATAGCGCAGGAAGCGCTCGGTCACGCCGTAGTCGAACTGGATGGGAGATGGCACGATGAAAACTCCCCTAAAAGCAATCGCTTGAAACTACGACCGCCTGAAACAGAAACGTCACCCCGGGCAGCCGCATGTGCGACGGCCCGGAGTGACGTAACACAAGTCACGCCTGATGAAATCAGACGGCTTCCTTCAGCTCCTTGGCGGCGCGGAAAGCCACCTTCTTGCTGGCCTTGATGTGGATCGCTTCACCGGTGGCCGGGTTGCGGCCCATGCGGGCGGCGCGCTTGCGGACCTGGAGGATGCCGAGGCCGACGATGCGGATCCGGTCGCCCTTCTTCAGGTGCTTGGTGATGCGGGTAACCATGTCGCCGAGAATCGCCTCGGTCTGCTTCTTCGACAATTCGTGCTCTTCGGCCAGCGCGGCCGCGAGATGCTTGAGAGTCACGGTTGCGGGGGTAGCTGCTTTTTTCGCCATATTTGGCCCTCCTCGTTGTTCGATGTTCAGGAACTCAAGACGTATCAGGCATTAGTTGATTCGGGGGTGCGCTGACTACGCTGTTTTGCCTGAAAACAGGGGATTACTCGCATCGGCCTCCAGAAAACGCTTACTGGATAGGGGTTTTGCAACCGCCTTGCATTGGCCCTGACTTGGCCTTGACTTGGCGCAGCCGCCCCTTTAAGTCCCACCCACGTCGGTGGATCGCATCCACGCGGGAGTAGCTCAGTTGGTTAGAGTGCCGGCCTGTCACGCCGGAGGTCGCGGGTTCGAGCCCCGTCTCTCGCGCCATTGATTCCATATCATTGGGTCAATGGCTTAGCGGTTTTCCGCTTTCTTTCCCAAATTGCTGCATCTGTTTTCGAAGGCATTGTTGGCTGGCTTGTTCCGGTGCCGCGGACAATCGTTGAATTTGTCGATGCGGCCCCGCCGCACCACCGCCGTCGTCCCTGCGCAGGCAGGGACCCATATTCCAGAGCGTGAATGATTGAGGGCGTGAGTTTCCACGGCGCAGTTCGCTGCCTTGCATCGTCGCTCTGTAATGCGCGCCCCGCACAACATAGACGACACGGCGTATAGGTCCCTGCCTTCGCAGGGACGACGCTGGTGGTGCGGCGGGGCCGTGCGTCAATTGTCGGATTTGAATGAAGGAATCAAATCCTAGATTGACGATTTGTCAAGCGGTCGATCGCCCGCCGTCATCCTGAGGCGGGCCGCGGTTTGCGGCGAGCCTCGAAGGATGCTGTTCGGCAAGGACGCCGTTCTGCAGCGTCATGCGCTCCGGCACCTCAGGATGACGGCGTCGACATATGTCGCGACGGGTATAGTTGCGCCGATACGCAAAAGTGCGGAACGAATGGTCGCGCCAGCTCATTGAATCCACAGTGCAGGCGGGAGCCGTTTGAGCCCGTGTGACATGTCAGCCGCCCGCCCGCGGTGGATTGTGCCCGCATTAGGGCATCGCAAATTCCGAATCGCGGATTGAGCGCGGTGGAGGTCGTCGTTCTCAGCAGCGAGGCGGGCGACAGGCGCTAAAGCATTGCTGGGCTGCGTGTTCGGGACTGTCAGGGAACTGTCAACACAGCTTGTCTTGCCACCCTGTTTGCACTGCGCTAAAGCCTCAGAACAATTCCAATGTGGCGCGAATCTGGCGGCCACGTTGCTTCAAAAATAAGGATCGCCGATGACCGGCATCTTGCAGGACTACCTTCCATTGGTGGTGTTTATTGGCATTGCGGCCGTCATCGGCATCGCACTGCTGGTGGCGCCGTTCATTGTGGCCTTCCAGCAGCCCGATCCGGAAAAGCTGTCTGCCTACGAATGCGGCTTCAATGCGTTCGACGATGCGCGCATGAAGTTCGACGTCCGCTTCTATCTGGTCGCGATCCTGTTCATCATCTTCGATCTGGAAGTGGCCTTCCTGTTTCCGTGGGCGGTGGCGTTCGGCAAGCTCGGTGCGGCCGGCTTCTGGTCCATGATGGTGTTCCTCGGCGTTCTCACCATCGGCTTTGCCTATGAATGGAAGAAAGGCGCGCTCGAATGGGATTGAGCCCAGCCACGACGACTAAATCCGCAGGACCCGTGGTGGCCCCGGCCGCGACGGGCATCCTCGATCCGAACACCGGCAAGCCCGTCGGCGCCAACGATCCGTTCTTTCTCGAGGTCAACAACGAGCTGTCCGACAAGGGCTTTTTCGTTGCCGCCGCGGACGATCTGATCACCTGGGCGCGCACCGGCTCGCTGATGTGGATGACCTTCGGTCTAGCCTGCTGCGCGGTCGAGATGATGCAGGTGTCGATGCCGCGTTACGACGTCGAGCGCTTCGGTTTCGCGCCGCGCGCGTCGCCGCGACAGTCCGACGTGATGATCGTCGCCGGCACCCTGACCAACAAGATGGCCCCCGCGCTGCGCAAGGTCTACGACCAGATGCCGGAGCCGCGCTACGTCATCTCGATGGGCTCGTGCGCCAACGGCGGCGGTTACTATCACTACTCGTATTCGGTGGTGCGCGGCTGCGACCGCATCGTGCCCATCGACATCTACGTTCCGGGTTGCCCGCCGACAGCCGAGGCGCTGCTGTACGGCGTGCTGTTGCTGCAGAAGAAGATCCGGCGAACCGGCACGATCGAACGCTAAGGCAGATAGCATGGACGACGCGAAGCTCGATTCCCTGGGCCAGACGATTGTTGGCGCGCTGCCCGGCGCGGCGATCGGCCATGCGGTGGCCTTCAATCAGCTCACCATCACGGTGGAGGTCGGCAAGATCGTCGAGGTGGCGCGCTTCCTGCGTGACGATCCGCGCTGCCGCTTCGTCAACATCACCGACATCACCGCGGTGGACTATCCGACGCGCGAGCAGCGGTTCGATCTGGTCTATCACTTCCTGTCGCCGACCCTGAACGAACGCATTCGCGTCAAGGCGGTGGCAGGCGAGACGACCCAGGTGCAGTCGCTGATCAACGTGTTTCCCGGCGCCGACTGGTTCGAGCGCGAGACCTACGATCTCTACGGCGTGATCTTCGTTGGCCATCCGGACATGCGGCGCCTGCTGACCGATTATGGTTTCGACGGCCATCCGCTGCGCAAGGACTTCCCGACCACGGGCTTCGTCGAGGTCCGTTACGACGATGCCGAGAAGCGCGTGGTCTACGAGCCGGTGCGTCTCAATCAGGAATTTCGCCGATTCGATTTTCTCTCGCCGTGGGAAGGCGCGGACTATCCGCTGCCGGGCGATGAGAAGGCAGAGGCGAAGCCCGAGCCGAAGGCAGGTGGCTGATGAACGAAATTCCCGGAATGCGCAATTTCACCATCAACTTCGGGCCGCAGCACCCGGCGGCGCACGGCGTGCTGCGTCTGGTGCTGGAGCTGGACGGCGAGGTGGTCGAGCGCGTCGATCCGCATATCGGCCTGCTTCACCGCGGCACCGAGAAGCTGATCGAAACCAAGACCTACCTGCAGGCGATCCCGTATTTCGACCGGCTCGACTACGTCGCGCCGATGAATCAGGAACACGCGTTCTGCCTCGCGGCCGAAAAGCTGCTCGGCATCGAGGTGCCGCGCCGCGGGCAACTGATCCGCGTGCTGTATTGCGAGATCGGCCGCATCCTGTCGCATCTGTTGAACGTCACCACGCAGGCGATGGACGTCGGCGCGCTCACCCCGCCGCTGTGGGGCTTCGAAGAGCGCGAGAAGCTGATGGTGTTCTATGAGCGCGCCTCGGGCTCGCGCATGCACGCGGCGTATTTCCGCATCGGCGGCGTGCATCAGGATCTGCCGCCGAAGCTGATCGACGATATCGATGCCTGGTGCGATCCGTTCCTGAAAGTCTGCGACGACCTCGAAACGCTGCTGACCGGCAACCGCATCTTCAAGCAGCGCAACGTCGACATCGGCGTCGTGACCCTGGAGCAGGCGTGGGAGTGGGGTTTCTCCGGCGTCATGGTGCGCGGTTCTGGCGCGGCGTGGGATCTGCGCAAATCGCAACCCTACGAATGCTACGCCGAGATGGATTTCGACATTCCGATCGGCAAGAACGGCGACTGCTACGACCGCTACTGCATCCGCATGGAAGAGATGCGGCAGTCGGTGCGCATCATGAAGCAGTGCATCGCCAAGCTGCGCGCGCCGGAAGGGCAGGGTCCGGTCGCGATCGAGGATAACAAGATTTTCCCGCCGCGCCGTGGCGAGATGAAGCGCTCGATGGAAGCGCTGATTCATCACTTCAAGCTCTACACCGAAGGCTTCCACGTGCCGGCCGGCGAGGTCTATGCCGCGGTCGAGGCGCCGAAGGGCGAGTTCGGCGTGTTCCTGGTCGCCGACGGCAGCAACAAGCCCTACAAGTGCAAGATCCGCGCGCCGGGCTTCGCGCATCTGCAGGCGATGGATTTCATCTGCAAGGGCCATCTGCTGGCCGACGTTTCGGCGATCCTCGGGTCACTCGACATCGTGTTCGGAGAAGTCGACCGGTGATCGCGCAGCCGCCCATCCAGTTCGATCGGACGACTGGCGTGCTCGAGGGTGCGAACCCTTGGGAGCGCCTGGCTGCCGTCGCGCTGTTGGCCGGCTCAAAAGTATCGTCGCTGTTCTCGCATCGCGGTTACAACGCCTGCGCCAACCTGCTTCGCAAGACGCTGCCCGAGCGCGACATCGCGATCCGGCTCAACGAGGATGCGGTGTTCGCGTTTCCGTATGGCGACGGTTACTGGAGCAAGCTGCTCAACCGCAGCTTCAAGTACGAAGACGAACTCGAACTGCTGTTCCGGGACTCGGCGGACATCGATTACACGATGCTCGATTGCGGCGCCAACTACGGCTACTGGTCGGTGCTGGTGTCGAGCCGCCCGTTCGGCTCGCGCAAGGCCATCGCCATCGAGCCGTCGTCGGCGAATTTCGCAAAGCTCGAGAACAACGCCAAGACCAACGGCAACCGCTTCGATGTGATGCATTGCGCGATCGGCGCGACGCGCGGCACCGCGCGACTGTCCGGCACCAAGCACGAGGCGTTCAGCATCGCCGGTTTGGCGGACGCTGCGGGCGAGGTGGTGCCGGTGCTGGCGTTGGACGATCTGCTCGATGACGGCATCATCGCCGCCGACGGCAAGTATCTCATCAAACTCGACGTCGAAGGCGTCGAGATCGAGGCGATCAAGGGCGGCGCGCGGCTGTTGCAGGGCGACGCGGTGATCATGTGCGAGGAGCACGGCAACGATCCGCAGCACAGCGTGTCGCGCTACATCCTCGAACAGACCCCGCTGAAACTGATCGCGCACGATCCGGCGAGCAATCGTTTCGAAACCCTGACCGAGCTTTCGCTCCTCGACCGCATCAAGGTGGCGTCGCACGTTGGCTATAACGTGTTCGGCACCGCAAGTGCGTTCTGGGAAGACCGCTTTCACCGCATGAACGCGAACGCTTCGCGGCGCGTTCACTGAGAGACTGAAGCACAATGTCCGTCCGTCGTCTGGCCCCCAAGGAATTGCAGCCCGCGAGCTTCGCGTTCAGCGAGGAGACGCTTGCCTTCGCCAAGCAGCAGATCGCGAAATACCCGGAAGGCCGCCAGGCGTCGGCCTGCATCGCCATCCTGTGGCGGGTGCAGGAACAGCACGAGGGCTGGGTGTCGGAAGCAGCGATCCGCGCCGTCGCCGACCTGCTCGACATGCCCCATATCCGCGTGCTCGAGATCGCGACCTTCTACACGATGTTCCAGCTCTGGCCGGTGGGCAAGAAGGCCCACGTCCAGGTCTGCGGTACCACGCCGTGCATGCTGCGCGGCGCGGGCGAGCTGATCGAAGTCTGCAAGCATCGCATCCATCACGATCCGTTCCAGCTCTCCGACGACGGCAACTTCTCGTGGGAAGAGGTCGAGTGCCTCGGCGCCTGCGTCAACGCCCCGATGGCGATGATCTGGAAGGATACCTACGAGGACCTGACCAAGGACTCGCTCAACAAGGTGCTGGACGGTTTCGCCTCGGGCAATCCGCCGAAGCCGGGTCCGCAGATCGACCGCCAGTTCTCCGCGCCGGCCGGCGGTCTCACCTCGTTGAATACGCCAATGGCCAAGGGCGAAGGCGGACCTCCCGCGAGCGCGCAGCCCGCCTTGACCGATGCCGATGCCAAGAAGCCGAGCGATGCCGCGAACCGCCGGGAAAGCCCGGCGCCGAAGCCGCCCGCCGATGACGCGACCAAGAAGGGCAACATGTGATGCTCGACGACAAGGACCGCATCTTCCGCAATCTCTACGGCCAGGGCGACTGGGGCCTCGAAGGCGCGCGCCGTCGCGGCGCCTGGGACGGCACCAAGGCCATCATCGACAAGGGCCGCGACTGGATCGTCAACGAGATGAAGGCGTCGGGCCTGCGCGGCCGCGGCGGCGCCGGATTCCCGACCGGCATGAAATGGTCGTTCATGCCGAAGGACAATGCCGACGGCCGCCCGAGCTATCTCGTGGTCAACGCCGACGAGTCCGAGCCCGGCACCTGTAAGGATCGCGAGATCATGCGGCACGATCCGCATCTTCTCGTCGAAGGCTGCCTACTGGCGAGCTTCGCCATGGGCGCGCACGCCTGCTACATCTATGTGCGCGGCGAATTCATCCGCGAGCGCGAGCATCTGCAGGCGGCGGTCGATCAGGCCTACGAGGCCAAGCTGATCGGCAAGGACAACGTCAATGGCTGGCCGTTCGACCTTTACGTCACCCACGGCGCCGGCGCCTATATCTGCGGCGAGGAAACTGCGCTGCTCGAAAGCCTGGAAGGCAAGAAGGGCATGCCGCGGCTGAAGCCGCCGTTTCCTGCCAATGTCGGCCTGTTCGGTTGCCCGACCACGGTGAACAACGTCGAGTCGATCGCGGTCGCGCCGGACATCCTGCGCCGCGGCGCGGCGTGGTTCGCATCGATCGGCCGCGCCAACAACGTCGGCACCAAGCTTTACGGACTCTCCGGTCACGTCAACACGCCGTGCGTCGTCGAAGAGGCGATGAGCATTCCGTTCAAGGAATTGATCGACAAGCACGGCGGCGGCATTCGCGGCGGCTGGGACAATCTGCTGGCGATCATTCCCGGCGGCGCGTCGTGTCCGCTGATCCCGGCGCAGGACTGCGCCGACCTGATCATGGATTTCGACGGCACCCGCGCGGTGAAGTCGAGCTTCGGCACCGCCGGCGTCATCGTCATGGACAAGTCCACCGACGTCATCGCCGCAATTGCCCGCATCAGCTACTTCTTCAAGCACGAGAGCTGCGGCCAGTGCACGCCGTGCCGCGAGGGCACCGGCTGGATGTGGCGCGTGCTGTCGCGCATGGTCGAGGGCCGCGCCCACAAGCGCGAGATCGACATGCTGCTGGAAGTCACGAAGCAGGTCGAAGGTCACACCATCTGCGCGCTCGGCGACGCGGCGGCGTGGCCGGTGCAGGGCCTGATCCGCGCCTTCCGTCCCGAGATCGAACGTCGCATCAACGAATTCACCCACAAGGCCACGCTGGACGATCAGGGTATCCTCGATCCGGACCACATGGTTGCGGCGGAGTGATCGATGTCGCACGTCCACGTTGCACCGACTGCAAGTTGAGAAAGACTTGAGGCCATGACCAAACTCATCATCGATGGCAAAGAGATCGATGTTCCGGCCGAATACACGCTGCTGCAGGCGTGTGAAGCCGCCGGCGCCGAGATCCCGCGCTTCTGCTATCACGAGCGGCTGTCGATCGCCGGCAACTGCCGGATGTGCCTCGTCGAGGTGAAGGGCGGACCGAAGCCGGTCGCAAGCTGCGCCTGGGGCGTGCGCGATTGCCGGCCCGGACCGAAGGGCGAACCGCCGGAAATTTCGACGCGCTCACCGATGGTGAAGAAGGCACGCGAAGGCGTGATGGAATTCCTGCTCATCAACCACCCGCTGGATTGCCCGATCTGCGATCAGGGCGGCGAGTGCGACCTGCAGGATCAGGCGATGGGCTACGGCGTCGACACCAGCCGCTTCGCCGAAAACAAGCGCGCGGTCGAGGACAAGTATCTCGGCGCGCTGGTCAAGACCTCGATGACCCGCTGCATCCAGTGCACGCGCTGCGTGCGCTTCGCCGCCGAAGTCTGCGGCGTGCCGGAGATGGGCGCCACCGGCCGCGGCGAGGACATGGAGATCACGACCTATCTCGAGAGCGCACTGACCTCCGAGATGCAGGGCAACCTGGTCGACATCTGCCCGGTCGGCGCGCTGACCTCGAAGCCCTATGCTTTCGCGGCGCGGCCGTGGGAGCTCGGCAAGACGCAATCGATCGACGTGATGGACGGGCTCGGCTCGGCGATCCGCGTCGATACCCGTGGTCGTGAAGTGATGCGCATCCTGCCGCGCATCAACGAGGCAATCAACGAGGAATGGATTTCCGACAAGACCCGCCACATCGTCGACGGGCTGCGCACGCAACGGCTCGACCGTCCGTTCGTGCGTGAGAACGGCAAGCTGCGCCCGGCCTCGTGGACCGAAGCGTTCGCCGCGGTTGCTGCGAAAGTGCGCGCCGCGAACGGCAAGCGCATCGGCGCGATCGCGGGCGATCTCGCGGCAGTCGAAGAGATGTTCGCGCTCAAGCAACTGATGGCGAGCCTTGGCTCGGCCAATCTGGCGGTGCAGGGCGGGGCCGCGTTCGACGCCAAGGCGGGGCGTGCGTCCTACATCTTCAATCCGACCATCGCCGGCATCGAACAGGCCGACGCGCTGCTGATTGTCGGCTCCAATCCGCGCAAGGAAGCGACGCTGCTCAATGCGCGCATCCGCAAGCGCTGGCGCAACGGCAAGTTCAAGGTCGGCGTGATCGGCGAGAATGCCGACCTGACCTACGACACCGAATATCTCGGCGCCGGTATCGAGACGCTGAACGATATCGCGAGCGGCAAGCATTCGTTTGCCGAGGTGCTGAAGAACGCCGAGCGGCCGATCGTGCTGGTCGGCGCTGGCGCGACCTCGCGTCCGGACGGCGCGGCCATTCTCGCGCAGGCGGCGAAGCTCGCCGCCGATATCGGCGCGATCAAGGACGGCTGGAACGGATTTGGCGTCTTGCAGCCGACCGCCTCGGTGGTCGGTGCGCTCGATATCGGTTTCGTGCCGGGCGAAGCAGGCTTGAGCGCCGCGCAAATGGCGGCGACCGGCGGCCTGGATGTGCTATTCTCACTGGGCGCCGACGAGATCGATGTCGCTCCCGGCGCGTTCGTGGTCTACATCGGCACCCATGGCGACCGCGGCGCGCATCGCGCCGACGTCATCCTGCCGGGCGCGGCCTACACCGAGAAGTCGGGACTTTACGTCAACACCGAAGGCCGCGTGCAGATGGCCAACCGCGCATCGTTCCCGCCGGGCGAGGCGCGTGAGGACTGGGCGATCCTGCGGGCGCTGTCGGATGTGCTCGGCAAGAAGCTGCCGTTCGATTCACTGACCGCGCTGCGTCAGGCGATGTTCAAGGCGGTGCCGCACCTGATGCGGATCGACCAGATCGAACCGGCCGATGCATCCGCGGTTCGCACTTTGGCGGGGCGCGGCGGCGCTGCTGACAAGGCGCCGATCAAGGCGGCAGTGGAGAATTACTACCTGAGCAATCCCATCGCGCGGGCGTCCGTGGTGATGGCGGAATGTGCGCGCCTGGCCTCCGGGCAAATGTTGACGGCAGCGGAGTGAGGCTGAAGCATGGCTGAAATCTGGACCGCATATCTGTGGCCGCTGATCGTAATGGTCGCGCAGAGCCTGTTGCTGCTCGTCGTGCTGCTGATCGCGATTGCCTACATCCTGCTCGCCGACCGCAAGATCTGGGCGGCGGTGCAAATTCGTCGCGGTCCCAACGTGGTCGGGCCGTTCGGATTGCTGCAATCCTTCGCCGACCTTCTGAAGTTCGTGCTCAAGGAGCCGGTCATTCCGTCCGGCGCCAACAAGGGCATTTTCCTGCTGGCGCCGCTGGTGTCGTGCGTACTCGCGCTGTCGGCCTGGGCGGTGATCCCGTTCAATCCGAACTGGGTGATCGCCAACATCAATGTCGGCATTCTCTACATCTTCGCGATCTCGTCGCTGTCGATCTACGGCATCATCATGGCCGGCTGGTCGTCGAACTCGAAGTATCCGTTCCTGTCGGCGCTGCGCTCCGCGGCGCAGATGGTGTCCTACGAAGTCTCGATCGGCTTCGTGCTGGTCACGGTGCTGCTCTGCGTCGGCTCGCTGAACCTCTCCGACATCGTCGCGGCGCAGGACAGCAAGCTCGGCATCCTCGGCTGGTACTGGCTGCCGCTGTTCCCGATGTTCGTGATCTTCTACGTCTCGGCGCTCGCGGAAACCAATCGTCCGCCTTTCGATCTGGTGGAAGCGGAATCGGAGCTGGTCGCCGGCTTCATGGTGGAATACGGCTCGACGCCGTACCTGCTGTTCATGCTCGGCGAGTATGTCGCGATCTGCACCATGTGCGCGCTGGGCACGATCCTGTTCCTCGGCGGCTGGCTGTCGCCGATCCCGTTCGCGCCATTCACCTGGGTGCCGGGCATCATCTGGTTCGTGCTCAAGGCCTTCTTCCTGTTCTTCCTGTTCGCGATGGCGAAGGCGATCGTGCCGCGCTACCGCTACGATCAACTGATGCGGCTGGGCTGGAAAGTGTTCCTGCCGATCTCGATCGCGATGGTGGTGATCGTCGCGGCCGTGCTGCAATTCGGGGGGCTCGCCCCGACATGAGGCTGTCATGAGTGTTACATCAACCGCGCGTTCGCTGCTGCTGGCGGAATTCGCTCAGGCGTTCGTTCTCGCCATGCGCTATTTCTTCAAGCCGAAGCCGACCTTGAACTATCCGTTCGAGAAGGGGCCGATCTCGCCGCGCTTTCGTGGCGAGCATGCGCTGCGCCGCTATCCGAACGGCGAGGAGCGCTGCATCGCCTGCAAGCTGTGCGAGGCGATCTGCCCGGCGCAGGCCATCACCATCGAGGCCGGCCCGCGCCGCAACGACGGCACGCGGCGCACCGTGCGCTACGACATCGATATGGTGAAATGCATTTACTGCGGGCTGTGCCAGGAGGCATGCCCGGTCGACGCCATCGTCGAGGGGCCGAATTTCGAATTCGCCACCGAGACGCGCGAGGAACTCTACTATGACAAGGCAAGACTTCTCGCCAACGGTGACCGCTGGGAGCGTGAGATTGCGAAAAACATCGAACTCGACGCGCCGTATCGGTGAGGTGAGGGCATGATCTTCCCCGCGCTGTTCTTCTACCTGTTCTCGGCCGTGCTGATCGGCTCCGGGGTGATGGTGATTGCCTCGCGCAATCCCGTGCACTCGGTGCTGTTCCTGATCCTGGCGTTCGTCAACGCCTCGGGCCTGTTCGTGCTGCTCGGCGCCGAATTCCTCGCCATGATCCTGATCGTGGTCTATGTCGGCGCGGTGGCGGTGCTGTTCCTGTTCGTCATCATGATGCTC
This sequence comes from Xanthobacteraceae bacterium, assembly GCA_024508855.1. Lineage (GTDB taxonomy): Bacteria > Pseudomonadota > Alphaproteobacteria > Rhizobiales > Xanthobacteraceae > 62-47. The sequence goes on from JANINJ010000074.1 coordinate 101,230, forward strand.
GATGTCGACTTCGCCGAACTGCGCGAAGGCTTCCTCGAATATCTGCCGTTCGGCCTTTTGATCGGTGGCGTGTTCCTGGCGGAGCTGATCGCGGTGGCGATCGGCTGGGCCATCAACCCCAACCTGTCGAGCGTCGCCGGATCTCCGATCCCCGCGAACATCAGCAATACCGAAGCCATCGGGCTCGTGCTCTATACGAAGTACATCCATTACTTCCAGATCGCCGGCCTCGTGCTGCTGGTGGCGATGATCGGCGCCATCGTGCTGACGCTGCGCCACAAGGTCAACGTCAAGCGGCAGAGCATTCCGGTGCAGAATGCGCGCGGTAAGGCGACGGCGATGGACGTGCGGCAGGTGGCCTCGGGGCAGGGCCTGCGGGAATCCGACGCGGCGGAGTGGGTGAAATGACAATCGGTCTTGGCCATTATCTCGCGGTCGCCGCGACGCTGTTCACGCTCGGCATCCTCGGCATCTTCCTCAACCGGAAGAACGTCATCGTCATCCTGATGTCGATCGAGCTGATCCTGCTCGCGGTCAACATCAACCTGGTGGCGTTCTCGTCGTTCCTGCACGATATCGTCGGCCAGATTTTCGCGCTGCTGGTGCTCACCGTCGCCGCCGCCGAGGCGGCGATCGGCCTCGCCGTGCTGGTCGTGTATTTCCGCAACCGCGGTTCGATCGCGGTTGAAGACATCAATATGATGAAGGGCTGAGGCAGATATGATCCAGGCGATTGTTTTTCTGCCGCTGCTCGGCGCCATCCTGGCGGGGCTCATTGCCCTTGCCGGTGCGCACGCGCGCAACCCGAGCGGGGACACCATCGAACACGGGCATGACGATCACGCCCACGCGTCTCACGCGCATGACGATCACGGTCACGACGACGCCCATGGCCACGACGATCATCACGCACCGGCCGAGCCGCCGGCGGCGGGCACTGCCGCGGCCGAACTGATTACCACGGCGCTGCTGTTCGTTTCCGCGGCGCTGTCGTGGATCACCTTCGTCAATGTCGGCTTCATGAAGCAGGACACGCTGGTCCATGTGTTGCCGTGGATCAATTCCGGCGACCTGCAGATCGCGTGGTCGCTGCGCGTCGATACGCTGACGGCGGTGATGCTGGTCGTCGTCACCACGGTGTCGTCGCTCGTGCATTTCTACTCGATCGGCTACATGGACGAGGATCCGAACCGGCCGCGCTTCTTCGGGTACCTGTCGCTGTTCACCTTCGCGATGCTGATGCTGGTGACCTCCGACAACCTGGTGCAGTTGTTCTTCGGCTGGGAAGGCGTCGGTCTGGCAAGCTACCTGCTGATCGGCTTCTGGTATCAGAAGCCGTCGGCCAACGCGGCGGCGATCAAGGCCTTCGTGGTCAACCGCGTCGGCGACTTCGGCTTCTCGCTCGGCATCTTCGCGATTTTCATGCTGATCGGCTCGGTCGATTTCGAGACCATCTTCCATGCCGCGCCGGGCCTCACCGGCAAGACCATCGATTTCCTCGGCTGGCAGGTCGATGCGCTGACGCTGACGTGTCTGCTGCTATTCATGGGCGCGATGGGCAAATCGGCGCAGTTCCTGCTGCACACCTGGTTGCCGGATGCGATGGAAGGTCCGACCCCGGTGTCGGCGCTGATCCACGCCGCGACCATGGTCACCGCCGGCGTGTTCATGGTGGCGCGGTTGTCGCCGTTGTTCGAACTGGCGCCGAACGCGCAGGCTTTCGTGATGCTGATCGGCGGCACCACCGCGATGTTCGCGGCGACCATCGGCCTCGTGCAGAACGACATCAAGCGCATCGTCGCGTACTCGACTTGTTCGCAGCTCGGCTACATGTTCGTGGCGATGGGAGCGGGGGCCTATTCGGTGGGCATGTTCCACCTGTTCACCCACGCTTTCTTCAAGGCGCTGCTGTTCCTAGGCTCCGGCTCGGTGATCTACGCGATGCACCACGAGCAGGACATCCGCAAGATGGGCGGCCTGTGGCGCAAGATTCCCTACACCTACGTCACCATGGTGATCGGCACGCTGGCGCTGACCGGCTTCCCGCTGACCGCCGGCTTCTTCTCCAAGGACGCCATCATCGAGTCGGCCTACGTGTCGCAGAATCCGTTCGCGTTCTACGGCTTCCTGATGACGGTGATCGCCGCCGGCCTGACCTCGTTCTACTCCTGGCGCCTGATCTTCAAGACCTTCCACGGCAAGCCGCACGACCAGCATCACTACGATGCCGCGCATGAGCCGCCGCTGTGGCTGCTGATTCCGCTCGGCGTGCTGGCGGCCGGATCGATCCTCGCCGGCTTCCCGTTCAAGGAACTGTTCGCTGGCCACGGTATCGAGGAATTCTTCCGCGAGTCGCTGAAGATGCACCCGAACATCATCGAGGAGATGCACCACATCCCCGAGACCATCAAGAACCTGCCGTTCGTGATGATGGTCATCGGCTTCATCGTGGCCTTCATCTTCTACATCCGCAGGCCGGACCTACCGGTCGAACTCGCGGAGCAGCAGCCGCTGCTCTACAAGTTCCTGCTCAACAAGTGGTACTTCGATGAGCTGTACGACGTTCTTTTCGTGCGCTCGGCGAAGTGGCTCGGCCGCGTCCTGTGGAAGGACGGCGACGGCTTCATCATCGACGGCTTCGGCCCGAACGGGGTCGCGGCCCGGGTGCTGGATGCGGCGCGCGGCGTCAAGCGCGTCCAGACCGGCTACCTCTATCACTACGCATTCGTGATGCTGATCGGCGTCGCGGGTCTCATCACCTGGTTCATGTTCGGTCTTGGGGGCCAATAACGATGACCTGGCCCATTCTCTCCGTAATCACTGCTCTGCCGACCGTCGGCGCGCTGCTGGTGTTTTTGATGGCACGTGGCGGCGAAGAAGCCGCGGCACGCAACGCACGCTGGATCGCGCTGTGGACCACGGTGATCGTGTTTGCCATCTCGCTACTCCTGATCGCGCGGTTCGATCCGTCGCAGGCCGGCTTCCAGTTCGTGGAAGAGGGCAGGTGGCTGGCCTCGACCATCGGCTACAAGATGGGCGTCGACGGCATTTCGCTGCCGTTCGTCATCCTCACCACCGCCTTGATGCCGTTCTGCATCGTCGCGAGCTGGAAGTCGGTCGCCAAGCGCGTGCCGGCTTACATGATGGCGTTCCTGGTTCTGGAATCGCTGATGATCGGCACCTTCTCGGCGCTCGATCTGGTGCTGTTCTACGTCTTCTTCGAAGGCGGCCTGATCCCGATGTTCCTGATCATCGGCGTCTGGGGCGGTCCGCGCCGCGTCTATGCCAGCTTCAAGTTCTTCCTCTACACGCTGCTCGGCTCGGTGCTCATGCTTCTGGCGATCATGGCGCTGTACTGGAATGCCGGCACCACCGACATCCCGACGCTGATGACGACGGCGGTGCCGCGGTCATTGCAGACCTGGGCGTGGCTGGCGTTCTTCGCCTCGTTCGCGGTGAAGATGCCGATGTGGCCGGTGCACACCTGGCTGCCGGACGCGCACGTCGAAGCGCCGACCGCGGGCTCGGTGATCCTCGCCGCGATCCTGCTGAAGATGGGCGGTTACGGCTTCCTGCGCTTCTCGTTGCCGATGTTCCCGCTGGCGTCGCATGATTTCGCGCCGCTGGTGTACACGCTGTCCGTCGTCGCCATCATCTACACCTCGCTGGTGGCGCTGGTGCAGGAGGACATGAAGAAGCTGATCGCCTATTCGTCGGTCGCGCATATGGGCTTCGTCACCATGGGCATCTTCGCCGGCACCATGCAGGGCGTGGCCGGCGGCGTGTTCCAGATGATCTCGCACGGCATCGTCTCCGGCGCGCTGTTCCTCTGCGTCGGCGTAGTCTACGACCGCATGCACACCCGCGAGATCGCGGCCTATGGCGGCCTCGTCAACCGGATGCCGCTCTACGCGCTGGCGTTCATGGTGTTCACCATGGCCAATGTCGGCCTGCCGGGCACCTCGGGCTTCGTCGGTGAATTCCTGTCGCTGATCGGGACCTTCAAGGTCTCGCTGCCGACCGCGTTCTTCGCCACCTTCGGCGTCATCCTGTCGGCGGCCTATGCCTTGTGGCTGTACCGCAAGATCGTGTTCGGCGCGCTGGTGAAGCCCTCGCTGGCGACGATCAAGGATCTCACCTTCCGCGAGGTACTGACGCTCGCGCCGCTGCTGATCCTCACCGTCCTGTTCGGCGTCTATCCGAAGCCGGTGCTCGATATGTCGGCGGCGTCGGTACAGCAACTCGTCACCAATTACAGCCATGCGATCACTGCCGTGAAGGCAGCGGCGCTGATGCATTGAATACGGCAGGCCAGGACCGCACCCCATGAACTTTACTCCCGCCGGATATTCGCTGCTCCCCGTGGTGCCGGAGATCGTGCTCGCCGTTGGCGCGATGCTGCTGCTGATGCTCGGGGCCTATCGTGGCCAGCGCGTCACGTCGCTGGTCGTCGCCCTTGCGGTTTGTCTGCTGATCCTCACCGGCGCGCTCGAACTGTGGCTGCCGGCCGGCAAGCTGGTCACCTTCGGCGGCAGCTTCGTCGTCGACAGCTACGCGCGCTTCCTCAAGGTACTGGCGCTGGTCGGTTCGGCCACGACGCTACTGCTGTCGCTTGAATTCCTTGGCGACCAGTCGCGGCGCATCTTCGAATACGCCATCCTGATCCTGATCTCGACCACCGGCATGATGGTGCTGATCTCGGCCGGCGACCTCATCATGCTCTATCTCGGCCTCGAACTGATGAGCCTTGCGCTCTATGTCGTGGCGGCGAGCAACCGCGACAACGTCAAGTCGACCGAAGCGGGGCTGAAGTACTTCGTGCTCGGTGCGCTGTCGTCGGGCATGCTGCTCTACGGCATGTCGCTGATCTATGGCTTCACCGGCACCGTCGGCTTTGCCGGCATCGCCGCCGCCGCAAAGTCCGGCAGCATCGGCGTCGCCTTCGGCATCGTGTTCCTGCTCGCAGGCCTTTGCTTCAAGGTCTCCGCCGTGCCGTTCCACATGTGGACGCCGGACGTCTATGAGGGCGCCCCGACGCCCGTTACTGCGTTCTTCGCCTCGGCGCCGAAAGTTGCGGCGATGGCAGTGTTCGTTCGCGTTGCATTGACGGCATTCCCCAACATCGTCCACGAGTGGCAGCAGATCGTGGTGTTCGTGTCGATCGCCTCGATGGCGCTGGGTTCGTTCGCGGCGATCGGGCAACGCAACATCAAGCGCCTGATGGCGTATTCGTCGATCGGCCACATGGGCTTCGCGCTGGTCGGCCTCGCGGCCGGCACTGCCGAGGGTGTGCAGGGCGTTGTGCTGTATCTCGCGATCTACGTGGCGATGACGCTCGGATCGTTCGCCGTCATCCTCACCATGAAGCGCAACGGGCAGCCGACCGAGCAGGTCAGCGATTTCGCCGGGCTGTCGCGCACCAACCCGGTGCTGGCATTCTTCTTCGCGATGCTGCTGTTCTCGCTGGCCGGCGTGCCGCCGCTCGCGGGCTTCTTCGCCAAGTTCTACGTGTTCACCGCCGCCATCAAGGCCGGGCTGTTCACGCTGTCGGTGATCGGCGTGCTGACCAGCGTGGTGGGCGCGTTCTACTATCTCAACATCGTCAAGGTGATGTATTTCGACGAGCCGGCCGGTGCGGTCGATCCGATGCGGGTCGAACTGCGCACGGTGCTGGCGGTCGCGGGCATCTTCAACCTGCTGTTCGTCGCCTATCCGGGGCCGCTGGTCAGCGCGGCGACGGCTGCCGCGAAGTCGCTGTTCTGATGGCGTTGACGCTCGGCCCACGGGCACGTGCGGCGGGCTATGGGCTGGTTGCGTTCGATGCCATCGGCTCCACCAATGCCGAGGCGCTTGCCGCGGCACGCAGCGGCGAGCGTCAATCGACATGGTTCGTCACCACCGAACAGACCGCGGGGCGGGGCCGGCGGCAGCGGGTGTGGGTGGCGCCGCGCGGTAATCTCGCCAGCAGCATTCTTGAAGTCAGCGATGTGTCGCCCTCGGTTGCGGCGACGCTGGGCTTCGTCGCCGGCGTGGCGCTGGAGCAGGCGGTGCGCACCGTCAGCCTCGAAGCGTCGGTGCGCTCCGGGAAGGCGATCGATTACGCATTGAAATGGCCGAACGACGTGCTCGCTAGCAAGCAGAAGCTGTCGGGCATTTTGCTTGAGGCTGAAGCGGTGGCCGGCGAGCGTCTCGCGGTGGTGGCGGGGATCGGCACCAATGTCATCGCCGCGCCCGAAGGCACGCCATATCCGGCGACCTCCCTGCGCGCGCTCGGCGTCGACGTCACCGCCGAGGATGTGTTCAGCGCGTTGTCCGATGCCTGGGCCGAATTGTTTCCGATCTGGGATCACGGTCGCGGCTTTGCCGAGATCCGCCGGCGCTGGCTGGCGCGGGCGGCGGGGCTGGGCGAGCCGGTCTCGATTCAATCCGGCGCGACTACCCTGGACGGAACGTTCGAGACCATCGACGAGACCGGCTGTATGGTGATCGCGACGACCGACGGCAAGCGCGCGACGATTGCCGCCGGGGATGTGTATTTCGGTTCGGTCGCCTCTGCGGGAAGGGCATAATGCGTCCGGATGAACTAACTTTCACGCCGCTCGGCGGCGTCGGCGAGATCGGCATGAACCTGTCGATCTACGGGCTCGGCAACCGGCATCAGCGAAGCTGGCTGGCGGTGGATCTCGGCGTCTCGTTCGGCGACGAGGAGCATCTGCCCGGCATCGATCTCATCATGCCCGACATTCGCTACCTCGAGAAAGAACGCAAGAACCTGGTCGGGCTGGTGCTGACTCACGCCCATGAAGACCACTTCGGCGCCATCATCGACCTGTGGCCGAAGCTGCAATGCCCGATCTACGCCACCAAATTCAGCGCTGCGCTGTTCGAGGCCAAATGCGCCGCCGAGCGTAACGCGCCGAAGATTCCGGTCACCGTCGTGCCGTCGGGCGGGCGGATCGATCTCGGGCCGTTCAACGTCGAATTCATTCCGGTGGCGCATTCGATTCCGGAATCGCATGCACTGGCGATTCACACTTCCGCCGGCACGGTGCTGCACACCGGCGACTGGAAGCTCGATCCGACGCCGATCACCGGCCTGCCGACCGACGAGCGCCGGCTGCGCGAACTCGGTGACGAGGGCGTGCTGGCGCTGATCGGCGATTCCACCAATGCGGTACGCGATGGCCGCTCGCCGTCCGAAATCGAAGTCGCCGCGAACCTGGCCAAGCTGGTGCAGGGCGCGCGGGGACGCGTGGCGGTCACGACCTTTGCCTCCAACGTCGCCCGCATTCGCGCCGTTGCCGATGCGGCGCGCGCGGCGGGCCGCGAGGTCGTGCTGGTCGGGCGTGCGATGGAGCGCGTGGCGCAGGTGGCGCGTGAGACCGGGCATCTCGACGGCGTGCAGAATTTCCGCGGCGCCGATTACTACGGACACTTTCCGCCGGACAAGGTGCTGGCGCTGTGCACCGGCAGCCAGGGCGAACCGCGCGCGGCGCTGGCGCGCATCGCCAACGACGATCATCCGCAGGTGACGCTGAACAAGGGCGACACGGTGATCTTCTCGTCGCGCACCATTCCGGGCAACGAAAAGCCGGTCGGCGCCATCATCAACGGACTGGTGTCGCAGGGCATCGAGGTCATCACCGATCGCACCCATCTCGTGCATGTCTCCGGCCATCCGCGCCGCGACGAATTGCGCGACATGATCTCGTGGGTACGCCCGCAGGTGCTGATCCCGGTGCACGGCGAGGCGCTGCATCTGCACGAACACGCCAAGCTGGCGCGCGCTGCCGGCGTCCCGAAGGTGCTGATCTGCAAGAACGGCGACATCGTGCGGTTGGGGCCGGGCGAAGCGTCGATCATCGGCGAGGTGCCCGCGGGCCGCATCTACAAGGACGGTATGCTGCTCGAGGAATCGAAGTCGCGTGCGGTGGTCGAGCGGCGCAAGATGGCCTTCGCCGGTTGCGTGTTCGTCGCTCTTGCGGTGAGCGAGAAAGGCGAACTGGCGGACGACCCGGAAGTCGATCTGGTCGGCATTCCGGAGAAGAATGTCGCGGGCGAGCTGCTCGACGATGTGGTATTCGATGCCGTGGTGTCGACCGTCGAGGGACTGCCGCGGGCGCGGCGGCGCGATCCGGATGCGATGGCGGAATCGGTGCGCCGCGCCGTGCGCTCCGCGGTGTCCGAACAGTGGGGCAAGAAGCCGCTGTGTATCGTTCACGTGTTGGTTGTGTAGGAGAAGCATGATGTTGGGCCGGCTCAATCACGTCGCCATCGCCGTCAAGGACGCAGAGAAGGCGGCGAAGATCTACGGCACCGCCTTCGGCGCCGAGATTTCGGACGCGGTGCCGCTGCCGGAGCACGGCGTCATCACCGTGTTCGCAACGCTGCCGAACACCAAGATCGAATTCATCCAGCCGCTTGGCGACAACTCGCCGATCGCGAAATTCGTCGAGCGCAATGCCGACGGCGGCATCCATCACATCTGCTATGAAGTGCCCGATATCCTCGCCGCGCGCGATACGCTGGTGAAGGAGGGCGCTCGCGTACTCGGCGACGGCGAGCCGAAGATCGGCGCGCACGGCAAGCCGGTGCTGTTCCTGCATCCGAAGGATTTCTCCGGAGCGCTCGTCGAAATCGAACAGGCGTAAGGCCATGGCCTATACCATCTCGTCCATTCTCGCGATCTACTTCGTGCTGTGGTGGGTCGTGCTGTTCGTCACCCTGCCGTTCGGCGTCCGGACGCAATCGGAAGGGGACGAAACCATTCCCGGCACCGAGCCGGGTGCTCCCATCGCGACGATGATGGCACGCAAGCTGATCTGGACGACGGTGCTGTCGGCGGTGATCTTCGCCGTGGCATTTCTGTTCTACTGGCTGGGATTTTTCCGGATCGACCGCCTGACGGAGCTGATGGGATTATCGCACTGGAGTACCCGCAGCTATTGATGCCGGCGTAATTTCACGATGTGGAATTCATTGTTGCGAAAGATCATTCGCGGCTAGCGGGCTGACGCGCCGCAAGCTTTTCGCGCGCGCCGCGAGGGCCGGGATCATGCGGTTTTTTGAAAGACGTTGTTCTTGAAAGACGTTGGCTCGAAAAAAAGAGCAGGGACAAAGCCCCTGCTCGGAAATTGTGTCGACCCTATTACCCCGAATGATCAGATTTATCGTTGATTGACGGGGTGACGCCGCTTGTGCGCGTCAGGGCTCCTCCCGAGACTTGGACCACCAGACTTTGCCCAGAGGGCTGCCTGCAATTTGGATTGGTAGCCCATCTTTTTTGCTTTGTCACGATCTTCTGGAACAAAAATTCAAATTTCATGTTGCGCGCGAAATAACGAGGTTTTCGAGCACTTTTCAGCGGGCATCGAGGGCTTTTTTTGCACCGCAATACAGCGGTCCGGTCTCGTTTGCGTGCGGCAGCATCGTCGCGATGTGCAGCGGTGCGTGCAGTTATCCGGGAACCTGATCTCGACTCCCGACTCTGAGCGTGATAGCTGGCAACGCGAAAGGCGGGCGATCATGCGACGGCGGCTGGGAAGATTCCTTCCAATCGTCATGTTGGCGGTACTGGTGCAGATTTTTGCACCGATCGCAGCCTGCTGGGCTGCAACCGACGCGCTGTCGGATCCGTTTGCCGGCGCGATCTGTTCGCACCTCACCGATGCAACCTCGCCGCAAGGCGGCCAGACCGATCAGCAACAGGCGCACGGCGACTGTTGCCTGATTTGTTGCGCGGCGCATACCGCGACGCCGACCGCCGATCCGCAATCCTCGTTCAGCAAGCTGGCGCGCACGGCGGCAGTTGTCGTCTGGTTCGAACAGACGCCGGCATCGCATCGAGCGGCGGCGGCTTCCAACGCGCAGGCGCGCGGACCTCCCGTTATTTCCTGACTGAACGACCTTCCACGATTGCAGCGGTTCGATCCGCCGCAATTCGATGTGTCTGCTCACGTCGGCAGTGTGTCCGGCATCAGGAAACAACCCATGTTACGTACCTCCACCCTTGCAGGTCTCGGCGCGTCGGGCGTTGCGTTTGTAACGCTTGCCACTTGCGCCACGCCCGCCGCGATGGCGCAGTCCGGCACAGCGACCCCACTACCGTCGGTCACCATCGACGCTCCCGCGCAACACCGCGCGAAACCGGCACGTGCGGCTCGCGTTACGCGACAATCGGCACAGGCCGTCAGGACCGTTCGCCAGGCGCCGGCGTCTCACGTGGTCGTGCCGGCGACGGTGCCGGGATCGCTGACCGTCGCCACCGCGCAGCAGGCGCTGCGCGAAATCCAGCAAACACCGGGCGGCGTGGCGCTGGTATCCGCTGACGCCTACCGGAACTCGACGGTCTCGAACACCATCAAGGATGTGCTCGAATACGTGCCCGGCGTGTTTGCACAGCCGAAGTGGGGCGACGATGTCCGGCTGTCGATCCGTGGCTCCGGCCTGTCGCGCAATTTCCATCTGCGCGGCGTGCAGCTCTACATGGACGGCATTCCGATCAACACGTCCGACGGCTACGGCGATTTCCAGGAAATCGATCCGACCGCCTACAAATATGTCGAGGTATTCAAGGGCGGCAACGCCCTGCGCTACGGCGCAAACTCGCTCGGCGGCGCCATCAATTTCGTCACGCCCACCGGCCGCGATCCATTCCCCAACGGCGTCAGTCTCGATTTCGGTGCGTTCGGTTTCCGGCGCCTGCAGGCCAACACCGGCGGCAGCAATGGGCCGTGGGACGGGTTCGTCACCGCATCGGTACAGGACAGCGACGGCTTCCGCGATCACAGCTTCGGCCATTCGGAGCGCATCAGCGGCAATGTCGGCTATCAGTTCTCGCCGGACTTCGAGACCCGGTTTTATCTGAATGCCAACGACGTGCGGCAGCGCATTCCCGGCACCGTCAGCAAGGACTCCGCGCTGACCTCGCCGGAGACCGCGGCACCCGGCAACATCGCGCTCGATCAGCAGCGCAACATCGACACGGTGCGCCTTGCCAACAAGACCACCGTGCGGTTCGAGAACACCACGGTCGACTTCGGCCTGTTCGGTATCGACCGGCATCTGATGCACCCGATCTTCCAGTACCTTGATTATCACTATCTCGACTACGGCGGCTTCACGCGTGTGACCGACGATCGGCTGATCGGCGGCTTCCGCAACCGGCTGATCGCCGGCGTCAACGTGCTCGACGGTCGGATCGACAACCAGCAGTTCGCCAATATCGGCGGGCAGAAGGGGGCGTTGCTGTCCTCCTCGATCGACAGTTCGAAGAACACCTCGGTCTATGTCGAGGATTCGTTCTACTTCCTCCCGACCGTCGCGGCGGTGGGGGGGACGCAATTCCTGTATGCGACGCGGGACCGGCGCGACCGCTTTCTGAGCGACGGCGATCAGTCCGGCTCGACATCGTTCAGTCTGTGGAGCCCGAAGGCCGGATTGTTGTGGGACGTCGACCGGACTTGGCAGGTCTACGCCAACGTGTCGCGCAGCGCCGAGGTGCCGAGTTTCGGCGAAAGCTCGGTCGGTCCCGGCATTCCGACCATTCCCTTCACCAGCATCCTGCCGCAGACCGCGACGACCTACGAGATCGGCACGCGCGGCAAGCGGCCAGATGCGACCTGGGAACTGACGTTGTATCGCTCCCAGATCAAGGACGAGTTGCTGTGCCTCTACAGCGCGTTCGGCAACTGCAACGTCACCAATGCCGACCGCACCGTTCATCAGGGCATCGAGGCAGGAGCGGGGGTTGCCGTGTTCAAGAACATCTTTGTGCACGGCGATCAGCCCGACCGCATCTGGGTGAACGTCGCCTATACCTACAACGACTTCCGCTTCGATAACGATCCCGTGTTCGGCAACAACCTGTTGCCCGGTGCGCCACGTCACTTCGTGCGCGCCGAGGTGCTCTACAAGCATCCGAGCGGGTTCTATTTCGGTCCGAATGTGGAATGGGTGCCGCAGGGATATTACGCCGATAGCGCGAATACACTCAGCACCAACCCCTATGCGATCTTCGGTCTCAAGGCGGGCTACGACAATGGCGGCAAGTATTCCGCCTATGTCGAGGCGCGAAACATCGCCAACAAGGCGTACATCGCGTCGTCCGCGATCATCGATCGCGCGACGTCCACTTCACCGTTGTTTGAACCCGGCACCGGCCGCGCCGTCTATGCTGGATTCAAGGTTCGATGGTGACGATCTCTTCATCGCAGCGTTCGGCAGCGATGCTGCCGTGCGTTTCCGTTTTTCTCCAACTTTCAACTCGTCAAGGATATGACCATGCAACTGTCTCGCTCTCTGTCACGCCGCGCCCTGATCGGCGCAGCTCTGGTTCTCTCGCTCGGCGTCGCCGGAGCTTCTCATGCCGAAGACGTCAAGGCAGGCGATCTCGTGATTTCGCAGGCCTGGGCGCGGGCGACGCCCGGCGGCGCCAAGGTCGGTGGCGGTTATCTCACCATCGAGAACAAGGGCACCGCGCCCGATAAACTGATCGGCGGCTCGACCGATGCCGCTGCGAAACTCGAAGTGCATCAGATGAGCATGGCCAATGGCGTGATGAAGATGCACCCGGTCGAAGGCGGTCTCGTGATCGAGCCCGGCAAGACGGTGAAGCTTGCGCCGGGCGGCTATCACCTGATGATGACCGATCTCAAGCACCCGTTCAAACAGGGCGACAAGGTGCCGGTGACGCTCGACTTCGAGAAGGCCGGCAAGGTGAACGTCTCGCTCGACGTGCAGGGCATCGGTGCGCAGGCGCCGCATGCGGCAAGCGGTCAAATGGAGATGAAAATGGATCACATGAAGATGGACAACCATGGAGGCAAGATGTGAGCGGGCAAGTCTCACGATGCATCGGGGCGGCGGCGGGCATTTCCGCCGCACTCCTGTTGGGGGCATTTCCCGCCGCAGCCCATGTCACGGTGCAACCGAAAGAGGCACCGGCCGACAGTTATTTCCAACTGGCGTTCAGCGTGCCGCACGGCTGCGACGGCAGCGCCACCGTGGCGCTACGCGTCAAGCTGCCGGACGGCATCCTTTCGGCAAAGCCGCAGATGAAGCCGGGCTGGAAGGTCGAGATCAAGACGAAGAAGCTGGCGGCGCCGCTCGCCGGGCCGCACGGCGGCACCATCAGCGAAGTGGTCGATGAGGTGGCGTGGCGCGGCGGGCCATTGCCGGACAATCTCTACGACACCTTCGGCATGATCCTGCGGCTGCCCGACAAGGCGGGAGAGAATTTGTATTTCCCGGTGGTGCAGGAGTGCGAGAAGGGCGTGCATCGCTGGATCGAGATTCCTGCGAAAGGGCAGGATGCCGAGAAGCTGCGCGAGCCCGCGCCGTTCATTCACTTGAACGGGAAAGGCCAGTGACACTGCCGTGAGGACGTTCGCGCAGGCGATGATGCTGTTGCTGTGGTTGCTGATTCCATCGGCGGCCTTCGCGCATGCCAGCCTCATCGCCAGCGATCCCGCCAACGATGCCGTGCTGGCGCGTGCCCCGGCGCAATTGACGCTGACCTTCAACGAGCCCGTCGAGCCGGTGAATGTCCGCATCGTCGGCGTCGGCGGCGTCTCGCTGGTCAGCGGCATTGCGCGCGACGGCGCGCGGCTTGTCTTCAATCCGCCGCAGACGTTGCAAGAAGGCGCGTATGTCGTGAGCTGGCGGGTGATTTCCGCGGACGGACATCCGGTCGGCGGCGCGCTGACGTTTTTCGTCGGCAGTAAAACGACCGCTGCGCCAGAGCTTGGCGATCCGGAAGGCGCGCCGGTACGCATCGCAATCTGGCTGGCGCGGCTGCTGGTCTATGCCGGGCTGTTCGTTGGGGTCGGCGGCGCGTTCTTCGCGGCGTGGATGCAAACTCAAAGAATACAAGGCCCGGCGTCGGCACGATGGCCGCAACGGGCCGCCATCGCGGTAAGCGTCGTGGCGTTGATCGCACTGCTGCTGTCGATCGGTCTGCAAGGGCTGGATGCGATCGGATTGCCCTTGTCGGGTATTGCGTCTGAGCAGGTATGGCGCACCGGCGCGAGCGGTTCGTTCGGAGTTGCCGCCGCATTTGCCGCGATCGCATTGCTGCTGGCGCTGGTGGCGTTGCGCAGTTGCGGGTCGGTGGCGCGAATGGCGTCGTTGGGTGCGCTTGCCGGCGTCGGCATCGCGCTGGCGTCGAGCGGTCACGCCGTCACCGCGAGTCCGCGTTGGCTGATGAGCGGCGCGGTGTTTCTCCACGGCGTCAGTCTCGCGTTCTGGATCGGCGCATTGCTGCCGCTGCTCGACGTCTTGCGTCGTCCGGGCGCGGAGGCGACGGCAATTCTGCTGCGGTTCTCGCGCGCCATTCCCGTGGCGGTGGGGGCGCTGGTCGCGAGCGGTGTGTTGCTCGCCGTCGTTCAGGTCGCTCATGTCGATGCGTTATTGACCACGGCCTATGGCCGCGTGCTCAGCATCAAGATCGCGCTGCTGCTCGTGCTGTTCGCGCTGGCGCTGTGGAATCGCGTGGCGCTGACGCCGCGCGTGGTGAGCGGCGCGGCCCCGGCACATCGCACGATGCGGCGCTCGATCGTTGCCGAGCTTGTGGTGATTGCCGCGATCCTCGGCGTGGTCGGGCTGTGGCGTTTCACGCCGCCGCCGCGCGCATTGCCTGCGGAAGGCGACAGCTTCTTCACCCATCTGCATACCGGCAAGCTGATGGCCGACGTCACCATCGCGCCGGGACAGGCGGGTCCGGTGCGCATCGCGATCGCGCTTCGCACGCCGGATGAAGCCCCGCTCGACGCCAAGGCCGTGACCGTGACGCTGGAGAATGCAGCGCTCGGCATCGAGCGGATGTCGGCGGAAGCGAAGCTGATGCCGGATGGCGAGTGGCAGGCGCGGATGACAGCACCCGTAGCCGGACGCTGGACGCTGGGGCTGGCCGCCCGCGTCTCGGATTTCGATGTCATCGAGGTCGAGGCGCCGGTCCTGATCAAATAAGGCCGGTTGGCGGTCACATCTGCGGTCTCTCGCGTGAAAGTGGCCGGAATTCCGCCGTTTTCGCAAGGCTGCGTCGCAGCCGCCCTTGTGTTTTGGCTGCCGATCCGCTTTCACTGCGCACACCCCGAATTCCAACCGATTCTTGAGCGTCCCCAATGCGATTGTCGCGGTTCTTTTTGCCTATCCTGAAGGAAAACCCGAAGGAGGCCGAGATTGTTTCGCATCGGCTGATGCTGCGTGCCGGCATGATGCGGCAGGAGGCGGCGGGCATCTATGCGTGGCTGCCGCTGGGCTTTCGCGTGCTGAAGAAGATCGAGCAGATCGTGCGCGAGGAACAGGATCGCGCCGGTGCGCTCGAACTGCTGATGCCGACGCTGCAACTGGCCGACCTGTGGCGCGAGAGCGGCCGCTACGATGCCTACGGCCCCGAGATGCTGCGCATCGCCGACCGCCACAAGCGCGAACTGCTGTACGGGCCGACCAACGAGGAAATGATCACCGAGATATTCCGCAGCTACGTGAAGTCGTACAAGAGCCTGCCGCTCAATCTCTATCACATCCAATGGAAGTTCCGCGACGAGCAGCGTCCGCGCTTCGGCGTGATGCGCGGCCGCGAATTCCTGATGAAGGATGCCTATTCGTTCGATCTCGACGAGGCCGGCGCGCGCCGTTCCTACAACAAGATGTTCGTGGCTTACCTGCGGACCTTCGCACGGATGGGGCTGAAGGCGATCCCGATGCGTGCCGAGACCGGTCCGATCGGCGGCGATCTCAGCCACGAATTCATCGTGCTCGCGGATACCGGCGAGTCGGCGGTGTATTGCGACCACAACGTGCTCGACCTTCCGGTGCCGGCCGCGGATGTCGATTACGACGGCGACCTGACGCCGATCATCAAGGAGTGGACCAGCGTCTACGCCGCGACCGAGGACGTTCACGATGCCGCGCGGTTCGAGCGCGAGGTGCCCGAGGAGCGGCGGGTGAAGACGCGCGGCATCGAGGTCGGCCAGATCTTCTATTTCGGCACCAAATATTCGGAAACCATGAAGGCGCTGGTGGCGGGTCCGGATGGCGCCGAAGTGCCGATCCATGGCGGTTCCTATGGCGTCGGTGTCTCGCGCCTCGTCGGCGCCATCATCGAGGCGTGCCATGACGACGCCGGCATCAAGTGGCCGGAGGCGGTGGCGCCGTTCCGCGTTGCCATCCTCAACCTCAAGCAGGGTTCGAGCGAAACCGATGCCGCCTGCGAGCAGCTTTATCGCGACCTGACCGCCAAGGGCGTCGACGTGCTGTACGACGACACCGACCAGCGGCCGGGTGGCAAGTTCGCCACCGCCGACCTGATCGGCATTCCGTGGCAGATCCTGGTGGGACCGAAGGGACTCGCGGAAGGCAAGGTCGAGCTCAAGCAGCGCGGCGACGGCGCGCGCGATCTGCTGTCGCCGGCCGACGTGGTGGTTCGCCTGACCGCGCCGCATTGATGTCGAGATGATTTATCCACCGTCCGTGCGCGGACAGAGCAGCGTGGCGCGGATAGAATGCTCGCGAATCGTGGGAACACCGAACCATGACTGATGCCGCAAGCGATCCGGTTCGAACCCGTCCCTTCGCGCCGTTCGAGTGGATGCTGTCGACGCGCTATCTCCGCGCGCGCCGCAAGGAAGGTTTCATCTCGGTCATCGCCGGCTTCTCCTTCCTCGGGATCATGCTCGGGGTCGCGACGCTGATCATCGTCATGGCGGTGATGAACGGCTTCCGCAAGGAACTGCTCGACAAGATCCTCGGCCTCAACGGTCACCTGCTGGTGCAGCCGCTGGAAAGCCCGCTGACCGACTGGAAGGAAGTCGCCGACCGCATCGACAAGGTGCAAGGCATCCGGCTGGCCGCGCCGGTGGTGGACGGGCAGGCGCTGGCGTCGTCGCCGTTCAATGCGGCTGGCGTGCTGGTGCGCGGCATTCGCGCAGCCGATCTCGACAACATCACGTCGATCGCCAAGAACATCAAGCAGGGCACGCTCGAAGGCTTCGACGAGGGGCAGGGCGTCGCGATCGGCCGCCGGCTCGCCGACCAGTTGTCGATCCATGCCGGCGACAACATCACGCTGGTCGCGCCTCGCGGCGCAGTGACGCCGATGGGCACGACACCGCGCATCAAGCCCTATCGCGTCGCTGCGGTATTCGAGATCGGCATGTCGGAATACGACTCGACGATGGTGTTCATGCCGCTCGCCGAGGCGCAGGCCTATTTCAACCGCGCCAACGACGTCACCTCGATCGAGGTCTACACCACCAATCCCGACAAGATCGACCAGTTCCGCAAATCGGTCACCGAAGCGGCGGGACGGCCTATCTTCATGGTCGACTGGCGACAGCGTAATTCCACCTTCTTCAACGCGCTGCAGGTCGAGCGCAACGTCATGTTTCTGATCCTGACGCTGATCGTGCTGGTGGCAGCGCTCAACATCATCTCCGGCCTGATCATGCTGGTGAAGGACAAGGGCAGCGACATCGCGATCCTGCGCACCATGGGCGCGTCGCAGGGATCGATCATGCGGGTGTTCCTCATCACCGGTGCGGCGATCGGGGTGGTCGGCACCTTGACCGGCTTCGTCGTCGGTCTCGTGGTTTGCCTGAACATCGAATCGATCCGCCAATTCCTGTCGTGGCTGACCGCCACCGAATTGTTTTCGCCGGAATTGTATTTCCTGTCGAAGCTGCCGGCCGACGTCGATGTCGGCGAGACCAGTGCCGTCGTCATCATGGCGCTGACGCTGTCGTTCCTGGCGACGCTGTATCCCTCGTGGCGTGCCGCGCGCCTCGATCCCGTCGAAGCGCTGCGGTACGAGTGAGGGATGGCATGACGGAGGGGACGGAAGAAAAACCGGTTGTCTATCTGCACGACATCCGGCGCCAGTATCAGCAGGGCGAGACCACGCTGACGATTCTGGACGGCGCGCAGCTTGCGCTGTGGGCCGGGCAGTCGGTGGCGCTGGTGGCGCCGTCGGGTTCGGGCAAATCGACGCTGCTGCATATCGCCGGGCTGCTCGAACATCCCGACGAGGGCGAAGTCTTCGTCAACGGCAATCCTACCTCGGCGCTATCGGACGCGCAGCGCACCCAGATCAGGCGAACCGATATCGGCTTCGTCTATCAGTCGCATCGGCTGCTGCCGGAATTCACGGCGCTGGAAAACGTCATGATGCCGCAGATGATCCGTGGCCTGAAGCGCTCGGAAGCGAGCCGGCGCGCCCGCGAGTTGCTCGGCTATCTCGGGCTCGATGCCCGCGTCACGCATCGGCCGGCGGAATTGTCCGGCGGCGAACAGCAGCGCGTGGCGATCGCGCGCGCGGTGGCCAACGCGCCGCGGGTTCTGTTTGCCGATGAGCCGACCGGCAATCTCGATCCGCACACCGCGGACCATGTGTTTCAGGCGCTCATGCAACTGGTCAGGGCGACCCAGGTGTCGATGCTGATCGCCACGCACAACATGGAATTGGCCGCGCGGATGGATCGCCGCGTCTCGCTGGAGAACGGCCAGGTCGTCGAGCTGGAATAACGTCGTCGGGTTCGGCCGGCGAGGCGGCTTTAGCGCCGATGCGGGCGACGCGGCGGCCATCGTTTCTCGACGTTGTAATGATAGAACGGATTCATCAGGCACTGGGCCGGCAGGCCCGACGCAACCGGCCTGCATTGCTCAATCGACGTGTAGGCGCACTCGTCGTAGGTGACGGGGCCGTAGACATGCAGGCACACCGGATAGTCCACCGCGGCCTGCGCACTGGACATGCCAAATCCGGCGGCGGTGGCAACCGCCGACATCGCGATCAGCGCTCGCCGCATCGTCATGGCTAATTGTCCCTGCGGCCGGATATCAATAATCGCGGTGGTGGTGATGGCGGCGGCGATGATGACGCGGGCGCGGCGGAGCCGCTTCGTCATACACCGCGGGACCTTGATAGTAGGGATTGACGTCGCAGTAGTTGTAGCGGCCGGATGCGGTCGCTTCGCACTGCTCATAGGTCGAGAAGCTGCAATCTCCAAGGGAGCTGGGATAGCCCTGGCCCTTGATGCAGAACGGATAGTCCCGGGCCTGTGCCGGAGCCGTGGCGAAGGCCGACACCGCACCGATCGCCATTACCGCCAAAATTGCCGCACGCATCGCAAACCTCCGCTCCGGCCTTGGCCGGTCCTGTGATTCTTCGCGTAAACTCAAGCCGGTATTGCTGCTTCAGGTCAACTCACGATCCGGAGTAGCGCCGGTGCAATCGCCGCAGAGCCGGCATCCTAGAAACCTTTTGTTAAGGCCGTTTATTCCTGGCCGCCGAGGTGCTTGACTCCTCAGAACAAAACTAGAACAATGTTCTGGTTATGTTCCAAAGGAGGCAAACATGCTGAAGGTGTTCGTTGAAGAAGCTGCGGCGCTGGCATCCATTACGCTGTTCGTGGGCATGATCGCGGTGTGGGCCCAGGTCATTCCGCAGCTCTGATTCCATCGCTCCGACGATGGAGATGGTGCATGAGGTCGCTGTCCTGAGGATTTCCGGGACAGCGGGCAGGGCGAGGGGGTTCCGGGTGGACAGCCCCGGCGGTACGCCGCACCATTGCGGGGCGAGTCGGTTGGTTCAACCGGTCGTTCTCCTCCAGTTGAAGCTGTTGTCGCCGCATGCCCAAGCCCGAACTGCCCGTGTCACCGGCTTCCGGTCCCGGATTTGTCCACCTGCACGTCCACTCCGCCTATTCGCTGCTGCGGGGCGCGATGAAGGTGCAGAAGCTGGCCGAACTCGCCAAGGCGGATCGGCAGCCGGCGCTGGCGCTGACTGATACCGACAACCTGTTCGGCGCGCTGGAATTCTCCGACAAGCTCGCCGGCTACGGCATCCAGCCGATCGTCGGTTGTGAGCTGGGAATCGATTTCGGCGATCAGGACCCCAATGGCCGCGCCACCGTTCTGAGCGCGCCGTCGCGCATCGTGCTGCTGGCCGCACGCGAGCAGGGTTACCGCAGCCTGATGCGGCTCAATTCCCGCGCCTTCCTCGAAACCCCGGTGCACCAGTCGCCGCACATCAAGCTCGAATGGCTCGAGGGCGAGTCAGAGGGGCTGATCGCATTGACCGGTGGCCCGGAGGGCCCGGTATCGCTGGCGATCACCGCCGAACAGGCGGCACTCGCCGCGCAACGCTGCGATCGGCTGGCGGAGTTTTTCGGCGATCGGCTTTATATCGAATTGCAGCGCCATGGCGTCGAGCGCGAGCGGCGCGCCGAATCCGCGCTGATCGATCTGGCCTACGCCAAGGGTCTGCCGCTGGTAGCAACCAACGAGCCGTATTTCGCAGCGGCCGACGACTACGAAGCGCACGATGCGCTGTTGTGCATCGCCGGCGGCCGGCTGATCGCCGAAACCGAACGCGATCAGCTCACCCCCGACCATCGTTTCAAGACCCGCGCCGAAATGGCGGTGCTGTTCGCCGATCTGCCGGAGGCACTGGCGTCCACCGTCGAGATCGCCGCGCGCTGTGCCTATCGGCCGCGTACCCGCAAGCCGATCCTGCCGCACTTCACCGTCGGCCCGGATACCAACGCCGCCGATGCCGAGGTTGCGGAAGCCGCCGAGCTGCGCCGTCAGGCCGAAGAGGGGCTGGCGCGCCGCCTCGCGCTGCACGGTCTTTCGCAGGGCACGAGCGAGGAGGACTATCAGAAGCGGTTGGGCTTCGAGCTCGACGTCATCACCCGCATGAAATATTCGGGCTACTTCCTGATCGTGTCCGACTTCATCAAGTGGGCGAAGGCGCAGGGCATTCCGGTCGGGCCGGGGCGCGGTTCGGGCGCAGGCTCGCTGGTCGCCTATGCGCTGACCATCACCGACCTCGATCCGATTCGCTTCGGCCTGCTGTTCGAGCGCTTCCTCAATCCCGAGCGCGTCTCGATGCCGGACTTCGACATCGACTTCTGCCAGGACCGCCGCGGCGAGGTCATCGACTACGTGCAGCAGCGCTACGGCCGCGATCACGTCGCGCAGATCATCACCTTCGGAACGCTGCAGGCGCGCGGCGTGCTGCGCGACGTCGGCCGCGTGTTGCAGATGCCTTACGGGCAGGTCGACAAGCTGACCAAGCTGGTGCCGCAGAATCCTGCCGCGCCGGTGTCGCTGAAGCAGGCGATCGAGGGCGAGCCGAAACTGCAGGCGTTCCGCGAGGAAGACCCGGTGGTGGCGCGCGCCTTCGATATCGCGCAGAAGCTGGAGGGACTGACGCGCCACGCCTCGACCCACGCCGCCGGCATCGTGATCGGCGACCGGCCGCTCAGCGATCTCGTGCCGCTCTACCGCGATCCGAAATCCGACATGCCGGTGACCCAGTTCAACATGAAATGGGTCGAGCCTGCGGGGCTGGTGAAGTTCGACTTCCTCGGACTGAAGACGCTCACCGTGCTCGATGTCGCAGTGAAGCTGTTGAAGCAGCGTGGCAAGAATGTCGATCTTTCGACGCTGCCGCTCGACGACGCGCCGACCTATCAGATGCTGGCACGCGGCGACGTGGTCGGCGTGTTCCAGGTTGAAAGTCAAGGCATGCGGCGTGCGCTGGTCGACATGCGGCCGGACCGTTTCGAGGACATCATCGCGCTGGTCGCGCTCTATCGCCCGGGGCCGATGGCCAACATCCCGACCTATTGCGCGCGCAAGCACGGCGACGAGGAGCCGGAATACCTGCATCCGATGCTGGAGCCGATCCTGAAGGAGACCTTCGGCGTCATCATCTATCAGGAACAGGTGATGCAGATCGCGCAGGTCATGGCCGGCTATTCGCTCGGCGACGCCGACCTGTTGCGCCGCGCCATGGGCAAGAAGATCCGCGCCGAGATGGAGAAGCAGCGCGCCATCTTCGTCGAAGGCGCGGTGAAGAACGGTGTGCAGCAATCGCAGGCCGATACCATCTTCGAATTGCTGGCGAAGTTCGCCGACTACGGCTTCAACAAGAGCCATGCCGCCGCCTATGCGCTGGTGTCGTACCAGACCGCCTATATGAAGGCGCATTATCCGGTCGAGTTCATCGCCGCGTCGATGACGCTCGACATGAGCAACACCGACAAGCTGTCGGAATTCCGCTCGGAAGCGCAGCGGCTCGGCATCAAGGTCGAAGCGCCGTCGATCAATCGTTCCGGCCCGACCTTCGAGGTCAGCGACAACACGATCTACTACGCGCTGGCGGCGCTGAAGGGCGTGGGCGCCAGTGCGGTGGAGCAGATCGTCGACGCACGCCAGAAGGGTCTTTTCACCTCGCTGGCCGACTTCGCCACGCGGGTGAATCCGCGCGCGGTCAACAAGCGCGTGATCGAGACGCTGGCTGCGGCCGGCGCGTTCGACACGCTCGAGAGCAATCGCGCGCGCGCCTTTGCCGGTGCGGAATCCATTCTCGCCGCATGCCAGCGCAGCCATGAGGCAGTCACTTCCGGCCAGAACGACATGTTCGGCAACATGGCCGATGCGCCGACGGTGATGCTGCCGAATATCGATGCGTGGCTGCCGTCCGACCGGCTGCGCCGCGAATATGATGCCATCGGCTTCTTCCTGTCCGGTCATCCGCTCGACGACTACGCCACGATCCTCAAGCGGCTGCGCGTGCAGTCGTGGGCCGAATTCTCGCGCGCGGTAAAGACCGGTGCGACCGCAGGCAAGGTCGCCGCAACGGTGGTGTCGCGCATGGAGCGGCGTACCAAGACCGGCAACAAGATGGGCATCATCGGGCTGTCCGATCCGACCGGGCATTTCGAGGCGGTGCTGTTCTCTGAAGGGCTGGCGCAATTCCGCGAAGTGCTGGAGCCGGGTGCAGCGGTGCTGCTGCAACTCGGCGCCGAGCTGCAGGGCGAGGATGTGCGCGCGCGCGTGCTGCACGCCGAACCGCTCGACGACGCAGCGGCGAAAACCCAGAAGGGCCTGCGCATCTTCCTGCGCGATACCAAATCGCTGGACTCGGTGGCCAAGCGACTGGAGGGACCGGCCGGCGGTGGCTCGTCCGCACCGGGACGCGGCGATGGCGACGTCTCGCTGGTGCTGATGCTCGACCTCGAAACCGAGATCGAAATGAAGCTTCCGGGCCGTTACAAGGTTTCGCCGCAGATCGCGGGCGCCATCAAGGCGGTCTCGGGCGTCGTTGACGTGCAGACCCTTTAAGGTAACTCTCGGCCATACGGATCTATGGGCGGGATGGCGGCGTTGCCTTGATCGAACCGCTTTTCGTTCAAGTAATATTCAGCGAGCGGCGCGCGGAATGCACGCCGACGGTATTCGATTGTCGACGGGACAACGACCATGCGCATGAACAGGGTTTCGACGCTCCTCGCGGTATGTCTGCTTCTTCTCGGCACGCTCTCGATGATCCCGGATGCGGCGCTCGCGCAGCAGCAGGATCAAAAACAGGAAAATCGTATTGCACTGGTGATCGGCAACGGTGCCTACAGCAAGGTGCCGCTGGCCACCGCGGCCAATGATGGCGGTTTGATCGCGCAAACGTTGCAAGCGGCGGGCTTCGACGTTACCGGCGCCCGCGATCTCGACGGCGATACGCTGCGCGGCGCGTTTCGCGACTTCATGAAGAAGGCGGAATCCTCCGGGCCGGACACCGTCGCGGTGGTCTATCTCGCTGGCTACGGGCTCCAGCTCGCCGGCGAGAACTACTTCATTCCCGTCGACACCACGATCTCGCGCGATACCGATATCCCGACCGAGGGCCTGCGCATCGGCGACTACATGCGCCAGCTCGCGGCGTTGCCGCTAAAGCTCAGTATCGTCGTGCTGGATATCGCGCGCGAGCAGCCCTTCGTCGAAGGCGGCTCGATCGCGAGCGGCCTGGCACTGGTCGAGCCCAATCCGCGCATGCTGACCGCATTCAACGCCGCACCGGGGACGGTCGCGCCGGAAGAGCAGGGGCCATACGGCGCCTACGCACAGGCGCTGGCCGAAATGATCCGCACCGGCGGCCTGCCGCTTGCCGAACTGTTCAACCGCGTGCGGCTGCGCGTCAACGAGAACACCAAGGGTGCGCAGGTGCCGTGGGACACGCAGAAGGTCGACGATGCGCAGTTCATGTTCTTCGACCGCGCGCCCGATGCGCCGGCGGCCGCGCCAGCGGATCAGGTCGCGGCGGTGCGCGACAAGCCGATCCGCGATCTCGGCGCGTCGGATGCGTATCTGGCGGCACTCGATCGCGACACCTTGCAGGGCTACGAGGATTTTCTCGGGACCTATCCGCAGGATCCGATGGCGAAGCGGGTGAGGGCGATCGTGGCGGCCCGCCGCGAGGCGATCACCTGGCGGCGCAGCTATCGCGCCGATACGCCGGATGCGTACTGGTCGTATCTGCGGC
Source organism: Xanthobacteraceae bacterium (assembly GCA_024508855.1). Taxonomy (GTDB): domain Bacteria; phylum Pseudomonadota; class Alphaproteobacteria; order Rhizobiales; family Xanthobacteraceae; genus 62-47. The sequence continues at coordinate 125,555 of JANINJ010000074.1, forward strand.
GTTACCCGAACGGGCCGCATGCGGCCGATGCGCGTCGCAGGCTCGCGATCCTGTCGGCAGCGCTCGAGCCGCCGCAGACGTTTACGGCGATCGATTACGACGTGCCGCCGCCGCCGCCCGATGAGGTGGTCTATGTCGATCGTCCGGTGCTGATGTTCAGCGATCCGGAATTCGACTTCGCGCCGCCTCCGCCGCCGCCAGTGTTTTTCCTGCCACCGCCGCCGCCGGACTTCGTCGACCTGGAGCCACCCCCGCCGCCGGATGGCCTGTTCTTCCTTCCGACGCCGCTGTTCGTGCCGATCCCGGCTTACGTGCGCGCACCGCGTTACGTGCGGCCGCCGCGGGACAACATCATCTTCAACAACATCCACAACACCACGGTGATCAACACGACGATCAACCGTCCGGTGGCCCCGGGCATGAGGCCCGGTGCGCCGGGCGGTCCACGGCCCGGCATCAATCCTCGGGGTGGTCCCGGCGCGGCCGTTGGCAATCGCCCCGCAGGTCGTCCCGGTCCGGCACTGCCCGCCGCTGTGGCTCAGCGTGCAAACTTGATCCAGCAGGGCAAGGCGCCGGTGCCGCCAAGCGCATCGATCCATCCGCTTGCGAGGCCCGCAGTCCGCCCGGGTCCGGGTACCCGGCCGCCGGGGCCGCGTGGTGCCACGCCTGCGTCGGCCGGTGCTCCCGGACGGCCCGCTACGCCTCCGGCTGCTCAGGTACCTGCCGGGGCAAAGCAGCCGCCCGCGGTTGTTCAACCTGGCCGTCCGGTGCCGGGCGCTGCCCCCACAGCTCCGCAGCCGCCAAGGCCGAATGCCCTGCCGGTGCCCGGCGCCAAGGGTGTGCCGCCTGCGCCGACGACGCCCGGGAACAGGCCCGCAGTCAGGCCGGGATCGGCCGTGACCCCGCCCGGTCAGTATCCGCCGGGTCCAGCGGGAGCAAGGCCGACGCCGCCCGCACCACCTCATGGCGCTGCACCGGGAACGAATGCACCCGCGGTTGCACCCCGGCCGGGTCCGGCGACGACACCGCCGAGGCCGCCGGTTGCTCCGCGTGTCCAGCGGCCGGCGCCACAGGTCCGGCCCGCGCCACACGCCGCGCCACCGCGGCGGGCCGCCCCGGTTGCCAGACCGCCGGTTCAGGCGCCGCATCGCGCCGCGCCGCCACCCCGGGTTGCGCCGCCTCCGCGAGTAGCACCGCGCGTTGCTCCGCCGCCGCGGCCCGCAGCCCCGCCGCGAATGGCGCCACCGCGTGCCGCACCGCCACGGCCGGCGGCACCGCCCCGGATGGCTCCGCCGCCACGGCCGGCCCCCATGGCCCGTCCGGCCCCGCCGCGTCCTGCCGCACCGCGTCCCGCCGCGCCGGCTAAACGGTGCCCGCCGAACGCGCCGCGATGCTGACATGAAACGGCCGGCCGGACGTGACCGTCCGGCCGGCATTGTTCCTTCATGATGGCCCGGAAAAGCGGGCGGAAATCCTTGCCTTAGGGCGGTGCGGCAGCTATAAGCCGCGCCATCTCACACGGAAACATGGCTGATTTGGCCGTCCGGTGGCACTCCGGCCGCAAGGCATTTCGCTTTGAGGTTGAGGAGTGCTCACACGTTTCCGGAGGAACCAACCGGAGAATATCACTATGGCGCTTCCTGACTTCACGATGCGTCAGCTCCTTGAAGCTGGCGTTCACTTTGGCCATCAGTCGCACCGCTGGAATCCGAAAATGGCGGATTACATTTTCGGTGCGCGCAACAACATCCACATCATCGACCTCGCGCAGACCGTACCGTTGCTGCACCGTGCGTTGCAGGCGGTCAGCGACACCGTCGCCAAGGGCGGCCGTATCCTGTTCGTCGGCACCAAGCGGCAGGCGCAGGACGGCGTTGCCGATGCGGCGAAGCGCTCGGCGCAGTATTACGTCAATTCGCGCTGGCTCGGCGGCACGCTGACCAACTGGAAGACCATCTCGGGTTCGATCAAGCGCCTGCGCCATCTCGACGAGGTGCTGAATTCCGGTGACGCGAATGCGTACACCAAGAAGGAGCGCCTGACGCTGCAGCGCGAGCGCGACAAGCTCGACCGTTCGCTCGGCGGCATCAAGGACATGGGCGGTCTGCCCGACCTGATCTTCGTGATCGACACCAATAAGGAAGACATCGCGATCCAGGAAGCCCAGCGGCTCAACATCCCGGTCGCGGCAATCGTCGATACCAATTGCGATCCGAAGGGCATCACCTATCTCGTGCCGGGCAATGACGACGCCGGCCGTGCGATCAGCCTGTACTGCGACCTGATCTCGCGTGCGGCGATCGATGGCATTTCGCGTGCGCAGGGCGACTCGGGCATCGACATCGGTGCTTCCACGGCACCGGCCGGTGAAGAACTGCCCGCCGAGGCCAACGGTGCGAGCGGCTTCCAGGGCCTGCCGGGACCGCGCGGCGTTGCGGACGATCTGAAGAAGCTCACCGGCGTGTCTGGCGCGATCGAAAAGAAGTTCAACGACCTCGGTATCTTCCACTACTGGCAGCTTGCCGAGCTCGATCACGACACGGCACACCACATCGGCGAGCAGGTCGGCTTGCCGAGCCGCGCCGATGGCTGGGTGGCCCAGGCCAAGGCGATGACCGCCGAGGCGGAATAACAGCGCGTGCCGCGGCCGGAGCGATCCGGCCGCGCACCTTTCGGCCCGAATTCTCTACTGACACCCTGATGGCGGGCAGCACGGCGGCAATAGCTGCTCCGCGTCCGCCCGAACAGGCAAAGGACAATCAGACATGGCGACGATCTCAGCGGCATTGGTCAAGGAGCTGCGCGACACCACGGGTGCCGGCATGATGGACTGCAAACAGGCGCTCACCGAGAACGGTGGCGACATGCAGGCTTCGATCGACTGGCTGCGCAAGAAGGGCCTCTCGAAGGCCGCCAAGAAGGCCGGCCGCGTGGCCGCCGAAGGGCTGATCGGCGCCGTCACCTCCGGCAACAAGGGCGTTGTCGTCGAGGTCAATTCCGAAACCGATTTCGTCGCGCGCAATGATCAGTTCCAGGGACTGGTCAAGATGATCGCGCAGGTCGCGCTGAGCGCCGGCGCCGACGTCGAGAAGATCAAGGCGACCAAGGTCGGCTCCGCCACCGTCGAGGCTGCGATCTCCGACGCCATCGCCACCATCGGCGAGAACATGTCGCTGCGCCGCGCCGCTTCGCTCGAAGTCGGCAAGGGCGTCGTTGCGAGCTACGTGCATGGCGCGGTGATCGACGGCGCCGGCAAGATGGGCGTCATCGTCGCGCTGGAATCGGCCGGCAAGGCCGATGAACTCGCGGTGCTCGGCCGCCAGATCGCGATGCACGTCGCTGCCGCCAATCCGCAGGCGCTCGATGCTGCCGGTCTCGATCCGGAAGTGGTGAAGCGCGAGAAGGACGTGTTGGCTGACAAGTATCGCCAGCAGGGCAAGCCCGAGAACGTCATCGAGAAGATCGTCGAATCGGGTCTGAAGACTTACTACAAGGAAGTCTGCCTGCTCGAGCAGGCCTTCATCCACGACACCGGCAAGTCGGTGGCACAGGCGGTGAAAGAAGCTGAAGGCAAGGTCGGCGCGCCGGTGAAAATCGCCGGATTTGTGCGTTATGCTCTCGGCGAGGGAATCGAAAAGTCAGAATCCGATTTCGCCGCCGAGGTTGCTGCCGCCAGCGGGCAGAAGGCCTGATCGCTGCTTCGCGGCTGCAGGAGGCGTTGGAATCGGGCTCGTCGAAAGGATCGACCGCATCATGGGTGAGCCAGTCTATCGCCGGGTTGTCGTCAAGCTTTCGGGTGAGTATTTCGCCGGTGGCGATCCTTTCGGCATTCACCAGGGGACGATCGACCGCATCGCCAAGGATCTGATCGACGCGCGGCAGCTCGGCATCGAGATTGCCGTCGTCGTCGGCGGTGGCAACATCTTCCGCGGCGTCGAGGTCTCCTCGCGCGGCGTATCGCGGCCGACCGGCGACACCATGGGCATGCTGGCGACGGTGATGAACTGCCTCGCGCTCGAAGCGGCGCTGGAGCGGGCAGGCCAGTCGGCGCGCACGCTGTCGGCGCTGGTGATGCCGCAGGTCTGCGAACTGTTCACCCGCGGCGCGGCGCACAGGTATCTTTCCGAAGGACGTATCGTGCTGCTCGCCGGTGGAACCGGCAATCCGTTCTTCACCACCGACACGACCGCCGTGCTGCGCGCCGGCGAGATCGGCGCCCAGGCCGTACTCAAGGCCACCAACGTCGATGGCGTCTACAGCGCCGATCCCAAGCGCGATCCCTCGGCTAAGCGGTTCGATCGCCTGACCCATTCGCAGGCACTGGAAGGCGGCTATAAGGTGATGGACGCCACCGCTTTCGCACTTGCCCGCGAGACGGCGCTGCCTATCATCGTATTCTCGATCGTCGAAGCAGGGTCGATCGGTGCGATTCTCAGCGGCAGTGGATACGGGACGGTCGTCGCAGGTTAATGGCCTCGGCAGCCTCGTTCGCTTACGGAATTCGAATCGGACCGCCAGCGCGCGATTTTAGAGTTTGACTACCGAAGAAGGAGAACGGCATGCCGTCCGGCAGTTTCGACATCAACGAATTGAAGCGGCGCATGCAGGGCGCCACCCAGTCGCTCAAGCACGAACTGGGCGGTCTGCGCACCGGGCGTGCGGCGGCCTCGATGCTTGAGCCGGTGCAGGTGGAGGCTTACGGCAGCCACATGCCGCTCAACCAGGTTGCGACCGTCAGCGTGCCGGAGCCGCGTCTGCTGTCGGTGCAGGTGTGGGACAAGTCGATGGTCAAGGCGGTGGAAAAGGCCATCGTCGATTCCAACCTCGGCCTTAGCCCGGCCACCGAAGGCCAGGTGCTTCGCCTTCGCATTCCCGAACTCAACGAGGAACGCCGCAAGGAACTGGTCAAGGTCGCGCACAAGTACGCCGAGGCGGCCAAGGTTGCCGTGCGTCATGTCCGCCGCGACGGCCTCGACAGCCTCAAGAAACTTGAGAAGGCCCACGAGATTTCCGAGGACGACGAGAAGCGTTTCGCCGGCGACGTACAGAAGGCGACCGACAGCGTGATCGGCGAGATCGACCAGTTGCTGGCCACCAAGGAAAAAGAAATCCTCACCGTCTAACGCGTCGAATGCTCCAATCCCGTTCACTCCGTGGACGGGAGTTTGGCTTCTACCTGCGCAGGACCAGACCATGTCGAATGTCGCAATGCCAGCAGCCGACGGACCGGATCACCCCGGAACCCCTGCGCATGTCGCGATCATCATGGATGGCAACGGGCGCTGGGCCGCGGCGAGGGGATTGCCGCGCGCGGAAGGCCATCGGCGCGGCGTCGAGGCGTTGCGGCGCGTGGTGCGCGCGGCCAACGAACTCGGCATCGTCTATCTGACCATCTTTTCGTTCAGTTCGGAAAACTGGTCGCGGCCGGCGAGCGAGATCGGCGATCTGTTCGGCCTGCTGCGCCGTTTCATCCGCAACGACCTCGCCACGCTGCATCGCGACGGCGTTCGTGTGCGGGTGATCGGCGAGCGCGAGGGCCTCGAGCCCGATATCTGCGCGCTGCTCAACGAGGCCGAAGACCTCACTCGCAACAACGACAAGCTCACCCTGATCGTGGCGTTCAATTACGGCTCGCGGCAGGAGATCGCCAACGCGGCGCAGAAACTGGCGCGCGAAGTAGCTGAAGGCAAACGCGATCCGGCATCGATCGACGTCGACACGGTCGGAAAATATCTCGACACCCACGACATTCCCGATCCCGACCTGATCATCCGCACCAGCGGCGAGCAGCGGCTGTCCAACTTCCTGATGTGGCAGGCGGCCTACAGCGAACTGGTTTTCGTGCCGATCCACTGGCCGGAATTCGACAAGGCCGCGCTAGAAGAGGCGATTGCCGAATATGCCCGACGTGAGCGGCGCTTCGGCGGTCTGGCGGCGAAAACCGGATCGGGACGCGCGTGAGCGAACAAAAGACGCCGCCGCAGTCCGTGGGCGTCAAACCGGAATCGAGCAATCTCTGGATGCGGGTGCTGGCGGCTGCGGTGATGGCGCCGCTCGCGATTCTGCTCGCCTGGGCCGGTGGATGGTTCTGGGCGGCGCTCGCCACGCTCGCCGCTATCGGCATGTATGTCGAATGGTTGTCGATCGTCGGAACGCAACAGTCGCGGCTGGCGGCAAGCGGCGTCGCAGCGCTGCTGATCGCAGGAATCTGTCTGGCGCTTGAACATCATGGCGGCGCGTTGATTGTCTATGGAATTGGCCTTGTCGCCGTGGTGTTGTTGACGCGCGGCGATCGCCGGTGGCCGGTGAGCGGTCTCTTGTATGCGGCGGTGGCGCAGATCGCAGCCGTGCTGGTACGGCAGGACCCGGTGTGGGGCTGGAGCGCGCTGCTGTTCGTGATGCTGGTCGTCTGGGCCACCGATATCGGTGGCTATTTTGCGGGCCGCACCATCGGAGGTCCGAAACTGTGGGTGCGGGTCAGCCCGAAGAAGACCTGGGCCGGGGCGATCGGTGGATTGACCGGTAGTTTGATCGTGGCTGCTGGATTTTCCGCGTCGGGGATCGGCAGAATGGTGTCGATGCTGTTGCTGGCGGCCGCACTCTCGGTGGTGTCGCAGCTTGGCGACCTGTTCGAGTCTGCGGTGAAGCGCCGCTTCGGCGTCAAGGATTCGAGCCACCTCATTCCCGGTCACGGCGGCGTGCTGGACCGGATCGACGGCTTCGTCGCGGCGATCGTGCTGGCGGCGATCATTGGTGTTATGCGCGGCGGAGCCGATGGCGTCGCCCGCGGTCTTATGGTTTGGTGATTTGATGAGTGCAGTTCCGTTGAAGAACGACAAGTCGACCGTCGGCGGCCAACGCAGCATCACCGTGCTGGGCGCTACCGGATCGATCGGCGACAGCACCATGGATCTGGTGCGCGGCGGCGGCGAGCGGTATCGCGTCGAGGCGTTGACCGCGCACAGCAACGTCGAGGCGTTGGCCAAACTGTCCCGCGAATTCAACGTGCGGTTCGCGGCGATTGCCGATCCGACGCGGCTCGGCGAATTGAAGGATGCGCTGTCCGGCACCGGCATCGAATGTGGGGCCGGGGAGAGCGCGATCATCGAGGCCGCGGCGCGTCCGGCCGATTGGCTGATGGCGGCGGTCAGCGGCGCTGCTGGCTTGAAGCCGGCGCTGGCTGCGGCTGATCGCGGCGCGACCATTGCGCTGGCCAACAAGGAATGCCTCGTCTGTGCCGGCGATCTGTTCATGCAGCGTGCGGTGAGGGGCGGCGCCTGCATCCTGCCGGCAGATTCCGAGCACAACGCGTTGTTCCAGGCGCTGAGCTCCGGCAACCGCGACGAACTCACCCGCGTCATCATCACTGCTTCCGGCGGTCCGTTCCGGACCTGGAGCGCCGCCGATATCGAGCAGGCGACGCTGGAACAGGCGCTCAAGCATCCGAATTGGAGCATGGGCCAGAAGATCACCATCGACTCCGCGTCGATGATGAACAAAGGGCTGGAAGTCATCGAAGCGGCTTATCTTTTCGCGCTGGAGCCGGACCAGATCGACGTGCTGGTGCACCCGCAATCGATCGTCCACGGCCTTGTCGAATTCTCCGACCGCTCGGTGGTTGCCCAGCTCGGCGCCCCCGACATGCGTACCCCGATTGCGCACTGCCTCGGCTGGCCGGACCGGATCAGCGGGCCGGCGGAACGGCTCGATCTCGCCAAGATCGGGCAACTGACCTTCGAGGCGCCGGATTTCACCCGGTTCCCCGGACTGCGGCTGGCCTTCGAGGCACTGCGCACCGGCCATGGCGCGACGACGGTATTCAACGCGGCCAATGAAGTGGCCGTCGCGGCGTTCATCGCCAAGAAAATCCGATTCGGTGCCATCGCGCGGCTGGTCGAGGCGACGCTGGAGCAGTGGGCGAGGGCCGGCAACCTCGCGCCGCTGGAAAGCGCCGACGAAGCAATTGCTGTTGACCATAGTGCAAGAAATCTGGCCGCCACCCTCTTGCCTCAAATTGCCGCAAAGGCATCGTAGGCAACCGGGGACGGCGCTTCAGGGGACGTGACAGGGCCTTGGGTGCCGTGTGAGGGGAGTGGGATGTCTGAGTTTTTTCTGCACGGGTTCAACACCTTAAGTCATGGTGTGATCGGTTACATCGTCCCCTTCCTGTTTGTCCTGACGATCGTCGTTTTCTTCCATGAGCTCGGGCACTTCCTGGTCGCACGCTGGGCCGGGGTAAAGGTTTTGACCTTTTCGCTGGGCTTCGGTCCGGAACTCGCCGGCTTCAACGATCGCCACGGCACCCGCTGGAAGATTTCCGCTATTCCGCTCGGCGGTTACGTCAAGTTCTTCGGCGACGAGAGCGAAGCCAGCACGCCATCGAATGCGGCGCTGGAGGCCATGACCGCCGAGGAGCGCGAGGGCAGTTTCCATCACAAGAAGGTCGGCCCGCGCGCAGCCATCGTCGCCGCCGGCCCGATCGCCAATTTCATCCTGGCCATCGTCATCTTCGCCGGGTTGTTCGCCTTTTTCGGCCGTCCCAACGCGACGGCGCGCGTCGACAAGGTGATGCCGGGCAGCGCCGCGGAAGCTGCCGGCTTCCAGTCCGGCGACGTGGTCACCGCCATCGACGGCGAGAAGATCGGCAATTTCTCCGACATGCAGCGTATCGTCAGCATCGATGCCGGCCAGGCGCTGACCTTCACCGTCAAGCGCGGCGAGGGTACCGTATCGCTGCGCGCCACGCCGGAACTGAAAGAGATCAAGGACAATTTCGGCAACGTGCACAAGATGGGCGTGCTGGGAATCACCCGGTCGACGGAGCCCGGTGACGTCATGGTCGAGCGGGTCGATCCGGCGACCGCGGTCTGGCTCGGCGTCAAGGAGACCTGGTTCGTGATCGACCGGACGCTGGCCTATGTCGGCGGCGTCTTTGCCGGCCGGGAGGCTGCCGATCAGGTCGGCGGGCCATTGCGAATCGCCCAGATATCGGGGCAGGTCGCGACCATCGGACTTTCAGCCCTGATTCACCTCGCCGCGGTACTTTCGGTGTCGATCGGGCTGCTGAACCTGTTTCCGGTGCCGCTGCTCGATGGGGGCCACCTTTTGTTCTACGCCATCGAGGCCGTGCGCGGGCGACCGCTCTCGGAGCGGGCACAGGAAATGGGATTCCGTATCGGACTGGGTCTGGTGCTGATGTTGATGGTGTTCGCCACCTATAACGACATCCTGCACCTGGCGTCGTCCTGAGCGGCATTTTGTGGCGTGGCCGATAGGCAACGTCTTGGAATGAAATTGAAAATGCGCTGCGAAAGAGCGTTTGCCAGTCTGGCAAAATTGGCTACAAGCGGGGCAACACTGGGGAATCTGTCGGGTTGCCGGGGTGTGACCTGACACTGGAAGTATAAGGGCGCGTGGCGCATGAATGTTGGAATGCGGATTCTAAGGAGCGGTATCGTCGCCGCCCTGTTCATGATCGCCATGCCGGGTGCGGTGACCCTGGGAACCGTACTGTCGTCGTCGCCCGCGGCTGCCCAATCGGCTTCGAGCATTGGCGTCGAGGGTAACCGGCGCGTCGAGGCCGAAACCATCCGCTCTTACTTCAAGCCGGGCCCGAGCGGCCGGCTGGACCAGGGCAGCATCGATGACGGCCTCAAGGCGCTGATCGAGACCGGCCTGTTCCAGGACGTGAAGCTCAACCATGTCGGCGGCCGTCTGGTCGTGTCGGTGGTGGAAAATCCGGTCATCAACCGCGTCGCCTTCGAGGGCAACAAGAAGATCAAGGACGAACAGCTTTCGGCCGAGATCCAGAGCAAGCCGCGCGGCACCCTGTCGCGCCCGATGGTGCAGTCGGACGCGCTGCGGATCACCGAAATCTATCGCCGTGCCGGCCGCTACGACGTGCGCGTCGATCCGGAGATGATCCAGCAGCCGAACGGCCGCGTCGATCTGATCTTCGTCGTCACCGAAGGCGAGAAGACCGGGGTCAAATCGGTGGAGTTCATCGGCAACCATGCGTTCTCGGCCTACCGCCTCAAGAGCGTCATCAAGACCCACGAATCCAATCTGCTGAGCTTCCTGTCGTCGGGTGACGTGTACGATCCGGATCGCGTCGAAGCCGACCGCGACCTGATTCGCCGCTACTACCTCAAGCACGGCTATGCCGACGTGCAGGTGGTCGCCGCACTGACCGAATATGATCCGTCGCAGAAGGGCTTCCTGGTTACGTTCAAGATCGAGGAAGGTCAGCAGTACCGCGTCGGTTCGGTCAACTTCCGCTCGACCATTGGCACCCTTGACGGCAATTCGTTGCGCAGCTTCTCGCGCGTCGGCGTCGGTTCGCTTTATAACGCCGAAGCGCTGGAGAAATCGGTCGAGGAAATGCAGATCGAGACCGCGCGGCGTGGCTATGCCTTCGCCGTGGTGCGGCCGAGCGGCGAGCGCAATTTCGAGCAGCACACGGTGTCGATTACCTATACGATCGATGAAGGTCCGCGGACCTATATCGAGCGCATCGACGTGCGCGGCAACACCCGTACCCGCGACTACGTGATCCGCCGCGAGTTCGATATCTCCGAAGGCGATGCCTACAACCGGGCGCTGATTGACCGCGCCGAGCGGCGCCTGAAGAACCTGGACTTCTTCAAGTCCGTGAAGATCACCACCGAGCCGGGATCGTCCAGCGATCGCGTCATCGTGGTGGTGAATCTCGAAGAGAAATCGACCGGTGACTTCTCGATCTCGGGCGGTTACTCGACCACGGACGGTGCGCTGGCCGAAGTCAGCATCTCGGAACGTAACTTCCTCGGCCGTGGTCTGTTCGCGAAGGCGTCGGTGCAGTACGGCCAGTACGCCCGTGGCTATACGCTGTCGTTCGTCGAGCCCTATCTGCTCGACTACCGCGTCGCGCTCGGCCTCGACTTCTTTAGCCGCGAGCAGCTCGCCAACCAGTACGTGTCGTATGACAGCAAGACGTTCGGCTTCAGTCCGCGTCTCGGCTTCCAGTTGCGTGAAGATCTGTCCTTGCAGCTGCGCTATTCGGCCTACCGGCAGGAAATCTCGCTGCCGTCCTATCTCAGCAATTGTAACAACATCGTTGGCGACCCGAACTACAATCCGTCCCCGGCCTTCCTGAATGCGATCGGCCAATGGACGCCGGGCAATCTGGGTTGCTACGGCGACGGCGAAGCCTCGCTGCCGATCCGCAAGGAACTGGCGGGTGGCCCGACCTGGACGTCGATGGTCGGCTATACGCTCACCTACAACACCCTCGACAACAACAAGAACCCGACCGACGGCCTGTTGATCGACTGGAAGCAGGACTTCGCCGGCGTGGGTGGCGACGTCAGCTACCTGAAGTCGACGATCGATGCGAAGTACTACACCCCGCTGGTGGCCGACATCGTTGGCGTGATCCATCTGCAGGGCGGTATCATGAACAAGGTCGGCGACAAGGACATCCGCATGCTGGACCAGTTCCAGATGGGTCCGAATCTGGTTCGTGGTTTCGAGCCGATGGGTATCGGCCCGCGTGACATCACCAATATCTATGCGGGTGGTACGGGTGACGCGCTCGGCGGTACCCAGTACTGGGGCGCTTCGGTCGAATTGCAGATGCCGTTCTGGTTCCTGCCCAAGGAAGTGGGTCTGAAGGGCGCGGTCTATGCCGACGCCGGCCAGCTCACCGGCTATAAGGGACCGACGTCCTGGGCCGCGACCGGCGAAGTCAGTGCGCCGGGCTGTATCCCAGCCAGCGGCACCAACCCGGGCACCTGTACCGGCCTGCAGTACGATGACAGCTCAATCGTCCGCACCTCGGTGGGTGTCGGCCTGATCTGGGAATCGCCGTTCGGTCCGCTGCGCTTCGACTATGCTGTGCCCATCACAAAGGGTAAGTATGACCGGGTGCAGGAATTCAGGTTTGGCGGCGGCACCACGTTCTAGCTCTGCCAGTCCGCCGGCCAGATCGTAGCGGGTGGTATGGCTCAACCGTCGTTCTTCAAACAACCGCCATCGTCAACACTGGCTGATATCGCCACGTTGACGAAGGCGTATCTGGCGGACCCGTCGCACGGGGACCGCACGATTACCGGGCTGGCTTCGCTCGACGAAGCCGGCCCGATGCATCTGACGTTTTTCGACAATCTCAAATATGCCGATCAGCTTGCGCGGACCTATGCCGGTGCGTGCCTGGTCAGCGAGCGGTTCGAGGCGCGAGTGCCGGCGCATGTCGCCGTGTTGCGCGTCAAGCACCCGTTCCGGGCCTTTGTCGATCTGGCGCGCGAGCTTCATTCCGACGCATTGCGGCCGGGCTCGTCCGTCGGCAATACCGGCATCGCGCCGTCGGCCATCATCGATCCGTCTGCGCGGCTTGAGGATGAAGTGATCGTCGATCCGCTGGCGGTGATCGGACCGGATGTCGAGATCGGCAGCGGCACGATCATCGGCGCCAGCGTCGTCATCGGCCCCGGCGTCAAGATCGGCCGCGACTGCAATGTCGGCGCAGGGACCACGCTTCATTACGCGCTGATCGGCAACAACGTGCTGATCCATCCCGGTTGTCACATCGGTCAGGATGGCTACGGTTTCGTTTTCGGAGGAAATGGTCATCTCAAAGTGCCGCAGACCGGTCGCGTACTGCTCCAGAACCATGTCGAGATCGGCGCCGGCACAACGATCGATCGCGGCAGTTTGCGCGATACGGTGATCGGCGAGGGCACGAAGATCGACAATCAGGTGCAGGTCGGCCACAACGTCATCATCGGCCGGCATTCGCTGATCGCTGCGCAGTGCGGACTGGCCGGCAGCCTCACGATCGGCGACAACGTCGCGCTCGGCGCCAAGGTCGGCCTCAACAATCATATCCATATCGGCAACGGCGCGCAGGTCGCGGCGATGGCGGGCGTCAAGGACGACATTCCGGCGAACGCGCGCTGGGGCGGCATCTTCGCGCGTCCGACCAAGCAATGGTTCCGGGAAATCCTCGCGGTAGAGCGGCTGGCAGGCACCGCGAAGGACTCGCACGACAGGGATCCGAAGGCTGGGGAAAAGGACTAATGGAATCGCCGATCAAAATCGAGGTCGTGGATATCAACACCATCCTCAAGACGCTTCCGCATCGTTACCCGTTCCTGTTGATCGACAAGGTCATCAACATCCGCGAGGATTACAGCGGCATCGGCATCAAGAATGTCACCATCAGCGAGCCGCCGTTTCTCGGTCACTTTCCGGAACGGCCGGTCTATCCGGGCGTGCTGATGATCGAGGCGATGGCGCAGACCGCGGGCGTGATCGGCATCCGCGCGGCCGGCGACGGCGTCAAGCCGCGGGCGGTGTACTTTCTCACCATCGACAAGTGCAAATTCCGCAAGCCGGTGATGCCGGGCGATACTATTGAATATCATCTGAAGAACATCGGCCGCCGCAAGACCATGTGGTGGTTCCACGGTGACGCCAAGGTCAACGGCGTTGTCGTCGCCGAAGCCGACGTCGGCGCGATGCTGACCGACTAAACGATGTGAGCCTGCGATGAGCAAGATCGATCCCACCGCGCGGATTGAGGATGGTGCGGTGATCGGCGAGGGATCATCGATCGGACCTTACTGCATCGTCGGCCGCAACGTCGTGATCGGCGAGGAATGCCGCATCGAGGCGCATGTGAACATTGCGGGCCATACGTCGCTCGGCCCGCGCTGCCAGATATCTCCCTTCGTGTCGCTCGGCACCGCGCCGCAATCGCTGGCCTATCGCGGCGAGCCGACGCGGCTCGAGATCGGCGAAGCCTGCCAGATGCGCGAGGGTGTCACCATGAATATCGGCACCGTCGGCGGCGGCGGTGTCACCCGCGTCGGTGCGCGCGGCTATTTCATGAACAATGCCCATGTCGGACACGACTGCCAGGTCGGCGACGACGTGATCTTCGCGACCTCGGCGACGCTCGGCGGCCATTGCGAGATCGGTGATTTCGTTTTCATCGGCGGACTGTCGGCCGTGCATCAGTTCACCCGCGTCGGTTCGCAGGTGATGGTGGGCGGCATTTGCGGCGTGCGCGGCGATATCATTCCGTACGGCCTTGTCAACGGCCAGTACGCACGGCTCGAAGGCCTCAACATCATCGGGATGCGGCGGCGCAAGTTCACGCGCGAACGGCTCACGGCGGTCCGAGCGTTCTACCAGAAACTGTTTCATGGCCCCGGCATTTTCGCGGACCGGCTGGCTGCGGTACAGCCGATGGCGGCGGATGATCCGGCCATCGCAGAGATTCTTGCGTTCATCGGTGCCGGCAGCCATCGCGCGCTGTGCCTGCCGGGAGATCGTAGCGACGCGTCATGACGGCGGGTCATGGACGGGCCATGATGGAGCAGACGCAACAGATTTCGTCGCCGGTCGGCCTGGTCGCAGGCGGCGGTGTGTTGCCGTTTGCGGTTGCCGACAGCCTGACCGCGCGGGGGATCAGGCCGGTGCTGTTCGCATTGAAGGGCGTCTGCGACCCGCAAGGCGCCGCGCGTTTCCGCCATCACTGGATTTCCATCGGCCATTTCGGGAAGCTGTGCCGGCTGTTGCGCGAGGAGCAGTGCCGACAACTGGCGTTCATCGGCACGCTGGTGCGTCCGGCACTGTCTGAAATCCGGATGGACTGGGGTGCGCTGCGCGTATTGCCGCGCGTGCTGCCGGCGTTTCGCGGCGGTGACGATCATCTGCTGTCGGGCGTCGGCCGGCTGTTCGAGCGCGAAGGCTTTGCCATGGTCGGCATTCGGGATCTCGCGCCCGATCTGTTGATGCCGGAAGGCAGGCTGACGCGCGCCGCGCCGGATGCCGATGCCGAAGCCGACATCGCTAGAGGACGCGCGCTGCTTGCTGCACTCAGCCCGTTCGATATCGGCCAGGCAGCGGTGGTGATCGACGGCCATGTCGTTGCGGTCGAGGATATCGAGGGGACCGACGCGTTGCTGGCCCGCGTCGCACGGCTGCGCGGCGAGGGCCGTATCCGCGCGCGCAGCGGACGCGGCGTTCTGGTCAAGGCACCGAAGGACACGCAGGATCTGCGCTTCGATCTGCCGACCACGGGCCTGCGTACGGTCGAGGGTGTCGCCAAGGCCGGCATTGCCGGGATGGCGACCATCGCGGGCCGCACCATCGCAGCCGATCTGCAGGGCATGGTCGAGGCGGCGGATCGCGCGGGCATCTTCATCGTCGGATCGCCGCCGTGATCGGCGCGGCCTCGACCGGCACGGTGCGGACGATCTGTCTCGTCGCCACCGAAGAGTCCGGCGACCGGCTCGGCGCGGATCTGATGCGCGAGTTGCGCCGGCGGCTCGGCGAAGGCGTTCGCTTCGCGGGCGTCGGCGGCCGCGAGATGCAGGGCGAGGGTCTGCGATCGCTGTTTCCGATCGAGGAACTGTCGATCATCGGGCTCGCTGCCGTCGTCCGGCAGCTTCGGCCGATCCTGCGGCGCATCCGCGAGACGGCGGACGCGGTGATCGCATCCGCGCCGGACATGCTCATCATCATCGACAGTCCGGACTTCACTCATCGCGTCGCAAAACGCGTCCGGACGCGCGCGCCGAATATTCCGATTATCGATTATGTCTCGCCGACGGTGTGGGCGTGGCGCCCGGGCCGCGCACGCAGGATGCGTGCCTATATCGATCATGTGCTGGCAATTCTGCCGTTCGAGCCCGCGGCGCATCGCGATCTCGGCGGCCCGCCGTGTACCTTTGTCGGACATCCGCTGACCGAACGGATCGCAAGCCTGCGGCCCGACGCGCAGGAGCAGCAGCGCCGCGATACCGCGCCGCCGGTGCTGCTGGTGCTGCCCGGCAGCCGGCGCGGCGAGATACGTCACCACATGGCGGTGTTCGGCGAAACGCTCGGCCGCCTGCTCGCGGACGGCGTTGCGTTCGAGCTGGTGTTGCCGACGATGCCGCATCTGCGCGAGATGATCGAGGCGGGTGTGAAGGACTGGCCGGTGCAGCCGCGCATCGTTATCGGCGAGGATGCCAAACGCGCCGCGTTTCGCAGCGCGCGTGCGGCCTTCGCCAAGTCGGGGACGGTGACGCTTGAACTGGCGCTGGCGCAGGTCCCGATGGTTGCCGCCTACAAAGCGGGTACCGTGGAAGCCTGGATCATCCGACGCGCGATCCGCGCCAGTTCGGTAATCCTCGCCAATCTCGTGGTCGGGGAAAACGTCGTGCCTGAATTCATTCAGGAGGACTGCATTCCCGACAAGCTCGCTCCTGCGCTACGGGACGTACTGGCGGATAGCCCGATGCGTCGGCGCCAGGTCCAAGCCTTTGCGCGCATCGACGCCATCATGGCGACCGGCGATCAGTCGCCAAGCGCCCGCGCGGCCGACATTGTGCTGACATTGCTCCGCGCGGCAGCGCCACAAGGTTAGCATCGGGTGAATGCCCTGCGGCATTGCACGGCACGATCTGCTTCGATTGGATCGATGCGGTGAACGTAATTTAAAGACGATCCGAGAATAGTCATTTCCGGCTGAGGAGAACGGCGGCGCGCCATGCGTCTGCCGCGATATGAACTGGCCGTCAGGCCGCAATCAGGGGCAGGAAAGATGGATACCAAGGACAACGAACCGCAAGCGTCTGGGCTGGACGCACTGTTTTCATCGGCGCGCGTCGTGCATCGTCGTCACTTCCTCGCGGCGGCCGCCGGGACCGCAGCGACTGGCATGCTTGGCGGCGAGGCGCTCGCCAAGTCTGCGAAGGCCGACAGCCGGAAAAAGCCCGTCGTGACCGAACAGGACCGGCAGCATATGGCGCTGGCGATCTCGACCATGCGGCAGGCCGGCGTGGTCGACAAGACCGGCGGCCCGTTCGGCGCCGTGGTGGTGCGTGACGGCGAAGTGCTGGCGGCGAGCGGCAACAGCGTGCTGCGCGACAACGATCCGTCGGCGCATGCCGAGGTCAATGCGATCCGCATGGCATGCAAGAAAGTCGGTGCGCCCAATCTGCGCGGCGCAACGCTGTTCACGAGCTGCGAATGCTGTCCGATGTGCTACGCGACGGCCTATTGGGCGCGGATCGGCAAGATCTATTACGCAGCGGCATGGACCGACTACGCCGATCTGTTCGACGATTCCAACATCAGCATCGACATGAAGAAGCCCTATGCGCAACGGGTGCTGCATCCCGAGCAGATGATGCAGGCCGACGCGCAGAAGGTCTGGCTCGAATTCCGGAAGATGCCGGACCGCGCACGCTACTGACGACGCGCGCTCGAGCCTTTCATCGTTTCAAGGTGACAGGCTCGAGTATGCCGTCGCGGACGATGCAGTTGCCGCCGCGGTAGACCGAGCGGTCCTTCGGCACCGCCACCACCGCTTCGGCGACATGCGCCGCCTGCAGCGTCACGAAGTCTGCGGCGGCACCGACGCGCAGTCCATAGTCTTCGATGCCGAGCGCCTTGGCGCCGGCCGCCGTCACCATGTCGAATGCCGCGCCGAGTTCGTCGTCGGTGAGCAGGCCGGAGCGATAACCGATCATCATGGCGCGGCCCAGCATGTCGCCGTCGCCGTATGGCCACCAGCTATCGCGGATATTGTCGCTGCCGCCGAACACGGTAACGCCCGCCTTGCGTAATTCCATCACGGGCGGGAAGGGCCGTGCGCCCGGTGCGTTGGTCATGATCGCTACGCCCGCTTTGGCGAGCGTGTCGGCGGTCCGGCGAACCGTATCGAGCGGCACGTCGCCGAGCCCGTAAGCGTGGCTGATGACGACTTTGCCCTGCATGCCAAGTGCGCTGGTGCGGGCGGCGATCTCCTCGATCGAGAAAATCCCCATCGTGTTCGGCTCGTGCAAATGAATATCGACACTGACGCCGCGCCTGTCCGCGATGCCGAAGACGACGTCGAGATGTCCCTTGCTGTCGCGATCGAACGAAACCGGATCGAGGCCGCCGATCAGGTCGGCGCCGTGATCGAAGGCGGCGTCGAGCAGATCGGCGGTGCCGGGACTGCTCAGGATGCCGCTCTGCGGAAACGCGACCAGTTGAATGTCGATCAGGTGGCGATACTGCTCGCGCACCGCGGCAATCGTCTCCAGCGATTTGAGGCCGACGCTGGCGTCGACCATGACGTGGCTGCGCATCCGCGTCGAGCCATTGGCGATGCACAGATCGAGCTGGTTGCGGGCGCGCTGGTCCATGGGCGCGGCGGCCGCCATATTGCGGTGCTGGATCTCGACGCGCTCGCGGACGTTGAAGCCGGCAGTGTAGGGGACGTGGGGCCGCCACGCGTCGCCATAGAAGCTGGTGTCGAGATGGATATGGCCTTCGACGAAGCCGGGGACCACGAGTTGCCCGCCAAGATCGACAACCTCGGTACCGGCCTCAGGAGCGATGTCCGTGCCGATGTGAGCGATCTTGCCCTGTGCGACGGCGATTGCCGACGGCGTTCCGTCGGGCAGCCGGAGATTGCGGAACACTTTATCGATCGTTTTGGCCATGGCCTCGCTCCCTGATCTGTGCGCGACGATCCTGTTCAAAATGCAACGGGCCCGATCCGGTTAACTGGATCGGGCCCGTGAATGTTCGAGTCGTCGAACGGAAGGGCGCGTTACTTGCGCTTGCCGATCTCGACGTAATTGCGCTCGGTAGCGCCGGTGTAGAGCTGGCGCGGGCGGCCGATCTTCTGCGCAGGATCCTCGATCATCTCGCTCCACTGGCTGATCCAGCCGACGGTGCGGGCGACAGCGAACAGCACGGTGAACATCGAGGTCGGGAAGCCCATCGCCTTCAGCGTGATGCCCGAATAGAAATCGACGTTCGGATACAGCTTGCGTTCGATGAAGTAGGGATCGTTCAGCGCGATCTTCTCCAGCTCCAGCGCGATCGGCAGCAGCGGATCGTTGCTATGCCCGGTCTCCTTGAGAACGGCGTGACACATCTTCTGCATGATCTTGGCGCGCGGGTCGTAGTTCTTATAGACGCGATGGCCGAAGCCCATCAGGCGCACCGACGAGTTCTTGTCCTTCACCTTGGCGATGAATTCCGGAATCTTGTCGACCGAACCGATCTCGGCGAGCATCTGCAGCGCGGCCTCGTTGGCGCCGCCATGCGCCGGGCCCCACAGGCAGGCGATGCCGGCAGCGATACAGGCGAACGGATTGGCGCCGGACGAACCGGCAATGCGCACGGTCGAAGTCGAGGCGTTCTGCTCATGGTCGGCGTGCAGGATGAAGATCTTGTCGAGTGCGTCGGCGAGCACCGGATTGATCTTGTATTCCTCGCACGGCACCGCGAAGCACATGCGCAGGAAGTTCGACGCGTAGTCGAGATCGTTCTGCGGGTAGATGAAGGGCTGGCCGATCGAATACTTATAGGCCATCGCCGCCAGCGTCGGCACCTTGGCGATCATGCGCATCGACGCGATCATGCGCTGCTTCGGATCGTTGATGTCGGTCGAGTCGTGGTAGAACGCCGCCAGCGCACCGACCGAGGCGACCATCACCGCCATCGGGTGTGCGTCGCGCCGGAAGGCCTGGAAGAACCGGGTCATCTGCTCGTGCACCATGGTGTGGTTGGTGACGCGATGATCGAAGTCGGCCTTCTGAGCTGCGGTGGGCAACTCGCCGTACAGCAGCAAGTAACAGGTTTCGAGGAAGTCGCCCTTTTCCGCGAGCTGCTCGATCGGATATCCGCGATAGAGCAGGACGCCGGCGTCGCCGTCGATGTAGGTGATCTTGGATTCGCAGCTGCCCGTGGACGTGAAGCCCGGATCGTAGGTGAACATGCCGGCCTGGGCATACAGCTTGCTGATGTCGACCACGTCAGGACCGACCGTGCCGCTCAGGACCGGGAAATCGTAGGATTTGTTGCCGACGGTGAGGGTGGCCGACTTCGAATTGGTTTTTGCGTCCATCGTGAATTCCCCGATGAGATCGTGACAGGTGCCCGGCATGGCAGGATGCGACCACAGGATCGCGGGCCCGGCCGGACGTTCTTGGTAAGCGCCGCGCAAAGGGGTATCGCATTGCAGTATGCACTGCAAGACATGCCGGTCCGCCTTTGGCGGCAGTCGCGCATGCCGCTGCAGCAGGCACCCCGACCTTTGGCTAACATGATGCGAAATCTATCGGAATCGACGGCGTCCACAAGCTGGATTGTGACGCTCACAAATCATCGTGACTCACGAAGCGGCCTGATCCTGCAACCGAGCGAGGCATTCCTCTCGGCCGAGAACCGCCAGCACGTCGAAGATGCCAGGCGAGGTGGTTCTGCCGGTCAGCGCCACGCGTAGCGGCTGGGCAACGGCGCCGAGTTTCATGCCGTTCTGTTCGGCGAAGGCGCGCATCGCGGCTTCCGTCGTCTCGGTGCTCCAGTTGGTCACTGCCGCCAGCACGGTGTGGAGCTTGCCGATCAACTGGCGCGTCTCCGGCGTCAGCAGCGCTGCCGCCTTCGGCTCCATCGTCAGCGGCCGGTCCGCGAAAATGAACGCGGAGCTGTCGATCAGGTCGACCAGCGTCTTGGCGCGCTCCTTCAGCCCGGGCATCGCACGCAGCAACTGGGCCCGCGTGGTGTCGTTGAGCTTGGCGGCGAGCGCCGCCTTCTCCGGCAGGTAGCGGATCACATCCTCGAACAGGGTCACGAGGGATTGATCGTCCGAGTGCCGGATGTAGTGGCCGTTGAGATTTTCCAGCTTGGCGAAATCGAACCGCGCCGCCGAGCGGCCGACGGCGGGAAGATCGAACGCGTCGATCATTTCCTGCGTCGAGAAAATCTCCTGGTCGCCGTGGCTCCAGCCGAGCCGCACCAGGTAGTTGCGCAGCGCCGCTGGCAGATATCCCATGGCGCGGTAGGCATCGACGCCGAGCGCGCCGTGGCGCTTGGACAGTTTCGAGCCGTCGGGGCCGTGGATCAGGGGAATGTGCGACATGCTGGGAAGCTCCCAGCCCAGCGCGTCGTAGATCTGCTTCTGCCGCGCGGCGTTGGTGAGATGATCGTCGCCGCGGATGATGTGAGTCACGCCCATGTCGTGATCGTCGACCACCACCGCCAGCATGTAGGTCGGGTTGCCGTCGGAGCGCAGCAGCACCAGGTCGTCCAGGTTCTCGTTCTGCCAGACCACGCGGCCCTGCACCTGATCCTCGATCACGGTCTCGCCGGTCAGCGGCGCCTTGAGCCGGATCACCGGCGCGACGCCGGCGGGCGCTTCGGACGGATCGCGGTCGCGCCACAGGCCGTTGTAGAGACGGGTGCGGCCCTCGGCGCGCGCTTTCTCGCGCATCGCGGCCATTTCCTCCTGCGTCGCGTAGCAGCGATAGGCTTTGCCTTCGGCAAGCAATTGCTCGGCGACCTCGCGGTGGCGCGCGGCGCGGCTGAATTGGTAGACGACGTCGCCGTCCCAATCGAGCCCGAGCCAGTTGAGCCCGTCGAGGATGGCGTCGATCGCCGCCTTGGTCGAGCGCTCGCGGTCGGTGTCCTCGATCCGCAGCAGCATCTTGCCACCACGGCCGCGTGCATAGAGCCAGTTGAACAGCGCGGTGCGCGCGCCTCCAATGTGGAGGAAGCCGGTGGGCGACGGGGCAAAGCGTGTAACAACGGGTTTGTTCATGATGCCGGGAGTGAGAAGGCGGGAGTGAGGGCCAGTGAAGCGAAGGGTGTATAGCAGGACCAGCGCATAACTAAAGCTTTCCGTGCGGGGGTTGGCTGCGGCCCCCGAATTTGGCAGATAGTGCCTAAATCCGGACGGCCACCGGTTTCCCGAAAACCAGCGCATACCCACATAAGGAAAGGGCGTGCGGAATTCAGCAGATTTGAACCAAGTTCAGCGCGCCGGCTTGGCAGCAGGAATCAGAATGACGGCAGAATTGGAACAGTCGGAAGCAGGGCGCGATTTCATTCGCGATATCGTCCAGGCCGACCTCGACGCGAACAAGCACCGGCAGATCGTGACGCGCTTCCCGCCGGAACCGAACGGCTACCTGCATATCGGCCACGCCAAATCCATCGCGCTCAACTTCGGCATCGCGCAGGAGTTCGGTGGGCGCTGCCATTTGCGGTTCGACGACACCAACCCGGCCAAGGAGGAGCAGGAATACATCGACGCCATCAAGCGCGACGTGCATTGGCTCGGCTACGACTGGGGCGACAACCTGTTCCATGCCTCGGATTATTTCGAGCGGCTTTACGGGTGGGCGGAAGATCTGATCCGCGCCGGCCTCGCTTATGTCGACGATCAGTCGCAGGAGGAGATTCGCCTGGCGCGCGGCACGCTGACCGAGCCTGGCAAGAACAGCCCGTTCCGCGACCGCGGCGTCGAGGAAAATCTCGACCTGTTCCGCCGCATGAAGGCCGGCGAGTTTCCCAACGGCGCGCGGGTGCTGCGCGCCAAGATCGACATGGCGTCCGGCAACATCAACCTGCGCGACCCGGTGCTGTACCGCATCCTGCATGCGGAGCATCCGCGCACCGGCAAGGCGTGGTCGATCTATCCGAGTTACGACTATGCGCACGGCCAGTCCGATGCCATCGAAGGCATCACGCATTCGATCTGCACGCTGGAGTTCGAGGATCACCGCCCGCTCTACGATTGGCTGCTCGACAAGCTGCCGGTGCCGTCGCATCCGCACCAGTACGAATTCGCGCGGCTCAATCTCACCTACACGCTGCTGTCGAAGCGCGTGCTGACCGAGCTGGTGCGCGGCGGTCACGTCAAAGGGTGGGACGACCCGCGGATGCCGACCATCGCCGGCCTGAAGCGGCGCGGCGTGCCGCCGGCGGCGATCCGCGAATTCATCAGGCGCATCGGCGTCGCCAAGGCCAATAGTGTCGTCGACGTCGGCATGCTGGAATTCTGCATCCGCGAAATCCTCAACAAGACCGCGCCGCGCCGTATGGCGGTGCTGCGGCCGCTGAAGGTCGTGATCGAGAATTATCCGGAAGGCGAAAGTGAAGAACTCGAAGCCATCAATCATCCGGACGATCCGGCGGCTGGCACGCGCCGCATCACCTTCGGCCGCGAACTCTATATCGAGCGCGACGATTTCATGGAGAATCCGCCGAAGAAGTTCTTCCGGCTGTCGCCGGGCAACGAGGTACGGCTGCGCTACGCCTATTTCATCACCTGCCGCGAGGTGGTGAAGGATGCTGCCGGCGAGATCGTCGAACTGCGCTGCACTTACGATCCTGCGACCAAGGGCGGCAACGCGCCGGACGGCCGCAAGGTGAAGGCCACCATGCACTGGCTCTCGGCCGAAACGTCAATGCCGGCGGAAATCCGCATCTACAATCCGCTGTTCCTCAAGCCATCGCCGGACGCGGCCAATTTCGCCGCCGATCTCAATCCGGACTCGCTCGAGGTGCTGAACGACGCGCGGATCGAGCCGGCCATCGCGATGTCGAATTCGGACGAGCCTATGCAGTTCGAACGGCAGGGCTATTTCACCCGTGATATCGACTCGACGCCGGAGCGTCCGGTGTTCAACCGCACCATCGGCCTGCGCGATACCTTCGCCAAGGAAGTCGGCGGCAAGGGCTAGTCCATCACGGGGGCGTTGCCGCGCCGCGCCGTTTGCTTCAATCTGACGTCGGGCCTTTTGAGGAACGCGCGCGGTGGCGGAGCGGGGCGGTGGCAAGGCCAGGGCACGCACCTGGCCGACGGGTGAGGGCGCGCGGGCAGCCGGTGGCTTCGCGGGAGTCGCCGGCGTCTGGCCTTCCATCATCGGTACGCTGCGTGACTGGGCGCGCGCCGAGGCGGGCGCCGGCCGATTGCTGCCATGGGTGCCGATCGCATTCGGCGCGGGCATTGCGATCTATTTCAACGCCGACCGCGAGCCTGTGGCGTGGTTCGTATCGCTGGTTGCCGCCGGAATCTGTGCTGCGGCCTTCGTACTGCGGCGGAGCAAGGCCTTCGCGGCGATGCTGATGGTGGCGGCGATCGCGTCCGGATTTGCGGTCGCGGCGCTGAAGACCGCGCGCATATCCCACGCCGTTCTGGCGCAGCCAATCTATGCCAGTTCGCTGAAAGGATTTGTCGAGACCCATGAGGAGCGCGAGCGCACCGACCGTTTCGTGCTGCACGTCACCCATATGGAAACGCGACGCGCGATGCCGGTGCTGGAACGCGTGCGGTTGTCGGTGCGCAAGGGCACCGCGCCCTCAGTCGGCAGCTATATCGAGATGAAAGCTCGGTTATTGCCGCCGCTGTCGCCGCTGCGTCCCGGCAGTTACGATTTCGGGCGCGACATGTTTTTCCAGGGTATCGGCGCATCGGGCTTCGCCATGGGCGGCATCACGGTGCTCGATCCGCCGCAGAGCGGCGGCTGGAAGCTGCGCTATGCGGCGGCGATGCAGGGCATGCGCGATGCCATCGATGCGCGTATTCGCACCGTGCTCAGCGGCGACAACCGCGCCATCGCCACCGCGCTTCTCACCGGACGGCGCGATGCCATCACCACGCCGGTCAACGACGCGATGTTCATCTCCGGCCTCGGCCATGTACTGTCGATCTCCGGCTATCACATGGCGGTGGTGGCGGGCGTGGTGTTCTTCGCCGTGCGCGCGCTGCTGGCATTGATTCCGGGTCTGACCGTCACGTTTCCGATCAAGAAATGGTCGGCGGCTGCGGCGCTTGCCGCGGCGACGTTCTACCTGCTGCTCTCGGGCGCGGAAGTCGCGACGCAGCGCTCGTACTTCATGACCGCGGTGGTGCTGATCGCGGTGATGGTGGATCGCCGCGCGGTGACGTTTCGCACGCTCGCGGTGGCGGCGATGCTCGTGCTGACGTTTGCGCCCGAGGCGCTGGTGCATCCAAGCTTCCAGATGTCGTTCGCGGCGACGCTGGGACTGGTGGCGCTGATCCAGATCGGGATGCCGCGGATGTTCGCCTCGCCCGACAACTCGCACGTGGCGCGTGTCGCGCTGTGGGGCGGCCGCGAGATCATGACGCTGGCGCTGGCGTCGTTCGTCGCCGGACTCGCGACGACCCCGTATGCCGCGTTTCATTTTCATCGCATCACGCCCTATGGCGTGCTCGCCAATCTGGCGGCAATGCCGGTGGTCTCGGGCCTCGTGATGCCTGCAGGGCTGTTGGGGCTGGCGGCGATGCCGTTCGGCCTCGACGGCGTGTTCTGGAATCTGATGGGGCTCGGCATTGACTGGATGATCGTGGTGACGGTGTGGGTCGCCGCACTGCCCGGAGCGATCGGGCGGATGGCGGCGTTCGGTACCGGTCCGCTGGTGCTGGCAACGACGGGCATCGTGCTGCTCGGCCTGCTGCGCACGCCGTTGCGCTGGGCAGGTGCCGGCGCGCTGGTCGCCGCAACGCTGTGGGCGGTGATGGTGCCGCAGCCGGATATTCTGGTCTCGGGCGACGGCCATAGCGTCGCGGTGCGCGACAGGGAAGGTCGCCTGCGGGTGATGCGCAGTGCCAAGGATGCGTTCCTCGTTCGCGAGTGGCTGGCCGCCGATGCCGATAGCCGCGTCGCGACCGACCCGGCACTGTCGAATGGTGTGTCTTGCGATCCGGACGGCTGCGTCGTCGAAATGGCCGACGGCCGGCTGGTGGCGCTGGCGCTGCAGCCCGAAGCGCTGGCCGACGATTGCGTGCGCGCGACGGTGGTCGTCACGTCGCGGCAGGCGCCTACCGATTGCGGCGCGCTGGTGATCGATCAGGAGCGGCTGCGGCGGCAGGGCACGCTGGCGCTGCGTCGCAAGGGCGAGGGCTTCGCAGTAACGGCCATCCGGCCCGATGGCGTCGATCGGCCGTGGTCGCCGGCCATCGCGGATGCACCGAAGCCGCCTGTGCCGACACGCGCCAGGCGGCCTGGCGTCGATGCGACGCCGGCGGAAGCGGATCGGCAGGCTGAGGACTAGGACGTCGTGGCGCTCAGTACCGCCGATAGAGCCCGATCAGCTTGCCCTGAATGCGGACGCGGTTCGGCGGCAGGATGCGGACCTCGTAGGCGGCGTTGGCGGGCTCCAGTGCGATCGAGGCGCCGCGGCGGCGGAAGCGTTTCAACGTGGCTTCTTCCTCGTCGATCAGGGCCACGACGATGTCGCCGGTGTCGGCGCTGTCGTTGCGCTGGATCAGCGCCATATCGCCGTCGAGGATGCCGGCCTCGACCATCGAGTCACCGCGCACCTCGAGCGCATAGTGCTCGCCGGAGCCGAGCATGTCCGGCGGCACGCTGATGGTGTGGCTGCGGGTCTGCAGCGCCTCGATCGGCGTACCGGCCGCGATCCGTCCCATCACCGGAACGGCAACGGGTCGCTCGCCGCCGTCATCCGCGCTGCCGCTGACCGCGGGGCGGACCTTGCCGAGATTGCCTTCGATGACGCTGGGGGTGAAGCCGCGCCGTCCGTTTCCGTTGCCGGCGCTGGTTTCGGGCAGCTTGATCACCTCGATGGCGCGGGCGCGGTTGGGCAGGCGGCGGATGAAGCCGCGTTCTTCCAGCGCGGTGATGAGGCGATGAATGCCGGACTTGGAGCGCAGGTCGAGCGCATCCTTCATTTCATCGAAGGAGGGGGGGACGCCGGTGTCTTTCAGGCGCTCGTTGATGAATCGCAACAGCTCGAATTGTTTGCGTGTCAGCATCGTCGTCAAATCCCCCGTATCCATGCCCGCCACCCCGGCCGGGCCTGTCCGCATGCCCGGTTATCCCGTCGGAGACACAAGCACTCGAAACAAATCATGAACGGACACTATATGTTCCATATGTGTTCTGCAACCACTTAATTTACGGTCAACAAAAATGGAATTAGCCGCGATGCGCGTCATGGCGCGGACCCGTCCGCTTCAGTTCGGCAGCCGGATGAAGCTGCAGGGCGAGCCTGCCGGGGCGGCGGGTGCGAAGGGCGGACGGATCACGAGGCCTTGCGCCACCGAGAGATTGGCCAGCAGCGAACTGTCCTGATGGCTCACCGGCGTCGCCTGCGTGACGCCGTCGTCGCGCACGTCCAGCCGGGCGCGCAGGTAATCCTGCCGCTGGTCATTGGCGCCGAGATCCTTGGCGAGGATCGCATGTTCGATCGGGTGATGGACGTCGCTGCGGCCGGACATGGCGCGAATCAGCGGCACCATGAACAGGAAGGCGCAGACATAGGAGGAGACCGGATTGCCGGGCAGGCCGATCACCCGCATCGCGCCGAGGCGGCCATGCATCATCGGCTTGCCGGGCCGCAGCGCGATCTTCCAGAACGCCATCGCGACGCCTTCGGCTTCCAGCGCGCGGTTCATCAGGTCGTGGTCGCCGACCGACGCGCCGCCGGTCGAAATCAGGATGTCGGCCGCGCTGTCGCGCGCGGCGCGGATCGCGGCGGTGGTGGAATCGATGGTGTCGGCGGCGATGCCGAGATCGATGGTGTCGGCGCCTTCGCTTTCGGCCAGCGCCCGCAGCGCGAAGCCGTTGGACAGGATGATCTGTCCCGGCCCCGGCGTGGAGCCGGGCATCAGCAGTTCGTCGCCGGTGGCCAGCACCGCGACGCGCGGGCGGCGGCGCACCGGAAGCTCCGGATAGTTCATGCTGGCGGCGAGCGACAGGTTGCGGTCGGAGAGGCGGCGGCCCGCGGGCAGCAGCACGTCGCCTTCGCGGAAATCGATGCCGGCCCTGCGGATGTGGCGGCCGGGTTGCGCCGCCTCGTTGACGATGACGGTATCGCCGTCTCGTGCGGTGTCTTCCTGGATCACGATGGCGTCCGCGCCCGGCGGGATGACGCCACCGGTGAAGATGCGCACGGCTTGCCCCGCAGCCAGCGGCCGGTCCCATGGACGTCCGGCTGCGGCTTCGCCGATCACGGTAAGGCGCGCCGGGATCGTTGCGGCGTCGGCGGCGCGCACGGCGTAGCCGTCCATCGCGGACATATCCGCCGGCGGCTGCGTGCGGCGAGCGGCGAGGTCGCGTGCGAGCACGCGATGGTACGCGGCCGACAGCGTCGCCGTTTCTTCGGCGAGCGGTTGCGTGCCTTCAAGCACCGCGGCAAGCGCATCGGCGGCGGACATCAGCGCCATGACGAGCCCCCCGCAGTGTTGTGCCCGGCACTCATGTGGCGCGCTTCGTTCCAGGCGCGCGGTAGTGGCCGGATTTGCCGCCCTGCTTTTCCACTAGGTGAATGCCCTCGATGCGCACGCCGCGCTCGACCGCCTTGATCATGTCGTAGACCGTGAGGCATCCCACCGACACCGCGGTCAGCGCCTCCATCTCGACGCCGGTCGGGCCGGTGACTTTCACCGTGGCGCGCAACCGGCAGCCGGGGAGTTTGGCATCGGGCGTGATGTCGAGCGTCACTTTCGACAGCGCCAGCGGATGGCACAGCGGAATCAGTTCGGAAGTGCGCTTCGCGGCCATGATGCCGGCAATGCGCGCGGTGCCGAGCACGTCCCCCTTGGCGGCATTGCCCTTGACGATGAGATCGAGCGTTGCCTTGCTCATCACGACGCAGCCTTCGGCCACAGCGACACGCTCGGTTGCCGGCTTGGCCGACACGTCGACCATGCGCGCTTCGCCCTTGCTGTCGATGTGGGTGAGTTTCGCGCCTGCAGTCGATTGTCGCCGCGCCATGATGCTAGTGCGCTCCGACCGTGCGAGAGGCCTTGTCACGCTTGAGCAGCGTCCGCGTCGCGGTGGCGACGTCGGCCTGCCGCATCAGGCTTTCGCCCACCAGGAAGGTCTCGATGCCGACGCGGGCGAGGCGGCTGAGATCGTCGGGCGTGAAGATGCCGCTTTCGCCGACGATCAGGCGATCCTTGGGAATGTGTCTGGCCAGTTCCTCGCTGGTCGCGAGCGTGGTCTCGAAGGTGCGCAGGTTACGGTTGTTGATGCCGACCATCGGCGAGCGCAGTTTTAGCGCGCGATCGAGTTCGGCGCGGTCGTGCACTTCGAGCAGCACGTCCATGCCGAGTCCGAGCGCAGCATCTTCGATCTCGCGTGCTGCACCGTCGTCGAGTGCGGCCATGATGATGAGGATGCAATCGGCGCCATGGGCGCGCGCCTCGATCACCTGGTAGGGATCGAACATGAAATCCTTGCGCAACACCGGCAGCGACGTTGCCGCGCGCGCCGCGACCATGAAATCGATATGGCCCTGGAACGACGGCGTATCGGTCAACACCGACAGGCACGCCGCGCCGCCGGCCTCGTAGGCCTTGGCAAGGGAGGGCGGATCGAAGTCGGCGCGGATCAATCCCTTGGAAGGGGAGGCCTTCTTGATCTCGGCGATCAGGCCGTAGTCGCCTTGAGCGAGCTTGGCGCGAATGGCGCGGACGAAGCCGCGCGGCGCGCTGGCGGCCTTGGCGGCGCGTTCGATCTCACCGAGCGGATGTGCGCGCTTGGCGGTCGCGATCTCCTCGCGCTTGTAGGCTTCGATCTTGGTCAGGATGTCGGACATGATCGATGCCTCAGCCTTCACGCGTTGGATACATTGATCAGGCGTGCCAGCCGTTCGGCCGCCGCGCCGCTGTCGAGCGACTTGGCGCCGATGGTGACGCCTTCCTTGAGATCCTTGGCACGTCCGGCTACCACCAGCGTTGCAGCGGCATTGAGCAGCGCGACATCGCGATAGGCGCCCGGCTTACCTTCGAGCACGCCGCTGAGCGCGGCGGCATTGGCATCGGCATCTCCGCCCTTCAGGGCGTCGCCGTTGGCGCGCGGCAGGCCGGCCTCTTCGGGCGTCACTTCGAACGAGCGAATGGTGCCGCCCTCCAGCGCGCTGACGAAGGTCGGGCCGGTGAGGGTGATCTCGTCGAGGCCATCGGAGCCGTGCACCACCCAGACGGAATCCGCGCCCAGATTCTTCAGCACCTGCGCCAGCGGCTGCACCCATTGCCGCGAGAATACGCCGACCATCTGCCGCTTGACGCCGGCCGGGTTGGATAGCGGTCCGAGCAGGTTGAAGATCGTGCGCGTGCCCAGTTCGACCCGGGTCGGGCCGACGTTCTTCATCGCCGGATGATGCGCGGGCGCGAACATGAAGCCGATGCCGGTGTCGCGCACGCAGCGCGATACCTGATCCGGCGTCAGGTCGATCTTGACGCCGAGCGCGGCGAGACAATCTGCGGCGCCGGACTTCGACGACAGTGCGCGGTTGCCGTGCTTGGCGACCGGCACGCCCGCGCCGGCCACGATAAAGGACGCGCAGGTCGAGACATTGACGGAGCCGGAGCCGTCGCCGCCGGTGCCGACGATATCGACCGCATCGGCGGGCGCCTTGACCGGCAGCATCTTGGCGCGCATCGCCGTCACCGCGCCGGTGATCTCGTCGACGGTCTCTCCGCGCACCCGCATCGCCATCAGGATGCCGCCCAGTTGCGACGGGGTGGCTTCGCCCGACATCATCCTGTCGAAGGCGTTGGCGGCTTCATCGCGGGTGAGGGTGGCGCCGGTGGCGACCTTGCCGATAATCGCTTTGAGATCGTCCATCGAACTCTTTCGGTTGTTACGCGATCAGTTGTTGGCGGCGCCGGTGACCTGCGCCACCGCGGCCTGATTGATGCTGACGCCGACATCCTGCTCCATCTTCATGACGTACTGGCCAACCAGTTCGTCCGCAATGTTACGGTCGAGCGATGTCTTCAGCTTCTTGGTGTCCTCGGATGCGACGTCGAGCGGGGGATCGACGACGTCGGTGACGCGAAACACGATCCACTCGGTGTTGCTGGCGCCCTCGGTCTGCGCGGCGGCATCCTTTGCGGTCCGGAACGCCGTTTCGATCACGCTCGGGGGCACGTTCGCGACCGTCGCGCCGCGCTTGAACGCGGCTGCGGTCTCGACCTTGACGCTGGCACTGGCCGCTTCATCGGCGAGCTTGCCGCCGCTGCCGAGCTTCTTCACCATTTCGGTCGCCTGCGCGCGGAGCTTTTCCGAAACCTGATCGGCGTGCCATCGGGCTTCCACCTGCGGCCTGACCTCGTCGAGCTTGCGCTCGCGCGACGGTGTAACGCCGAGCACGTCGAACCAGACATATCCGCCGTTGTACGAAATCGTGTCGTTGTCGACGCCGACATCGCTGCTGAAGGCTTGCGAGACCAGATCGAGTCCCTTCGGAATCGTCGTGACCGGCTGGCCGTCCGGCGCGCGGCCGGAGCGGTCGACGGCATCGACGGTCACGGCGGTCAGCTTGAGCTTCTGCGCAGCCTCGATCACGCTGGCGCCGCCGCCGCGTTCGTCTTCCATCTTGTTGTGCAGGTCCGCGACGGATTTCTTCGCGCGATCTAGCGCGATCTCCTGCTTCAACTGCGGCGCGACGCTCTCGTAGCTGGCCTGGGTGCCCGGTTCGATCTTGCCGACTTTCACCAGTACCACGCCGAAAGTGCCCTGGATCGGCTGACTGATCTCATTCGACGGCAGCGCGAATGCGGCGTCGGCGACCTTGGTGTCGATGATCTCCGACTTGGTCACCAGACCGAGATTAACGTCGGACGGCTTCAGGCTGCGCTCCTTGGCGAGATCGTCGAACGACATTCCGCCGGTGAGGCGGTCGCGCGCGGCCTTGGCATCCTCGGCGTTCGGAAACACGATCTGCGACACTTCGCGCTTCTCGGGCGTCGAATACTTGTCCTTGCGCTGCTCGAACACCTTGCGGGCGTCGTCGTCGGAGACGGTGCTCCACTTGGCGAGTTCCTCCGGCGTCATCACGAGGAACGAGATCTTGCGATATTCGGGCGCGCGAAACTGCACTTTGTGCTCGTCGAAATATTTGGCGAGCGCTTCGGGTGTGGGCGGCGCAATGGTGCCCGCCTGTGCGGCCTCGAGCTTGACGTATTCGATCGAGCGCTGCTCGTTCTGGAAGCGGCTCAGCGCGTCGAGCATCGTGGTCGGCGCGGCGACGCCGGCGGACAGCGTGCCGGCGATCTGGCGACGCAGCGAGACCTTGCGCTGTTCGGCGATGTAACGCTGCTCGGAATATCCGAAATTGCGGATCATCTGCGCGAAGCGCACCGGATCGAACGCGCCGTTCGAGCCCTTGAAGTTGGGATCGTTGGTGATCGCCTTCATGATTTCTTCGTTGGACTGCGACAGGCCGAGACGGTGGGCCGCCTCATCGAGCGTGGTCTCCGCTACCATCTGCTGCAGCACCTGCCGATCGACGCCGAAGGCGCGCGCCTGATCCGGCGTCAGCGGCCGGCCGAACTGGCGGCTGATCTGCTGCAGCCGGTCGGTATAGGTCTGCCGGAACTGTTCGATCGAGATGTCGGTACTGCCGATCTTGGCCAGCGTCGATTGCCCGAAGCCGCGGAAGATGTCGCCAATGCCCCATACGCCGAAGCTGATGATCAGGACGCCCATCACAACTGTCATGATGCTCTTGCCGAGCCAGTTTGATGAGGCTTTGCGCATTCCTCGAAGCATGGGTCCAACTTATTTACAGGAGGGGATCGGGGCGTCCTGGACTGGCTTCCGCGTCATGGCGTACGGCTTGCGCCAGGTGCGTTGCCCGGCGCAGCGGCCAAAAGCTTGTTCCTGACATGAACCGGCATACCACGTCGCCTCAGGGCGTCCGCAGGGCGTCACCGAATTGATATGCCATCTTAAAGTGGCGGGCGCGCCGTCGCAACCGTGACGGAAACACGCAATCGGGGCTTCCGGAACACATTGTCGCGCAAGGCTGCGGCTTGAGCCCGGCGGCGCGCTCTGCTAGCGCAGGCCAGCACCGCAGCAACCGGCCACGAGTATTCACAGATGACCGAGACGATTCGCCCGCTGATCGCGGGAAACTGGAAGATGAACGGCCTCAAGGCCTCCTTGAGCGAACTCGGGGCGATCGCCAAGGGCGCCCACGATCTGTGGCGCAAGGCCGATCTCCTGATCTGTCCGCCGGCGACGCTGCTGTTCACCTCCGCCGCCGCCACCATCGGCTCGCGGGTCGGGATCGGGGCCCAGGATTGCCACGTCGCCGCATTCGGCGCCCATACCGGCGATATTTCAGCGGAAATGATCGCCGATGCCGGGGCCAGCGCGGTCATCGTCGGCCATTCGGAGCGCCGCGCAGATCATGGCGAGACCGATGCACTGGTTCGCGAGAAGGCCGCCGCCGCCTGGCAGCAGGGCCTGCTGGCCATCGTCTGTGTCGGCGAGACCCAGGCCGAGCGCGACGCCGGAAAGGCACTCGAAGTCGTCGGACGGCAGTTGGCGGGCTCGGTGCCGGACGGCGCGACCGCCGCCAACCTTGTCGTGGCCTATGAGCCGGTCTGGGCAATCGGCACCGGGCGCACGCCGACCGCTGCCGACGTCGCCGAAGTTCACGGCTTCATCCGCAAGGCTCTCGTTTCCCGGTTCCCGGAGCACGGGGCGGCGATCCGGCTGCTGTACGGCGGTTCGGTAAAGCCCTCCAACGCCAAGGAATTGCTGGCGGTGGAGAACGTCAACGGTGCGCTGATCGGGGGCGCCAGCCTCAAGGCCGCTGATTTTCTTGCGATCGCGGCCGCTGCTTCCTAACTAAGCCGCGATCGACCGGCGCATCCATCGACGCCGTGCAGGGGTGACAATCCCCCATCCGGTCGTGTAGACAGCCGACGACTTCAAACCCCGCAGGCCGTCAGCCGGACCCGGTCCGGTCTGGACGCGTGCGATGGAAGGTACTGATGCATACCGTCATAATCGTCATTCACCTGATGCTGGTGGTCGCCCTGACCGGCGTGGTGTTGTTGCAGAAATCCGAAGGCGGCGGTCTTGGCATTGGCGGTGGGGGCGGCTTCATGTCGAGCCGCGGCACGGCCAACCTGCTGACCCGCACCACTGCGTTCCTTGCGGCCGGGTTCTTCGCCACCAGCCTGGTACTGTCGTGGCTCGCCGGCCTCGATCGGACGCCGAGCTCGCTGATCAACAGCACAACGGCTCCCGCAACCCAGCAGGGCGGCGCTCCGGTGGCCCCGCCGAGCAGCGGCGGCATCCTCGACACGCTGAAGCAGCAGGAGCAGCAGCAGGCTCCGGCGGCTCCGCAGGCACCGCGATCGCAATGAGGCATTGCATTTTCGCTGGTTGCTCTCGCCTCAAATATTGAAAACTGCCTACAAGGGGCTGTTTTTACTTTGATTTCGAAGTCACCCACAGCGCGGCCCTTTGTTGGGCCGCGGGTCCGATTCGTTTTGGCGAATCGCTCAGGTCAGCTTAAAGGTTAAGTCCCATGGCGCGGTACATCTTCATCACCGGCGGCGTGGTCTCCTCGCTCGGCAAGGGTCTGGCATCGGCTGCACTTGGTGCGCTGTTGCAGGCGCGAGGCTACAAAGTCCGCCTTCGCAAGCTCGATCCCTACCTCAATCTCGATCCCGGAACGATGTCGCCGTATCAGCACGGCGAAGTGTTCGTGACCGACGACGGCGCCGAGACCGATCTCGATCTCGGCCACTACGAGCGCTTCACCGGGCGGCCCGCCACCAAGGCGGACAACATCACCACGGGGCGCATCTATCAGGACATCCTGACCAAGGAGCGGCGCGGCGATTATCTCGGCGCCACCATTCAGGTGGTGCCGCACGTCACCAATGCCATCAAGGACTTCGTCCTCAACGGCAACGACGACTTCGACTTCGTGCTGGTCGAGATCGGCGGCACGGTGGGCGACATCGAGGGCCTGCCGTTCTTCGAGGCGATCCGCCAGATCAAGAACGACCTGCCGCGCAACCAGTGCATCTACGTCCACCTGACGCTGCTGCCCTACATTCCGAGCGCGGGCGAGCTGAAGACCAAGCCGACCCAGCATTCGGTGAAGGAATTGCGCTCGATCGGTATCCAGCCGGACATCCTCTTGTGCCGCACCGACCGCGCGATTCCGAAGGAAGAGCGCCGCAAGCTCGGCCTGTTCTGCAACGTCCGCGAGAGCGCCGTAATCGAGGCGCGCGACGTCGACAACATCTATGCGGTGCCGGAGGCCTATCACGACGCCGGTCTCGACGACGAGGTGCTGGCGGCGTTCGGCATCGAGCCGAAAGCCCCGCCGGCGCTCGAAAGCTGGCACACCATCAACGAACGCGTCCGCAATCCCGAAAGCGCGGTGACAATTGCCATCGTCGGCAAGTACACCGGCATGAAGGACGCCTACAAGTCGCTGACCGAGGCGCTGTCGCACGGCGGCATAGCCAACAACGTCAAGGTCAATCTCGACTGGATCGAGAGCGAGGTGTTCGAGAACGACGATCCGGCGCCGTTCCTCGAGCATGTCGACGGCATTCTAGTGCCGGGCGGTTTCGGCCAGCGTGGTGCGGAGGGCAAGATCAAGGCGGCGCGGTTCGCCCGCGAGCGCCGCGTGCCGTATTTCGGCATCTGCTTCGGCATGCAGATGGCGGTGATCGAGGCGGCCCGTAACCTGGGCGGTATCGCGGATGCCAACTCCACCGAATTCGGCCCCACTAACGAACCGGTAGTCGGCCTGATGACCGAATGGCTGCGCGGCAACGAACTGGAGCGCCGCTCGAAGGCCGGCGATCTCGGCGGCACCATGCGGCTTGGGGCCTATCCGGCGATGCTGACGCGCGGCAGCCGCGTTTCGCACATCTACGGCGACGCGCTGGAGATTTCCGAGCGTCATCGTCATCGCTACGAGGTCAACACCGCCTACAAGGATCGGCTCGAACAGCACGGCCTGCGCTTCTCCGGCCTGTCGCCGGACGGCGTGCTGCCGGAGATCGTCGAATACGAGGACCATCCGTGGTTCATCGGCGTGCAATTTCATCCGGAGCTGAAATCGCGCCCGTTCGAGCCGCACCCGCTATTCGCGTCTTTCATCGAAGCGGCGGTGGTGCAGAGCCGACTGGTTTAAACCGGCGTCAAGAGGCATCCTTGAGGGGCGGATATCGCCAGCGATCATCCAAATCGTCGCGGCGTTATCGCCTTAGGCTGTCAGTTTTGACGAGACGAAACCGATGAGAATTCCCAAGGTCGAACCTCCGTCTCGCGCATCGGCAGATGGTCCGGCGCGGCCGTGGGGCTCGCCGCCCGCCGATCCCGGTTCCGATAAGCCGACCAGCCAGCTTCCCCGCCGCCGGTTTGGCCGAAACTCGCTGATGTCGGTTCTGTTCGCGGTCCTCATCCTCGCGTTGTGGGGCGGCCGCGCTTATCAGGACCTGTCGTCGCCCTCGGCATGGGCTTATTGGAAGGACCTGTACTTTTCGCCGTCGCTGACGTCTTCGGTCGTGCAGATCGGCATGAATGGCCGCGAGGTGCCTGCGCTCGCCATCAAGGGCGAGATCGGAGCCGCGGCGGCGAGCTGGTTTCGCGAGAAATTGGATGAAGCCAAACTTGTTCCAGGCGATGTCGTCTTGATGTCGTCGCCCGGCGGGCGTCTCGATCAGGCGCTGATCATGGGCGAAGTCATCCGATCGCGCGGATTGACGACGATGGTGGGGACTGCCGATTCCAAAGGAAGCGTACGCGCGTCCTATTGCGCCAGTGCCTGTGTGCTTGCCTATGCCGGTGGAAAAATTCGCGAAGCATTTCCGGGTTCGGTTCTTGGCGTGCACCAGTTCACGCGGGAGATTCCGAAAGACGCCGAATCTCGTCGCGATCTTGTGGCCGATACGCAGAAGACCACCGGCATGATCCTCGAATACATGACGCGGATGGGCGTTTCGCCGTCCATCCTGCAGGCGATGTCCGCCACCCGCGATATTCGCTGGCTAAAGCAAGACGAGGTGTTCGACCTCAAGCTCGCTACGGATCGCTACCGGAAAGACTGAGGAGGCTTCTTCTATTTCGGACAGCCCGACGTCTGGTCGCCCTGGCGAGCCATCGGCTTGCCGTTGATGAAGACGCCGTGCGCGCCGCCGGCGACGGAGCCGCCGCAGCCGGTGCGGTTGCCGATCACGGTCGCCGGCTTGCCGTTGATGAAGACGTTCGGCACGCCTTCGACGATCGCGCCGTCGGTGGTGGTGTCGCCCGCGCGCGCGGCGGGCTTGCCGTTGACCATCACGCCGTCGGCGCCGCCGGTGATGACGCCGGGCCGCTGCGGAGCGGGGCTGGGTGTCTGGCCGTAGGCCATGCCGGAAAAGCCGAGGGCGGAGACCGCCACAATCATTAGGGATATGCGCATCGATTCCTCACCTATGGGGCGGGCAGCTTATCAATCCTGTCATGGCGGGAATATGATCTGGGCTCGGGACAGCGGCGACGCCGTCGCTTGGAGCCTTTCCCGGTTCTGATTGGACCAGAACCGGCGCTCCATCATTTTGTTTGACGCGTCTTCTTCACGCGAACCGGTGTCCACTTCGCTCGAAAACGCTCTATAACGGCCACGCGAAAGCACAAACAAGAAAAGGGAAATGCCCATGATCTATGAAATGCGGGTCTATCGCTGCGTGCCGGGACGGTTGCCCGCGCTGCTCAAGCGCTTCGACACCATCACCCTGAAGCTGTGGGAAAAGCACGGCATCAAGCAGGCCGGCTTCTTCACCACGCTGATTGGGCAATCCAATCAGGAATTGACCTATTTTCTGGCATGGGACTCGATGGCGGACCGCGAAAAGAAATGGAATGCATTTGCCACCGATCCGGCATGGCTGTCGGCTCGCGCCGAGACCGAGAAGGACGGCCAGATCGTCGACAACATCGTCAACCAGTTTTTGCAGCCAACGTCATTTTCGGCGGTCCAATAGCCGATCCGCGTCCAGCGCCGCCAACGATGTTGCGGCGCTGGCGCAACCCTCATATTCGAACTACTTCGAGCGCTTGATCCGACACACGCCAACCGGCATGGTCGGTTGGAAAGGAACTCAATTTGACTGCTCAAGCCGCAAAGATGGCGGCCGCGCCGGTGGTGAATGTCGGTGCGGTCAGGTTCGGCAACGATCTGCCGATCGCGCTGATCGCCGGGCCGTGCCAACTTGAGAGCCGCGCGCATGCGCTGGAGACGGCGTCGGCGTTGAAGGAGATCGCGGCGCGGCTCGGCATCGGGCTCGTCTACAAGACCTCGTTCGACAAGGCCAACCGCACCAGTGCCACCGCGGCGCGCGGCATCGGGCTTGAACAGGCGCTGCCGATTTTTGCGGAAATCCGTTCCTCGGTCGGGCTGCCGGTGCTCACCGACGTGCATGACGCCGGCCAATGCGCCGAGGTGGCGCAGGCGGTCGATGTGCTGCAGATTCCGGCCTTCCTGTGCCGGCAGACCGACCTGCTGCTGGCTGCGGCGGCGACCGGCAAGGTGATCAACGTCAAGAAGGGCCAGTTCCTCGCGCCATGGGACATGGCCAACGTCGTCGCCAAGATTACCGGCGGTAGCAATGCCAACGTGCTGGTGACCGAGCGCGGCGCCTCGTTCGGCTACAATACGCTGGTCTCCGATATGCGGGCGCTGCCGATCCTCGCCCGCACCACCGGCGCACCGGTGATTTTCGATGCCACGCATTCGGTGCAGCAGCCGGGCGGCAAGGGCACCTCATCGGGCGGCGAGCGCGAATTCGTGCCGGTGCTGGCGCGTGCTGCCGTGGCGGTGGGCGTGGCCGGCGTTTTCATCGAGACTCATCCCGATCCCGATCATGCGCCGTCCGACGGCCCGAACATGGTGCCGCTCAACCAGTTCGAAGCACTGGCGCGGACGCTGATGGCATTCGACGCACTCGCCAAGAACGGATCGCGCTGATGCGCCCTGGCGGCATCGGCACGGGTCCATTGGCTCCGGACATCCGGTCGCGGCACGTTTAATGCCGCCAGTCCTCTACCTCATCGCACTGGCGTCCTTTGCCGCGAACCTGTCGGTGCGCGCGGTCGATCCGGTGCTGCCGCATATCGCCGACGACCTGTCGGTCTCGATTGCGCATGCGGCCGGATTGTCGGCGGCGCTCGCATTCACCTTTGCCATCGTGCAGCCGATTATCGGCGCGGTCGCCGATCTGTTCGGCAAGGCGCGTGTGATGATCGCGTGCCTCGCGCTGCTGGGCCTCGGCAGCATTCTCGGCGCCTTCACCACCTCGTTTCCGATGCTGCTGCTCACCCGCATTCTCTGCGGCATCGGGGCAGGCGGCGTGTTTCCGGTGACGCTCAGTCTCACCAGCGACCTGGTGCCGGTGAACGAACGGCAGGTGGCGATCAGCCGCGTCCTCGCAGGCGCGATGATCGGCAACGTCCTCGGCTCGACGCTCGGCGGTGTCGTCGGCGACCTGTTTGGGTGGCGCGGCGTGCTGGCGATGCTCGGCGTGCTGACCGTCATCGCGTCGGTCGCGGTCGGCATAGGGCTGCGTCGCGGACCGGCCTTGATGTCGTCGCACGGCAGCAGTCTCGCCACGCTGTGGCACGGCTACAAGGTGCTGTTCGCCAATCCGCGGACGCGGGTTTGCTACAGCGTGGTGTTCGTCGAAGGGTGCTGCGTACTTGGCATCTTTCCCTTCGTCGCGGCGTTTCTGTTCGAGCTTGGCGAGACGCGACTGTCGATTGCCGGCATCGTCATCGCCGGCTTCGCGCTCGGCGGATTGCTCTACACCTTGAGCGTGTCGCGGATGCTGCCCGCCATCGGCGTGCGCGGGCTGATGATCGGCGGCGGCGCGTTGATGGGGGCGCAACTGGTGCTGCTCGGGTTCGGACTGCCGTGGCAGGCGCAGATGGCGAGCTTTGCCGTCATGGGGCTCGGCTTCTACATGCTCCACGGCTGCATGCAGGTATTCGCCAGCGAACTCTCGGTGGAAGCGCGCGCGACATCGCTGTCATTGCATTCCTGCTTTTTCTTTCTCGGCCAGACCGCCGGTCCGATTTCCTACGGTTTCGGCATCGCGCATTTCGGCAAGATGCCGATGTTGATCGTCGGCGCGACCATCGTCTTCCTGGTCGGCGTTATCGGCGCGAAACTGCTGGTCAAGCCGGCCGCTGCCAGCTAGCTCCAACGATCGGCGGCTGCATGTGCGCCCGCTTCACGAGGCCGGCGAAAACAACCCAGATGACGGTCGAGGCGACGGCCAACGCGCCCAAACTCATAAACGCAGCGGGATAGCCGAAACTCTGTGCGATCCATCCACCAAGGACGGGACTGAGCGCCGCACCGATCCCCTGAACCGTCATCACCGCACCCTGGCCGAGATTGACGCGGCCGGTGCCATCCAGAATGCGTGCGACCAATCCCGGCACCGCGACGCTTTGCAGCCCGGCGCCGACGCCGTCGAGAACCTGGACCGGGATCACACCCCATTTCGAGATCATGTGCGCGGCGATCAGGCCGCGCACCGGAAGTGCGAGGAATGAGATCAGCAGCACCAGCCAGAATCCGGTTCGCTCCGCCATCCGCATGGCGATGACGGACATCACGATCATCACGCTTTGCGCAATCACGATGGTGATGGCGACGAAGCTCGCCGGGTCGGCCTTCTGCAGGTCGACGACAGCGAGCCCGTAAAAAGGGAGCATCGCGGCGTTGCCGAGATGAAAGAGGGCAAGGGCGGCCGCGAGAACCAGCAGCGGCCTGCTTGCGAACAGAACGGCGAAGCCGCTTATCTGCTTGTGGGTTTGGTCGCTCTCGCTGATCCCGCGCGCCACATCGTCATCGATGGCATCCTTCGGGATCATCATCACGCATGCGATCGAGATGATTCCGAAAACCGCCGCAAGCACGAAAACCGCCACGAAACCGAATTGCCATCCGAGATAGCCGGAGAGGCCGGCGCCGACCATGTTGCCGGCATGATTGAACGCCTGGTTGCGGCCGTTCTGCCGGTTGAAGCCGCGCTGGTGGACCATGCCCAGGGTAATTCCGGTGACGGCCGGCACGATGGCAGCGCCTGCGATCGCGGTGGCGATCTGGGATACGGTGACGGTCCAGAATGCCTGCGACAGGAGAACAATGCCCGACGCGAGAACGGTGCAGATGCCGGGGAAGATGACATACGCGCGCTTGCGCCGGGTCGCATCGATCAGCGCGCCGACAGGCGTGATCGCTATCATTCCCGCGACGCCGCCGAGCGTCATCACCGTTCCGATGAGGCCGCTTTGCCAGCCATGCGCGAGCAGGAACACACCGACGAACGGTCCGATCCCGGCCTGCATGTCGGC
This sequence comes from Xanthobacteraceae bacterium, assembly GCA_024508855.1. Lineage (GTDB taxonomy): Bacteria > Pseudomonadota > Alphaproteobacteria > Rhizobiales > Xanthobacteraceae > 62-47. The sequence continues at coordinate 166,471 of JANINJ010000074.1, forward strand.
CATGAAAAAGTTGAGAGCTTCGAGGGCGCGGATTCCCCGTGAAGGACGGTCGGGAATGGATCGGTTCACGGGTGCTCCAGGCCACGCGCCTGGAGACGATCCGCTATCCGCAGATCGGCCAAGCCGACCGGAGGTTATGCTCAAGCCGGTGAAAAGTTCCGGCGGATGCAAGCGCCGGTGCTAATTCAGCCGCGGCCGCGATAGGGCGCCACGCCCTGGTCGGGCATCCAGACATCCTTCGGCAGCTTGCCGGTCTGCCAGAACACGTCGATCGGAATACCGCCGCGCGGATACCAGTAGCCGCCGATACGCAGGAAGCGCGGCTTGATCTCGGATGCGATGCGTTTGCCGATCGCGACCGTGCAATCCTCATGAAACGCGCCGTGATTGCGGAAGCTCGCCACATAGAGCTTGAGCGATTTGGATTCCAGCAGCCACGCGCCGGGCACGTAGTCGATCACCAGATGCGCGAAATCCGGCTGCCCGGTGATCGGGCACAGCGAGGTGAATTCGGGCGCGGTGAAGCGCACCACGTAGTTGGTGTCTTTCTGCGGATTTGGCACGCGGTCGAGCTTCGCCTGCTCGGGCGAGGTGGGCCACTCGACGGCACGGCCCAGTTGCAGGTCGGTTGTTTCGGAGGCGGCGCGCGGTTTTTTCGACATGAGCGTCTCCGTATCCCCTGACGGCCTGTCAGGCAAGGTATGCAACCGGCGGCGCCGTGGCCTTTTCTCGCCCGGTCGCATGCGGTAGAAGCACCGCGAAACGACAATCCCTGACAACTATGAGGCTCTCATGACCGCCATCGTCGACATCATCGGCCGCGAAATTCTCGACAGCCGCGGCAATCCGACCATCGAGGTCGATGTGGTGCTGGAAGACGGCTCGATGGGCCGCGCCGCGGTTCCCTCAGGCGCCTCCACCGGCGCGCACGAAGCGGTCGAGCTGCGCGACGGCGACAAGAAGCGCTACGGCGGCAAGGGCGTGCAGAAGGCGGTGGAAGCCGTCAACGGCGAAATCTTCGATGCCATCGGCGGCATGGACGCCGAGGAACAGGTGCAGATCGACGAGACCATGATCGGGCTCGACGGCACGCCGAACAAGAGCCGCCTCGGCGCCAACGCCATTCTCGGCGTTTCGCTGGCGACGGCGAAGGCCGCGGCGGAATCCTTCGATATGCCATTGTACCGCTATGTCGGCGGCACCTCGGCGCGCACGCTGCCGGTGCCGATGATGAACATCATCAACGGCGGCGTTCACGCCGACAACCCGATCGATTTCCAGGAATTCATGATCCTGCCGATCGGCGCGCCGTCGTTCGCGGAGGCGCTACGTTACGGTGCGGAAGTCTTCCACACCCTGAAGGCGGAGTTGAAGAAGGCGGGCCACAATACCAACGTCGGCGACGAGGGCGGCTTCGCACCGAACCTGCCGTCGGCCGATGCAGCACTGGATTTCGTCGTCGCCGCGATCGGCAAGGCCGGTTTCAAGGTGGGCAGCGACATCGCGCTCGGCCTCGACTGCGCCTCCACCGAGTTCTTCAAGGACGGCAAGTATGTCTATGGCGGCGAGAACAAGACCCGTTCGCGCTCGGAGCAGGCCAAGTATCTCGCCGATCTGGTCGGCCGCTATCCGATCGTGACCATCGAAGACGGCATGAGCGAAGACGACATGGACGGCTGGAAGGAATTGACCGACCTGATCGGCAGCAAGTGCCAGCTCGTCGGCGACGACCTGTTCGTCACCAACGTCACGCGGCTCGCTGACGGCATCAAGAAGGGGCTCGGCAACTCGATCCTGATCAAGGTCAACCAGATCGGCTCGCTCACCGAAACGCTCGCCGCCGTCGAGATGGCCTACAAGGCCGGCTATACTGCGGTGATGTCGCACCGCTCCGGCGAAACGGAAGACTCCACCATCGCCGATCTCGCGGTCGCCACCAACTGCGGCCAGATCAAGACCGGCTCGCTGGCGCGCTCCGACCGTACCGCGAAGTACAACCAGCTGCTGCGCATCGAGCAGCAGTTGGGCTCGCAGGCAAAGTATGCGGGCAGGGCGGCGCTGAAGGCGCTGGCATAAGGCGGTCGCCTCCGGCAATCGGCCGGCGCGCATGATGCGTATGTCATGATCCGCGCGCCGGCCGCACCTCGTTTGCGCTAACCTGCAACTCCCGATGAGGAGATAACGCGCAATGCCGCAACCGATGCTGTTTTCGCCGCTTGAAATCCGAGGGATGCACCTGCGCAATCGCGTGGTGGTCGCGCCGATGCATCAGTATTCGGCGGTCGAGGGATTTGCCAACGACTGGCACCTCGTCAATGCCGGCAAGTTCGCGCAGGGCGGCGCCGGTCTCGTCATCATGGAATCGACCAAAGTGGCGCGCAACGGCGCCGGCACGGTCGGCGATGTCGGCCTCTGGGACGATCACTTCATCGCGCCACTGGCGCGCTGCGCGGCGTTTATCAAGGCGCATGGGGCGCGCGCCGGCATCCAGCTCGGCCATTCCGGACGCAAGGCACGGCTGGGACGACCGTGGGAAGGCGGCAAGCCGCTCAGCGGCACCGAGCCCGGCGTGTTCGACTGGGACGGCTGGGAATTGGTTGCGCCCAGCGCCGTGCCGCATTCGGAGAAGTCTCCTGTGCCGCGTGCGCTGTCGCATAACGAGGTGCGCGATCTTGCCGTGAAATGGGGCGAGGCCGCCGCACGCGCGGACCGGGCCGGGTTCGACATGGTCGAGATCCACGCCGCGCACGGCTACCTGATCCATCAGTTTCTGTCGCCACTCGCCAATGTGCGCACCGACGAATATGGCGGCTCCGAACTCAACCGCTTCCGTTTTGCGATCGAGGTTGCGGAAAATGTTCGCGCGGCATGGCCTGCGGACAAGCCACTATTCATGCGGCTGTCATGCGAGGACGATGCCGGCTTCGGGCCGGAGGAGAGCGTGCGGCTGTCGCGCTTGCTGAAAGACAAGGACGTCGACGTCATCGATTGTTCGTCCGGCGGCACGCTGGCCTATTCGCCGATGGATGGCGAGCGCTCGAGGAAGTACGGCTACCAGGTGCCGTATGCCGAGAAAATCCGCCGTGAAGCGGGCATCAAGACCATGGCCGTGGGGCATATCGTGCACGCCGATCAGGCCGAAGCCATCCTGCAGGATGGCCGCGCCGATCTCGTCGCGCTGGCTCGCGAAATGCTCTACAACCCGAACTGGCCGATGGATGCCGCGCAGAAGCTCGGCATCGATCCCGATTTCAGCCTGGTGCCGCCGCCGTATTCCTACTGGCTCGGCAAACGTGCGAAGTCGGCGTTCGAGGGCCGGCCTTCGACGTGGAGCAACGGCCTGCCGCCACGAGCTGCAACGGAATAATTCTGCGCCAACGCGCGCGTACACAACAATCATCAGGGAGAGGCACGATGAGTTCGGATCACACCAAGGGACTTCAACTTCGCTCCCTGATCAAGAAGAGCGGTGAGCTCAAAGTATCGTTGGCGGAAGTCGCGGTCCCGGAGCCCGCGCCGGATGAAGTCGTCGTGCGGGTAGAAGCGACGCCGCTCAATCCCTCCGATCTCGGTCTGCTGTTCGGCGCGGCCGACATGTCGACGGCGAAAGCATCCGGCACCGCGCACCAGCCGGTCATCACCGCGAGCGTTCCGGAGGCCGCGATGCGGGCGATGGGCGGCCGTCTCGATGACTCGATGCCGGTCGGCAACGAAGGCGCTGGCGTGGTGGTCAAGGCCGGCTCGTCGGATGCGGCCAAGGCGCTGCTCGGCAAGACGGTGGCGATGATCGGCGGTGCGATGTACGCGCAGTACCGCACCATGAAGGCGCGCGATTGCCTGGTGCTGCCCGCAGGCGCGACGCCTGCCGACGGCGCATCATGTTTCGTCAATCCGCTGACCTCGCTCGGCATGGTCGAGACCATGCGGCGCGAGAACCACAAGGCGCTGGTACACACTGCGGCCGCATCCAACCTCGGCCAGATGCTCAACAAGATCTGCATCAAGGACGGCATTGCGCTGGTCAACATCGTGCGCAACGCGGAGCAGGCCGCGTTGCTGCGCGGCATCGGCGCGAAATACATTTGCGACTCCACGTCGCCAAGCTTCATGGACGATCTGACGCAGGCGCTGATCGAGACCGGAGCGACTCTCGCATTCGACGCCATCGGCGGCGGCAAGCTCGCGGGTCAGATCCTGACCTGCATGGAAGTCGCGGCGAACGGGACCGCCAAGGTCTACAGCCGTTACGGCTCCGATGTGTACAAGCAGGTCTACATCTATGGCGGGCTCGACACGGGCCCGACCATCATCAACCGGTCGTTCGGGATGACGTGGGGCGTCGGCGGCTGGCTGCTGTTTCCGTTCCTGCAAAAAATCGGACCGGCGGATGGCGCGCGATTGCGCCAGCGCGTGGTGGACGAACTCAAGACCACGTTCGCGAGCCACTACAATCGGGTGATCTCGCTGCAGGAGGCGCTGCAGCTGCCGAACATCGCAATCTACAACAAGCGCTCGACCGGCGAGAAGTTTCTCATCAATCCGAACAAGGCTGGTTAGCGTTTAACACAGTTGCATTCTCCGCGTCGCGTGCGAACCTGCCGCAAAACAAACGCGGAGAAACGCAATGGACGGGCCGCTCGCGGGCATCAAGGTGATCGAGATCGGGCAGGCGGTAGCCGGCCCGATGGCGGGAATGATCTTCGGCGACATGGGCGCCGACGTCATCAAGATCGAGAAACCCGACGGCGGCGACGACGCGCGATCATGGGGGCCGCCATTCATCGACGGCGACTCCATGCTATTCCACTCGATGAATCGCAACAAGCGTTCGGTCACGCTCGACATCAAAAATCCGGATGACGTGGCGAAGCTAAAGGAGCTTGCGCGCGACGCGGATATCCTGATCCAGAACCTGCGCTCCGGTGTTGTCGCGGATGCGGGCATCGGGCCCGATGTGATGTGCGCGCTCAATCCGCGGCTGATCTACTGTTCGGTCTGGGCATTCGGGCCCAAAGGACCGCTGCGCGGCGCGCCGGGGTTCGATCCGTTGTTGCAGGCCTATGGCGGCGTCATGACGCTGACCGGCCGGCCCGACGATCCGCCGACCTTCTGCGCGCCCGCGATCAACGATCGCGCCACCGCGCAATGGTGCGTGATCGGCGCGCTCGGTGCGCTGCAGGCGCGGCATCGCACCGGCAAGGGCTGTGTGATCGATACGTCGCTGTTCGATAGCGCGGTCGGCTGGGTCGAAGGCCCGCTCAACAACTATCTCCACACCGGCAAGATGGCACCGCGCCACGGTGGCGCGAGTTTCACGTTGGTGCCGTATCAGGTGTTCGAGACGGCGGACCGGCCGATTTGCATTGCTGCCGGCAATGAACGCCTGTTCGCGAAATGCGCGGCAGTGCTCGATCACCCGGAATGGACCACCGACCCACGCTTCGCAAAAGTGCGTGATCGCGCCGCCAATCGCTTTGCATTGATCGACCTGATGAAACCGGTGCTGCTGACCAGGACGCGGGCCGAGTGGATGGCCGCGCTCGAAAGCGTCGGGGTGCCGTGCGGTCCGGTGAACGATATTGCCGAACTCGCGCAGACCGAACAGTTGCAGGCGGTCGATCTGATGCGCACGCTGCCGGGCAGCGAATTGAGAGTGGTGGGGCTGCCGATCACGTTCGATGGCGAGCGGCCCCATCCGCACGCGGACGCCCCAAAGCTCGGCGAGCACAATGACACCGTCATGACAGGGGTGCGGGCGGCGGAATAGCCTTGGCATGATCTGCTGCGCCGGATTGATCGGGTGGGCTTGCATCCGCATTGGGTCTGGTTGAAAACCGCATCACCTCCCGGAGTCATCCAGCAAAGGACATCTGTTCATGGCCACCTACAGCGTCGCAGTCATCGTCGGCAGCCTTCGCAAGGAATCCTTCTCTCTCAAGATCGCCAAGGCGCTGGAGAAGCTGGCGCATCCATCGCTGACGTTCGATATCGTGACGCTTGGCGGCTTGTCGTTCTACAATCAGGACCTCGAAGCGACGCCGCCGGCCGATTGGGTGGCATTCCGCGATCGCGTCAGGAAGGCGGATGCAGTCCTGTTCGTTACCCCGGAATACAACCGCTCGGTGCCCGGCGTTCTGAAGAATGCCATCGACGTCGGATCGCGGCCCTACGGCAAGAGTGCGTTCGACGGCAAGCCGGCCGGTATTATCAGCAACTCCCCGGGCGCAATTGGCGCGTTCGGCGCCAATCACCACCTGCGCCAGTCGCTGACCTTCCTCAACATGCCGATCCTGCAACAGCCGGAAGCCTATATCGGCGGCATCGGGGATGCCTTCGACGACAAGGGCGATCTCGTGAAGGACTCGCTGCGCGAGTTCCTGACCAAATACCTGGCCGCCTTTGCCGCCTGGGTGGCCCAGCAAAAAAAGTAAGCCCGTCCATTTGAGTACGACCCGGTTGTTAGGTGTCCATTAACCGGGTCGTTTCATCTTCGCGACATGGTTTCTCGCGCACGATTGAAAGCTTGGCTGACTGGGGTCGCTCTCTACTCGATAGCGACGGCGGCGGTCGCCTATTTTGGCGTCAATGCCTATACCGGCAAGTACGGCCTGAATGCGCGTCAGGAACTGGACCAGGAAGTCATCGCGCTGACCTCCGAACTCGCCCGTCTCAAGAAGGAGCGGGCCGAAGGCGAACAGCGCGTCTCGCTTTTGCGCGCCGACCGGGTCGATCCGGACATGCTCGACGAGCGCGTACGCTATCAGCTCGACTACGTACATCCCCGCGATCTGGTGAAGCTGATCAAGCCGAATTGAATCGTCGGGTTACCAACGCGGCCTGATGTCACGGCGTTACGTTACGCGTCGTGCTGAAATTTCAAAATCCTTCAAAATCGATCACGAAAATTTCGTCTGCTGCATTGCGTCATGATGCATTGCGCGACTTTGCCACGGGCTGCTTTCAAGGCCGTGGGAGTTGGAGTAGAGAAGGACATTACCTCTCTCATCCGGACGAGTTATGGCCGCAGCAAAAAAGAGCGTCACGCAGGAAAAAGGGCAGGAGACCAAAGGTTCTCGTACCCCTCTTGAGTTCACCAAAGATCAGGAGTTGAAGGCGCTTCGCGACATGCTGCTGATCCGCCGGTTCGAGGAAAAGGCCGGTCAGCTTTACGGCATGGGCGCCATCGGTGGCTTCTGCCATCTCTACATCGGCCAGGAAGCCATCGTCGTCGGTATGCAGATGGTGCTTAAGCCGGGCGATGAAGTCATCACCGGATACCGCGACCACGGCCATATGCTGGCGACCGGCATGGAAGCCAGGGGCGTGATGGCCGAACTGACCGGGCGCCGCGGCGGCTATTCCCGCGGCAAGGGCGGCTCCATGCACATGTTCAGCAAGGAGAAGCATTTCTACGGCGGCCACGGCATCGTCGGCGCGCAGGTATCGCTCGGCACCGGACTGGCGTTCGCCAATCGCTATCGCGGCAATGACAATGTCGCCATCGTCTATTTCGGCGACGGCGCGGCCAACCAGGGCCAGGTCTACGAAAGCTTCAACATGGCGGAGCTCTGGAAGCTCCCGGCGGTCTACGTCATCGAGAACAACCGCTACGCCATGGGCACCTCGGTCAGCCGGTCCTCGGCGCAGCAGGATTTCTCCAAGCGCGGTGTTTCCTTCAACATCCCGGGCGAACAGGTCGACGGTATGGACGTCCGAGCGGTGAAGGCCGCCGGCGAAAAGGCGGTGAAGTGGTGCCGCGAGGGCAACGGTCCCTATATCCTTGAAATGCAGACCTACCGCTATCGCGGCCACTCGATGTCGGACCCGGCGAAGTATCGCACCCGCGAGGAAGTGGACAAGGTGCGTCACGATTCCGATCCAATCGAGCAGGTACGCAATCGCCTGCTGGCGGCCAAGGTCGGCGAGCAGGATCTGAAGGCGATCGACGCCGAGGTGCGCGAGATCGTCAACGAGGCGGCGGATTTTGCCCAGCACGATCCGGAGCCGGATGTGTCGGAGCTTTACACCGATATTTATCGCTGAGCGCGCAGCAGTCTTACGTTCTGGAGCGAATATGCCAATTCAAGTTCTCATGCCCGCGCTTTCGCCGACGATGGAGAAAGGCAACCTCGCCAAATGGCTGAAGAAGGAAGGCGAGACCATCAAGTCCGGTGACGTGATCGCCGAGATCGAGACCGACAAGGCCACGATGGAAGTCGAGGCCACCGACGAAGGGACGCTCGGCAAGATACTCATTCCCGAAGGCACTGCCGACGTTGCGGTCAACACGCCGATCGCCACCATTCTGGCGGATGGCGAGAGCGCTGCCGATCTCGGCAACGCGCCCGCGCCTGCCAAACAGGAAGCCAAGCAGGAAACCAAGGCAGAGGCGGCTCCGGCGGAAGCAAAGTCCACTCCCGCGCCTGAGAAGCCCGCACAGGCTGCGCCCGAAGCGCCGAAGGCTACCGCGGCCGCCGATCCGGATATCCCGGAAGGCACCGAGATGGTGACCATGACGATCCGCGACGCATTGCGCGACGCCATGGCCGAGGAAATGCGCCGCGACGAAGACGTCTTTGTCATGGGCGAGGAGGTTGCGGAGTACCAGGGTGCCTACAAGGTCACGCAGGGGCTGCTGCAGGAATTCGGCGCACGGCGGGTGATCGATACGCCGATCACCGAGCACGGCTTCGCCGGCGTCGGCGTCGGCGCTGCGATGGCGGGGCTGAAGCCCATCGTCGAATTCATGACCTTCAACTTCGCCATGCAGGCGATCGACCAGATCATCAACTCGGCGGCGAAGACGCTGTACATGTCCGGCGGACAGATGGGTTGCTCGATCGTATTCCGCGGTCCGAACGGCGCGGCGGCACGCGTTGCCGCGCAGCACAGCCAGGATTACTCGGCGTGGTACTCGCAGATTCCTGGCCTCAAGGTGATCGCGCCGTATTCGGCCGCCGACTACAAGGGCCTGCTCAAGGCTGCGATCCGCGATCCCAATCCGGTGATCTTCCTCGAGAACGAAATCCTCTACGGTCATACCGGCGAAGTGCCGAAGCTTGCCGACTACGTTGTGCCGATCGGCAAGGCGAAGATCGCGCGCGTCGGCCAGCATGTCACGCTGATCGCGTGGTCGAACGGCATGAGCTACGCGCTCAAGGCCGCCGAGGAACTGGCGAAGGAAGGTATCGAGGCCGAGGTCATCGACCTGCGCACGCTGCGCCCGATGGATACCGAGACCATCGTCGCGTCGGTGCAGAAGACCGGTCGCGCGGTCGTGGTCGAGGAAGGCTGGCAGCAGTCGGGCGTCGGCGCCGAAGTCGCTGCGCGCTTGATGGAGCACGCGTTCGATTATCTCGACGCGCCGGTCGCGCGCGTGTCGGGCAAGGACGTGCCGATGCCGTATGCCGCCAATCTCGAAAAGCTCGCGCTGCCGTCGGTGGCCGAAGTGGTCGAGGCGGCGAAGGCCGTTTGTTATCGTTGAGAGAGCAGGGCTGACACATGCCGATCAATATCCTGATGCCCGCGCTGTCGCCGACGATGGAAAAGGGCAACCTCGCTAAGTGGCTCAAGAAAGAGGGCGATAAGGTCAAGTCCGGCGACGTGATCGCCGAGATCGAGACCGACAAGGCGACGATGGAAGTCGAAGCCGTTGATGAAGGCACCATCGCCAAAATCCTCGTGCCGGAAGGCACCGCCGATGTTCCGGTCAACGACGTGATCGCGGTGCTCGCCGGCGATGGTGAGGACGTCAAGGCGGCGGGAACGGCTGCTCCGGCCAAGGCCGAGGCGAAAGCGGAGCCAAAGGCGGAAACCAAATCCGAAGCGCCGAAGGAGAGTGCTGCTCCGAAGGCTCCGGCGCCTGCGCCCGCTGTTGCGCCATCGGCACCGGCCAAGGTTGCGCCTCCGCAGGCAGCACCGTCGCAGGCCAACGGACACGCCCGCATCTTCTCATCGCCGCTCGCCCGCAGGCTTGCGAAGGACGCCGGCATCGAGTTGTCGCGGATCAGCGGCAGCGGTCCGCATGGCCGCATCGTCGCGCGCGATGTCGAAGACGCAAAGGCAGGCAAGGGCCTGAAGGCACCGGCGGCGGCCGCCGCTCCGGGCGGAGCCGTTGCGGGCATCGGTGCGCCAGCGATGTCCGATCCGCAAATCCTCGCGCTGTATGAGGAGGGCGGTTACGAAAGCATTCCGCACGATTCCATGCGCCGGACCATCGCGCAGCGTCTCACCGCCGCAACGAATTCGATGCCGACATTCTACCTCACGGTGGATTGCGACCTCGGCAAGCTGAACGCCGCGCGAGAGGAAATCAACGCCGCGGCCGGCAAGGACAAGGACGGCAAGCCGCTCTACAAACTCTCCGTCAACGACTTCGTCATCAAGGCCATGGCGCTGGCGCTGCAGAAGATCCCCGAAGCGAACGTGTCGTGGACGGAAGCCGCGATGCTTCGCCACAAGCATTCGGATATCGGCGTCGCGGTCGCGTTGCCGTTCGGTCTCATCACGCCGATCATCCGTCAGGCCGAGCTCAAGTCGCTGTCGGCGATCTCCAACGAGATGAAGGACCTTGCGGGTCGCGCCAAGGCCAAGAAGCTCAAGCCCAACGAATACCAGGGCGGCACGTCCTCGGTGTCCAACCTCGGCATGTACGGCATCAAGGATTTCACCGCGGTGATCAATCCGCCGCAGTCCTCCATCCTGGCGGTCGGTACCGGTGAGGACCGCGCGGTCGTGCGCAAGGGCCAGATCGTGGTGGCATCGATGATGAGCGTCACGTTGTCGTGCGACCACCGCGCCATCGACGGCGCGCTCGGCGCGGAACTGATCACGGCGTTCAAGAAGCTGATCGAAAATCCGGTGATGATGGTCGTGTAACGGCGAAGACACCACAGTGGTCCTTCCCTCCCACGAAGGAGAGGGAAGCAGGAGAAACGTCTGAACATGGCTGACACTTCCTTCGACATCATCATCATCGGCTCCGGTCCCGGCGGCTATGTCACGGCGATCCGCGCGGCGCAGCTCGGGTTCAAGGTTGCCATCGTCGAGAAGTCGTATCTCGGCGGCATCTGCCTGAACTGGGGCTGCATTCCGACCAAGGCGCTGCTGCGCTCGGCGGAAATCTATCACTACATGCAGCACGCCAAGGATTACGGCCTCTCCGCCGAGAATGTGAGCTACGATCCGAAGGCGGTGGTGCAGCGTTCGCGCGGCGTCTCGAAGCGGCTCAATGACGGCGTCGGCTTCCTGATGAAGAAGAACAAGGTCACGGTAATCTGGGGCGAGGCGACCATCGACGCGCCCGGCAAGATCACGGTGAAGAAGTCGCCCGTCGAAGCGCCGAAGGGCACCCAGGGCGAGGGCAGCTATCAGGCCAAGCATATCATCGTCGCCACCGGCGCGCGGCCGCGCGCGCTGCCGGGGCTGGAGCCGGACAAGAAACTGGTCTGGACCTATTTCGAAGCGATGGTGCCGGACAAGATGCCGAAGTCGCTGCTGGTGGTCGGCTCCGGTGCCATCGGCATCGAGTTCGCGTCGTTCTTCCACACCATGGGTGCCGACGTCACCGTCGTCGAAGTGCTGCCGCAGATTTTGCCGGTCGAGGATGCCGAGATCGCCGGGCTTGCCCGCAAGCGGTTCGAGAAGCAGGGCATCAAGATCATGACCTCGACCAAGGTCACCAAGGTCGACAAGAAGGCCGACAGCGTTGTCGCCACCATCGATGACGGCAAAGGCAAGCCGGTGACGGCGGAGTTTGACCGCGTGATTTCGGCAGTCGGCGTGGTCGGTAACATCGAGGGGCTCGGGCTAGAGAAGCTCGGGGTGAAGACGGACCGCGGCTGCATCGTCATCGACGGCTATTGCAAGACCAACGTGCCGGGCATCTACGCCATCGGCGACGTCGCCGGTCCGCCGATGCTGGCGCACAAGGCCGAGCATGAAGGCGTGATCTGCGTCGAGGCGATCAAGGGTCTGCATCCGCATGCCATGGACAAGCTGATGATCCCGGGCTGCACCTATTGCAATCCGCAGGTCGCGTCTGTCGGCCTCACCGAAGCGAAGGCGAAAGAAGGCGGCCGCGAAATCCGGGTCGGCCGCTTCCCGTTCGTCGGCAACGGCAAGGCCATCGCGCTCGGCGAGGATCAGGGTCTCGTCAAGGTGATCTTCGACAAGAAGACCGGGCAGTTGCTTGGCGCGCACATGATCGGCGCGGAAGTCACCGAACTGATTCAGGGCTACGTGGTGGCGATGAATCTCGAGACCACCGAGCAGGAACTGATGCACACCGTCTTCCCGCATCCGACGCTGTCGGAGATGATGAAGGAAGCGGTGCTCGATGCCTACGGCCAGGTGCTGAACATCTAGCAGGATCGGGCGCGCCCGGTGTGCCCGATCAGTAGACATGCGATCCGCGATTCCGATCCCGGTTGACGCCGGCGTGTGCGTCCGAGTCATCCGCCGACTGCAATCCGGTGTAGTTCCGCAACGCAATTGCACCGAACACGCCTGTTGCAGCCATTTGCCGGCTTGAAGCCGTTGACTGCATACGCCGAAAAACTTGACCGTATGCCCCGGCCTGTCGCGCCATTATCGCCGTGCTTTCCTGCAGATAATTGAAATCGCGCGTTTATTTTCATGCTGCGCAGCGAAGGCCGTCGCGCGCGGAGATGACTGCGCGCGCAGACGTACGTTGCGGTCGGCGAAACCGCGGCTAAGCTCATCCTTACAAAAAAACGTTGGAGGAAAGCATGACCCAGACAAACGCGATTGATTCCGCATAGCGCGATCGCGCGCCGCTATTCACTGCCGGCTCAGCTCTGATTGCTGCCGGGCGGCGCAGCCGGACCATTCAAATCCTTGATGACGATTCAACCGAGGGGATTCCCGCGGCAGGGAGACGTTTGTCCGGCGCACGTGAAGACTCGCACTCGCTCACGTCAAAAGGAGGAACACCCAATGGAATACTTGTATGTCGGCCGTAACGAGCTTGTTGCACTTGTCGTCGGGCTCGTCACCGGATTCCTGTACTCGCTGCTGAACCTGCCGATCCCGGCGCCGAACGTTCTCGGCGGCATCCTCGCGATCATCTTCACCTTTGCCGGTTACGTGATCGTGAAGCTCGTTCGCAAGCAGATCACGTTCGGCCGGCCGCAAGCGCAGCCGCTGCCGGTCAAAACCTGACAATCAAAACACAGGAGAGGAAACATGGTTCAGATCAGTCTCGGCCTTGTCGAAATGCAGGCCGCCATCGTCGGTCTCATTACCGGCATTCTCTACACCGCAGTCAATGCGCCGATCCCCGCACCAAACGTGCTCGGCGGCATCTTCGCCATCGTCGGCACCTTCGTCGGTTACGTCGCCGTCGCCGCACTTCGTCATCAAGTGACGTTCGTATTCTGAACACAAGGAGAAATTTCCGATGCTCAAGACCATGACCAGGGACAAGACCAAGCCGCAGCTGCACGAACTGAAGGCGACGCTCGAAACCATTCAGTGGGGCGCGTTCGACGGCGCGGTTGATCCGGTTCTTCATGTGAACTCCGGCGATATCGTCAAGATCGAGTGCCTGGCCCACCACGCGGGCGATGCACCCGATCTCCTGATGGATGATGCGATCCGCGAGATCTACGACACGGTGCCGCCGGAAAGCCGCTCTCCCGGCGTCCACATCCTCACCGGTCCGATCTTTGTCGAAGGCGCCGAGCCGGGCGACACGCTGGAATGCCGCGTGCTCCACATGGAGCCGCGCATCAAATACGGCGTCAACTTCATTGCGAGCTGGGGTCTTCTGCACGAGGAGTTCGGCAAGAAAGAGCACGTCATCGTTTACGAGGCGGATGTCGACTCGCAGCTTGCCCGCGCGGTGTTTCGTTATGAATACGATACGCCGGAGAAGCCGTATCCCGGTATGATCACGCCGGTGGACAATGCGAAGCGCAAGCCCGCGCTCGAGAATGTCGTCGTTCCGCTGCGTCTGCATTTCGGCACGGCCGGTGTATGCCCGGCGGCCGACGGCAAGATCAGCACCGTGCCCCCGGGCGTGCACGGCGGCAACGTCGACAATCGCGAGTTCATCGCCGGTACCAGCATGCATTACCCGGTGCTGCGTGAGGGCGCGTTGTTCTGGGCGGGCGACACGCACTTTGCCGAAGGCGACGGCGAGGTGAACGGCACCGCCATCGAGGCGCATGTCAATGCCACCATCCAGCTCATCCTGCATAAGGGAAGTGCGGGCAAGAACCCGGTGCTCGAAACGCCGCGCGAATGGATCTGCCATGGCTTCAGCGAGGATCTCGACGAAGCCGTGCGCGAATGCGTTCTCGAAACTATCGGGCTGCTTCAGCGCAAGTGGGGAATCTCGCGCGAGGAAGCGTATTCGATTTGTAGCGTGGCCGGCGATCTGCGCGTCACGCAAGTGGTTGATGGCGTGAAGGGCGCCCACATGGCGGTGCGGCGTGATCTGCGTCGTCCGTAAACCAGACAGGATAACGGACAGAGGGAGGACTGGTGTTTCCTTCCCTCTGTCCGGATTCCG
>JANINJ010000075.1:0-167358 GCA_024508855.1 Xanthobacteraceae bacterium
TTAGACGAACGAGTATGCCCGTCGCCGACATGATGACCAACAGGTCTTCTGAGCGGTATGCGGCTCTATTGGCTCGTCATGGCCGGGCTCGTCCCGCCATCCACGTCTTTCTTGCCGCCATATCGTAAGGTGTGGATGGCCGGAATAAATCCGGCCATGACAAAAACTGCTTTCTTGCCACTCACCCGTTCGCTGCCGCTTCCACCTTGGCAATGTCGATCTTCGCCATCGTCATCAGCGCCTGCATCGCCCGCTGGGCACGGCCCGCATCGGGATCCTTCAATAGTTCGATCACCCGCGCCGGAGCCACCTGCCACGAGACGCCATACTTGTCCTTGAGCCAGCCGCACTGGCTGGGCTGGCCGCCGTCCGCCGTCAGCTTGTCCCAGAAGTAATCGACCTCGGCCTGCGACTTGCAATCGATGCTGAGCGAGATCGCTTCGTTGAACTTGAAATGCGGGCCGCCGTTGAGCGCAATGAAGCTCATGCCTTCGATTTCGAAGGTCGCGGTCAGGACGGTGCCCGCCGGCATCGGTGCATTCTCGCCGTAGCGCAGGATTTCGCCGGCTTTGCCGTCCTTGAACACCGACAGGTAGAAATTCATCGCCTCTTCGGCTTCCTTGTCGAACCACAGGCAGGGCGAAATCTTGTGCATCGGGAACTCCCGGTTATTTGGAACGACGGGCAGATCGGGCTGAACGCCCTTTCCGCGGCTTCGGATCAAGGACGCACGGGACTTCGACGATCCGACACTGGACGAAAGATTTTTTGCCTCCGTCATGGCCGGGCTTGTCCCGGCCATCCACGATTGCCTCGCTGTGATGCTGCTAAGACGTGAATGGCCGGAATAAATCCGGCCATGACGTATTTAACGCTTTGCCACTTTGGCTACCGTTTTGCCGCCCCGCACATCAGATCGATCGCCCCACGCACGATCTGTTCGAGCTGCTTGCGCGGGGTGCGGGCGCGGGCGCGGATGGCGATGGTGTGGATCGTCGCCGACGCCATTTGCGCCAGCGCATCCGGATCGGCCGAGGCTGGAAGTTCTCCGGTCTCTTTCGCCCGGCGGAAGCAGATCGCGAAGGCCTTGTCGAGTTCGCCGAACCCTTCCAGCACCATGGCGCGGATATCCGGATCGGCCACCGCCTCGGACGCCGCCGTCATCACCGTGAAGCAGCCCCGCGGCCCCTCCTCGCCCGACAGATAGATGTCGAGCGCAACATCGTAGATACGTTGCAGCCGTTTGCGGATCGGCAGTTCGACCTTGAAAATATCCTGCATCGCCGCGCGCGCATCGGCGCGATAGCGCTGGTAGGTCTTGATGTAGAGCTCGCGCTTGTCGCCGAACGCGCCATAGAGGCTCGGCCGGTTCATGCCGGTGGCGGCGCTGAGATCGTCAAGCGAGGTACCGGCAAAGCCATCCTTGCGGAACAGGTCGAGCGCCTTGGCCAGCGCAACGTCGGGCTCATAGGCACGCGGCCGGCCGCGTCGTTTCGGCGCGGGTGCCTCAACGGTCGCAGATGATGCTGCCGCAGGCGATTTCTTTTTTTGTACCATTTCGCAAATAATTCCTTGACCGTCGTTATATTATGCGGAACAGTATAAAAATCAACGCGCGTTCGATACCACCCATCATAAAGCCCAAGGAGTCTTTCATGGACCTCTATTTCTCGCCGCTGGCCTGCTCGATGGCGACCCGTATCGCGCTCTACGAAGCGGGAGCGGACGCCGGCTATCTCGAAGTCGATCCCAAGACGAAACGCGTACAGCACGACGGTTCGGACTTCCTCTCCGTCAATCCGCTCGGGCTGGTGCCGACGCTCCGCACCGACGACGGCGTCGTCCTCACCGAGAACGCCGCGATCCTGCAATACGTCGCGGACCGGCTGCCGAATGCCGGAATCTCCGCGCGCAACGAGAGCGAACGCTCGCGCCTGCATCAATGGCTGTGCTTCATCGGCACCGAACTGCACAAGGCGCTGTTCGTGCCGCTGCTCGACAAGAAGGCGCCGCCGGAGATGAAGGCCTATACGCTGGAGAAGGGCCTGTCGCGGCTCGATTATCTCAACAGCTACCTCGAAGGCCGCGAGACGCTGCTCGATCACTTCAGCGTCGCCGACGCCTATCTCGTCACGGTCATCAACTGGACCATGGCGACGCCGCCGATCGATCTGGCGAAGTGGCCGAACATCAAGGCGTATTACGAACGCCTGCGCACAAGGCCAAGCGTGGCCAAGGCAATCGCCGAAGAGTTCGAACTCTACAAGGCCGAACTCGCGCGCCACAAAGCGGCGGCGTGAAGGAAATAAGGCGTCGTGGCTGGACGTGTTCCGGCCGTGACGCCTTGCCTCTCGTCGCTAAAGGTATTGATTTCCGGTGGTGGCCGCCCTTCCCCCTGAGTGCCGAAATAACACCGGCAATCACAAGGTGGGGCGATACGAAAGAGCCGCGGCCGTCGGGGTCGGCACCGTCTGATATTGTTGTTCAAGCAACTCCGGATATGCGTTCGGTCCCACGTAAGCCAGCAAGGCTGTCATACCGTCGGCTCCTGCCGAGATATTGATGCGCTGCGCATCGGCAAAAATAACGTCGCCGAGAGCGGTATGTGCAAGATCGATCTCTGCGTCGCCGCGGATGACCAGAATCCAGCTTTCTGGTGGCGCTTTAAGGACCCAGTCGGAGTTCGGGAGAAGTTCGATTTTCTCGAATATGAAATGAGGGCTGGCAATGAGGAGCGTTCTCGAATCGGAAAATTTTCGTAACAATGGCCGATGTCGGGCTATTCCCCTCTCCGCAACAGCCACCGCGTTCTCTGTGTGCAATTCGCGTTGGCGTCCGTAATCGAACAGGCGGAAAGTGGCGTCGCTACGCTGCTGAATTTCGGCAAGGACGATGCCGGCGCCGATGGCGTGAATAGTGCCTGCGGGAACAAAGATCACATCATCCTTACGAACCGGTCGCCATTGAACGAGGTCGGCGATCGATCCGTCCGCAATGGAAATCCGAAGCTCCTGCGGCGTCAGCGAACGTTTCAGCCCGACCGCGACCTGAGCACCGGGCTCCGCATCAAGAATGTACCACGCCTCGGTTTTACCGTTCGGCAAACCGATCGATTGCGCGAATTCATCGTCGGGATGGACCTGTATGGAGAGCGGCTCGGTTGTGAAAAGTAACTTGAGCAGCAGCGCCGATTCCGGCGCGCCGGCAGTCGGGCGCTGGTACCACAATTCGCCGATTGCGCCATCGTTTACCGGCGCCGTTGCCCATGGCTGCAGATAGGTGCTTCCCCACGGCTTGTATGTGATCTGTGCAACGGCACGTTCGATGGTCATGGCGGCTCTCTAAATTTATAATTCGCAATGAATGGAATAGCAGGCGCAGATCACCAATCCGGCCGTCCGGATCACGGAACTGCCGCATGCGCGTAATTGGAATTATCCGCGAACCTGACCATGCCGGATCGCTGCTCGCGCGCAGCCGCAACCGCGGTCAGCTTTTTCTCCCAGTCGTGGGCGTGCTCAATCATCTTCGGCAAATCGTCGAATTCCGGTTTCCATCCCAGTTTCTTGAGCTGATCGCTATCTGCCACAATGGAGGCTGGATCTCCCGCCCGACGAGGCGCCTGGCGGGTTTCGAAATCAACTCCCGCGACCCTCCTGACCGAGTCCACTACTTCTCTGACTGAATATCCCCGTCCATAGCCGCAATTGAGCGTTTGGGATTCACCACCGTTGCGCAGATGATCAAGTGCCGAGAGATGTGCACGTGCCAGGTCGGAAACATGTACGTAGTCGCGCACGCATGTTCCGTCAGGTGTCGGGTAATCACTGCCATAGATGCTCATGTAAGGACGCCGACGAAGCGCCGTCTCAAGCGCCACTTTGATGAGATGCGTCGCACCTGGCGTCGATTGACCATGGCGCCCGGCCGGGTCTGCACCCGCGACATTAAAATAACGCAGCGTCATATGCCGCAGACTGCATGCAGCACTTGCGTCGACCAGCATATACTCCGACATCAGCTTCGACATTCCATAAGGCGAAAGCGGCGACGGGCGCGCCGCCTCACTTACGGGCGTGAAACTCGGATTGCCATAAACCGCCGCAGACGAAGAGAAGACAAAGTGTTTCAAGTTTCCTTTCACCGCCGCTTGCAGCAAAGCATGTGTCTTTACCGTGTTGCTGAGATAATATTTGAGCGGGTCCGCAACGGATTCCGGGACGATTATTTTGGCCGCGAAATGAAGGATCGCATCGATCCTGTGGGTTCGTATAAGACGCGATACCAGCTCGATGTCTCCCACATCGCCGACGACTAAAGGCACGTTGGACGGCACCGCTTCCCGGCTGCCGGTCGACAGATCATCCAGCACGATCGGAATTTCACCCCGATCGAGAAAAGCGAGAACTGTATGGCCGCCAATAAAGCCGGCACCGCCAGTGATCAATGTCGTCACTTGATCGCTCCTTCCGATGGGTCACGTTACTCGGTCGCGCAGTTTCGACGCAGCGCTCGCAGAAAAATTCAGAATGAACCGGATATTCCTGCGCACGATTTGTTTCTCATGACACAACCTTCGCCATCCATTTGTCGATCTGGCACTTGAGGTAGTCAGAAGGGATTAGAAACCGCTACGATTTAAGGGCATTCCGAACGAAGCGATTCCGGTTTGCGCGAAGAGAACGTTTCAATTTCGAAAATTGCAGCTTCGATTCCGACTCAATCGGAAGTGAAGAAGCTTCGATCGTTCACAACATCCACGAAGCCGCAGACACAATAGGTTCGCTGCATCGGGACGCTCGCACGGACAACAGTGGCTATGCTCCCCTGCCGCGGAGCCGTGAAAACAGATACCTGGAGCGGATTTCAGCGGCGCCGCCAAAACGGGTTCTGGCGTAGGCGAACGTCGTAAGGCCGAGCCCCGCGACGATCGCTCCGGCCCGCATCGCGGCGCCGGCCTGACCGCACAGGGCGGCACCCAGGTTCTTTACAACGGCGCGCGGCAACACCACCCGGACGTAACGCCCTTCCGCGCCGAGGCCATCCTTGGCCCCGGCGAGACTCGTTAGCACCGCCTTAGCGGTACCCTCGATGAGACAGCGGTGAGCGAAGTAGCTCCACGTGGTGCGCTGGGCAGGCACGGCATGATGCACCCGTGCACCCGGCCGATACGCGAAATAGCCGCCCGGATGGAGGCGGACAGCGCGAATGCATAATTCCGTCTCTTCACAACTCTCGGCCTTCCCGCCGAATGTCGCCCGACCGCTGACGGAGAAACCAAGCTTGCGGCGTCCGAGATCCGAGGTAAAGCCGCCAGCGCGACGCAGCACGTCGGCGCGCAGCGACATATTGGCGCCGATGGGATTGCGGATGCGCCCGTTGGGTACGTGCATGCCGCTGTAGGTGCAGCCAACCACCCAGCGGAATTCGTCCGGAAACCAGGAGGGCGGTGGCACCCGCCAAAGCGGCTCGACCGGCCCACCGGCTCCCAGCACAGCCGGATCCTGGTAGGCGTCGAGCAGTTCCTCCAACCAGCAAGGATCGGCAACCGCATCGTCATCGAGGAAGCAGATAACGGGAGCCGTTGCGTGCTCCGCCCCCGTCATGCGGCCACCCGACAGACCGGCCTCCTTGGCGTTTGCGAGAACCGTTACACCTTCGATCTCTCGCGCCGCTCGTTCGCGCAAGGATTCGTTATTGTCCACGACCACGAATATCTCCCGCGCCGCGAGCGTTTGGCTGCGGACGGATTTAACGGCGCTGTTCAATTCATCCCAGCGGTCAAGCGTGTGCGCACAGATCACGACAGAAGCTTCGATCATGGGATCTCCCGAAGATTAATGGTTCGAGTCCGGCCGGTTTCGCGGATTTGTGCTGCTCGGGCGGTGGCCGCCTTGAGGACATTCCATATCGGGCTCCCGTCGTTGCGGATGTCGAACTGGTCATGTTCGTCGGCGGGATAGCGTCCGTTGTCTTGCCGCGACACCAGTCGCCAGACGAGCCAACCACCGCAATCTGGATCGCGGGCAAGCGTATCGAGCCACATGGCGTAAGCTTGTGCGGAATCCCGATTGGACCGTGCGTAACCGAATTCTTCCAGAAGAACGGGCTTCCTGGCGCGGCCGGCTATTCCGCAGAATTCGGTGATCGCTTCGCCGAACTGGCGCGCGGTGAGGCCGTAATAAAGCGGGTAGCCGTGCCAGGTGCCGAAATCGAGGGTCGCGATAGTGAGATCGGCTAGCCGTGGAGTAACGTTGGCGTGTCCTGAACTGACCAGATGGTTGGGATCGAGCGACTTGACGTAGGCCGACATTTCAGCCGTCCAGTCCAACCGCAAGGACTCGGGGCGCGCATTGCCCTCGTTCATCAACTCCCAGGCCATGATGGTCGGGTCGTCCCGATAGGCAACCCCGGTAAGCGAATTGACTCGCCGCACGACATGCTCGACCCAGGTTTTGTAATCGCGCTTCGTGCGCGGATCGCTGAAGAAGAACGTCGACTTGTCGGCGCTTCCATACCAGGCCCGCATCTGCTGAGCGCCGCCGGTATAGTCCCAGAAATCCAGAAAAGCGATGATGAGCTTCAGGTGGCGCTTTCCCGCTTCGGCGACAAGAAAGTCGACCTTCTGCATTCCGTTGGGACCGTCATCGATCGCCATCGCGTTTTTCTCTGCATCCCAATAGATCAGGTCGGCATGTCCGACGCCGAGATTGCTGGAATCTGCGGCCGGGTTCGGCCAGTTCCAGATCGTGGGGACGCTTCCATCGCGCGACCCGATCACCGGCTGGAGGAAAGTTCGGACGACATTGGCGCCCATCGCCACCGCATCGTCCAGAACACGCGTGACCTCGCCTTGCGACGCGAAGGTGAGATAATGATTGTTGATGCCGGTCACGAAGAACGGCTTGCCGTCCATCATAAACTCCGTACCGGAAGTGCTGATGAAGGGCATTGCCTGCGGATGATCCGCCGCGGCTGCCGAGGGAAACAGGAACGCGAGCGGCAAGAGGCAAGCACCGCGCAACCCGTTCTTCGCTCGTTGCCAGCCAACGTTCATCGGAGCAGATGACCGTCTCCGAAAGCGGAGCGCAACAGCACCGAGGGGTTACCTCTTCTGGCTTCGCGCTCCAGAGCGCCGCACCCTTCAGAGTAATTGGCTGAGCGCGTTTGCTCCCGTATCAGCACAGTTCGACTGCTTGGGGGTTTCCTGGCTGACTCTGGTCCAAAAGTCGGCTCATGAGGTAAGCCATGACGGATACCGACGTCGCAATCATTGGCGGAGGTCTTGCTGGATCGACAGCCGCAGCCATGCTGGGGCGTGCCGGCATCCGCACCATGCTCATCGATCCCCATCGGATCTATCCGCCGGATCTACGCTGCGAAAAGCTCGAAGGCGGGCAAGTATCGATCTTATGCAAGACCGGCCTCGCAGATGCTATCTTGCCGTCAACGACGTTCGATGGCGACACGCGCGGCGGCAAGGCCTGGGTCGCGCGCTTCGGGCACTTGGTCGACCAACGCCCGGGAGGTCAGCACGGCATCCTCTATGACGACCTCGTCAATGCGATGCGCGCCGCCGTTCCTCCGAGCGTCCCGTTCACGGTCGCAAAGGCGACCGGCCTCACCATCGGGAACGACCTTCAGCAGGTCGCATTGTCGAATGGCACCAACATCTCGGCACGCCTCATCGTACTTGCCCACGGACTGAGCGTAGCCCTGAAGGATCAGGTCGGCATCGAGCGCGTCGTAACGAGCCCTTGCCACTCGATCACGATCGCCTTCGACATCAAACCTCGCCAGGCCACGGCCTTTAATTTCGCATCGCTAACCTATTATCCCGAGCGTACTGCCGACCGGATGGCATACCTCACTCTGTTTCCCATACGAACATCGATGCGGGCAAACTTGATGGTCTATCGGAACATGGACGATCCATTGCTGCAGAAAATTCGCCGCCATCCTGAACAAAGCCTGTTCGAATTGATGCCCAATTTGCATCGCCTCACGGGCGAAATCGAGGTGTCCAGCCCGGTCAAGATCCGGCCCGCCGATCTCTACGTCAGCAAGGGCCATCGGCAACCTGGCATCGTCCTGGTCGGCGATGCATTCGCAACTTCATGCCCGGCCGCCGGCACCGGCACCGGAAAAGTTTTCAACGACGTCGAACGGCTGTGCAACATTCACATTCCAAATTGGCTCGCGACGCCCGGTATGCCGGCCGACAAAATCGAACAATTCTACAACGATCCAGTCAAGTGCGACTACGATGCTGCTTCCTCGTCATTCGCCTATCAATTGCGCTCGATATCGATCGACGATGGATTTAACTGGCGCTTGCAACGCTATCTGCGCTTCATAGTCCGAGCGATGATCGGCACAGCACGTCAGCTCGGCATGATTGCGGTTGCCGATCAAGTCGCATCCGAGGGATTGGCCCAGCGTGTTCGTAGCCTTGCGAACCGAGCCTAGAGCCGCATCCACTTCACTAGAAGACGCTCTGACTTCTGGATCAGGTGACGCCGGCTGCAATGGTTTCAAGAATTTCTTGACGCTGCCAACGCGTGTTTCGCGACCCCGCTCCGCCACTTGATCGCGCGCCGGATTCTGTTTTGCACGCGACGAAGCAGTTCGTAACCTTGATGTCGCGCGACTTCCACCGCAAAAGCCAGCGAGTTACCCGGGCGAAGATCGATCAACGTATCGACGAGGGTTCTTCGGCCCGTCAGCAACCGGGCCATGAATCCATCGGGAAAGGAGCAGGAATCGATTGTTACGATTTGCCCGGATTCGAGCAGACTTTGGGTCGCTCTATCGGCGAGCAGCGCTCCCGGCGAGAATTGTGCGAAAGACTCCTTGAACGAGGTTTTCCACGTATAGGCGCGTTGACCGCTATAAAGCAGGACCTGTGCCGCAATCGCGTCCCCGTCGACGCACAGGAGCGCGACAGAAGCTAACCCATATGCCGCGAGATTGTGAATCAGTCGGCGACCGAAACGGGCATCGTCGGCGTCGCATAGCAACGCCGTACCCTCCTCACCTTTCCAACTCGCCGCCTCCAATCTCAAGAAGATCTCGAATGCGGCCTCTACGCTGGTCGGCGTCCGCTCGTTGACGATCTCCACGGCGCCCGTTGCGGAGAGCTGGCGAAGCTTCTTGCGGGCAGAGCTTGACTTTTTGACTCCGGAGCATCGGTCGGCAAACGGCCGTTCGACGCGAAGAAATTCCCTGTACCGGCCCCCCTTATCCATCAGGCTTCGGAGCATCGCCGGATAAACAATCGGGTCGGCTTCGAAGGATCGCAAACGTATCACTTTGGGCAGTTGCGCATCGCGCCTGACTGCATCGAGGAAGGCGGCCACGATCTCCTCGGCGAAAGCTTCATCGATCACTGCATTTGAAGTGAAAGCGTAGTTGTAGGGGAGTGCCTCCAGAAATGGCGGCATCAGCGGCAGATCGCGCCGCTCCCGCAATGCCCAAAAGCCAACAGGGCGCCGCGGTGTCGTCTTCTCGTCCCATGCCAGGAGAACGTGAATTTTGGCGAAGGCAGTTTCGGCCGCCGCGAGCAACGCCGCGGGATGCATGAACACGTTGGTATCCAATCGCGCGGCCAGATCGTTCCATATTTCAATAAGGTCTTGGCCAGGCAAGCAAATGCTAGCCGAAATCAAGCTGCTGTTCGTTCGCTGCCAGCTTACATTCATAGCCCACCTCACTACGGCGGAGATCGAATGCAAACGGCACAGAAGGATTACCCCGTACGGCTTCGCATCCGATCCGCGGTTCTCGTTAGAGTAGTGGTCGACCAAGCCAGGTTGCGACAATATTGGGCAGAGCCAATTTCCCGACGACCTGTTTCAAGAAATCATTTTGAATCGAGCAAGCAATCGCCCGTTGGAAATCCAGCACACGCATCATGCGATCTCAGCGTCGTGCAGAAGAACCAACTCCGGTTCGACCACCTCAAGCATAAGCAGCGTATCCGAAAGACATGCCTTCCAAATGACGCGCAGATTACCGGACACTCGAACCAGCGGAGAGGATGGCAACTGAGAATGCATATCTGTCTGAATCTTGATCCATCCCGCCTCTTGCGCTGGCATCTTTGGTTGGCGCAGGCACTTGCCGAGATGCCTGGCAACCAGGTTTCGCGCTCGTTCGCATCACATCGCCACCCGCTTCCGCGGGGCAGTCAGTTGCTGCTCGAGTTCGAACGTCTTGTCTACGGCTTCCGCGGGCATGGCGCCACGGACCGCATGGAAGCCGCGCTGCTTTCGATGCCGCTGCAGACCGGCCACGCAGACGTAGTGATCGACATGAGCGGCGAAGGCTCGCCGGCGCGGGGACGGCGCGTGCTGACTCCAGTCTTCAACGGCGTGCCCGGTGAGATCGGCGTCATGGCGGCCGTGGCGAGCGACCAGAACCTTCTCGTCGACTTGCACGACACAGCGCGCCCATCGCGTCCATGGACGGCCCATCCTGCAAGCCAGAACCGCGATGTATTCGCGGCGAGCCTCGATGGCGCACTCTCGTGTGCGATCGCGCTGATCCTCAAGGCCTTGCGTGAAGAAAGCAATTCGTCGGCGGCCAGCAGCGTTACGCATCCGAAGCTGGGATCGCCGTCGTTTGGTGCACTCACGGCCGCGACGTCGGCGACCGGCACTTTCGCAACGAAGACCGCCAGATTGCTTAACAAGATCGCCACAGGCGGCAAGGCGTGGACGATCGGATGGCGGTTCGACCAATCGGCAAGCCTGCTCGACAAACGCGACGCGGCCTTCCACGTTCTCGCCGGCAGCCCCACCGGTTACTTCGCCGACCCGTTTCCATTTCGCCACAAGGGACAGGATTTCATTTTTGTCGAACAGTATCTCTACTCCAAAAACCGGGGATGTATTGCGGTGGTGACGCCGGACCGGAACGGCACGGCAAGTGCACCACACATCGTGCTGGAGGAGCCGCATCACCTTTCCTATCCGTTCGTGTTCGAGCATGCGGGGCAGATCTGGATGATTCCGGAATCGGGAGCCGCCCGGAACGTCTGCCTCTACCGGGCCGTCGAATTTCCGTACCGATGGACGCGTGAAGCCTGTTTGATTGAAGGCATTGAAGGTTACGACGTCACGCCGCTACGCAATAAGGACGGCTTCTGGTTTTTCGTATCCCCCAGACGGTGGAACTCTTCATCGTGGGACATGCTCGATCTCTATCATGCCGACAGCCTGACTGGATCCTGGACGCCCCATGCCGCAAGGCCAGTACTGATCGACGCCAGATTTAGTCGCCCTGCGGGTGCATTCATCGAACGGTCGGGACGCATCCTTCGTCCTTCGCAGGAGTGTTTGCGCGGTTATGGCGACGCGGTGACATTCTGCCGGATCGATGCGCTTGGCGCGTCGGAATTCGCCCAGACACCGATCGGCCGTATCGAGGCCGGACCGTTCGGGTGCCATACCTACAACCGTTATGCCGGCCTCGAGGTCATCGACCTCTTCGGTCATACCAGAGGAATACGCGAGATCGGAATTTCCTACGTCCCGCTTGCGCCCGAAGCGCGAAGCGCCAGCGCGCCTGGACACTCCCCCTCTGCCAAGGATCTCGAAATCGGATTGGCTGCCCAATCCTAGAGCCTTTCCGGTTCTGACGGAATCAGAACCGGGCTCTATGATTTGATGTGACGCGTTTTCTTCACGCGAACCGGTATCCACTTCGCTTGAAAACGCTCTGGTTGGCGTACCCGCGCCGATCGCAATCACTGCAAACGCGTCACCAAGGCCCGCAGCTTCTGCCTGGCGCGGCGGATTTTCGCCTCGATGCGACGCTCCAGGCTGTCCCTGCCGATGACGATCCATTTCATCGAACTCTCTGCATTGGCGAGCCGGGACTTATGTCCGGCAGGGCCTGCAAGAAAGTCGTAACCGCGTTCGCCGCGATGAAGGCTGTCCTCGATCGATAATACGTGGCTGACAAGTCCGGGTTTTAGCCGGCCGTCCTGCTCGTAGAAAAAACCGCTCTGGTAATTAAGGACATGGCCCTGATGCACGAAATTATACAGGATTCCGATCGTGCGATCGCCGACCAGAGTCCGTGAGATGCGGACCGCCCCGGTCGGAACTCCTTGCCTGATGAGATCCTCGTGGAACGCGCAGAAGCCTGGATTGGCGAACGGCCCCTTGCGGCCCCAGCGCGACTTGTGAAAGTCGATCAGTTCATCGAATGCGGCCAAGGCTTCCGATGGCGTTTCCATGACACGGTGCTCGACGACACCGCGCTCCGCATAGAGCCGTATGGCCCGGCTTATGGCTTGCCGCGTATTGCGGCCCAAGGTCGCGCGATAATCTCCACCCTTGCGCCGGACCTCGGTGAAATCGACCCAGGGCGCTGTATCCGTCACCTTCACGTCCGTCACAAGATCGGTGAAACAGGCCGCGCAGCGCGCCGCAAGTTCGACAGCCGGGTCGATTCCCGACAGCACCAGTTCGTCGGAATGGCGCAAGCGGCGCATTGAAGCCTCAAGGCACGCCACGGTAATGGCATCCGCCGACGACCGTTCCGAAAGAATGCCGTTATATTCAATGAACAGCCGGTCGAAACCAGCGTCTCCGGTTTCATTGAGCAGCCACCGCGCCCGCGCGTGCGGGCCGATGCGCCAAGTCTTCCGCCGGCAAACAATCGCAAGGCCCACAATCTTGCTTGACTCCCGGGCAACAAGAACGTGCGGCTCCGTCCCTTTCGGAAGATGCCGCAACCAGGTTCCGATCCAGAGCCACGACGAATAAAAGGAATGGGCCGCCCGTGCTTCAAGCTCTTTCCAGTTGGCCTCAAGCTCCGCAACATCCCGCAGCATATCCACGCTGACATCTATGTCGACGTCGGCATCCTGGCGGACGCTCGAACCGATCGACACGACACGCAACGGGGTTGGCCGCAAGTGATGGATAGTGGGGTCAGTCACCGATGTTGACGGCATCACTGAGATCCTTGCGCTCGGCTAGCTGAGACGAGGCTATCCGCCAATAGCTTGCGACCGACAGCCGAAGAAGATGACATCCCTCTCACGCAGGCACAGCCCGCTGCGATTTAGCTTCTGTTGAAAGGAGCCGAAAGTGAAGGCGCTTAGAGGGAGTACCTCTCCGGTGCCGTCTTCCCGACTTGGCCTGGAATCTACGGAAAGCGTTCCAGTCTCGGCTGCGGCTCCAAGCGCGCGACCTGTGACGCCACCGATGTCGTCGCCGGCGGTTGAGCATCCAAACGACGACTTGAACGGCTCACCACCTCTCAA
This sequence comes from Xanthobacteraceae bacterium, assembly GCA_024508855.1. Classification (GTDB taxonomy): domain Bacteria; phylum Pseudomonadota; class Alphaproteobacteria; order Rhizobiales; family Xanthobacteraceae; genus 62-47. The sequence goes on from JANINJ010000075.1 coordinate 13,280, forward strand.
GCTCTCAAGCTGATCGGTGACCACCGCCGCGAGGACTCGTGAGACCAGCCGAAAATTGCGTCAACGCGGCTACTCCCAAGGGGCTACTCACCCATCGCGCTTCCAATGCCCGACTGCATCCGAGATGCTTCATGTGTGCAGACCGCAAAACATTTCAGCCATTCGAAGCAAAAGAATTTCTTCGCCAATTGTTTTTCAGCGTGCGGGAGTTTGTAAATGGCGAGACCGAACGGCCTCCTCGATGTCGCAATCATTGGAGCTGGACCCTATGGCTTGTCGCTGGCTGCGCATCTGCGTGCCCGGGGCGTAGAGCATCGCATCTTCGGCGAGCCGATGGGTTTCTGGAAGAACAATATGCCTCCCGGCATGCTGCTCAAATCCTATCCCTGGGCATCAAACCTGTCCGATCCGCGATCGGAATTCACGACCAGAAGCTTCTGCACCGAACGTGCCCTGCCCTACCATAACGAGTTGATGCCGCTGCCTCTCGACCGGTTCACAGAATATGGCGAGGCTTTCCAGGCCCGTTACGTGCCGAGCGTCGAACGCAAAACACTGATGGAGCTGGAACCTGTTCCGGTCGGTTTTCACGCCGCTTTTGAAGACGGCGAAACCCTCCATGCGCGCCGCGTGGTGATAGCGACCGGATTGCATTCCTTCAAACATATGCCGGCGGAAGCTGCGCACCTCCCGATCGATCTGTGCTCGCATAGCAGCGACTACGGCTCCGTCGAACAGTTGGACGGCAAGAACGTGATCGTGATCGGGGCAGGTTCGTCGGCGACCGACCTGGCAGCGCTACTCCACGAACGTGGAATTTCAGTTTCGCTGGTGACACGGGCATCGAACTTGACATTTGCCGGCCGCCCCCGGCCGCGCACCTGGTTCGAGCGTATCGCCGCCCCGATGAGCGGCATCGGCAACGGCTGGAGTACAGCCGTTTGCGCCAAGTATCCGCAATTGATCCGGCTTCTGACGGACGACTCGCGCGTACGGCTCGCAAATTCCAAGGCGCATGGTCCACTGGGCAGCGCCTTCATGAAAGACCGCGTCGTCGGAAAAGTGCCGCTATCGTTCGGCCGCGCCCTTCAAGGAATCGAAACGCACAACGGCAAGGTCGTGCTCGACCTGATAGACGCCGACAACGACCGGCAATCGCTGCGAGGCGATCATGTGATCTTCGCGACGGGCTACAAGGTCGACGTCAGGCGGCTCGGCTTCCTGGACCCAAAGGTGGCGAGCCGGATTCGCCGAGTCGATCAGGCGCCTCTGCTGTCGTCGCACTATGAGAGCTCGGTGCCCGGCCTGCATTTCATCGGCCCCGCCGCAGCAAACAGTTTCGGCCCGGTGTGCAGGTTTGTTTACGGCGCCCACCATCCGGCCCGGCATTTAGCGCACCACTTGTCGGCAGTCCTGCCGCGTGTCCGACCCACCACCAAGATGAAACCAGTTGAAAGCACGGTGTTGTCATGAACGCTCCCTTCCCCCGCTCTCTTGCCCAGGTCGGCGCCATTCCGTCCCCGATTCAGATGCCGATCGAACTCTCGCCGGCGCGATCGCTAGTTTTGCCGAAAGTCAGCTTCGTCGTCCCCACGCTGAATGAAGCCAAGAATCTGCCCTGGCTTCTGCCACGCATTCCCGATTGGGCGCATGAGGTCGTCATCGTCGATGGCCGCTCGACCGACGACACGGTCGCAGTCGCTCGTCGCCTGCGCAAGGATGTCAAGATCGTCATGGAGCCCAAGCGCGGCAAGGGTGCCGCTCTGCAGGCGGGATTCAACGCAGCAACGGGCGACATCATCGTGATGCTGGATGCCGACGGGTCCATGGAGCCGGAAGAGGCAATCGTTTTCGTCGGCGTGCTGATGGCCGGCGCGGATATGGTCAAGGGCTCGCGCTTCCTCCAGGGCGCTGGGACAGACGACATGTCGCTGTTCCGAATGCTCGGCAATTGGGGGCTGACGATGGCCGTGCGGCTGCTTTACGGCGGATCGTTCTCCGATCTCTGCTACGGCTACGTGGCGTTCTGGGCGAAGCATGTGGAAACGCTTCACTGTGACTGCGACGGGTTCGAGATCGAAACGCTCATCAACGTCCGGGCCCTGAAGAACCGGCTCAAGATTGTCGAGGTTGCGAGCTTCGAGGCGCCGCGCATCAGCGGCCTGAGTAATCTGCGCGCCATTCCCGATGGCTGGCGCGTCTTCAAGACAATCCTGCGGGAGAGAATTCTGTCGCCGGTTTCGCTGATTTCCTACGGGTATCCATGAACGCAACCGCCGGAGTCAGCCCGCTTCACCAAAGCAGCCATGACGATGATTACCGAGCAAGAGCGGACAGACCGATGCGTATCCTGATGGTTGCTGCGCGTTGTTACCCCTTCATGGGCGGCATCGAAACTCACATTCAGGAGGTTGGGCCGCGGCTGGCGGAGCGCGGCTACAGCGTCGACGTACTCACGACCGATCCCTCGGGCGAGTGGCCGGTCGAGGAAGACGTGCACGGCATGCACGTGCGGCGCGTGCGCGCATGGCCGAAGAACCGGGACTTCTACGTGGCACCGGGCATTTTCGACGCGATCAATCGCGGTTCCTGGGATCTGGTCCATTTTCAGGGCTACGGCACATTCGTCGTTCCCATCGGATTGCTGGCGACGCTGCGGCGCGATCTTCCGTTCGTCCTGACTTTCCACAGCGGCGGGCATTCTTCGCGACTGCGCAATGCCGTACGTAGCACCCAGCACGCGCTGCTGCGGCCCCTCGTATCCAGAGCTGCGCGATTGATCGGCGTTTCCGAATTCGAAGCTGACTTCTTCAGCACCCGGATGGGCGTGCCTCGTGAGAACTTCGTCGTCATTCCAAACGGCGCCGCGATGCCCAAACCCAGTTCGAACGTCACGCTCGAACCCAACCTGATCGTCTCGAGCGGCAGACTGGAACGCTACAAGGGTCATCATCGAGCGATCGCCGCGATGCCCGATCTGATCCGTCGCGTGCCGGATGCACGGCTGCATATCGCCGGCGCCGGCCCCTATGAGCAGGAGTTGCGCAGCCTCGTCGGATCGCTCGGCCTCGAGAAGCGCGTAACCATCGCCGCCATTCCCGGATCCGAGCGGCAGAAACTGGCAGACCTCGTGGCGAGTGCCGGGCTGTTCGTGCTGTTCAGCGAATACGAGGCCCATCCCGTGGCAGTGATGGAAGCTCTATCACTCCGCCGGCCGGTTCTGGTCAGCAACACGTCGGGCCTTGGCGAATTGGCCAACAAGGGGCTTTGCCGTGCGATCAGCCTCGACGCCGGTCCTAAAGAAATAGCCGCCGCCATGGCCGATGAACTGGAAGCCCATCGGCAGGTGCCGGATTGGGCGCTGCCTGACTGGGATGATTGCACGCAGGCGCTCAGCGAAGTTTACGACGATGTCTTCAACAGTCGGCTGATGTGCCGACATGCCCCGAGCCGCATGCCGCGGCGATTTCCCGAGGCAGGGACCCAATGCCGCTAATGCCGGCCCATTTTGCTGCTGGAGCCGCCACCAAGCCGTTTCATGCCTGGATTCAGCCCGTCTTTGCCGTGATCGGTCCTGATCTTCGCGGCGAAGAGGTCAAGGCGCAATCGCAGACCGCAAATTTCGGATTGATTGCCGTCTTGAGCCTGACAGTGGCGATGGCCCTGCTTCTGATCGTGGAAGGTCATGGAGCCGGGCGCCGCGGCAACGAAGATATGGCGCTGCTGCTGTTCTGGTCTGGGGTCGTTCTTCTCGTGGTCCCGATCAGCTTTCGCATCTCCTGGCCAAGCGTCGCCAGAGGCGAGCGTTTCTTTTTATTGTTTCTGCTCGTCGAGGCGCTGTTCTATTACAAGGCCGTCCATTCTCCGACGAGCTTCGTCGGTCATGACGAATTTCTGCACTGGATCGCCGCCGACGACCTGATGACGGCCCGGCAGTTGTTCCTGTCCAACCCGCTTCTTCAGGTCGGGCCATCATATCTCGCACTGGAAATCCTGACGACGGCCGTGGCCGATCTGAGCGGACTGACGATCTTTGCAGCCGGAATGTTGCTCCTTGCCATCCTGAGGGGAACATTCGTTGTCGCCCTGTTTCTGTTTTACGAGCGGATCGCCGGATCCGCGCGCATGGCAGCCATTGGATGTCTGGTCTACATGGGCTGCTCCACTTTCGTCCTGTTCGAGGCGATGTTCTCCTACGAGAGTCTCGGCCTTGTGCTCTGCGCGCTGATCTTTGCGATCGAAGCCGCGTCCAAGGACCTTGCCGGGCAACAGAGACTGAAGGTCGTCAGCTTGATCGTGTTGCTGCTGGCAGCACTTGCGGTCACGCATCATCTCTCGGCGGCTTATGCCGCCATCTATCTTGGAGCCGTCGCGATCCTGGAGATTCTGCGCCGCGGTAGTTCGACGCGAAGCGACGCCAGGTTCGCAGCATTCACCGCAACCGTTGCCATCGTCCTTCCGCTTTTGTGGATGGAGGCCCGCGGCACCCATATCACCAACTATCTCGGGCCGGTCATCGAAGAGGGCGTGAAAAACCTCCTCGCGAAGCTCCATGGCATCGGACGTCAATCAGTGGCTATCACGAGCTCTTCGGTGCCGGCGCAGCCATTCGGCATGCGTGCGATCACCTTGCTCGCGGTGCTGCTGACGGCACTCGGACTGGCGACGGGCTTTTTCCGATCGCTGGCCTTGGCAGCGCCAAGCAGCGAGCGAACAGGCTGGCGCGCAATCGGGGACATTCTTGGACGCCGCTGGCGCGACAGCCGCATTGTGTTCCTCACAGTGCTGGCCTTCGGATTTCCGCTCTCGGTGGCCTTTCGGCTCAGCATCGGCGGCTGGGAAATCGGCAACCGGATGGGGACCTTTGCATTCTTCGGCGTCGGGCTGGTCGTCGCCGTGGGCATCGTCCATTACTGGCAGCACAGTTTGCCGCAAGGGTGGCGTCGCATCGCACCAGCGCTTGCCTTGTCGATCATCGTCTTGGGCGGCGTGACGAGTTCCTCGCTCGATCCGATCAAGGGGCCTTACAAGGTCGGGGCCGATGAGCAATCGATCGAGCCCATGGGCATCGAAACGGCGCTCTGGACCAAGAACTGGCTAGGCGCGGGCAACCGCTTCACATCCGACCGCATCAACCGTCTGCTCCTCGCCGGCTACGGGCGACAGGACGTAAGGGTTGCAGTCGCCGATGGGGTCGACGCCGGTCGGGTATTTCGAGCAGAGAAGCTGGACTCCGACGAATATTGGGCTCTGGCGAAAGGCCAGATCGATTTCCTGCTGGTGGACCTGCGCCTGTCGACGGCACTTCCGGTGCTGGGCTTCTATTTCGAGCCATGGGAGTTGAAGAGCACGAGGCCACTGTCGGCCACCGCGCTGCTGAAATTCGATCGCGTCAACGGCATTACCCGCATCTACGACAACGGATTCATCGTCATCTACGACGTGAGGGGGCTGCATGAGCGCTCCTAGCCATCGCGATCTTTCCATGGCCTGTGCGTGGGCGACCGCCATGGTGGCGGCGGTAGCAATTACCGATAGCGTACTGCTTCGCGCCATCCTGTGCGTCCCCATGGTGTTCATTATTGTCGGCCACACGATTTTGCGGGCCATCGGAATAAGGACCACATCGCTCGCCCAGCACGTGGCCTTTGCAGTCGGAGCGAGCCTCGCTGCCGGGATCGCCGGTGGCCTTGTCCTGAACGGCATCGACATCCTGACGCCGATCGGTTGGGCGATCTGGTTCTGGATCGTCACGATTGCCGCGTCGCTGATAGCGGTTGAGCGCGGCGAAAACTCTGATTTGCCATCATGGCCGCGACCGGCAGGAATTCGACCCTGGCATGGGGTTGCGTTCGCCGTAGCCGTATTGATCTCCACCGGAGCCTATGCACTGGCCGTTCGTGATGAATCGAGCCAGCAGCAATTCAAATATGTCGAACTCTGGATGTTGCCACCGACCAATGGCGGCGCCGCCCATCTCGCTGTCGGGATCCGGAACGCCGAGGCCAAAACCCAGCGGTTCGATCTTGAAATCACTCTCGATGATCAACCACTGGCGGTCTTTCGTTCGCTCGCTCTCGCGCCGGGCGACACCTGGACACGGGAGATCCCGGTGTCCATCGCGACCACTGCGCAGAAGGCAAGGGCCAGACTCTACAGATCGGACGACAACCGGCTCTATCGTAGCGTTTCGGCGCTGGTGCCCAGCGGCTGAAGGTAAAGGGAGATTCGCTTATGCGTATCCTGCTGCTGTCTCAATTTTATCCTCCGGTGATCGGAGGAGAGGAGCGGCATGTTCGCAATCTCGGCGCCGCGCTGGCGCAACGGGGACATGATGTGGTCATCGGGACCACGATGCATCCGGGATCGCCGGAGATCGACTCGGACGGCGCAGTCCGCGTGCATCGCCTGCGCGGCACGCTTCAGCGGTTGTCGGGACTTCACACAGACTCCGAGCGGCGGCACGCGCCACCCTTCCCCGATCCCGAACTGGTATTGGCCTTGAAGCGGCTTGTCGCCGAGGAAAAGCCGGACATCGTCCATGCCCATAACTGGATCTACGCCTCCTTCCTGCCGGTGAAGCCTCTGAGCGGAGCACGGCTCGTGGTCACGCTGCACGATTACGGCCTCGTCTGCGCCAAGAAGAATTTCATGCATCTGGGCGCGCATCTGTGCAGCAATCCGGCACTGACGAAGTGCCTGCCCTGCGCCACGCGCCACTACGGCGCAGTGAAAGCGACCATCACCACGTTGGGCAACATGGGGTCGAGCTTCGCCGCCCGACGCATGGTGGATCGCTTCCTCCCAGTGAGCCACGCCGTGGCACGCAATACCGGCCTCACCGGAAGCAGCACCCCTTACGAGGTCATCCCCAACTTCGTGCCCGATGATGTCGGAGTGCCCGGCCCGGAAGATTCCATCCTCGAGCAATTGCCCCGTGACGGCTTCATTCTGTTTGTGGGCGATATGATGCGCCTCAAGGGTATCGATGTTCTCCTTAAGGCCTATGCCGGGCTGGAGCGGGCTCCGCCACTCATTCTGATCGGACGCCGAGCCCCCGACACGCCGGCCGAATTCCCCCCCAACGTCCACGCGCTGGGCACGTGGCCACATTCCGCCATCATGCATGCATGGCGACGCTCCCTGTTCGGTGTGCTGCCGTCGGTTGGGCCGGAAGCCTGCGCTACCGTGATCATGGAGGCGATGGCATGCGGCAAGGCGGTTGTTGCAACAAATATCGGCGGCATGCCGGACCTCGTCGATACCGACGAAACCGGGTTTCTGGTACCCGCAGGCGACGCACAGGCGTTACGCCAAGCCATGCAAAGACTTCTCGATGATCGCGATCTGCTGACCCGTCTGGGGATCACAAGCCTGGCCAGGGTAGAGCGCCTCAAGGCGGGTGCCGTCGTGACCCGGATCGAGCAGGTTTATCGGGATGTCCTGCGCCCGGCCGCCAGCCGGACTCCGATTCCGGTGCACCAGATATCAGGAGGACCACCGTGCCGGTAACCGCCACCAAGACGGCCTTCGTGCGCGTGCGCGCAGCGCTTCATGAGAGCGCTACGCTCGCCACGAATTCCGGCGCTCTTGCGATTGGAGCCGTCGCAACCGCCGGTCTTGGCTTTGTCTATTGGTGGCTCGCCGCACGGATATTTCCGCCGGAGATGATCGGCAACGCATCCGCTCTCCTTTCCGTGGTCGGCCTCGTGGGACTGCTGGGCGAAGCGGGGCTCGGGACCTTGCTGGTTGGCGAGATCATCCGGCATCCGGGCAAGGCGCCCGCTCTTGTGGCTGCAGCAGCGTCGGTCGGGGTGGCACTGGCGATCGGCCTGGCCTTGTCGTTCGTTCTCGGGGCACATTTTCTCGGCGCCGCCAACCTGATCGACGGATGGCTGGCAGGTACTGTGTTCGTGGTCGGCTGTGGTCTGACAGCTCTCACCATGGTCGTCGATCAGGCGTTCGTAGGAAGCTTGAACAGCACGGGTAGAATGATCCAGCAGGTGCTGTTCTCCATGTTCAAGCTGATGCTGCTCGCCCTCGTTCCCATCATCAGCCAGACATCCAGCACAGTGATCCTTCTGACCTGGGTCGCCGGTCTGCTGGCGTCATGGATCGGAGCAGATCTTGTAACCAGAGGCGGTGCGCGTCGTCTCATCGGAATTCCCGATTTTCGCCTGCTCCATACGTTCAAGCGCACAGTGTTCGATCACTACGCGCTCGATGTCACGTTGCAGGCTCCGGGCATCATCGTGCCCTACCTTGTGCTGGTGCTCTTGTCGTCGGCCACCACTGCAGCCTTCTCGGTGCTTTGGATGCTGGTCTCCACTGCCGCGGTAATCCCGGCAGTGCTGGCCACGGTTCTATTTCCGGTCGTCAGAGCGGGACCGAATAAATCCCGGCACCATTTCCTGGTGTCGCTCACAGCGTCGTTGCTGTTTTCGCTGGCTTGCGCCGTCTTCATCTTTCTCTACTCGCAGGAGATCCTGGCGATCTTCAATCCGGCCTACCGGGAGATCGCCGGGTCAGATCTGCGCCTTCTCGGCTTCAGTCTGCTGGGATCGACGCTCAAATTCCATGCCTGTGCAATGGCGCGGCTTGTCGACGCAATGCGCAAGGCGTCGCTTCCATTCGCACTCGGCGGCTTGCTGGAACTGGGCTTCGTGGTCGCCGGCGCGAAGATTGGCGGACTCGAAGGACTGGTGGTTGGCTGGACGATCGCCGTCAGCATCGAAGGCATATGCGTGTGCCTTATTTGGGTCTTCGCAGCGAACCTGGGTATTTCCACCAACCTTTCGCACAAATTCGCGGCGGCGCCGCCGCTCCAGATTTGAGGGATATCTCCAATCATGACTCATGATTGCCGACTGCAACCGCAACACCTGCTGCGCATCACTGTTGGATTCGCTGTCGTCAATTACTTCGGCGGACCATCGGTCCGAGAATGGTTCAGCATCGGAAAGGGAGGAATTGGCCTATGACCGTAAATGAATTCTCTGTGTCGCGCGCGCGGACTGCACCGCGCTATCCGCATCCCGGCGGTTCGACCGCGATCGGAAGCAATCTTGCTTATCGGCTTGGAAAGCTGAAAGACCTGGGACTGCTGCACGGTGTCTGGCTCGACTGTGGGTGCGCCAGCGGCGGCTACACCGAAGCCCTGGTTGCCTGGGGCGCGCAGAAAGCAATCGGCGTCGACCCGGTGCAATCGCGGATCGATGAAGCCAACGCCCGCAAGCAGGCCAACGACAAGAAGCTCGGTCGCCCCTTGGACGCGATCGAATACCACTGCTGCACGGACGACTTTCCATTGCCTGATGGGTCCATCGACGCGGCGCTGTTGAACGAGGTTCTGGAGCATGTCGTCGACGAGGCGGCTACGCTGCAGGAAATCCGGCGTGTGTTGCGGCCCGGTGGTCATCTGGTCGTAATGAGTCCAAATCGCTGGTTTCCGTTCGAGGGACACGGCATGCGGCTTATGGGCCGCGATTTCGGATTCCCGATCCCGCTGCTTCCCTGGCTGCCAAGCTCATGGTCTGCGCGCGCCATGGCTGCACGGAATTACTGGCCTCATGAATTGCGCGATGTCGTAGCTGCGGCCGGTTTCGAAATACGGAAGGTCGATTACGTGCTGCCGGTGTTCGAACTCTACCCGTGGCTGCCAGCGGGGGTGATATCGACGTATCGACGGCTTATGCCGCAGATCGAAAAGACGCCGCTGCGAAAATTCGGGGTTTCAACTTTGATCGTCGCACGCCGGCCACTCAACTCCTGACATAGAAAGCACGTCGGCAGGACTCGGATGCGTTGCGATCGCCAGGACGAACGTTGCACGTCAAACGCTCCACCGTCGTCCCCGCGCAGGCGGGGACCCATAATCCCTGAGACTGTTGGCAAGGGAATGCTCGTTGTCCAAAGTCATGATCGCTGCCCGCATCATGCACGACACGGCGTATGGGTCCCCGCCTGCGCGGGGACGACGATGATGATGACGCGACATCGCGCGTCAGTTGCTTGATGCACGGAAGCACGATCTCCGCCCCGACGTCCTGCTTCAGCGGATTTCGCCGCCGGCCTCCCAACCGCGTCCAGCTAGCAAGTGGCGGCCGCTCATAATAGTGGCGGACGGTAGCCCCTGTGGGCGGAGCGCATTGCCAATTCCGAGACGAATTCCATTGCGACGAACGCCATTGCATAAGGAAAGAGCCGCCTTTGCAGGCGGCTCTTTCCTCGGTCTTTCTTCTCTCTGCCCTTTTATCTCAGTCCTGCGCAATCGTGCGGCCGATCTGCTGGTTGACCTCACGCTTGGCCGGCTCCACCTCGTCGGGCGCTATCGGCGCCGACGATGTTGACGGCTGCGCGGCCGCCTCGCCTGCTCCCGCTGCAATGTTGACGAGATCGCCCGGCTGCAACAAGGTCATACCGTCGGCCGCGATGTTGACCGGCCCGCTCGTCGTGCGCCGCACGATTTGGAACATCGCACCACTCGCCTCCTTCGAGGGTATGAACGCAGCGCGCGTCACCGGCAAATCCTTCAGAATCCCTTCGCTGGTGCTGAGTTCGCGCTCACTCTCCGCGATCTGACGCTCGACGGCTTCAATCTCCACCGCGAGATCGTTCTCAAGATCAGCCTGAACCTTGAGGCCCTCCGCCGCCAAGGATGCGAGTCGCTGCTTGGCCATCCCGTACTGGTTGATGGCATCCTGCCGGCGCTGTTCGGCGTCAGACAATTCGCCCTCGACCTGGCTCAACACGGACTTCGCGACAATGTTGCGCTCCACCAGCACGCGCGTGTTGTCGACGCGCTCCTGACGTGTCTTGATGAGTTGATCGAGCGACGTCGTATGGCCATACATCAGAAGATCCTGCTTGGCGGACTCGACCGAACTCATGATCGCCTGCTCCCGGTCCTTGCGCGCCTGGGCGATGGCCTTGCGCCTATTGCTTTGCTCGTTGACGAGACTGGTGGCCTCCGTTGCTCCGACCAGATCGATCAGCCGAAGCGGAATCTTGGGTGTGGTCCCGTCCCGTTCAGCCTTCAGAACCGCGTCACGCGCGATCAGCTTCACGACGATACCCGCCGCGCCGCGCCGTTTCTGGATTTCCCGAACAGCTTCGACCCTGGTCCACGGGTCATTCGGGCCGCGATCGAGACCGCCAGCCATTGCGATAGCATGCAGGACCGTTGCACCGGGGACGTATTTGAACGAGCCGGGATTCTTAACGGGTCCCAACACATAGATCGGCGCACGCTCCAACAGCACGACGTTGACCATGCCCTTCCGCCCAAGGAGATGCTCGAAAGCCTCATCCATGGCAGCGTGCGCCTGCTGCGCCGACCGGCCGGTGACCGAAATGGAGCCGAGCAAGGGAATGGAAACGGTGCCGTCCTCCTGGACGGTGTATTCGCCGCTTAACTCCGGACGCAGCTGGATGCTGCGCAAAGCTGAGGGTGCACGCCCCCATTTGTCTTCTTCAACGTCTACGCGCTCATAAAACGCAATCTTGAGCTTATCGCCGACGCCGAATGCCAGCCCGGCCGTCGTGGACGGCGTCTCCAACGCCGTATTGACGGCTTTGGTTCGCTCGCTGCTCAGGCTGGCGTTGGGTTCGACGGCGACGGCATCCGCTGCGATATGATCGGGCACATTCGACGATGATACGATGGATACAGGCGAGATGGCCGGCGGAGAATATCCGGCAATGGCTTGAACCGGTTGATCGTGCCGGCCAGCACTGGCGGCGAGAACTTTGTGCATGACGACATCGGAGACGCCACCGATGGAAATCTCACCGATCAGGTTTTTGTTTTTGATGATCCCATCCACCAGCACTCCGCCAACGAGAACAACGGCGGCGCACCCGGACAATCCGACGGTAAGCAGAACAAGCTTCGCGATTGCTCTGCGGGAAGACGACCCGATTGCCGTCAATGAAGACGACGACAGAGTCCAGGCTCGAAAGTGGAAATGGCGTTTGGCGTCCATGGCGCGTCACTTTCTACTTCTACAGCAGCCATACCGTCCCGGGGTTGGGACGTAGGGCCTCCTATGCTGACCCTTCGGAGCCGGAGTCACAAACTCCCTTTGTGGGCACCCCTTTCGGAGTATTTCGCGCCCTAAGAACAAGGCCTTGGTCCCAATCATTGAAGTCGTTCCGACGGCAAGCGCTGCCGTTGCTTCTGCCTTGGCACCCTTCCCTCGGACGATAGCCTGTGAGCCGGCGGGCCGCGCTTGCATGCCGCAGCAACTTTTTTCCGCGTCGCATCCAACCCGTCGAGATGAAAGGTCGCTTCGCGGTTTCGACCCTGCCCATCCATCACATTGATTTTCAGGCTTGCGCCGTCTGGCAACGACTGCAGCAGTCCGACAGTATTTCCCTTGTAGGCTGCGGCCTTTCGATCGATGGACGCGATCCAGAGCGACCTGACCAAAGGACGGTCGTCGACTTGATAGCCAATCTGAACTTCTCCGTCCCGCGATGGATGCAACGTTCCTTCATTGGCCCGAACCAGGAGCTGGAAGCGCTGCCCGCGACATCGAAGCATGAGCACGTTCGGTACATCCTTGATACTGTACGGCAAACGGATCGTCGCGGCTGCCAAGGGGGCGTGACCTGATGGAGAAAACGTCCGACTGAATATCCAGTTGGCCTCAGACGATTTCGGTTGCATGGCAGCAGTCGATTTCTGGGGCGGCGGCGGCGTCCCGGCAGGCGCTTCCGCCGGAGTGCCCGATGGGCTCGTCCCAGGCGGCGATGCGGGCGAAACATCCGGCGGCGCACGCTCCAGACAATCAAGTAAACTGGCGCGCATCTTCCGGAGACATTCCAGCCGCTGCCCCTGATCGGTTGCCGGCTCGGAGCAGGTCGCCTGGGCGACGCGAGCCGCCTTGAAACAGGCCTGTACGCCTTTGGGCCCTTCATTTGCGGACTGAGCGAGAACAGCCCCACCCGCGCTCGACAAAACGATAAAGACCAGAGGGACACGCATCACGGCCGCGCGCTTTGCCTGACGAGATTCGTGAGGACCATCCACTCCGGGAGCGCCGGAGAATACTCGCTGCGAACAAAGAGCTTCGCACCTGGCGCCCGTGTGCGCAGGCAAAACCATGCGGCCGCCGGTCTCGTCACCAATGCCGCCTCTAACTGCATCGACGATCATTCCTGCAAGGGAATAACTCTACCGACCCGCCTGACATCGAACGGCTCGACAATTGTTTCAATGATGTGAGGTGGCACCATTTACGGACGGAAAATAAACCGCTCTTCCGAGGTAGCTCGTTGGCGCTGACATTCGCGCATTGCGGGCGCTGAAGATCGATCGATACAACCTGAGCTAGGCCAGCCATGCCACCAATGGTCTACCGCCGTCGGTCCTGGCGTGGATGACATTAAAGTTGATGGGAGAAAATCAGAACACTTGCTGCGGTAACAGATCGATTGGAATACCAATTTCTGTAACGATAAGATTCGCCTGCAAGCATTTCTCACTCAATACATAATCGTTTTTGCGTTCCGCGTCGTCCGCCAGCGGGATTGCCACTCCGACGGGAGACGCGGAGGCAGCGCCGTATACACGGCTTGTTTCTTGCCATTCTTCGATTGCTTTGTCGCCATCATTGCTGGTCACAGCGGTCGTCGGATTGGGGGCTCTCTCATATCGGGGATCTACGGATGGCGCTTTCTACACCTTCAGGCTACACATCGAGCGACCTGGTTTTCCAGGAAGACTTTTCGGGGACGACACTCGGCAGCACTTGGCACAACTACATCACAAGCAATGCCGCGAAGGGGGCACCCTGGAATAGTAACGGATCCGGAGGAAGCGGACCGGGCGGTCAGTATGACGCCGACTACGATATGCCGAGCCAGGTGACCGTCAGCAACGGTTCGCTGAATCTAACTGCCGTTCGATCGAGCGTGCGCGGTAACAATCAAGGGACAACGCAGACATTCCCGATCACATCGGGTGCCGTCAGCAGCTACGGCAACTTCGAATTCAACGGCGGCTACCTTCAGGTCAGCATGAAAGCGCCGAGCGGCGACGGCGCATGGCCGGGCCTCTGGCTGATGCCGGGGAAAGGCGCCGGCAATAGCGGCGACAACTTTGAAATCGATATGCAGGAAGGCGGATATACCGGCGCCGGGCCTGCAAATCAGGCGTTTTCGGCGCATCTCCATACGCCAAACGGCACCTTCAACAAGGTCATCGATACCGGCGTCGATCTCACGGCCGGCTTTCACACCTATGCCATCGATTGGGTGCCGGGCAAGTCGATCACCTGGTATCTCGACGGCAAGCAGATGGCGCAAGTCACGAGCGCGCAGATGCCGATTCCATCGCAGCCGATGGAATTGATCATGGACAATCAGGTCGCTAATTCCAACACGTCCGGTTGGCACTCGGTTCTGGGCAGTTCGACTCCATCGACGATGCAAATGCAGGTCGACGGAATCCAGCTCTATCAAAAATCCGGTAGCGGCAATACCGTCACGGGTGCCAATGTCAGTTCGACGACGACGCCGTCGACCTCTGCAACCACACCTCCGGTGGTCACTTCTCCGGTAACCGCGCCCCCGACAACATCGAAACCGGCAACCCAACCTGCGGTGACAAAAGCAACCGCATCGCCGGGAAGCGGCGTCGAACATGTCGGCGACAAGGTCACGCTGACACTCGGCTTCAACGAAGCCGTCACGGTGGCGGGGAAGCCCACGCTGACACTCAATGACGGCAGTACCGCCACCTATGTCGGCGGCTCCGGGACAAGCGCGCTCACCTTCCAGACCGTCGTCGCCGCTACGAATACCCCCACATCGGCGCTGGCCATCACAAAGGTCAATCTTCCGAGCGGCGCCAGCATCAAGGATTCGAGCGGTCTCTCTGCGAATCTTTCCGGTGCCGCCAAGACGTTCTCCGGCCTTCAGATCGATCCGAAGCCGGTAGTTACGTCGGGAGGTGGAGCGACGAAACCGCCGACAACCACGTCTCCGGTGACCACGCCGCACGTAGCGCCTACCCTATCGGTGGCAGACCATACGCTATCGGTGCATCCGCGCGGCACGGTCGATCTGGGATTGAACGTCAAGTCGTCCGATCCGCACGACTCCATCACCGTCAACATCAAGGGATTGCCGAGATACGAATCGATCACCGACAATCTCGACGGTCATACCTTCAGGGGGAATGACATCACCCTGACCGCCGCGCAGGTCCAAAGCGGATTGACGCTTCATTCCAGCTATCAAGGTTCGGGATCGCCGGTTGCGACGCTTACCGCAACCGCGACCGCGAAGGATTCTGTCACCGGCGCCGTTGCAACGTCGGCAAAACAGACCATCACCGTGACCGATCCTCCGGTTGCATCAGCCTCGACCTCGCATACACACGCAAACCACAGCTTCGCGCTACTCAATCAATACATGGCTTGCGGTGGGTCTTCGGGTCAGGTCGATCACGGTCAGATTGCCACGGCCGCGTCGAAAGCCTCGACTTGGCTGAATGAGTCATTCCTGACGCGACCCCACAGTTAAGTAACGAGTAAGTAACGAGCGTAACCAGGCGTCCGGTCCGTCGCTTCGCGGATATGGACGCCTGCAGTCACCGTCGATTTATGCGGCATTTCAAATCTCGATGTAATTGCTGAGAACTAGAATGGCGACCCAAAAAGAGAACGTTCAGACGGAGGACGCCGGGCTTTTTGCCCTATGGCTGTTCCTGCGTCTTCAAGGCGTGAATGCCGCGATTGATCAGATCCGTGAGCGCTGCGGGACCACGACCGCGATAGGCATCCGCACGATGCTCCGCTGTGCCGCGCAGCTTGGGATCGGGATGGGTGCGTGCACGACGCGCTGGGAGCAACTGGTCAGCATGCGCCTGCCCGGAATCGTATCGCTCCGTGACGGTGGATTTCTACTTCTCGGGCGCGCCGATGATAACGGCGCACTCGTCATGTATCCATTTTCGGGACACCCGAACTCCGGACATCCGAAGCTAATCACACGCAAGGAATTCGAGGAAATCTGGGACGGCCGAGTCGTCTTTGCCGGATCGACAAGCTTCATCCAGCGTGTTCGTTACACATTGGTCGATGCATTGATCCGTGGGCGCAGCCTGGCGGCGCATGTACGCGTTGCCCTCGCCGCTGCATCGACTCACGGACACGGCCTGGTAGAGCGCCTTCGTCCAGCCTTTGCTGCAGCATCCGATCACGCGCGCGGTCTGGCACAACGGTTAAGCCGCGCCGACCGGAGCGAAGCCGTCGCCGAGACCGCGGCACCCGCCGCTGCGAACGACGACGATTCCGGCCTGCCGGCCCTGGTGACGTTGCTGCGGTGCCATGGCATCGCTGCCGATGCGGGACAAATTCGGCATCAGCTTGGCATGGCACGAGTCGACGTTGCCGGCATGTTACGTTGCGCCAAGAACTTCGGACTTAAGGCCCGCATACAAAAAACCAACTGGCATCGGCTCGCCGTTACGCCGCTGCCGGGGATCGCGGTTTTGCGGGACGGCAGATTCCTGATCCTCGGCAAGATCGTCGACGACAAGCTCCTCGTTCAATGGCCAACGATTCCACAGCCGGAAACAATGGCACAGGCAGAACTCGAGGCACTGTGGGACGGCAATATCGTCCTGATGGCGCGCCGCGCTTCGCTGACGGATCTCTCGCGAAGATTCGACATCAGCTGGTTTCTCGGCGCAATTCACAAGTACCGCCGTCTTCTGGGCGAAGTGCTGCTTGCATCGTTCTTCCTTCAGCTTTTCGGCGTCATCTCCCCCCTCTTCTTTCAGGTGGTCATTGACAAGGTGCTCGTGCATCAGAGCATGAGCACGCTCGACGTCCTGGTCATCGGCCTTGTTTCGCTGACCATCTTCGAGGCCGTTCTTGGCACGCTGCGTGTCTATGTATTTGCACATACGACCAATCGCATCGATGTCGAACTCGGCGCCAGGCTGTTCCGGCACTTGATGGCGTTGCCGATCGCTTACTTCCAAGCCAGACGCGTCGGTGATTCAGTCGCCCGCGTGCGCGAGCTTGAGAACATCCGTCAGTTCCTGACGAGTTCGGCACTGACACTCGTCATAGACCTGCTGTTCACCTTCGTCTTTCTGGCGGTGATGTTCTACTACTCGGCTTCATTGACGTTCATCGTGTTGGCGTCATTTCCGTTCTATATCGGAATCTCTGCCGGCGCGGCGCCGCTGTTTCGCCGGCGCCTTGACGAGAAATTCAATCGCGGCGCTGAAAATCAGGCTTTCCTCGTGGAGAGCGTCACAGGCATCGAGACGCTCAAGGCAATGGCGGTCGAGCCGCAGATGCAGCGGCGCTGGGAGGAGCAACTCGCCGCTTATGTAACGGCAAGCTTCCGCGTCCTCAGTTTGAACAACACGGCGAGTCAGGCAGTCCAGACCGTCAACAAGCTGGTCATCGCCGCGACACTTTATGTCGGCGCCAAGCTCGTGATCGGCGGCGAGATGACGGTCGGCGAGCTTGTCGCGTTCAATATGCTGGCGGCCCGCGTGAGCATGCCGGTGCTGCGGCTCGCGCAGCTCTGGCAGGATTTTCATCAGGCCCGCCTGTCGGTCGACCGGCTGGGCGACATTCTCAACACGATACCGGAGCCAAGCTTCAGTCCCGGGCGCGCGGCACTGCCGGCGATCCGCGGACAGATCGAATTCGATCACGTGAGCTTCCGTTATCGCATCGACGGACCCGAGGTGCTGCATGACGTGTCCTTCAGCGTCAGGTCGGGTCAGGTCGTCGGCGTAGTCGGCTCGTCGGGTTCGGGCAAGAGCACCATCGCCAAACTGATTCAACGCCTCTATGTGCCGGAGAGTGGGCGCGTGCTGATCGACGGCGTCGATCTGGCCATGGTGGATCTCGCCTGGCTTCGACGGCAGACCGGCGTCGTGCTGCAGGAAAACGTGCTCTTCAACAGCTCCATTCGAGAGAACATTGCGTTAGCCGATCCGGCGATTTCCATGGAACGCATCATCGCGGCAGCCGAACTCGCGGGTGCCCACGACTTCATTCTGGAACTTCCGGAAGGTTACGATACCGTGGTCGGAGAACGCGGCAGCAGCCTCTCGGGCGGACAGCGCCAGCGCATCGCAATCGCTCGCGCCCTTATTTCCGATCCTCGCATCCTCATTCTGGACGAAGCTACAAGCGCACTGGATTACGAAAGCGAACGCGCAATCCAGCAGAACATGAAACGGATTGCCGCCGGCCGAACCGTTTTCGTCGTCGCCCATCGGCTCTCGACCGTACGTCAGGCTGATCGCATCATCACCATCGAGCGAGGCCGCATTGTCGAGGACGGCCATCACGACGAGCTGATCCGGTCGAACGGCCGTTATGCGAAGCTGCATTACCTGCAAGCAGGCATCCATGACTCCCGCTAAAAACATCATTGCATTTCCGAGAGCCGAAATCCGCCGCCGCGAGGCAGAAATCGCGTTTCTGCCGGCAGCCCTCGAAATCGCGGAGACGCCTCCGTCGCCGGTCGGGCGCGCGATCGGAGCAAGCATCATCGCCGTCTTCTGCGTCGCCCTCGCATGGGCATCGCTCGGCAGCGTGGATATCGTCGCAACGTCGACGGGAAAGATCGTGCCTGGCGGACGAACCAAGCTGATCCAGCCATTCGATACCGGCGTGGTTCGCGCCGTCCATGTGCGGGACGGTCAATCGGTCAAGGCCGGCGACGTCCTTATCGAGCTCGATCCCACAATGACCGAGGCCGATCAGGAGCGTCAGGAAAGCGATCTTGTCAGCACCGAACTCGACGCCGCCCGGCTGCGAGCGGCGCTCGCGGATAATCCGCTTGCCTCCTTCCGCCCGCCTCAGGGCGCAACTGCCGCCCAGATCGAGACGCACCGTCAACTTCTGATCAGCGAGCGCGCTGAGCAGAATGCCAAACTTTCGGCGATCGATCGTCAGCTGAGCCAGAAGGAGGCCGAGCGGGGCACCACTTCCGCCAGCGTCTCGAAGATCCAGGCGACCATTCCGGTGCTGCAGGAACGGGTCGACATTCACAAGTCGCTCCTCGACAAGGGGCTGGCATCGAAGGTCGTCTATCTCACCGAATTGCAGGATCTGGTCGGCCTCCAGCAGGACGTTACTGTTCAAAAAAGCAGGCTTCGCGAAGCCGACGCGGCAATAGCTCTATTGAAAGAGACGAGCGAAAAGACCACCGCGGAATATCGGCGCACCGTCTATGACGCACTGTCGAAGGCCGAGCAAAAGGTTGCAAGCCTTAAGCAGGACGTGATCAAGGCGGAAAAGCGGACCAAGCTCCAGCGTCTGACCGCTCCGGTCGATGGTGTCGTGCAGCAACTCGCCGTCCATACGGTAGGAGGCGTCGTGACGCCTGCCCAGGTGCTCGCAGTTGTCGTTCCGACCGAGGCCCCGCTTGAAATTGAGGCCATGGTGTCGAATCGTGACATCGGGTTCGTTCATGCCGGTCAGAAGGTGGAAATCAAGGTCGACACGTTCAACTTCACTCGCTACGGGCTCTTGCATGGCGAAGTGATCAGCCTGTCATCCGATGCCATCGCCCGCGACAAGCAACAGGCCGCGTCGAACAACCGGGCCGCCGGCGCAGAGACGGGCACCAGCGAGCCGCGGGGACGCGAACTGGAATATGCCGCACGCATCTCCCTGGATCGCACGGACATGCAGGTGGACGATAAGCTCGTGAAGCTGGGTCCTGGAATGGCTGTGACGGTCGAGATCAAGACGGGTTCGCGCAGAATTATCAGCTACCTGCTCTCGCCGCTGGCAAAATACAAGCGGGACTCCTTACGGGAGCGGTAACAGATATTCAAAGTCGCCGGACCGATCTTCCGACAGTTCATCCGTCCGGACCTAGGTCGTCGATGCGGCCGGCTGCCTGCAGCGCCGTGATATCAATCCTTCGGTTGGTTATCACGGCGCCCCTATTCGCTTTATCGCAGCCCCCATCGGGGCAGAGTTTGAAAGCGACTCATTTGCATCGACAATCGAGAGCAGGGAATTGTTGTTTGCCGGTTGTGCCAGCAACGCATTATTCAATCCCCAAATCGCGGCCTGCGTTCGATTCTGGACTCGGATCTTGCGCAGGATCGCCTTGACGTGGACCTTTACGGTAGCCTCAGCGATATCGATCCTTCGCGCGATGCATTTATTGGAATGACCCTCGATCAGACACCGCAGAATTGCCGTTTCTCTGGGAGAAAGCTGCGGCGCCTCCGCATCCTCTCCTGTGATGAAGATCGCCTGCGGTTCTTCGCTGACGGGAGCGGTCTTGAGCTGATGTCCGCTCTCGGCTGCTAGAGTCGATGAAAGAAAGGCCGACGGGAAAACCGTCTCACCCATCATGACCAGCTCAATCGACTTGACGAATGCATCGCGGGAGATGGCGCTGACGAAATAGCCAGCGGCGCCCGCCTGAAACGATAAGTCAGGTTCGATCGGTCTATAGTGATCGGCGACAATTACGATGCGCCCATTCGGATATTGGTTTCTCACAAGCTCCATTTGTTCCACAACGAGATCGAAATCATCGCTGGTATGGACAATTAGAAACAGCAATTGGTGAGATCCAACTGTTTTCGGCAATTCTTCGGCGCACGATACCGATGCCCGGACGCGAAAATTTTCCGCACGCAAAATTTGGGCAATACCTTCTCTAATCAGAACGCTCTTTCCAATAAGAACAGTTCCAAAAGATTGATGCCTCCTCATTTGACCCTCCTGGTCAGCAGGCAAACAATAATTTTGAAGACGGTTGAAATGTCGCTGAAGCCGTCTACGGAATAAAATAGTCGCCGACTAAGGCGCGATTTTCGATTTCAAATTTGCAATCCTTCTCCTGTTATCTGTCGCGACTTTCAGACGAAGGTTCAATTTTTCTGACGTATCGCGGAATCTTTTTAATCTTCGCTTAGCCAGTCGCTCCACTCGTTACACATCCAAAGTGCACGCCAGAAAGACGCGTTGCAACGCGACAAAACAGCCGTCGCTTCGATGAGCGAACGAAATATGCGCGTTCGCACTCGGCGCCACTGTTCAATATTGGACACATCGAGAGTTAAGTCCGTAAGACGGAGATGGAGATTTCTCGCGAAGTTTAACAAGCGAGCGACGATACTTAAGTATCGAACAGCGAGACTTTGGAATCCGATGTCTCTGCCGGAAATGCATATTCAGCATATTCCGGCTTACAATCGGCGCAGAACGACGCGCCCAGCTATACTCATCGCCAGTTTGTCGTTTTTCATCCTCACAACAATTTGTCTCTCTTGCATGACCGTTGCGATGATCGCCGCTCGCCGGGGAATTCGCATCGGCAAGACCGAACAATATGCAATCCGCGGCATCCGCACCGCGGTCAATCTGCCCGGTCCATCTCGGATTTGTCGCTCAGAATGGCATTGAGAAGCGAGACGTGGACCTCGATCGTTCCGTCGTAACTGATGAAGCCGAGCTTACGGAACTTATTCATGAAAAAACTGACCCGCGATCGGGTCGAGCCAATCATTTCAGCCAATGTTTCCTGGCTCATGTTAATCCCGACGGGTTGCGGGGCACCTTCCTTGCCGAAGTTTGCCAGCAGCAGCAGCAAGCGCGCCAGACGCTTCTCACTCGAATTGAAAAGCTGATCTATCAGATCTTCCTCAATTCGGCTGTTGCGCGAAAGCAGGTACGTCACGAACAATTTGGAGAACTTGGGCTCGGTTGCGAGCACGTTGAGCATCACATCTTTCGATATTCTTGTGATGATGCAATCTTCCATTGCGGCTGCAGTGGTAACGCGAAACGGATGACCATTAAGGCAGCTTTCGCCGAAGAACTGGCCTGGTTCCAGGATGCCGACAACCGCTTCCTTTCCTGCTTCAGAAACGACCGTAAGCTTGATCTTTCCCTTTTGAATATAGAATACCGCGTTCGCTATATCTCCCTGCACGAACACATTATCGCCCCTGCAAGGTTCGGAAATCAATTTGCCAAGGCCGTCCCTCGCAAGGAAGGCATTGGGATCGAACAAGCTCTGTGCCGGTTTAACCAAGACGATACCCTCGTCCGCTGAGCCCCGATCATCGTACATGATTACTTGGTAACGAGATTTCAAAAGAAGGTTCATCGGCGGAAGGATGCGCAATCCATCCGATCATGCACCCGACCTGCCACCGAGACGTGGAACCGAGCGATCGCTTGATCGATGAACGAAAGGCCACGCGACTGTCCGGGGAACGACATCCGCGGCCGATCGCGGGAACTCCATGCATCCTCGGTGATGCGGACTTTCTGGGCAACAGTTTCGCGAGCGCGCGGCGGCAGAGGTTGAGCGACAACCCGCCATGTACCGGTACGCACAACGGGTCAGCCGATGCGGCTTGAACTCACCCCTGATCCGCCTTCATCGCGATCCGAAGCGCCTTTGGAATCGGCTTTGCCCGGCCTTCGGAGACGAACGCCACCTTCACTTTGGCTTCCAGCAGCAGCACTGCGCCGCGCCTGATCTCCTGATGCAGCGTGATCGACGCACCGCGCACGTCGACCGGCCGGGTGACGACGTCGAGCAGGTCGTCCATGTGCGCTGGCCGCAGAAATTCGAGTTGCATCGACCGCACCACGAAGGCGAAGCCCGGCGCTTCGGTCTCCGCTTCCGCGAACAGTGCGCGCTGGTCGGCGCCGAGCAGCCGCAGATAATTGGTCCGCCCGCGCTCCATGAAGCGAAGATAGTTGGCGTGATAGACGATGCCGGAAAAATCGGTGTCCTCGTAATAGACGCGCACCTGCATGTGGTGCAGGCCATCCTGTATCTGTCCGTCGAGATGCCCGGTCATGCGTCGTCGTCCTTGAACAGGCCGAACTGCGACGGATCGCGCGACGGCTCGGCAAGGCCGAGATGCTTGAACGCATGCGAGGTCAAGAGCCGTCCGCGCGGGGTGCGCTGCAGGTAGCCGCACTGGATGAGGTACGGCTCGATAATATCCTCGATGGCGTCGCGCGGCTCCGACAGCGCCGCCGCCATGGTTTCCACACCTACGGGACCACCGCCGTAGTTCAGCGCGATGGTGGTGAGATAGCGGCGATCCATCGCATCGAGACCGGCGGCGTCCACTTCCAGCGCGCCAAGCGCATTGTCGGCGATCTTTCGATCGATGGCGCTGGCATCCGCCGCTTCGGCAAAGTCGCGCACCCGGCGCAGCAATCGTCCCGCGATACGCGGGGTGCCGCGCGCGCGGCGTGCGATTTCATTGGCGCCGTCCGCCGTCATGCCGACGCCGAGCACCCGAGCGCCACGCGTGACGATATGCTCAAGTTCATCGACGGTGTAGAAATTCAACCGCACCGGAATGCCGAAACGGTCGCGCAGCGGATTGGTGAGCAATCCCGCGCGCGTGGTCGCGCCGACCAGGGTGAATTTCGCCAGATCGATCTTCACCGAGCGCGCCGCCGGACCCTCGCCGATGATGAGGTCGAGTTGGAAATCCTCCATTGCAGGATAGAGCACTTCCTCGACGGCAGGCGACAGGCGATGGATTTCGTCGATGAACAACACGTCGCGTTCTTCGAGATTGGTCAGGAGCGCCGCCAGATCGCCGGCCTTGGCGATGACGGGACCTGACGTCGCACGAAAGCCGACGCCGAGTTCGCGCGACACGATCTGCGCCAGCGTGGTCTTGCCGAGGCCCGGAGGGCCGACGAACAGCACGTGGTCGAGCGCTTCTTTCCGCTTGCGCGCGGCGTCGATGAACACCTGCAGGTTGGCGCGCGCCTGCGCCTGGCCGACGAACTCCGTCAGCAGTTGCGGACGCAGCGAGGTATCGCCGATATCGTCGGCGCGACGCTCGGGCGTGACGATGCGGGAGGTGTCGCTCACTTCGCCAATTCCTTCAGCCCAAGCCGGATCAGTTGCGCGGTCTCGGCCTTCTCACCGGCACTGCGCGAGGCGGCCGCGATGGCGGCGGCAGCCTGCGGCTGGCCGTAGCCGAGATTGACCAGCGCCGAGATCGCATCCGCGACCGGACGCGGCGCGCGGTGGTCGTCAAGCGCGCCGGAGAGTTTCACCACCGCCGGATCGACATCGCTCAGGCCCGGCGCCTTGTCCTTCAGTTCAGTGACGATGCGTTCCGCAACCTTGGCACCGACGCCCGGCGTGCGCGCCACCGCGGCCTTGTCGCGCAAGGCGATGGCATTGGCGAGATCGTTCGGCGCCAGCGTGCCGAGCACCGCGAGCGCCACCTTCGCGCCAACGCCCTGCACCGTCTGCAACAGACGAAACCATTCGCGCTCGGCATCACTGCGGAAACCGAACAGCTTGATCTGGTCCTCGCGCACATAGGTCTCGATCGACAGCACCGCCGCCTCGCCCGGCGACGGCAGCGCCTGCAACGTGCGCGACGCGCAATGCACCTGATAGCCGACGCCCTGAACGTCGAGGATCACGTAATCCTCGCCGTAGGAATCGATGAGGCCTTTCAGCTTGCCGATCATGCGCCCGCTGCCCTCATCCGCGATGTGATCGCCGCGCTCTGCCGGTGATGCGCGTGGGTGATGGCGATGGCGAGGGCATCGGCGGCGTCGGGGGTTTTGGGGTCCGCTTTTGGGAGAAGAATCTTGAGCATCACCTGGATCTGGTTCTTGTCGGCATGGCCGGCGCCGACCACGGTCTTCTTCACCTGGTTGGGCGCGTATTCCGCCACCGAAATGCCGAACACCGCCGGCGCCAGCATGGCGACCCCGCGCGCCTGCCCGAGTTTCAGCGTGGCGACGCCGTCCTTGTTGACGAAGGTCTGTTCCACCGCGGCTTCCCCGGGGCGGAAATCGCCGAGCACCTGCGCGAGACCCTGATGGATCAGCAGCAGCCGTTCCGCCAGCGCCATGCCCTCGCGCGTCTCCACCGAGCCGCAGCCGACGAAGATCAGCCGGTTGCCCTCGATGTCGATCACGCCCCAGCCGGTGCGGCGCAGGCCGGGGTCGATGCCCAGAATGCGAATCGGTGTCGATGCCATGGCCTATGTTATCGCAATCGTCTTGCCGCGTCCGCCCGGGAGGATTTGCCGCGCCGGGGGCACCTCATCTCGTCATGGCCGGCCTTGTGCCGGGCATGACGGAGGAGAGTGCGGCGGCGGTGAAATCGGCTACAGCAGCGTGCCGCGCAGGATCATCAGCGCCACGCTGAAATAAATCACCAGTCCCGTGACATCGACCAGCGTGGCGACAAACGGCGCCGAGGCGCTGGCGGGGTCGAAACCCACCCGCTGCAGGAGGAAGGGCAACATCGATCCGGCCAGCGAGCCGAAGGTCACGACGCCGATCAGCGCCGCCGCGACGGTGATGGCGATGAGAATCCAGTGCTCGCCATAGTCGTAGAAGCCGAACTTCTGCCACACGGTGATGCGCACGACGCCGATCAACCCGAGCACGCTGCCGAGCAGAAGCCCGGTCGGCAGTTCGCGCATGGCCACCCGCCACCAGTCGCCGAGCTTGACCTCGCGCAGCGCCAGCGAGCGGATTAGCAGCGAGGTCGCTTGCGACCCGGAATTGCCGCCGGAACTCATGATCAGCGGAATGAACAGGGTCAGCACGATGGCCTTTTCGAGTTCGACCTCGAAATACTGCATGGCGCTGGCCGTCAGCATCTCGCTGATGAACAGCACTGCGAGCCAGCCGCCGCGCTTCTTCAGCATTTCGAGCAGCCCGATCTGCATATAGGGCTCGTCGGTGGCCTGCATGCCGCCGAACTTCTGCACGTCCTCGGTGTTTTCTTCGATGATGGTATCGATGATGTCGTCGACGGTGACGATGCCGAGCACATGGCCGGTCTTGTCGATCACCGGGACCGCCAGCAAGTCGTGCTTCGAGATCAGCCGCGCCACGTCTTCCTGATCGATCAAGGGCGAAGTGGTGATCGGCTCGCGCGACAGGGTCATGATATTGGCGGACGGCTCGCCGGAGATCAGGCGGCGCAGCGACACCGCACCGATCAGCCGTCGCGTAACGGCATCCAGCACATAGATCGCGTAGACGGTCTCGCGGGTCCGCTCGACCTGGCGGATGTGCTGCAGCGTCTGCTCGACGGTCCAGGTGGCGGGAACGCTGACGAACTCCGTCGTCATCATCGCGCCGGCGGTGTTTTCCGGATAGGTGAGCAGGTTCTCGATGGTGGTCCGGGTGTTCCGATCGAGCCCCTGCATCAGCTCGGTGCGCGCCGGCTCGTCGAGCTGCTGAACGATGTCGGCCGCAACGTCCGACGACATTTCGGTCAGCAGGATGATGGCGGTGCGTCGTGGCAGCGCGGCAATGATCTCCGGGCCGCGATACAGCTCCGGCTTGTCGAGAATCTGCACCGACATCTCGACCGGCAGCAGCAGCAATACCGCCGCCGCATCCTCGGCATCGAGCTGGTTCAGGATATCGACATTGTCGGCGACATGCCCGTCGCTGAGCTGCGAGGCCAGCGCCAGCGTATCAACGGCGCCATCCGTCGTTTCAAGGATTTCCGTCATGACTCACCTTCGGGGACTGCCGGCAACGGCAGGGTCGGTGAGCGTGCAAAGCCCTCAGACCGCAGGAACCGTTGTCGGCGAACTACCTGGACTGTCGCTTGGCATGGTTGAGGGTTTTCCGATGATGAGACGCCAGCACGCAGCCGTGCATCTCGCGCGGCTGACATGACCTTTCAATGCGGCGGCGTCAAGGAAAATTCGCGCGATGAGCGGGAGCGCAGAACTCGCACAGCTCGATGCGCCAATTGATCGTCACTGCCGGGTTCGACCCGGCAATCTGCGCCCTATTGTGTATCCCAAAACGTGGATGCCCGGGACTAGCCCGGGCATGACGAATTTTCTTCCAATCGTGCGTCTTCGGAGATTGCGCCTTTTAGCCGCCCATCTTGGCAACGAGGGCGTCCGACACTTCGAAGTTGGCGTAGACGTTCTGCACGTCGTCGTGCTCGTTGAGCAGGTCGATCAGCTTCAGGAGCTTCTCGCCGGTCTCGTCATCGACGGAGATCGTGTTCTGCGGCTTCCAGGTCAGCCCGGCCTTGCGGGCCTCGCCGAACTTCGCCTCGAGCCCCTTGGCGACCTCGCGAAAGCCCTCCTGCGAGGCATAGACCTCGTGGCCACCCTCGCCCGACACCACGTCGTCGGCCCCCGCCTCGATGGCGGCTTCCAGCATGTCGTCGGCGGATGCCTTGTCGGCATCGTATTCGATGACGCCGAGGCGATCAAACATGAAGGCGACCGAGCCGGTTTCACCGAGGTTGCCGCCTGACTTGGTGAAGTAGGAGCGGATGTCCGAGGCCGCGCGGTTGCGGTTGTCGGTCAGTGCCTCGACGATGACGGCGACGCCGCCGGGGCCATATCCCTCGTAGCGGATCTCGTCGTAGTTCTCCGCGTCACCGCCGATCGCCTTCTTGATGGCGCGCTCGATATTGTCCTTGGGCATGTTTTCCGCCCGGGCGGCGATCACGGCGGCGCGTAGCCGCGGATTCATTGCCGGGTCGGGAGTTCCGAGCTTGGCGGCGACGGTGATTTCCCGCGCCAGCTTGCTGAACAGCTTCGACTTCTGGGCATCCTGACGGCCCTTGCGGTGCATGATGTTCTTGAACTGGGAATGCCCGGCCATCCGGATCGTGCTCCTCGATATCGTTTCGATGCGGCGAAATCTCTTAAGCGCAGCAAGGGGATAACCCGCCACCCCGGCCGCCGTGCCAAGGCGACGGAGCGAAATCGAATGTCCCCGCAAGGCGCGGCTTATAATCCCGCACCCGGCAAATTCCAAATTCAAAGGCGCGGGCGCGGGCGCCAATCCGCCCCCGCGTCCTGCTTCGGGCCCCCACCCGATCATGGTTAACCGCCGGTTTACGCGGCAATGCCATCATCGCCGGAATTTTCCGGATCGAGAATTTTCGTCATGGCATTGGCACTCTTCCGCAAACGGCAGCCTGTTCCCGCAATGGCCGATTCGCCGCCTGCAACGATTGCCGCATCGGCCGCGCCTGCCCTCGCTCCGGCGGCGCCTGCTGCCGAGCCCTCGAAGGATTCGGCCCGGGACATTCTCAACCTGCTCGAGCTTGAACTCGGCGCCATGATCCGGCAGCTCGAACGGGCGGCTGCGTCCGTCGCCACCGGCGCGCAATCCACCGCCGCGA
Organism: Xanthobacteraceae bacterium; assembly: GCA_024508855.1. Classification (GTDB taxonomy): domain Bacteria; phylum Pseudomonadota; class Alphaproteobacteria; order Rhizobiales; family Xanthobacteraceae; genus 62-47. The sequence continues at coordinate 41,426 of JANINJ010000075.1, forward strand.
CGCTGTCGGCGATCCGCCAGCGCACCGATACGCTGACCGATCACACCAGCACCGCACAGGAAACCGCCGCGACCTTCTCGCAGGCCGCCGACAAGTTCAGCCACTCGGCCGACGGCATCAACACCCAGGTACGCGAAGCCGGCAAGCTCGCCGATCAGGCCAGCGACGCGGCGCGCGAGGCCGGCGCCAATGTCGATCGCCTGCGGGAATCCTCGGCGGCGATCGGCAATGTCGTCAACCTGATTGCCACCATCGCCAAGCAGACCACGCTGCTGGCGCTCAATTCCACCATCGAGGCGGCGCGCGCCGGCGAGGCCGGTCGCGGCTTCGCCGTGGTCGCATCGGAAGTGAAGGCGCTGGCGGTGCAGACGCAAAATGCGACCGAGGAGATCAAACGCAAGATCGACGCCCTGCAGCAGGACGCCGCCAATTCCATCGAGGCGGTGCATCGCATCTCTGCCGCCATCGACGCGATCCGCCCGGTATTCGGCCACGTCAATTCCGCCGTTGCAGAACAGGGCCAGACCACCGGCGAGATGGCCAGCAACGCCGCGGTCGCATCGAATTTCATCGCCTCGGTCGGCCACAGCGCCGGCGATATCGATGCCGCGACCCGCGAGGCCGAAACCCATGGCGCAACGGTCGCGCAGGCCGGCGAGGCCGTGACGCTGTTCACCGAAAAGCTCAAGAGCCGCTGCGCCGTGCTGCTGAAGCGCGAGGAGAACGACTGGCGCATGCGCGAGCGGCTGCCGTGTCATCTCGACATCGAAATCGTGTCACAGGCCGGCCGCAAGGTGATCGCGCCGGTCTACGAACTATCGCTCGAAGGTCTTCTGATCTGCGGCCCGTCGGCAGAGAGCCTGCCCCTCAACGCGACGCTGCCGGCGACGCTGAAAAGCATCGGCGACTGCCAGATCCGTTGCATCAAGCATACGCCCGCGGGAATGCAGGCCGTCTTCGTCGCGCCCGACGCTGCGCTGAGCGAAGCGATCGAGGATGCGCTGTGGGCGATCCATGATGAGAGCACCGAACTCGTCACCCGCGCGATGGAGGCTGGCGAAACGCTGTCGAAGATGTTCGAGGCCGCCATCGACAACCGTGTGGTGACGCTCGACGACCTGTTCGACGACAACTACATCGAGATTCCCGGCAGCAACCCGCTGCAGCACCGCACCCGCTTCCTCGACTGGACCGAGCGTGCGCTTCCGGCGTTTCAGGAGGCCTTCCTGTCGAAAGACAAGCGGATGGCCTTCTGCGCGACGGTCGACCGCAACGGCTATCTGCCGGTGCACAACAAGATCTACTCACAGCCGCAGCGGCCGGGCGACGTCGCGTGGAATACCGCCAACAGCCGCAACCGGCGCATCTTCAACGATATGGCCGGGCTGGCGGCAGGCCGCAACACACGGCCCTATCTGATCCAGAGCTATCCGCGCGACATGGGCAATGGCGTCACCGTGATGATGCGGGAGATCGTGGTGCCGATCCGCGTCCACGGCCGCCACTGGGGCGGCTTCCGGACGGCATACAAGCTGTAATCGCAGCATCCGCGATACATCGCGTTCAATGGCAGCCGTCATTGGCAGGTGGCGTTACGCGCGGCAGGCATCGCCAGAAAGGTGATGGTCGCAGGCGCGAATGTGACCACGCCGGCGGCCGTCGAAACGCCGTCGACCGCCGGCAGTTCATCGCGGACGTTCAACGCAAGCGTCTCGCCGTTCAGCCGCACCGCCGTATCCTGCAAATGCAACGCATCGAGCGTATAGCGATATGACACCTCGGGAAGCGTGAGCGCGTGTGCTGAACGTCGGTCGGTGTTGATCGCCAGCACGGCCACGCCGCCTGCGACGTCGCGCAGGCAATGCGCGTAGACATGCAAGCCTGCATCTCGCGATACACCGGCATCGAGCACGGTGCTGTCCATCAGCTTTCGCCAGAGCACCGCGCCCCAGTAATTCGGCCGTGGCGTCAATGTCGTCTCGTCGAGCAGACCGTAATCGCTCGCTGCCAGCGTGTTGTGAATCACCACCTGCACGCCCGCCCTCGCAAGACGGCCAAGCTGGTCGAGATAGCGGAACGTATCGCGGAAGGTCGGGGCCCACCGATCGCCGCCGCAGGCGGCCTCGGCGGTTTCGGTCAACCAGATCGGCCGGCCCGGCTCGAAGCGATCGCGCAATGCACGCTGGAATTCTAATGCGCGGTCGGTGCGCGCCGGCCGCTCCTCGGACAGCGCGGCCTTCGGATCGGCGCGGCCGGTGCAGCGTTCCGACAGTGCGTCGTAGTGATGATACGAAAACACATCGAAGCCGGCGCCCGCGGCGGCAAGAAAATCCGGCGCGGCCGCAGTCTCGCCGGAGAGACCAGGCCCGAGCACTTTGATTGAGGGATCGACCTGCGTGATAAAGGCGCGGAAAGTCGCCATGTCGCGGCCATAGGCGCCCGCATCGTAATGCGGCGGCAACCCGCCCAGGCCTGCAAGATTGGGTTCGTTGATAAATTCGGCAGCGGCGATGCGGCCGCCGATCGCATTCGTGTAGACGATCAACCTGCGCGCCTGATCCGCGTTCCAGGCTCCGTTCGCGTCGCGCGTGCCCGCACTGACAGCGAAAGACGTTACGAGCTTCGCATCGACCGCGCGCGCGAAATCCACCACACCGTGCCACTGCCGCCGTGTCAGCACGCCGTCGAATCCGGGCGGCGGCACGGACGGCGCGTTGTCGCTGTCCGCGAAATACGTCGCATTTGCCCAGGTCCCGCTGACCCGCAGATACGCCGGCCCAAGCGCAGAAGCGAGCCGCCGCAATTTCGGATCGGTCAGGTCGATCGGAGAACGATAGGCAAACTGGTTCGACTGTCCGCCTTCATCGATGATCGTCGGACCGTACGGCTTCCAGAACCGGCCGCCGGTGACCTCGACCATCTCGACATTGTAGGACTGGAAGCGCGCATCGACCGTGCCGATCCGGCGCATCGTGGATGGCGCGATCGATATCGTCTCGGCCGACGCGCTCGCATACGTCATCGCTGCAAGCGGAAAAACACTGAGCGTCAGCGCGGTCAGCTTGCGAAGATGTCGACGAATTCCCACGCGTCGCACTCCCGGACAATGAAGCGCGGCCTGACGGCACTCATTCGCACAGGCGCCGACGACTTCGCGCCGGCCATGCGCGCCTCACCAGAACGACGGCACCGCCGGCTCCAGCCGTCCGCCGACACGCACCGGCGCGACCTTGATCGCCAGTCCCGTCGCATCGTCGGTTTCCACCGCGATGCCGCTCATGGTCGCGGGGCCGGTAGCGGGCTCGAAGCGGCCGGACGGAATCCCGGTGGTGAATCGGCGCAGCGGCTCTTCCTTCTGCATGCCGATGACGGAATCGTAGTCGCCCGTCATGCCGGCGTCGGTCATGTAGGCGGTGCCGCCGGGCAGAATCTGGTGATCCGAGGTCGGGATATGGGTGTGGGTGCCGACGACGAGGCTGACGCGGCCGTCGCAGAAATGACCGGCGCCCTGTTTCTCGCTCGTTGCTTCGCAATGGAAATCCACCACGATGGCATCGACTGCCTGCCGCAGCGGACAGGCTTCGATCTCCCGATCGATCATCGCGAACGGATCGTCTACCGGCTCCATGAACAGGCGTCCCAGCGCATTGATGACCAGAGCGCGCTTGCCGGTTTTGGTCTCGACCAGCGCAGCGCCCCGTCCCGGCGTGCCGGGCATGTAGTTGATCGGACGTACGAGGCGCGGCGCTCGCTCGATGAACACCAGCGCCTCTTTCTGATTCCACGAATGATTGCCGAGCGTCACCGCATCTGCACCGGCATCGATAAAGTCGTTATAGATCGCCTCGGTGATGCCGAAGCCGCCGGCTGAATTCTCACCATTGACGACGGCGAGATCGATCTTCCAGTCGGCAATGGCTTTGGGAAGATATTCGACAATCGCGTCGCGGCCGGTTCGCCCGACCACGTCGCCAACAAACAGAATGCGCAATTGGTCTAACTCCGAAAATCGATGGTCCCGACGTCGGTCAGCACGAAATCGAGCGGCGCGTCATGATGGGATGCCGGGACATTTTCGACCTCCTGCACGGCAAATGCAACACCGGCGGCCACGATCGGGCCTGCGGCGCGCAGCATTGTGAGCGTGCGGTCGTAATAGCCGCCGCCGTAACCGATGCGATGGCCGCGCCGGTCGAACGCGGCGAGCGGCACCAGAACGATGTCGGGCACGACTTCCTCGGCATGGTCTTCCGGATGGCTGGTGCCGAATGGACCGGCCACCAGCGCATCGTCCGCCTGCCACGCGCGAAACGCCAGCGGCGCATCGCGCCCCGTGACCGTCGGCAATGCGAGCCACGCACCGCGCGCAGTTAGCCGCAGCATCAGCGGCCGTGGATCGATCTCGTTCCGCATCGGGATATAGCCGGCGACGATCGTGCCGGGCTTGATGTCGAAGACATCGGCGCGTGCAGCGATGGCACGTGCCGCATCGTGGCGCTGCCCGTCGCTCAACGCATCGCGTCGTGCGAGGGCCGCGGCGCGCAGAGTGCTTTTCAGGAAAATCGACATGCCGATTGTTTAGTCCACCGTCATCATCCGCGAAAGCGGATGATCCAGTACAGTCCAAGCCCGCAACATTAATACTGGATGCCCGCCTGCGCGGGCATGACGGCCGAACGGCACGAAGGGAAAAGTGCGAAGCCGCGATGGCCGTTGGAGCGCTCGATCCCGGAGTTCCCTACGAAAGTAGGTGGGCACCATATGTCCGGGTCCACGGACCCGGCCAGGGACAGTTCCCTAAAGGATCGATAAGGCCCCGGGGATAATATGGCTCCTGACGCGCGACACAGCTTCGCAGGGGCAATGTAGTGGCAGCCGCGCGTGAACGCCAGAGCGGCGTGGATCGAACCTCCTCCGCGAGTCGTCCCTGCGCAGGCAGGGACCCATAACCCCTGGCCTTTATTGTTATCGCAAAGGTGAAACGACGAAAAACAACGAGCGCTTTCCGCCTCGCGACCGCTGCGGCGTATGGGTCCCTGCCTGCGCAGGGACGACTTGCGGAAAGGCCGTTATCAACTCAGACGAACGAGATTTCACCCGATCGCGATGCCGCCGCCGACGGTGCGGTTGAGCACCTGTGTCGTCTTCTCGATGCGCTCGGCCGCCGCGTGAAGCGCGTTGGCGACGGCGGTCTGCGTTGCGCGGGTTCGCTCGGTGGCGGCGATGCGCACGCCGCGCAGCGCTTCGAGTTCTTCCTCCAGCGCATGAATGCGCTGGCCGGCGTCCATCAATTCGTCGGCCACCGTCAGCGCCGCCATCACCGTGAGCCGCGCATCGCCGATCTCGCCAAATTTGCCGCGCAGGCTTCCGATCCGCTCCTCGAAATTCTCCGCGAGTTTCAGCAAGCGCACCTCCTGCCCTTCCTCGCAGGCCATGCGGTACTGTCGCCCGTTGATGGTGACGCTGATGTGGCTCATGAGGCATCCTCCGCATCGATCACGTCGCGAATGCTGCCGATCGCCGCATCGAGCCGCTCGGCGATCTCGCGATTGGCGCGCTCCAGCTTCCGCGAGCGTACCAGCGTGCCGTCGAGTTCGTCGGCAAGCCGCGAACGATCCGCGCCCAGCGCCTGAATGCGGTTCGCCAGCTCGTCCTCGTCGCGGTCGGCATCGCGGCGGCGCTCCACGGCGCTTTCCAGCGCATCGAGCGCGGCAACCAGCCGGCGGGTCGCACGCTCGATTTCGGCCGATCCGTTGGCGGCTGCCTCGTCGTTGCTCAAATTGGCGTGTGGCCGGTTGTTCATGGCGTTTTTGCGAATTTCCACAAGTCCCGCGCTCGCCCGTAAAAGCCGCGACCCGGCAAGCGCTTAGGCCATGAAATTTACGTGTCAAACCAGCTCAGCGCAACGCCGCTGGACAGCTATGCACCGTAAACCGATCCCGCCCCAGCGCGTTGTCCCTGCGCCCTTGGACTCACCGGGCGAGGGGTGCTAATCAGCCTCTGCTCACCAAAAATCCATGCAAATGGCGGCTTCCCCTCCCCGTGGACCGTTCCCGAAACCCTTCAACTGCAGGCAGAACCCATGACGACGCGCGTTGAACACACCCAAATGGCCAACGCGATTCGCGCGCTCGCTATGGATGCTGTGGAAAAGGCCAAATCCGGCCATCCCGGCCTGCCGATGGGCGCTGCCGACGTCGCTACCGTGCTGTTCAGCAAATTCCTGAAGTTCGATGCCGCTGACCCGCACTGGCCGGATCGCGACCGTTTCATCCTCTCGGCCGGCCACGGCTCGATGCTGCTCTATGCGTTGCTCTATCTGACCGGCAACAAGGAAATGACGCTGGACCAGATCAAGAACTTCCGCCAGCTCAACTCGAAGACGCCGGGGCATCCGGAAAACTTCATCACCTCCGGCGTCGAGACCACCACCGGGCCGCTCGGCCAGGGCGTGGCGACATCGGTGGGCTTCGCGCTCGCGGAGCGGCTGCTGGCCGCCGAATTCGGCGATGACGTGGTCGAGCACTATACCTACGTGCTGTGCTCGGACGGCGATCTGATGGAAGGCGTCAGCCACGAGGCGATTGCGCTCGCCGGCCATCTCAAACTGAACAAGCTGATCTTCCTTTACGACGACAACGGCATCACCATCGATGGACCAATCACCCTGACCGACAATGTCGATCAGGTGGCGCGCTTCAAGGCGCATGGCTGGAACGCCAAGCAGATCGACGGCCACGATCCCCAGGCCATCGCAGCCGCCATCCGCAGGGCGCAGAAGTCGGACAAGCCGTCGCTGATCGCCTGCAAGACCACCATCGGCTTCGGCTCGCCGCACAAGGCAGGCACCTCCAAGGCGCACGGCGAACCGCTCGGTGCCGAGGAATTGGCCGAAACCAAGAAGGCGCTGAACTGGAATTACGGCCCGTTCGAAATTCCCGACGACGTCCTGCAGGCCTGGCGCAAGGTCGGCAAGCGCGGCAAGCGCATCAACAAGGAATGGCGTGCCCGGCTCGAAGCCAAGCCGGAAGCGGAGCGTGCCGAGTTCAAGCGCCGCGTGGTCGACCGCACGCCGCCGAAGAGCCTCGACGAGGTGATCGTCACCCTCAAGGACAAGCTGGTCGCCGATCCGCCGACGGTTGCGACCCGCAAGGCCAGCGAACTGGCGCTCGACGTGCTGGTGCCGGCCGTGCCCGAACTGCTGCTCGGCTCCGCCGACCTGACGCCCTCCAACAACACCCGCACCAAGGGCCTGAAGGAAATCCAGCCGGGCCAGTACGACGGCCGCTACATCCACTACGGCATCCGTGAAATGGGCATGGCGGCGGCGATGAACGGCATCGCGCTGCATGGCGGCTTCCGCCCCGCGGGCGGCACCTTCCTGTGCTTCACCGACTATGCACGGCCTGCGATGCGCATCTCGGCGCTGGCGCATATTCCGGTCATCTACATCATGACCCACGATTCCATCGGCCTCGGCGAAGACGGTCCGACCCATCAGCCGGTCGAGCACATCGCGGCGCTGCGGGCGATGCCGAACATGCGGGTATTCCGCCCGGCGGACGCAGTGGAGACCGCCGAATGCTGGCAGGTCGCGCTGGAGCGTACCAAGGGTCCGACGGTGCTGGCGCTGTCGCGGCAAAACCTGACCCCGGTGCGCACCGCCGCCGGCAACGACAACCGCTGCGCCCAGGGCGGCTACGAACTGGTGCCCGCCAACGGCGAGGCCAAGGTGTCGATCTTCGCCTCCGGCTCGGAAGTCGAGATCGCCGTCGCCGCGCAGAAGCAGCTCGCCGAGCGCGGCATCGCGGCGCGCGTGGTGTCGGTACCCTCGCTCGAATTGCTGCTGGAGCAGCCCGCGGACAAGCGCCACGCCATCATCGGCAACGCCCCGGTCAAGGTCGCGGTGGAAGCGCAGGTGCGGTTCGGCTGGGATGGGGTGATCGGGCCGGACGGTGCCTTCGTCGGCATGCACAGCTTCGGCCACAGCGCCCCCGCCAAGGACCTCTACAAGCATTTCGGCATCACCGCCGAAGCCGTGGTCGAGGCCGCAACCAAGGGGCTGCAGGGCAAGTAAACCGCAAGTAGCAAGGCAAGCAGCGGCGCCAGGTAACGCTATCGGAACAATCGCCATTTGACGCATTGCAACGAGGGCGCAATCAGGGCAATAAACCGCCCAGAACATCGACTTATTGAACTTTCGGAAGGAGATTTTGAATGGCAGTCCGGGTCGCGATTAACGGGTTTGGCCGCATCGGCCGCAACATCCTGCGGGCCATCTACGAGTCAGGCCGCAAGGATATCGAAGTCGTTGCCATCAACGACCTCGGACCGGTCGAGACCAACGCCCACCTGCTCCGCTTCGACTCGGTCCACGGTCGCTTCCCGCACGAGGTGAAGGTCGAGGGCGACAGCATCGTCATCGGTAAGAACAAGATCAAGGTCACCGCCGAGCGCGATCCGTCGAAGCTGCCGTGGAAGGATCTCGGCGTCGACATCGCGATGGAATGCACCGGCATCTTCACCGCCAAGGACAAGGCCTCCGCCCACCTCACCGCAGGCGCCAAGCGCGTGCTGGTCTCGGCCCCGGCCGATGGCGCCGATATGACCGTGGTCTACGGCGTCAACCACGACAAGCTGACCAAGGATCACGTCGTCGTCTCGAACGGCTCCTGCACCACCAACTGCCTCGCGCCGGTGGCGAAGGTCATCAACGATCTGGTCGGAATCGAGACCGGCTTCATGACCACGATCCACGCCTATACCGGCGACCAGCCCACCCTCGACACCATGCACAAGGATCTCTATCGCGGCCGCGCGGCGGCGATGTCGATGATCCCGACCTCGACCGGTGCCGCCAAGGCGATCGGCCTCGTGCTGCCCGAACTGAAGGGCAAGCTCGACGGCGTTGCGATCCGCGTGCCGACGCCGAACGTCTCGGTGATCGACCTCAAGATCGTCGCCAAGAAGGAAACCACCGCCAAGGACGTCAACGAAGCGATGAAGCGCGCCGCGGCCCAGGAGCTGAAGGGCATCCTCGGCACTACCGACGCGCCGAACGTCTCGATCGACTTCAACCACGATCCGCACTCCTCGACGTTCCACATCGACCAGACCAAGGTGATGAACGGAACGCTGGTGCGCGTTCTGTCGTGGTACGACAACGAATGGGGCTTCTCCAACCGCATGGCCGACACCGCCGTTGCGATGGGCAAGCTGATCTGAAGACGACGATAACGTGTCCCGGGCGCATCGCGGCACGAATTGTGCGATGCAGATCCGGGACCATTCCATATCGTGACGGTCCCGGCTCTGCGGTGCACCGTTACACGCTGCACCGCGTCCGGGACACGCTGCCATGACCAAATCCTTCCGCACCCTCGATGACGTCGATGTCAAAGGCAAACGCGTACTAGTGCGCGTCGACCTCAACGTGCCGATGGAGAACGGCCGTGTCACCGACACCACGCGGCTCGATCGTATCGCGCCGACCATCACGGAGATCGCGGACAAGGGCGGCAAAGTCATCCTGCTGGCGCATTTCGGCCGGCCCAAGGGCCGCGATGCCAAGGACTCGCTGAAGCCGGTCGCGGCCGAACTGGCGAAGGTCGTCAAGAAAGCGGTCGGCTTTGCCGACGACTGCATCGGCGACGTCGCCGAGAAGGCCGTCGCGGCGATGAAGGACGGCGAAGTTCTCTGCCTGGAAAACACCCGCTTCCACAAGGAAGAGGAAAAGAACGATCCCGCGTTCGTCGCAGCGCTCGCCAAGCTCGGCGACATCTGGGTCAACGACGCATTCTCAGCTGCGCATCGCGCCCACGCCTCGACCGAAGGCCTCGGCCACAAGCTGCCGGCCTATGCAGGCCGCACCATGCAGGCCGAGCTCGTCGCCCTGAACAAGGCGCTCGACGCGCCCACCAAACCGGTGATCGCGATCATCGGCGGCGCCAAGGTGTCGACCAAGATCGACCTACTCGAAAATCTCGTGAACAAGGTCGACGCACTGGTGATCGGCGGCGGCATGGCCAACACCTTCCTGCACGCGCAGGGCATCAATGTCGGCAAATCGCTGGCCGAGAAGGATCTCGCCGCGACCGCGCTGCGTATCCTCGAGAAGGCCGAGAGCGCCAACTGCGCCATCATCCTTCCAGTGGATGCGGTGGTCGCATTTCACTTCGAGGCCAATGCGCCATCCCATGCCTATGGCCTCGATGCCATTCCGGCCGACGGCATGATCCTCGACGTCGGCCCGCAATCGATCGAGCGCATCCACTCCGCCATCGACGATGCCGCGACGCTGGTCTGGAATGGCCCCGTCGGCGCATTCGAATTGACGCCGTTCGATCGTGGCACGGTGGTTGCGGCGAAATATGCCGCGCAACGCACCAAGCTCGGCAAGCTGGTGTCGGTCGCCGGCGGTGGCGACACCGTGGCGGCGCTCAATCACGCTGGCGTCGCACAGGATTTCACCTACGTCTCGACCGCGGGCGGCGCGTTCCTCGAATGGATGGAAGGCAAGCCGCTGCCTGGCGTCGAAGTATTGCGGGCAAAATGACGCGCGCCCTACCCTCGCCACGAACGGCGCAGTAAAAAGACCGAAACTTGCCTTTCATTGCTTCGGAACCGGGTTTTCCCGCCGCCATTATCCTCGAATTCGACATTTTCATTTCGCAATCAGACGCACGCAGGAGACAACGATGAACCTCGCTGAACTCAACAAAGTGGCACAGGCCATGGTTGCGCCCGGCAAAGGCATTCTCGCCGCCGACGAATCCTCGGGCACCATCAAGAAGCGCTTCGACGCCATCAACGTGGAGTCGACCGAGGACAGCCGCCGCGATTACCGCGAGATGATGTTTCGTTCGAAAGAAGCGATGACGAAATACATCTCCGGCGTCATCCTCTATGACGAGACGATCTGGCAGAAGGCCAAGGACGGCACGCCGCTGGTCAAGCTGATCGAGCAGGCCGGCGCTATTCCCGGCATCAAGGTCGACGAAGGCACGCAGCCGCTGCCGGGCTGCCCGGGCGAACTCGTCACCGTCGGTCTCGATCGGCTCGCCGAGCGGCTGAAGAAATACTACGACCAGGGCGCGCGCTTCGCGAAATGGCGCGCGGTGATCGATATCGGCAACGGCATCCCGAGCATGACCGCGATCAGCGTCAATGCCCACGCGCTGGCGCGCTACGCCGCGTTGTGCCAGGCCGCGCAGATCGTGCCGATCGTCGAGCCGGAAGTGCTGATGGACGGCGATCACGATATCGACCGCTGCTATGACGTGACCCAGCGCGTGTTGAACAAGACGTTCCAGGAACTGCGCGTGCAGCGCGTCGAACTGGAAGGCATGATCCTCAAGCCGAACATGGCGATCTCCGGCAAGAAGGCGAAGCATCGCGCCGGCGTCGAGGAAGTCGCCGAGAAGACCGTGCGGCTGCTGAAGGCCTGCGTGCCCGCGGCCGTCCCCGGCATCGCGTTCCTCTCAGGCGGCCAGAGCGACGAGGAAGCGACCGCGCATCTCGACGCCATGAACCGCATCGGCAACCTGCCGTGGAAACTGACCTTCTCCTACGGCCGCGCGCTGCAGGCCGCACCGCAGAAGGCATGGTCGGGCAAGGCCGACAATGTCGCTGCCGGCCAGCAGGCGTTCAACCATCGTGCCCACATGAACGGCCTTGCCAGCAAGGGCGAATGGAAGGCCGATCTCGAAAAGAAGAAGGCGGCGTGACGCCGGCCGGATCGAACTTGATCCGCGCCTTCCCGGCATTGCGAGCAGGCCGAAGCAATCCAGAGTCGCTATCGATTGCTCCGGCGCTCCGCTCCTCGCAATGACGGCAGCAAGAATATGTGGTTGCCGCGAACGGCGGTCCCGTTCAGTCGTCATCCCTAGGCCGTAGATGTCCGCAAAACCTGCTCCTCCCCGCCCGGTGCCGCGATTGTATCTCGCGACGCCGGTCGTGGACGATCCGTCGTCATTGCTGGCGAGCCTGCCTGCAATGCTGGCGGCGGCCGACGTTGCGGCGGTGCTGATGCGCGTGGCGGAATCCGATCCGCGCAGCATGCTGGCGCGGATCAAGGCGCTGGCGCCGGTGATCCAGAGCGGCGGCGCGGCACTCTTGCTTGATGGTCATGTCGATCTCGTCGCACGCGGCGGCGCCGATGGCGCACATCTTTCGGGACTGGACGCCCTGCAGGAGGCGCTGCCGAGCCTGAAGCCGGATCGCATTGCAGGTGTCGGCGGATTGTTCACCCGACACGACGCGATGATCGCAGGCGAAGGCGGCGCGGACTATGTGCTGTTCGGCGAGCCTGATGCCCATGGCCAACGGCCGTCGGCCGAGGCCGTCAGCGAACGCCTGCAATGGTGGGCCGAATTGTTCGAACCGCCCTGCGTCGGCTACGCCGCAACGAAAGACGAAGCAGGCGAATTCGCGGCAGCCGGTGCAGATTTTGTCCTTGTCGGCGATTTCATTTGGGCCGATCAAGCAGGCCCGGCCGCTGCGCTCGCGGCAGCGGGCGATGCGATCAGGCAGGGTTATGCGACAACCTCGGGACATATCAAGGCAACGCAAGGTTGATGCGGGGATGACCTTCCTCCGCATCTTCACGAGCCTGACCTGTTGCGTGATGCTCAGCGCCGGCGCATCCGCGCAAATCTCGCTGGTGCCGCCCGCGGCGATCCCTCCCGCCGCGAGCAAGCCCACGCCGCCGAAACCGAGAAAACACACACCCGTGCGGCGCCCCGCCGAGGCGAAGAAGCCCAAAGAGACACCCAAGGAAGCGCCGAAGAAGCCTGCGGAAATCAAGAAACCTGCCGAAGCGGTCACCGCACCACCGACGACGCCTGCAACACCGCTCGTCAAGCAGCAATCGCCCGGCCTTCCCGCGCCGACCGATGCCACGGCGGAAGAAATCTCCGCCGCGCTCAACGAAGGCGCCAACGTCGATATGGTGTACGGCGCGTATCAGCGCGGCTTCTATCGCACCGCGTTTCAGCTCGCGATGGCGCGCGCGCAGCAGAAGAACGATACCAACGCCATGACCATGCTCGGCGAGCTCTATTCCAACGGGCAAGGCACCAAGCGCGACTACGCCAAGGCGATCGAGTGGTATAAGCGCGCCGCCGATCTCGGCGATCGCGAGGCGATGTTCTCGCTCGCCATGCTGCGCATCGACGGTCGCGGCAGTTCACCGGATCGCGAAGCGGGCGTGAAGCTGCTGGCGTCATCCGCCAAGCTCGGCGAACCGAAGGCCGCCTATAATCTGGCGATGTTCTATCTCGACGGGCAAACACTGCCGCAAAATCTGACGCGCGCCGCCGAACTGCTGCGCACCGCGGCGGATGCGGGCAGCCCTGATGCGCAATACGCGCTGGCGACCTTCTACAAGGAGGGCACCGGCGTCGAGAAGGACATCGACAAATCGGTGCGCCTGCTGCAGGCGGCATCGGTCGGCGGTAACGTCCCGGCCGAAGTCGAATACGCCATCGCATTGTTCAACGGCACCGGCACCACCAAGAACCAGACCGCGGCGGTCTCGTTGCTGCGCAAGGCTGCCCGGCAGGGCAACCCGATCGCGCAGAACCGGTTGGCACGGGTGCTGGTGCTCGGCGACGGCGTGGCGATGGACAAGATCAATGGCCTGAAATGGCACATGGTGGCCAAGACCTCCGGCAAGGGCGATCTGATGCTCGACGAGGCGCTGGCCCATCTCAGCCCGGAGGATCACGCCAAAGTCGAGGCGGCCGCCGCCAAATGGCTCGGCACCACGGTCAACGAGCCCTTGACGTCGGCAACCCCAAAGGGCACCCAATCCCCCAAAGCTCCTGCCCCTTGAGGCCCTGCCCTTGATCCCGCCCCTTCGCCCGCTTTCGAGTTGAACACATGCTTCATTCCGCGCTCATCAACGTCATGGTCAAAGCCGCCCGCCGCGCCGGGCGAAGCCTCAGCCGCGACCTCGGCGAGATCGAGAACCTTCAGGTGTCGCTGAAGGGCCCGGCCAACTTCGTCAGCGCCGCCGACCGACGCGCGGAGGAAATGCTCTATACCGACCTGAGCAAGGCGCGACCCGGCTACGGATTCATCGGTGAGGAAGGCGGCACCCGCGAGGGTGCGGACAAAACCCATACCTGGATCGTCGATCCGCTCGACGGCACGACCAATTTCCTGCACGGCATTCCGCAGTTCGCGATCTCGATCGGCCTGCAGCGCGAAGGCGTCATCATCGCCGGGGTGATCTACAATCCCGGCACCGACGAACTCTACATCGCCGAGCGCGGCAAGGGCGCGTTCCTCAACGAGCAGCGACTGCGCGTCGCCGGCCGCAAGGAACTGCACGATTGCGTGGTGGCCTGCGGACTGCCGCATATCGGCCGGGGCGATCACGAACTGTCGCGGCGCGAAATGGCCGCGCTGCAGCCGCGCGTCGCCGGTCTGCGCCGCTTCGGCGCCGCATCGCTCGATCTCGCCTATGTCGCGGCCGGACGCCTCGACGGCTACTGGGAACGTAACCTCAAGCCGTGGGATATGGCCGCGGGCATCATCATGATCCGCGAGGCCGGCGGTGTTGTCAGCGACATCCAGACCCCCGGCGATCCGCTCGTCACCGGCGACGTGGTGTGCGGCAACGAGATCATCCACAGCGAACTGACGAAGCTGCTGCGACCCCTGAAGAAATAATCAGCAACCGCACTAGTAGGTTATCGTCGTGCGCAATCCGAACACGACAGCATCCTTGATCCGATGGGTCTGGGTCGGATCGCGCGGATCGACCACGCCGCCGCCGGGATGGAACACGTACTGGAAGACCGGCTGGATCGTCCAGTTGGAGCGCAGCTCGGCCAGATAGGTCGCCTCGAACACCGCTTCATAGTCCCGCACCGGAATCGCAATTCCGGTCAAGGCGAAGACGTCGCGATCGGCCTGCTGCGCGGCGCTGGAAATTCTTGCATAGGTCATGGCCAACCCGATCTTGTCGTTCGGCCGCGTCTCGCTGAATCCGGTCAATTGCAGACCGCCATCCAGATAGAAACTGATCAGGTTGCGGTCCGACGGACTGACCGAAGAACGGATGAAAAATCCGAGACCCTTGTCCGAGCCCGGCGCCGCCCGCATCAGCATCTGTTCGAAAACACCGAAGACGCCCTGATTGCCGCGTAGCTGCTGCGGCACTCCGCTCCCGCTCGAGTCAGCCAGCAAGCCGCCGCCGGCGGCAAATCGCTGGTCGTTGAATTCGCCCAGGTGCTTCCACGCGCCGCCGGTAATGGTGCCGGGCAAGTTATCGGCGCCGATATTGAAGCCATACTTGAGCTGGCCGATGATCCACGGCGGATCGTTGACGCGGAACAACACGCCGTTCGGATTCGCCAGTTGCGGATCGAGCGGACTGTCCGGCGGCGCCGCATCGCCATCGAAGATCGCGGCATAGGCCGTGATGTTGTCGGTGATCTGCGCCTTTACGCGTACGCCCGGCACCGCCAACGGCGGCGACGGACCGCCAGCCAGCAGATTGATGCCGGTAATGCCCGGCCAGCCGAGTGCCGAGTTGGTGAAGATGTCGTCGTATTTGCTGTCGATGAATTCGACGTCGGAGGCCTGCTGTCCGAATTTCACCAGAAGCCGTCCGTCGAACAGCGATTGCTCGATCCAGAGCTCATACAGGCGCGTCGACGGAAGCGCCTCGACGCCGCTGACCAGCATCAGGTTGCCGATATAATCGCGCGACAGTCCCTGACCATTGATCTGATACATGTTGGCGTGGAATTTCGCTCCGGTCCATCCGACCACCTTCTCAAGGTCCACATCGACGCCGGCATCGAGACGACCGGTGAAGATCGTACCGCGCCGGATGCCGCCGGACGGATTGCCGAAGGTTTCGGCGATATAGGTGAGCGAGAAGGTCACGCCCCAATCGGCCAACGTTTCGCGGACATTCTTGAGGGACGCCGCATTGGCCTTCTCGCCACCGTCCGCCAGCGCAATTTCCGGGGAGCACGTGAGTGCGCAGAGCAGGATGGCGCCGAATGTCACGGCAACGTGCAGCAGGTCGATCGGTCGATAATGCACGATGGCCCCGAACTATCTGACGATTCCGAGACGCTTCATGATGAAGTAGGCCAGCGCGGATGAAACGACGATCAGTCCCGACGCCCACAGGAAGCCCGCGTCGACGTCGGTCAGCGGCAGCCCTTTGGTGTTCATGCCGAAGATGCCGGTGACCAGCGTCGGAGGCAGCAGCAGCGCGGTCAGGATCGAGAGCAAGCGCAGGCTCTTGTTGCTCTGCTCCTCCATCTTGAGCTGTAGTTCTTCCTGAAGCAGGCGGCTGCGTCCGCGCATCTCGACGATCGCATGATCGAGCGCATCGAGGCGTTGCGCCAGCTTTCCGGCGCGCAGCCGAAGCGCCGGCTTGAGCGTCTCGTTGTCCTGCTGTTCGAGGCGGTGCAGTGTGAATCGCAAGCCGGAGAGCTGCCGATGCAACCGGACGCAGGTGCGTCGCACCCGGCCCAGTTCTTTGCGCAGATCCTCGCTATCGTCGGAAAGCACGCGCTCTTCGAAAGCGTCGAGCTTCTCCTCGACCCTGTCGGCGATGCGCTCCATGCTGTCCGCGACATATTCAACGATGGTTTCGAGCAGTTCCGCTGCGCTGCTGACGCGCTGGCCGCCCTCCAGCACCCGACGCGTTGCATCGACCGAACACAATGCGTGAACGCGTCCGCTCACGAGCAGCCGTTCGGTCATCAGGAACCGCAGAAATCCGATTTCTTCGGTCGGCCTGTCGATCGCCCGCACCAGATCGACGATGACGCCATAGACGCTATCGTCGGTATTATGTATCTGCTGAAAGTTGTCGTTCGACAGGAACAGCGTTTTGGCGATCGCCGGCAACCCCAGATCGATCGCGCCGAGCCAGTGCCGGGCCCGCACATCCGCGAGATTGAAGTGCAACCACAGAAGCCCGTCGCCGCGCAAGGAGATCGATTGATCGACATCCAGCGGCTCGGATCGTCCATCTTCGTGGATACGAAACGCCCAGATCAGGCCCGGAATCGGCGCGCCCGCTTCATCCCACGCCGCGTCTGACGATTTAAACCCGGTTTGCACGCCCTAACCCCAGACAGCACATGCCACATCGCGGCCCGTTCTCGGAGCCTGACTGTCGGCGGACTATAGGGACAGGTTTGTTACAGCCGCATGTCAGCGGCGGTTCGACGAAACCGCGGGAAACACGCGTGCGTCGCGGCCATGACGCGATCGCCGCCGTTCAGCCGGCGGCGACCGAACCTTGCACCGGCGCCGGTGGGCCGTATACGTCCGGTGAGGATGCGGTCTCCGCACGCTCCTCCTCGCGCACCTTGCGCGAGAACAGCCGCTGCACGAACACGAAGAACACCGGCACCATCAGGAGCGCGAGGACCACGACGGCGATCATGCCGCCCATCACGCCGGTGCCGAGCGCCTGCTGGCTCTTTGCGCCGGCGCCACTCGCTACCACCATCGGCAGCACACCGCAGACGAAGGCGAGACCGGTCATGATGATCGGACGGAAGCGCAACTGACATGCTTCCAAGGTCGCCGATACGAGCGGACGGCCCTGCGCGCGCAGATCCTTCGCGAACTCGATGATGAGGATGGCGTCCTTTGCCGCCAGTCCGATGATGGTGATGAGACCTACGGTGAAATAGACGCCGTTGGGCATCCCGCGCATGGTCGAGGCCAGCACCGCACCGAAAATGCCGAGCGGTATCGTCAGCAGCACGGCGAGCGGAATGGTCCAGCTCTCGTAGAGCGCGGCGAGACAGAGGAACACCACCAGCGCCGACAATGCCAGCAGGAACGGCGCTTGCGAGCCGGAGAGTTTTTCCTGCAGCGACTGACCGGTCCACTCGTAACCGAAGCCGCGCGGCAGTTGTCCCGACAGCCGCTCCATCTCGGCGATGGCGTCGCCCGAGGTAAAGCCCGGCCGCGCTTCGCCGCTGATGCGCACCGCCGGATAGTAGTTGAAGCCCACGATCTGGGTCGGCCCCCTCGCCCATTCGATGGTCGCGAAGGACGACAGCGGCACCACCTGCCCGCGGCTGTTCTTGACGTTGTAGTTGAGGATGTCGTCAGCGTTCATGCGGTCGGCCGAGTCCGCCTGCACGATGACGCGCTGCATGCGTCCGCGATTGGGAAAGTCGTTGATGTAGTTCGAGCCGAGATTGGTCGAGATGGTGTTGTTGATGTCCTCGAAGGTGATGCCGAAGGCGCTGGCCTTCTCACGATCGATGTTGAGATTGACGATAGGCGCCTCGGGAAGTCCCTCGACATAGACCTTCTGCAGCACCGGGCTGGCGTTGGCGACACTCACCAGCTTGTTGGCGGCGTCGCGCAAGGCCTCATAGCCCTTCTGGCCGCGATCCTGCAGGCGAAAGCTGAAGCCGGACGAATTGCCAAGGTTGTCGATCGGCGGCGGCTCCAATGCCGAGATCTTGGCGTCGCGAAGGCCTTCCATATGCTTGTTGATGTCGTCGACGATGGCTTCCGCGGAATCCTTACTTCCGCGTTCCGACCAGTCCTTCAGCGTGATGAAGGCTTGCGCGGTATTCATGCCCTGGCCGAGGAAGCTGAAGCCGGTGAGGAAGGTGACGTCCTGAATGCCCTCGCGTTTGGCGAGATAGGCTTCGACGCTCTTCACTGCGGCCTCGGTGCGCGCGAACGACGAGTCCGCCGGGGTCTGCACGTCGGTGGTGATGAAGCCCTGATCGTCGATCGGCAGGAAGCCCGCCGGCATCCGGACGAACGCCCAGGCCAGACCGGCGACGAGAATCGCGTAGATCACCATCAGCCGGCCGGTACGCTTCAGCGACCAGCCGACGGTGCGGGTGTAGCGCTCGCGGGTGCTGTCGAGGCCGCGATTGAACCAGCCGAACACGCCGCGCTTCGCATGACCGTGGCCGGCCTTGACCGGTTTCAGCATGGTGGCGCACAGCGCCGGCGTCAGCGACAGCGCCATCAGCGCGGAGAAGCCGATCGCGGCCACCATGGTCACCGAGAACTGCCGATAGATGATACCGACCGAGCCCGGGAAGAACGCCATCGGCACGAATACCGCGGCCAGCACCGTGGTGATGCCGACGATGGCGCCGGTGATCTGCGACATCGCCTTGCGGGTCGCTTCCTTCGGCGACAGGCCCTCCTCCGCCATGATGCGCTCGACGTTCTCGACCACGACGATGGCGTCGTCGACCAGAATGCCAATCGCCAGCACCATGCCGAACATCGTCAGCATGTTGATGGAATAGCCCGCCAGCAGCAGCGTCGCGCAGGTGCCGAGCAGCGCTACCGGCACCACGATGGTGGGAATGATGGTGTAGCGGAAGTTCTGCAGGAACAGGAACATCACGAGGAACACCAGCACCACCGCCTCGATCAGCGTGTGCACCACCTTCTCGATCGATGCTTCCACCACAGGCGTGATGTTGTAGGGAATCTCGTATTTGATATTCGCCGGGAAGAACTTCGACAGTTCCTTCATCTTGGCTTCGACCGCGCTCGCGGTCGCAAGCGCATTGCCGGTCGGCGACATCAGCACCGAGAGACCCGCCGTCGGCTTACCGTTCAGGCGCGTGGTGAACTGATAGCCCATGCCGCCGATTTCGATGCGGGCGACGTCGCGCAGCCGCACCGTCGATCCGTCCGGATTGGCGCGCAGCACGATGGAGCCGAATTCCTCGGGTGTACCGAGTTGGCCCTTCACCAGCACCAGCGAGGAAACCTTCTGGCCCTTGCGGCTCGGCTCGGCGCCGACGCTGCCGGACGCGACCTGCGCATTCTGGGCGTTGATCGCCTTGGTGACGTCGTCGGCGGTGAGGTTGAAGCCGACCAGCTTTTCCGGATCGATCCAGATGCGCAGCGACTGTTCGGTCGAATACAATGTCGCGCGGCCGACACCGGGAATGCGGCGGACTTCGCCAAGCACGTTACGCACCATGAAGTCGCCGAGTGCGACTTCATCCATGCTGCCGTCGGTAGAAGTGAGCGTGATGATCTGCAGCACCGCGCTGGAGGCTTCCTCGACCAGAATGCCCTGCTGCAGCACCGCGCGCGGCAACCGCGCCTCGATGCGCTTGATGCGGTTCTGCACGTCTACCGACGCCATCGATACGTCGGTGCCGGGAACGAAGAATGCGGTGATTTCGACCTGTCCCAGCGAGTCGCTGGTGGACTCGAAGTTCAAGATGCCGTTGGCGCCGTTGAGCTCTTCCTCGATCAGCCGGGTGACGCTGTTATAGAGGTTTTCCGGCGACGCACCCGGATAGCTGGTCGAAATCGAGATCGAGGGCGGCGCGATGATCGGATACTGCGCGACCGCGAGCAGCGGAATGGAAATCGCGCCGACCAGACAGATGAACAGCGCGACAACCCAGGCGAAGATCGGCCTATCGATAAAAAATGCGGGCATGCGGTCAGTCGCTCAGCGACGTCTTCGTGACCTTCGCATCCGACTCGATCGACCCGGTGGCGATATCCTCCAGCGGCTGCGGCTTCACCTTGTCGCCGGCGGCGAATTTCTGGAAGCCCTCGACCACGACGCGATCGCCCGGTTTGAGGCCGTCGTTGATCAGCCACTTGCCACCCTGAACGGCGCCGGTACGCACCGCCTGCACCGCGACGCGATTATCCGGCTTGATGACGAAGACCTCGCTGCCGCCGTCCCTGCTGCGCTGGACCGCCTGCTGCGGCACCGCGATCGCATCGGTATCGACGCCCTGCTCAATCAGCACGCGGACATACATGCCCGGCAGCAGTTCGCCGTTCGGATTGGGGAACTCACCGCGCAGCGTCACCTGTCCGGTATCGGCATTGACCTTGGCTTCGGAGAACAGCAGCTTGCCCGGAAGCGAATACACGCCGTCATCGACGATCAGCCGCACCTTGGCGGCGTTCGGCGCGACCTGTTCGAGATCGCCGAGCACGAACGCGCGCCGCAGCTTGTTGAGATCGCTCACCGACTGAGTGAAGTCGGCATAGATCGGATCGAGCTGCTGGATCGAGGCGAGGTTGGTGGTCTCGTTGGGAACGACCAGCGCGCCCTCGCTGACCAGCGCCGCACCGATGCGGCCGTTGATCGGCGCGCGGATGGTCGCGTAACCGAGATTGAGGCGCGCACGTGCGACGTCCGCCGTCCGCGCGGCGACATCCGCCTCGGCCTGGCGCTTCGTGGCGATGGCGGTCTCGTTCTGCGCTTCCGAGGACACGTTCTGATGGGTCAGCGTCGCGATGCGCTTGGCGTGACTCGTCGCCTGATCGAGCACCGCCTTGGCCTTCGCCAGCGCTGCTTCCTGCGCCATCAGATCGACCTCGAACGGCTTCGGATCGATCTTATAGAGCGGATCGCCTGCCTTCACGTCGCTGCCCTGATGGAACATGCGTTCGACGATGATGCCCGAGACTTGCGGCCGCACGTCGGCGATGCGCGTCGGCGCGATACGGCCGGGTAGTTCGCGCATGATCGCGAACGGCTGCGCCTTGACGGTGACGAAGCTGACATCCGGCACGGCAACGGGCTGAGCCGCAACCGCGGACGCCGGTTCATCGCAGGCCGTCAACATGGGACTGATCGAAACGAGGAATGCCAACCCTACGCCAACCCGCACACCCGATCGTCTTGTCAGTTCCATTGTCTCGCTTTCAATCGTTACCGGACATGCATCAAATTCGCTGCGCGGACACGGCCGCGCAGTGCATCCAAACTCGAAGTCTGACTTCACATGATTTCGTAAAAGTAACTCAGCGAGACCGCAGCGCAATACAATTTGCGGCGGCGCAATGCCACAGGCAGTTATGATGTTGAAGTCAAAGCAACTTTCGCGACTCACACGATTGTGAGTCGTCGCGATCAGCTTTCGCAACAAATTGGAAAGTGTTCCTGCGCGTGACTTGAATGGTTCGTGACGATCAATTGCGCATGTTCTGCGCAATAATTACGCAGAATTCGCGCGGCGCTGCGCATCAACATGACGAATCTGTAATGTAATGCGATCGACGCGCAGATCCGCACACGTGATCGGCAAAACTACTTAAGCGCTTCGCAGACGTTGCGCTGAACCGGCGGCGGTGTGCGCCCATCGCGATCGATTACGCGCGCCCACCAAGCATCGAGCGCCGCGCGCTCGCATGCGAGCTTCACGCACATGCCTTCCACGTATTTGATCCAGTCATCGAACCGGAACGCCGGCACCGGAACCACGACCGGCACATCCGCAGCCAATGCATGTTCGATCAGATGTGCCAGCCCGCGGCCTTCGAGTTCCTGACGTCCGAAGCGATTGACGATCAGAAGGTCCGCGCCCTCGCTGACGGCAGTCGTCATGTGTGCACGCGCCTGCGCCAGTTTTTCGACATCGAGCCGTCGGCCCGCGGTATAGGCGGCGGCATCCTGGAACAGGTCGAATTCCTCGCCGGTATGCAGCAGCAGCGCCGGGAGTGCCGCAGCGCCGGCATCATGATGACCGCGCTGGACCAATCCTACGGGCCGCAACCCCTGCCTCTGTAAATCGGCGGCGAACGCCAGCAGTAACCGGTCGGGATCCTGGCCGGCCTCATATACCAGTGCAGCGAGATCGCATTGTGCATCAAACATCGAAACGTCGTGCCATCGGCAGCAACCGTCAAATAGTTATCCGGCCGGACGCTAAAAAAGCGATCCGGCCGGGTCAACCTCTATCCTCAACGCGCCGCGTTGATGATCTGCAGCTGCGTGAACTCCGCAAGCCCTTCCTCGGCGAATTCTACGCCGATGCCGGATTGCTTGGCACCGCCGAACGGAATGTGCGGCGCCATGTCGAGATGCTTGTTGATCCACACCGTGCCTGCCTCGATGCGCTCCGCGACCTTATGCGCACGATCGAGGTCCGACGACCATACCGATGCGCCGAGGCCGTAATTGGTGCCGTTGGCGCGGCGGATCACATCTTCGGAATCAGAATACTTGATCAACGGCAACACCGGCCCGAACTGCTCCTCGTCGACCAGCCGCGAGCCTTCCTGGATGTCGCGCACGATGGTCGGTTCGATGAAATAACCCGGCCGGTCCATCGCCTTGCCGCCGGCAACGATCTTGCCGTTCTTGTGCGCGTCTTCGAGGAATCCCTTCACCTTCTCGTACTGCATCTTGTTCTGCAGCGGTCCGAGCTTGGTGCCCTGTTTGGCGCCGTCGTCCACCACCGTGTTCTTGGCGATGTTGACGAGCTCCTCGCAGATTTCGTCATAGACCGACTCGTGGACATAGAGTCGCTTGATGGCAAGGCAGACCTGACCGCTGTTCTGGAACGCGCCTTCGAAAATGCCGGGCGCAACTTTCTTCGGATCAACGTCATCGAGCACGATGCCCGCATCGTTGCCGCCGAGTTCGAGCGTGATGCGCTTCAGCGTTTCGGCGGCGCTTGCCATCACCTTCTGGCCAGTCGCCGTCGAGCCGGTGAACGAAATCTTGCGGATGTCGGGATGCTTTGTCATCTCGCCGCCGAGATCGTTGGCGTCGGCGATGACGTTGAGCACACCCTTCGGCAGGATACCGGACACGAGCTCCGCGAATTTCAACGTCGACAGCGGCGTGGTCGGTGCAGGCTTGACGACCAGCGTGTTGCCGGCGAGCAGCGCGGGCGGCAGCTTGAAGCCCAAGATCAGCAGCGGATAATTCCACGGAATGATCGCGCCGACGACGCCGAGCGGCCGGCGGAACGCTTCGACGCGGCGCCCATCGCTTTCCTCGATCACCTTCATCTTGAGATCGAGCGAGCCGAGATAGCGGAAGAAGCCCGCCATTCCCATCACTTCGCCGGTGGCGTCAGCCAACGGCTTGCCTTGTTCGCTGGTCAGGATGCGCGCCAACTCGCCGGCATTGGCTTCGATGACGTCGGCCATCTTGACGATGTATTTGCGTCGTTCCTCGATCGGCGTTGCCGCCCACGCGGGAAACGCTGCTTTCGCGGCCGCCACTGCCTTGTCAAGCTGACCCTTCGTGGCGCGCGGACATTGCGCAACCACTTCCTCGGTCGCAGGATTGAGCACCGGCATTTCGAGATCGCCGGGCACCATCTTTCCATCAATCAGCAAATTGTAATCGCTCATTGGCTTTACGCTCCCTCGTTTATCGTCGGCAATCTTTATGTTCCGCGACGGCGGCTGCGACGGCCGATCGATTACGTTATATCCTTGCATATATGACGATCCCGTAGCAATATCGCATGATCGGGCCGTCCGGCATTCTGGATTAGCTATAAAGCGACAGAAACCGGGTGGACGTTTTATTGCTGTCCGATAAAGATCCGGAGCGATCGCAAACATTGAGAAATATCGCGATCCAGCCAGTCGCTGACGACGATATCGATTCGGGAGCCGCCATGGAAATCACCAGCCAGGCATTGACGACGTGCGAAGTCGCGCCGGACGGCAGGGAGATCTCGCTGGGATTTGTCGACAGTTCGGGTAAACGCGCTGCAGTCAAGCTGCCGGTGGAACAGGTCGGTGCGCTGGTCATGACCTTGCCGACGCTGATCGAGAAAGCCCTGCGCAAACGGTTCGGCGACGACAGCCTGCGTTACACCTATCCGCTGGGATCATGGACCTTCGAGCAATCGCCCGATCCGCAGACCAGCATTGTGACATTGCGCACGACGGATGGATTTGGCGTGTGCTTCTCGTTGCAGCGCCAGCAGCAGGACGAACTGGGCGAAGCGTTCACGAACGATCACGATGGGCGGACGGCATTTCAAACGCACTGATGCGTTTGAAAACTGGAATTGTCAGTCAGCGCTCTTGCGCCGGCGCCCAATATCCGATCGCAGCGAGGCGAGATCTTTCCTGGCTGCGACCAGTGCGGCCCGCTCGATGCGGCGATAGCGCGCGACCAGCGATGCGCCGAACGGCGTAAGTGCCGCACCGCCACCATGCTTGCCGCCGGTCTGCCGCGCAACGGCCGCCTGCCCGCAAATCCGGTTGATCTCGTCGACCAGATCCCACGCCCGCTTGTAGGACATCTCCATGGCCCGTCCGGCCGCGGAGATCGACCCGCAGGAATCGATATTTTCCAGCAGCTGGATTTTGCCCGGCCCGATGCGGCTGTCCGAATCGAGATCGATGCGGACACTCAGCGAGGGCAACGGGCTGGTAGCAGTCTTGGCCATCCGCGCAGGATACCCGGTGTCGCCCGCGAAAAAAACCGCGACGCGAGCCCCGACCGGTGATTTTCCGCCGGGATTTTTCGGGACCCGGAAACACCGGCTGTTTGATCCGTCCGGCCCCAGGATTATAACGAGCCGCCTCTGCGCCCCTTTCTATTTCTATCCCGGTGAACTGCCATGCCCTCGCCCCGGCGCCACGCCGTCGCCCTGCGCCATGTCGCCTTCGAAGACCTCGGCCTGCTGGCGCCGTTGCTGCACCGCGAGGGCTGGGACATTACGCTGGTCGATATGCCGAGCGCCGACCTGACCGACGTAGACCTGCGCGCCACAATCGAGCAGGCCGATCTGCTGATCGTGCTCGGCGGCCCGATCGGCGTCGGCGACGCCGAGGCCTATCCGTTTCTGATCCCCGAACTTGGCCTGATCGAACGTCGGCTGGAGCAGGACCGGCCACTGCTTGGCATCTGCCTCGGCAGCCAATTGATGGCCGCGGCGCTCGGCAGCCGGGTCTATCCCGGCGGCACCAAGGAGATCGGCTGGGGGCACCTGCAGCTGACCGATGCCGGTATGACATCGTGCCTCAACCCGCTCGCGGAACCCGACGCCATGGTGCTGCACTGGCATGGCGACACGTTCGATCTGCCGCAGCGCGCTATCCGCCTGGCATCGAGTCCGCTCTATGAAAATCAGGCGTTCGCCTGTGGCCGCAACGCGCTGGCGCTGCAATTCCATGTGGAAGCCGATCCGGCGCTGCTCGAGGAATGGTATGTCGGGCACACGGCCGAACTCGGTGCGGCCGGCATTTCGGTCAACGCGCTTCGCACTGCGACAACGACAGTTGCCGGTCGCGTCGGCGCACAGGCCGAGCAGATTTTCAAACGCTGGTTGAACGAGATTGGCTGATCCGCTCGCTCGCCAATTATTTTCGGAGCCGACGCCATCGTCGACCTCCGCCAACCGTCATCATAGCCACGGATTTTCGCGGTAAAGACAATCTCCGGCGGGCTTCCTCCGCGCCGGTTCCCTTTCGTTGTCGAAATGCGGTGCTATCGGCTTCCCTCTCGCGCCCGCTGTGCCATATTGCAACGTGACGATGTTTTGCCCGGAGCGGCTTCGATGTGTACCGAACAGAGGCTGCCCCATAGTTTTTGACTTGATGTGTTTTCTTCGCGCGAAAAATTCCCGCTTCGCCTGAAAACACTCCAACCCGATGAAAGCACCATGGCGCAAGGCTCCGCATCTGGCTCCGTATCCCGTTCGTCGCTGGACATCGAACTGACCAAGCTGTCGTCGCCGCGCATCTTCCTGGTGCGGATGCTGGTGTTCCTGGTGCTCTGTGCACTGGTCGCGGTGGTGCTCTACAAGCAGATCCTGGTGGCCTTCATGGCCAATCCCGGCCTCAATGCGCTGATCGGCGCGGTTCTGCTGATCGGCATCATCCTGTCGTTCCGGCAGGTGATCCGGCTTTATCCGGAGGTCGCCTGGGTCAACAGCTTCCGCATCGCCGATCCGGGCCTCGCGATCGACCGGCGCCCCACGCTGCTGGCGCCGATGGCCGCGATCCTCGGCCGCGAACGCACCGGGCGAATGACGATTACCCAGCAGACCATGCGGCATTTGCTGGATTCGATCGCGACCCGGCTCGATGAGGCGCGCGATATTTCCCGCTACATGACCGGCCTCCTGGTGTTTCTCGGCCTGCTCGGCACGTTCTGGGGCCTGATCGAAACCGTGGGATCGGTCGGCCACATCATCGACGGCCTGAAGGTCGGCGGCGATTCCGGCTCGATGTTCGACGCCCTGAAGGAAGGCCTCGCCGCGCCGCTCGGCGGCATGGGCATTTCATTCTCATCGTCGCTGTTCGGACTCGCCGGCTCGCTAATCCTCGGCTTTCTCGATCTGCAATCGAGCCAGGCGCAGAACAGGTTTTACACCGACCTGGAAGACTGGCTCGCCTCCACCGTGCGGGAATATACCGGCGACACCGGCGCGCCCGTGGCCGGCGCGCCCTCCGGCGAAACGCAGGCGGCAATCGAGCGGCTGCGCACCACCGTCGAGGAGATGGGCTCCAGCCGCGCCACTACGGCCGCGATGGCGAACCTCGCCGACGCCATTCAGGGGTTGGTGCAGCATATGCGCAGCGAGCAGCAGATGATCCGCGAATGGGCCGACGGCCAGGGCGAGCAGAGCCGCGAGATCAAGAAACTGCTGGAGCGTATCGCACGGCAGCCTGAACGGCACCTGAGCGGAGATATCTGATGGCGCTCGCCCGCGGCCGCCGCACCAGTTCCGAATTCAACTACTGGCCGGGATTCGTCGACGCCCTGTCGACGCTGATCCTCGCCATCATCTTCATCCTCAGCGTCTTCGTCGTGACGCAGTTCTACCTGTCGCAGGAAGTCACCGGCAAGGACAAGGCGCTGGAGCAGCTCAACGCCAAGATCGCGCAGCTGAACGAATTGCTGTCGCTGGAGAAGCTGGGCAAGCTCAACCTCACCGACCAGCTCTCGCAGATGCGCGCCGGACTGGCCAGCGCCGAAGCCGAACGCGACCGCGCCAAGAGCCTCTACGAAGGACTGGCCAGCAGCGGCACCGATGCCACCGGCCGCGCCAACGAACTAGGCAAAGCGCTCGATTCCGAAAAGCAGGTCTCCGCGCGGGCGCTGGCGCAGGTCGAGGTGCTGAACCAGCAGATCAGCGCGCTGCGGCGCCAGCTTGCCGCTCTGGAAGAAGCGCTCGATGCGTCCGAGAAACGCGACAAGGAATCACAACTGCGCATCACCGATCTCGGCCAACGGCTCAACGTAGCACTGGCGCAGCGCGTGCAGGAATTGTCGCGCTACCGTTCGGAATTCTTCGGACGATTGCGCACCATTCTCGGTGACCGGCCCGACATCCGCATCGTCGGCGACCGCTTCGTGTTCCAGTCCGAAGTGTTCTTCGACACCGGACAGGCCGCACTGCTTCCCGAAGGCCGCGCCGAACTCGACAAGCTGGCGGATGCGCTGAAGGATCTCGACAAGAAAATTCCCAGCGAAATTCCATGGGTGTTGCGCGTCGACGGCCACACTGACGCGCGGCCGATCTCCAGCCCGCAGTTCAAGTCGAACTGGGAGCTGTCATCCGCGCGCGCCATCTCGGTGGTGCAATATCTGGTGTCGCTCGGCGTGCCCGCGCAGCGGCTGGTGGCGGCCGGATTCGCCGAATATCAGCCGCTCGATACCGGTACCACGGAAGAAGCCTACAAGCGCAACCGCCGCATCGAGCTGAAGCTGACGGAACGATGAGCGCTGCTTTCGCGCTACGTCCCTATCGTGAAGCCGACGAAGACGCCGCCATCGAACTGTGGCGGCGCACCTGGCAGCAGGCCTATCCGTCGATCGATTTCACCGCGCGCGTGGCGTGGTGGCGCGAACGCTGGCGCACCGAACTGGTGCCGGCGGCGAGTATCGTCGTCGCCGAACAGGCGGATGCGCTGATCGGCTTCGTGACCATCGACGACAAAGGCTACCTCGACCAGCTGGTAGTAAGCCCCGAGCAATGGGGATCGCCACTCGCGAGCGCCTTGGTTGATGAAGCGAAACGGCTGTCACCGGACGGCGTGTCGTTGCTGGTCAACGAGGACAACGCGCGCGCGATCCGCTTCTATCTGCGCAACGGATTCGAACACGCGGGCAAGGATATGAATCCGACCTCGGGGCGGCCGGTGCTGCGGATGGCGTGGAGACCCTAGGGTTTCAAACGCCTTCGAACTGCAGCCGCGCCAGCCGTGCGTACAGTCCGTTGGCGGCGACCAGCGAAGCGTGGGTGCCCTGCTCGACGATGCGGCCCTGATCCATGACCAGGATACGATCGCACGACAACACCGTCGCGAGACGGTGCGCGATCACCAGCGTGGTGCGGTGGCGCATCAGTTCTTCCAGCGCGGTTTGCACCAGGGTTTCGGATTCCGCGTCGAGCGACGACGTCGCCTCATCGAGCAACAGCAGCGGCGCGTCGCGCAGGATGGCACGCGCGATCGCGATGCGCTGGCGCTGACCGCCGGACAGCGTCACGCCGCGTTCGCCAAGCTGCGCATCGAAGCCGCCGGGCAACCGGCGAATGAATTCGGTAGCATGGGCGAGATCGGCGGCGCGCTCGACATCGGCATCGCTGGCATCCGGCCGCCCGAAGCGGATGTTGTCGCGCGCACTGGCGGCGAACACCACGGAGTCCTGCGGCACCAGCGCGATGCGGGCGCGCACCTCGCGCGGATCGGCGGCGCGGATCGGCACACCATCGAGCGAAATCTCGCCGCTCAACGGATCGTAGAAGCGCAGCAACAGATGAAAAAGCGTGCTCTTCCCCGCGCCCGACGGACCAACGATCGCGACCTTCTCGCCGGCGCGAACCGAGAGCGAGATGCCATCGACGACGTTCACCTGAGGCCGGGTCGGATAGGCAAAGCGCACGTTATCGAACGCCACATCGCCGCGCGGCGGAGATGGCAGCACGCGTGCGACCGGCGGCGCGGTGATCGCCGGCTTGATGCCGAGGATTTCGAATAGCCGCTCGGCGGCGCCGGACGCCGAGGAAATCTCGCCCCATACCTCGCTCAACTGCCCGAGCGCAGTCGCAGCGAAGGCGGCATAGAGCACGAACTGGCCGAGGCGACCGGCGGTCATGTTACCGATCAGCACGTCATGCGAGCCGACCCACAAGATCACCACCACGCTGGTGAAGACGATGAAGATAATGATGGCGGTCAGCACCGCACGGGCGCGGCTCGATCCGCGCGCAGCCTCGTAGGCCTGCTCGACCTCCGTGGTGAAACGCCGGCTCGCCAGCCGCTCGCTGGTGAAGGCCTGCACGGTACGGATCGCGCCGATCAATTCGGACGCATAGGCCGTGGCATCCGCGAGCGTGTCCTGCGCGGTGCGCGACAGCCGCCGCACCCAGCGCCCGAACGCCACCAGCGGCAGCACGATCAGCGGGATCGCCGCCAGCACGAATCCCGACAGGCGCGGACTGGTGATGACCATCATCGAGGCAGCGCCGATAAACAGCACCAGATTGCGCAGCGCGACCGACACCGACGAGCCGACCGCCGATTTGATCTGCGTGGTGTCGGCAGTCAACCGCGACACCAGTTCGCCACTTCGCGCCGAGTCGAAGAAGGATGACGACAACGACGTCAAATGGGCGAACACATCGCTGCGGAGATCGGCGACGATCCGTTCGCCCAACGTCGTCACGAGATAATAACGAAACGCGCTTGCGCCCGCGAGTACTGCGACCACCGCGATCATCACGCTGAAGTAGCTGTTGATCATGGCGACGCCTTCGGGGCTGAAGCCGAAGTCGATCATGCGCCGAACCGCGACCGGCACGATCAGGGTCGTCACCGCTGCGATTACGAGCGCGACAAGCGCCAGAAATGCGCGGCCACGATAGCGCGCAACATAGGGCGCCAGTGCAAGCAGCGGCCGCAACCGCGCCCGTCCCGCGCTGCCGTCTGTCGTTGCCGCCACGGCATCAGCCAGCGGCATCGCCTTGTCGTCGGCAACCGCCGCTGCATCCGGGACCATTTCCAATGGCAATGCGACTGCCGCCGCCTGTCTGTCTTTGTGTCGCATCGCAGAACCCGTCCCGTCTCGCCGCCACCGCTTCTTACAGGGATTCCAGATCGGTGGACGCTTCCCAGATAGGCCCCGCGGGAGCCGCTGGCAAATGCCGGGCAGCGCGCTTGTCTCGAGGACCCGTCTGCGTTATAGAGCGGCCCAAATCCCGTACTTTGTTAAATCGCAATGAGGCGCCGGGCGCCCAAGGAATATGCCATGAAAGCCGAAATTCACCCGGATTATCATAACATTACCGTGGTTATGACCGACGGCACCGAGTACCAGACCCGCTCCACCTGGGGCAAGGAAGGCGACAAGCTGAACCTGGACATCGATTCCAAGTCGCATCCGGCCTGGACCGGCGGCACCCAGCAGCTGCTCGACCGCGGCGGCCGCGTCTCGCGCTTCCAGAAGAAATTCTCGGGCTTCCTCAAGAAGGATTGATCGCCTGGACGCCTGCCCGGCAGGCGGGAACCGGAGAGATCCCAGAAACGTCAAAGGCCCTCGCAGAGCGAGGGCCTTTTCGCGTTTCCGACTGCAGATCGAGCGTGCGGGAAATCAGCCGGTCTGGCGCTCGAAAGCTTCCTTGAGCAGATTGAGTTGCGGCATCAGCGGATTGCCGATCGTGCTGCGTTCCGTCGCGGGCGCATGGATGGTGGCATCGAGACGGCGCACCTTGGCCTGCAGGGTCATCGATCGTCCGATCAATTCCTGCAACTGTTCAGGCAGCTTTTCAATCAGTTCGGGCGTACCGGGTTCGGCGGCGCTGAGCTTGACCTTGGTTTTTTCCCGGTTGGCCTGGGTCAGCGTCATCTCGCCTTCCCTGACGGCGCGATGCAGCAGCAGCCATGAGGCGAGCTGCATCAGACGGGTGGTCAGGCGCATGCTCTCGGTGGCGTAGGTGAGGCTGACGGCGCGATCGAGCATTTTGGCCTCGGCGCGGCCGGCGCCATCGAGATAGGACGCGGTCTCCTCGACCAAATCCATTCCTTCGCGGAACAGCGCCCCGAATGCCGCCGAATTGGTAAGCCGCTCGCTCAGATTGACCAGACCGAGTTCGGCCTTCGAACGATCCGACATGGTAATTTACGCCTCACACAACCTGTTACATCGATAAACCACGATCTCGATCACGGGTGAGAACGCATGCTCGCCCTGTCAGATAGCGCTTCCGCGGCATGCGGTCGTGCCGCGAAGCTAAAAGCTGCCAAATGATCCAAGGCCGAGCCGGTTTATAGTGAACAAATCATTACGCTCCCGGGGGCCGGAGTCCAGCGGAGGCGGCGTGAAACATGAATTATGGTTTCCAGCGCCTCCCGGGCACTAGATGCAGGCAAAAAAGAGCCGCCGTTGCCGGCGGCTAAAGTTAATAACAGGGAGGCGTCAAACAGAGTGGACAGGAGCCACTCGGTGTCCAAACAAGGACATCTCATTGATAATCCAGAAGCCTTAATTGATCGTAAATGAATGATTCCGTTCAAACTTCGTTTGCCATTCCACGGAACCCAACCGAAAGCCGGATTCAGCTCTTGAAGAAGCTGGCCGCGGCATCACGCGACGCCCGCTTCTTGTCGATCTCCGCCTGCAGCCGCGCGATTTCCGTCGTCAGCAGCGCGATGCGCTCGCCAAGCTCGTCGACGGACAACAGCGACAAGTCCTGACCAATATCGTGGGTAATCTTCCGTCTCGGCTTCTCGTCGTCCTCGATCGCCATTTTCCACCTCCTGCTCTGGTTTTTGCGGCGGCTTCGGCTCAACCGTCGGTGAGCCCGGTTGCCTCCGGCAACACGGCTGTCTAATCAAGTGCCTGATTTCCCATTAGCCTGCCGCAAGGACTCATCATGGACAAGCTGCCCGCGCAAATGACCGTTATCGGCATCAGCAAACCCGGTGGACCGGAGGTGCTGATCCCCGAAACCCGCGCGGTGCCAGTGCCTGGAGCCGGTGAAGTTCTGATCAAGGTCGCGGCCGCCGGCGTCAATCGTCCCGACGTTGCGCAGCGCTCCGGCAGCTATCCGCCGCCGCCCGGCGCCAGCGACCTGCCCGGTCTCGAAGTGGCCGGCACCGTGGTTGCGGTCGGTCCCGGCGCGACAAAGCACAAGATCGGCGACAAGGTGATGTCACTGGTGGCCGGCGGCGGCTACGCCGAATACTGCATCGCACCGGACGCGCAGGCGATGACGGTGCCGGATGCACTGTCCATGACCGAAGCCGGCGCCACGCCGGAAACGCTGATGACGGTATGGCACAATGTATTCGAGCGCGGCGGACTGAAGGCCGGCGAAACGCTGCTGATCCACGGCGGCTCGTCCGGCATCGGCACCATGGCGATTCAACTCGCCAAAGCATTCGGCGCGAAGGTGATCGTCACCGTCGGATCGCAGGACAAGGCCGACGCGTGCCTCAAGCTCGGCGCCGATCATGCGATCAACTACAAGACCGAGGATTTCGTCGCGCGAACCCGCGAGATCACCGGCAAAGCCGGCGTCAATCTCATCCTCGACATGGTGGGCGGCGATTACATCGAGAAGAATTACGACGCGGCGGCGATGGATGGCCGCATCGTGCAGATCGCGTTCCTCGGCGGCCCGAAGGCCACCGTCAATTTCGCGAAACTGATGACGAAGCGCCTGAATCACACCGGATCGACGCTGCGTCCGCGTTCCGCGGAGGACAAGGCCGCCATGGTCAGCGCGATCGAGGCCAAGGTGATGCCGCTGATCCGCGACGGCAGGGTCAAGCCCTTGATGGATAGTTCTTTCCCGCTGCGCGACGCCGTAAAGGCGCATCAGCGGATGGAGACCAGCCAACATATTGGCAAAATTGTGTTGACGATCTAAGCGGTTGATATAGCCGGAAACCCTTTGATTTCCTTCGTATTCGTGTCATCTATCGACGCACGGGGCACGGGTTGGCGAGAACGGAACGCGAGGGAAAGCGGCCGGACTGTAGATGTTGTTTGCGACAAGGGTCGCTTGCGGCAGATGCGTTCCGCATTCGCGCCCCGCTCCATCTCTTCCAGCACTTCGACCCTCGTTGAACGAACCGCGGAGACTTGAGATTGCGCCTCTTCAAGTTCCTTGCGCCCCTCGCGCTGGGCCTTGCGCTTTTTGCCTCGACGCTGCCGGCGCATGCAGTCGATGCGGTCAGCGTCAGGAGCGATGCACCCGCAATCGATCTCACTGCGGTTCTCGATCATCAGCAGAGCGACACCGACCGCATTCAGGTCTCGACCGCGCCGGGCACGGACGGCATTGTTCGCCGTGTCGAAGTGCGCGCGCGCGAGGGCGGTCACAACTGGGTGGTGTTCGCGCTCGCCAATAACACCGACGACCAGCTCGACCGCCTGATCGTCGCGCCGCACTATCGTATCGTGTCGTCGGGATTGTTGTGGCCGGATCTCGGGCTCTCGCGCATCGCAACGATCACGCCTTCGACGGGCGACCGCCCCGAGCGGCAGGAAAACGCCACCGCGGACATCTTCCGCATCACGCTCGATCCAGGTGCGGTGGTCACTTACGTCGCCGAATTGCGCACCGACAAACTGCCGCAGCTCTATCTGTGGGAGCCGGACGCCTACAAGGACAAGGTCAACTCCTTCACGCTCTATCAGGGCATCGTGATCGGCATTTCCGGCTTGTTGGCGCTGGTGCTTACCATCCTGTTCGTCGTGAAGGGCAGCATCATGTTTCCTGCCGCCGCCGCGCTGGCGTGGGCGGTGCTGGTCTATATCGGCGTCGACTTCGGCTTCTGGGGCAAGGTGCTCGACATGTCGGCCGGCGCCGAGCGCGTCTGGCGCGCCTCGGGCGAGGCAATGCTGGCGGCGACGCTATTAGTGTTTCTGTTCGCCTACCTGAATCTCAATCGCTGGCACGTGCGCTATTCGCACATCACGCTGGGATGGCTCGCCTTCCTCGGCTCGCTGGTCGCGCTGGCACTGTTCGATCCCGCCGTCGCCTCCGGCATCGCGCGCATTTCGCTGGCGATGATCGCGGTGTTCGGCTTTGCGCTGATCGTCTACCTCTCGACGCACGGTTTCGATCGCGCCGTGCTGCTGATCCCAACCTGGTTCCTGCTGGTGGTCTGGGTTGTCGCGGCCGGGATGACCGTAGAGGGCAGCGTCACCAACGATATCGTCGGTCCTGCCCTGCTCGGCGGCCTCGTGCTGATCGTGATGCTGATCGGCTTCACGGTGATGCAGCACGCCTTCGCCGGCGGCACCACCGGCAGCGGCGTAGTGTCGGACGTGGAGCGGCGCGCACTGGCGCTGATCGGCTCCGGCGACCTGATCTGGGACTGGGACGTCTCCGCCGACAAGGTGTTCACCAGTTCAGAAACCGAAACGCTGCTGGGATTGAAACGGGGGGCGCTGGAAGGCCCTGCCGCGACTTGGCTCGAAGTGCTGCATCCGCTCGACCAGGATCGTTTCCGCGCCGCGCTGGACAGCGTGCTCGACCAGCGACGCGGCCGCCTGCAGCAAGACTTCCGGCTGCGCACGTCGGACGGGCACTTCCTCTGGTTCTCGCTGAAGGCGCGTCCGGTGGTCGGCTCCGACGGCGAAGTCGCGCGGGTGATCGGTACGCTCACCGACGTCACCGAAAGCAAGAACGCCGAAGAACGGCTGCTGCACGACTCGGTGCATGACAATCTGACCGGCCTGCCCAATCGCCAGTTGTTCGTCGACCGGCTCGCCAGCCTCACAGGCCTGTCCAAATCGGTCAACGGTTCGCGCCCGACGGTGATGGTGATCGACATCGATCGCTTCAAGCAGGTCAACGATTCGGTTGGTGTCGCGGTCGGCGATTCCATCCTGCTGACGCTGGCGCGACGGCTCACGCGCATCCTCAAGCCGCAGGACACGCTGACCCGCCTGGCCGGCGATCAGTTCGGACTGATCCTGATGTCGGAACAGGATTCGGCGCGCATCACCGCCTTCGCCGAGACCATTCGCAAAACTATCCGCGCACCGATCGCCTTCAACGATCGCGAAATATTCCTGACCGCATCGATCGGCCTCGCCCTTGGCGATCCGCAGGGACCGCCCAACGACGACATCATCAAGGATGCCGAACTGGCGATGTATCACTCCAAGCGCATCGGCGGCGACCGCATCGACGTCTACAAGCCGGCGATGCGGTCGCGCAAGAACGATCGGCTGACGCTGGAATCCGAACTCCGGCGCGCCATCGAACGCAAGGAGATCACCATCCTGTATCAGCCGATCGTGCGGCTGGAAGATCGTTCGATCGCAGGATTCGAAGCGCTGGCGCGCTGGGATCACCCCAAGCTCGGCCGCATGTCGCCGGTCGAATTCATCGGCATCGCGGAACAATCCGGCCTGATCATCGACCTCGGCATGTCCGTGCTGGACCAGGCCGCACGGCAACTCAGCGTGTGGCAACGGGCGATGCGCTCGCGGGCACCGATTTCCGTCAGTGTGAACGTGTCGTCGCGGCAATTGCTGCGTCACGATCTGATCCACGACATCCGCACCGTGTTGTCGCGCTCATCGGTGGTGCGCGGCACGCTCAAGCTCGAATTGACTGAATCGCTGGTGATGGAAAATCCGGAGCACGCCGCGCAGATGCTGGCGCGCATCCGCGAACTCGGCGTCGGCCTGTCGCTGGACGACTTCGGCACCGGTCACTCCTCGCTGTCCTATCTGCAGCGCTTCCCGTTCGACACCATCAAGATCGACCAGTCCTTCGTGCGCACGACCAGCCGCGGCACGCGTCCGGTGATCCTGAAGTCGATCATCGCACTGGCGCACGATCTCGGCATGGACGTGGTGGCCGAAGGCGCGGAAACCGATTCCGACGCAGTCGAGCTCTACCAGCTCGGGTGCGAATTCGCGCAGGGCTTCGCATTCGGCGAGCCGATGGACGCCGATGCCGCGATGCGGCTGCTGACGGAAGAGCGGCTCGAGGCGGCGAACTAGCCGCAGCGTCCACGGCATGTGCGCGGGATGGAAATAATAACCCCCCGTATTTCCGTTCGCGCTGATCCGGCCGCCACTGGCGCTTAAGGCGACAGAATGATCCGGACCATCACCCAACCTATTTCGATTGAGGGAAAGAGATGAACATCACACCCGCAGCCTCGAACCAGGCGAGCGTTCGCGAACCGGTAAAGCGCGCCGACTTCGGTCGGGTCTCGGTCTTCTTCGGCGACAAGAACGGGAAATACCCGGACGGAAACCAGGTTCTCGTCCGCGGTTCGGACACCCGCGCTGCGCTCGACGCCCCGATCGTCGCGAACGCCATCGGCCCTGAATTCGACGCCACCGAACTGGTGGTGATGGGCCATGTCCATGAGGACCATATGGCGGGCCTCCATCGCCTTCCGCATGCGCCCGTGTATGTGCACGAGGCCGATCTGGACGCGGCGCGGAGTTGGGACGGGCTGGTCGCAGCGTTCGGCGTCACCGATCAGATGCGGATTCCGGAGATGCATGATCGCTTCCAGCGCGATTTCTTTTACGCGCCGCGACCGGATGCAAAGGGTTACGTTGACGGCGCGTCATGGGATCTCGGCGAGGTTCGGATTCGCGCCTTTCACATGCCGGGCCACACCGCCGGTCATTGCGTCCTGCTGGTCGAACCGGAAGGCGTGGCCTTCATCGGCGACATCGATCTCACCGGCTTTGGACCATACTACGGCGACGCCTCCTCCAGTCTGTCCGGCTTCCGCCGCAGCCTGGCAACGTTGCCGGAAATTCCGGCGAAGGTCTGGGTCACGGCGCATCATCGCGGCGTCTACACCGATCGCGTGCGTTTCATGGACGATCTCGCCGCCTATGCCGCCAAGATCGACGAGCGCGAACAGCGCCTGCTGGCGATGCTGCGCGAATCTCCGAAGATTCTTGAGCAACTGGTCGCGCAGCGGCTGCTCTATCCGCCGCATTATGAGAGCCCGTGGGTGGAAGCGGCAGAAACCCGCACCATCGCGCAACATCTCGCCGAACTTGTCGAAGACGGTCGGGTGCAGGCGGACGATCACGGTATCTATCGGCCGCGATAAACGACGCATCGCACTGGATAGGCACAAGTCCGTTCGAAACCGCGCTAAAGCGTTTTCAAGCGAAGTGGATACCGGTTCGCATGAAGAAAACGCGTCACATCAAAATCCTAGAGCCTTTAGGCGTGGCCGGCCGCGTTCGACAGCATGCCGGGATCGATGCCGATCTTGCGCAGCGCGCGCAAATACTTGTCCTCGATGTCGTCGCCGAATACCAGTTCGGGATCCGCGGGACAATGCAGCCAGCCGTTGCTCTGGATTTCCGTCTCCAGTTGCCCCGGAGCCCAGCCGGCATAGCCGAGCGCCAGAATGGCGTGTTTCGGCCCCTCGCCCGTGGCTATGGCCTTGAGGATATCCAGGGTCGCGGTCAGGCAGATGTCGTCGTCGATCGGCAGCGTCGCATCCTTGATGAAGAAATCGCTGGAATGCAGCACGAAGCCGCGCCCGGTCTCCACCGGACCGCCCTTCAGCACCTTCATCGACTCGGCATTTTCCGGCAGCTTGATCTGGTCGCTGTCGGCGATGATGTCGAGCTGGACGAGCAATTCCGGGAAATCGATGCTGCCGGCCGGGCGGTTAACGATAATGCCCATCGCGCCCTCGGACGAATGCGCGCAAACGTAGATCACCGACCGTGCAAAACGCTCGTCTTCCATCACCGGCATCGCCACCAGCATCTGGCCGTCGAGATAGCCACGGCCCACAGTGTCGTCATCTGCTGCGGCAGGGCGATCGGCTTTGAGCGTTTTGTGCACACTGGTCATGGCCAACTCAATCTCGCCTTGTTCTGCATCCTGATATTGGGTCGGGTTTCTGTCAATCAACCATCTGGCGTAAGCTTGATGGTCACATCACAGGCAATTCAATAGTTTACAATGAGCCTACCCTGTAAATACGTCGCATGAATGCAATAGTTCCAAATCGTTTGGCCTTTGGCCTCGTCGCCGCCGTGCTGGCCTCCTCCATCGACGTCAGCGCATACGCGCAGGATGCCTCGCCATGGTCGCACGACGATCATTCGGCCGTCAGGCTGCTTGCGGGCTCGCGCAGCGGCGCTGTGCTGCTCGGCGGAGTTGCGATTCAGTTGCAACCCGGCTGGAAAACCTATTGGCGCACACCGGGCGATTCCGGCGTGCCGCCGCATTTCGATTTCGCCAAATCCGACAACGTCGAGGCGGTCACGATTTTGTGGCCGGCACCTAAGCAATTTCCCGATGGCGCCGGCGGCACCTCGCTGGGCTACAAGAATCAAGTGGTGCTGCCGCTGCGAATCGTCGTGAAGAATTCCGACAAGCCGGTCGTGCTGCGCGCCGCTATCAGCTACGCGGTGTGCGACAAGCTTTGCATTCCCGTCGAAGCGAGCGCCGAGCTGCCGTTCATCAGCGTCGCCAGTACCGAGGACAGCGCGCTTGCCGCTGCGCTCGATACCGTGCCAAAGCCCGCCAATGTCGGCGATCCCAATCCGCTGACCATTCGCGACGTGCGGCGCGACGGCAAGTCGGGTGTCGTCGTCGATATCGTCGCGCCCGACAACGACGTGCATCTGTTCGTCGAAGGCCCGACGCCGGATTGGGCATTGCCCGTGCCGAAGGAAATCCATTCTTCTGTGCCCGGCGTAAAGCGGTTCAGCTTCGAACTCGAAGGCCTGCCTTCTGGTGCGCGCGCGGACGGCGCCGCGTTGAAATTCACGCTGGTCGGCGGCAACCGCGCCTATGAATTCAACACCAATCTCGATTAGACGCTGCGACACTGTTGCGCGGCGATGAGGCTCGCTTCACCCAACCGAATCTTAACGAATAGTTGCTAAAGCCGAACCTCGCCGCCGCATGGCGTGGATTTGGCATTCACAATCCACCCGGCCGCAAATACGTAGTGCGACAATCGGACCACTCGCGCGGCAAGGATCACTTTTTTGGTTGTCATGGAAACGCCATCCGCACAGGCACATCGGCGCACCGGATTGATGTCGCGGCTGCGGGCGATGCTCGGCGGCTCGAGCGAAGGATCGGTGACCAATCGCCTCGCCAGCATGGTCTTCATGATCCGCGTGGTCAGCGCTGCGATGGCATACCTGTCGCAAGTGCTGCTGGCGCGCTGGATGGGCGGATCCGACTACGGCATCTATGTCTATGTCTGGACCTGGGTATTGCTGATCGGCAGCATGTCGGACTTCGGCACGGCCGTATCGGCGCAGAAATTCATTCCGGAATATCGCGCCAACGGCGAACA
Organism: Xanthobacteraceae bacterium; assembly: GCA_024508855.1. Taxonomy (GTDB): domain Bacteria; phylum Pseudomonadota; class Alphaproteobacteria; order Rhizobiales; family Xanthobacteraceae; genus 62-47. The sequence goes on from JANINJ010000075.1 coordinate 81,431, forward strand.
CGCCCTGCTGCGCGGCTATCTCTCCGGCAGCCGCAAGATGACATTCGGCGTCTCTGCGCTGATCGCATTGCTGTTCGCCGGGCTGATTCATCTGCTGACGCCGTACATGGAAGCGGCGACGGTCACACCGCTCTATGTCGGATGCCTGATCGTGCCGGCATTCGTCGTCGCCAACACGCAGGACGGCATCGCCCGTTCCTACGACTGGATGACGCTCGGCCTGATGCCGCAATTCATTGTGCGGCAGGCATTGATTATCGGCTTCACGGCTGGCGCGTTTGCGCTCGGCCTTCGCCTCGACGCTACGGTGGCCATGTTGGCCAGCGCCGCGGCGGTCTGGATTGCGATGCTCGGACAGATGACGATCATGAATCGTCGCCTGTCAAAGCAGATCGAACCCGGCGACAAGACTTACGACTTCCGCGGCTGGCTAGCGACGTCGCTGCCGATCCTGATGGTCGAAGGCTTTTATTTGCTGCTGTCCTACACCGATGTACTGGTGTTGCAGCAATTCCGCGCGTCCGAAGAGGTAGGCATCTACTTCGCCGTGGTGAAGACGCTGGCGCTGGTGTCGTTCATCCACTACGCGATGTCGGCGACCACCGCGCATCGTTTCAGCGAGTATCACGCGGCCGGCGATCGCGAGCGGCTGTCCGCCTATGTGGCGCACGCCATCAAGTGGACGTTCTGGCCGTCGCTTGCTGCGACCGTTGTGTTGCTGACGTTCGGTAAACCGCTGCTGTGGCTGTTTGGACCGCAATTCGTCAAAGGCTACGATATCATGTTCATTGCCGCGATCGGCCTGGTTGTACGTGCGGCGATCGGTCCGGTCGAACGGCTGCTCAACATGCTCGGGCAACAGAAGCTGTGCGCGCTCGCCTACGCGCTGGCGTTCCTGCTCAATCTCGGCTTGTGCTTCCTGCTGGTGCCGCGCTTCGGCGGCCATGGCGCGGCTGCCGCGACGTCGATCGCGCTGACATTCGAAACCGTGCTGCTGTTCACGATTACCCGCAAGCGCCTTGGGCTGCACGTGCTCGCCTTCGGCAAACGGCAGGCGTAGACCGAAACGATTTTCCGCTGGTCGTCCCCGCGCAGGCGGGGACCCATAACCACCGGCACCTCGATCGGCAAAAGTCGTCTACCGCTCTGCTCCAAATCCGAGCCCGCACCGTATGGGTCCCAGCTTTCGCTGGGACGACCCGCTGAAATGCCGTGGACTGTCCGCCTACTCCGCGGTCCAGCCGCCATCGATGGAGAGATTGGCGCCGGTGATCTGGCTTGCGTCGTCGCCACACAGAAACAGCGCCAGCGCTGCGACCTGCTCCACGGTGACGAATTCCTTGGTGGGCTGCGCATCGAGCAGCACGTCGTTGATGACCTGCTCCTTGGTCATGTTGCGCGCCTTCATGGTGTCAGGAATCTGTTTCTCGACCAGCGGCGTCCAGACATAACCGGGGCTGATGCAATTGCAGGTGATCTTGAAGGTCGCAAGCTCGAGCGCCACGGTCTTGGTCAGCCCGGCGATGCCGTGCTTGGCGGAGACGTAGGCCGACTTGAACGGCGACGCCACCAGCGAGTGCGCCGAGGCGGTGTTGATGATGCGGCCCCAGCCGCGCTTCTTCATGCCGGGCACCGCGGCGCGAATGGAATGGAAGGCCGACGACAGGTTGATCGCGATAATCGCATCCCACTTTTCGATCGGGAATTCCTCGATCGGCGACACGAACTGTATACCGGCATTATTGACCAGCACATCGACGGAGCCGAACGTGCTTTCGCCCAGCGCGACCATGGCCGCGATTTCCGCCGGCTTGGTCATGTCCGCAGGCGAATGCACCGCCTTCACCTTGAAGTCGGTTTCGATGCCGACGCGTTCCTTCTCGATGTCTTCCGGCTTGCCCATGCCGTTGAGAACGATGTTGGCGCCCTCTTTCGCCATCGCCCGCGCATAGGCTAGTCCGATGCCGCTGGTCGATCCGGTGACGACGGCCGTCTTGCCTGTCAGTTTTCCCATGTCATGCACTCCTGTCTGTTTCGCTTGATGTATTCGACAATGTGTCGGGTGTTTTGGGCGGGCGGCGGCCCGCGTCGTATTGTTCTTCGGTGGTCAGATCGTAGGTCACCATGGTCTCGCCGTTCTGCGGCCGCTCCAACCATTCCTTGTGACTCATTGACAGATCGACGTCATGTTCGCCGGCGGCCCAATGCTCGAGCATATTGAGACGCGAGAAGTCGTAGTCCTTCGACGATCCGTGATAATTCTTCTGACGATAGATCAGGTGCACCACCGTGACGGTATTCTCCTTGGCGGCCCTGTTGAGGTATTTGACTGACGGATCGTCCTTCAAATTCTCCGGCAGCTTCGAGATCAGATCGCGCAGCGCCTTTCGGGCATTGTGGATCTTCTTGTTCTGGTCGGTATTCAAGCGCGTACGGCTGGAATAGCGGATGTCCTTCTCACGCTCCGCAGCTTCCTGCATCGTCGTCGGCACCGGACCGCGCGCGCTGAACAGGTCGGCCTGGAAGATCAGCAGATCGGTCGTGGTTTCCTGATCCAGCACATAATCGAGCGGCGTGTTGGATGCGACACCGCCATCCCAATAGAATTCGCCATCGATCTCGACCGCGGGAAAACCGGGCGGCAACGCACCAGAAGCCATGATGTGCTCGGGATGAATTTCCTGCACGGCATTGTCGAAGTAAACGAAGTTGCCGGTCGCGACATTGACCGCACCGACGCTCAACCGCGTAACCCTGGAATTGATGCGATCGAAATCCACCAGCCGTTCGAGCGTCGCACGCAGCGGCGTGGTGTCGTAATAGCTCAACCCCTCAGGATTGGCCGTGGGCCAGAACTGCGTCGGAGGAAAACGCGGCGTGAAGAATCCCGGCACGCCGAACGTGGCGATCGTGGCGGCGCTGCCTTCGTTGAACAGCGAACGCACATAGTCATTGGGCAATTCCGGCCGCCACGGCACCGGCGCCGAGACCATGTCCCAGAATTCCTTCAGCCGCTCCATGCGCTTTTCGCGCGGATTACCGGCGATGATGGCCGCATTGATCGCGCCGATCGAAATGCCGGCGATCCATGCCGGCTCGAAATCGTGGCGGCAGAGCGCCTGATAGGCACCGGCCTGATACGAGCCCAGCGCACCGCCGCCTTGCAGCACCAGCACGCGCCGCGCCTGGGCCGGAGTCGCGGAGGTGGAAGATTGCGGTGGAATCATAAGGGGCCGTGGGAGGGATTCAGACTGGTCATTCGCACCGTGGCGTTCCTTCGCCACGAGGTCAATCGATCAAACGCACCGCACGATCACGCCCTGGTTATCGCGGCTGGTCAGGCGTGGCGAGGACGAGCGTCCAGAACACCTTGTACTTGGTGTTCGGAGCGTAGCTCGCGGCGATGCCTAGTTTTGTGACACCTTTGGCCAGCATGTTGGCGCGGTGCGGGGGTGAGTCGCGCCAGCCGGAGAACGCCTCCGCGAGGGTGTGGTAGCCCGCGGAAATATTCTCGACCGCGATGGCAGCCGGATACCCGCCGGCCCGCAGGCGCTTCGCCAGCGATCCCTTGACGTCATGATCCAGCTTGTTGCGGGACGCCATGGCTGTGGACTGGGTTTCGGCGATCTTCATCAGATCGGGATCGACCTCGACGGGTCCGAGACCGTTGTTCTGCCGATAGCCCGAGATCATCGATGCAGCGGTGGCGGCGTCCAGCCTGGCGCCGCCATGGGCCATGCTCAAATAGAATGTCGGCTGCTCCGGCGATTGCTCGACGGCCGTGCCGCAGCCGCCCAATACCAACAGGCCGCTCAAGGCCACTGCCAACCGCTTCATCCGCAAATCCCCACTGCACGCGTTGGGGCTGTTGTTGCACACCAACCGTGGCCGAAAGGTGAATAAGCCGGGTTTTCGGCGGCGCGGAACAATTCAGGCGCTGAAAATCCTGAACCTGGTGGGCTGAAGCTCGACCACTTCGCCGATCTGGAGCGGGCGGTCGCGCGGCGTGTCGATCTCGATCAGGGTTTCGCCGTCCCCGGCCGTCAACGCAATGTCCGCACGCTGAACGGCGCCGAAGGTGCGGAGATAACGAACCGAACCGCGCAAGCCCCCGCCAGGCGGTGCGACCTGCATGTCATGGCGGCGCACGAACAGTTGCGACGGCCCCGGGGCCGCGCCATTCGGCTTGATGTTGAGCGCCTGATCGCCGACCCAGACCTGCCCGCCGCTGACATTCACCGGCAGCACGACGGACTCGCCGATGAAGCTATGAACGAACGCCGTCGCCGGACGATCGTAGACTTCGGCCGGCGTACCGATCTGCTCGATCCTGCCTTTGTCCATCACCACGACGCGATTGGCGACTTCCAGCGCTTCTTCCTGATCGTGGGTAACGAATACCGAGGTGACATTGATCTCCTCGTGCAGGCTGCGCAGCCAGCGCCGCAATTCCTTGCGCACCTTGGCGTCGAGCGCGCCGAACGGCTCATCGAGCAGCAGGATGCGCGGCTGGATCGCCAGCGCGCGCGCCAGTGCAATGCGCTGCCGCTGGCCGCCGGACAACTGACTCGGATAGCGATTGGCGAGCCAGTCGAGTTGCACCAGATCGAGCAACTCCTTGACGCGCGCACGAATGCCAGCCTCGTCCTTTCGAATGGCACGCGGCTGCACCCGCAACCCGAACGCAACATTCTCGAACACTGTCATATGCCGGAACAGCGCATAGTGCTGAAAGACGAAGCCGACGTGACGCTCGCCTGCGCCCCGCGTCAATGCGTTCTCGCCATCGAAGCGGACTTCGCCGGCATCCGGCCAATCGAGGCCGGCGATGATGCGCAACAACGTCGTCTTGCCTGAACCCGATGGACCGAGCAGCGCCAGCAACTCGCCGTCGGCGATCTTGAGATCGACGCCATCGAGTGCGGTAAACGCACCGAACTTCTTCACCAGGTTCTTGAGTTCAATCGTCACTGACCGGTTGTCCTTCGTCGAGATGCCGTTCGAGAATTGTCTTCACCACCAGCGTCACCAGCGCCAGCATCGCCAACAGCGAGGCGATCGCGAATGCGGCCACGAACTGATATTCATTATAGAGGATTTCGACCAAGAGCGGCATGGTGTTGGTCTCACCGCGGATGTGACCAGATACCACAGACACCGCGCCGAACTCACCCATGGCGCGAGCGTTGCATAGCAACACGCCATAGAGCACACCCCATTTGATGTTCGGCAAGGTTATGCGGAAAAACGTCTGTAATCCTGACGCACCGAGCGAGATCGCCGCTTCTTCTTCCAGCGTTCCCTGCTCCTGCATCAGCGGGATCAACGCACGCGCAACAAACGGAAACGTGACGAAGACCGTCGCCAGCACGATGCCCGGAACCGCGAACAGAATCTGGATGCCATGGTTCTGCAACCATGGCCCGAAAAATCCCTGCATGCCGAACAGAAGCACGAACAGCAGACCCGAAATGACGGGACTGACGGAAAACGGCAGATCGATCAGCGTGATGAGAAAGGATTTGCCGGGAAAATCGAACTTGGTGATCGCCCAGGCCGCAACCAATCCGAACACCAGGTTCAACGCCACCGAGATCGCAGCCACGAGCAGCGTCAACCGGATTGCCGCGAGCCCTTCCGGCTCGATCAGCGCGGAAAAATAAGCGCCGACGCCGCGCGAGAAGGCCTCGGCAAAGACGAGCACCAGCGGCAGCACCACGAACACCGTCAGGAACAGCACGGCGAGCCCGGTGATGATCCAGCGGACCAATCCGGGTTCGGTGCGCGCATCTGTCGCTGCCGCGCGCAGTGAAATTTGACCGTCTGTCATCGGCATTGAATCCTAATGCACCGGAATGCGGTTTTGCGCCCAGCTCTGGATCCGATTGACGGCGAAGATAATCAGGAACGCCGCCACCAGCATGACAACGGCAATGGCCGTCGCATCGGCGTACCGAAACTCCGAAAGGCGGATGACAATCAGCAGCGGCGCAATCTCCGAGACATTCGGCAGATTGCCGGCGATGAAGATCACCGAGCCGTATTCTCCGATGGCGCGCGCAAAGGCCAGCGCGAACCCGGTGAGGATCGCCGGAATCAGGCTGGGCAGGATGACGCGCGAGATGACATGCCAGCGATTGGCGCCGAGGCTGGCGGCAGCTTCCTCGATCTCGGTGTCGAGATCGATCAGCACCGGCTGCACCGTGCGCACTACGAAGGGGATGCCGATGAAGATCATTGCGACGAAAATGCCAAGCGGCGTAAACGCCACCTTGATGCCGAGTTCTGCCAGCGGCGCGCCGAGCCAGCCTTTCTGCGCGAACAGCGACGTCAGCGCGATGCCCGCAACCGCCGTCGGCAGTGCGAAAGGAATATCGACGACGGCATCGAAAATGCGACGACCGGGAAAACGATAGCGCACCAGCGCCCAGACGATCACCACGCCCATCACGAGATTGACGGCCGCCGCAGCAAACGCAAGGCCAAACGAAATCTTCAACGCATTCAGCGTGCGTCGACTGGTGACGATGCCGAAGAACTGATCCCAGCTCAGTTCGAATGTCTTGATGAACAGGCCCGCGAGCGGAATGAGGACGATGATCGACAGCCATGTCAGCGTCAGCCCCATGGTGAGGCCAAACCCCGGCAAGGTGTTTCGTCGTCCCCGTTCTCCGCTCACGCGTGTCCCCATCTCCCGGCTGTTCGATCAGTTCTTGTAGATCTGATCGAACACGCCACCTTCGCTGAAGTGCGTTTTCTGCGCCTTGGTCCAGCCACCGAACACGTCGCCGATGGTGAAGAGGTCGACCTTCGCGAACGAGTTTGCATACTGGTTCGCGATTTCCGGATCGCGCGGGCGGTAGGAATTTCGCGCGGCGATTTCTTGACCTTCCTTCGTGTACCAGTATTTCAGATATGCCTCCGCGACCGCCCTGGTTCCCTTCTTGTCGACGACCTTGTCGACCACCGCGACCGTCGGCTCGGCGAGGATCGAGGTCGGCGGCGCCACGATCTCGAACTTGTCCTTGCCGAATTCCTTCAGTGCCAGAAAGGCTTCGTTCTCCCAGGCGAGCAGCACGTCACCCACGCCACGCTCCACGAACGTCACGGTCGATCCGCGTGCACCGGTATCCAGCACCGGAACATTCTTGTAGAGATCGCCGACGAATTGCCTGGCCTTGTCTTCCGAGCCGTATTTCTTGAGCGCATAACCCCATGCGGCGAGATAGTTCCAACGCGCGCCGCCCGAGGTTTTCGGGTTGGGCGTGATCACCTGCACGCTGGGCTTGATCAGATCGTCCCAGTCCTTGATGCCCTTCGGATTGCCCTTGCGCACCAGAAACACGATCGTCGACGTATAAGGCGCGGAATTATCCGGCAAACGCTTCTGCCAATCCGGAGCGATCAATCCCTTGGCCGCGATCGCATCGGTGTCATAGGCCAGCGCCAACGTGACGACATCGGCCTGCAGTCCATCGATCACCGAGCGCGCCTGCGAACCGGAGCCGCCGTGCGATTGCTTGATCTCGACGCTCTTGCCGGTTTCCTTCTGGTAGGCCGCCGCGAACGCCTTGTTGAAATCAACATACAATTCGCGCGTCGGATCGTACGAAACGTTGAGCAGCGTGACATCGGCCGCATAGGCCGAGCCCGCCCACAACAGCGCTGCAACAAGAAATGCAATACGACGAACCATTTCGATCTCCACTGAACCGACGACATGATCGTCGTCGAAAACAGCGTCAGAATTGTTGAAGGGGCGGCATCAAGTCAACGAAAGCGGATTTCAATGTTTGCTTCGATGCAGCCGCAATATCCTACGAAATCTTCATCGTATGGATGCCGCATTCCGTCTTGCCTCTTCCGCGCCAACGGCCGGCGCGCGAGTCTTCATTCGCCGCGGTTCTGCTCGTGCACGGCATGCATCCGACCGACGCGAACCCGGAAGCCACCAGCGGATGCGGCGGCAGCTTCGCTAGCGCATAGATGGCCTCGATCTCTTCGCGCGTGACGTTTGCGAACGGATTGAATTTCATCCGCGCGCCGTCTTCTTCCACGACCGGTATCGCCGCGCGTGCGCCGCCCTGGAAACGCTTGCGTCCATTGACCCACGCTCGGAACGGCGCCAGCGCGCGTGCCAGCGGCTCGACCTTGCGGATCCGGCAGCATGCGTCCGGATCGTTGAACCACAGATCGCGATCGGGATCTTCCTTCGACAACGTCTCTTCGCGCGGACGGATCGACCGCACGTCGCGCAGGCCCAGTTGCGCGATCAGCGTATCGCGATAGGCCAGCGTTTCCTCGAACAGCCAGCCGGTGTCGAGAAACACCACGGGAATCGCCGGATCGACGTCGGCCATCACCTTGAGCAGCGCCGCCGACTCGGTGCCGAACGACGACACCACGGCAAGATGCTCGCGCCCGACGCTGCGCAGCGCCGCGGCAATCACCTCGGCCGGCGACGCAACCGACAGCTCGCGATCCAGTTCGCGCACCGTAGCGGCGAGGTTCGATTGGCCATCGACGGCCTGCGGTTCGAGAAACGATGTCATTCTGCAGCCATGAGGAGATTTGGAATTGCTTGCGCCAGACCCGACGCGCGCCACGGCGCCGAATGCGCCACGACGTCACCGATGATGAGGATGGCGGGACCGCCATCGATCTGCTGAACAAGCGTCGGCAGATCTTCCAGCACGCCGACGGCGGCCTTCGAATCCGGACGCGTGACGCGGGAGAACACGCCGACCGGCGTCTTCGGCGAACGTCCGGCGCTGAGCAATCCGGCGCGGATCGCCGGAGCGGCGGTCATGCCCATGTAAACCACGACCGTCATTTCCAGATCGGTCAGCGCCGACCAGTCGACATCGGCGGCATCCCTCGCCTTGTGCGCGGTGAGGAAGGTGACGCGCAGCGCCTCGTGACGGAAGGTCAGCGGCACTTCGGATTCCGCCGCCGCGCCGAGCGCCGCGGTGATGCCGGGAATGACGGAATAGGAAACACCCGCCTCGCGTAGCGCCGCCACTTCCTCGCCGCCGCGCCCGAACACGAACGGATCGCCGCCCTTCAGACGCACCGCGCGCTGGCCGGATCGTGCTGCCTCGATCAGCAGGTGGTTGACCGCCTCCTGCCCGATGCCGGGTTTGCCGACACGTCGCCCCACCGGCACGCGCGCAGCATCGCGGCGTGCACGGTCGAGAATTTCCGGCGAAACCAGTTCGTCATAGAACACCACGTCGGCGTCCTGCAGCGCGCGCAGCGCCTTGACCGTGAGCAGATCCGGATCGCCCGGACCGGCACCGACCAATGTCACGCGTCCTTCGACGCCGCCAGTTGATGTGGCGCCGGCGAAAGCCGACGCATCGGAAATGTTATTGAGTGCGGTTTCGGCATCGTCGCCGCGACCCGCCAGCACCGCGGCGCCGATCGGTCCATCGACCACGCGTTCCCAGAAGCGGCGACGCAATGCGAATTCCGGAATGCGCGCGTGAATGGTCTTGCGCCAGCGGCCGATGAAGGATGCGAGGTCGCCGATCCGCGCCGGCAGCATCGCCTCGATGCGCTCGCGCACGCGCCGCGCCACCACCGGCGAGGTCCCGCCGGTGCCCACGGCAACGACCACGTCGCCGCGATCGACGATCGCCGGGAAAATGAAAGTCGAATGCGCGAGGTCATCCATAACGTTGACCGGCAGCCCGACGGCCTTCGCGCGCGCCGACAGCGCCACGCCCATTTCACCCGCGCCGGCGCACAACACGGCGATCACATCGCTGAGGTCGGCCGCGGCTGCATCGCCCCGCGCGAACTCGATCCGGGCAGCGGCAGCCGGATCGATGCCGCTGACCTCGTGATCGCCATCGATTGCATACCAACGGACGCGCGCCCCCGCCGTCAGCAAGAGCCGCAGCTTGGCGCGCACCAGTTCACCGGACCCTACGAGAAGGACCGGGCCGGTTTGCAGATCGAGGAATATCGGAAGAAATCTCATGGCGAACTCCCAACCCCAAAATCAGGGTTGACTGGAATTATTTTCTATATATGTCTCTCATATCGCGCGTAAAGAGAAAATTATTTCTTCTACGCAGCAGCGAGAAAACAGAATTTCTTACCCTCTATCTCGGATGTCGCAGATGCATCTTCTCTCCACCGTCTCAGAGCCTAACCAGCCGGGCGCGACGGCCGGGATCGGCAGCCTCCGCAACCCTCATGCACAACCCGCGCCAACAAAAATAATCTCCGTGGAACCGACGATGGATCATCTCGACGAACTCGAAGCCCAAAGCATCTACATTTTCCGCGAGGCCTTCGCGCGGCTGAAGAAGCTGGCGCTGCTGTGGTCGCTCGGCAAAGACTCCAACGTGATGATCTGGCTCGCGCGCAAGGCCTTCTTCGGCCGCGTGCCGTTCCCGGCGCTGCATGTCGACACCGGCAAGAAGTTTCCGGAGATGTATGCATTCCGCGACCACTACGGCAAGGAGTGGGAACTGGACCTCAAGGTCGAGCCCTGCCCGCCGATCGATGCGGTCGACCCGACGTTGCCGCCGGCTGCACGCTCCGCAGCGCGCAAGACCGAGGGTCTCAAGATGGCGCTGGCAAAGTATGGCTTCGACGGCCTGATCGCCGGCATCCGTCGCGACGAGGAAGCGACCCGCGCGAAGGAGCGCGTGTTCTCGCCGCGCGGCACCGAGGGCGGTTGGGACGTGCGCGATCAGCCGCCGGAATTCTGGGATCACTTCAACGCATCGCCGCCGCCGGGCGCACATCTGCGCATCCATCCGATCCTGCATTGGACCGAGGCGGATATCTGGGCCTACACCCAGCGCGAGAACATTCCGATCATTCCGCTGTACCTGTCGAAGAACGGCAAGCGCTATCGCTCGCTCGGCGATGCCGACATCACCTTCCCGGTGACATCGAACGCCTCCAGCATTCCGGAAATCCTGGTCGAGCTTGAAGGCACGAAGGTGCCGGAGCGCTCCGGCCGCGCGCTGGACCACGAGACCGAAGACGCTTTCGAGCGGCTGCGCGTCGCCGGTTATCTCTGAGATCGCATGAATCGTATGAATCGAGTGCTGTCATGAATGTGCTTGTTGCCAAACCGCTCGTTGTCGCTCCAACCGCTACGGCGCATCGCCCGCAGATCAGCATCGTCATCGTCGGCCATGTCGATCATGGCAAATCGACGCTGATCGGCCGGCTGTTGTACGAAACCGGCAGCCTGCCGGACGGCAAGTTCGAAACGCTGAAGGCGGTCAGCGAACGCCGCGGCATGCCGTTCGAATGGTCGTTCCTGCTCGATTCGCTGCAGACCGAACGCGACCAGGGCATCACCATCGACACCACCCAGATCCGCTTCCGCACCAACGAACGCGATGTCGTACTGATCGACGCGCCGGGCCATGCCGAGTTCCTCCGCAACATGATCACCGGCGCCTCGCAGGCCGACGGTGCACTGCTGATGATCGACGCGTACGAAGGCGTGCGCGACCAGACCCGCCGCCATGGCTACCTGCTGCATCTGCTCGGCGTGAAGCAGGTCGCAGTGGTCGTCAACAAAATGGACCGCGTCGATTTCAGCCGTGACCGCTTCAACGAGATCAGTGCGGAAATCACCGCGCATCTCGAAAGCCTCGGCGTCACGCCGACCGCCATCGTGCCGATCTCCGCGCGCGAAGGCGACGGCGTCACCCAGCGGACCGCGAAGATCGGCTGGTACAACGGCCCGACCGTGGTCGAGGCACTGGATCATCTCGAACCGGCGCGCGCGCCGGAAGAGCTGGCATTACGTCTGCCGGTGCAGGCGATCTACAAGTTCGACGATCGCCGTATCGTTGCCGGACGTATCGAGTCCGGCAGCCTGAGCACCGGCGACGAAATCGTCATCATGCCGGCGGGCAAGATCGCGAAGATCCGCAGTATCGAAAGCTGGCCGGTGACGCCGATCAAGGAGAAGCGCGGCGCCGGACGTTCGGTCGGCATCACGCTCGATCGCGAGTTGTTCGTCGAGCGCGGCGATATCATCGGTCATGTCGGCGCGGCGCCACGCGATACGCGACGGATTCGCGCCCGCATCTTCTGGCTGCACGACGCGCCGCTGACTGCCGGCGCATCCATCGTGGTGCGCCTCGGCACCAAGGAAACCCGCGCCGTCGTCGTCGCCATCGAGAAGGCGGTCGATCCCGGCGAGTTGTCTAGCGTCGAGACCAAGGCGATCGGCCGCAACCATGTCGGCGAGATCGACATCTCGCTGGCGCAGCCGCTCGCTGCCGATGCCTATACCGACAATCCGCGCACCGGACGGCTGGTGATCGAGATCAACGGCCGCATCGCCGGCGGCGGCCTCGTGCTCAGCGTCGACGCGGGTCAACGTGCGGTGCCGGTCGATATCGTACCGGTAGAATCCGCATTGCGTCCGGACGAGCGTTCCGCGCGCTATCGTCATAACGGCGCGGTGTTGTGGTTCACCGGATTGCCGGGCGCAGGCAAGTCGACGCTCGCCCGCGCGCTCGAGCGCAGGCTGTTCCAGAACGGCGGCTCGCCGGTGCTGCTCGATGGCGACACGCTGCGCGCAGGGTTGAACGGCGACCTCGGCTTCTCGGCCAAGGATCGCGCGGAGAACATCCGCCGCCTCGCCGAAGTCGGAACGCATCTGGCACGCAACGGCCATATCGCCATCGTCGCCGCGGTCTCGCCGTCGGTCGAGGATCGCGCCGCCGCGCGACGCATCGCGGACGATCTGTTCCGCGAAATCTATATCGCGACGCCGGCGGAAGTTTGCGAAAGCCGCGATCCGAAGGGACACTATGCCAAGGCGCGCGCCGGCAAGCTGAATGGCTTCACCGGCATCGGCAACGATTACCAGGCGCCCGATGCGAGCGAACTGACCATCGATACATCGAACCGCAGCATCGCGGACGCAACCGACGATATCGAGCGCATGCTGGCTGATTCCGGCATCCTGTTCGACGAACTGGTCGATCTCGCCGCCAACATCTGACGGCACCTGGATAAGGTCTCCCGGCGCGGCTGCAGGCGATGCAGCCGCCGCTGCCGCCATGGGACAATTGGACCCCCGAAAGGCCTTCTCATTCGGCCAAATTTGGCGCTAAAAGGGGCGCTCAACCCGCCTGGCTTGGCCTTTCGCGGCTTTTGAGCCCAAAAACCGGCATTTTGCCGCCGTTTCTCGTGAGAAATCTTATTATGAACCGTATCGATGCCCACGGACTGAAGATCGCGCCTGTTCTGTTCGATTTTGTCGCCAAGGAAGCTGCCCCCGCGACCGGGGTATCCGCCGACGCGTTCTGGGCCGGACTTGCCGCCATCGTGCGCGATCTGGCACCGAAAAACCGCGAACTGCTGGCCGAGCGCGATGCGTTGCAGGCCAAGATCGACGGCTGGCATCGCGCCAACAAGGGCAAGCCCTTCGACATCAATGCCTACACTGCGTTCCTGCGGGAGATCGGCTATCTGCGGCCCGAGCCCGCGACGCATGAAGTCGAGACCGCGAATGTCGACGAGGAAATCGGCAAGATCTGCGGCCCGCAGCTCGTGGTGCCGCTGACCAACGCACGCTACGCGCTCAACGCCGCGAACGCGCGCTGGGGCAGCCTGTACGACGCATTCTACGGCACTGACGCGATTCCGCACGATCCGAGCGAGAGCGGCAAAGGCTACAACAAGGCACGCGGCGCCAAGGTGATCGCCAAGGCCAAGGCGTTCCTCGACGAGGCCGCACCGCTGGCTTCCGGCAGCCACGCCGACGTCACCGGCTACAGCGTCGAGAAGGGCGCGCTGGTTGCGAAGACTGCCAAGGGTAACGTCGCGCTGAAGGATCCGAAGCAGTTCGCCGGTTATCGCGGCGACGCCGCCAATCCGCAGGCGATCCTGCTGGTCAATAACGGCCTGCATATCGAGATCGAAATCGACCGCAATCACGCCATCGGCAAGGACGATCCGGCCGGCGTTTCCGATATCGTCATGGAAGCGGCCGTCTCCACCATCCTCGACATGGAAGACAGCGTCGCGGCAGTGGATGCAGAAGACAAGGTACTGGTCTATCGGAACACGCTCGGCCTGATGAAGGGCACGCTCGAAGACACCTTCGAGAAGGGCGGCAAGACCATGACCCGCGCGCTCAACGCCGACCGTGTCTATACCGGCCCCGACGGCAAGGAGGTCAAGCTGCACGGCCGCAGTCTGCTGCTGATGCGCAACGTCGGCCATCACATGTTCACCGACGCGGTGCTCGACGACAAGGGCCAGGAGATTCCGGAAGGCATTCTCGACGCCGCGGTGTCGGGCCTGATCGCGATCCATGACCTCAAGAGCAAGTCCGCCGTGCGCAACAGCCGCACCGGCTCGGTCTACATCGTGAAGCCGAAGATGCACGGTCCGGATGAAGTGAAGTTCGCCTGCGATCTGTTCGGCCGCGTCGAGCAGATGCTCGGCCTGCCCGCCAATACCATGAAGATCGGCATCATGGACGAGGAGCGCCGCACCACGGTGAACCTCAAGGCCTGCATCCAGAACGCCACGCAGCGCATCATGTTCATCAACACCGGCTTCCTCGATCGCACCGGCGACGAAATCCATACCTCGATGGAAGCCGGCCCGATGATCCGCAAGAACGACATGAAGGCGCAGCCGTGGATCAAGGCCTATGAGGACTGGAACGTCGACATGGGCCTCGTGGACGGCCTGCCCGGCCACGCGCAGATCGGCAAGGGCATGTGGGCGGCTCCGGACAAGATGGCCGACATGCTGACGCAGAAGGTCGGTCATCCGCAGGCCGGCGCGACCACCGCATGGGTCCCCTCGCCGACCGCCGCCACGCTCCACGCCTTGCACTACCATCAGATCAATGTGCTCAAGCGCCAGCAGGAACTGAAGAAGGGCGGCCAGCGCGCCAAGCTTTCCGACATCCTCACCATTCCGGTGTCGCAATCGAACTGGGCGCCGGACGATGTGCGGCAGGAGATCGACAACAACTGCCAGGGCATCCTCGGCTACGTGGTGCGCTGGATCGACCAGGGCGTCGGCTGCTCCAAGGTGCCGGACATCCATGACGTCGGCCTGATGGAAGACCGCGCCACGCTGCGCATCTCCAGTCAGCATCTCGCCAACTGGCTCGAGCATGGCGTCGTCACCAAGGATCAGGTGATGGAGTCGCTCAAGCGCATGGCGGTGGTGGTCGACAAGCAGAACGCCGGCGACGCGCTCTACAAGCCCATGGCCCCGAAGTTCGACGGCGTCGCGTTCAAGGCGGCCTGCGATCTGGTGTTCAAGGGCCGCGAGCAGCCCAACGGTTATACGGAATTCATCCTGCACGCGCGCCGCAAGGAAGCGAAGGCGGCCGGATAAGCGTTTCCGAATTCCCATCAGCATGACAAAAGCCCCAGCTCAGGCTGGGGCTTTTTTGTTGTGGCAGTTCTTTTCTTGTCATGGCCGGATTTATTCCGGCCATCCACGGCTTCTGTCTTCAACCACTTAAGGCGTGGATGCCCGTGACAAGCACGGGCATGACGAAGGAAGCTAGAACACCGCCAGATATTTCAGCAGCGAGATGATGCCGATGATGATCACGACGACGCGCGCGATCTGCTTGGCGCGCCCGTCGATCGGCAGCATGTTGATCAGATACAGAACCAAAATGACGACGAGAAACGTAATCAGAATGCTGATCAGCATTTCGGAAATCCCCCATTGCGTTTGACGACGTCGGCCCGACAATACATCCGGCCCGCGAACGTCGCGTGTGTCTCAACGCACTCGCGTGCAACAGGTTCCGCGCGTCGGAACTTCGTCCACCAACGAAAGCGGAAACTTATTCGGACGCGACGACCGGCAGGCGTTCGAACTTCGCCTTCACGGCAGCCGAGGCCGGGGAGAAATTCAACGCCGCACCGCGGCGATCGACCTTCCCGGCGACCACCAGGCCATCGTTGCCGGCGACGATATCGCCCTTGCGCAGCGTTGGATCGTTCTGCACGTCGATCTTCGCGAGACCGAACTGATCCTTGCCGTTGCAGGTGCAGCCGGCGACGATCTCGTTGCGATAGCGGAAGGCATTGGCGAGGCTCGAATAGGATTTTCCGCTCTCGCTCGCAGCATGATCGATATTCGAGCCGTAGAACACTTTGGTTTCGCTGGCGGGGCAGAAGCTGTTGCAGGATTCGGCGCGGCTTTGACCTTTCCCGACCGAGATCGGAAAATAGCGCCCGTCGCAGGTGCGAACGCAAAACGCCAGCTGGCCTCCGCCGCCGCTCGATGCACGGTGAGTGGGTGCAGCCGGCCGCGGCATATTGGGATCGTAACCGTCATTCGCGAACGGCATGGATAGTCGCGAAGGCGCCTGACCTGTCATTGCGCCAAACAACGCCGAAAAGAAATCCTGGGCATGCGCCGTTTCTGCGCCCAATCCCGCAACCGCCACGATCGCTGCAAAGGTCAGGGATTTGCCTGCTGACATTGTCATGATGACGCTCCGCGATAGCGGTTCGATTGCGGGTTAGTGCAGGTTGGTCGGCGACAGGTTCAACGCCTGACGCTCCAAACCTGCCTGCTGCTGGCGCGGGGCCGATCGGCGCGCTTCCACCGGACGCGCCGCACTCTTCGGCAACACGACGACCTTGGTACCGACCGACACGCGGCTGAAGAGATCCTCGACATCTTCGTTAGTGAGACGAATGCAGCCGCTGGAAACGAACTTGCCGATGGTGGTCGGATCGTTGGTGCCGTGGATGCGGTATTCGCTATTGCCGAGATACATCGCACGTGCACCGAGCGGATTGCCGGGCCCGCCAGCCATGAAACGCGGCAGGTAAGGCTGGCGCGCAATCATCTGCGCCGGCGGATGCCAATCGGGCCACTCAGCCTTGCGGGTGATCGATTGCACGCCGGACCACGTGAAACCCTCGCGGCCGACACCGACGCCATAGCGGATCGCACGGTTGTTGCCGAGGACGTAATACAGTGCGGTGTTTCCGGTATCGATAATGATCGTGCCGGGTGCTTCGCGGGTGCTGTAGGACACCACCGTGCGCTGCAGCCGCTCCGGCAGCGCGCTGTCTTCGTCCGCAACGCCGGGCGAGGTCATCTGATCGGTCCCCGCAGCGTCGGGCGGGAAACCATCCTGACGCCAATCCTGCTGCATCGGTGCGTAGCCCAGGGTCTGCGCAGATGCTGCGCCAATGCCAAGCACGACCGACCCGAAGACGGTTGCGGAAAGAAGCGTTGCGCGAGCGGCGCGGGTCAACACGGCGCGCGCCAAGGATGTGGGAATAACTGAAGGGTGATGCGTCATGATCTGCCCCGGCGTTTAGGTCCATCGCGACGACGGACTGCGAAGCCAACGCGGTCGGTTCAGTTACGTTCCGTCCTGCCTAGACTGTTCGCCGACGTGTCAATGCGGCGCGCAATCACGTTGGCGCGATGGAACTTCCGGGTTCCCGGATCGTTAGGCGGTTGCGAGGCCAGCATCGACCAGCGATGCGCGGCGCGGTTGAAGGATGACGGTCATGTCGCTCGGCACAATACTCGTCATTGTTCTGATCCTGATCCTGCTCGGTGTGATTCCGAGCTGGGGTTACAGCAACTCCTGGGGTTACGGCCCGTCCGGCATCGTCGGGACGATCCTTGTCATCGTCGTTGTCCTGCTGCTGCTTGGCCGGATTTGAGGGATCGCGAGCAAAGATCCGTGCCCCCAGAATCGCGATCCGGGCCCAGCGACCAGCGCAGCGCCGCCGAAGCGGTGAGCACACCGCTACCCGACAGCAATATCAGCCAGCCGCCGATGATCCGGCGCGCCGAAGTCGTGGCGTTCGCATTGGTGGGGCTGCTGACCATTTGCGTCGTGGCGGTCCTCTATGTCGCAAAGGTCTTCTTTCTCCCCGTGGTCATGGCTTTCATCGTCGGCACCATGCTGTCGCCGGCTGCAGCCTATCTCGAGAAGCGCCACATCCCGCGCTCGGTCTCGGCAGTGCTGATCGTGTCGGCCGTATGCGGACTGGCGGTCTTTATCGTCGGATTGATATCGGCCCCATTGATGGAATGGAGCACCCGGCTACCGGAGCTGGGCATGATGCTGAAGGAAAAACTGCATCTGTTCGATCGCCCGATCGCGCTCTGGCATCAATTCCAGAACATGTTCGGTGAGAGCAGTTCGCTGGCGACCACGCCGATGCAATTGCCGAAGATCGAATGGATGCAACCGGCAGTCGAATTCCTGTCGCCAACCTTCACCGAAATCCTGCTGTTCTTCGCAACGCTGTTGCTGTTCGTGGCGAGCTGGAAGGACCTGCGCCGCACCTTGATCATGACCTTCGCCGATCGCGATACGCGGCTACGGATGCTCCGCATCCTCAATGAAATCGAAGTGAGTCTGGGCGGCTATCTGCTCACCGTGACATTGATCAACATGGGCGTCGGTGTCCTGACCGGGCTGATCTGCGCCGTCACCGGCATGCCGAACCCGGCCGGACTGGGCGCACTGGCCGCGACATTGAATTACTTTCCGATCATCGGCCCGGTGGCGATGTTCGTAATCCTGACGGCAGTCGGGGTTCTCTCCTTCCCCACGCTCATGGCCGGGCTGATCGCGCCGCTCGCCTTCGTCGGACTGACCTTCCTTGAGGGACATTTCGTCACCCCGACGATTATCGGCCGCAGGCTCTCGCTCAATGCCCTCGCGGTATTCATTGCGCTGGCGTTCTGGACCTGGCTCTGGGGGCCCATGGGCGGCTTCCTCTCCTCGCCCCTGCTGATCGTCGGCCTGGTTCTGAAAGAACACCTCATGCCAACCGAGACGCCACAGTTGCCGGGCGACTGAACGGCGCGCCGGATTGTCACGGACCGGCGGCAGGCTCCAAAAACTTCGGCGCAGCAATGGTTTCCGGGCTGGAACTTAGGCTCACCCGCCGCGTTGGTGCGGAATAACAGCGTTGAGCAGGAGCTTCCGATGGCTAGCAGCAGTGCCGAGGATACGATCAGAAACCTGATGGACAAAGGGACCTATGATCGCCTCGAAAAGGATTTGTCGAAGGTGAAGGGCGATATTTCGGCGCTTGCCGATCAGCTATCCGACGCCCTGTCGACGTTTACGGGCTCCGCACGCAAGCAGGCGCGCCGCGGATATCGGCAGGCGCGCGAGCAGGTGGACAGCATGGTATCCGACGCCTCCGAGCGCGGCAGCGCGGCGATGGAAACGGCGCAGGACATGGCTTCCTCGCTTGAGGAAACCATCGAAGACGCCATCCAGCAGCGGCCGATCGCCGCCGTCGGGCTCGCCATCGGCCTCGGCTTTCTCATCGGCGTGACGTGGCGGCGGTAACCGGCCGCCGGATGGAGCCATGAGAGTCCAGCCAGAGCCAGCGCAGTTGTCTCTTGTTTCGACCGCGCAGCGATGCGCGGTCATTTTGTGTCTTCTCAGTTCGACGGGCGTCCGCTGACAGAGAACTGGATATTCAAACGGGGCTTTCAATGATCCAGCGATTTATCGACGACCTGAAGGACAGTACCGGAAACGCGTTGCGCCTGAGCTCGCTGATGGTCGCCATGGCCGCGATGCTGTTCGTCGCCATCGCGTTTCTGTGCGCCGCGCTGTTCGTCTACGTTCTGCAAACCGAAGGGCTGATTTACGCCTGCCTCGCCTGCGCCGGCGTTTTCCTCGTCGCCGCGTTGATCGCGTCGGGCGCTTATGCCTATCAGGCACGTCAAGCGAAGGCGCGCGCTGCCCAAGCCGCAAAGGACGCCGCAAAGTCGGCCACGTCCAGCCTGCTGACCGATCCGATGCTGATGGCGGTGGGCCTTCAGGTGGTACGCGCGGTCGGCGTCAAGAGATTGATCCCGATCCTCGCGGTCGGCGGCGTGGCGCTCGGTATTATGGCCGCGCGCCGCACCGACAGTTCGGACGAATCCGAACCGTCGACCTAGCTAAAATATTTCCCTGATCACTTATGCGGGAAATTCGCCGAGATACTGCTGCGACATAGCGATCGGGTAGCTTACCCCACAGCGGCACTTCTCGCAGCCGGAGTGGCGGGATTGACGTTACGCTGACGATGAGCAGCACGCATCGGCTTGAGCACGGCTATGGCAAGGACTGCCGTCAGGAAATTCATCGCGATGACGACACCGAACACGACACTCCACGATGCAGTGATCTCGTGCAGTTCGGCTGCGAGTGGCCCTCCTAGAACCGAACCGACACCTTGCGCCATATACAGAAAGCCGTAGTTGGTGGTGGCATTCCTGGTGCCGAATGTATCGGTCAAGGTCGACGGAAACAGCGAAAAGATTTCACCCCAACCGAAGAACACGACACCGGAGAGAAGGACGAAAGTCAGTGGATGATGGGCATAAAGCAACCACACTGTCATGGCGATGCCTTCAAGGCCGAACGCGATCGTCATCGTGTATTCACGGCCGATCTTGTCCGAGACCCAACCAAAGAACGGACGTGTCAGACCGTTGGTGAAGCGATCGATGGAAAGCGCCAGCGGCAGCGCCGCAAGGCCGAACACGAGTGCATCTTTTACGCCGAAATCCTTGGCGAAAGCACCCATCTGCGAAATGACCATGAGCCCCGAGGTGGACATCATGGTCATCATCACAAACATCAGCCAGAAGATCGGACTGCGGAGCATCTCGCGCGGCGCATAATCACGGGTTTCCTGCACCAGACCGTGCGCCTCGGCATCGACCGCGACATGCGACATCCGACTATCGGGCCGACGCATACCGAGCGCGGCGAGGACACCCACCACGCCAAGAACGATGCCGAAAACCAGAAGCGTGCGTGAAAGGCCAGCCGCATGGAGGCTACTCGATATCGGGAACGTGGTGAGGATTGCGCCAAAACCGTAGCCGGCCGCAACGAGGCCAACTGCAAGCCCGCGCTTGTCGGGAAACCACTGCACCATCATGCCCACGACACCGACATAGATGATGCCGGTCCCGATGCCTCCGAGAACACCATAGGTGATGTAAAGGCCCGTCAGGCTTTCGACATTTGCGGCGAACACCCAGCTCAAGCCGGTCAGCGCGGCGCCGAATGCCAGCAACACGCGCGGTCCAAAACGATCAACCAGATAACCTTGCGCCGGCGACAGAAAGGTTTGCAGCATGATCAAGAGTGAAAACGTCACCTGCACTTCCGCAAGCGGCGCGTGCAGTTTCTCGGTCAACGGTCCAGTGAACAGGGCCCAGACGTATTGCGGGCTCGAGATCGCCATCATCGCGATCACGCCAAGAATCAGTTGAAACCATCGCGACGATGACGCAACTGCTACTTGCCCATTTTGGGTCATCATGTCGTTTTCTCCCGATATGTATTGTCATAGCTGATATCGGTTCTATCGCCTCACCCGCCGCGCCTCCAAACAGGGCGCTTGTCTGCACGCGCCCATTCTCTTGTCTCGGAGCGTCAATGCGATGCAGCAATCAATCGCGCGCCTGCGAACACGGCTAGAATAACCAATTGAGAAACGGCGGATTTTGGTCTCAGACCGGCGGCGAGTCTATCGTTGCACGTCCGCCTGCGGACGTTTGCCGCACTTCAGAGGGCTTGGTATAGCACGCGTCGGCGCGCGTCGAAGTCCAAAGCAAAACAATCATCAATGGAGGAATGCCGTGTGTAGAGGCGATGACCGGTCGTGCCCGGATTTCCACAAGCATTTTGAAAAATTCAGAGCAGATCTCGACGTCGAGCGACGCTCGTTCCTGAAGAGCAGTTTTGTTGCGACCGGCGGCGCTCTCGCAGCAGCCGGAAGCGGCATGTCACTCGTGACTCCCGCCCTTGCCCAGGCCGCCCAAGCCAGACAAAGCGGCCTGCCGTCCCATCACTTCCTGCCGGCAAACGCCGAGACGGTGCACTGGGGCTACTTCAGCAAGACGCTGAAGCCCAAGGTCGAGATCAACTCGGGAGATTTCGTCACCATCGAAGCGTTGACTCATCATTCTGCTGACGATTGGGATCGTATGGTCAAGGGCGACCCCGGTGTCGAAAGCGTTTTTCTTTGGACGAAGGACAAAAAGGGCGTCAACCGCCGCGGTGCCGGTCCCATGGACGCTTCGATTTACGGGCGCGGCGCCGGTGAAGGCATGGGCGTCCACATCATGACCGGCCCGGTCTTCGTTCGCGGCGCCGAGCCCGGTGACATTCTTGAGGTCCGCATCGTCGACTGCGCATTTCGCCCATCGGCAAACCCGGAATTCAGGGGCAAGGCCTTCGGTAGCAATGCGGCTGCCAACTGGGGCTTCCAGTACAACGACCTGCTCGACGGAAAGAAGCGCGAGGTGGTCACGATCTACGAAGTCGACGCGACGGGCTCGCGAAACTGGGCGCAAGCCGCTTACAATTTCGAATGGGTCCCGCAAACCGATCCGTTCGGCGTCGTACACAAGACAATCGACTATCCCGGTATCCCCGTCGATCACTCGAAGACCAAACGAAACTTCGATGTTCTGAAGGGCGTTCGACTACCAATTCGTCCTCACTTCGGCACCATCGGGCTGGCTCCGAAGGAAGCCGACTTCGTCGACACCATTCCGCCCAGCTACACCGGAGGCAACATCGACAACTGGCGCATCGGAAAGGGCGCCACGATGTATTACCCGGTCTCGGTGGAAGGAGGCTTGTTGTCGGTCGGCGACCCGCATGCATCGCAAGGCGACAGCGAGCTCTGCGGTACGGCCATCGAGTGCTCTCTCAACGGGACGTTCCAGTTCATTCTTCACAAGCGAGCCGATCTCGGCGGCACGCCGCTGGAGGAATTGAATTATCCCATGCTCGAAACCCAGGACGAATGGCTGGTGCATGGGTTCAGCTATGCAAACTACCTAGCTGAATTGGGTACCGCGGCACAAACCGATATCTACAAGAAATCTTCGGTCGATCTGGCGTTGCGCGATGCATTCCGGAAGATGCGGCACTTCCTGATGAAGACGAAGTCGCTCACCGAAGATGAAGCGATCTCGCTGATGTCGATCGGCGTCGATTTCGGCATCACTCAGGTTGTCGACGGCAACTGGGGCGTCCATGCCGTGGTGAAGAAAGATATCTTCTCCGCGAGGGCGTGACGTTTACGAACAGGCGCCGGCGACAAAAGCCGGCGCCTGCAATTTGAGCATCGTTTGTCAGATTCGAGCTGAGGCCTGGAATTCAGTTCTCGCCGGCTCAGGACAGGCAGCGACCTGGCGCGAGCTCCTTGGCCACGTCGGTCAGCACGCTCACCGACGGCTCGCAGGCGATCGTCGGCTTTACAGCGGCCGGAGATTTCGTCAGCGAAGGTACCGCGCGGGGCGCAATGACGTCGTTCGCCTCTTTGCCCGGCACGGAAACGGGCACGCGCACCAGCACGGAAGTATCGGTCAGAGAGGACGGCTGGATAGCAAAGGTCTGCATCGCGACGTGGGGCAGGTTTACCATGGCCGCACGATCCGCCTTTCCTGCACGGTTGACGGTGTCGGTTACGGGAGCTTCTGATACCGCCGGCGTTGCCACGGCCGCCACGACGCCACGCAGATCATGACCGGAGGCCAGCTGTACCGCCCCGGCGGTCATCAGCAGAGCCGTTGCACCCATCAACGCCATGGAAGTCCTGGACATTGTCGTTGCCTCTCCCGATCAGAGATCGTTCTCGCGACCACGCACCGGGTTAGTAACGCGGAGACCCGATTCAGGTTCAAAGAAAGGCAAATCACATAAGCGTGTCACCCATGCCGAAAACGGATGGGAACGCTTTGGCGGGTCGAGCGTCTTACCAAAAGGCCGGTCTTCCCCTGCCCCAATCGACCGGCCAAGCGGGGCGCGACCGTGGTGATGCCGGTCGCGTCCTGCGCCTTTTTGGCGATTATCTGTAGTTCCGCGATTGGCTCACCTTCAGGCTTTTGGCATCTGCCGCGCATTGCAACGTCAGGCGGGAGCCACGGCTGTCCACGATGAAAGTCATTGTCTGGGACGCACCGAGATTCACCGCGACTTGTTGCTGGGAAGGCTTTTCGGACGGCGGCTCGTTTGCGGGCTTGGACAGAATCCACACCGAACAGGCAGACGGCTCGGATTGAAAATATCCGATGAACGACTTTCCGCCCACGACGCGATGGAAAGCCTGCATTGCCGGATATGTGGCCGCGAACGGCACGTCCGGATTTCGAGCGTGAATACCGAGCACGTTCGCGTTGCTTTGCGCGATGCCGAGACCAAGGAACAGCGCGACGATCGACATGACCGGTTTCATGATGGATTTCCTCATACGGAGATGTATCGGCAGCGGGGATCCGCTTATGGCGTGCCGCTGCCGCGTTCGGGTTATGACTTGACCCATGCGGGTGCGGCCAGCGTGCCCCATCCAAGGAAGAAGCCGAGATGGATGTTGATCTCGCCGACCGGCTCAAGATATCGGGAGTTGACCAGCGCTCCGGATTCAACGGGCTCAAAGCCGGTCGCCGTGACAAGCTCGGAGACTTTTTTCTTCGCGGCGCTGTCGTCACCGGCGATAAAGACCTGCACCGGAGCGGATCGCCCCTGACGCGCTTCCGAAGGAAGCAGTTGAGCGAATATCGTATTCCAGGCTTTCACGACCTTGGCGGCCGGCACGAGCTTCTGAATCTCTTCGGCCGCCGATGTGGTGTGCCCGATCGTGAGCGACTTGAAGTCCGGCGAAATCGGGTTCGAGATATCGACCACGATCTTCCCGGAGAGATCGCCCAGACCTTTCAACGCTTCGGCAACCCCCGCGAAAGGCACGGCCAAAATGACCGTATCCGCAAGCTTCGCGGCGGCTTCAGAACCGCCGCCGGTTGCACGCGGTCCAATCTCTTCAGCCAACGCAGCCGCCCTGGCCGGATCACGGTGCCCAATAGCGACATCAATGCCCTTCGCGGCGAGCAACCGGGCAAGGCCGCTCCCCATCGCACCCGTTCCAATAACTGCGATCGTCATGATCATCGTCCTCCATTCCGCGACATGCGGGATGGCGACGTTTTGATATGAAATCGTTATGTGATAAATCTTCCATGATAACGATCACTTGAACCATATGAGTTCAAATAATGGACTTGCTGGCCAGCATGACAACCTTCGCAAAGGCGGTAGAAGCCGGGTCGTTTTCGGCGGCCGCCGAAAGCCTTTCGACATCTTCGCAGGTGGTCGGCCGGCATGTTCGCATGCTGGAAGACCATCTGGGCGTGAAGCTGCTCAACCGCACCACGCGCCGTCAAAGCATAACCGAGACCGGTCGCAGCGTGTATGAGCGCGTCCGCACTATTCTTGCGGAAGTCGAGGCAGCCGAAGCGCTGGCGGCCGAAAGCCGGGCGGCGCCACGCGGAAAACTACGGGTCAACGCTCCTGTGAATTTCGGTGCGCACGACCTCGCTAACGTGCTCCCGGAATATCTTGCCGCATATCCGGAGGTCGATATCGAACTGACATTGTCCGACCGGCAGATCGACCTCATCGACGAGGGCTACGACGCCGTGTTTCGCGTTGGTGAGCTTAGCGACAGTGGGCTGATCGCGAGGACGCTGCGGTCCGTGGAGATGATCCTTTGCGCGGCCCCCGCCTATATCGAGGCGCACGGCGCACCGGTTACGCCGGCCGGAATCCGAATGCACGAATGTCTCGGTTTCGCCCACGGCACGACCCGCGATAGCTGGAGTTTCGGGGGACCGAACGGGATCGAGACCATCGACATCTCATACCGCCTGATCGCCAATAACGGGCAGGCTCTGCTGACTTCGGCGCTTGCCGGCCTCGGCCTTCTATTACAGCCGACCGGATTGGTTCGAAACGAGATCGCGACGGGGCGTCTCGTTCAACTGCTCGCGGACTATACTGCCCCAGTCCGTCCCTTGCACATCCTCTACGCACCTGACCGCAGGATCACGCCCAAACTGCGCTCCTTTATCGATTTTGCCGTCAAACACTTCGGCACGGAGTCTCCGCACCGATCGTAGAGAAAATCTTCCGGGTCTCCTTATTCGACTTGTTCAACCGGCGATCGACGCAATCGTGATCGCGCGCTCCGATGATGGGTCGAGTCCGATATGGAAACGCCACCGCAAACTACGGTGGCGTTCGTCTTTGTTGCGTTATCCGAAGCGGCTCAGGATGCCGCTACGCGGGGCGAGCGATTGCGGGAGTTGCGCTGGAAGAACAATGCCTGGCTGGCAACGGCCGACACCATCGCGGGCTGGAACGGCTTAGAAATCAGGAAGGCCGGCTCCGGCCGTTCGCCAGTGAGGAAACGCTCGGGATAGGCGGTGATGAACACCACCGGCACCTCGAACACGCGCAGCAACTCGTTCACCGCATCCAGACCCGAACTGCCGTCCGCGAGCTGAATATCCGCAAGGATCAGTCCTGGCGTCTTGGTCTTGGCCAGCGCTACCGCATCGGTATGGGTGCGCGCGACGCCGATCACGTTGTGACCGAGATTCTTGACCAGGCTCTCGAGGTCCATCGCGATGAAGGTCTCATCCTCGATGATGAGAACATCGGTGGCGATTTCAGCCGCCATCTCATGGCCGGCCGCGTCGGCAAGCTTGCGAACTTCTCCAACGTCCACACCCAGGATGAAGGCGACTTCCTCTTCCGAAAATCCCTCCAGCGAAAGCAGGAGGAACGCCTGCCGGGGCAGCGGCGTTATGTTCGAAAGACGACGCTCTGAAGGAGTGAGACTGGGCACCACTTCGCTTTGTTCGTTGATCGCGACCGAATTCCAGATCTGAGTAAAGAGCCGGAATAAACCTGCTCTCGGTCCCAGCCGCTCATCGAGCAACGATTGATCCTGCAGCAGCGCCTCAAGCATGGCGCCGACATAGGCATCGCCAGCGGCCTGATTCCCAGTCAGAGCACGAGAATAGCGCCGCAGCAGCGGCAAGTGTTCAGCAACGAGCTGTGATCGGGACATCCCCATTCCATCCTTGTCTGAATTCGCGTTGAAGCGGGCAGCCAGCGGCGCCGCCAAATCTAATTACTCACAGCGATGATAAAAGTTCCGTTTTTTCGGAACTTTACTCCACCCCCTGCATTACTCCGACGAACCAGCAGGTGAAGGCTTAATGTCAGACAAAAAAGACACGATATCACAATAGCTTAGATTGGGGAACATGTGGATCAAGCCATGAAAGATGAGAAGCCTCCCGGCAAACCGGCCAAGCCAGGCCGCCTCAATGCGGAAATCCAATCGCGGATCGGCCATCAACTTCGGGCGATGTACGACGACGTTGTGCGTCAGGGTGTGCCCGACAGATTTGCTGACCTGATCCGAAAGCTGGACACTCCGGAAGGCGAACTGGCTGCCAAAAAAGATGGGAGGGAGTAATGCCTCTCACAGACTCTCTTCGCAACGACATCCTGGCGTCGGTACCTAGCCTGCGCGCTTTTGCGATATCGCTGAGCGGCAACGGCGACCGTGCGGACGATCTCGTTCAGGAAACGCTGTTGCGCGCGCTTGCCAACATCGACTCGTTCGAGCCCGGCTCGAATCTGCCGGCGTGGCTGTTCACCATCCTGCGAAATCTCTTCCGCTCCGACTATCGCAAGCGGCGGCGCGAAGTCGAGGATGCCGAAGGCAACTATGCCAAGACGCTGAAGTCGCAGCCGAGCCAGAACGCGCATCTCGAGTTCGAGGAGTTTCGGGCAGCGCTCGACAAGCTTCCGCAGGATCAGCGCGAAGCCTTGATCCTGGTCGGCGCGTCCGGCTTCTCCTACGAGGATGCTGCGGCGATCTGCGGATGCGCGGTCGGCACCATCAAGAGTCGCGTCAACCGCGCGCGATCGAAGCTCAGCGCCTTGCTGTACGTGAATGGCGCGGAAGACTTCGGTCCGGACGAGACCGTCCGCGCGGTGATCGGCAGCGGCAACCGCTAAGCCAATTCCAACCACGAAGAGAAGCGGCCACCCGACCGTGGCCGCTTCTCCATGACAATTTCATCGAGCTCCGGAGACGTCGTCAGCGCACGCGATGCACCGGCGCAGCAAGGCGTTCCGTCCGTTCCTGCTCGGTGAGATCGACCACCGTCGCCATCGGCGCGCTGAGTTCGTAAACATAGCTGACATCGGTGAAATAGCGTTGCGACGTACCGCCCAGCGCTTCGGGAGCAACGCGATCGAGCAGCACGCGGCCGAAATCGCTGTCTTCGCGCCGAGTGGCGGCACTGGTGTTGAACTCTTCCCAGCGGAAATAGAACATCGCCTCGTCGCCCTCGCCCGTGACTTCCCACCGCGCCACCACGGTCGGATGCTTGCCAACCAGAGAGAGACCTTCGTCGGAATGCGACGCCAGTTCGAAAAACAACAGCGACAGGCTTTGTGCCGCACGTGCGCTGACTGAAATATCCGGGCCGCTCACATCGATGCGGTCGGCATGCGGGATTGCACGCGCCTCGAACAGGCCTTTCAGCTTGACCCCCTGCCATTTGCTTTCGCTCAGCAGCGACACGACGTTCGACATCGCATGAATGCGGCCGATCAGCAGGTCGCGGACCGCGTCGATATCGGCCCCGTGGCGCAATGTGCGCGTGACGATCGATTGGATCACCGCAAGGATGTTTTTGACGCGATGGTTGAGTTCGTCGATCACCGCCGTCAGCCGATGCTCGAAACCGATCCGCGCCTGAATCTCACGGCTCATGCGCAGATTGTTGTAAGCGACATAGCCGAACAATCCGCAGATCAGGCCGGTCAATGCGATGCCGAGAAAGCCGATCGCTGCGGCCAATTCCAGTGCACGCTGTTCGGAATTGGTCTTCGCATAATAGACAAGCTGCCAGTCGCGATTGCCGAACGTCACGGTTCGCGTAACCGAGGGGATCGCGCTGCCGTTTTCTGCCGTCGGCCGCTGGCGAGCCGTGACCTGACCGCGGTGGTCCGCCACCAGTTCGGTGTCCGCGCGCCGCGGATCCTTCAGCGCCATGGAAAACAGCGACATCTCGTCATTGGCCAGCATCAGCGGGCCGACCTCATAAGAGAACGTCACGAAGCCGATGGTCGCGTCGCTGCCTTCCAGCGTCACCGGCGCCGCCAGCACCACCCCTATCGGGCCGTTCGGCCGCAACAGCGCGATCGGATCGGAGGCCGATGGCTTGTTCTGCGCCAGGGTGCGCGCCATCATCGCATGCAGGACCGGTTCCTGATCGAGCACGCGTCCGGCGAACTTCATCGTTTCCGCGTTGCGCGGCTCGACATCCATCAGGACGTTGAGCGGCTGTCCGGCGGGCACATTCTGTAATGGAGAATTATCGAACGCGCGGATTGTCGGGTCGGGAAATCCCGCGCCCGCGAGTTCGCGCTGGGCCTGATCGACATCGTCCTGCGGCAGGCGCACGATCCAGCCGGCAACGACGAAATCGGTCTTGAACGCGTAGATCGAGGTTCGCAGCGGCTGGAGCATGTTCGCCTTGGTCAGCGAGGGCGAATGAAACAGCCCGGACGCGACGCGCGCCAGCAGTTCGCGCTCGGTGAGACGATCCTGCACCAGGCTGCTGCTCACGTCGATCGCCCGCGACAGCGCGATGCGATCGACCGTCAATTCCTGATCGTAGGCCCGATAGGCGGCGAGTCCGGACAGCAGGATCCCCAGTAGAGCAACGAACCCGATAATGAATCCCAGCCGAACCACGTGACCACTCAAATAATGTCGATGAAATAGCGCTTGGGTCGACTGCTATTGCCCACGATTGACGAACATCGGTTGATGGAAACGATGGGCCAGCCGCTGGTCCGACGACAATACGCGATAACTGCTCATTCGCCCTGCCTTGGCAAAAGATGAATGATATTAATGATGACCAGGGGATTTGGTTCCAGGACGGGACGGATCGAGCCATCCCGTCCATAAAAATAGACCGCGCGAGCGGTCGAACGGGTTCAGAATTTCTCGACCGTGGCGCCGGAAATGATTTCGATCTCCGTCGGGCCAGCCTTCAGCGGTGCCGACAGCGCCCGCCAAGTCTTCATATGCGGCGACCGGCCGTGGGCGTTGAGGTCCTCCCGCGACGCCCAGCGCTCGACCACGACGAACAGGTTGGGATCGTGGATGCTGGTGTGATTTTCGTAGGAGATGCAGCCCTGCTCCTTGAGGGTCGCGGCGATGCAATCCTTGGCACCGGCAATGAAGGCCTCGCGGCATTCCGGCTTCACCTTGGTGGTGGCAACGACGTAGATCATGGGGAAACTCCCGGAAATTGGGTCAGCGAACGGTAACGTCCGCGGGCGTGATGACTTCGATCTTCGGCGGTGCGCTCAGGCACTTCACCGCGATGCGGCCGAACGCCTTCATATGCTCGCTCTTGCCATGCGGACCCAGCGCCTCGGCGTTCTCCCACTGCTCGACAAACACCATGCGGGTGGGATCGGTGACGCTCTCGTGCATGTCGTAGGCGATATTGCCGGCTTCCTTGCGGGTCTCCGCGATGCAGGCTTTGGCACCGGCAATCAGCTCGGCCCGCATCTCGGGCTTCACGGTCAGTGTGGCGACGACATAAATCACAAAATCCTCCCGGAACATGTTTCTGCATTGATGCTGCCAGCCAGTCTTAGAGCATGGGGCTTCATTGTCCACGCCAACAGCGATGCGCCACGGGCCAACCGGCCCGCCGTCAACGCAACCGACCCCAACCATTGAAAATATTTGATATTTTTCAGTTATTTAAGCCATCACCACGCCGCTGGATCGCAAAACGGGTGGAGACGATCTGCGGGCCGGACAGCCGGATTGGGACGAATTACCTTGAATCCGCCGTGTTGCTGCGCCATATGAGCGCCACGACCTTGAGAATCATCAGGTCATTGCGAGCCGCGTGTTCTGAGCCCTGCAAGGCTTCTGGCTTGCTCCTTCAGCCAACAAAGCCGACGCCCCAAACACGCGGGTGTCTCTGACACCCCCTCGCGCGCTCCTGGCGACATGACGCCGGGCGCCTGCTTTCATAATGGAAAGAACAATCTTTTGACCTCCTTTCAGGACTTCGGCCTGGCCGATCCCATTTCGCGTGCGCTCAAGGAAGAAAACTACCAGACGCCTACGCCGATCCAGGCTCAAACCATTCCGCTGGCGCTCGCCGGCCGTGATGTCGTGGGCATCGCCCAGACCGGCACCGGCAAGACCGCCTCTTTCGCCCTTCCCATTCTGCACCGTCTCCTCGAAAACCGCGTGCGCCCGCAGCCCAAGGCTTGCCGCGTGCTGGTGCTGAGCCCGACCCGCGAACTCTCCGGGCAAATTCTCGACAGCTTCAACGCCTATGGCCGGCACATGCGCCTCAGCTCGGCGCTGGCCATCGGCGGCGTGCCGATGGGCCGCCAGGTCCGCGCCGTGATGCAGGGCGTCGAGGTCATGGTCGCCACCCCGGGCCGCCTGCTCGATCTCGTGCAGAGCAACGGCCTGCGGCTCAACCAGGTGGAATTCCTGGTGCTCGACGAAGCCGATCGCATGCTCGACATGGGCTTCATCAACGACATCCGCAAAATTGTCGCCAAGCTGCCGATCAAGCGGCAGACGCTGTTCTTCTCGGCCACCATGCCCAGGGACATTGCCGAACTCGCCGAGCAGATGCTGCGCGATCCGGCCCGTGTCGCGGTGACGCCCGTCTCCTCGACGGTGGAACGGATCAGCCAGCGCATCATCCAGCTCGACCATTCGGCCAAGCCGGGCGTGCTGACCGAGTTGCTGAAGCAGGAGCCGGTCAACCGGGCCCTCGTTTTCACCCGGACTAAGCACGGCGCCGACAAGGTGGTGAAAAGCCTTGCCAAGGCCGGCATCGCCGCCGAGGCCATCCACGGCAACAAGTCGCAGAACCATCGCGAACGCGTGCTGGCGGCCTTCCGCTCCGGTGACATCCGCACCCTGGTCGCCACCGATATCGCCGCCCGCGGCATCGATGTCGACGGCATCAGCCATGTGGTGAACTTCGACCTGCCCAACGTGCCGGAAACCTATGTCCACCGCATCGGCCGCACCGCCCGGGCCGGAGCCGATGGCGTCGCAATCTCGCTTTGCGCCGGCGAGGAAATAGCGTATCTCCGCGACATCGAAAAACTGATCCGGATTGCATTGCCGAGGGAAGATCGTCGCACGCCGGGCCACCGCGAGGCCGCTCCGGCACCTGCCCAACATCGTGGCGGGCGCCACGGATCGCATACGCACCCGGCGCGCGGCAACGACGGTGCTTCGGCATCGAAGGGACCGCGCCGTCGTCGCCGTTTTGGCGGCGGGGCACCATCGACCGACCGGCATGACGCCAACCGACATGAGCCTACGCGCTCGGCACAAGGAGGAAAGGCTGAAGGGATGCAAGGGGTTGCATTTTTGCATCGCGAAAGCCGGCCGCCTCAGCGCAATCGTAACCAACGTCCGCAGCGATAACCGTCTGCCGATCTGGAGCTAACCATGGCTAAAGAAGAGCTGATCCAGTTTGAAGGGCTGGTGACCGAAATTCTCCCCGATGCCCGCTACCGCGTCCAACTCGACGCGGGGCATGAAATCGTCGCCTATACGGCTGGCAAAATGAAGAAAAACCGCATCAAGACGCTGGCGGGCGATCGGGTCACCATCGAAATGTCGCCTTACGATCTCGAAAAGGGGCGCCTGATCTTCCGTCACAAGGACGAACGGCCGGGCGGGGCCGGAGCCCCTCGTGGCGCTCCGCCCCGCGGTCAATTCCGCCGCCGCTGAGCCGCCGGACTATCCAGATGGCGGGGATTTTCCCCGCCTCATACCACTGCCGGTTTTGCAACTCCGGGCAGCAAAATGGCGCGCGTCAAAAAATCGTGTCCTCAGGATTGTTTTGAAGCCTACTTTCGAATAATATATCCGGATCGATTTTCGGCCGGACGACATTCGCTAACCACCGGTGCAGCCGGTTTAGACGCTGACGACCCTTCCAAAAATTCGATGCCACCAACCCGCTGACGTGGGTTACGACTGTATTTTTTTGAGAAGGGACTATCCCATGAGCATGGGAACCGTGAAGTGGTTTAACGCAACCAAGGGCTATGGCTTCATTCAGCCCGACGACGGTGGCAACGACGTGTTCGTGCACATCAGCGCTGTCGAGCGTGCCGGCCTTGGCACGCTGCGCGAGGGTCAGAAGATCAGCTACGAAATCGTTGCCGATCGCCGCTCTGGCAAATCCTCGGCCGACAACCTGCGCGCCGCTGGCTGACGCAGATTTCCGCAGGCTTGTTCTGCGGGATTTTCCAAGCATACGAAAAGGCCGCGCCTGTTGCGCGGCCTTTTCATTTTGTGCATGCGATGCGGATCATCCGCCTCGCGTCAGCACGCCGCCACGCCGTTGTAATTGACGCAGGACGATTGGCGCGGCCGCGTATATGTCTGGTCGCTGACCGTGGTGTCGGTCATCGTGTAATCCGTCAGCGGGCGATAGAGATAACTCACCTCGCTCCAGATCAGATAGACATCTGCAGTCGGCGCACTCGGCGTGGATAAGACCGGCTTGAGCCCGTCAGGAACGGTTACGGAGCTCCCCGTGCCATGCGGACTGGCACCATAACTCCAGCTGACGGTTGCGTTCAGCGTCTTGGCGTCAATCTTGATCTGCGAAATCGTCGCCTGCACCGGCGGCGACGAATATGGCGCCATGATCAACCCGCTCGCCAGCAAGAAGTTACTCAGTTGGGTATCGGTGACCGAGGTCGCCTGTGAGGTCAGATCCGACAGTGTCCGCGCAACGATCGTCACCTTGCGACTGATCGTGACGTACGTCGTTACCTCGTTCATGCCAAAGAATGTCAGCAGCATCAGCGGAATGATCATCGCGAACTCAACGGCCGCGAGACCCTGGGTGTCGCGCAGGAACGCGGTTCTCAAACGGCGTGAGCGGCAGAGCAATTCTGCGATGAAGCTCATGGACATGCTCCGCTGCCAAAGGGTTCGTTCCTGAATGCCGCCGTAGCGGTCAGCAGCCGCTTGCCGTTACCAAGATTGGACATGTCATAGTCGTAGCCGAGGCGCGTTACGAACACCGGCCACTGATAGAACAACCGCACCAACACGACATCGCACGCCTGGCCGGGCTTGTATTGCATCGTCGTAACGAATTGCTTGTTGGGATCGATTGCATCGGGAGGTATCGCCTTGTCGAACGAGGGGAAGCTTTCGACATCGACGTAGATGCCGTTCTGACAATCGAACAGCGCGGAGATTCGGCTGCAGACCTGGTCCTTGAACTGGCTTTGCGTGTAGCCGATGCCCTGCGCCTGGCCGGTCATCACCAGCCGCGCGACATCCTGCGTGGCAGTCTCGAGCGTTTGACTCGCGAAGAAGACCAGAGCCGCTTCGATGATCGCGAACAGCAGCCCGAAAAATACCGGTGCGACCAGAGCAAATTCGACGGCCGCGGACCCGCGCCGGTCGCGTCGAAAGCAACGCGCCTTGCGCCTTACGATCGCTGCAGGCGTGTCCGGAGATGACGGCATCGGCGAGTTCCTTGGGACGGCAGGAAATATCTACCGCCAAGCTTCTAGCCGAAACTCATTGTGGAAG
Source organism: Xanthobacteraceae bacterium (assembly GCA_024508855.1). Taxonomy (GTDB): domain Bacteria; phylum Pseudomonadota; class Alphaproteobacteria; order Rhizobiales; family Xanthobacteraceae; genus 62-47. The sequence continues at coordinate 115,927 of JANINJ010000075.1, forward strand.
TGTTTCGTCGAATCGAGACAAGACGCCCGGGGGCATTAACCGGGCATTAATCAATTTGTCCCGCGAGGAGCTTGATTCGAATCGGTCGAGCTGACGTGGATCTAGTTGGCTTTGCCGGTCGTGTTACCCGCCTGGCTGCTCATCGTCCCGGCCTGATCCATGTTCGCCTTGAAGTAGTTTTCGCTGTCACCGAGCGTGACGCGACGCTGGCAGAGCGGCATGCAGCTATAGGACTCGCGCTCGGTGCCTTTGTAGACCGTCACGAGCTGATCGGTCGGCCCTTCGACCTGAATGATGCGATCTTCAAGGACGTCGCCGCTGCGATCCATGGCAATGACGTTCGTGGCTCCATAACCCTTGCCGGTCACCACGACGACGCCGCCCGGCTGCAGCGCGACATCGGCGATCAGCGGATTGCCTACGACCAGCGTGGCAACGCGACCGGTGAGCTTGAACAGTTTCGCCTGATCGACGTTGACCGAGATGGTTTCGCCCGCATGGACCGCCGGAATGTCCGCGACGGACAAGGACATGGCGACCGCGAATAGGGAGAGCAGGAGCGGCCGATCGACGATGACGCGGAAATACCTGAACAACATAACTTACCCCGAAACGATCGCAGGCAGGCGGGAGCAATATGCAACGGCGCCGATATCTGACATGGCAAATATGCCGTTAATTCATGAACGAACTGCAAATGGGCCCGTGCAACCGCCGCCAGCGGCTACTCTTGATTGACCGGCGCCAGTAGAGCGGACTTCGACGACCAACGAAGGCGGGGTTGGTTAACGAGCGTTTACATTTTTCGATCGTTCGATTTTCCGATTCTTCATTTTCCATCGTTAGGTTCACGAAACAGGCTCGCTCGCCTGCAGTAGTAAAGGCTTGGACAGTCCATGATTATCGATATCGTTCGGCTCATGCTGTTTCCGTCGTTGATGGCGTTTGCCGCCGCCAGTGACCTGCTCACCATGAGGATCTCGAACCGTATCTCACTGCTGTTGGTAGCCGGTTTCGTGGTTCTCGCGGCGGCCGGCGGAATGAACCTCAACGATGTTCTGCTGCACCTCGGCGCCGGATGCACGGTGCTTGTGCTTGCCTTCTCCTGCTTTGCCATGGGGTGGATGGGCGGTGGCGATGCCAAAATGGCTGCGGCCATCGCGCTCTGGTTCGGCTTTCCGCACCTGCTGGAATTCCTGATCTATGCTTCGCTGTTCGGCGGCGCGCTCACATTGCTGTTGCTTGAATTCCGACGCTGGCCGCTGCCTTATATGTTCGCCGGTCAGGGGTGGCTGCTGCGCTTGCATCACAAAGAGACCGGCATCCCTTATGGAATCGCGCTCGCGCTCGGCGCGCTGATGGTCTATCCGGAAACGCCCTGGATCAAGATGGTCGATCTGTCGCGCTTCATTGCCGGCTGAGGAAACGTATCGTTAACGTCATTTAGATACGTGCCATTAACCATGCTTTGACGAATAAATGCTCAACTCCCGATACGGCGACAACTGCGTCGCAACGTAACGTGGAAAGTGAAGCGTATGAATACCGCGCGCATTGTTGTGCTGACCATTGCAGTCGGTGCCGGCGGCATTGCGGCCTATCTCGCCAGCGGCTCAGACCGCAAGGTGGTCACAGTCGCTCCGACCGTTCAGATGCAAACCGTCGACGTTCTGGTTGCCAAGTCCGACATTCCGCTCGGCCAAAAGATTTCTCCGGACATCCTGCAGTGGCAATCGTGGCCGGCGGCGACGGCTAGCGACAGCTTCATCCGCCGCGACAAGCGGCCGGATGCAACCACGTCGCTTGTCGGGTCGATCGCCCGCTCGCCTTTCGTCAGCGGCGAACCGATCCGTGATACCAAACTTGTTCAGGCCAATGGCGCCGGCTTCATGGCTGCCGTGTTGCCTGCCGGCATGCGCGCGATTTCGACCGACATTTCGCCGGAAACCGGCGCCGGTGGCTTCATCCTTCCCAATGACCGTGTCGATGTCATTCTCTCCCGGCGTGAAAAGAACGGCGACCAGAGCAACGGCTCCGACAGCGTTCGTTCCGAAATCATCCTGAGCAACATCCGCGTCCTCGCCATCGATCAGACGCCACGTGAAAAGGACGGTCAGAACACTGTCCTCGGCAAGACCGCCACGCTCGAACTGAAGCCGGCGCAGGCGGAGACGCTTGCACGCGCGCGCCAGAGCGGCACGATTTCGCTCGCGTTGCGAAGCCTCGCCGACGCCAGTGCCGTTAGCAGCGACGACGACATGCACAAGCGCGACAGCGTCAACATCGTCCGTTACGGCGTTTCCACCACGACAACGACACGGCAGTGACCAGAAGGGTTGACGAGATGAAGTGCCGGACGAATCAAGGACTGATGCGGGCCCTCACGGTGCAGGCCCTGTCGTTCGCAGGCATAGCCGCATTGACGTTAAATCCCGTTCTGGCGCCCGTAAAAGCGGCGGACCGCGCGATCAGCCGCGTCTCCGATGGACAAATGAATGCGCGCTTTATGACGCTCGGCATCGGCAAGTCGATCGTGATCGACCTGCCTCGCGATGTGAAAGACGTCCTCGTCGCCGATCCCAAGATCGCGACGGCGGTCGTCCGGTCGGCCCAGCGCGCCTACATCATCGGCGCGGCCGTGGGACAAACTAATATCGTTTTCTTCGATTCCACCGGGCAGCAGATCGCCGCCTACGATATCGCGGTCACGCGCGATCTGAATGGAATCCGCGCCGCGTTCAAACAGATCATTCCCAACTCCAGCATCACTGTTGAAGGGCTCGGCCAGGGTGTCGTGCTGTCCGGTACGGCGGGAAGCCCCGCCGAAGCGCAGCAGGCGCAGGACATCGCGATCCGGCTGGTCGGCGACGAAAAGAACGTCGTCAACAACATCACCATCCGCAGCCGCGACCAGGTGATGCTGAAAGTGGTGGTCGCTGAAGTACAGCGCGACATCATCAAGCAGCTTGGTGTCGATCTGAGCGCCAATCTGAGCTACGGCACCGCAGTTGTGAATTTCAACAACACCAATCCCTTCAATGCCAACGGCGGCGCGCTCGTTCCTGGCAACAGTGTGGTCGGCGGCTTCGGCAACACGACAGTTAATGGCGTCAGCGTTCCATCGGTCCAGGCGACCTTGCGCGCCATGGAAAACGCCGGTGTCGTTCGGACGCTTGCCGAACCAAACCTGACTGCGATTTCGGGAGAGGCCGCCAACTTCCTCGCCGGCGGCGAATTTCCCGTGCCTGGCGCACCGGATTGTTCGGTCTCGCCTTGCAGACAAACCATCCAGTTCAAGAAGTTCGGCATCGCGCTCGGCTTCACTCCCGTCGTGCTGAGCGGAGGACGCATCAGCATGCGCGTGGCAACTGAAGTATCCGAACTGTCGCAGGAAAACTCCATTTCGATCGGCGGCACGACGATTCCGGGCCTGAAGACCCGCCGCGCCGATACGACGCTGGAGATTCCGTCGGGCGGTTCGATGGTGATGGCCGGCCTTATCAAGCAACAGACCAAGCAGTCCATCAGCGGACTGCCTGGACTGACGCAGGTTCCGGTCCTGGGCACGCTGTTCCGCAGCCGCGACTACGTCAACAACAACACCGAGCTGATGATCCTCGTTACGCCGTATGTCGTGCGCGCGGTCGCCCAAAAGGACCTCTCCCGCCCGGATGACGGTTTCGCGGAGGCATCCGATCCGCAATCGGATCTGCTTGGCAATATCAATCGCATCTACGGCGCGCCGGGGCGGACCCAACCCGGCCGGAGCTATCGTGGCACCTATGGCTTCATCACCGACTGAGACGGGACAAGGATAACGGCAATGACGACGAAACGACCCGTCACTTTTCATCATCGGCTGCGGCTCGCCGGCTTGCTGATCGGTGCATCCTGCGCGCTGGGCGCCTGCACGCACACCAGCCAGAGCCAGGACGTGACCGGCAGCATTCCCGACGATTACAGGCTGCGCCATCCCATCGTGATCCAGGAAGGACGTCAGACCATCGACGTATTCATCGGCAATCAACGCGGCGGCCTGAGCGCATCGCAACGCGCAGACGTGGTGGCAGCAGCGCAAACATGGTTGCGCGAGGGCACCGGCGTCATCACGATCGGCGTTCCGGTCCACACGCCGAATGCGCGCACCGCGGCCGACTCATTGCGTGAGATCAGGTCCCTGCTTGCGGCGGTGGGCGTGCCTTCGAATGGCATCACCGTGCACAACTACCGCTCACCCGATCCGCAGTTTTTCGCCCCGATCCGCGTGACCTACCCAAGAATCAAGGCTGACGCCGGCCCCTGCGGCGTGTGGCCGGAAGACATCGGGCCGTCGATCAAGAACAAGTCCTACTACGACAACAAGTCTTACTGGAATTTCGGATGCGCCAGCCAACGCAACTTGGCTGCCATGGTCGAGAATCCGTCCGATCTGGTCCAGCCGCGCCCCGAAACTCCGGTCTATACCGCTCGGCGCAATACGGTCTTCGACAAGTATCGCAAGGGCACCTCGACTGCGACGCAGTATCCCCAGTCTGACTCGGCAAAATTGAGTGACGTTGGACAATGATCAGCTACGGGCAACAGAATTCAGAAGCATCTTCCGACGTGGCCGCATCCGATACGGATGCCCACATCGCTCCAGCGCCGCGCGTGTCGGTGCAGGCATTCTGCGAGACTGTCGAGGTGGCGGCGGTCGTCCAGTCGGCGGGCGAGGACCGGCGGCTCGGCAAGGCTCACATCAAGATCCAGATGGGGGGCATGACTGCGGCGATCGAAGCCTATCGCACGTCGCCAACGCCGAACGTCATCGTTCTCGAGACCGATGCACGCAACAACATTCTCACCGGCCTCGATCAGCTGGCATCGGTGTGTGACGCCGGCACCCGTGTCATCGTGGTCGGCCGGGTCAACGATGTCACGCTGTATCGCGAACTGGTTCGCCGCGGCGTCAGCGACTATCTCATCGCTCCGATCCAGCCACTCGATATCGTCCGCGCCGTCTGCGGGCTGTTCTCGACGCCCGACGCGAAGGCCGTCGGCAGGGTCATCGCGATCACCGGCGCCAAGGGTGGCGTCGGCGGATCGACGATCGCCCATAACGTCGCCTGGGCCATTGCCCGCGATCTGGCGCTGGATTCCGTCGTCGCCGATCTCGACCTGGCGTTCGGCACAGCCGGCCTCGACTACAATCAGGATCCGCCGCAAGGCATCGCCGACGCGGTGTTTTCGCCGGATCGCGTCGATACTGCATTCATCGACCGCCTGCTGTCGAAATGCACCGATCACCTCAGCCTGCTGGCAGCGCCGGCGACGCTGGATCGGGTCTACGATTTCGGCACCGAGGCATTCGACGCGATTTTCGATACATTGCGCTCGACGATGCCCTGTATCGTGCTCGATGTTCCGCATCAATGGTCCGGCTGGGCGAAGCGGGCCCTGATCAATGCTGACGACATTCTGATCGTGGCGGCACCGGATCTGGCCAACTTGCGCAACACCAAGAACCTGTTCGATCTGCTGAAAGCGGCGCGGCCCAACGACCGCGCCCCGCTGTACTGCCTCAATCAGGTCGGCGTGCCGAAGCGTCCGGAAATCGGCGTCAGCGAATTCGCCAAGGCGATCGAAGCCCAGCCGATCGTCAGCATTCCGTTCGAACCGCAACTGTTCGGCTCGGCCGCCAACAACGGCCAGATGATCGCGGAGATCGCCGCCAACCACCGCACCACCGAGATGTTCCTGCAAATCGCGCAGCGGCTGACCGGGCGCGGCGAAACGAAGAAGCCGCGCAGTTCGTTCCTTTCACCACTCATTGGTAAATTGCGGGCCAAATAACCTGCCGCATGGAGTGCCGTCGTGTTTGGTAAGCGTAGCGGAACAGAAAATGACGTAAGGGCGTCGAGCGCCCCCGTGCTGGAGCCAGCCTCGGCTCCAGCGGCGGCTCCGTATGCGGCCACGCCGTCCTCCAGCGTTGCATCTCCACCGCTGGCTCCTGTACGCCAGGCTCCGGTCTCGACCGAGTCGCGCCGGTCCGACACCTATTATCAGGTCAAGGCAACGATCTTCGGCGCGCTGATCGAGGCCATCGATCTGGCGCAGCTGGCCAAGCTCGACAGCGAGTCGGCGCGTGAGGAAATCCGCGATATCGTCAACGAGATCATCGCGATCAAGAATATCGTCATGTCGATCGCCGAGCAGGAAGAACTGCTCGACGATATCTGCAACGACGTGCTTGGTTACGGCCCGCTCGAACCGCTGCTGGCCCGCGACGACATCGCCGACATCATGGTCAATGGCGCCGGCACCGTGTTCATCGAAGTCGCTGGCAAGATCCAGAAGACCGGCATCCGCTTCCGCGACAACCAGCAGCTTCTGAACATCTGTCAGCGCATCGTCAGCCAGGTCGGCCGGCGCGTCGACGAATCCTCTCCGATCTGCGACGCCCGCCTCGCCGACGGCTCGCGCGTCAATGCCATCGTGCCGCCGCTGGCGATCGACGGCCCTGCCCTCACCATCCGAAAATTCCGCCGCGACAAGCTGACACTGGAACAGCTCGTCAAGTTCGGCGCGATATCCCAGCCCGGCGCCGACATCCTGCAGATCATCGGCCGCTGCCGCGCCAACGTCCTGATTTCGGGAGGTACCGGCTCCGGCAAGACGACCTTGCTGAACTGTCTGACCCGTTACATCGAGAACGACGAACGCATCATCACCTGCGAAGACGCCGCCGAATTGCAGCTGCAACAGCCGCATGTGGTTCGTCTTGAAACGCGGCCGCCAAATATCGAGGGCGAAGGTCAGATCACGATGCGCGATCTGGTCAAGAACTGCCTGCGTATGCGTCCGGAGCGGATCATCGTCGGCGAAGTCCGCGGACCCGAGGCGTTCGACCTGCTGCAGGCGATGAACACCGGTCACGACGGATCGATGGGCACCCTGCACGCCAACAATCCGCGCGAAGCCCTGTCACGCTGCGAATCCATGATCACCATGGGCGGCTATTCGCTGCCGTCGCGCACCATTCGCGAAATGATCTGCGCATCGATCGACGTGATCGTCCAGGCTGCGCGCTTGCGCGACGGCTCACGCCGCATCACCCACGTCACCGAGGTGATGGGGATGGAAGGCGATACCATCATTACCCAGGATATTTTCGTTTACGACATGCTGGGCGAGGATCCGAACGGCAACATTATCGGCCGGCACCGGTCGACCGGCATCGGCCGGCCGGCGTTCTGGGATCGCGCACGTTATTACGGCGAAGAGCAGCGGCTCGCCGCAGCTCTTGACGCCTCTATGGTCAATGTAGACGTCTGAGGCCGGTTATGAATTTGCAGCCGATCGCGCTGGCGTTTCTCGCCGCGACCGCCATTGGCGGCGTGGCGTGGGTTTTCCTGTATCCGATCCTGTCCGGAGAACGGAAGGCCGAACAGCGCCGTGCCTCATTGGCCAAATCGGAACCATCGATCCGAACCGCCGATCGTAACCAGCGCTCGCGCCGCGAGCAGGTCGAGACGTCGCTCAAGGAACTGGAAGATCGTCACCGGGAAGAGAAAAAGGTCTCGCTGACCACCCGGATATCCCAGGCCGGCTTGTCATGGACGAAGCAGAAATTCATCGTGATTTCCTGCGTGCTGGGCTTTGCGAGCCTTACCATCGGCTTTGTCATGGGGGCGGGCCTGCTGGCGTCCGTAGCCTTCGGATTTGCCGCCGCGCTCGGCGCGCCGCGATGGCTGTTAGGCTTTCTGAAGAAGCGGCGTGAGAAGAAGTTTCTTGCTGCGCTGCCCGATGCGGTGGATGTGATCGTGCGCGGCATCAAGGCCGGGTTGCCGCTGTTTGAATCGATCAAGGTAGTTGCAGCCGACGCACCGCAGCCGCTCAAGGGCGAATTCCTCGCCATTATCGAGACCCAGGCGATCGGCATGCCGTTGGGTGAAGCCTGTATGCGGCTTTATGACCGAATGCCGCTTCCGGAAGCCAACTTCTTCGGAATCGTCATTTCCATCCAGCAAAAGTCCGGCGGCAACCTCGCCGAGGCGCTCGGTAACCTCTCCAGGGTGCTGCGTGACCGCAAGAAAATGTCGGAAAAGATTCAGGCGATGTCGATGGAAGCAAAAGCGTCGGCCGCCATCATCGGTTCGCTGCCGCCGATCGTTATGCTTCTCGTTTATCTCACTACCCCCAGCTACATCTCGTTGCTATGGACGCATCCGACCGGCCATCTGATGCTGGCCGGGTCCGCCGTCTGGATGACCATGGGCGTTCTTGTGATGAAGAAAATGATCAACTTCGACTTCTAGTGGTGCATCATGCTGGAACTGCTGCTCGAGAAGATTCATGACGCCCGCTTCATGACGATGCTGTTCGCGGCAATCGCTGCGAGCGCGACGGCGTACACGCTCATCACGCCGCTGCTTGTCGGAGATACGTTGTCGAAGCGCATGAAGGCGGTTGCCAGCGAGCGCGAGCGTATCCGCCAGCGCGAACGCGATCGGCTTCGGAACGATAAGGTATCGTTGCGGCAATCGCCCAAGCAGATCGTTTCCCGGGTCGTTGACGATCTCAATCTCGGAAAATGGGTCGCGCAGGAAGCGGCACGCGACAAGTTGCAGATGGCCGGCTATCGCGGCCAAGCCCCATATATCACCTTCCTGTTTTTCCGGATGGTTACGCCGATCGTCCTGCTGCTGGCAGCGATCCTCTACGTTTTCGTGATCGCCCACCTGAAGCAGCCGCTGCCCGTCAAGATCGGCATTTGTGTCGCCGCAGCCTATCTCGGCTTGCAGGCGCCAATGCTGTTCCTGCGTAACGCGATCTCGAAACGTCAGCTTTCGATCAAGCGCGCGTTTCCCGATGCGTTGGACCTTCTGCTGATCTGCGTCGAATCCGGCATGTCGATCGAAATGGCGTTTCGCAAGGTCAGCATGGAAATCGGCGCGCAATCGGTGCCGCTGGCGGAAGAATTCACCCTGACCACGGCCGAACTGTCGTACCTTCAGGATCGCAAGGTGGCATACGAGAACCTTGCGAAGCGGACCGGCCTCGACGGAGTCAAATCGGTCTGCCTGGCGCTTCAGCAATCGGAACGTTACGGCACGCCGCTCGGGCAGGCGCTGCGGGTGATGGCACAGGAAAATCGCGACATGCGCATGTCGGCGGCCGAGAAGAAAGCGGCAGCGCTGCCGCCGAAGCTGACGGTTCCGATGATCGTCTTCTTTCTTCCGGTGCTGTTCGTCGTGATCCTCGGGCCGACCGGCATCAAGCTTGCCGCGCTTCACTAGAACATGATCGACTGACGTCGAACCACGAAGGCTATCCTGAGGTGCGACGCGTTATTCACGCGTGTCGCGCCTCGGAGGGGATCACAAAATCTCAGCGTCGTCCCTGCGCAGGCAGGGACCCATAACCCCTGGCGACCGTGGTGAGCACGGCTATCCGTCAAGGATCTTGATCGCTGCCCGCATCACCAATGACACGGCGTATGGGTCCCCGCCTGCGCGGGGACGACGCTCGTTATGTTGCAAATCCGTCCACAAGCGAATTTCGAGTCAGAGATGCGCTACGAAATCAGGAACGGGCCCGGGCGGCGTTCAGCTCGGCCTGCGCGCCGGGGCGTGGCTTCCGCCGGCCGTCCAGCATCTGCCTGAGATAGGCGACATTGGCTGCCGCCTCGTCCGCGGGCAGATCGGCCTTGACGATGCTTTCGGCTTCGGCGAAGCGGCCCTGCAGGCCCACGACGAGACCCAGATTCTGACGCACGCGAGCGTCAGCCTTCGGGCTGGCATAGGCCCGGCGCAGGACCGTTTCCGCCTTCGGCAGATCGCCCGAGAGCACGTAGGACATGCCGAGATTGGAAAGAACCGAAGGCTCCTCCGGCACGATCTTCAAGGCGCTGCTGTAATACTCGCGCGCCTGATCGTGGCGCCCGAGTTGGTCGAGCGCCGTGCCCTGTACCGAAAGAATACGCCAATCCGGATTCTGCGGCGTGTGCGCGCGGCCGAGCACATCGAAGCCCAACTGGAAATTGCCATTGTCGACCAGCGCGCGGCCATACAGGCCAAGCAGCTGTCTGTTGCCCGGAATGGTCAGATTGGCCTGTTCGAGCACCGCGACGGCCTGCGCGCGCTGGCCGGAAGCGCGCAATGCCTGACCGTATTTGAGTGCAGCCTCGACGCTTTTCGGATGGGCGCGATATTGCTCGCCATAGACGTCAACGGCCCGCTTCGGATCGGCACTCGCGCGCGCTTCCGCGCGTGCGCCGAGTGCACCGGTGATGTCGGGCATGCCCGCGGTCTGGCATCCACCCAACCCTGCGGTCAGAAGTGCGAGGACGGCCGCGGAGCCGAGAAGCCGGGCGAGACAAGGGTGCTGACGCATGGCACATTAACTCGCGATTGCAGGCGGATGTTGCTGTCGAGTGCCTCGATCAATAGACCGTTAACCCTAACGACCGGTTAACTGCCGAATGACATAAGCCGACACTGGAACAATCCACCAAGCGAGACCAAGCCCATGCATGCTGCGTTTGTAACGGAATCGACCGAGGCGGCGATTCCCGTCGTCTTCGTCACCAGGGCGACATGGGACGCGACCAGCGCCAGCCTTGACACGCCCGCGCAGCAATTCGCCCGCGCCAACGCCTTTTCCGGCAAGGCCGGCCAGGTTCTGTCCCTCCCGGCGCCCGACGGAACGATCGCGCAGGTGCTGTTTGGCCTCGACGATGCGTCGAGCCCCGGGCAGGATCGCTTTCGCGTCGGTCAATTGCCCGGCCTGCTGCCGCCGGGGACCTATCGCTTCGCCAATGCGCCGCACGACGCGCGACTTGCCGCCCTCGCCTTCGCGCTGGGCAGCTACCGGTTCGGTCGCTACCGCGCATCGGCGACGCCGCAGGTTCGGCTGGTGCCTCCCGCCGGCGTCGATATCACTGCGATCTCGCGCATGGCGGAGGCGGCGGGGCTGGCGCGCGATCTGATCAATACGCCAGCCAACGACATGGGACCCGCAGAACTCGAAGCCGCCGCTCGAGAACTGGCGATGCGGTTCGGCGCCCGCTTCTCCTCCATCGTCGGCGACGAACTGCTCAAACAGAATTTCCCGCTGATCCACGCCGTCGGCATGGCCTCGACGCGCGCGCCGCGCCTGATCGACTTCACCTGGGGCGATGCTTCCCACCCCAAGGTGACGCTGGTCGGCAAGGGCGTGTGCTTCGATACCGGCGGCGTCGACCTGAAACCGGCCAGCGGCATGCTGATCATGAAGAAGGACATGGGCGGCGCGGCCAATGTGCTGGCGCTGGCGCAGATGATCATGGATGCGAAGCTGAAGGTACGGCTGCGCGTGCTGATTCCGGCGGTGGAGAATTCCGTGGCCGGCAACGCATTTCGGCCGCTGGATATCTTTCCGTCGCGCAAGGGACCGACGGTCGAGATCGGCAACACCGATGCTGAGGGACGTCTGGTGCTGGCGGATGCGCTCGCGCTGGCTGACGAGGAAACGCCGGACCTCTTGATCGATCTCGGTACGCTCACCGGCGCCGCGCGTGTCGCGCTCGGCCCGGATTTGCCACCGTTCTACACCGATGACGATGCACTCGCCGCCGAGGTCGCACACTGCGCCCATGCGGAGAACGATCCGTTGTGGCGGATGCCGCTGTGGGGGCCTTACGACGCGTGGCTGGATTCCAAAGTCGCCAACATCAACAACGCGCCGGCGAACGGATTCGCCGGATCGATCACCTGCGCGCTGTTCCTGCAGCGCTTCGTCGAATCCGCCGCGAGCTGGCTGCACGTCGATATCTACGGCTGGACGCCGTCCGCGAAGCCGGGACGGCCCGAGGGCGGCGAATGCCAGGCTGCCCGCGCCCTCTACGCATTGCTGAGCCAGCGCTATGGATGACCCGCGCCTCACCCCCGCGCGGCCGGAGGTTGCCGCAAAGTACCTCGAAGGCAAGGTGAAGGCTGCGTGCTTCGTCGCCGGAGAAAGTCTTGTCGTGACGGAGGCCATCGCGCCGCTGCGAACCGCGCCGCGCGCCGATGCGATGCTGCAAACCCAGGCGCTGTTGGGCGAGCGCGTCACGGTCTACGACCGTCCCGGCGACGGCTGGGCCTGGGGCCAACTGGAATCGGACGGTTATGTCGGCTGGCTTCCTGAGTCCGCACTCGGCCAACCGGGCGCAGCGCCGACCCACAAGATCATCGCTCCGCGGACCTTTGCCTTTCCGGGTCCGTCGATCAAACTGCCGCCGCTCGACGTCTTGCCGTTTGGAGCCGCTGTGGCGGTGAGGCGAAACGAGGGCACGTTCGGTGTGACCGAAGCCGGCGCATTTCTGCCCGCGCAACATCTTGCGCCGCTCGATCATCGCGACGCCGACATGGTTGCCGTCGCGGAAACGTTTCTCGGGACGCCTTATCTGTGGGGCGGCAAGACCAGCCTCGGCGTCGATTGCTCGGGACTGGTGCAGGTTGCGCTGACGGCATGCGGCATCGGCGCGCCGCGGGACAGCGACATGCAGGAGGCCGGTCTCGGCGCATCCGTGCCGATGACGGAATTGCATCGGCTCAAGCGCGGCGACCTGATGTTCTGGAAAGGCCATGTCGCCATCGTGCGCAATGCCACGACGATCATTCACGCCAACGCGCATCACATGGCGACGGCCATCGAGCCGACCCGCGATGCCGTGGCGCGCATCAAGGCCGCAGGCAGCGACATCACCGGCATCAAGCGGATATAAAACAGCGTTGGTATCGGAACGACGGTATCGAGTATTATTCCGCCGTTACGTCACCCTTCGCCGCTTCCAGCCGGAACGCGGCAGCGAACAAGGCGCGGGTATAATCGGTCTTCGGATGTTTGAATAAATCCGCCGCAGGCCCCTCCTCCACCACCTTGCCGTTACGCATCACGATGAGATGGCTCGCCAATGAGGCGACCACGCGAAGGTCGTGGGAAATGAACATGTAGGTGAGATTGCGCTTGCGCTGCAATTCGCGCAGCAGATCGACCAATTGCGCCTGAAACAGCATGTCGAGCGCACTGGTCGGCTCATCCAGCACTACGAAGCTGGGCTCCAGCACCACGGCACGCGCGACGCTGATGCGTTGGCGCTGGCCGCCGGAGAATTCGTGCGGATAACGCGAGCGCGTTTCCGGATCGAGGCCGACATCCGCGAGCGCCTTGATGACGCGCGCCTCGCGCTCGTCCCACGATAGCGAGCGCTGATGCACGCTCAGGCCCTCGGCGACGATATCTCCTACCGACATGCGCGGGCTGAGCGCACCGAACGGATCCTGAAACACGATCTGCATGTCGCGCCGGAACGGCCGCATCTCCTTGGCGCGCAGGCCCTGAACATCCTTGCCCATGAAAACGATCGGACCATCCGACGAGATCAGCCGCAGCAGCGCCAGCCCGAGCGTGGTTTTGCCGGAACCGGATTCGCCGACGACGCCAAGAGTTTCGCCCTTGCGCACCGCGAGGCTGACGCCGTCGACCGCCTTGATGTGCCCAACCGTCCGGCGCAGGAAACCACGCTTGATCGGAAACCAGACCTTGAGATCGTTCGTCGACATCACCACCGGCGCCTGCGGCTGTGGCGGTGCCGGATCGGGCTTCGGCTCGGCCGCAAGCAGCGCGCGCGTGTAAGGATGCTGGGGTGCCGTGAACACCTGCTCGACCGGCCCGCGCTCGACGATCTTGCCGTTGTTCATGACGCACACCACGTCGGCGATGCGGCGGACGATGCCGAGATCGTGGGTGATGAACAACAGGCTCATGCCGGTACGCGCGCGAATTTCCGCGAGCAGCGCAAGGATCTGCGCCTGCACGGTGACATCGAGCGCGGTGGTCGGCTCGTCGGCGATCAGGAGATCGGGTTCGTTGGCGAGCGCCATCGCGATCATCACGCGCTGGCGCTGTCCGCCGGACAATTGATGCGGATAGCTGGCGAGCCGCGTTTCCGGTTCCGGAATGCCGACCTGCGTCAGCAGTTCGAGGATGCGCGCCCGCGCCTTCGCGCCGCGAATGCCCTTGTGGAGCAGCAATATCTCGCCGATCTGCGCCTCGATGGTGTGGAGCGGATTGAGCGAGGTCATCGGCTCCTGGAAGATGATCGAGATGTCGTTGCCGCGGATGGTGCGGATCTCGTTTTCCGGAAGCTGCAGCAGGTCCTGGCCCTTGAAGCGGATGCTGCCCGAGGGATGCGTCGCTGTCGGATACGGCAGCAGTTTCAAGATCGACAGTGCGCTGACGGATTTTCCGGAACCGGACTCCCCGACCAGCGCTACGCATTCGCCGCGCCCGATCTCGAAAGAAACATGATCCACGGCCGTCGACGCACCATCGCCGTGGCGGAAGGCGACCGAGAGGTCGCGGACATCGAGCAGCGGCTGGGTGATGGCATCCATGTGGGTATCCGCCATCGCTATCTGAACGTCTTGCGGGGATCGAACGCATCACGCACCGCCTCGCCGATGAAGATCAGCAGCGACAGCATGATTGCGAGCGAGAAGAAGCCGGTGAAGCCGAGCCACGGCGCCTGCACGTTGGCCTTGCCCTGCGACAGCAATTCGCCCAGCGACGGCGAGCCGGGCGGCAGGCCGAAGCCGAGGAAATCCAGCGCCGTCAGCGTCATCACCGACGATGAGACGATGAACGGCAGGAATGTCATGGTCGCCACCATGGCGTTCGGCAGCAGGTGCCGGAACATGATGACCCTGTCGGAAACGCCGAGCGCACGCGCCGCCGTGATGTATTCGAAATTGCGCCCACGCAGGAATTCGGCACGCACTAATCCTACCAGCGAGACCCACGAGAACAGCAGCAGGATGCCGAGCAGCACGAAGAAGCCGGGCACCAGCACCGAGGACAGGATCAGCAACAGATACAGCGAAGGGATCGCCGTCCACACCTCGATGAATCGCTGGAACGTGAGATCGACCCAGCCGCCGAAATAGCCCTGCACGCCGCCCGCCGCGATGCCGATGATCGAGGAGAAGATCGTCAGACACAGGCCGAACAGCACCGAGATACGAAAACCGTAGATCAGCCGCGCTACCACGTCGCGGCCCTGATCGTCGGTTCCGAGCCAGTTGTATTCGAGATCGCGGCAGCCCTTGAGGCCTTTCCGCTCCACCACGCTCTTGCATTCGGCTTCGGTCAGCATCCACGTCGGCTTCGACGGCGCCGGCGTCGGCAAATCGAGATTGTGGGTGTCGTAGGAATAGCGAATCAGCGGCCAGACGATATGGCCGTTCTTCGCCGCGATCTGCTTCTGCAGATAGGGATCGCGATAATCCGCCGCGGTCTCGAAATCGCCGCCGAACGTCGTCTCCGAATAGGTGACGAAGGCCGGCCAGTACCAATGTCCGTCATACTGGATGAAGAATGGCCGGTCGTTGGCGATCAGTTCGGCAAACAGCGACACGAAAAACAGGATCAGGAAGATCCACAAGGACCAGAAGCCACGGCGGTTGGCCTTGAAGTTCTGCCAGCGCCGCTTGTTGATCGGCGACAGCGCCAATGCGTGACGTGACGGCGGCACCGCTTCGCCCATCGGGGACAGCGCCGTGGTCTCGATCGGTTCGCGGGCCTGCACCGTCATCAGACCTCCCGCGCTTCGAAGTCGATCCGCGGATCGACCCACATATAGGCGAGATCGGAGAGCAGATTGACCACGAGACCGACCAGCGAAAAGATGAACAGCGTGCCGAATACCACCGGATAATCGCGGTTCAGCACGCTTTCGAAACCGAGCAGGCCAAGACCGTCGAGCGAGAAGATCGTCTCGATCAGCAGCGAACCCGAGAAGAAGGCGTGGATGAAGGCGCCGGGGAAACCGGCAATCACGATCAGCATCGCGTTGCGGAAGATGTGGTTGTAGAGCACCTGGCGCTGGGTGCAGCCCTTGGCGCGCGCCGTCATCACATACTGCTTGCGGATTTCGTCGAGGAACGAATTCTTGGTCAGCAGCGTCATGGTGGCGAACGCACCGAGCGCCATCGAGATCAACGGCAGGGTCAGGTGCCAGAAATAATCGATGATCTTCCAGTACCACGGAAACTGCGACCAGCCGTCCGACGTCAGCCCGCGCAGCGGAAACAGATCGAAGAACGAACCGCCGGCGAACAGGATGATGAGCAGGATCGCAAACAGGAATCCCGGTATCGCGAAGCCGATGATGATGATCGCCGAGGTCCAGGTGTCGAACCGCGTGCCGTCGGCCACCGCCTTGCGGATGCCGAGTGGTATAGAGATCAGATAGGTCAGCAGCGTCATCCAGATGCCGAGCGACATCGAGACCGGCAACTTCTCCTTGATGAGCTGGATCACGCTTACGTCGCGGAAATAACTCTTGCCAAAATCGAACCGCGCGAAATTCCACAGCATGATAAGGAAGCGTTCCGGCGCCGGCTTGTCGAAGCCGAACTGCTTCTCGAGATTCTTGATGAATGCCGGATCGAGTCCCTGCGCGCCGCGATATTTCGAATTCACCGCATCGGAACTGGCGCCGGGCTGCCCACGCGCGCCGAAGTCGCCGCCCGACGAGCCCGAGATACGCGAGCTCGCGCCGGTATCCGCACCGCTGAGCTGCGCGATGACGCGCTCCACCGGCCCGCCCGGCGCGAACTGCACCACGACAAACGAAACGAACAGGATTCCGAGCAGCGTCGGGATCATCAGCAGGATACGGCGGGCGATATAGGCGCTCATGGGCTACTTCGCCTGCTCGGGCTTGGCCGCCGCCGATGTCGCCTTGGCCGGATCGGACCACCACAGTTCGATGGCGCCGACGCTGCCGAAATAGCGCGGCAGCTTCGTGGGATGGCTGAAGACGTCCCAGTACGCCACCGGGTGATTGGTGCGATACCACTGCGACACCCAGTAGTGGCCGGCGCGAAATACGCGGTCGAACGCCCGGCATGCTGTCGTCAGCGCATCGCGCGAATTAGCCGCGAGGATTTGCTCCACCAGCGCATCGATCGCCGGATCGGCGATGCCCG
Source organism: Xanthobacteraceae bacterium (assembly GCA_024508855.1). Lineage (GTDB taxonomy): Bacteria > Pseudomonadota > Alphaproteobacteria > Rhizobiales > Xanthobacteraceae > 62-47. Next base: position 132,921 of record JANINJ010000075.1, read on the forward strand.
CGAGGTTATAGGAGCCCTTGGTGCGCGCCGCCTGCGAGGTGAAGAACGGCCGCATGCCGTCGCCGGGCGTCGCCGACATACTGAAGCGCTCGATCGCCATGTCGAAATCGAAGTCTTCGACCCGCGCGCGATACTGCACCGGATCGACGACGCGCAGGCTTGCCTCGATGCCGATGGTGGCGAGGTTCTTGATGTAAGGCGCGTGGTGCGCCTGCAGCAGCGGCTCGTCGGCGAGGAATTCGATTCGGAAAACCTCGCCGTTCGGCAACACGCGCTTGCCATCCTTGATCGGGCAGCCCGCATCGAGCAGCAGCTTCGAGGCCCGGCGCAGCAGCGCGCGATCCTGTCCCGAACCGTCGGACACCGGCGGCGAATAAGGCGTGCCGAACACCTCATCGGGCACCTGCCCTCGGAACGGCTCCAGCAGTTTCAGCTCATCCGGCGACGGCGGCCCGTTCGCCATCATGTCCGAATTCTGGAACGGCGACTGCGTGCGCGCATAGGCGCCGTACATGATGGTCTTGTTGGTCCATTCGAAATCGAACGCGAGGTCCAGCGCCTCGCGCACGTGCCGGTCCTTGAACTTGTCGCGCCGGGTGTTGATGAACCAGCCCTGCGCACCGGATGGCGTTTCATCCGGCAAGGTTTCCAGCTTGACGCGGCCATCCTTCACGGCTGGAAAATCGTAGCGCGTGGCCCAGACCCGCGCGGTGAATTCCTCGCGAAACAGATAGTTTTTCGCGGTGAATCCTTCGAACGCCACGTCGCGGTCGCGATAGAACTCGTAGCGCACGATATCGAAATTGTAGCTGCCGCGCGTCACCGGCAGGTCCGCGCCCCACCAGTCCTTGACGCGTTCGAATTCGATGAAGCGATTGACCTCGAATTTTCCGACCTTGTAGGGGCCGCTGCCGAGCGGCGTATCGAGCGTGGATTCGTCGAATGCCCGCGTCGCGTAATAGGCACGCGAAAAGATCGGCAGGCTCACCACGTAGAGCGGCACGTCCCGCGCATGCTTCTCGGCAAAGGTGACAACCACCGTCGCGTCGTCGACGGCCTCGGCGCCGACCATGTCGCGCATCTGCTGGGTGATCAGCGGATGCCCCTTGGCTTTCAAGGTCGTCAGCGTGAAGGCGACATCCTGCGCGGTGATCTTGGTGCCATCGTGGAACTTCGCTTCCGGCCGCAATGTGAAGCGATAGGTCAGTTTGTCGGCGGAAATCCGCACCGACTTCGCCACCAGGCCATACATTGCGTCGGGCTCGTCGCCGGCACGCACCATCAGCGGCGCGAATGTCAGATCCATGCCCTGTGCGCCCTCGCCTTTCAGAATATAGGCGTTGAGCGAGTTGAAGGTCTGATAGGACTGATTGTAGGCGCGCACCGACGGAACGGTCGAAAACGTGCCGCCCTTCGGCGCCGAGAGATTCACGTAATCGAAATGCTGGAAGTCCGCCGGATATTTCAGGTCGCCGAACACCGACATGCCGTGCGCGTCGCTGGTCTCTTCGGCGGCATTTGCGGAAGGCAGCGCGTTCCGGCCGAGCGCGCTCGCACCCAAGCCAATGCCGAGACCCAGCACGTGCCGACGATTGAGGAGGATGCCGTGCTTCATCAGACGTGAACCGAACGGTTGTCGTGAAACACAATCGTCTCACGACGTCGTCCCCGCGCAGGCGGGGACCCATACGCCGTGTCGCTCATGTTGCGGAGGGCCTTCATTCCACCGGGGCGACTTAAACTGAACCGCTGCACTATGACCCTTCACGCTCTGGGATATGGGTCCCCGCCTGCGCCGGGACGACGATGAGTGTGTCTTGCTTCCGCCGATTGATTCCGCTCAAGCCCCTCACCCCCGCTTCCCGATCTTGGCGGCTTTATCGGCGTCATACCACCAGATTGTCGGGAATCCGGACAGGCCGTATTTCGGCAATTCGGCGGGGCGCCCGAAGCGATCCCATCGCGCCGTTCGCAGGAACGGATAATTCCACTGCGGCACCACGTAGTGATTCCACAGCAGCACGCGATCCAGCGCCTTGGTGGCGGCCACCAGATCGTCGCGGTCCTTGGTGAAGATCACCCGCTCGATCAGCTTGTCGATCGCCGGGTTCTTGATGCCGATGATGTTGCGCGATCCCGCGACATCCGCCGCATGCGAGCCCCAGAATTCGCGCTGCTCGTTGCCGGGAGAAAGCGACTCCGGCCACGACGACACCACCACATCGAAATCCCAGCTTCGCAGCCGGTTCTCGTATTGCGTCGGATCGATGGTGCGCACGCTCACCGCCATGCCCAGCCGCTCCAGCGACGGCTTGAAGAATAGCATGACCCGCTCCATGCTCGGGTCTTCCACCAGCAGTTCGATCGCGAACGGCGTGCCGGTCTTCGCATCCACCAGCTTGCGATCGCGCACCTCGTAGCCCGCGTCCTTGAGCAGTTTTATCGCCTCGCGCAGATTGTTGCGCACGGCCTCGGCATTGCCGCCGACCGGATTGGTATAAGGCGTGGTGAACACCTCGGGCGGCACCTGATCGCGGACGCCCTGCAGAATCTCCAGCTCGCGCCCTTCCGGCAGCCCGCTCGATGCCAGCTCGGTACCGTCGAAGTAGCTCGAGATGCGCTTGTATTGCCCGAAGAAGATCTGCTTGTTCATCTCCTCGAAGTCGAAGGCGAAGTTGAGCGCGCGGCGCACGCGCGGATCGGAAAACTTTTCGCGGCGGATGTTGAGCGCGAACGCCTGCATGATGCCGGAGCTGCGATTCGGAAACTGCTCCAGCAGCACGCGGTTGTCCTTGACCGCGGGAAAGTCGTAAGCGGTCGCCCAGTTCTTGGCGCTGTTCTCCGAACGCCAGTCGACCTGATCGGCCTTGAAGGCCTCGATCGCCACCGTCGCGTCGCGAAAATATTCGTAGCGCAGCTCATCGAAATTGTTGCGGCCGACATTGACGTTCAGGTCGCGCGCCCAGTGATCCTTGACGCGCTCCAGCACGATGGTGCGTCCGGGCTCGAACGACTTGATGCGATAGGCACCGCTGCCCAGCGGCGGCTCCAGCGTGGTCGCGGAGATGTCGCGTTTCGCGCCCTTGGCGTCGGAGCCCTCCCACCAGTGCTTAGGCAGGATGGTCAATTGCCCGACGATCTGCGGCAATTCGCGGTTGCCCGGCGCATCGAAAGTAAACTTCACTTCGCGGTCGCCGGTCTTCTCGGCTTTGACGACATGGCGATAGTAGGCCGCATATTGCGGATGGTATTTCTTGAAGACTTCGAGCGAGAAGACGACATCCTCCGGCGTCACCGGTTTGCCGTCGTGCCACCGCGCCTGCGCGCGCAAGCGATAGATGACCGATGAATAGTCGTCCGGATAGCTGACGGCCTCGGCCAGCGCGCCGTATTCGGTCGAGACTTCGTCCTGCGCCGGCGTCGTCAGCGATTCGTAGATCAGCGCAGCAGGACCGCCGAAGGCGCCCTTCACGCCGGCTACGACGACGTTGAAGTTGTCAAACGTGCCGAGCGCGATCTGGCGAACCGTGCCGCCCTTCGGCGCATCCGCATTGACGTAGTCGAAATGCTTGAAGTCCGGCCCGTATTTGACGCTGTTGAACAGCGACAGACCATGCCGCCAGTTCGTCTCGGAAGTTGCCGCCTGCGCCGGCGCGGCATCGATGGGGGGAAATCCGGTTGCGATGCTTGCGATCGGGGCTGCCGCCACAAGGGCGCCACTCTGAAGCAGATGTCGTCGGGTTATCGCCAAATGAGAATCCTGTGGGTGTCAGCGTGATCCGGGAAAAGTGGACACCGATTTGAGGCCGAGGGCACGTGAAATCTATTTCATGGAGACCTTTACCATGACGTGAAACCGGGCTGCTCACGCCCACGGCACCTGCACCATTAGCACAACGATATGCGGCAAGTGTTCGACGGATTATGTCGATTTTTCCGGAACATAACACCCGACTGCGGCGAAAGGTCCCGCGTCCGGGCCGGCCGGTCGCACGCGGTGAAAACGAAAACGGCCAGGCGATGCCTGGCCGTTGAACCTTGGTCTTACCCTTTTGCTCCGGGCGTCACTTAGGGCGTTTACTTGGACGCAGTCGGCAACGGAGCGGGATGTTCGGAGAGCGTATTCAGGTAGGCGATGACGTCGGCCCGCTCGCTGTCCTTCGGAAGACCGGCGAAGCCCATCGCGGTGCCGGGGATATAGCCCTTCGGGTTGGTCAGGAACTTGTTCAGCTCGTCGAACGTCCAAGTGCCGCCCTTGGCCTTCATGGCCGCCGAGAAATTAAAGCCACGGCCTTCGCCGCGCGGCTCGTTGACGATGCCGTAGAGATTCGGACCGACGCGATTGGGGCCGCCCTTTTCGAAGGTATGGCAGGCTGCGCACTTCTTGGCGGCAGTCGCACCCTTCTCGGCCGAAGCCGTCTGCAGCAGCTTCTCGATCGGCTCAGCCGGAGCCGCAGCTTCCTTGGCGCCGCCCGCGCTCTCTTCCTTGACGGCAATATCGAATCCCGGCTTGGCGGGGTTGACCGGCGCGAAAATCGCCTGGGCCGCGAAACTGGTGACCATCAAGAGCAGGCACGTGCCGAGGATGGCACCAATAATCTTGTTAAGTTCGAAGGAGTCCATTTCGGATCAGGCTCCAGGCCGGAAAATCGACACAACGGCCGGCTGAAACGGCCACGGAATTATCCGGAATCAGCCATTGTGAACCGCCCCCGGGTAATGGCGATGAGATACCGGTTTGCCCCGGCTCTGGCAACCCGTATAAATGACCCGTCTTACGAAAAAACCCCAACATTTCATGCGCAAGTCGATCCATCCGAGACTACCGGCACCATGACCGCGACCGCTCCCCTGATCCTGATTCCCGCGCGCATGGCGGCAACCCGTCTGCCCGGCAAACCACTTGCCGATATCGGCGGCGTGCCGATGATCGTCCACGTCCTGCGCCGCGCGCAGGAGACGGCCCTTGGCCGCGTCGCGGTGGCGACCGACTCGCCGGAGATCGCTGCGGCCGTCAGAGCCCATGGCGGCGAGGTGGTGATGACCCGCGCCGACCATCCTTCCGGCTCCGACCGCATCTTCGAGGCGGTGCAAAAGCTCGATGGGGCGGCTGCCCATCCGGTCGTGATCAATCTCCAGGGCGATTTTCCAACGATCCGGCCTGAGCAAATTCGCGCCGTGATGTCGCCACTGGTTAACCCCATGGTTTCCATCAGCACTTTGGCCGCCGAAATTCACACCGAGGAAGAGGCGACCAATCCCAATGTGGTCAAGGTGATCGGCTCGCCGCTCGGTGACGGTACTCTGCGCGCACTCTATTTCACCCGCGCCACCGCGCCCTATGGCGACGGGCCGCGCTACCATCACATCGGGCTCTATGCCTATCGTCGCGAGGCGCTGGCGCGCTTTGTCGCGTTGCCGCCCTCGCCGCTGGAGCAGCGCGAAAAGCTCGAGCAGCTTCGCGCCCTTGAAGCCGGCATGCGCATCGACGTCACCGTGGTCGATGAAGTGCCGCGCGGCGTCGATACGCCGGCGGACCTCGAAACAGCGCGGCGCATCCTGACCTCGTGATACCGACGGGGCCATCGACATGCCTGTAAAACCGTCCCCACGGACTCTGGTAAAACCTGTAACGGCTGATACAACGCGCCATGATCACGCAACGAAGACCGAACCAATGAAGATCGCTTTCCAGGGCGAAATGGGTGCGAATTCGCATCTCGCCATCGTCGAAGCCTATCCCGACGCCACGCCGCTTCCCTGCGACACCTTTGAGGACGCGCTGGCCGCGATCTCATCCGGAGAAGCCGATCTCGGCATGATCCCGATCGAGAACTCGGTGGCCGGGCGCGTCGCCGACATCCATCACCTGCTGCCGCAGTCCGGCCTGTTCATCATCGGTGAATGGTTTCTGCCGGTCCGCCACCAGTTGATGGCGCCGCGCGGCGCCAGGCTCGCGGAGATCAAGACGGTCGAAAGCCACGTGCAGGCGCTGGGCCAGTGCCGCAACGTCATTCGCAAACTCGGCATCAAGCCGATCGTCGGTGTCGATACGGCCGGTTCGGCGCGCATCGTCGCGGAACGCGGCGACAAGAGCAGCGCGGCGATCGCATCGCGGCTCGCCGCGGAAATCTACGGCCTCGATATTCTATCTGAGGATGTCGAGGACGAAGCGCACAACACCACGCGTTTCGTCGTGCTGGCGCGTGAACCGCGCTGGGCTACGGCGGGTTCAGGCCTGCTGGTCACCAGTTTCGTTTTCCGCGTCCGCAACCTGCCGGCCGCGCTTTACAAGGCGATGGGCGGCTTCGCGACCAACGGCGTCAACATGACCAAGCTGGAAAGCTACATGGTCGACGGCAACTTCTTCGCCACGCAGTTCTATGCCGATGTCGAGGGACATCCCGACGACAAGGGCCTCGCCTTCGCACTGGAGGAGTTGAAGTTCTTCTCGCGCGAACTTCGCATCGTCGGCGTCTATCCCGCCCATCCGTTCCGCGCCACGTTCAGCGAAAAGAACAGCTAAACAGCCAATCGGGCCGCGGCACGCGCGTCCAGCTTGAACTCTGCCGCAAGCAGTTCGTAGGACCGCTTGCGCGCCGCGTGATCGTAGACCGCGGTGATGACCATCACCTCGTCTGGCTGCGTGGCCTCGATCAATGGCTGAAGCTTCTGCGCAACGGTCGCCGGCGCGCCGACGAACAGCCGCGAACGATTGCGCCCGATCACGGCGCGATCGGCTTCCGTATATGGATAGGCCTGCGCCTCCTCGATGCTGAACAGCGGCGCATATTGCCCGCGTTCGCGCAGCAGCCGGTTGAGATCGGCCGACATTGCCAGCCGTTCGGCTTCCGCATCGGTTTCGGCCGCGATGGCCGCGACCGCGAGGATGGCGTAGGGCGTGCTGCGCCAGCCGGACGGCTGGAAATTACGCCGGTACTGCATCATCGCGTCCGCCGCGTCGTGCGAAGCGAAATGATGCGCGAAGGCGAAGCCCATGCCGACCTGCGCGGACAATTCCGCGCTGTAGCCGCTCGACCCCAGCAGCCAGATCGGCGGCAGCGGCGCGTCGCTCGGCATCGCGGTGACGTTGTTGTACGGATGTTTTTCGGGAAAATCGCGCGTCTCCCACAACGTCAATTCGTGCAGCCGCTCGAGGAAGTCATCGCCCTCGCGGCCGTCGAGCCGGCGGCGCAGCGCGTGAGACGTCACATGGTCGGTCCCCGGCGCACGGCCAAGCCCGAGATCGATGCGGCCGGGAAACAGCGCCTCCAGCATCTTGAACCGCTCCGCGACCATCAGCGGCGCATGGTTCGGCAGCATGACGCCGCCCGAGCCGACACGGATCCGGTCGGTCGCGGCCGCGATCTGGCCGATCATGATTTCGGGCGCAGGGCTGGCGACGGACGGCAGGTTGTGATGCTCGGCCAGCCAGTAACGGACATAGCCCAGCCGGTCGGCGTGGCGCGCCAAATCGATGCTGTTACGCAGCGCGACCGAGGGCGGAGTTCCGGTAGTGACGACCGACAGGTCGAGAATGGAAAGCGGCGGCATGGCCGTAACCTAGTGGGTCGACGAGGCCTGCAAAAGCGCCGGCGGCGCAGGGCGCCCCAGCGAAAGCCTGTGAGGCGAATACCATGCCGTGGGACAGATATCCAATGATTTGGAAAAACGAGGACCCTTCCCACACCATCAAACATGAAAGAGCCAAACATCTAATTACTTTTTTTGTTTTATATCATTATGTTACATATGGATCGATATTGTGGAGCATAAAAATTTCTGCCCATCTTTTCAATATTGTACATGGAATTCACATAATTCTTGGCTTAATGGGCAATTTCCCATACCGAAATATCGATTCCGTGGTAGGTCGACCGCCCTCAATCACCTATTTTGACGTCCTTGGCCGAGCGCGCATCAGCACCAGCGGCGCCGGGTAACCCATTTCTATTCGCGTGGAGTGAAGAAGCGTCATGACCGACATTCGCGGAAACGGCTCCCTCGCCCCGCAGAAGACGCCCAACATCTCGTTCGAGTTCTTCCCTCCGAAGACCGAGGAAATGGAGCGAAATCTCTGGGACGTGATCGAACGCCTGGCGCCGCTGACGCCGAGTTTCGTCTCGGTGACCTACGGGGCCGGCGGCTCGACCCGCGAGCGCACCCACGCGACCATCGCGCGTATCCTCAACGAGACCGATCTCGTCCCCGCCGCGCACCTCACCTGCGTCAACGCCCCGCGCGGCGATATCGATGACGTGGTGGCGCGCTATCACGAGGTCGGAGTGCGTCATATCGTGGCACTGCGCGGCGATCCCACCACCGGTATCGGCACGCCGTATGTGGCGCATCCCGACGGCTACCAGACCTCGGCCGAACTCATCGCCAGCATCAGGAAGCGTTATCCCGATATCGACGTCACGGTATCCGCCTATCCGGAAAAGCACCCCGAGAGTGCCGACTTCGACGCCGATCTCGATGTGCTGCAGGCCAAGGTCGATGCCGGCGCGACGCGCGCCATCACCCAGGTGTTCTTCGATAACGACCTCTACTTCCGTTACCTCGATCGCGTCCGCGCGCGCGGCATCGATATTCCGATTCTTCCGGGCATCATGCCGATGCACAACTTCAAGCAGGCGCGCAGCTTCGTGACGCGCGCCGGCACCACGGTGCCGTCCTGGCTGGAAGAGAAATTCGACGGCCTCGATGACGACGCCGAAACGCGCAAGCTGGTCGCGGCAGCCGTCGTCGCCGGACAGGTGCAGAAGCTCGCCAAGCACGGCGTCGAGAACTTTCATTTCTACACGATGAACCGCGCCGATCTGGTGTTCGCGATCTGCCATCTGCTCGGCATCCGTCCCAACGGCGCGCGAAAGGCGGCGTAACGTTCATTGCCGTCATGGCCGGGCTCGTCCCGGCCATCCACGTCTTTGATTGATACCAGACAAGACGTGGATGCCCGGCACGAGGCCGGGCATGACGTTGAGAGATCAGGTGACATTGTGACGAACCAAACGAATCCCACCGCCGCAAAATTCCGCGATCTCGCGCGCCAGCGTATCCTGGTGCTCGATGGCGCCATGGGGACGATGATCCAGGCGCTGCAATTCGATGAAGCGGCCTTTCGCGGCGAGCGCTTCAAGGATTTCCATCGCGACCTGCGCGGCAACAACGACCTGTTGATCCTCACCCAGCCGAAAGCCATCGAGGACATCCACGCGCAATATCTGCGCGCGGGCGCGGACATCGTCGCCACCAACACGTTCTCGTCCACATCGATTGCGCAAGCCGACTACGACCTCGTGGACATCGTTTACGAGATGAACCGTGAAGGCGCGCGGCTGGCGCGCGCCGCCGCCGAGCGCGTCAGTGCCGAGGACGGCAAGCCGCGTTTCGTCGCCGGCGCCATCGGTCCGACCAACCGCACCGCGTCGATCTCGCCGGATGTTTCGAACCCCGGTTATCGCGCTGTGACCTTCGACGATCTGCGCAAGGCTTACGGCGAACAGATCAACGGCCTGCTGGATGGCGGCGCCGACCTGCTGCTGGTCGAAACCATCTTCGACACGTTGAACGCCAAGGCCGCGCTCTATGCGATTACGGAGATCTGCGAGGAACGCGGCGTCGACGTGCCGGTGATGATCTCCGGTACCATCACCGACAAATCCGGCCGCCTGCTCTCCGGCCAGTTGCCGGAAGCGTTCTGGAATTCGGTGCGCCATGCGAAGCCGATCACCATCGGCTTCAATTGCGCGCTCGGCGCCGAAGACCTCCGCGCCCATGTGGCCGATATCGGCCGCGTCGCCGACACGCTGGTCTGCGCCTATCCGAATGCCGGCCTGCCGAACGAATTCGGCCAGTACGACGAGAGCCCGGAATATATGGCGCGGCTGGTCGGCGAATTCGCCCAGGCCGGTCTCGTCAACGTGGTCGGCGGCTGCTGTGGCACCACGCCGGATCATATCGCCGCGATCGCCGCCGCCGTCGCGCCGCACAAGCCGCGCGTCGTGCCGGAGATCGCGCCGCGGCTGCGGCTGTCGGGCCTTGAGCCGTTCGAACTGACCGCGGACATTCCGTTCGTCAATGTCGGCGAGCGCACCAACGTCACGGGCTCGGCGAAATTCCGCAACCTCGTCAAGGCAGGCGATTACACCGCAGCGCTCGATGTCGCGCGCAGCCAGGTCGAGAACGGCGCGCAGATCATCGACGTCAACATGGACGAGGGCCTGCTCGACTCCGAGCAGGCAATGGTGACGTTCCTCAATCTCATCGCGGCCGAGCCGGACATCGCGCGCGTGCCGGTGATGGTCGACTCGTCGAAATTCTCGGTGATCGAGGCCGGGCTGAAATGCCTGCAAGGCAAGCCGGTGGTGAACTCGATCTCGCTCAAGGAAGGCGAGGAAAAGTTCCTGCATGAGGCGCGGATCGCGCGCCGCCACGGCGCGGCCGTGGTGGTGATGGCGTTCGACGAAACCGGACAGGCCGATACCTATCAGCGCAAGATCGAAATCTGCAAACGCGCTTACGATACTCTTGTCGAACAGGTCGGCTTCCCGCCGGAAGACATCATCTTCGATCCGAATATTTTCGCGATCGCGACCGGCCTCGAAGAGCACAACAATTACGGCGTCGATTTCATCGAGGCGACGCGCTGGATCCGCCAGAACCTGCCGCACGCGCATATTTCCGGCGGCGTCTCGAACCTGTCGTTCTCGTTCCGCGGCAACGAGCCGGTGCGTGAGGCGATGCACTCCGTGTTCCTGTATCACGCCATCAAGGCGGGCATGGACATGGGCATCGTCAATGCCGGACAGATGATCGTCTATGACGACATCGATCCCGAACTGCGGCAGGTGTGCGAGGACGTCATCCTCAATCGCGATCCGGGCGCGTCGGAACGGCTGCTCAATCTCGCGGAGAAATTCCGCGGCCAGAGCAAGCAGGCCAAGGAAGCCGATCTCGCATGGCGCGAATGGCCGGTGGAGAAGCGGCTGTCGCACGCGCTCGTTCACGGCATCACCGAATATATCGAGCAGGACACCGAGGAAGCGCGCCAAGTCGCCGATCGCCCGCTGTCGGTGATCGAAGGTCCGCTGATGGCCGGCATGAATGTGGTCGGCGACCTGTTCGGCGACGGCAAGATGTTCTTGCCGCAGGTGGTGAAGTCCGCGCGCGTGATGAAGCAGGCGGTCGCCTATCTGATGCCGTTCATGGAAGAAGAGAAGGCGCGCAATCGGGCCGCCGGGATCGACGGCGCGAGCAAAAGCTCTGCCGGCAAGATCGTGCTCGCCACCGTGAAGGGCGATGTCCACGACATCGGCAAGAACATCGTCGGCATCGTGCTCCAGTGCAACAATTACGAGGTCATCGATCTCGGCGTCATGGTGCCCGCCGCCAAGATCATCGAGACCGCGAAGAATGAGAATGCCGATATCGTCGGGCTGTCGGGCCTCATCACGCCGTCGCTGGACGAGATGGGTTTTCTCGCTGCCGAACTGGAACGTCAGGGCCTCGATTTGCCGCTATTGATCGGCGGCGCGACGACGAGCCGCGTCCATACCGCCGTGAAGATCGATCCCAATTATCGCAGCGGTCCTGTCGTCCATGTCAACGACGCCAGCCGCGCGGTCGGCGTGGTGTCGTCGCTGCTGTCGCCGGAAAAGCGCGAAGCCTATGCGAGCGGCGTGCGCGCCGAATATGCGAAGATTTCCGCCGCGCATTTCCGTGCGCAGCAGGACAAGAAGCGCCTGTCGCTCAAGGCCGCGCGCGCCAATGCGGTGCCGGTCGACTGGAGCAACTACAAGCCGAAGACGCCGAGCTTCCTCGGCACCAAAGTGTTCAGCGATTATCCGCTCGAAGACCTGGTCGAGGTGATCGACTGGACGCCGTTCTTCCAGACCTGGGAATTGTCGGGCCGCTTCCCCGCCATCCTCGACGACAAGGTGGTGGGCGAAACCGCGCGCTCGCTCTATGACGACGCGCGCAAGATGCTCGATCGCATCGTCAAGGAGAAGTGGTTCAAGGCCAGCGCCGTGATCGGCTTCTGGCCGGCGAACGCGGTCGGCGATGACGTTGCTGTCTATAGCGACGAGACACGCACCAAACAGATCGCGACCTATCACACGCTGCGACAGCAACTCGAAAAGCGCGAAGGCCGCTACAACGCCGCGCTGTCGGATTTCATCGCGCCGAAGGAAACAGGCATCGCCGATTATATCGGCGGTTTCGCCGTCACCGCAGGACTTGGCGAAGACGAGATCGCGGCGCGCTTCAAGAACGCCAATGACGACTATTCGTCGATCCTGGTGAAGGCGCTGGCGGATCGTCTTGCTGAGGCTTTCGCGGAGCGGATGCATCAGCGCGTGCGCAAGGAATTCTGGGGCTACGCGGCGGACGAGACGCTCGACAACGATCAACTGATCCGCGAGGAATATCAGGGCATCCGCCCCGCGCCCGGCTATCCGGCACAGCCCGATCACACCGAGAAGGCGACGCTGTTCGACCTGCTCGACGCGACGCGCGCCACCGGCGTCGAACTTACCGAGAATTTCGCGATGTGGCCCGGCTCGTCGGTGTCGGGGCTGTATTACAGCCATCCGGAGAGTTTTTATTTCGGCGTCGGCAAGATCGAGCGCGATCAGGTCGAGGATTATGCCGCGCGCAAGGGACGCCCGGCGGAGGAAATGGAACGCTGGCTCGCGCCGATCCTCAACTACATCCCTGCGCGCGACGCGCCGACGACAGAACTGTCAGGCAAGACGCCCGCCAACGATATTGCCGCGAGCGATCCGGCCTCGCATCCGCCGGGCTGCGCCTGTGCGTTCCATCTGCAATATCGCAAGAAGGCCATCGGCGCGGGATAATCCCGTGCCACGCCACGGCTACGCCGCATCGACCGTCAGCATCGCGCCATCGGCACGGATCACCTTGATCCGGTTGCCGGCGGCGATATCCGGGCCGGTGATGCGCCAGATCGTATCGTCGATCCGCACCGTACCGACGCCGTCGACAATCGGTTTCTCCAGCGTGAAGATGCGGCCGACCAGCGCATCGGACCGCTTGTTGAGAAACGGATTGCTGGCGCTGGCCTTGCCCTGACGTCCGATCCGCCGCCACAGCGGCACCGCCGCGATGGCGAACACGGCGAACAGCAGAATCTGCGTCTGCCATGTGAAGGCGATCGCGAACGACAACAGGCCGACCAGCAATGCGGCCAGCCCCAGCCAGAACATGAAGACGCCGGGCGCCACCAGTTCCACCGCCATCAGCAACAGACCGACGATCAGCCAGTTCCACGTTCCGAGTGTCTCGAACATCGAAGCCATCGCGCGGGCCTCAACGCTGCGGCGGTGCCGGCGGCACAGCGCCGGTGTTCGGCACCGACGAACGGCGCGCAGCGGCGGCCGCGGATGCCGCGCTTTCGCCGAAGGTTGCCTTGGCGATCTCGCCGATACCCGCAAGCGAGCCCAGCATGCTGGTCGCCTCGATCGGCAGCATGATCACCTTCTGGTTCGGAGATTCCGCCAGCTGGCCGAACGCCTTGATGTACTTGTCGGCGATGAAGTAGTTCAGCGAGGCGACATCGCCCTTGGCGATCGCTTCGCTGACCATCTGCGTCGCCTTGGCTTCGGCTTCGGCGGAGCGCTCGCGCGCCTCGGCATCGCGAAATGCCGCTTCGCGACGGCCTTCTGCCTGCAATATCTGACTCTGCTTGGCGCCCTCGGCGCGAAGAATCTCGGATTGCCGCTGGCCTTCCGCCTGCAGGATATCGGCGCGCTTGACGCGCTCAGCCTTCATCTGCCGGCCCATGGCTTCGACCAGATCGGCCGGCGGCACGATATCCTTGATCTCGATGCGGTTGACCTTGAGGCCCCACGGCGACACTGCCGCATCGACCACGCGCAGCAGCCGCTCGTTGATCTCGTCGCGATGCGACAGCACCTGATCGAGATCCATCGACCCCATCACCGAGCGGATGTTGGTCATAGTCAGCGTGACGATCGCCTGATTGAGGTTGGCGACTTCGTAGCTCGCCTTGGCCGCATCGAACACCTGATAGAAGGCGACGCCATCGACTGTCACCGTGGCGTTGTCTTTGGTGATCACTTCCTGCTCGGGAATGTCGATCACCTGCTCCATCATGTTGATCTTGCGGCCGACGCGATCGAAATACGGAATGATGAGATTGAGGCCCGGCGCCAAGGTGCGGGTGTATTTGCCGAACCGCTCGATGGTCCAGTCGTAGCCCTGCGGCACCGTCTTGACGCCGGCGAACAAGGTCAGGATGACCAGCAGCACCACGGCAATCGCAAAAATATCGAACCCGGACATCAGCATCTCCCAGCAGCAATTTGAATTGGCAGCCTAACACGGCGCGACCGCCCATGGGCAATCGCGACTTCCCCATCTTGGTCGCGCTTGACGAAAGTCCGGTTCGAATCCAGGCCCGATTGGGCGGAATAGTGCTGTCAGGCCGGGGGTTTCCGGATCAAATCCAGCCTTGCAACTCGCGCAGCACCAGTTGCCGGATCACGTCCATGCCGGCATCGCCGTCGTTCAGGCAGGGCACGGCCGCAAACTGCTCGCCGCCATTGTGACGGAATATTTCGGCGTTCTCCTGCGCGATCTCCTCCAGCGTCTCGAGGCAATCGGCAGAAAATCCCGGCGTCACCACGGCGATACGCCGCACGCCGTCCTTGGCAAGCTTCGCGACGGTCTTGTCGGTGTAAGGCTGCAGCCACTGCGCAAATCCGAACCGCGACTGGAACGTGAGCAGCAATGATGGCTCAGGCTCGAGTTGTTCGCGCAGCTTGTCGGTGGTGACGACGCATTGCGCCTGATAGGGGTCGCCCTTGTCGATATATTTCTGCGGCATGCCGTGGAACGATACGACGATGACTTCGGGCTCGAACGGTAGCGTTGCGAGATGCGCCTTGATCGAGGACGCCAGCGCATCGATGTAAAACGGCTCGTCGAAATACGGCGGCGATACGCGGATAGTCGGTTGCGAACGCATGCCGGCAAGCACGCGAAACACCTCGTCGCACACCGTCGCCGAAGTCGCCGCCGAATATTGCGGATACAGCGGCACGACGAGGATGCGGTCGCAGTTCTGCGCGACCAGCGCCTCGACGCGCGAGCGGATCGAGGGATTGCCGTAGCGCATCGCCCAGTCGACCACGACATGGTCGTGATCCGCGATTGCGGCGGCGAGCTTGTCGGACTGCCCGCGCGAAATCGTCTTCAGCGGCGACTCGTTGGCGGCGTTGTTCCAGATCTTCTGGTAGTCCTTGGCCTTGCGCGCCGGTCGGGTGCGCAGAATGATGCCGTTCAGCACCAGCTTCCAGAACAGGCCCTGGTTCTCGATGACGCGCGGATCGGACAGGAATTCCTTGAGGTAGACCCGCACGCCATTTGCGTCTGCGCTGTCGGGCGTCCCGAGATTGACCAGGAGCACGCCGACGCGCGCGGGGCCGGTGCGGGCAGACAAGGTATCGCTGGCAGCGTCTGTCATGATGCCGGTGGCTTCGCGCGTTGCCCTTGCCTTGTCAAGGCGACGGGCAACCGATCAGAAACATGTGACGCGCTCGGCTGCGACGTAGCCGAGCAGCAAGCCCACGCCCAGCAACAGCACCAGTCCCGCGGCGGCGAATTCCAGCCCGCGCATCACCAGCGCGCCACCGCCCTCGCGACCAGCTGCCAGACGGCGCGCGATCCCCTTGGCGGACACGGCGATGGTGGCGATCGTCGCCACCGTGATCGCCGTGCCGATGCCCATGACGAAGGTCGCCGCCACGCCGGCCCAGAACAGCCCCTGCGCCAGCGCAAAGACCAGTACCAGGATCGCTCCGGAGCATGGACGTATGCCGACGGTCAGCACCGCGCTCAGCCCGCGCTTCCAGCCGCCGGGGCCTGCCAGTTCGCTGGGCTCAGGGCCATGCGAATGGCCGCAATGCTCGTCGTGCCGGTGATCGGCGTGATCATGGCCGCCGTGATGGTGGTGGTGGTCATGATGATGACCATGATGATCATGACCCGCGTGGTCGCCGCCGGCCGCGAAGGCGTGCGAATGCGCGTGCTCGTGACGATGCGCACCTGCATGCGCCAGCGCCAGTTCCGGAACGGCGACGGTCCGCGTCGCCTGCACCGCGCGCAGCAAGCCGCGGCCCTTGCTCCACATCAACCGTGCGCCGAATGCCGCGATCAGGCCGTAACTTGCGATTTCGATGATGCGCTCGGTGCCGCACATGGTCTTGGCGGTGACATTGAGCAGCCACGCGCCGATGCCGACGATCAGCACCGCGACCAGCGCCTGCGCCAGCGCGGAGATGAACGACAGCACGATGCCGCGCCGCGCGGTCTCTTCGTTGGCGACGAGATAGGAGGAGATCACCGCCTTGCCGTGACCGGGACCCGCGGCGTGGAAGATGCCGTAAGCGAAGGAGATGCCAAGCAGCGTCCACACCGCGCTGCCGTCGTTCTTCGCCGCGCGGATCGTCGACGACATGGCGCGATAGAATTCGGACTGCTTCGCCAGCAGCCAGCCGACGATGCCGCCGACCTGCTGGTCCGGCACCGCACGCGGACCGCCGAACGGGTTTTGCGCCAGCGCCGCGTGCCATAGACTGTCACCAGCCAGTGCAACTGCCAGCACGGCGATCCCGAGCAATGCCGCCTTCCGACCGACCGTCAATTCAAGCGATTTCACGTTCAGCAACCTCATGGGCAAGTCACCGTGATCTTGTTGGCGAACATCGCGCCGTAGTTGGCGTTACTGCCGTCGAGGAAATTGTCTTCGCCGAGCTTCTGCGCGCTGGCGGTGCCATCCCTCGGGCGCTCGATGGCGGTGGTGCAGGAAGCCGGTGCGCCGACCAGCTTGACCGGATCCTTGTCCTGAAGCTGGAAGTCGACGAAGTACGACGGATCGAATATCTCGACGGCGAGCTGCCGGGACTTGAACGGCGTCTTGAACGGCAGCACGAAGTGGAGCACCAGCGCGCTGTCCTTGTATTCGAGATAATAATCGACCGGCTCCTCGAACTTCTGCTTCTTGCCGTCGGCCTTGGCGAAGGTGAAGAAACCGAACTCCCTCAGCGATTCCACGTTGGTCTGCGCCAGCGGCGCCAGTTCCTCGCGCGTGTAGACGCCCTTGGTCTTGGTCTCGATCCCCTGCAATGCGTAGGTCGAGAACATGTCGTCGAACGTCCATGTATGCCGGACGCCGGTGATGGTGCCGTCGGCGGCGTAGACCAGTTCGCTGGCGGATTTGACCCAGACATGGGGATGCGCCGAGGCCCGATCGGCGCCGGCGAGCAGCATCACGAGCAGTGCGAATCCCCAGACAAAGGATCGCGTCACGTCACGCGGCCTCGGGCGTGTCGTCCAGCAAGCCGCGCCGGCGCAGCAGCGCATCGGCTTCCGGCATCCGCCCGCGGAAGGCGACATAGGCCTCGTCGGGCTCGCGCGAGCCACCGGACGAATAGATGTCGTCATGCAGCCGCTTCGCCACCGCTGGATCGAAGATGTCGCCCGCTTCCTCGAATGCGCCGAACGCGTCGGCGTCCATCACCTCGGACCACATGTAGCTGTAGTAACCGGCCGCATAGTGATCGCCCGAGAAGATGTGGCCGAACTGGGTCGGTCGATGCCGCAGCACGATTTCCGCCGGCATTCCGATTTTTTCCAGTTCCTTGCGTTCGAACGCGGCCACGTCGCGGCTGGTCGCGGCGGGCTGGGTATGGAATTCGAGATCGAGCAGCGCCGAGGAAACGAATTCCACGGTGGCAAACCCCTGATTGAATTTGCGGGCCGCGAGGAACCGCTGCAGCAGGTCGTCCGGCAGCGGTTCGCCGGTCTCGTAATGGCGGGCGAACTGGCGCAGCACTTGCGGCTGTTCCTGCCAGTGCTCGTAAAGCTGCGACGGCAGCTCCACGAAGTCGGTGAACACGCTGGTGCCGGACAGCGACGGATAGGTCACGTTCGACAGCATGCCGTGCAGACCGTGGCCGAATTCGTGGAACAGGGTGCGCGCGTCGTCGGGCGACAGCAGCGCCGGCTTGCCTTCGGCGCCCTTGGAGAAGTTCATGACGTTGATGACCAGCGGCGAGACTTCGCCGTCCAGCGTCTGCTGGTCGCGCAACGACGTCATCCACGCCCCGGAGCGCTTCGAGGGACGCGCGAAGTAATCGCCGTAGAACAGCGCCTTGTGCTTGCCGCCCGCGTCCTTCACTTCCCAGACCCGCACGTCGGGATGCCAGACCGGAATGTCCTTGCGCTCATGGAAGGTGACGCCGAACAGGCGCGTGGCGCAGTCGAACGCGGCGGCGATCATGTTGTCGAGGGTGAGATAAGGCTTGATCGCCGCGTCGTCGAAGTTGGCGCGCTGGCGGCGCAGCTTCTCGGCGTAGTAGCGCCAGTCCCACGGCGCGAGGGTGAAGTTGCCGCCCTCCTCCGCGATCAGCGCCTGCAGCGCGTCGCGATCGGCCAGCGCCCGCGCCCGTGCCGGGCGCCACACCCGCTCCAGCAGGTCGCGGACCGCCTGCGGCGTCCGGGCCATGGAGTCCTCAAGGCGATAGGCGGCGAAGGTCGGATATCCGAGCAGTCGCGCGCTTTCCTGCCGCAACGTCAGGATTTCGACGATGGTGGCGTTGTTGTCGTTGGCGTTGCCGTTGTCGCCGCGCGCCGTGAAGGCCCTGAAGACTTTCTCGCGCAGATCGCGGCGGCTGGAATCCTTCAGGAAGGGCTCGACCGAGGAGCGCGACAACGTGACGATGGCCTTGCCCGGCATGTCCCGCTCCGCGGCCGCAGCTTCCGCGGCGGCGACAAAGCTCTCCGGCAATCCATCCCGATCGGCTTCGCCGAGTTCGAGAAACCAGGCCTGCTCGTCCGCCAGCAGATGGTGGCTGAAGGTGGTGCCGAGCTGCGCCAGCCGCTCGTTGATATCCGCCATGCGCTTTTTCGCCGCATCGTTGAGGCCAGCGCCGGCGCGATGGAAACGGGTGTAGGTGCGCTCCAGTAGCCGCATCTGCTCCGGCGTAAGGCCCAGCGCCGCGCGGTTCTCGTGCAGATGCGCGATGCGCCCGAACAGCACCGCGTTCATCAGGATCGGGTTCCAGTGCCGGGCCTGGCGCAGCGACACCTCGCTGTCGATCTTCAGCAACTCCGGGCTCGAATGCGCTGAAACCAGATCGTAGAACACCGCCGCCACCTTGCTGAGCAGCTTCCCCGAGCGCTCCAGCGCCACGATGGTGTTGGCGAAATCGGGTGACGTGGGATCGTGGGTGATGGCCGCGACTTCCGCCGCATGGTCGGCGAAGGCCTGCTCGAAGGCCGGCAGGAAGTGCTCGGGCTGGATCTCGGTGAACGGCGGCGTCGCATGCGGGGTCAGCCAGGCTTGCAGCAGCGGGTTCTGCGCCTGGGCATCCATAGCTACCGCATCCATGTCGTCGGGCATTGCAAATCCTGGTTTTCCGCTGTCTTCATCCTGCCTTCCTATAGCACGCCATGCGGCTTTTTTGGGCCATTAATGCTTGATACAGGCCGCGTTTTCAGAGAGATTGCGCCCCGCAACAGGACCCTGACATGAGCAATCCATCCGCCACGCCCGCCCGCCGCCAGATCGTCTGGCCCAGCGTCATCACCGTCGTCTCCGCCGCCATCCTGATCGGCGCCGAGGTTTTCGGTGCGGCTTTCGCGGGCGGCTGGGCGCTGGCGATCCTGTTCGGCCTCGACACCTTCGGGTCGCATGTGCTGCAGGCCGTGCTGTTCGCGCTCGGCGTCGTGGTGATGATCGGCTTCGTGCGCGGCGCCCAGCGCGTCGAGCCGTTCACGCGCCGCGTTTGAGCCACAGAATTGGCGCGATACGATTTGCGCCTGTGCCGCAGTGACTTTTCGTTAACATAACTAAACATCCATTCATCTTCGACGCGCGATCTGCGACTGAAAAGCATCAGTCGGATCACGTATTGGGGAAATTTGTCGCGGCCCGCAAAAAAATGTTGCGAAGCCGGTTCAAAACTCTTATTTCCACGCTTGCCCAATTTCGCACGTGCCTGTGGTCGTGTGTCGGTCGGTGGGTATCCGGACAAGAGGCCGGACAGCCGCCAAGGAAATGGGACCCAGCATCTCTCTCAAGGGATGCGCCGCTTGAAGGGTCTCATTGACTTGCAACCGTGACCGGCAGCCGGAGGCGAACCGGCGCACCCCGCTCTCAACGGGGGACGCGACTTAAAGCAACGACGGATCGGGCTTTTTTGGTCTCTACCGGCATTCCAACGCCGGCGCGGGCTACTGAAAAGGCTTGTCCTTCATTGCCAGGTGTGCGGGCGGGAGCATTCCCAACCAATCCACGGCAGCACAGTTCGGTACTGAATTCGAGGCTTTGTCGCGTCTCCATCGTGCGACTTCGCCGCGTTTTCACGTCCGAAGATCATTTTTTGGACGGTCCGTCGCTGGGCCGTTTGGGAGAGTGCTATGACCGAACGTATCCAGGAATTCCTGCGCAACCGCCGCAACGAAGGCCGCGACACCGAGCCCTGCCTCGTCGTCGACCTCGAGGTCGTGCGCGACAACTTCCAGACCTTCGCGAAGGCGCTGCCTGACTCGCGCGTGTTCTACGCCGTCAAGGCGAACCCGGCGCCGGAAGTGCTGTCGCTGCTGGCATCGCTCGGCTCGTGCTTCGACACTGCGACCGTCGCCGAAATCGAAATGGCGCTGGCCGCCGGTGCGACGCCGGACCGCGTCTCCTATGGCAACACCATCAAGAAGGAACGCGATATCGCGCGCGCCTACGCGCTCGGCATCCGTCTGTTCGCGGTGGACTGCGCCGCCGAGGTCGAGAAGATCGCCCGTGCCGCTCCCGGCGCGAAGGTATTCTGCCGCATTCTTTACGACTGCGCCGGCGCCGAATGGCCGCTGTCGCGGAAGTTCGGCTGCGACCCGGAGATGGCGGTCGACGTGCTCGACCTCGCCAAACGCCTGGGCCTGGAGCCGGTCGGCATCTCGTTCCATGTCGGCTCGCAGCAGCGCAAGGTGAAGGCGTGGGATCGCGCGCTGGCGATGGCCTCGACCGTGTTCCGTGACTGCGCCGAGCGCGGCATCAGCCTGTCCATGGTCAACATGGGCGGCGGATTCCCGACCAAGTACCTGAAGGACGTGCCGCCGGTCGTGCAGTACGGCCGCTCGATCTTCCGTGCGCTGCGCAAGCACTTCGGCAACCAGATCCCGGAAACCATCATCGAGCCGGGACGCGGCATGGTCGGCAATGCGGGCATCATCGAGACGGAAGTCGTTCTGATCTCGAAGAAGAGCGACGACGACGAGAACCGCTGGGTCTATCTCGACATCGGCAAGTTCGGCGGTCTCGCCGAGACGATGGACGAGTCGATCCGCTATGCGATCAGGACGCCGCACGACGGCGCGGAGATGGCGCCGTGCATTCTCGCCGGCCCGACCTGCGATTCCGCCGACGTGCTGTACGAGAAGGCACCGTATCCGCTGCCCGTCACGCTCGAGATCGGCGACAAGCTGCTGATCGAAGGCACCGGCGCGTATACGTCGACCTACTCGGCGGTGGCTTTCAACGGCATTCCGCCGCTGAAGACCTACCACATCTGATCGCTACACGACCGGGCCGCATCTGAGCCATACGCTCAAGCCCTGAACAATCGGAAGCCGGCTCGCCGGCTTCCATCCTGTCACATCGCAATTTGCTGACAACACGCGGCGGTCTTCGGATCCGTTCGCGTGGGGACTGACGTGCCATGACCGCTGTTTGGAAAACGACCGCCGCCCTCTTCTCCGACGCTGCTCCGTTCGCGATCCGTGCGGAACGAGCCTCGGACGTTCGCGCGCGTGAAGCGTTGCTCGATGCGAGCTTCGGCGAAGGCCGACATGCGCGCACCTGCCAGCGCCTGCGCGACGGACGCGCGCCCGCCGAAGGCCTCGCCTTCACGGCGGTGCATGCAGGCCGCGTGGTCGGGACCGTGCGGCTCTGGCACGTCAGCGCCGGGGGCGTCCCGGCGCTGGTGCTTGGCCCGCTCGCGGTCGATGCCTCCTGCCGCAAGCTGGGCATCGGCGCGGCGCTGATGCAGCACGCGCTCGCAGCCGCCAAGGCGCGCGGCCACGGCGCCGTGATCCTGCGCGGCGACCCGGACTATTACGCCCGCTTCGGATTCAGCGCGGCGAAAACCGGCGACCTGGCGCTGCCCGGCCCGTTCGAGCGCGAGCGGCTGCTGGCGCTCGAACTGCGCGACGGCGCGCTGGATGGCACGTGCGGCATGATCGTGCCGACCGGCGCCGCAGCCCGCCCGCCCCGTGCCCGCCTCATCCGTACGCCGCGGCTCGCGGCGCATGCTGCTTGAGGGCACGCCGATGAATGCGACGGAGCCTGCCACCGGCACGCCGGTCTACGATTCGCGGCCGCGCAAATTCACGCGCCCCGGAATCACGACCGTCATCCTGATCATGCTGGTCTTCATGATCGTGCGGGATGTGCTCGCGCGTCGGCGGCGCCTTGCCACGCAGGCGCCGCAAGCGTAATCCGCACCTGCACATCCAACGAGGTCGCACGCCATGTCACGACGCCTGATTTCCACCGGATCGCCGTTCGAGAAGACCGCGGGCTACAGCCGCGCGGTGGTCGACGGCGATTTCGTCTTTGTTTCCGGCACCACCGGCTACGACTACACCACGATGACGCTCCCCGAGGACGTCAGCGCGCAGGCGCGCAACTGCTTCAAGACCATCGACGGCGTGTTGAAAGAGGCCGGCTTCGCCTTGGCCGACATCGTGCGTGCGACCTACTACATCACCAACGCTGCGGATGCCGATGCGGTGTTCGCAGTGTGCGGCGAACACCTCGGCGACATCCGCCCGGCTGCAACGCTGCTCACCGTCGCAGGTCTGTACAAGCCGGAAATGAAGATCGAAATCGAAGTCACCGCAAAGCGCCGCGCGGCCTGATCGAGCGCTGCAATTGATCCTGATGCCTCGCGTTGCAACGACGGGCATCAGGATACGCGCCAAGATGTCGCATCTGGCACGTTGACATCCCGGCCGATCGACCTACCTTACATGCATGATGTCGAACGTCTGCAATAACCGTTTGTTGCTGCGCGCCGGTCACCTTATCGCAGGAAGGTGACCCGGGCGGACGCGCATCTGCGCCGTCCCGGGTATACGTTCGACTTCAATCTCATCCCATAAACAACCTGATACGCAACACGCGCTCGAGACGTTCATCGCCGGGCGATTGTTAGCCGTTCTGTTCAACCGCTTGAATAAGCAACGCCGCGTCGGCGTCAACCAACGGTGAGGGACATGGACCACGCCTTGCAAACCCGGCTTCCCGCTATCGTCATCAGCGCGAGCGACGCCGATCGCCTTCGGCATCTCGCCGAAGCTGCCGCGGAAAAATATCCGGCGACGGCGGAATTTCTGGCGCGCGAGATCGACCGCGCCGAAATCGTGCCGGGCGATCGCCCGATGCACGGCGTCGTCGGCATGCAATCCGAGGTGACGTTCCGCGACGACGTCAGCGGACAAACGCGCACCGTGACGCTGGTGTTTCCGGACGCGGCCGATGTCGATTCCGGCAGGATCTCCGTCCTGACGCCGATCGGCGCAGCATTGATCGGCTTGTCCGCCGGACAGACCATCGAGTTTCAAACGCCGGCCGGTGGCTGGCGCTCGCTGACCGTCGTCAAGGTCAATTGATCTGCGACCCCGAACTCATTGATGTCAGCGCGACGGATATCGTCGCGCTGACATCTGGTGCGTCACACGCATGTAACCTGCAGTCGGCTTTCAGCGTCGGTTTGTGACCGCGACGTGACAGCTTCCCCTCCTGCGAAAGTGGCTTTTGGCCTTGATTTTCGGCGCCATTTGTCGTTTTCAACACCTCAAGCGCGCCACCACGGCGACCTCATCCCCTGACAGTACCATCATCCGGAGACCTTAAATGCCGTCACCCGCTTCGCCCGTGCACGCGCGCATCACCGGCCCGATCGTCATGGTCGGCTTCGGCTCCATCGGCAAAGGCACGCTGCCGATGATCGAGCGTCATCTCGATTACGACAAGTCGCGCGTCACGGTGATCGATCCCAAGGACGAAGGACGCAAGGCGCATTGCGAGCAGCACAATGTGCGCTTCATCCAGCAGGCCGTGACGAAAGACAATTACCGCGAATTGCTGGCGCCACTGCTCACCGAAGGCGGCGGCCAGGGTTTTTGCGTCAACCTCTCGGTCGATACCGGCTCCACCGATATCATGGAGCTCTGCAACGAACTCGGCGCGCTCTATATCGACACGGTCAACGAGCCGTGGCTCGGTTTTTATTTCGATGCGTCGAAGGGTCCGGAAGCACGTTCCAACTATGCGCTGCGCGAAAACACGCTGGCCGCCAAGAAGGCGCGTCCCGCGGGCTCGACGACGGCCGTGTCCTGCTGCGGCGCCAATCCCGGCATGGTCTCGTTCTTCGTCAAGCAAGCGCTGCTGAATGTCGCCGCCGACCTCAAGCTCAATGCTCCGAAGCCGAAGAGCAGAGCCGAATGGGCGGACCTGATGCGTCAGGCTGGCATCAAGGGCATCCACATTGCCGAACGCGACACCCAGCGCTCGAAGAAGCCGAAAGAGCCGGACGTGTTCGTCAACACGTGGTCGGTGGAAGGTTTTATCTCGGAAGGCGTGCAGCCGTCCGAACTCGGCTGGGGCACCCATGAAAAGTGGATGCCCGACAACGCGCATACCCACGAAGCCGGCTGCGGCGCGGCGATCTATCTGATGCAGCCCGGCGCCGATACGCGCGTGCGCACCTGGTGCCCGACCCGCGGCGCGCAATACGGCTTCCTCGTCACCCACAACGAGTCGATTTCGATCTCCGACTATTTCACGGTGCGCGACGCATCGGGCACGGCGATCTATCGGCCGACCTGCCACTACGCCTACCACCCCGCAGACGACGCGGTGCTCTCGCTGCACGAAATGTTCGGCCGCGCCGCCAAGGCGCAGGAGAAGCATCACATCCTCGACGAAAACGAGATCGTCGATGGTATCGACGAACTCGGCGTGCTGCTCTATGGCCACGACAACAATGCCTACTGGTTCGGCTCGCAACTCTCCATCGAGGAGACGCGGAAACTCGCGCCCTATCAGAACGCCACCGGATTGCAGGTCACCTCCGCGGTCCTCGGCGGCATGGTGTGGGCGCTGGAAAATCCGAACGCCGGTATCGTCGAAGCCGACGAGATGGATTTCGATCGCCTGCTGGAAATCCAGCTGCCCTATCTCGGGCCGGTGAAGGGCTACTACACCGACTGGACGCCGCTGACGGATCGCCCGGGCTTGTTCCCGGAAGACATCGACACCAGCGATCCGTGGCAATTCAAGAACGTGCTGGTGCGGTAGAGTTCAGCAAGTAATCTGCTTGCACAAAGAGCCCCGATCCTGATCAGGATCGGGACTCTTTGCATTTCATCACCACTCAAAACTACACGTCTCTGTTTCGCTATTTCGATTTCTGTTCGATCGGCGGCGCAGTTTTCTCGGCGGGTGCCGGCGGCAATGCGGGCTGCGCACCGGCCTTGCGTGCATCTGCGTCCGGACGTGCCGGTTCCGGTGGCGGCGTGGTCGGCCGTGTACCGCCCGGCTTCGCTTCGGCGGGCTTGTCGGATACCGGCGGCGCTGCCTGCGACTGCGCCATGGTCATGCCATCGCGATTACCGACGGCCAGTTGGGCGAGCGAAAAACCGGAGACAACGAGACCGCCCGCAATCAATACGGCCGCGATCCAGAAGTCCGTTCGCGCGGCGCGTTTCCGTGAGTCCGTCAGCATGAGTCACCATTCCTCGTATGACAAAATAACGAGGGCGACTGCCTATGGTTCCGATTGAGTTCGCTCAGTCCGGCGCGGTGACGTCCCATGTCGCATGTCGCACACCTGGACTACGCTCGAGTTCCGCGGCGATGGTATCGAGTTCCCCCTGCTCGACGGCAGAACTGACCAGCGTCGCGACGATCTCGACGCTGTCGTCGGCGCGCTCGGTAACTTCGACGTCGCGAACGGGATAGTGGGACGCTTCCAGCTTCTCGACCAGCAGTTCACGCAGGTCGGCCAGCGCATCGGCATCCACCGTCAGCCTGAACTGATAGGTCGCCTCCGACGTTCGCACGTCAAGCGGCGCACGCTCGATCGCATTCACCAGCGGCCGCAGCAACGTGTTGCCGGCGAGCACGAACGCCGTGAGCAAGGCAGCCTGCGCGATCAGGTCGGCGCCGGCGCAGGAGCCGACCGCGGCCGAACCCCACAATGTTGCCGCCGTATTCAGGCCGCGGACATTCATGCCTTCCTTCATGATCGCGCCGGCACCGAGGAAGCCGATGCCCGAGACCACATAGGCGATGATCCGCACCGCGCCATCCGCGCCGGACAGATGCATTCCGATATCGACGAAAGCCGCGGCGCTCACCGCCACCAGAACGTTGGTCCGCAATCCAGCGGTGCGCAGGCGGTATTGCCGCTCCGCGCCGATCAGCGTGCCGAGAACAAAAGCCGTGGTCAGACTGACCAGCGTGTCGAGGAAGTCATAGACCTGGAAGGTCGCAAGAAAACGCATCGGCGGTCCGCTCCCAAAACCCGTCGCGCCTCACGGAAGCGACAGCGAAGCCTTGGCGCAACTGCGGCCAAAGAGCAAGCAGACCCTGAAGCGTGAGCAGACTCTTAAAGCGTGAGCAGACCCGCCTTGCCATCGCCCACTGCAAATGCAAGCAGGCTGCCTTTCGCATTCCAGCCGAGCGCCGTCACCGCCGCGTCATCGTTCTTGCGTACGAGAATCTCCGCACCGTCGGTGATCCGCACCAGCAGGATGGTGCCGTTGGTATAGCCCGCCGCGAGGATGTCTTCCCGCGGATGACAGGCTACCGCGGACACGCGCGCCGGCACCGGCGCCAGCATTGCGGGCTCCTTGCCCATCGGGCCGTCCTTGCTGGCGAACGGCCAGATGATCACGGTGTCGGCCCCCGACGTCGCCAGCAGCTTGCCGCTGCCGTTCCACGACATCGACCGCACCCGCGACGGATAACCGGTCATCCGCATATGCCGCGCATCGGCGAGACGCCAGCCGTGCAGCGCCGGCTCATGCATCGCCGTGATGAGAAACTTGTTGTCGGGGCTGAAGGTGACGCCGAGATGCGAACCCGCCCATTCGAGTCCTTCGGGTGTCGCGGCCATGTTGGGAAACCACAGCGACACGCCGTTGTAATGCGAAATCGCCAGCCGCAATCCCTTCGGCGCGAAGGCCAACCCACCCACCGTGGATTTGACCTCGTGCGATTTCTCTTCGCCCTTCACGCTGCGCACGAATGCCGTCTTGCCCGACGACCACGCCACCGCGCCATCGTCATGCAGGGCGACGTTGTCGATCCAGCGCCGCTTGGCGTCGGTAGCCAGCGTGGTCACCTCGCCCTTGCGCGAAAGCTGCACCACCTTGCCATCGTCGCCGCCGGTCACGATCCGGTTGCCGTCGGAAGCAACGCAGAGCACTGCACCGGAGTGGATCGGCAGCCGTGTCGTTTCGGCTTCGGGGGTGACCAGCGTCACCGCCTCCTCGTCACCGACGAAGGCCGCGACATCGCCAAGGAAATGAATGGCCGTGACCGCGCTGCCCAGATCGATGGACTTCACGCGATCGGTCACGGAAACGATGGATGCCGAATTCTCCGGCGGATCGAACGAAGCCATCACGTGGTGACGCACTGCTCGAAGCCGTCGCGGATCGCCTGCTCGGGCAGTTCGCGACCGATGAACACCAGCCGGCTCTCGCGCGGCTCGCCGTCTTTCCATGGGCGCTGATGCGTGCCTTCGAGCATCATGTGGACGCCCTGAAACACGTAGCGGTCATCATCGCCGGTGAACGACAGGATGCCCTTGGAGCGCAGGATCTTCTGGCCTTCGGTAGCGACCAGCTGCTGCAGCCACGGCATGAACTTGCTCGGATCGAGCGCCTTCGAAGTGCGCAGCGACAGCGATTGCATGTCCTCGTCGTGGTAGTGCTTCATGCCGTGACCATGGCCGTGATCGTGATGATGGTCATGGCCATGGTGGTGATGGTCGTGGCCGCAATTCTCGTCGTGGCAATGTTCATGATCGTGGTCATGATGATCATGATCGTGATCGTCGGCTTCGAGGAATTCCGGTTCGATTTCGAGAATGCGATCGAGATCGAACGCGCCGCGCTCCAGCACGTCCGACAGCGCCACCTGGCAGCGCTCGGTCCGGTGCAGCTTGGCATAGGGGTTGATAGCATGGATGCGGCCTTCGACCTCGGCCAGTTCGGCAGGCGTGACCAGATCGGTCTTGTTCAGCACGATGACGTCGGCGAACGCGATCTGGTTCTTGGCTTCCGGCGCGTCCTTGAGGCGGTCGCTCAGCCATTTGGCGTCGGCCACCGTCACCACGGCATCGAGCCGCGCATTTTCCTGCACGTCCTCGTCGACGAAGAAGGTCTGCGCCACCGGGGCCGGATCGGCGAGGCCCGTGGTCTCGACGATGATGGCGTCGAACTTGCCCTTGCGCTTCATCAGGCCTTCGAGAATCCGCACCAGATCGCCGCGCACGGTGCAGCAGACGCAGCCGTTGTTCATCTCGAACACTTCTTCGTCGGCGCCGATGATGAGATCGTTATCGATGCCGATCTCGCCGAATTCGTTGACGATGACGGCGTATTTCTTGCCGTGGTTTTCGGACAGGATGCGGTTGAGCAGGGTCGTCTTGCCGGCGCCGAGATAGCCGGTCAGGACGGTCACGGGGATTTTGTCAGCAGCAGTTGATTCGGACATCGGGACTCCGGCGGGATGGAGCGCGGCGGCGGCAGGGGGCCCTGCCCTAGCTTTTGAGCGCGCTCGTCACCGCCCTTATATTGTGCCTGACCATGTCAATGTAAGTGGGTGCATCGCCCTTTTCGCCCGTCAGGCTGTCGGAATACAGCGTGCCGCCGATCCGCGCCCCGGTCTCGGCGGCGATCCGCTCCACCAGCCGCGGATCGCTGATATTTTCCAGAAAAACTGCCGGAATTTTTTCCTTGCGGATTTGCGTGATGATTATCGCGATGTCCCGCGCGCTGGGCTCGGAATCGGTCGATACGCCCTGCGGGGCGACGAAGGCAATGCCATAGGCAGCGCCGAGATAGTCGAAGGCTTCGTGGCTAGAGATCACCTTGCGCCGCGCCTGCGGAATTTGCGCCACCTCGTCACGCACCTCGCGGTCCAGCGCATCCAGCTTGGCGAGATACTGCTCGGCGTTGCTTCGATAGGTCTCGCCTCCCGGTGGATCGACCGCGACCAGCGCGTCGCGGATGTTGCCGACATAGATCTTCGCGTCGGCGACCGACTGCCAGGCATGGGGATCGGCCTCGCCGTGATGATCGTCGCTGTGATGATCGTCATGGGCCTTCAACGGCGTGATGCCCCTGGTCGCGACCAGCATCGTCGCATTGCCGCCGCTGGATTTGACCAGCCGCGGCAACCAGCCTTCCAGCCCGAGACCGTTGACCACCACCAGCCGAGCATCGGCGATCTTCTTGGCGTCCGATGGCGACGGCGTATAGACGTGCACGTCGGCGCCCGGACCGACCAGCGCCGTCACCTCGACGCGCTCGCCGCCGACATTGCGTACGAAGTCCGCCAGAATCGAGAACGTGGCGACGACATTCACCCTATCGGCCGCCTGCGCCGGTTGCAGCAACAACGCAGCTACCAAAGCCACGATCGATAAACGAAGGCGATACATCGTCAGGCCTCGAGATGGCGGCCGGGAAACAATTGCCGCACCAGCCCACTGACATTCCCGAACAACACGGAAAGTACGTAGAGCGACGCTGCGACCAGAATGATCGCCGGTCCCGACGGCACCCTGGTCTGGAACGACAGCACCAGCCCGGCGTAGCCCGACAGCATGGCGCTCGCCACCGCAATGGCGATCATGCCGCTGATATCGCGCGACCAGAACCGCGCAATGCCTGCGGGCAGGATCATCAATCCCACCGCCAGCAGCGTCCCCAGCGCATGGAAGCCGTTCACCAGATTGATGACCACGAGCGCCAGAAACGCCAGATGCGTCGGAGCACCGGAGCGGCTCACCGTGCGCAGGAAAACCGGATCGACGCATTCGATCACCAGCGGCCGATAGATCACCGCCATTACCAGCAGCGTGATCGTGGCGTTGAAGGCAATCACCAGCAATGTCTGATCGTCGAGCGCAAGGATATTGCCGAACAGCACGTGCAGCAGATCGATATTGGTGCCACGCATCGACACGATGGTGACGCCGAGCGCCAGCGACACCAGATAGAACGTCGCAAGCGAGGCATCCTCTTTCAGTTCGGTGCTGCGCGCCACCACGCCGGACAGGATCGCGACTGCGAAGCCCGCGATCAGACCGCCGAACGTCATCGCAAAGAGATTGAGCCCGGAGATCAGGAAGCCGATCGCGGCACCCGGCAGGATCGCGTGCGCCATGGCGTCGCCCACAAGGCTCATCCGCCGCAGCATCAGGAATACGCCGATCGGCGCGCCGCCCAGCGCCAGCGCAATGACGCCGGCCAGCGCACGGCGCATGAATTCGAACTCGGTGAAGGGCGCGATCAGGGTGTCGTAGAGCATGGCGTCAGGCAGCCTGTGCCGGCAGGCCATCGGCGACGCACGGCGCCGCACTGTCGTCGAAGGCTTCGCACATCCGGCGCGCGGCCAGCAGATTTTCCTGCGTCAGCACCTGCGCGGTTGCGCCCCACGCCACCGGCTCGCGCGCCAGCAGCAGGGTTTCGGGGAAATTCGCTCGCACCAGATCCATGTCATGCAACGCCGCCAGCACCGTGCGTCCCTCGGCGTGCCATTGCTTCACCAGTTCGAGCAGATCGGCCGAGGTCTTGGCGTCGATGGCGTTGAACGGTTCGTCGAGCACGATCATCCGCGCATCCTGCAGCAGCACGCGCGCGAACAGCAGGCGCTGCATCTGTCCTCCGGATAGCGTGCCGATGGTGCGGCGCTCGAAGCCGTTGAGGCCGACCGCGGCGAGCGCATTCAACACCTTCGCCTGCTGCGCGCGCCCTATGCCGCCGAATAATCCGGTGCTGCGCCACAGTCCGGTGGCGACGAAATCGAACACCGAGATCGGAAAGCTGCGGTCGATATCGGCGCTTTGCGGCAGATAGGCGATATCGCGGACATTCAGGCCACCGAGATCGATATGTCCCGCGAGCGGCTTGAGAATGCCGACGATGCCGCGGAACAGCGTCGACTTGCCGGCGCCGTTCGGGCCGACCAGTGCGACCAGCGCGCCCGCGGCGACGTCGCCGCTCAGGTGGTGCACGGCGGGGTGGCGGTCGTAGCCCAGCGTCACGTCGCGGAATTGCAGGCGCACGCTCATGACGGCCTCATCGCGATCAACACCATGCCCCACATCACGGCGCTGACCGCAATCGCTGCCCCCAATCGCCCAACGAGCGGCATGCGCAGGATCGACCACGGCGCCGCTTGTGCCGGATGCGGCATCGCCGGCGCGTGATGGTGCCCCTCGCCGGGCCCGTGAACATGCCCGTGATGGGAGTGCGTATGGTGATGTTGCGCCATTAGCCTGACATTCGAAGCGTAAGGCAGGGAGGTTCCGGCCTTTGGTGGCCAATATAGATGTTATAACATAACGTCACAAGCGCCTGAGACGCGTTGCAGGAAGGACATGGCTACAAGCCCGGCTAGGACGCGGCGTGCTGTTTCTACGGCACCCTGAGGCGCGAGCGTAGCGCGCCTCGAACGATGATGATCGCCACACACCATCACCGTCGTCCCCGCGCAGGCGGGGACCCATACGCCGTGTCGCTTGTGATACGGGCAGCGACCATGACCTTGGGCAACAAGCATTCCCTCACTCAAAACCACAGGGATTATGGGTCCCCGCCTTCGCGGGGACGACGGTGAGTTTGGGGTCGAGGTCAACGCTCAACTTTGCCCGTCTGCATCATCGCGATTGACATTCTTCGGATATAGGAATATATCCCTTGTGTCTCGTTCGCGAGGGGCGCTTCATGAGGCGTCGTGACGCGGAACGGGATGCGGCGCCTGCGCGATGTGGTCTCGCAGCCATGTCGTCCGGGAGGCCGGGGGCTACCGTCCGCCGCTACTACGAGCGGCCGCCACTTGCTGGCTGGACGCGGTTGGGAGGCCGGCGGCGAAATCCGCCGGAGATCGACGGAGACCTGGAGAGAGCATCTTCGGGAATCTGTGCCCAGCCCGGAAGCACGGTCCCCGGTCCTTAAAAATCGCCGCCGATGGAGCGCCGGAAGGCGTTTCCGCGGCCGCTGTTCGCTCCGTTAAGCGAATACGTCGCGGCACCACTACCAAGGCGCGCCTCTCGGCGCTCCGTCTCCCCTCATTCTTCGGGGAGAGAACCAAAAGCTCACCCCGCGCAGCAGCGCGGGAATGCATGGCCGTGGCTGTTTGACATGTGAATCAGGAAGACGATGCGGAGATCATCGCTACGCGGATCACGCAATCGACTCGCGGCGCCGCGTCATCATCACCGTCGTCCTTGCGAAGGCAGGGACCCATAACCCCTGACGGTAATGATGCGCAGAGCGGTCATCCGCGAAACATCACTACCGCTGCCCGCATCATGCGCGACACGGCGTATGGATCCCCGCCTGCGCGGGGACGACGACAGTGATGCCGCACGGTTGAAATAAACAGAATCGCAAAATCAAAGGGCGGCGACCCTCGGCCGCCGCCCTTCTGTCTTATACCGCGTCGAGCGCCGGATCAGGCCTTGCCGAGCAGTTCGTCGACATATTCCCAGTTCACCAGGTTATCGACGAAGGCCTTCAGATAGTCCGGACGACGGTTGCGATAGTCGATGTAGTAGGAGTGCTCCCAGACGTCGACGCCGAGGATCGGGGTCGCGCCATGCACCAGCGGGTTCTCGCCGTTCGGCGTCTTCGACACTTCCAGCTTGCCGTTCTTGACCGAAAGCCAGGCCCAGCCCGAACCGAACTGGCCGGCACCGGCGGCGGCGAAATCGGTCTTGAACTTCTCGAGGCCGCCGAGGTCCTCGTTGATCTTCTTTTCGAGCCGGCCGGGCAGCTTGCTGCCGCCGCCATTCGGCTTCATCCACTTCCAGAAATAAATGTGATTGTAGTGCTGAGCGGCGTTGTTGAAGAGCGGCACATTCTTGCCGAACGAGCCCTTGACGATCTCTTCGAGCGATTTGCCCTCGAATTCGGTGCCCTTGAGCAGGTTATTGCCGTTGGTCACATAGGCCTGATGATGCTTGTCGTGGTGAAACTCCAGCGTTTCCTTGGACATGTAAGGAGCAAGCGCATCATACGCATACGGCAAATCGGGAAGCTTGAAGGTCATGATTTCTGTCCGGACTAGTGTGAGGTAACGGTCTAACGGGAACCTTTATATAAGGTTCCATCCCGATTAACAGTCAAATGCGGGCGGTCCGGTTTTGCAAATCGGTTGCAAACTTCCGCCCGATACGGCCCGTGCGCATGCAAGATCACGCCGGACGCGGCACCGCGCCGGCCGGCTGCGCTGACGGCGGCCGCACGTTCATCAGCATCTGGAATGCTCCGGCAACCAAGCCGATGATGACCGCCGCACGCCACGCCACGTCGTAGCTGCCGAGGTGGTCGTAGACCAGTCCGCCGCCCCAGGCGCCGAGGAACGATCCAGCCTGATGGCTGAGAAAGGCGATTCCGGTCAGCGTTGCCATGAACCGCAGGCCGAACAGTTGCGCCACCAGTCCGTTGACGAGCGGCACAACGCCGAGCCACAGCGCGCCCATCACAGCGGCAAAAACAAGCGTCGTTGCCGGCGTGGCGGGGAACGAGAAATAGGCGGCGATCGCGATCGAGCGAATGATGTAGACGCCACCCAGCAGGATCTGCTTCGGAAAACGCCCGCCGAGCCAGCCGAAGGTGTAGGAGCCGATCACGTTGAACAGCCCGATGGTTGCCAGCGCCTCGGCGCCGAGCGCGGGATCGAGACCGCAGATCTCCAGATAGTTCGGCAGATGCGTAGTGAGGAATACGAGCTGCAGGCCGCAGACGAAGAACGCGATCGACATCACCACGAAACCGGAATGACCGAGCGCGGTCTGCACCACCGCGCTCAACGGCTGGCTGGTGTCATCGGCCCTGTCGATATCCACCTTGTCGGCATGTCCGGCGAACAAGGCTGCCGGCAACATGACGGCCGCGAGACCGAGAAAGCCGACCAGCGCGACCTGCCAGCCAGCATGCGTGATCAGCGTCTGCGCCAGTGGGGATGCAAGGACGAGACCGAGCGACCCGGCCGCCGACACCGCTCCCATGGCAACGCTGCGCTTGGCGGCGGATACCACACGCGACGTCACCGTCATCGTCATGCTCGACGCCGTGCAGGACAGCG
>JANINJ010000075.1:167458-174278 GCA_024508855.1 Xanthobacteraceae bacterium
GATACCACACGCGACGTCACCGTCATCGTCATGCTCGACGCCGTGCAGGACAGCGCGATACCGACGCAGACACCCGCGCCGAGGGTGAAGACCAGTGCCGATGTCGATATCATCATGATGACAAGGCCCGCGGCATAGACCAACACACCGGCCAGCATGACGTAGCGCGCGCCGTAACGATCGGCGAGCGCGCCGGCCATCGGTTGCGTCACGCCCCAGATGACATTCTGCAAGGCGGTCGCCAGCGAAAAATCCGCCGTCGTAATGCCGATGTCGCGAATGATCGAAGGCTGGAACAGGCCAAAACTCTGGCGCATGCCCATGGCCAGACTCAGCAGCACAGATGCGCCGACCAGAATCGACCACCGCTGAAAAGTACTGAGCTGCGCCGCCGTCATTGAATCGTTCTCCCGAAGAAAATTATTCTTCACATTGACACCGGATTTGAAAACTTGCCACCCATGCCACCGCCATGACGGAATGCGAATAACGCGGGGCGCGCGTGCGAACCTTGCCAGAGGTAAAATGAGCATCGAGATCGAAATCCTGACCGGCGACGCCTCGTGGCCGGCTGCAAAGCCCCTGCTGCAGGCGGTCTGGCCGCCGGATGTGATGGCGAAGCTGCCTTGGGCCGATATCGTCTTTGCGCATGCAGATCTGCGAATTCTGCTCGAGGACCCGGAAGGTTTGGCCTGCCATGTCGGAATTTACTGGCGTGACGCAACCTGGAACGGACGCAAGATACGGATCGGCGGCATCGGCGGCGTAGCGACGCGTGCCGATTGCAGGCGGCGAGGCTACGCCAGTATTGCGCTCAACGCCGCCATTCAGACCTTCAAGGATGAGCGGGCGACCGATCTGGCGCTGCTGTTTTGCGAGCCGCACCATGCCGCCTTCTATCAGGCACGCGGATTTCGCGCGTTCAAAGGTGAAATCCATGCCGAACAGCCTGGGGACCGCATCCGCTTCGACGTGCTGCAACCGCAGGTATTCGATCTTCGGCGCGCCCTGCGCGAGGGCGTCATCGACCTATGCGGATTGCCGTGGTGACCATGCGTTCAAGCCATGGCGCAGCACCGGGATTTCCATGATATGTTGATCATAATATATTGCGTTTGCTGACGGCCCGGTGGCCGCTGGCCCCTTTTGTGGACCGTGCCGCCATGAATGCTCCGTCGACCATTCCGCTCAACTCCGTCGCCGCCAATTCCGTCGCCACGAATCGCTTGTTGACGGCGCCGATCCTGCCGACGTTGCTGCGGCTGGCGGTTCCTAACACCATTGCGATGTTCGGTAGCGCGCTCGTGGCCGTCGCCGAAACGGCCTATATCGGCCGACTCGGCATCGTGCCCCTGGCAGCGATCGCGCTGGCGTTTCCGTTCAGCATGCTGATGCAGATGACATCGGCCGGGGCCATGGGCGGCAGCGTCTCGTCGGCGATCAGCCGCGCGCTCGGTGCCGGCGACCAAGCACGCGCTGCAATGCTGGCCTGGCACGCCGCGACCATCGGCGTGATCGGCGGAATTACATTCATGCTGCTGATGTGGCTGTTCGGGCCGTCCCTGTTTGCATTGCTCGGCGGCCGCGGCGCGGTGCTCGAAGAAGCCTCCGGGTATGCTTACGTGCTGTTCGCCGGCGCCATATCGATCTGGCTGGTCAATACGCTGGCCTCGATCGTGCGCGGCACCGGCGACATGAAAGTGCCGTCGGCGACGCTGCTCGTCGTCGCAGTTCTGCAAGTTACGCTTGGCGGCACACTCGGCCTCGGCCTGTTCGGAGTGCCACAATTCGGCATGCGCGGCGTCGCCGCTGGTCAGGTGACGGCCTACACGCTCGGCACCATCTTCCTGATCTGGTATCTGACCAGCGGTCGCAGCCGACTCACGCTGAATGCATTCAGCTTTGCATTTCAGCGCGCCATGTTTCTGGACATTCTCAAGGTCGGCGCGATTGCCTGCTTCTCGCCCATTCAAACCGTGCTGACGATTCTTGTCTTCACCAAGATTGTCGCCAGTTTCGGCACCGAAGCGCTCGCGGGCTACGGCATCGGCGCGCGGCTGGAATTTTTGTTGATCCCGATTGCGTTTGCGTTCGGCGTCGCATCGACACCACTGGTCGGCATGGCTATCGGTGCGGGCCTTGTGACGCGCGCGCGTCAGGTCGCGTGGACCACGGGCGCCGCGGCGACGTTGACCGTCGGTCTGGTCGGCATCGTCACTGCAATCAAGCCATCGCTGTGGGTTTCGTTGTTCACCAACGATCCCGGCGTGAGCGCGGCCGCGGCGTCGTATTTTGCGTGGGCCGGGCCGGCGTTCGGCTTCTTCGGACTCGGCGTTGCGCTGTATTTTTCATCGCAAGGCGCCGCGAAGGTCGGCGGGCCGGTGCTCGCATCGACGGCGCGCCTGCTAACGGTAGGCCTCGGCGGCTGGTGGCTCGCATCCATTCATGCGCCGGCGTGGGCGCTATTCGCGCTCGTCGGCGCGGCAATGGTGGTATTCGGTCTCGGCACTGCTGCGGCCGTGCGATTCACGCGTTGGGGCAACCAGAATTCGTAACGTTTGCTTTACGATGTTTGCCGCGTCAAACAGGCACAGCCGGATTCCTCCAGCGTGACATTGCACAAGTTTGCCTTTTTTGTAATGCAAGACCGATTCATCCGGAGGTCTTGATGAACCAGCAATTGCGCCCCTCTCTTGTCGTTCTGGCGATCCTCGGCAGTTTTCTTTTCAGCTCAGTCGGTGCACTGGCGCAAAGCAGCGGCGATCCATCGGGCGTCTGGCTCACGCAGGCCGGCGATGCGAAGGTTCGCGTCAGCCGTTGCGGGGAAGGCATTTGCGGCGTGGTCGTCTCGCTGCGCGAGCCGAACAATCCGGAAACGGGCGCGCCGGCTGTCGACGACAAGAATCCGAATCCGGCGCTACGCCGCAGGCCGATGATCGGCCTTCCGCTGTTCAGCAACATGCGCTCGACTGGCCCCGGACGCTGGGCCGGGCGAATCTACAACGCCGACGACGGCGGCACCTATGACAGCGACATCGCAATCGCCGGTCCGAATGCGCTGCGCGTCAATGGCTGTGTCGGCGCATTGTGCGGCGGAGAGACCTGGACCCGCGCCGGCCGCTAGATCGCATCACACCAGCGTAGCTTTCAAGGCCGTCGCCGCAGAAGCGTAACCACCGCGTGCACCGTCGATGAAGTGGACGTGATCGCTGCGGCTCGCCGCTGGCGTAAAACACGTCATCATCGCCGCATCCTGACGATGTAGTCCATAGCGCACGATATCGGCTGCGGCAGCCATCTCGAGGCGCCGCGCGAGCGCCCGCTCCAGATCCGGGCTGCAATCGAGGATCATCCGCAGCCCGTCGTCGTATTTGCGAAAATCGGAATTCTCCACCAATTGCTCGACGTAAACCGCCGGCTTGAACCCACCGATGTTGATTCCAAACCGCATGATCACATAGGCACCGAGCGTTCGCGCCAGCACCGCGATGCGCCTGACCGTCAGCGAACCGCCGCGACGCGCTCGCGCTTCGTAATCGAGACCGCCCGGAGGCCATCGCAATTCAGGGCCACCGGAAGGAACGGGCCGCCCGGCATCGGGGCTTCGCTCCACTAACCCGATGATGTCTTCGATGGTATTGCGGAAAGCGGCGGGATCGGCCCCGTTGGCGGGCACGATCAGCACCGACAGCATCAGGCCGCGCACCGATGGAATCTCCTCGAACCGGCACGACAATCCGCTGAGATCGGGCTGTGTGCCAGCCGGTGCCGGCGCGACCGTGAATTCGCCGCGCTTCATCGCGGCCTCGGCCCAACCGAGGCCACCGCCAGAAAACATCGCATAGGCGACGTGCGGTGACGGCCCGAACCGCGCGACGCGTACGTCAAGGCCCTGCGCCCGCACGGCGCTGACCGGCACCTGTGCCACACGCATGATCAGATCGAGATCTTCCCTCACCCATGTCGCGGTGGCGGCGAGCGCCTCGCGCGCCAGATCGACGTCTTCCGCCGATACCGCAAATCCCGCACCGTCGCCGCCGAACACGAACGGAAATTCGCGCCCCTCCAAGGCATTGGTGACTGCGGCGATCACCGCCGCCCCCGCCATGTTGACCGCCTTGTACCGCTGCGCTGCAATCGCCTTGGTCGATTCGACAATGTCGGCGACGCCGATCATCCAATCGTCCGGCAGCGGCGCATACAGCGCCGGATCCATCAGGCTGCCGAAGCCGCGGAAAATCGGGATGCCGGTATAGAAGGAGCCGCTGTTTGCCGGTGCACTCATGTCCGGATGTTATCCCGGGCATGGAACCGATCAACTGCGTAGCAGCCAAGTCACTGTCTCCGAAACGAAAATCCAGCCTGAGAGAAAGCCAGTTCAGCTCCGGATATTTGCCTCTTGTATTCGACCGATCCGCCGTATAATATATCACTGATATGTTAGATGAGATGACTGTGGAATACAGGAGGATGCGATGGAATTGTCCCTGACTCCGATGACGGAGCGACAGCGCAAATATCGGGCGAACTACCGCGAGCGCGTCGCCGGCTGGTACAACGGCTGGCTCCACGTCGCCCTGATCTACACCATCGGGTTCACCGCGCTGTACGTCTACACCGCCAACGTTCATGACGTGCGGTGGTGGGAATGGCTGACCATCCCCGCAGTCTTCCTGATCGCCAACTACTTCGAATGGGCCGTGCATCGCTATGTCATGCACCGTCCGTCGAACATCCCGATGCTGCGCGCGGTCTATAGCCGCCACACGCTGATGCATCATCAGTTCTTCACCCAGGAAGAAATGCGCTTCGCCGATCATTACGACTGGCGCGTGACGTTCTTCCCGCCCTACGCCCTCGTCGTCTTCACCTTCATGTCGATTCCGGCGGCGATCGTGGCGGGATATGTGGTCTCAGCCAACGTTGGCTGGCTTCTCATCACCACCACCACGTCGATGTATCTGATCTACGAATTCATGCACTTCTGCTGCCACGTCGAGGAGAACTGGTTCGTCCGCATGATGCCGTTCGTAAATACGATCCGCAGGCATCACACTGCGCATCATGATCAATCGATCATGATGGAGCGCAACATGAACCTGACCTTCCCAGTCATGGATTACTTGTTTGGAACCTCGGATCTTAATCGCGGACTGCTCGGCCATATCTTCAATGGCTACAGCACCCGGTTCATAAAGACCGACATGCGCCGGACCTCGCGCACCCCGCGTGTTCAACCGACCTCCGTGCCCGCGGAATAACTTCGACAATCCGGCTGCTCGAATCGAACAGCCGGATTGTCATCACGGAGCCGCCTCATGACCCAGATCGAGCCCAACGTCCTTGCCTTGTGCTGGTTCGCACTGTTCTGGAGCATCTGTTGCCTCAGCTTCCTTCAGCTTGCCGGCATGTACCCGCTCGGCAGCCGGACCGACGACGGCGGGCCTACCTCTCCGACGTTTGTCCTCGGCAATACAGCACTGTGGCTGGTTCTGCTGGTAGGCACCTGCCTGTTTGGCGTCGCCGAACTACGCTGGACCAGTTTCGTCGTCGTCGGGGGAATCCTGTTCCTTTTCCTGCCCGAATTGTTTCAGGCCATTCCGGTACGCTGGCGCAATGGCTGGGCCGGGCTGATTGCAACCGGCGTAACACTTGCCGCTGCACTCGCTCTGCTGGCTTCCCTGGGTCAGAGCCCGATCAAATCACTGCTTTCCTGAATCCAGGTCTCGACCGTATGTGAACCGCGGAGATCGCAATGCCACATCACATCAAGTTCCTGCTGTCGCTCGGTTGTCTTGGAACCGCTGCGGCGGGCTATTTCTTCATGGTCCATCTTGGGCAAACCGGCCCCAGCTATGCCGTCGCCTTCCTTGGCGTCTTCGCAACAATCGCGATGTGGGTCTTCCCCGAAGTCATGAAGAAAGACATCAAGACCACCAGGCCTCAGGCTTGATGCCCGCCGCGGAGACAACGATGACCCACTACACCGGTGACCGGACCATCGACGGGATTTCCGTTCAGGCCGA
This sequence comes from Xanthobacteraceae bacterium, assembly GCA_024508855.1. Classification (GTDB taxonomy): domain Bacteria; phylum Pseudomonadota; class Alphaproteobacteria; order Rhizobiales; family Xanthobacteraceae; genus 62-47. The sequence continues at coordinate 173,485 of JANINJ010000075.1, forward strand.
CGGCAAGCCGCTCTCCCCCTACTACGATCAGCTTCGACTGACCGAGCACGGCTTTGAATGGAGCTATGAAGGTCCCGAACCGGCGCAGCTCGCCTTCGCGCTTCTTTACGATCATCTGCATGACGTGACCAAGGCCAAGGCGCTGCATAAGCCGTTTATGAAACGGATCGTCGCCAATTTCGACAACGAGTGGGAATTGACCTCCGCCGACCTCGACGAGGCGATCCACGCGCTTGACGCACAAGTGTAATCCATCGATTTCAAGGCACCGATCTCATGGCGTTGCAATATCGCGCGGCCGTCCTTCATCAAAGCGGCACGCCATTGACGGTCGAATGCGTTTCCGCACCCGCACCATCTCCAGGTGACGTCGTCGTGCGGATACGCGCCGCCAGCCTGTGCCACACCGATCTTGAAGTCATCGACGGATCGCTGCGCTATCCGTTGCCGATGATCCTCGGCCACGAGGCCTCGGGAGTCGTGGAAGAGATCGGAAGCGCGGTTGGCAACGTCCGCGTAGGCGATCACGTCGTGCTGTCTTGGAATCCGCATTGCGGCCACTGCTTCCATTGCGATCGCGATCAGCCGATCCTCTGCGAGACCTATCTCGGCGAGGGGCCGAAAGGCGTTCATTTCGACGGACAATCGAAGGCCACGATGATGCCGTCCGGCCAACCGCTGGCGCATTTGATGTTCCTCGGCGCATTCGCGGAATACTGCGTTCTGCCGGCACGGCAGGCGATCGTTGTCCCGAAAGATATTCCCTTCGATCGCTCCTGCCTGATCGGCTGCGG
>JANINJ010000076.1 GCA_024508855.1 Xanthobacteraceae bacterium
TTCTGCAACGACTCGCGCTTGAACGCCTTCAGCGTCTTCGGCGTGCCGAGCAGCGAACGCCCGATCGGCTGATCCGGATAACAGAGCTCGTTGAGATACTCGAACACCACATCGTCGGGCGTATCCTGCGCCGCGCCGATTTCCTGTTCGATGACGCTCTTCTCGCGCTCCAGCTCCTCGGTGACGAAGGTGGGGTTGGTGAGGATGTCGGACAGCACATCGAGCGCCAGCGGCACGTCTGCCTTCATGACGCGCGCATAGTACGCAGTGGTCTCGGTGCTGGTGGCGGCGTTGAGGTCGCCGCCGACGGCTTCGATTTCCTCGACGATCTCGCGCGAGGTACGTTGCTTGGTGCCCTTGAACGCCATGTGCTCCAGGAGATGGGAGATGCCGTGTTCGTTGGGCTTTTCGTTGCGGCCGCCGACGCCGGTCCACACGCCAAGCGCGGCGGTTTCCAGATGCGGCATGGTGTCGGTAACCACCGTCAGGCCGGACGGAAGCTTGCTGACCTCGACGCTCATCAGGCGACTCCCTGTTTCGCGGCACGACTCACCGAAAGCACGAACTGTTCGACCGCGGCCTGATCGTTCTTCATCACCGTCACATGTTCTTCCCGCGTCATCAACCCGTCGAGCCACGCCGGCAATGCGGGCCGAATGCCGCAGGCGGCTTCGACGGCATCCGGGAACTTGGCCGCATGTGCGGTGGAGAGCACGATGTTGGGCGTCTTCGTATCGGAAGCGTCGCGATCGGCGACGGCCAGCGCTACCGCCGTATGCGGATCGACCAGATCGCCGGCTTCACGCCACGCGGCACGGATCGCCGCGCTGGTTTCGGTCTCGTCGGCGCGGCCGGCATCGAAATCCTTGCGGATCGCGGCCAGCACTGCATCCGGCAACACGAAGCGCCGCGATTGATCGAGCGAGGCCATCAGGCCGCGCACCACGGCGCTGTCGCGGCCGCTGGCTTCGAACAACAGCCGCTCGAAATTCGACGACACCTGGATATCCATGGACGGCGACGCGGTGCCGTGCACTTCGCGCACTTCGTAGATGCCGGTCTTCAGCGTGCGCGCGAGGATATCGTTGACGTTGGTGGCGACGCGGAGCTGCCCGATCGGCAGTCCCATGCGCTTGGCGACATATCCCGCAAAGATATCGCCGAAGTTTCCGGTCGGCACGGTGAAATCGACGGTTCGCACCGGCGCGCCGAGCGCAACCGCTGAGGTGAAGTAGTAGACCACCTGCGCGACGATGCGCGCCCAGTTGATCGAATTGACGCCGGACAGCGACACCGCGTCACGAAACGTGTGATGGTTGAACAGGCCTTTGACGATGGCCTGGCAATCGTCGAACGTGCCGTCGATCGCAAGCGCATGGACGTTGCTTGCGCCGGTCGTCGTCATCATGCGGCGCTGGACGTCGGAGATGCGGCCGTTCGGAAACAGCACGATGAGGTCGACATTGTCGCGCTGCGCGAAGGCATCGACGGCTGCGCCGCCGGTATCACCAGAGGTCGCGACCACGATGGTGGTGCGTTGCGCGCGCTGCGCCAGCACATGATCCATCAGCCGCGACAGCAACTGCATCGCGACGTCCTTGAACGCCAGGGTCGGGCCGTGAAACAGTTCGAGCACGAATTGATTGGAGCCGGACTGATCCAGCGGCACCACGGCCGGATGCCGGAACGTGGCATAGGCCTCGTTGGCCATGCGGCCGAGATCAGCGTCGGAAATCTCGCCGTCCACGAACGGCCGGATGATTTCGACCGCAACCTCCCAATAGGGCCGGCCAACCAGCCCTGCGATGGCATCGGGTGCAAGCTGCGGCCAGACCTCGGGGACGTAGAGACCGCCGTCACGGGCCAGCCCGGTCAGCATCACATCGCAGAATCCGAGTTTCGGCGCCCCGCCGCGGGTGGAAATATAACCGGTCAACACATCCTCCAAAGGCTGCCGTACCGTCGCAAGCCCCTGATAAATAATCGTGATTGGAAGCGCTCTGGCGCCATTCGCCGCACCTTAGAACATCGGAAAGAAAACCGGAAACCGGTTTTGTTGCCGAACGGGCCGCAAACTCAATCGGGGTTTCCCTTCGTTTCCAGGGAATCTTTGCCGTCCGACAACGTCCGGGCGAACCACACCGCGAAGGCAATGGCGACCGCTGCCGCCAGGCCGAACCAGGTGATGGCGTATTGCATGTGGTCGTCCTTGAGATGCACCTGCAGCGGCCCGGGCTTCGGCAGCCCGTTGGCCGGGGCCGGAGTCTCGAGGTCGATATAGAACGGCGCGACGTCGCCCCAGCCGAGCACCTTCGCCATTGCGCGCTGGTCGCGCAAAAACCAGAGCCGCTTGCTCGGGTCCTCATGCGGCGTCAGCATTCCCTCCGTTTCCGGGAAACGGATATAGCCGGTCAACGTCACCGGGCCGGAGGGCGGCGGCGTGACCTCCGCTTTCTCGGTTTCAGGAACGAAGCCGCGGTTGATGACAACCGTCGCGCCACTATCGAGTTGCGCCGGACTGAACACCCACATGCCGGGCACCGTGACGTCGGGGCGAATCGCCGAACCGGAAGCGAACACGCGACCGTCCGGGTGTGGCTCGAACCGGGCCTGGAACGTGACGCGGCGGAATTCATTCTCGGCCGGCGTCCAGGACGGCCATTGCGCGGCATCCGGCAACGCGACCGGCGCAGCCGCCAGCCGCTCATCGAGCGCTGCGATCAGCGCGTGTTTCTCCACCCGCCGCTGCAATTGCCAGAATCCGAGACCGAGCAGCAATCCAACGATGACGACGGAAAAGATGCCGAGACCGGCAAGGCTGCGGATCTGCCCGGAACGCGCGGTCATTGCGGCTTCCGCGGGATGAGCTGGCCCTCGGCGGCCTTGTGATGAAACTGCAGCGAGATCAGCAGCGACTTCATCGATCGCAACGGAATAAGCGTGGTGATCAATACCAGCGGAATCCACAACGCCGCGTGGACCCAGAACGGCGGCTGATATTTGACCTCGACGATCAGCGCACAGGCGACGACGATGAACCCTGCGATCAGGATGATGAAGACCGCCGGTCCGTCACCGGGATCGTTGAACGCGTAATCGAGCCCGCACGACTCGCAATTCGGCCGCATCCGGATGTATCCGGAGAACAGCTTTCCGACGCCGCAGCGCGGGCATCGGCAGGTTATTCCGCGAATGATGCTCTGAGACAGCGTCGTCGAATTTGGCTCTTGCATGTTCGCTCCTTCGCCTTTCGCGATCGGGATCTGAGTGGCGCGCTTCTTCGCGCGAACCGGCATCCGCTTCGCTCGAACCACTCTGGAAAGCAAAAGGGCGGCCCTGCGGCCGCCCCCTTGTAACACAGCTGACCGCGATCAATGCGCCGCGTGTGCCATGGTTTCCGCACCATGGCCCCAGACGTAGATGCAGATGAACAGGAACAGCCACACCACGTCGACGAAGTGCCAGTACCACGCGGCGAACTCGAACCCGAGATGCTGCGTCGGCGTGAAGTGGCCCTTCATGGCGCGGATCAGGCAGACGATCAGGAAGATGGTGCCGACCAGCACGTGGAAACCGTGGAAGCCGGTCGCCATGAAGAAGGTCGCGCCGTAGATATTGCCGGCAAAGCTGAATGCGGCGTGATGATATTCGAAGGCCTGCACGCAGGTGAAGCAGGCGCCCAGCAGGATGGTGAGGATCAGGCCCCACTTGAGGCCCCTGCGGTCATTCTCCAGAAGCGCGTGGTGCGCCCAGGTGACTGTGGTACCGGAGGTCAGCAGGATCAAGGTGTTGAGCAGCGGCAGATGCCAGGGATCGAACGTCTCGATGCCCTTCGGCGGCCAGACACCGCCGAACAGTGCGTCGCGCGCATAGTGAACGGGGTCGCCCGGAAACAGCGCAGAATTGAAGTAGGCCCAGAACCACGCGACGAAGAACATCACTTCCGAAGCGATGAACAGGATCATGCCGTAGCGGTGGCTGATCTGCACCACGCGTGTGTGGTCGCCCTGGAACTGGGCTTCGCGGATCACGTCGCCCCACCAGCTCGCCATGGTGTAGAGCACGCCGATGAGACCGACGCCGAACACGATCGGCGCCGCCGAATAAAGGTGATGCATCCACGAGATCGCGCCTACCGCCATGACGAAGGCCGAGACCGACCCGACGAAGGGCCACGGGCTCGGATCGACGAGGTGGTAGTCGTGGTGCTTAGCGTGCGCCTCAGCCATTATGGTCTCCCCGTTAGGCGTGCCGAGCAGGTCGGCAAATATTCAATCAAAACCATTCCCGATCGCTCGAGATTAGATGCTTCCCTTGCGCTTGTCCGGTTCGCCAGAGGCCACCGGCTTGGGCTCGGAGTCACGGACCGGGAAGAACGTATAGGATAGCGTGATGGTGTTCACGTTGTCGTTCTCGCTGTCCTTGACGAAGGACGGATCGACGTAGAACACCACAGCCATCTCGCGCTTCTCACCCGGTGCCATGGTCTGTTCGGTAAAGCAGAAGCAGTTGATCTTCTGAAAATAGGAGCCGACCGTCAGCGGCGCGACATTGTAGGCCGCCTGGCCCGACGTCGTCCGCGCAGCCTGGTTGGTCACGGTATAATACGCCGTGACTACTTCGCCGATATGGACGTTGATCTCGGTCTTTTCCGGCTCGAACTTCCACGGCAGGCCGCCACTGACGTTCGAATCGAAGCGCACCGCAACCTGGCGGGCCAGCGGCGCACCGGCCGGGCGCGAGGTCGCGACCTGCGTCGTACCGTTGAAGCCGGTCGCGCGGCAAAACCAGTTGTAGAACGGCACGGCGGCATAAGCCGCGCCGACCATCAGCGCGACACCGAAGCCGCAGATCACCGCCACTTTGGTGTCGCGTCCCATCCGGCGCGGACGCTGCGCCACCGGCTGTTGGCTCTCGTTCGGTTCGGCTGTCATTGCGACAACTCGCTTCCTTCATTCGACACGGAATGACGTCATTCCGCATCACTCATCAGCAACTCGTATCCGAACCCGCAAACGCATCCCTGCAAGTTCGTCTCATCTCGATTACATCGGCCGGACCAGAACTCCCGATCCCTTGACGATGGTCACCGCAAAAAACAGAACGACCAGGACGCCGAGCGCGAGTGCGATAGCGATCGACCGTTCACGCTGGCGCTTTTTCTGTGCCTCGGTGAGGACAATTCCTGGTGGCTTTTCTTTATCCATCTGCTCGCCATGCCCCCTTACCAGAACAGCGGGGCCGCGGCCTTGACCACAACCTCGAGCAACAGGATCGCGAACAGCGCGAATAGATAAAGGATCGAGAAGCCGAACAGCTGCCGCGCCGCGCGCAGTGCCGGAGCACCCTCGCGATTGCGATAGACCTTGATGGCGAGCCACAGCATGCCGGCGCCGAGCGCGAGCGACGAGATGCCATATGCCGCGTCGAAATATCCCAACGGCCAGGGCGCCGCGGCGATCGCCACCAGCACCACGGTATACAGCAGGATCTGCAGGCGGGTTGCGTTGGCACCCGCGACCACCGGCAGCATCGGCACGTTGGCGCGCGCGTAATCGTCGGTGCGGAACAGCGCCAGCGCCCAGAAGTGCGGCGGGGTCCAGAAGAAGATGATGAGGAACAGCAGGATCGGCTCGACCGCCAGCGATCCGGTCGCAGCCGCCCATGCCACCACCGGCGGCAGCGCGCCGGCCGCACCGCCGATCACGATGTTCTGCGCGGTGAAGCGCTTCAGCCACATCGTGTAGACCACGGCGTAGAAGAAAATCGTGAAGGCCAGCAATCCACCGGCAACCCAGTTGACCAGGATGCCGAGCGTCATCACCGAGAAGAACGACAGAGTCAGGCCGAATGCCAGCGCTTCCTGCGGCGTCACCCGCCCGGCCGGAACGGGCCGCTTGGCGGTGCGCGACATCAAGGCGTCGATGTCGGCATCGTACCACATGTTCAGCGCGCCCGACGCTCCCGCGCCGACGGCGATGCAGAGGATCGACGTGAAGGCCAGCACCGGATGGAAGTGCCCCGGCGCGATCATCAGGCCGACGAGCGCAGTGAAGATCACGAGCGACATCACGCGCGGCTTCAGCAGCGCGATGTAGTCGGCGACACCTGCCTCGGAAATCCGGGGCGTCAGCGTCAACGTGTGATTTTCAACGATCGACAAGACGGCGCTCTCTTCCTTATCGCGGGATCCGTCGCGCCCTTGCGGACACGACGGAAGCCCCAGAACTCGTCGCGGCGCGTCACAGGCGCCGCGAACTCAACGTCACTGCACGCGCGGCAGCGTTTCAAACTGATGGAACGGCGGCGGCGATGGCAGCGTCCATTCCAGCGTCGTCGCGCCGGCACCCCACGGATTGTCCGCTGCCTTCTCCTTGCGCATGAAGGCAACGACCATGCCGTAGAGGAAAATCAGGATGCTGAAGCCGGCGATATAGGCGCCGATCGACGAAACGAAATTCCAGCCCGCGAACGCGTCCGGATAGTCGACATAGCGGCGCGGCATGCCCGACAGACCGAGGAAGTGCTGCGGGAAGAACAGGACATTGACGCCGATAAACATCACCCAGAAGTGCAGCTTGGCGATGCCGTCCGAATACATGTAGCCGGTGATCTTCGGGAACCAGTAGTACCAGCCGGCGAAGATCGCGAACACCGCAGCGACGCCCATCACGTAGTGGAAGTGGGCGATCACGTAATAGGTTTCCTGCAGCGCGCGATCGACGCCCGCATTGGCGAGCACGACGCCGGTGACGCCGCCGACCGTGAACAGGAAGATGAACCCGACAGCCCAGAGCATCGGTGCCTTGAACTCGATCGAGCCACCCCACATGGTGGCGATCCACGAGAAGATCTTAACGCCGGTCGGCACCGCGATCACCATGGTGGCAGCGACGAAGTAAGCCTGCGTCGCGCCCGACATGCCGACCGTATACATGTGGTGCGCCCACACCACGAAGCCGATGCCGCCGATCGCGACCATGGCGTAGGCCATGCCGAGATAACCGAACACGGGCTTGCGCGAGAAGGTCGAGATGATCTGGCTGATCATGCCGAAGCCGGGCAGGATCAGGATGTACACTTCGGGGTGACCGAAGAACCAGAACAGATGCTGGAACAGCAGCGGATCGCCACCGCCCTCAGCCGAGAAGAACGTGGTGCCGAAGTTGCGGTCGGTCAGCAGCATGGTGATGGCGCCCGCAAGCACCGGCAGCGCCAGCAGCAGCAGGAACACGGTCACCAGAATCGACCAGACGAACAGCGGCATCTTGTGCAGCGTCATGCCCGGTGCGCGCATGTTGAAGATGGTGGTGATGAAGTTGATCGCGCCGAGAATCGACGATGCACCGGCGAGATGCAGCGCGAGAATGGCGAAGTCGACTGCCGGCCCCGGATGACCGGACGTCGATAGCGGCGCATACATGGTCCAGCCGGCACCGACACCGTTGGCGCCCGGCTCACCCTCGACGAAGGTCGAGATGATCAGCAGCGCGAAGGCCGCAGGCAGCAGCCAGAACGAGATGTTGTTCATGCGCGGGAACGCCATGTCCGGCGCACCGATCATCAGCGGCACCATCCAGTTTCCGAAACCGCCGATCATCGCGGGCATGACCATGAAGAAGATCATGATCAGACCATGGGAGGTGACGAAAACGTTGTAGGTGTGCGTCTCGTGGAAGATCTGCACGCCCGGATACATCAGTTCGAGACGGATCATCATCGACATCCCGCCGCCGATCAGGCCGGCGATGATGGCGAAGATCAGGTACATCGTCCCGATGTCCTTGTGGTTCGTCGAGTAGACATACCGCCGCCAACCGGTCGGATGATGCGCGTGATCATCGTGGGAGTGATCGGTATGAGCCGGTGTCGCTGCGGTGGTTGCCATGTTCGTATCCTGTCCTGCCGTCCCGGACCTTGCGGTCCCGTCGCCCTTAATCTCTTGGCCTCAAGTTTCTTACCGCGGGCAGATTGCCCGCGTTTACTGTGCCCCGGTTTCCGCCAGCGCGTAGGAATTGGTGCGCGCCGATGCAAACTTCTTCTTGGCCATCTCGACCCATTCGGCGAATTCCTGATCGCTCACGACCCGAACCGCGATCGGCATGAATGCGTGGTCCTTGCCGCACAGTTCAGAGCACTGGCCATAGAACATGCCGGTCTTGGTAGCCTTGAACCAGGTCTCGTTGAGACGGCCCGGAATGGCGTCGATCTTGATGCCGAAGGCCGGCACGGCGAAGGAGTGAATCACGTCGGCGCCGGTGGTCTGTACGCGGATGATCTTGTTGACCGGCACCACCATCTCGTTGTCGACACCGAGCAGGCGGGGTTTCTTGTCCGCCGCCATCAGCGAGTCGAACTCGAACTTGCCGTTATCCGGATAGGAGTAGGTCCAGTACCACTGCTTGCCGGTCGCCTTGACGGTGAGATCGGCCTTCGGAATGTCGGTCTGTTCGAACAACAGGCGGAACGACGGGATCGCGATGCCGACCAGGATCAGGACCGGAACGATGGTCCAGACCACTTCGATCAAGGTATTGTGAGTCGTCTTGGAGGGGACCGGATTGGCCTTAGAGTTGAACTTCACCATCACAATGATGAGAAGCGCCAGAACGAACAGCGTGATCGCGGAAATGATCCAGAGCAGGAAATTGTGAAACCACTCGATATCGACCATCACCGGCGAAGCGGCTGGCTGAAACGTGTATTCCCACGGCGACGGCTGCCCGACTTCCGCCGCCCATGCCGCCCCGCCGACCGCCAGCGCAATTCCGATAACTGCCAAGCCCAACAACCGGCGGCCAACTTTGCCCCTCGACATATTCATGCCGCTCGCGCTCCTTGTCATAAATCTCAAAAGCATACCGCCGGCGGCGAATTATGCTGCACGACGCGCGCTTCGCGACAAAGGACCGTTGGCCGGATCGTTAGAACGCGTCGAAATCCAGCTTCTCAAACCATAATTCGCCGCTCCTCGCAATGCACTAATGGAGCCTATGCGACGCATTCGAGAGGATTGTAGGGAAGCCGCTATAATAGCCACAAATCAGGATGATTTAGCCTGCGGCATGCCGACGGTGCTTGACAGGCGAAATGCCCGATGTAGGCACGAACGAAACGTTCGGCAGGAACCTGATTCGTCAGCGCCGTGCCACCGCTTTTGGCTGCGAACCGCCTTCAAGGCGCCGTCATTGCCGTATCAGTCGAGCGTTTGGACAGACATTGAAGGGAACGACCCGGATGGGGCCTTCGCGATATTCGCACCAGTACCGGCAAACCACTCGCAATCCGGCGATCGTCGCCCGGCTGACCCGCCTCTTGGCGCGGCTGGCGTTCGGCGGCATGGCCGTGGTGCTGCTTTTGGGCCTGACCGCCCCCGCCAACGCCCAGGGCGCGGTGCGATCGGTCCACGGCGACTGGCAGATCCGGTGCGATACGCCCCCGGGGGCCAAGGCGGAGCAGTGCGCCCTGATCCAGAGCGTCGTGGCAGAAGATCGCTCCAATGCCGGGCTGACCGTGATCGTCCTCAAGACTGCAGACCAGAAAAGCAAGCTGATGCGCGTGGTGGCGCCGCTCGGCGTGCTGCTGCCGTCCGGTCTCGGCCTGAAACTCGACAATGTCGACGTCGGCCGCGCCGGCTTCGTCCGCTGCCTGCCCAATGGCTGCGTCGCGGAAGTAGTGTTGGACGACAAACTGCTCGGCCAGCTCCGCACCGCCAAAACGGCGACTTTCATCATTTTCGAGACCCCCGAGGAGGGGATCGGCTTCCCGCTCAGCCTCAATGGGCTCGGCGAGGGCTACGACAAGCTGCCGTAAGCGACGCGGGTGACGATCGGCGGTTTGCCCTCGCACTTTGGCTGTCGCATGCCTATTTTCATCGGCAGGCCGCTGAACCTGTTCAGCCCGCGTCCGACTGTGAGAGTGGCACCGGCCTGAATAGCCCGCCCGTCTGCCCGTAATCCGGAGCTGCGACCCGATATGACCAATCCAGCCACCACTTCCCTGCTCGACCGTGCCAATCTCGATCGCGATCAGGTCCGCAACGAAATTGCGCGCGGTCTCGAGGGCGCCGACGATGGCGAACTGTTCCTCGAATACAGCCAGAGCGAAGCGCTGGTGTTCGACAACAGCCGGCTCAAGCAGGCGACCTACGATACCGCGCAGGGTTTCGGCCTACGCGCCGTCAAGGACGATGCGGTCGGCTACGCCCATGCCTCGGATCTGTCGCTTCCGGCGCTCAGCCGCGCCGCCGACGCGGTGCACGCGGTTCGTGGCGGGTATCAAGGAACCTTTGCCGCCGCGCCCCAGCACACCAATATCCGGCTGTATGGCGACGATAATCCACTGGACGCGCCCGGCTTCGAGGCCAAGGTCAAGCTGCTCGGCGAGATCGACGCCTATGTCCGCGACAAGGACCCCCGCGTCCGCCAGGTTTCCGTCAGCCTCGCCGCAAGCTGGCAGGTGGTCGAAATCCTTCGCCCGGACGGCGAAAGCTACCGCGACATCCGCCCCTTGGTGCGGGTCAACGTCTCGGTGGTGGCCGGCTCGGGCGACCGCCAGGAAAGCGGCAGCAAGGGCTATGGCGGCCGCGAAGGCTACCAGCGCTTCATCGAAACCAAGGCATGGCGCGAGGCTGCCGACGGCGCGATCCGCGAGGCTCTCGTCAATCTGGAGTCGGTTCCGGCTCCGGCCGGCGAAATGGACGTGGTGCTCGGCCCCGGCTGGCCGGGCGTGATGCTGCACGAAGCGGTCGGCCACGGACTGGAAGGCGACTTCAACCGCAAGCAGACCTCCGCTTTCGCAGGACTGATGGGGCAGCAGGTCGCCGCCAAGGGCGTGACCGTGGTCGATGACGGCACCATCTCGTCGCGGCGCGGTTCACTGTCGATCGACGATGAGGGTACGCCGACCAATCGCACGGTTTTGATCGAAGACGGCATCCTGGTCGGCTACATGCAGGACCGCCAGAACGCCCGGCTGATGAACATGAAGCCGACCGGCAACGGCCGCCGCCAGAGCTACGCCCATGTGCCGATGCCGCGCATGACCAACACTTACATGCTTGAGGGTAATCGCGATCCGGCGGAAATCCTCGCCTCGGTGAAGAATGGAATCTACGCGGCCAATTTCGGCGGCGGCCAGGTCGATATCACCTCGGGCAAATACGTCTTCCAATGCACCGAGGCCTACAAGATCGAGAACGGCAAGCTCGGCGCACCGTTGAAGGGTGCCATGCTGATCGGCAACGGTCCGACCGACCTGCATCGCATCAGCATGATCGGCAACGATGTCTCGCTCGACTCCGGCATCGGCACCTGCGGCAAGCACGGCCAGGGCGTCCCGGTCGGCGTCGGGCAGCCGACGCTGCGGATGGATCGCATCACCGTCGGAGGCACCGGAGCATGAGCGCGGAAACTTCATCGGCGGCGAAGCCGCGGCAAAGCTGGCGCTCCTCGCTCGGCCAGATCGCAGGCATCGTGCTCGCGGTCTTCATCGCCAAGGGAGCGCTGGCCGAACCGTTCTACGTGCCGTCCGCGTCGATGGAGCCGACGCTCCTGATCGGCGACGCGCTGCTGGCATCGAAATTTCCGTATGGATACAGCTCGGCCTCGTTGCCGATCCATATTTCATTCCCGCAAACTGGACGGATTTTCGGCGAACTGCCCAAGCGCGGCGATGTCGTGGTGTTCCGCTGGCCCGGCGATACTTCGCAGGTGTGGGTCAAACGTGTCGTCGGTCTGCCCGGCGATCACGTGCAGATGCGCGCAGGCCAGCTCTGGATCAACGGCAAGGCCGTCACGCTCAAGGCGGACGGCATCGGCCAGGCCGAAGACGACAACGGCACCAGTGAAATGGCCCAGCGTTATGTGGAGACCCTGCCCGGCGGCGTCTCGCACCCGATCTTCAAGCTGCGCATGAATGGCCGGCTGGATAATACGCCGGAAGTCACCGTTCCGCAGGGACGCCTGTTTGTGATGGGCGACAATCGCGACAACTCCGCCGACAGCCGCGTGCCCGTGGCCGATGGCGGCGTCGGACTGCTGCCGACCGATGATCTCGTCGGCCGCGTCGATGCGATCGTCGGATCGTGGGATTTGGGGATTCGCAACCATCCGGTCTGGACCTGGCTGTCAGGCTTCCGGCTCTCGCGGTTCTTCACCCTGGTGCATTGAACGCAATCCTTCGATCTCCCTGCATCGGGAGCCAGACTCCGTGACCTTCGACGATATCCGCAACATCGCGCTCGCATGGCCCGAAGTGACGGACGGCACGTCCTACGGAACGCCGGCGCTGAAGGTGCGCAAGAAGCTGCTGGTGCGCCTGAAGGAAGACGGCGACAGTCTCGTGATGCCGGGCGTCCCGCAGGACGAGCGCGAGATGCTGGTGGAGAGCCGGCCGGCGATCTTCTACTTCACCGACCATTATCGCGATTACCCGATGGTGCTGATCCGCCTGTCCAAGGCGAAGCGAAGCATCGTCGAACCATTTCTGCTGCGGCAGTGGCGTGCGCTGGCGTCGAGAGCCGCACTCAAGGCTTTCGATAGCTGAGTGCCCGACGTTACCTGACGACGCCGGAAGAGAATCCTGGCCTGCGACGCGGCGGCTTGATTTCTTTTTTCAGGAAGCAGCGCGCTTCGCGGCCGGCGTAACCCGGCCTTGCATACGTCCAGGCGCGACACTTGTTGTCGTTGTCGCAGGTCGTCTTGCAACGGTCCTGGCCCTCGTTGCCCTTGATCTCGAAGCTGCGGTAATCGCCGCCGGACCGATCGGTGGAGATTTCGACGCCGCGGCCGCGCGGTTCGAGCACACCTGCACCGCGCACACCCGACACGCAGCAGTCGCTATGCGTCCGCTGCGGAACCGTGCTCTTGAGCCAGCAGAAAGCACCATCGGTTCCGGACGGGTAACTGAAGGTCCAGGCGCGGCAGCGGCGGTCGCGTTCGCAGACCAGCGCGCAATCCGCTGGGTCTCCCGAACGCACCGGCGTGCGCAGATAGTCGCCGCCGATACGATCGAAATTGGCCTGCGCGTGGGCCGGCACCGCGGGCTGCACGAGAGTGATCGCGGCCGACGCGAGGACCGCAAACAACACTCTCAATACAGCTAATCTCGCCATGCAGATCCTTTCCGGATACGAACGGCTGTCAGACGATGGCTGGCCCATACCAAACGACGGCCAGCACATCCGCGCACGACCGTCGTCCGCTTGATCGAAGCTCTGTCCGGCAAACTCGGCGTCAACCGAGCCCGGCACAAAAAACCATCTAAACGCCACGTTCCTGTACGCTGGATGAACAGCGCCGGTCCCTCACGACTTGCTGATCGCAAGTCGCGTTGGATATCTCGGTTGCATTGAGGTTGGTCGTTAGAAAGCGTATTCGGTGTAGGCCGGGTCTACGGATTTGCCCCAGACGCCGTTGAACTTCTCCAGCATCTCCTCGGCCGGCGTATGCCCGGCGTCGATGATCCGGTCGAGCGGATCAAGATGCCGTGATTCATCACGGCCGAGATGATCGATCCGCCCACGCCGGCGCAATCCGGCATGAGACAGCGCCAGGCATTCCTTGGCGACCTCGAACAGATAGCGGTCCTTGATGCGTGCCTTGAAGCCCAATCGCGGCACATCGTCGCGCAAGGCTTGCCGCTCATGGGCGTTCCAGTGTTTGACGATGTCCCACGCGGCATCGAGGCTGACATCGTCGTACAGCAATCCGACCCAGAATGCCGGCAGCGCCGGCAGCCGGCCCCATGGCACACCATCGGCGCCGCGCATCTCCAGATAACGCTTGAGCCGGACCTCGGGGAAAATCGTCGACAGATGATTGGCCCAGTCCGACAGCGTCGGACGTTCGCCCGGAATCTTCGGGTTGCGGCCATCGAAGAAATCCCGGAACGAGGAGCCCGAGACGTCGATATAATCGTCGCCGCGCTTGACGAAATACATCGGCACGTCGAGCGCGTAGTCGACCCAGCGCTCAAAACCCATGCCGTCTTCGAATGCCCACGGAATCATGCCGGCACGCGCATTGTCGGTGTCGCGCCAGATTTCGGAACGGAACGAGAGAAAACCGTTCGGCTTGCCTTCGGTGAACGGCGAGTTGGCAAACAGCGCAGTCGCCACCGGCTGCAGCGCCACCGACACGCGCAGCTTCTTGACCATGTCGGCTTCGGACGAGAAATCGAGGTTGGTCTGCACCGTGCAGGTGCGATACATCATGTCGAGACCGTATTTGCCGACCTTCGGCATGTAACCGGTCATGATCTTGTAACGCCCCTTCGGCATCACCGGAATCTGCGCACGCGACCATGACGGGGTCATGCCGAGTCCGAGAAATCCGATGCCGAGCGGCGCTGCGATCTCGCGCACCTGCGCGAGGTGGGCCATCAATTCGGCCTGGGTCTGATGCACGGTTTCCACCGGAGCGCCCGACAGTTCGAACTGCCCGCCGGGCTCGAGCGAAATCGCGCCGCCGCCGGTGACGTCGTAGAGCCCGATGATGTTGCCGCGCTCCATGATCGGCTCCCAGCCGAGCAGAAGCCGCATGCCCTCCAGCAGCGCGCCGATTCCGCGCGGGCCTTCGTAGGGAACGGGATGATGTCCTTCGAGCGTGAACGGCGTCTTCTCGTGCTCGGTGCCGATCCGGAATTCCGACTTCGGCTTCACACCCGCCTCAAGCCACGCAACGAGTTCGTCGCGCGAATGCAGCGGCGTCGTATCGGTCTGATCACGCGCCATGAAAATCCTGAATGCGAATTGCGGCGGTCTCGCGCGCGCGATGTGGGAAAGGGCGGGGGCCAACGCAGCCCCAACCGGTTGATCTGATCGCTATCATCGTGCGGCTGTCATCGTGCGGACGCGGCGTCCCGCAAGGCCAGTGGAGCCGCCTGTTCGCACGAACAGCCCAGCCGGTCCAGCAATCCACACAGCTTCGCTGCATCCGCGTCCGACAATTTCGACCCGACATGCCGCTCGATCGCGGTGGAATATGCGCTCCACATCCGCTTCTGCAGATCGCGTCCCGCATCGGTGATTTCGACGAACAGCCCGCGCTTGTCCATCTTGCACTCGCGCCGGGCCGCCAGCCCCTCCTCCACCAGGCGGTCGATCAGCCGCGACGTGGAGTATTGCGGAATCAGCATCTGCTTTTCGAGCTCGACCGGGCGCATCTCGCCGCCGGGCGCGCGCGACAGCTCCAGCAGCGCGTCATACCAGGCGAGCGGCGGAAAGCCGGCCTTCTTCAAATCCTGTTCGACGGCATTCAACACGCGGCTCTGGATTCGCATCAGGCGAATCCAGGCCCCCGTGGCTTCAGTCGATGGCTTGCGCTTCATGACGTGATCCGTGATGTCCCGGCCGACAATATCGCTCTAAATGCACCTGCATCAATCTTGACTATTCCATGCACCCGCATTTAATCAACCCATCTCCAAATAACCAGTATCTCTTTGGGAGGATATTCCGATGAAGCTTTATTATTCGCCGGGGGCCTGCTCGCTGTCGCCCCATATCGCGCTGCTGGAAGCCGGGCTCGCTCACAATCTCGCGAAGGTCGACCTCAAGGCCAAGAAGCTGGAAGACGGCGGCGACTTCCTGAAGGTGAATCCCAAGGGGCAGGTACCGACCCTGCAACTCGACGACGGCACCATCCTGACCGAAGGTCCGGTGATCGTGCAGGCCATCGCCGACAAGGCCGCCGGTAAGAATCTCGCACCTGCGAGCGGCACCAGCGACCGCTACCGGCTGCAGGAATGGCTGAACTTCATCACCAGCGAACTGCACAAGAACTTCAGCCCGCTATTCGCACCGGTGCTGAGCGATGAGACCAAGCAGTTCTTTCGCGATCGGCTGATGGGCAAACTCAAATATGTCGACGAGAAGCTTGCCGGCCACGACTACCTGATGGGCAAGCAATTCAGCGTCGCCGACGGCTATCTCTACACGATGCTGCGCTGGGCCGACGCCCACAAGTTCGACCTGTCGGCGCTGAAGAACTTGACTGCCTATAAGGCCCGCGTCGCCGCACGGCCGAAGGTGCAGGAAGCGCTGAAAAGCGAAGGGCTGTCGTAAGACATCGCCGAACGCGGTAATCAAAAGGGCCGGATCATCGATCCGGCCCTTTTATATTTTTGCGGGACTTTAGTGTTCGTCATGCCCGGCCTTGTGCCGGGCATCCACGCCTTTTTGCATCTCATTCAAACAAGACGTGGATGGCCGGGACAAGCCCGGCCATGACGGCGTTGAGAGTGCGAGTTACGCTGCCGCCTTCTTCGGCGGGAAGCGGCCATAGAAGGTCTCGCCCTTCTCCGCCATCTCGACCAGAAGCTTCGGCGGCGTGAAGCGCGAGCCGTATTTGGCCTCCAGCTTGTGGCACAGCGCGACGAAGTTCTTCGTGCCCATGAAGTCGATGTAGGACAGCGTGCCGCCGGTGAACGGCGCGAAGCCGAAGCCGAGGATCGAACCGACATCCGCTTCGCGCGGATCGGTGATGACGTGATCCTCGACCGTACGCGCGGCTTCCACCGCCTGCGCCACCAGGAAGCGCTGCTTCAACTCCTCGACATCGAGCGTGTCCGGATCGAGGTGCTTCGGCTGCAGCGCGGAAAGCCCGGCCCACAGCGACTTCTGGCTCTTGCCCTTCTCGGGATAGTCGTAGAAGCCCTTGCCGTTCTTGCGGCCGAAGCGGCCCTGCTTCTCGACCATTTCGACCATCAGCTTCTTCTGTGCCTGATCGATCGCGTTGGCGCCGAGATCAGCTTCCGTCGCTTTCATGATCTTGAGCACCAGATCGAGCGCCACTTCGTCGGACAGCGAAAGCGGGCCGACCGGCATGCCGGCCATCCGCGCGGTGTTTTCGATCATCGCCGGCGGCACGCCTTCCATCAGCATCTCGAGGCCTTCGGCAGTGAAGCGCAACACGCAGCGGTTGGCGAAGAAGCCGCGCGAATCGTTGACCACGATCGGCGTCTTGCTGATCTGGCGCACATAGTCGAGCGCGGTGGCCAGCGCGAGGTCGCCGGTGTTCTTGCCGACGATGATCTCGACCAGCATCATCTTCTCGACCGGTGAGAAGAAATGGATGCCGATGAAGCGCGCCTGATCCTTGAACTCCTCGGCCAGTGAATTGATCGGCAAGGTCGAGGTATTCGAGGCGAAGATCGCGTCCTTGCGCAGATAAGGTTGCGCCTTGTCATAGGTTTCGGCCTTGACCTTGCGATCCTCGAACACCGCCTCGATGACGAGATCGCAATCGCCGATCGCGGCATAATCCGCGGTCGCGGTAATATGGCTGAGCAGCGCATCGCGGTCGGCTTCCTTGGCGCGACCCTTGGCGATCAGACCGTCGATCACCGACTTCGCATGCGCCTTGCCCTTGTCGGCGCTCTCCTGATCGCGATCGATCAGCACCACGTCGATGCCGGCCTTCGCGGAGACATAACCGACGCTGGCGCCCATGAACCCGGCGCCGATGATGGCGAGCTTCTTGACCTTAGTTGGCGGCACGTCTTGCGGACGCCGTGCGCCCTTGTTCAGTTCCTGCATCGACAGGAACAGGCTGCGGATCATCGCCGCTGCTTCCTTGCTGCGCAGGATCTTTGCGAAGTATCGCGACTCGATGCGCAGGCCATTGTCGATGTTGACCAGCAGACCCTCATAGACGCAGCTCATGATGGCGCGCGCGGCCGGATAGTTGTCGTAGGTCTGGCTGCGATAGATCGCGTTGGCCGGCGGGAAGATGTTCATGCCAGCGGCGGAATACACCGCACCGCCCGGCAGCTTGAAACCCTTCACGTCCCACGGCTGCACTGGCTTGCCGCCAGCCTTGATCCATTCCTTGGCCGTCTTGACGAGATCGGCGGCCGGAACGATGGCGCCAACGATGTTGGCAGCCTTGGCCTTGTCGAGCTTGATCTGGTCGCCCTTGAGCAGCAGTTGCAGCGCATCCTGCGCCGGCATCATGCGCGGCAGCCGTTGGGTGCCGCCGCCGCCGGGGAACAGGCCGACCTTGACTTCCGGCAGGCCGAGCCGCGTCTTCGGATTGTCCGCCGCGACACGATAGTGGCAGGCGAGCGTCAGTTCGAACGCGCCGCCGAGCGCGAGACCGTTGATCGCCGCGACCCACGGCTTGCCGCAGGTCTCGATGGCGCGCAGCGTCTGCGACAGCTTGCGGCTCTCGTCGAACAGCATTTGGTTCGCCGCTTCTTCGCCCTTGGCTTTCAGCGCTGCGGCGTATTCTCGGTTCATGCCTTCCAGCATCGAGAGATCGGCACCGGCGGAAAATGCGTCCTTGCCGGAGGTGATGACGACGCCCTTCACTGCGGCATCCGCGGTGGTCTGTTCGACGATCTTGCCGAGTTCCTCGATGGTGGCGGTGTCCAGCACGTTCATCGAACGGCCGGGAATATCCCAGGTGACGAGCGCAATGCCATCGGCGTCGGTCTCGACCTTGAAATTATTGAAACTCATGATGATGACCTCGCCTTAGACGCGTTCGATGATGGTCGCGGTGCCCATGCCGCCGCCGATGCACAACGTCACCAGCGCGGTGGACTTGTCGGTGCGCTCCAATTCGTCGAGCACGGTGCCGAGGATCATGGCGCCGGTCGCGCCGAGCGGATGGCCCATGGCGATGGCGCCGCCGTTGACGTTGATCACGGCCGGATCGATGTCGAACGCCTGGATGTAACGCAGCACCACCGACGCGAACGCTTCGTTCAGTTCGAACAGTTCGATGTCGGACAGCTTCATTCCCGAACGCGCGAGAACCTTTTTCGTCACGTCGACCGGGCCGGTCAGCATGATCGACGGCTCTGAGCCGATATTGGCGAACGCCCTGATTTTGGCGCGCGGCTTCAGGCCATGCTTCTTGCCGGCAGCCTCGTTACCGATCAACACCGCGGCAGCGCCGTCGACGATGCCCGACGAGTTGCCGGCGTGGTGAACGTGGATGACCTTCTCGACCTCCGGATGCGACTGCGTCGCTACCGCGTCGAAGCCGCCCATCGCGCCCATCACCTCGAACGAGGGCTGCAACTGCCCGAGCGACTGCATCGTCGTCGACGGCCGCATATGCTCGTCCTTGTCGAGGATGGTGAGGCCGTTCTGATCCTTCACCGGCACGATCGAATTCTTGAAGTAACCCTTCTCCCACGACGTTGCGGCGCGCTTCTGGCTCTCCACTGCATAGGCATCGACGTCCGCGCGCGAGAAGCCATACTTGGTCGCGATCAGGTCGGCCGAAATACCTTGCGGGAGGAAGTAGGACGGCACCGCGATCGACGGGTCCATCGGCCACGCCGCGCCCGACGACATGATGCCGACGCGGCTCATCGATTCCGCGCCGCCGCCAATGGTGAGTTCGTGCTGCCCGGCCATCACCTGCGCGGCGGCAAAATTCACCGCGTCGAGGCCCGACGCACAGAAGCGGCTGATCTGCACGCCCGGCACTTCGGTGCCGAGACCCGCCTGCAGCGCCGCGAAGCGCGCGATGTCGCCGCCCGCCTCGCCGACCGGATCGACCACGCCGAGCACGACGTCGTCGACGCTGTCTTCGTCGAGATGGTTGCGCTCCTTGATCGCCTTCAGCGGCGCGGTGGCGAGCGCCAGTGCGGTGACTTCATGCAGCGAGCCATCGGACTTGCCCTTGCCGCGCGGCGTGCGAACGTGATCGTAGATAAAGGCTTCAGCCATGGGATCTCCTCGGGGTCTCCTCGACCGGTTATGTTTTCGCGCTGGAAACCGGCGCGACTGTTTGAAACGATCAGAATGCTTCGGCCGGCAATTCCATGGTGGTCGCGCTTCCGGTCTGAATGCGCGCGAGATGGACCGCCGTTTCGGGCAACATCCGCTCCATGAAGAAGCGGCCGGTCACCTGCTTGGTCTTGAAATAGGCAGACGTATCGCCGGCCGCAATCTTGTCCTGGGCAACTTTCGCCATCTTCGCCCACATGTAGCCGAACACCACCAGACCGAACAATTTCATGTAATCGGTCGCGCCAGCGCCGGCGTTATCCGGCTTGGCCATGGCGTTCTGCATCAGCCACATGGTCGCCTGCTGCAGGTGCCCAAGGGCGGCCGACAGCGGCGTAATGAACGGCTTCATGGCCTCGTCGGCTCCATGATCCTTGGCGAAGGCGGCGACCTCGGCGAAGAACGCCATCGCGGCGCGGCCGCCGTCGCGCGGCAGCTTGCGGCCGACCAGATCGAGCGCCTGGATGCCGTTGGCGCCTTCGTAGATCATCGAAATGCGTGCATCGCGCACGAACTGCTCCATGCCATTCTCGGCGATGTAGCCGTGGCCGCCGAACATCTGCTGCGCCAGCACGGTATTGGCGAAGCCGGTATCGGTGAGCACGCCTTTCAGCACCGGCGTCATCAAGCCCATGTGGTCGTCGGCGGCCTGACGTTCCTTGGCATCGTCCGAACGGTGCGCGACGTCGCTCTTGAGCGAGGTCCACACCACCATGGCACGCGCGGCTTCGTTGAAGGCGCGGATGGTGAGCAGCGTGCGCCGCACGTCGGGATGCACGATGATCGGATCGGCCGGCTTGTCGGGGTCCTGCGGCCCGGTCAGTGCGCGGCCCTGCAGACGCTCGCGGGCATAGGTGACGGCGTTCTGATAGGCGACTTCCGACATCGCAAGGCCTTGAACGGCGACGCCGAGGCGCGCCTCGTTCATCATCACGAACATAGCCTGCATGCCCTTGTTCTCGGCACCGATCAGCCAGCCGGTGGCGTCGTCGTAATTCATGACGCAGGTCGAGTTGCCGTGAATGCCCATCTTGTGCTCGATCGAGCCGCACGACACGCCATTCGTCGCGCCGAGCGAACCATCGGCATTGATCAGCCGCTTCGGCACCACGAACAGCGACACGCCCTTGATCCCGGCCGGCGCACCCTCGATGCGGGCCAGCACCAGGTGGATGATGTTGTCGGCCAGATCGTGCTCGCCGGCGGAGATGAAGATCTTGGTGCCGGTAATCTTGTAGCTGCCGTCCGCCTGCTTCACCGCGCGGGTGCGCAGCAGGCCGAGGTCGGTGCCGCATTGCGGCTCGGTGAGGTTCATGGTGCCGGTCCAGTCGCCGGCGGCCATTTTCGGCACGAACAGTTTTTTCTGCTCGTCGGAGCCGTGCACCAGCAACGCCGCCATCGCGCCCTGGGTAAGGCCGGGATACATGCCAAACGCCATGTTGGCCGAGGTCTGGAATTCGGCGACGGTCTGCGTCAGCGTCACCGGCAGGCCCTGCCCGCC
>JANINJ010000077.1 GCA_024508855.1 Xanthobacteraceae bacterium
ATGGTGGGCGCACAAGGGATCGAACCTTGGACCTCTCCCGTGTGAAGGGAACGCTCTCCCGCTGAGCTATGCGCCCGGGATATCCCTGCAACCGACCGGGGATAGTCCCGGTTGAACGTCGCAAGGCCGTAGGGGCGCGATTTACGAATTGTGGGGTGGGGGTGTCAAGCGCGCCCGCGAGAGTTTAACCGGGCAATCGCGGGGAAGGGGCAATATGAGACTGCAGGGCCCGGATACGGTCCGCCAGGGTGGCCTGGACGGCCATGGCGCTGCCGTTGGCCTGCTTTGGCCGGGTATGGGGATCCGCCGCGAGGATGGCCTTGATCGGCGAGTCAGGGCCTTCCAGGGTCATCGCTAGCTTGGCCACCTCGGCCGCGATGTCATTGATCCGGTCGCGCAGCAGGGCGTTCTCCGCGTGCTCGGCGGCCCATGCGTCGGCGACGGCTGCGGTGCCGGACTGCTTCCCATCGCCCTCGGCCGCCTGCGTCTCCATCGCCTTCACTTGCTCGACCAGTTGCCGGTCAAGATCGCTGACGCGCTGGCTTAAGGCTTCGACGCGGCTGCGCGCCTCGGCCAATTCGCTCGCGGTGGCCGCCGTCTCGATGCGCTGCTGATCGAGCCGATTTCGCGTGGCGGCAAGCTCTTTTTCGCTGTCCTCGATGCGGCTGTTGAGTGTCGTGACGGTGACCTGCGCAGCGTTCAATTCGATCTGCAGGTTTTCCGCGGCCTGCGAGCGATCCGCCAGTTCCCGGGTCAGCCGCGTGACCTCGTCTTTCGTGCCGGTCAGCGCCTGCTCGGTGGATTGCAGCGATTGCGATTTCGCCGTGGCCTCGCCGGTAGTCATGTGCAGTTGTTCTTGCAGCGATTTCTCGCTCGCCTGAAGTGCGAAGATTGCCGCGGCCTTCTCACTCAGTTCGTGCTTCATCCGGTTGATGGCGTCGTTCTTCGTGCCGATCTCGGCGAACTGGCTGGTGGTCTTGCTCTTGAGCTGCTCGATGGTGGTTTCAAGCCGCCGTGCGGACACCGCGAATTCGGCCCGCAACTGGTCCTTGTCGGCCTGGATTTCCGCCTTCGAAACCGGGGCCGAGGCCTCGAGCCGCTTGGTGGTCAGCCGCACCGCCCGGTTATGCACCAGCGGCGCGATCATCAACCCGAGCAGCATCGAGACCAGAAAACCGATCGCCATATACATGATCGGTTCGACCATGGATGATACTCCGCACTAGCGCTCGAAAAGGCTTCAAAAATTTGCCGGCGACCATGTCACGACGCGCCGGGAAAAGGCTAGCCCGCCGCCTCGTTAACGTGAATCCGTCGCCGGGAGAAGGAGCCTGGGACGAAAATCAGCGGGAAATCAGAACGGGTTCCATGTCGCGCGCGGGGTGAACTTCAGGTAGCCGATGCTGGCGCCTAGCCGCAACCCCAATCCCGAGCGAATCGGCACCAGCACGATGTCGTTGGCGGTCAGCGCCGTCATGCCGAAACCGCCGACGATATAGGCCGACCCGTCGATGCCCGCGAACCGTTGATAGATCGCATTGGTGGAGGGCAGGTTGTAGACCAGCGTCATGGTGCGTGCGCCGTCGCCACCCCAGTCGAAGCCGACCGACGGGCCCTGCCAGTAGACCTTCAGGTCGCCGGCGTTCTTCGTATAGAGCGTGCCTTCGCCATACCGCAGCCCGGCGACGAAAGCGCCACTGCCCTCCTCGCCGAGGATGTAGCCGTTGGGCAGGCCCCACTGGCTGACCGCCCGCTCGATTACCGAGGCGAGCCCGCGAGAGACATTACCGAAAAACTTGTGCCCGGCGCCGACCAGCTCTTCCGAAGCATAGGTTCCGCGCCCCTGGGATGCTGGCTGCGCCGATGCGGGCGCCGTCCAGAGTGTCACCGTCCAGAGCGTCATGGCGGCAAGCATCAGCGCGGCAAGGCGTGAAGCGATGGTCATGCAAAAACCCCTAGATAGTAAAATCATGGTCGCGGCTTTAACCGGATGCTGACAGGCACGGTCTAGCTTGCGTCCATTGTCCCCGATTCGAAACTTATCGACATCAACTATGACGGCACGGCGGCAGGAAAGAAACGGCTTGCGCCGCGGAATGGTCATGATTGTCGTGATGGCCGCTTTGGTCACGCGAATCTGCGGCGATTCGGCGGCACGGGCGGCCACGACCGAGCGGGTGGTCGCGGATCGTATCACCGGCCTTGCGATCGGCGGCGCCGATCCGGTGGCATTTTTCACCAAAGGCAGGACGACAATCGGACGGCCCGACGTGGAGGCTTCCGAGGCGGGGGTCATCTGGCGCTTCGAGAACGTCGACAATCGAGCTTTTTTTCTTGCCCATCCGGAAATCTACGGACCTCAGTTCGGCGGCTACGACCCGGTCGATGTGGCGCGGGGGGTGGCCTATGCAGGTAATCCGCGGTTCTGGCTGATCGCGGGCCAACGATTGTATCTGTTCGGCCGCGAAGAGAGCCGGGATGCTTTTGCTGCCGATCCCGCATCGGTTTTACGCGAGGCACGGGATCGCTGGCCGCAACTCGAGGAAACGCTGGCGCGCTGACCGGTGTTGGCGGTGAGCGCTCAAGGAGCCGCCGACGCGTCTCCCCAGGCGATGAATTCCGGAACGATGAAGTTGTCCGGGCTGGTCCCGAACCGTAGCGGTTTGCCTTTGCTGTCGGTCACCTTGCCGCCCGCCGCGACGACGAGGGCGTGGCCTGCCCCGACGTCCCATTCGGATGTGGGTGAGAGGCGCGGATAGATGTCGATCTGGCCGTCGGCGACATGCGCGAATTTAACGGCGGAGCCCAAAACGCGTCGGCACACCTGGGGGCGCTGCGCGATGAAGGCCTCGGTGCGGGGGTCGCCATGCGAGCGGCTGACCGCTGCGTTCCACGGGCTGCCTGCGGGAGGCATGGGACGCGTGCGGATCGGCTCTACGGTTGGAACGGAGGTTCCGTCGCCGATGGTAAGGCGCTCGGCGCCATGCCCCACCACGCCGCGCCAGATCAGACCGAGCGCCGGCGCGCCGACGATGCCAAGCATCGGCACGCCGTGAGTCACGAGCGCCAGGTTGACGGTGAACTCGTCACGGCCGGCGATGAATTCCTTGGTGCCGTCCAGCGGATCGATCAGGAAGAAGCTGCCGTCGAATGCGGAGTTGACGTCGCCTGTCCGTTCTTCCGAGAGCGTCCGGATGTTGGGGTACAGCCGCGCAAGACCATTGACGAGGACATGGTCGGCGGCGAGGTCGGCCTGCGTCACCGGCGAGCCGTCTGATTTCTCATCCACGTTCACCGCCCCGCATCGGACTGCGCAAATCGCCGCGCCGGCTTCGATCACCAGCGATGTCAGCGGCTCGAGCAGCGCGAGCATCGCAGCGGTATCGAGAACAGTGGTAGCGGAAGGATTGGCGGTCATGTAGCGGGACTTTCACCGCGACCCGAATACCGATTCAGGGGCGGATGTTCGAAATTACAACGGCATTGCCTCGCCGCATATCGCGAATGGGCAGCCGGGCCATCGTGAGTGTCAAATCCACTACACTAGTGTTCCGGTTCTAACATTCGCATTACTTTGCAGCGGGCTCCGGTGCGAATGTTAGAACCAAGGACACTAGAAACGATAAATTACTAGTGTCCCTCTTGCTTCCGACGCTTGTACGAGCGTGCGCTGCAAAGGGATACAAGCGTCGGAAGCGGGACACTAGCAGCATAGACCTCCACAGTGTATCAAACCATAAATCAGGCTTGATTCGTCGCGTCCGCCGAAATGGTGTGAATTCGACCTCCGCTGTCGATGCGAATGCCGAAACTAGCCACTCGCGGTCTCCAGGAAGGTCTTATGTCAGACACCTCGCCGTCTCCCGTTATCGCACCAGCGCCCGACGCCCTCGAACTGGCGGCCCTGCTGTGTTCGCGCGTGTGCCACGATCTCATCAGCCCCGTGGGCGCCATCGTCAATGGGCTCGAAGTGCTGGATGACGATCCAAAGCCGGAGGATCGCGAATTCGCCCTCGACCTGATCCGCAAGAGCGCCAAGACGGCATCGGCGCGGCTGCAGTTCTGCCGGCTCGCCTTCGGAGCGGCCGGTTCGGCGGGCGCCCAGATCGATCTGGGCGATGCGCAGAACATGGCGCGCGGGCATTTCGAGGACGACAAGACCAAGATCGTCTGGAATCTGCCGCGCATCTTGCTGGCGAAGAATCGCGTCAAGTTGCTGCTCAACATGATGGTGATCGCGCAGCAGACCATTCCGCGCGGCGGCGTGCTGACCGTGGATGCGGTGGGAGAGGGCGATATGATCGGCTTCCGTGTCGCCGCGAATGGATTGAACGCACGACTGCCGCAGAACATTGCGGAGATGCTGGCGTCGGGACATACCAACGCAGTCGATGCCCACGCGGTGCAGCCTTACTATACCCGCCTGCTGGCGCTGGCCTGCGGCCTGAAGGTTGGCCTTGCGCCGGAAGGCGATGCCATCGTGGTGACCGCTGCCTGAGCGACGCGACCAGCTTGGTTAATCAATCGTTGCGCTGAACTGCGATCGCCGCCTTGCGGCGTCTTTGCGCATCGCGGTACCGTTTACTCACCAATATTAAACGCTTTGTATGGAAACTGGCCGGACCCCAGAAAGGTGTGACGCAGTCGCGCGCCTTGCGTGTTCGAAGGCCAGAGTTTCATGGATGATTTGTTAAAGGAATTCCTGACCGAGACTAACGAGAGTCTCGACGTCGTCGACAATCAACTGGTGAAGTTTGAGCAGGAGCCCAACAACGCCAAGATTCTCGATAACATTTTCCGCCTCGTCCACACCATCAAGGGTACGTGCGGATTTTTGGGTCTGCCGCGGCTGGAAGCATTGGCGCACGCCGCCGAAACGCTGATGGGCAAGTTTCGCGACGGGATGCCGGCGACCGGCGAGGCCGTGACGCTGATCCTGACCACCATCGACAGCATCAAGGAAATCCTGGCGCAGCTCGAGGCGACGCAGGCCGAGCCGGAAGGCTCCGATCAGAATCTCATCGATCAGCTTCACGCGATGGTCGAGCGCGGCACGCAAGCCATGGCGGAGCCGGCCGTTGCGTCGCAAGTCGAACAAGGCACGTTGACCTTTCAGGTGCTCGAACGTCCGTTGCGCCCTGGCGAGGTTTCGCTGGACGAACTGGAACGCGCATTCCGCGAGACGTCGACCGAGGTGGCCGCGCCACCTCCGCCCGTGCCGGCGCCAACCGCTGCCGCTCCGAAGCCGGTCGAAAAGCCGGCAGCCCGCAAACTCGCGGCCGAGACCGAAACCGCGGAAAGCGACCGCGTCGCCAATCAGTCGATCCGCGTCAATGTCGATACGCTCGAACACCTGATGACGATGGTGTCGGAGCTGGTGCTGACGCGCAACCAGTTGCTGGAGATCAGCCGGCGCAACGAGGAAAACGAGTTCAAGGTGCCGCTGCAGCGGCTGTCCAACGTCACCGCCGAGTTGCAGGAAGGCGTCATGAAGACGCGCATGCAGCCGATCGGCAATGCGTGGCAGAAACTGCCGCGTATCGTGCGCGATCTGTCGAGCGAACTCGGCAAGCAGATCGAGCTCGAGATGCACGGCGCCGATACCGAGCTCGACCGCCAGGTGCTCGATCTGATCAAGGATCCGCTGACGCATATGGTGCGCAACTCCGCCGATCACGGCCTGGAGTCGCCGCAGGAACGCGTCAACGCCGGCAAGCCGGAGCAGGGCACCATTCGCCTGTCCGCCTATCACGAAGGCGGCCACATCATCATCTGCATCGCCGACAACGGGCGCGGCCTCAACACCGAGCGCATCAAGGCCAAGGCTGTCGCAAACGGTCTGGCCACCGAATCCGACCTCGAAAAGATGACCGAGGCGCAGATCCACAAGTTCATCTTCGCGCCCGGCTTCTCGACGGCTGCGGCAGTGACGAGCGTATCCGGCCGCGGCGTCGGCATGGACGTGGTGCGCACCAACATCGATCAGATCGGCGGCACCATCGACGTGAAGTCGGTGGCCGGCGAAGGTACCAGCGTCACCGTCAAGATTCCGCTGACGCTGGCGATCGTGTCGGCGCTGATCGTCGAAGCGGCGGGGGACCGGTTCGCGATCCCGCAACTCGCGGTGGTCGAGCTGGTTCGCGCGCGGGCCAATTCCGAGCACCGCATCGAGCGCATCAAGGACACGCCGGTGCTGCGGCTGCGCAACAAGCTGCTGCCGCTGATCCACCTCAAGAAGCTGCTCAAGATCGACGACGGCACGTCGAGCGATCCCGAGAACGGTTTCATCGTGGTCACGCAGGTCGGCAGCCAGACCTTCGGCATCGTCGTCGATGGTGTCTTCCACACCGAGGAAATCGTCGTCAAGCCGATGTCGACCAAGCTGCGTCACATCGCGATGTTCTCCGGCAACACCATTCTCGGCGACGGCGCGGTGATCATGATCATCGATCCGAACGGGATCGCTCAGGCGCTCGGCACATCGGTCGCGACGCAACACGAGATCGCCGACGAGAACGCCACGATGCGCGCAGGCGCGGCCGAACAACTGACGTCGCTGCTGGTGTTTCGCGCCGGATCGGCGCAGCCAAAAGCGGTGCCGCTGGCCCTGATCACGCGGCTCGAGGAAATCGCGGCCGAAAAGATCGAGTTGTCCAACGGCCGCCACATGGTGCAATACCGCGACAAGCTGATGCCGCTCGTGCAGATGGACGGCGTCTCGGTCGGGATCAGTGGCGTGCAGCCGATCCTGGTGTTCGCCGACGATGGCCGCGCCATGGGACTGGTGGTCGATGAAATCATCGACATCGTCGAAGAGCGGCTGAACATCGAAGTGGCCAGCAGCCGCGACGGCATTCTCGGCTCGGCGGTGGTCAAGGGACAGGCGACCGAAGTGATCGACGTCGGCCATTTCCTGCCGATGGCGTTCGAGGACTGGTTCAGTCGCCGCGAGATGCGGCCGTCATCCAGCGCGCAATCGGTATTGCTGGTCGATGACTCGGCCTTCTTCCGCAACATGCTGGCGCCCGTCTTGAAAGCAGCCGGCTATCGGGTGCGGGTCGCAACCAGCGCCCAGGAAGGGCTGGTGGCGCTGCGTTCCGGCCAGCCGTTCGACGTCGTGCTGACGGATATCGAAATGCCGGACATGAACGGTTTCGAATTCGCCGAGACCATTCGTGCCGATCAGCGGCTCAATGCAATGCCGATCATCGCATTGTCCTCGATGATTTCCCCGGCTGCGATCGAGCGCGGCCGCCAGGCGGGTTTCCACGATTACGTTGCCAAGTTCGATCGCCCCGGATTGATCGCGGCGCTCAAGGAACAGACCGCCGAAGTCGAGCGGGCCGCGTGAGGAAACAGCGATGAGCAGCAAAATCTCCACTTCCGAGGGTGCCGTGACCGAATACGTTACCACCATGATCGGCGAGCAGTTGTTCGGACTTCCGATTGCGCGCGTGCAGGATGTCTTTATGCCGGAGCGGTTGACGCGCGTGCCGTTGGCGTCGAGCGATGTGGCCGGCGTGCTCAATCTGCGCGGTCGCATCGTCACCGCCATCGATATGCGGGCCCGGCTCGGTTTGCCGAAAGCCGATGCAGGGCGGCCGCCGATGGCCGTCGGCGTCGAATTGCGCGGGGAGTCCTATGGCCTGCTGATCGATCAGATCGGCGAAGTGCTCAAGCTTGCCGACGACGGCCGCGAGGAAAATCCGGTCAATCTCGATCCGCGCATGGCGAAGATGGCGGCCGGCGTTCATCGTCTCGACGGTCAATTGATGGTCGTGCTCGATGTCGATCGTGTGCTCGAAATCCTGCCTGACAAGCTGGCTGCGTAGCCGGTGAGAAACTAGTTACGACAACTGTGTCCCGATCGGGATCTGGAAGCCAACGGACAGAGGTTCAAAATGCAAACGTGTCTCGTCGTCGATGACTCAAGCGTCATTCGCAAGGTTGCCCGTCGTATTCTGGAAGGTCTCGATTTCCGGATCATAGAGGCGGAGGATGGCGAGAAGGCGCTCGAAGCCTGCAAGCACGAATTGCCGGACGCGGTGCTGCTCGACTGGAACATGCCGGTGATGGATGGATACGAATTCCTCCGCAACCTCCGGCAGATGCCGGACGGCGATCGGCCGAAAGTAGTGTTCTGCACCACCGAAAACGACGTCGCGCATATCGCGCGCGCACTTCACGCCGGTGCCAACGAGTACATCATGAAGCCGTTCGACAAGGATATCGTCACGGCTAAATTCCACGAAGTCGGCTTGATCTAGATTTCTTCGACTGCGGCGGGCCAGGTCTCGACGTCTGGTCTACCGGTGTTTTTTCGGTTCGCGTTTGGTGCGTAATGAGTATTGCCGTCGCTCGATCTCCGACCATGGACGCATCGCGGAGCGAGCCGCTGCGGGTCATGGTGGTCGACGATTCCGTCGTTATCCGCGGATTGATTGCACGCTGGATCGAGGCCGAGCCGGACATGGTGGTTGCAGCATCGCTGCGCACCGGCCGAGATGCGGTCAATCAGGTCGAGCGGGTCGATCCTGACGTTGCGGTGCTCGATATCGAAATGCCGGACCTCGACGGCATTTCCGCATTGCCGCTGCTGCTGGCAAAGAAGCGCAATCTCGTCGTCATCATGGCGTCGACGCTGACGCGTCGTAACGCCGAGGTCAGCCTCAAGGCCTTGTCGCTCGGTGCGTCCGATTACATCCCGAAGCCGGAAAGCACGCGCGAGAAAGACGCGGCCGAAATATTCCGGCGCGATCTGATCGAGAAGATCCGGCATCTCGGCGCACGGCGTCGCCGTTCGTCGTTGACGGTGGCAAGCCCGCCGCTCGTCCCTTCGGCAGAGCACGGCCGGGAAACGCATGTGCGTCCGGTGGTGCCACCGCAGCCGGTGCTGCGGCCGTTCGGCACCGTAGCGCCCCGCGCGTTGCTGATAGGTTCATCCACCGGGGGGCCGCAGGCGCTGATCTCGCTGATCACGGAGCTTGGGCCGGTGATCGATCGCGTTCCGGTATTGATCACGCAGCACATGCCGCCGACGTTCACGACCATTCTGGCCGAACATCTGGCGCGCGCGAGCCGCCGCCCAGCGCATGAAGGTGTCGATGGCGAACCTGTCAAAGCAGGCCAAGTCTATCTTGCGCCCGGCGGACGGCACATGCGCGTGGCGCGCCAGGGCAGCGGCGCGGCGATCGCGCTCGATGACGGAGCTCCGGTGAATTTCTGCAAGCCGGCCGTCGATCCGCTGTTCACGTCGGCCATCGGCGTGTGGCAGGGCGCGATCCTGGCCGTGGTGCTCACCGGCATGGGCTCGGACGGGATGCGCGGCGGCAAGGAAATCGTCGCCGCGGGCGGCAGCATCATTGCGCAGGATGAAGCGACCAGCGTGGTCTGGGGAATGCCGGGGTCCGCTGTCAACGCCGGAATTTGTTCGGCCGTCTTACCTCTCGGGCAGATCGCACCGAAACTCAATCGGCTCTTTTCGGGAGATCGTTCGTGATTTCTTTGGACTACGAATATCTGCGGACGTTCCTGAAAGATCGTTCCGGTCTCGACCTGTCCTCCGACAAGCAATATCTGGTTGAGAGCAGGCTGATCCCTGTTGCCAGACGGCTGGGGCTTTCGGGCATCAGCGACCTCGTCCAGAAAATAAAGACCGGCTCCGAGGACACGATTGTGGCCGTGGTCGAAGCCATGACCACCAACGAGACGTTCTTCTTCCGCGACAAGATTCCGTTCGATCATCTGCGCGATACGATGCTGCCTGCGCTGCTGCGTGCCCGCGCCAACCGGCGCACCTTGCGGATCTGGAGCGCGGCGTCGTCGACCGGGCAGGAGCCGTATTCGATTGCCATGTGCTTGAAGGAATACGGTACGGCATTGAGCGGCTGGCGCATCGAGATCGTTGCGACCGATCTGTCGCAGGGTGTGCTTGAAAAGTCGAAGGCCGGAATCTTCAGCCAGTTCGAGGTGCAGCGCGGTCTGCCGATTCAATTGCTAGTCAAGTATTTCCGGCAGATCGGCGACATGTGGCAGCTCAATCCCGACATCCGCGCCATGGTGCAGCACAAGCAGTTGAACCTGCTGCACGATATCAATCACCTCGGGATATTCGATGTGGTGTTCTGCCGGAACGTCATGATCTATTTCGATCAGGCCACCAAGGCGACCATGTTCAAGCGGCTGGCCAAGGTGATGGAGAGCGACGGCTTCCTCGCGCTCGGCGCCGCCGAAACGGTGGTCGGGCTGACCAATGCTTTCCGGCCTTATCCGGATCGCCGCGGTCTTTATTGTCCCAACCCGGTTCACGCTGCGCCGTCGATCGTGCCGTCCGCAATGCCGTTCCTTCAGGGCGGCGTGGCATCGCCGCGTCGCTGAGACCGCGTCGCTTCGTAATGTGCTAGAGGATCGCGTGCGGCAGAAACCGTGAAGTGTTGCCGGTAATCGGATTCGCGTCTTCGCGGATCGAGAGTCCGCAGGCGCGGTCGCCGACGATCCAGCTTCCGATCACCGGATACTGTTCGGCGAAGCGCGGCAGCGGCGCGAATGCCTGACGAATGAAGCCTTCCGAACCGTAAGGGCCGGGTTGCTGCTCGAGCGTCGCCCCGGAAGAGACCAGCGTGACGTTGGCGCCTTCGCGCGAATACAGCGGCTTGCGCACGAACGACGTTCCCAGTTTGTCGGCGTTGGGATCGTCCTCGAAATAAGCAGGCAGCAGATTGGGATGGTTGGGAAACATCTCCCACAGCAGCGGCAGGATTCCCTTGTTGGAAAGCACCACTTTCCACGGCGGCTCAAGCCAGCGTGTCGATGATGTCCGCACGTTACCGCCGAAGGAATCGCGCAGCATCCACTCCCAGGGATAAAGCTTGAACGCCAGTTCGATATGGCGGTCGTCGAGATCGACAAAGCCGCGTTGGCTATTGAGGCCGATACTCTCGATATCGAGTGCGGTCGTGTCGAGCCCTGCCTGGTGGGCGGTATCTTCGAGATAGTTCAGTGTCACGGCATCTTCCGGGTTCTCGTAGCTGCCCGTGAAATGGAGATGGCGTCCGTCCGCGATCACCCGCCATCGCGCGATCAGGCTGTCGTGGATCGAATTGAACTGATCTGCGCGTTTGGGGATCAACTGTCGTTCGATGCCTTGCTCAAGCCAGGTCCATTGAAAGACCGCGGCTTCGAAGATCGAGGTTGGCGTGTCGGCATTGTATTCAAGCAGTTTTGCCGGGCCGCGGCCGTCGAAAGAGAGATCGAAGCGCCCGTACAGGCTGGCGTCGCGTCGCTGCCAGCTTTCGGTAATCAACGGCCAGCAGGCAGCCGGGATTTTCAGGCGTTGAAGCAGGCGCTCATCGTCGACCACGCTGTGGACCAGCGCGAGACACATCTCGTGCAGTTCGCCGGTCGGCCCTTCGATCTGGCGTTCGATTTCGTCCAGCGAGAACGCATAGTAGGCGCGTTCGTCCCAGTATCGTTCGCCATCCAGGGTATGGAAGTCGAAGCCGGCGGCTTCTGCAGTGGCCTGCCAGTCGTCACGCTCCGGGCATTCGATGCGTTGCATGGGTTCGCTTTAGCCGCCGCCGGAAAAGTGGGTGGCGATCGAATGGCCGAACGACCCGAAGCCGCCGCGCGTGGTGTGCCCAATTCCGATGTTGGACGATGAGTCGCCGGTGGATGAGGCGTGCGACGAAGAGTCGCCGCTGTAATAGCTGCTGCGCGACGAGCCGCCATAATAGCCGTGCCCGCCGGATGACGAGGACGACCGTCGCGATTGGCAGGCCGTACGCTGCTCCGAGGTCAGCGTGGGGTCGTTGGGATCGCACTTCTCGCTCGGCATCAGGGCATAGGCTCCGCCGCCAACCGCCAGCGCTCCCATCAGCACCAGTGCGACCTGACCGGATCGTTTCGAGACCGGCGCGGCTTCCGTTGTTGCCGGTGGCTTCCGTTTTCCGAACTCGTGGCCAGGTTTTTGCGCCATGTCAGTAGATCATCGAAGCCGCGTTCAATGCGCCGGCCGCGAGCGACGACAGGCCCAGCCAGATCGCAGGCGCAAGTTCGCCGGCCGCGATGCGTTTCGAGAGATCGGGCACCGGAATGCGCACGATGAAGTAGACGATGATCTGCACGATCAGCGCGATCGCGCTCCAGATCAGGCAGTCGATCACATTCGCTGCGTGGGTCATGGCGCTGACGACCGGCAATGTGAATCCGAGCAGGCTGAGGCCGAGCGAAATCGCGGCGCCGGGAATGTTGTCGCGGATCAGCTTGAATTCGTCGTGCGGGGTGATGCGGGTGTAGACGAAGAGGTAGAGGATGACGGCGACGAGTGCCGTGCAGAAGTACACCAGGAAAGCCGGCAAGCCTGCCAGCGATTGCAAGATCATTTCGATGCCCCCGAGACCGTTCGTTTGACAGTCTAGCTCAAGCCTCGCTCTTTCTGTCGGGGCGGGCAGGGAGCTGGTTCACATTGTCCCAAACAAAAACCCCGCCATTCGCGGCGGGGTTCAGTTGGGAGGAGGAGCCCTGAGGCTCGCCGGAAACCGGATCAGGCGGGGATGCGCACTTCGTCGTCATGCGGCTCGCGCAACACATAGCCGCGGCCCCAGACGGTTTCGATGAAGTTGCGGCCTTCGGATGCGTTCGCCAGCTTCTTGCGCAGCTTGCAGATGAAAACGTCGATGATCTTCAACTCGGGTTCGTCCATGCCGCCGTAAAGATGGTTCAGGAACATTTCCTTGGTCAGCGTGGTGCCCTTGCGGAGCGAGAGCAGCTCCAGCATCTGATATTCCTTGCCGGTCAGATGCACGCGCTGGCCACCGACTTCGACGGTCTTGGTGTCGAGATTGACCACGAGATCGCCGGTCTGGATGACGGATTGGGCATGGCCCTTGGAGCGACGGACGATCGCATGAATGCGGGCGACCAGTTCGTCCTTGTGGAAGGGCTTGGTCATGTAGTCGTCGGCGCCGACGCCGAGACCTTTGACCTTGTCCTCGATGCCGGCGAGGCCGGAGAGGATCAGAATGGGAGTCTTGATCTTCGACACCCGAAGCTGCTTGAGCACGTCGTAACCGGACATGTCGGGCAGGTTGAGGTCGAGAAGGATGATGTCGTAATCGTAGAGTTTGCCGAGATCGACGCCCTCTTCTCCGAGATCCGTCGTGTAAACGTTGAAGCTCTCGGATTTGAGCATCAATTCGATCGACTGCGCAACGGCGCTATCATCTTCAATTAGCAAAACGCGCATGCCAGTCCCCTATAGTCGCCGCTCCGGGCGTCAGGTCGTCCGCACTACTGGCGGGCTGGAAAACGCCTTCGAACAACTGATTCGGATCCTGACGAGATATGGTTAACAAAACCTGATTCCTCTTCGCAAGCTCTATCGTGCAATTTTTCTCGAATCGCCATAAGATGTTGCGTAAGGGCAGCTTTTTTTATCCGTTCTCGCTCAAGTTTCGCATCAAGAGGCGGGCCTAACCGACTCTCGAGACTCGCCCTTCTTTCTCTCGGGCAAGCGCTCTCAGTCACCAAAGACAGTGACGCAATGATTAACGATGCGGGTAAACACGAAGTTAAGGCCAGGATTGAAATACGCGGAAACTTAAGGTTTTCGCAATGAAAGCCCTTGCGGAACAGATCGAAGAGATCGACGGCGTCAATATTTATGGCCGCGTGGTCGGGGTCCGCGGGTTAATGGTCGAGATCGCCGGGCCCATTCACGCGATGTCGGTCGGCGCCCGGATCGTGATCGAGACTGGCAATGGCCGCTTCATTCCATGCGAGGTGATTGGCTTCACCGGCAACAATGCGGTGGTGATGCCGTTCGCCGGGCTGGATGGAGTCCGTCGCGGCTGCCGTGCCGTCATCGCCAATGCCGCCAGCCAGGTGCGGCCGTCGGCCGCCTGGCTCGGCCGCGTGCTCAATGCCATGGGCGAACCGATCGATGGGAAGGGGCCGCTGGTGCAGGGCGCTTCTCCGATGCCGTTTCGCAATACGCCGCCGCCGGCCCATTCGCGCCGGCGCGTCGGTGCGCCGCTCGACCTCGGGGTGCGGGCGCTCAATACATTCCTGACCTGCTGTCGCGGTCAGCGCATGGGCATCTTCGCCGGCTCCGGCGTTGGCAAGTCGGTGCTGCTGTCGATGTTGGCGCGTAACGTCGATGCGGACGTCTCGGTGATCGGCCTGGTCGGCGAACGCGGTCGCGAGGTGCAGGAATTCCTGCAGGACGATCTCGGCGAGGAGGGGTTGGCGCGCTCGGTGGTCGTGATCGCGACCTCGGACGAGCCGGCCTTGATGCGGCGGCAGGCGGCTTACCTGACGCTGGCCATCGCGGAGTACTTTCGCGACGAGGGCCAGGACGTCATGTGCATGATGGACTCGGTGACGCGCTTTGCCATGGCGCAACGGGAGATCGGGCTTTCGGCCGGCGAACCGCCGACGGCCAAGGGCTATACGCCGACGGTGTTCACCGAACTGCCGAAGCTGCTGGAGCGTGCCGGGCCCGGCATCGGGGAGGGGTCGATCACTGCGATCTTCACGGTGCTGGTGGACGGCGACGACCATAACGAGCCCATCGCCGACGCGGTGCGCGGTATCCTCGACGGCCATATCGTGATGGAGCGCTCGATCGCCGAGCGCGGCCGTTACCCAGCGATCAACGTGCTCAAATCGGTGTCGCGTACCATGCCGAAGTCCGCCGATCCGGTGTTTCTGCCCACCATCACGCGGGCCCGTCAGGTGATGGCGACCTATTCCGATATGGAAGAACTGATCCGGCTCGGTGCCTATCGTGCAGGGTCGAGTCCGGAAGTCGACGAGGCGATCCGGCTTCATGAGCCGCTGGAAGGTTTCCTGCGCCAGGCCAAGGACGAAGTGGCGGGACTGGCCGAAGGCTATCGCCAGTTGGAACAAATCTTAGGAACCTTGGAAACGGAACGCTAACTTTGTCAGGCCATCATCCTCGCCGAATGTCTTGGTTGCCGGTGGGGCCTTTGCGGGAAGCCGGCGTCGTCCCGTTTATGAGTTGGGACTTCTGGGGAGTATGAGTCGATGAAGTCACGTGAAACGCTAATCCGCCTGAAGAAGTTTCAGGTCGACGAGAAGCGCCGCAGGGTCGCCCAGATCGAAGGCATGATCGCGGATTTCGAACGTATGTCGGTCGATCTCGAACATGAGATCGCGACCGAGCAGGCACGGGCCGGCATCGACGATCCGACGCACTTCGCCTATCCGACCTACGCCAAGGCGGCTATCCAGCGCCGCGAGAACCTGACCCGCTCCGCCGACGAACTGCGCATCCAACTTGAGGATGCCAAGAGCTCGCTGGCCGAAGCGTTCGAGGAACTCAAGAAGGTCGAACTCCTGGACGAGCGCGACCAGGCCCGCGAGCGCGCCGAAGAGAACGCCCGCGAACAGGCTGACCTCAACAGCATCGGTCTAATGCGCGCCCGCATCGGCGCCGTCGCCTGATCCAGCGAAGGCATCGGCCTTCAGATACATCATGAACGCAATCGGGAACCCGGGCCGGAAGGCTCGGGTTTCTTCGTTCTGGCGTGTGTCCACAGATCGTTGCGTCTGGCGTGGTGGCCGGCCCCGTTGCACGTTATGGTGAGTCTATACGGGCATCGTGCCAGTCTTGATGTCTCTTTAGCGCTGATCGCGGACCTCGTAGGGGATTTAGGGAATGCTGACGCCGGCTGAGCTTGTCTGGTTGCTGGCCGCCGTCGCGAAGGGGGATCAGGCCGCGTTCGAGCAACTGTACGCCGCCACCCGCGCGAAACTCTTTGGCGTGATCTTTCGTATCTTGCGCCGTCAGGATGTCGCTGAGGAAGTCATTCAGGAGGTGTACGTCAAAATCTGGCATGGCGCCGGACACTTTCGGCCGGGGGTCGCTTCACCAATTACGTGGATGGTGTCGATTGCGCGAAATCGCGCCATCGATGTGGTCCGCAAGCGAAACGAAACGTCGATCGAAGACGAGCCTGCAGCAATGGACGTGGCCGCGGAGACGCCGGACCCTCTTGCGCAGCGGGAAATGACCGAGGAGTTGAAGCGGTTGCTGGAGTGCGTCGGCCGGTTGGAGCCGGAGCGGCAAAAGCTGGTGCTGCTCGCCTACTACAACGGCTGGAGTCGGGATCAGCTGGCGGAAAAATTCAAGACGCCGGTGAACACCATCAAGACCTGGCTGCGCCGTAGCATGCTGGATATTCGGGAGTGCCTTGGGCTGTAACGATGACTGACAGCGAAGACCATAACGCGCTTGCCGCGGAATATGTGCTCGGAACGCTCGACGCGAGCGAGCGGGCGCAGGTCGAAGCCATGATGTCCGCCGACAAGGACTTTGCGGCGACGGTCGAGGCCTGGGAGCGGCGGCTCAATACGCTGAGCCAGATGGTTGGCGCAGTTGAGCCTCGCCCGGAGGTGTGGGAGAAAATCCGCGCCGAGGTTGCGCAACTCGCAGCGAGCTCGACGCAGGAGCAGCCGTCGGCGTTCCCGTCGTTCGATGGATTCGAAGCTCGTGACGACGCGGCGCCGGAAGCCTTGAATGTCGTTGCATTTCGTGGGCGCATTCAGCGCTGGCGTAACGTGGCCGTCCTTACCTCGGCAATCGCTGCGGCGCTGGTTGCGGTGGTTGCGACACAGGTCTACCGCCCCGACCTGCTTCCCGAAGGGTTGCGACCGAAGCCGCAGGTTCAGGTCGCGCAATCCCCGGCGCCAGCCGGTGCGCAGTATGTTGCGGTGCTGCAGAAGGATGGCACCTCTCCGGCTTTCATTCTCACCGTTGACGACGCGACCAAGCGCTTCACCGTCCGCAAGGTCGGTGCGCAGCCGGAAGCCGGCAAGAGCTACGAACTCTGGATCGTGTCCGACAAACTCCAGGCGCCGCGATCGCTAGGCGTGATCGGGGGCGACGAATTCACCGCGCGTCCCGTATTGTCGGCCTTCGATGCGGACACCATCAATCAGGCCACTTACGCCGTGACGGCGGAGCCGGAGGGTGGCTCCCCGACCGGCGCGCCGACCGGGCCGATCGTCTTCAGCGGCAAGCTGGTGGAATCGGTGCCGGGCACGCAGCCGTCACCGGCGAAGTAACTGCATCCTTCAAGTCGAGCAATTCGAGGATTCCTTTGCGCAAAAGAAAAACGCCCGCGGGGGGACGGGCGTTCTCCTTTTTGTCGTCAGCCAACTTGGGGGGATTGGCTTCGACATACTCACGCGGCGACTTTGGGGGGCAAGTTAAAGAGCCTCGTGAATTCCTGAATTCGTTTTAGCGCACCACCATCGTATCGCTGCTGCTCATCGCGACCGGAGCGCCAGCTTTGATAATGCGCGCGGTCTGCACGCCTGGATCAGAATTGAAGCGGGTCGAAATGCCGAAGCCTGCAACCAGGATTCCAGCCACGAGCGCAACCACCACGATCTTCAGGTGGGTCATGCGGTCGGCACTGTAAATCGAGTGGTTCATGGAAGCCTCCTGCCGTTCTTGCTGCCATGGATAGGTCGGTGAACGCCCCCGGCAGGTTCAAACGTTTCGCTTCAATCTGACGCCACACAAACGTAGGAAGCCGGTTATTGGTTCCTAAGGGCCGATCACAAGGCGGTGAAAACTGTTGAAGTTCCGCGACTGCCGCCCGCCCCAAACCCTAAGGTTGCAAAATAATAGTTTATAACAATGGCTTATTCGGGTTTCGGAATTCGCTTCCGCGACCGCCCGGATAGGCTGCCTGCGACAAAATGGTTGTCTGTGACAAAAAAGCTGCGGCGATTTTAACCGCTGGCCTTGCGCGTCAGATGCTGCCGACGGTCTTGAGGCGGGCGCGGGGGTGGATTTCAGCCTGCGACAGGACGCTGGTCTGGGAACGGAAACGCTCCACCAGCGAGCGGACGAATGGCCGGATCGCGGCCGACGTCACCAGCACCGGTGCTTCGCCTTCACGTGCGGCTTGCTCGAACTTGTCGCGCACGGCGACCATGAATTCCGACAACTTTGACGGCTGCATCGCAAGGCTGCGTTCTTCGCCCTGGCCGATCAGCGATTCGGCGAAGGCCTGTTCCCACTTCGCCGACAGTGCGATCAGCGGCAGGTAACCGTTCATCGTGGTGTTCTGCGCGCAGATCTGGCGCGCCAGCCGCGCGCGGACATGCTCGACGATGGTGGCGGGATTGCGCGAGAACGCCAGCGCATCCGCAACGCCCTCGAGAATGGTCGAGAGATCACGGATCGAGATACGCTCTGCGAGCAGCAATTGCAGTACGCGCTGGATGCCGGAGATGTTGATCTGGCTCGGCACGATGTCCTTCACCAGTTCGCCTTGCTCCTTCGGCAATTCCTTCAGCAGCTTCTGGACCTCGCCGTAAGACAAGAGGTCCGACATGTTGTTCTTGAGCAGCTCAGTGAGATGCGTCGACATCACCGTGGCGGCATCGACGACGGTGTAGCCCTTCAGGGAGGCTTCTTCCTTCAGGCCGGCATCGACCCAGGTGGCCGGCAGGCCGAATGTCGGCTCGGTGGTGTGAATGCCCGGCACGCCGACCTGATTGCCGGCGGGATCCATGACCATGTACTGGTTCGGCCAGACGCGGCCAGAGCCGGCATCGACCTCCTTGATCTTGATGACGTAGGTGTTGGCTTCGAGCTGCACGTTGTCGAGGATGCGTACGGCGGGCATGACGAAACCCATCTCGATGGCGAGCGAGCGGCGCAGCGCCTTGATCTGTTCGGTCAATCGGTCGGTGCCATCCGGCCCATTGACGAGCGGCAGCAGCGCATAGCCGAGTTCGATCTTGAGGTCGTCGATCTTGAGCGCCGTCGAGATCGGTTCTTCCGCGGCTGCAGCAGCTGCGGCAGCCGCGGCCGGGGCGGCAGCCGCGGCCTTGGCTTCCTCGGCGACAGTAGCCTTGTTGCGTTTCTGCGATGTCCACGCCAGCGCGGCGGCGCCGCCACCAAGCGCAAGGAACGGGATCATCGGAATGCCGGGCAAGAGCGCGAGCACCAGCATCACGCCGGCCGACATGCCGAGCGCCTGCGGATAACCCGAGAGCTGTTTCATCAGCGCCTTGTCGGCGGCGCCGCTGACGCCGGCCTTCGACACCAGGAGGCCTGCGGCGGTTGAAACGATCAGCGCCGGCACCTGCGTCACCAGACCGTCGCCGACCGTCAGCAGCGTGTAGGAGCGCGCGGCTTCGGCGAAGCCGAGGCCTTGCTGCGCGACGCCGATAATGATGCCGCCGATGATGTTGATGAACACCACCAGCAAGCCAGCAACGGCATCGCCGCGCACGAATTTCGAGGCGCCGTCCATGGCGCCGAAGAAGCCGCTTTCGTCTTCCAGAGCCTTGCGTCGTTCCTTCGCGGTCTTTTCGTCGATCAGGCCCGCCGACAGGTCGGCGTCGATCGCCATCTGCTTGCCGGGCATCGCATCGAGATGGAAGCGCGCGGCGACTTCGGCGATGCGGCCAGAACCCTTGGTGATGACGACGAAGTTGACGATGATGAGAATGCAGAAAACGATGATGCCGATGACGAAATTGCCGCTCATCACGAAGTTGCCGAACGCTT
The DNA here is from genome assembly GCA_024508855.1 of Xanthobacteraceae bacterium. Classification (GTDB taxonomy): domain Bacteria; phylum Pseudomonadota; class Alphaproteobacteria; order Rhizobiales; family Xanthobacteraceae; genus 62-47. The sequence continues at coordinate 19,556 of JANINJ010000077.1, forward strand.
CGATGACGTGGCCGGCAGCGGCGGTGCCTTCATGGCCATGCGAGAGGATCAGCCGCGTCGATGCGAGGTTGAGCGACAGCCGCAGCATGGTCGAAATCAGCAGGATGGTCGGAAACGCCGAGAACTCCAGCGGCGCCTGGATAAAGAGTGCGGTCATCAGGATCAGGATCGACAGCGTGATCGAGATCGCGAGGAAAAGATCCAGCACCACCGACGGCAGAGGCAGGATCAGCACGACGAGGATGGTGAGCACGCCGAAGGCCAGCGCGAGGTCGCCCCGCTTCAGGATCGTGACGATGTCGCTGAAGCTTGGGATGCCGCCGGACGATTTCGCCGCGCCTTGCCCGATCGTCGCATCCGTCATGGTCGCGGCATCCCCTCTGGTCTGCCGCCCCCGGGCGCCAAACGTCTGTGCGGCGGCCGCAAGGCCGCCGTTCCGAAATTGAGGTACCGCACTGGCGTCCACGGGAACTCCCCCGCATTTCGCAGCTGACGACACTCGACTTCACTGGGTAAAATTTGCCCGGTGTATAGTTAGCAAACCGTTAATACCGTTGGCTGCGAGCCGCTTTCGTTGCCTTTTTGTCCCGTCCGACTGCATGCCGGCTATCGCCTTCCTGCCGCTTGACCTTGTTCCCAGGGCCGGGGAAGTTGCTGCCGTGACAGAAATTTCCAGACCAGCGACTGATTCCAGCATTTTCGTCCCCGATTCACGGCGGGCGTGGATCCGGCTGGCTATCGCGGTCGTCATCGGCTCGATCGGCAGCGTCGGCATGTGGTCGGTGGTGGTGGCGCTGCCGGTGGTGCAGGGCGAGTTCAACGCCTCCCGCGGTGCCGCGTCGCTGGCCTTCACCATGGTGATGCTCGGGTTCGGAGCGGGCGGGGTTCTCACCGGCAGGATTACCGACCGTTTCGGCATCGTCACCGCGATCGGCGCGGGCATCGCCATCATGGGCCTTGGCTATATCGGCGTCGGATATTCGTCCGCGCTCTGGCAATTCATTCTGCTGCACTTCGCCATCGGATTGGCCTCGTCGGCGACCTTCGGCCCCTTGATGACCGAGGCCTCGCACTGGTTCGATCGCTATCGCGGGCTGGCGGTGACGATTGCGGCCAGCGGCAATTACGTCGGCGGCGCCGTGTGGCCGCCGGTCTTGAACTGGGGCATCCAGTCCTGGGGGTGGCGGCCGACGCATATTGCCGTCGGAATCTTTGTGTCGGTGGCGATGACTGTCACCGTCATGATTCTGCGCAGCCAGATGGGAGGC
>JANINJ010000078.1 GCA_024508855.1 Xanthobacteraceae bacterium
GAGGCGGGATATCTAGGAATATAAACCCATATACGGGTTTTGTCAACGGCAATTCAGACAAGCGTGCGAGCGCACGCGCCCGACACCAACCTCCGTCATGGCCGGGTTCGTCCCGGCCATCCACGTCTTTTCGCAGTCGCATCGCAAGGACGTTGATGCCCGGCACAAGGCCGGGCATGACGGTGGGGCAGGAAAACTCCCGCGGAATCTTCCAGCCCTACAGCGCAGCCAATACCGCGTCGGGCTGCTCGATCATCATCATGTGGCCCGCGCCGGGCAACACGACCGTCTTTGCATTCGGCAGCGCCGCGGCCAGTGCCTTGCCGGCCTTCAACGGCGTCATCATGTCCCGCTCGCCGAGGATCAGCGTGACCGGGATCGTCACCTTCGCTGCCGCGTCGAGCGTGCCCTGATAGCTGTTGCAGGCGGCGAGATCGGTGAACAGCACGCCGGGCGGGGTGTTCTGCAGGACACGCTGGGCGCTGCCATGCATCCACAACCCCGGCATCGGGCAGCCGCCCAATTCGGCATGAAAGCCGAGGCCCCAGATCGACACCATGTCGATCGCGGCTTGGTCGTTGGCTTCCGCATTGCTCAGCAGTTCGGGCCCGACCGCCATGGCTGCGGATGTGCCGAGCAGGCTGAGCTGCGTCACCTTTGCGGGATGCCGCGCGGCGGTTTCCAATGCGATCAGCGAACCCATCGAATGGCCGATCAGCCATGCCTGCGATGCACCGGCGGCGTCGATCAGCGCCGCGGTCCAGTCCGCCAGCTCCGCGATACTGCCGAGCGCCTTGCCCGCGGAATGGCCGTGCCCCGGCAGATCCGGCGCCAGCACGTTGTGGCCGCGATGCGCGAGCCAGCGGCTCTGCAAGCACCAGGTCGAACTGTCGAAGCCGGCGCCATGAAGCATGACGACGGTCGGCAGCGATGCATCGAAATCGCGTCCGCCGGTCGCGATGAAGGTGTCGACACCATTTACCGATAGCTGCATCGTTCAAACCTTCTGCGACATACGGAGCGCCTGACCTAGATCGTCGACGATGTCCTGCGCGCTTTCGATCCCCACCGACAACCGCACCAGTTCTTCGCCGATGCCGGCGGCTTCGAGCTGCGCAGCGTCCATCTGCTGGTGCGTGGTGCTGGCCGGATGGATGACGAGCGTCTTGGCGTCGCCGACATTGGCGAGGTGACTGATCATGCGCAGCGACTCGATGAATTTCTTTCCGGCGGCACGTCCGCCCTTGATGCCGAAGCTGATGATCGAGCCCGCGCCCTTCGGCAACAGTTGCTTGCCGAGTTCGTAATCGGGGTGGTTTTCCAGCGACGGATGCAGCACCCACGCGACCGCCTTGTTGGCGGTGAGAAACGACAGCACGGCCGCGGTGTTCTGGATGTGACGATCCATGCGCGGCCCGAGCGTCTCGATGCCTTGCAGGATCTGGAACGCGTTGGTCGGCGACAGGCACGCGCCGAAATCGCGCAGGCCCTCGGTACGCGCGCGCATCATGAACGCGGTGGGGCCGAACTGTTCGTCGAAGACGATGCCGTGATAGCCGGCATAAGGTTCGGTCAGCACCGGAAACTTGCCGGACGCGCGCCAGTTGAAGCGGCCGCCGTCGACAATGACGCCGCCGATCGAAGTGCCGTGACCGCCGAGCCATTTGGTGGCGGAGTTCATCACGATGTCGGCGCCGAGTTCGATCGGCCGGCTGAGATACGGCGTCGCGAAGGTATTGTCGATCAGTAGCGGAATTTTTGCGTCGTGCGCGATTTGCGCGACCTTCGGGATGTCCAGTACTTCGAGGCCGGGATTGCCGATGGTCTCGCCGATCACGAGGCGCGTGTTGGGCTGGATCGCGGCGCGGAAACCGTCAAGGTCGCGCGGCTTCACGAACGTCGTGGTGATGCCGAAGCGCGGCAGTGTGTGGGTGAGGATATTGATCGAGCCGCCATACAACGAAGACGACGCGACGATATGTTCGCCGGCGCTGACGAGCGTTGCGATGGCGAGATGCAGGGCGGCCATGCCGCTCGCCGTGCAGACCGCGCCGACGCCGCCTTCCAGCGCGGCGATCCGCTCTTCGAGCACCGCTACCGTCGGATTGGAAATCCGGGTGTAGATGTGGCCGGGACGCTCGAGATTGAACAGCGCCGCCGCGTGATCGGCGTCTTGAAACATGAACGAGGTGGTCTGGTAGATCGGCACCGCGCGCGAGCCGGTGAGCGGATCCGGATGCTGGCCGGCATAAAGGCTGAGCGTTTCGAAGGCGGGAGGCTTTGGCGCAGGCATGTGAACTCGTATGGTCGGAGGCGGTTCGACGTCGCTTCCGATATGCCATAGAACGCGGCCAGTTGTCAGGGAGTTTCTTGCTGGAGCAGCGCGCGTGACATTATGCACTCAGCGTCGTCCCCGCGCAGGCGGGGACCCATATCCCAGAGCAAGAATGATTATAGCGCGGCGGCTCGGTGATGTTGTGGAATAAACGCCATCCGCATCATGCGCGACACGGCGTATGGGTCCCCGCCTTCGCGGGGACGACTCTGAGGAGAGTTGCGCCCGTTATGCCTTTTTGAAACCGAGGCGCTCCGAAACCGCGCCCGCGCATTCCAGCAACGCCCTGGCGATCGGGCTGTCCCAGTTGGTATTGAATGTGCCGGAAGGCCCCATCGCGGTGATGGAAAGCACGACGGCGCCTGCGTGGTTGAACACCGGAGCCGCGAATGCATTGACGCCGGGCAGGGGATCGCCGACCGCGCGCGTCAGGCCGCGTTTGCGGACATCGGCCAGCAACGTCTCGACGTCGGGGACGCGTGTCGGGCGCTTGTCGTTGTAACCGACGCCGAGGCGGTCGAGCTTTTGTTCGAGCGCCGCCTTCATCACGTTCGGCGGGAGGAAGGCCGCGAACGCACGGCCGGTTGCGGTTTCCAGCATCGCCATCACCGAGCCGACGCGCATGACGATGTGAACAGGGTGGCTGGATTCTTCCAGCCGGACCACCGTGGGGCCATACGTTCCCCATACTGCGAGCGAGACGGCTTGATCGATGTCGGCCGCCAATGCGGCGATCTTCGGCGTGGCGATGCGAACCGCGGAGAGGCGATGCAATCCCGTGAGGCCGAGTTCGAGCGCCAGCGGACCGAATTCATAACGCCCCGAGGTCTCGTCCTGTTCGATCAGGCCGATGCGGCAGAAGCTGACCAGATAAGGATGGGCTTTCGCCGGCACCATGCCGGCCTCGCGGGCAAGATCGCGCAACATCATCGGCTCGGCGGAACGCGCCAGCGCGCGCAACAGCTGGCCGCCAACTTCAATCGATTGAATGCCCCGGCTTACTCGCTTCATCGTCCGTCCTTCGCGACCGGCTGCGATTAGACCGCGGGCAAGCCTCCGTCAACGCAGCTGCTCAAGCTCGAACCGACGAGATATGACGGCCCGCGATGTAGCCGAAAGTGAGTGCGGGTCCGAGCGTGATGCCGGCTCCCGGATAGTTCCCGCCCATGATGCTCGCCATGTCGTTGCCCGCGGCATAGAGGCCCTGGATCGGCTGGCCGTCGGCGTCGAGGGCGCGTGCATCCGCATCGGTCTTGATCCCCGCATAGGTGCCGAGATCGCCGATCACCATCTTGATGGCGTAGAACGGGCCTTTCTGAATCGGCGCCACGCAGGGGTTGGGGCCGTGCAGCGCGTCGCCCTGATAGCGATTGTAGGCGCGCGAGCCCTTGCCGAAATCGGGATCGGTGCCCTCGGCGGCGGTCGCGTTGAATTTCGCAACGGTGGCTTCGAAATTCCTGGCGTCGATGCCCGCCTGCGCAGCCAATTCGGCCAGCGTGTTTCCGCGCAGCAGGTAACCGGTCTTGAGATGATGGCCGAGCGGCATCGGGAATGGCGGCACGCAGCCGAGACCGTATTTGCGCAGCGTCGGATGATCGCAGATGAGAAAGGCCGCGATCTCCTCGCCGGGTTTCGCAGTCTTCATCATCTGCTGGACGAAGTCGTGGTACGAGTTGCCTTCGTTGGCGAAGCGCACGCCGTCGCGGGTCACAGCGATGACGCCGGGCTTTGCGCGATCGATGAAGTGAGGCATCACGCCGCTGGTGCCATCCTTGCGGCGCGTGACGGACACCGGCACCCAGGCAGCCGCGTTCGGCAGCGTATCCTCGACACGGCCGCCGACCGCTTCCGCCAGCCGCAAGCCGTCGCCGGTATTGCCGGTGGGGCCGGGCGAATAGTGTTCGGCGCCGGTCGGGGCATGCGGAAACATCGCCTTGCGCCGCGCGACATCATGGGGGAAGCCGCCGCAGGCGAGAACGACGCCGCGCCGCGCGCGCACGCGTACCATTCGGCCTTCGCGCTCGACGATTGCGCCGCAGACCGTGCCGTTCTCCACGATCAATTCGCGCACCGGCGACGACAGCCACAGCGGAATCTTCAGATCGAGTGCGGACTTGGCCAGCCGTCCCGCTAGCGCGTTGCCGTTGGTCAGGGTCATGCCGCGGCCGTAGCGCATCACGTCCCTGAAATGGCGCGACAGCCGCTTGGCCACATAGAATGCCGACGCCATGGATTTCGTCGCGCGCATGAAATGGATGATCTCCTTGCCGGAGCCTAGCATCATGCCGAACACGGTGAGTTCGGGCAGCGGCATGCCGAGATGCTTGATGAGATCGCCCAGCTCGCGGCCATCGAACGGCCGCGTCACCATCGAGCGGCCGCCCTGCGTGCCGCCCGGCGCTTCCGCGTGATAGTCGGGAAATACCAGCGGCATGTCGAAGCGTACCGCTGTCTTTGTCGTGAAGAAGTCGACCGCTTCGGGACCGGAGGTGAGGAAAGCGTCGACGCGCGCCGCATCGAAGCTGTTGCCGGCTTCGTGGCGCAGATAGGTGCGGGCCTGGTCCGGGCTTTCGACGATGCCCCAGGCGCGGGCCAGCGACGTGCCGGGAATCCACAGCCAGCCGCCGGAACGCGCCGTGGTGCCGCCGAAGCGCGGTTCCTTTTCGACGATCAGGATATCGAGGCCGCGATGACCGGCGGTGACCGCCGCGGCCATTCCTGCCGCGCCGGATCCGACGACAAGTGCATCGCATTCGTAGGTGTCGTTCGCCCCGGCATCCTTGTTCGCAACCATCGATCCGTCCTTATTTCTTCAGCAGCGGGCACTTCGATTCCGACACGGGCCGGAACGCATCCTCACCCTTCACCGTCTTCACGATATCGAGGTAATCCCACGGCTCCTTGGATTCCGACGGCTTCTTCACGCGCGCCAGATACATGTCGCGAATGACGCGGCCGTCGGCGCGTAGCTTGCCACCGTGGACGAAGACGTCCTCGATCGGCAGCTCGCGCATTTTCGCCATGACCTTTGCCGGATCGTCGGTGCCGGCCGCCTTGATGGCCTTGAGATAGTGCAGCACCGAACCGTAGACGCCGGTATGGATCATGGTGGGCATGACATTGGTCCGGGCGAAGAACTTCTTCGACCAGGCGCGCGTCTTGTCGTTCATGTTCCAGTAGGAGGCGGTGGTCATGTAGGTGCCCTGCGCGCCCTGCAGGCCGATGGCGTGGACGTCGGTGTCGAACATCAAGAGGCCGACCAGCTTCTGGCCGCCCTGAACCAGACCGAACTCGCCCGCCTGCTTGATGGCGTTGTCGGTGTCCTGACCCGCATTGGCGAACGCAACGACGTTGGCTTTCGAGTTCTGCGCCTGCAGCACGAAAGACGAAAAGTCCGCGGTGTTGGTGGGATGCCTGACGCCGCCAACGACCGTTCCGCCTAGCTGTTTGATGAATTCGGTGGCGTCCTTCTCGAGCTGATGGCCGAAGGCGTAATCGGCGGTGATGAAGTACCAGGACTTGCCGCCTTCCGCGAGAACCGCGGATGCGGTCACCTTGGACAGCGCATAAGTGTCGTAGGAAAAATGAACGGTATTGGGGCTGCAGAGTTCGTTGGTCAGCGAACTTGCGCCCGGTCCCGACAGCAGCGCGATCTTGTTGCGCTCTCGCGCCATGTTGTGAATGGCGATGGCGATGCCCGAATTGGGGATATCGGCGACGGCATCGACTTTGCCTTTGTCGAACCACTCGCGGGCGATCTGCACGCCGACATCGGTTTTCATCTGGTGGTCGGCACTGACGATTTCGATCGGCTTGCCGAGGACGGTCGGGCCGAATTCCTCGACCGCCATTTGCGCAGCGACCACGGAACCCGGTCCGCTGTTGTCGCGTCCCCAGCTCGAAAGGTCGGTCAGCACGCCGATCCGCACGACGTCGTCGGAAATCTGTGCGGATGCCGCCGTCGTCATCGCGGCGAGCATGGCGCAAGCCAGTAACTGCCTCTTCATGCGTTAACTCCCTGTGGTCCGCTCTTTGGCGGCTTGGTGTTTTTTGAGGCCGCTCAGGCGGGCGGCACCTCCGATTTAGATAATTGCTAATTCATTTGTCAATGTCGAATTCGGGAGGCAGCGCCATTACGATCGCGGTTCCACCACGCGGGAATCGGCGAGCAAACTCATGCGAGGTGGGGCGGGCTGTGCGATGAGTCCGTTTCTGTCATGGCCGGGCTTGTCCCGGCCATGACGAGCTGTTGCGAAAAGCGCCTGACTTGCGGCCTATTGCTTGAGTGAAGCACTCACCGCCGTCAGTCGCCTTTGCCCGGCTTGGGCGAGAAGAACTGCGCAAGTTTGTTTTCAACGCCATCGAATTCCCTGGCGTCGGCAGGCGGATCGCGCTTGATCGTGATATTGGGCCATTGCGCGGCATATTCCGCGTTCAGCGCCAGCCAGCTCTCCAGGCCCGGCATCGTATCGGGATGAATGGCTTCTGCCGGACATTCCGGCTCGCAAACGCCGCAGTCGATGCATTCCTCGGGATGGATAACGAGCATGTTATCCCCTTCATAAAAGCAATCGACGGGGCACACCTCGACGCAATCCATGTACTTGCACTTGATGCAGTTGTCGGTGACGACAAAAGTCATTCCTTGAAGTCCGCCTTTGCTTGAATGTCGTCTTATGCGGCGAGGGCGACGACGAATACGCCGATCACGGTCCACACCAGCGAATTGATCAACATGCGGATCAGGTCGCTGTATTCCGATTGAGGCAAACCGAGCGCGCCGCAAAACAGATTTCCGGGCAGCAGGAACGGCCACGCGAGCGCGGCACCGAGGGTGTTCGCTGACATCGCTTTTCTCCTATTTCCGATCTTTGCCCAATCTAGGCGCGCTCGACCTTAAAAGCAATATTTATAATATATCTTTTAGCGAAGCCCTGCTTCGACCGCAGGTCATGTCTGACGAACTTGCTGACGATGGTGCAGGGCTGCCATGAGCGAGGTTCCTTGCTCATGGATCGTGGCCGGGCATGATGCGGGCTGTCCGCCGACTCGCGCGGAGCTGGAGAATTTCATGAATCGCATCACCGGTCGTTCGGCGTTCCTCGCTTTGCTCAAGGACGAAGGCATTACGCATCTGTTCGGCAATCCGGGCACGACCGAATTGCCGATCATGCACGCGCTGAAGGATCATCCCGATCTCACTTACGTGATGGCGATGCAGGAAAGCCTCGTTGTGGCCATCGCCGACGGGTTCAGCCGCGCGTCCGGCCGTCTGGTCGCCTGCAACGTCCACGTTGCGCCGGGTTTGGGCAACGCCATGGGCTCGCTTTACAACGCGCAGTTCACCGGGACGCCGATGATCCTCACCGCCGGCCAGCAGGAGCAGGGGCATGGCCTGATGGAGCCGCTGCTCTACGGGCCGCTGGTTCGTATGGCGGAGCCGCTGGTGAAATGGGCCGTCGAAGTCACGAGGCTCGAGGATTTGCCGCGCATCGTTCATCGCGCCGCCAAGATCGCAACCACGCCGCCGACCGGGCCAGTCTTCATTTCGCTGCCCGGCGATATCCTCAATTGCGAGGCGGGAATAGATCTCGGGCATTCGACGCGCGTCGATACACGGGTACGGCCTTCCGAGGAATCGCTGCAGGCTTTGGCGCGACGTATTCTCAAGGCCGAGCGTCCGGTCATCATTGTCGGTGACGAGATCGTCAAAAGCGATGCGTTGGAAGAGGCCGCGCTGCTGGCGGCCACGCTGGGATGTCCGGTGTTGCAGCAATCGGCGCCTTATGGGTCTCACTTCCTCTCCGAGAGCCCCTGTTTCGTGGGCACGATCCCGCGCGTGCAGACGCAGGTCCGCGACATGCTTTCTGCCTACGACCTCATGGTCGTGCTGGGTGCCGATCCGCTGCGGATGTCGGTGCATAGCGAGGTCGAGCCGTTGCCCGCCGGATTGCCGATCGTGCAGGTGGGGTTGGTCGATTGGGATCTGGCCAAGAACTTTCCGGTCGAGATTGCCCTCAAGGCCGACGTGCGCGAAACGCTGCGCGATCTGGTTCCTGCGCTTCGGTCCGCGGGCGGCGCTGCGCTGGATGCGCGGGCCAAGAATGGAATCGAAGCGCTTGCTTCGAAAAACTGGACGGCGCGGCGAAAGGCGCTCGTTGCCGAGATCGAGAAAAACAAGGATCGCGCGCCGATCGATCCCGATTGGCTGGCGCTGCAGGTCGTCGATGCGATGCCGCCGAATGCCATTCTCGTCGACGAGGCGCTGACCTCGTCACGCTACATCCCGGCCTTGCGCGCGCATCGGGACCGCTTCGGCTATCACGGCCTTGCGTCGGGCGGCATCGGCTGGGGATTGCCGGCGTCGGTCGGTGCCAGCCTGGCCAACCCGGATCGTCCGGTGGTCTGCTACACCGGCGACGGCAGCGCGATGTATTCGATCCAGGCGCTGTGGACGGCAGCGCACAGCAAATTGCCGCTGACCGTCGTGATCGTGAACAACGGCGGCTATCGCATCATCAAGCAGCGGCTATTGGCCTTTCACAAGGACGACAATTTTATCGGCATGGATTTTCAGGATCCGCCGGTCGATTTCGTCGGGCTGGCGCGGTCGCTCGGACTCGAGGCTGCGCGCGTGACCGAACCGGGCAAACTCAAGCAGACGCTGAAGGAGGCGTTCAATCGGCCCGGCACCAAGCTGATCGAGGTGATGGTGGACGGCTCGGTCAAATAGCGCTCCGTGAGTTCGGCGTTGATTCGGGAACGGGATCGGGGCCGTGCTGCGGATCGAGCGGCTGGGTCGTTTCCAATTGTGCATCTGCGTCTAAATGCGCATCGCAATGCAGCAAAATCCGATGCCGCTAATCGGCCGTTCGATGCGGATTGTCGGCTTCTGGCGGGGGCTTCCTCAAATCCGGATCACGGCGGCGCATTTGCACCCGTCGCGAGAAAACGCTGCACTGCAAGAGAAGCGTCAGTCATTTGACGCTACCTTAGGAGTATCGACTCCCGATATTCTCTGTGCGTCAATTACGAAAGTGTGGGTGGGAGTGATTGCCGGAGCGGTTGGCTTCTGGGGCGGCGCGTTGCTCCGACTTTGCCAGATCCTGTTTGGCATCATCACTGCCGTCGGGACGATGCGGGACGTTCGATGGTTTCTCCCGCGTGTGCCTGAGGGGATGCGCTTCATGACCATGGCGCATTTCGAATTGGCGGCGGGGGCCGCTCACGAGGACCGCATCGATCGTGCGGCCGAGCAATCTTAACGGCGGACATGACCATCAAGGACATGCCGTAAGGGGGAGGGATATATGGGACTCTTATCGTTTCTCGATCGCGAACATACGGTAGCCGGGCCCGGCTATAACCGATGGCTGGTGCCGCCCGCTGCCTTGTGCGTGCATCTGTGCATCGGCCAAGCCTACGCCTACAGCGTTTTCAATCTGCCGATGACCAAGCTGATCGGCATCACGCAATCGGCGCCGGACGATTGGAAGCTGACCGAACTGGGATGGATCTTCTCGATCGCGATTTTCTTCCTCGGTGTTTCGTCCGCGATATTCGGCCGCTGGGTCGAAGAGGGCGGTCCGCGCAAGGCGATGTTCGCCGCGGCGCTGTGCTGGGCCGGCGGCTTCTTCATTTCCGCCATCGGCGTGCAGGTTCATAATCTCTGGCTGATTTATCTGGGCTATGGCGTGCTCGGGGGCATCGCGCTCGGCATCGGCTACATCTCGCCGGTCTCGACGCTGATCAAGTGGTTCCCGGATCGTCCCGGCATGGCCACCGGCATGGCCATCATGGGCTTCGGCGGCGGCGCTTTCATCGCCTCGCCGCTGTCGGTGTGGCTGATGAGCAAGTTCAGTTCGCCGACCCACATCGGCGTGATGGAGACGTTCGTCGTGCTCGGTGTCGTCTATCTGTTCTTCATGATGGTCGGCTCGGCGCTGGTTCGCGTCCCGGCTCCAGGTTGGAAGCCGGAAGGATTCGTTCCGCCCAGGGAAAACAAGCTGATCACCAAGAACGACGTCTACGTTTACGATGCGCTGAAGACCCCGCAGTTCTGGCTGATCTGGTGGGTACTCTGCCTGAACGTCACCGCCGGCATCGGCGTGCTCGGCCAGGCTTCCGCCATGAGTCAGGAAATGTTCCCGGGGCACATCACCCCGGTAGCGGCGGCGGGCTTCGTCGGCCTGATGAGCCTATTCAACATGGGCGGCCGCTTCGTCTGGGCCTCGACCTCGGATTATATCGGCCGCCGCAACACCTATTTCGTGTTCATGGTGCTCGGTTTCATCCTCTACTGCACGGTCCCCTATACCGGATCGATCGGCAGTGTGGTCGGGTTCGTGTGCTGCTTCCTCGTCATCATCAGCATGTATGGCGGCGGCTTCTCCACGGTGCCGGCCTATCTCAAGGACATGTTCGGCACGCGATATGTCGGCGCTATCCACGGTCTGCTGCTGACGGCCTGGTCGATGGCCGGCATCTTCGGGCCGGTGCTGGTGAACTACATTCGCGAGTATAACGTCACCCACGGCGTTCCGAAGGCTCAGGCCTATAATACGACGATGTACATCATGGCCGGCCTGCTGGTGATCGGCTTCATCTGCAATCTGCTGGTGAAGGCGGTCGATGCGCGCTTCCACATGAAGGACAACGAGACGGAACGGGCTGCGGCCGATGTCGCTGCAGTCGGCAAGCCGGCAGGCGCATAGGAGGAGAGGATCATGCAAAGCGCACAACAAAATGGATCGTCGACGTTGAAGCTGATCCTCGCCTGGGGGTTTGTTGGAATACCGCTGCTCTGGGGCGTGCTGCAGACACTCAGTAACGCCATGAAGCTGTTCCAGTAGACCACGGCAAAGAACTATCGATACGCGGCCCGGTCCATCGAGTTGGATCGGGCCGTTTTCTTTCGGCTGTGCTTCAACGGGTCCAATCCGGGAACTATCGCGATGCGCTGGATTTAACCTTCATTCATCGGAGATGAGATCATGGCGCGAAAATACTCACGCAAGGCATCTGCAAAAGTCGGCCGGGCGATGCGCAAGCGCAAGGCCGGCACCTTGAAGAGCGGAAAGTCCGGCAAGACCGTGAAGAGCCGGAAACAGGCAATTGCGATCGGCTTGTCCGAGGCACGCAAGGAGGGCAAGAAAGTCCCGCCCAAAAAGAAAGCCGCCAAGAAGAAGACTACGAAGAAGAAAACCGCCAAGAAGAAATCAGCAAAGCGAACCGCAAAAAAGAAGACTTCACGTAAAGCGAAAAGCCGCAAGACGGCACGCAAGTCGCGCAGATAGTCATCACGCAATAGCTTCGGCTGATCTTGGTGAGGCGAAGGGCCGGCGACCTAGCCGGCCTTTCGGTGTCTGGCGGTGGAGCGCGCCGCCTTCTTCGCCGGATGGGACGATCGCGATCGTGTGCGGCGCTTCGCAGGCGCCTTGCCCTTGAGGCTTCCGCGCAGGGCATCCATCAAGCTGACGACGTTATCCCGCTTCTCGGCGCGCTCCGGCGCCTTCATGGGCTTGCCGGCGGCCTTGCGCTTGACCATGGCTTTCAGGGCGTTCTCGTATTCGTCCTTGAATTTCGACGGGTCGAAATGCGATGCCTTGCTGTCGAGAATATGCGACGCCAGTTCGATCATGTCCTTCGATATCCGGGGACTCTTGATGTTGTCGAAATAATCGTCCTCGTCGCGAAGTTCGTAAGGATATCGCAAAGTCGTCCCCAGCAATCCCTTGCCCAGCGGCTCGATCGCGATGATGTGTTCGCGGTTCGACAGGACGATGCGCGCGAGCGCCACGCGGTCCTTGTCCTTCATGGCGTCGCGGATGACGGCAAAGGCGTCGGCGCCTTCCTTGCCGCTCGGTGTGAGATAGTAGGGGTTATCGAGATAACGCTTGTCGATCTCGGTCGCCGGCACAAAGCTGTCGATATCGATCGTATGCGTACTCTCGACCTGGATCGCATCCAGTTCATCCTTGTCGATCGCTACCGACTTGCCCTTGCTCAGTTCATAGCCGCGCCCCTTCTGATCACCTTCGACGACGTCGCCGGTTTCGCTGTCGATCATCTGCTGTTTCAGCCGGTTTCCGGTCTCGGTGTTGATCATATGGAAGCGAATTTTCTCGACGGATGTCGTGGCCGGATAAAGCGCGATCGGACACGAGACGAGTGAGAGCTTGAGATAGCCCTTCCAATATGCGCGCGGGGGCATCACGATCTCCTAGAAGGCTGCGGGCTGATGAGCGAATGCCATGGACGGTCGACTAACTGGAACTTCAATGGATATTATGAGTTTTTGTTCCAATGCGTTGGAGCGATCCGACGACGAAGTGGTTTGTGTTGCCTGATTGGAAACCGCCGTGGACGATCTCGCCAAGTATAAGAGCAAACGTGATTTCACCAAGACCGAAGAGCCGAGCGGGCGGGCGAAGGTGGCTCGGTCGCAGCGGCGGCGCTTCGTGATCCAGAAGCACGATGCCACCCGGCTGCATTACGACCTGCGGCTGGAATTGGATGGCGTGTTCAAATCCTGGGCGGTGACGCGCGGACCGTCGCTCGATCCGCACGACAAGCGCCTCGCGGTGGAAGTCGAGGATCATCCGCTCGACTACGGCGACTTCGAAGGCACGATTCCGAAAGGCCAATACGGCGGCGGCACCGTTCAATTGTGGGACCGCGGCTTCTGGTATTCCGACGATCCGGAGAAGGGACTGAAGAAGGGCGATCTCAAGTTCACGCTCGATGGTCAGAGGTTGCATGGCAGCTGGGTGCTGGTCCGCATGCGCCACGATCGCAACGGTGGCAAGCGAACCAACTGGTTGCTGATCAAGCATCGCGACGAGTTTGCAAAGGAAGGCAAGGCGAACACGATCCTCGACAACGATGCCTCGGTTGCGTCGGGGCGGAGCATGAAACAGATCGCAACCGGAAAGGGTAAAGGGCCGAAGCCGTTCATGCTGGCCAAACAGGCGCGCGCCGATGCGGGTGCGGTCTGGGACTCGAGCGAGGGGCTCGCGGCCGAGAAAAGAGCCGACGGGAAGGCGGGTTCGTCGTCCGCAGCGATTCCCAAATCGAAACGAAAGACATCGGTTGCCAAGGCGAGACGGGCCGCCATGCCTGATTTCGTTGCGCCTCAGCTTTGCCAATCGGTCGGCACTCCTCCATCCGGGAGCGGATGGGGCCATGAAGTCAAGTTCGACGGTTATCGTGTTCAGCTTCGCGTATCCAACGGCGAGGTCACGCTGAAGACGCGGAAGGGACTCGATTGGACGGACAAGTTCTCGGCGATCGCCAAGGAAGCCGCCAAACTTCCCGACGCGATGATCGACGGCGAGATCGTTGCGGTGGACAAGGATGGAAATCCCGATTTTTCCGCGCTTCAGGCCGCGCTTTCCGAGCAAAAGACCGATCGGCTCATCTTCTTCGCATTCGACCTGTTGTTTGCCGATGGGCTGGATCTGCGGCCGTTGCCGCTTGTCGAACGAAAGGAGCGCCTCCAGAGACTGCTGGAAGGACGACGTGCCAAGGCGCGCAGCCTGATCCGGTATGTCGGTCATCTCGAAGCCGATGGCCCCGCTGTATTGCAATCGGCCTGCGCCATGTCGTTGGAGGGCATTGTCTCGAAGCGGCTGGATGCGCCGTATCGCTCCGGCCGCTCGGATGACTGGACCAAGGCGAAATGCCGGGCGGGCCACGAGGTTGTCCTCGGCGGCTGGAAAAGCAATGCCGGGAAATTCCGGTCCTTGATGGCCGGCGTGCCGCGCGGCGATCACCTGGCTTATGTCGGTGTGGTCGGCACTGGCTTTGGGCAAGCCACGGTGAAGCAGATTATGCCGGCGTTGAAAGCGCAGGCTGCGAACGAAAGTCCGTTTGGCGGCGAGGGCGCCCCGCGCAAGGAGCGCGGCATGCACTGGCTCAAGCCTACGCTGGTTGCGGAAATCGAATTTGCCGGATGGACGGGCGGCGGAATGGTGCGGCAAGCCGCGTTCAAAGGCTTGCGCGCAGACAAGTCGGCGGATGAAGTCAGGGTCGATGAACCGGTGGTAGCCGCCGTCGCCAAGCCAGACTCGCGGCGGCCCCACGGAGCAAAGGGTGGCCGTAAGATGTCTCCTCAGGCGTCGAATTCGTCGGTGGTGATGGGCCTCGCCATATCCAAGCCCGACAAGGAATTGTGGCCCGCGAACGACGACAGCAAGCCGGTCACCAAACTCGATCTCGCGCACTACCTGGAGCAGGTCGGTGACTGGATGATGCCTCACATCAAGGGGCGGCCCTGCTCGATCGTGCGTGCGCCGGATGGCATCGGAGGCGATACCTTCTTCCAGCGTCACGCCATGCCGGGCACATCCGACCTGCTCGAACTCGTGAAGGTCTCCGGCGATCGCAAGCCTTATCTGGAAATCGATCGCGTGGAAGGGCTGGCTGCGGTTGCCCAGATCGGCGGCCTCGAATTGCATCCCTGGAATTGCGCGCCCGGAGAACCGGAGACACCTGGCCGGCTGGTATTCGATCTCGACCCGGCGCCGGACGTTGCATTCGCCGAGGTCGTCGGCGCGGCGCTGGAGATGCGGGATCGGCTCGCCGATGCCGGCCTCCATGCATTTTGCAAGACGACCGGCGGCAAGGGACTGCATGTGGTGACGCCGCTGGCGAACAGCAAGGGCGGCGTTACATGGAAGGAAGCAAAAGCCTTCGCCCAGCACATCTGCAAGCAGATGGTGGATGACGATCCGGAGCGTTATCTGCTCAACATGTCGAAGAAGCTGCGTCGCGGAAAGATATTCCTCGACTATCTGCGCAACGATCGGATGTCGACTGCGGTCGCAGTGCTCTCGCCGCGAGCACGCCAGGGCGCCCCGGTGTCGATGCCGTTGACGTGGGCTCAGGTAAGGAAAGATCTGGATCCGAAACGCTTCTCGATATGGACGGTGCCATCGTTGCTTAAAAAGACCCGCGCCTGGCGGGGATATGATGATGCAGCAGTACCGCTGAGAGCCGCGATGAAGAAAGCGGCCCTCAGCGGATGATTGTCGTTACAACTTGCCGAGCAGCAGCAGGATGAGCAGAATCACGATAATGACGCCGAGGCCGCCGCCGCCATAATAGCCGGTCCCGTAGAACGGTCCGCCGCCAATACCGCTAAAGCCGCCAAGCAAAGCGATGACGAGAATGATCAGAATAATCGTGCCTATCGACATTGAAATCTCCTCAGCCGAGTTCGTACAAATCAGAACGTCGGAGAGAAAACTGTTATGCGACGGTAATGTTCCAGGTTGCGGACTCGGGTGTCCGATAACAGTCGGAAATTGAGAAGCTCCAAGAGAGATGCGAAAGGCATTGCCATGTCAGCGCCATTGATTGTTTCCATTCCGCATCGCCTCGGACGCGACGAAGCCATTCGTCGTCTCAAGTCCGGGCTTTCGCGCGCGGCGGCCAGTGTGCCGGTGCTGAACGTCGATGAGGAAAGCTGGGAAGGCGATCGCATGATGTTTCGCGTTCGTGCGCTTGGCCAGGCGGCCCACGGTCAGGTCGATGTGGCAGACGATCATGTGCGGCTGGAAGTCACTCTGCCGTGGCTGTTGCAGCGCTTTGCAGAGGCTGCCCAGGCGGCGATCAAGCATCGTGGGCGCCTGCTGCTGGAGAAGCGTCCCTGATGTCACCCAAACATGCAGGCGTGCGGCGGAGAGCCTGCATTGCCTGTGAAAAAGCGGTGAAGGCAGCTTGTCGGTAACGAATTTCTGGAAATATCTTGAAGTGCGGGGGGAGGGAACCGAACTTTGAGTCGGCACGACGTCCGTGAGGCCGTCCGGCTGGTCGATCCCGGGCGGCCTTTTTGTTTGCCCCTATGCCTGATGCCCTGCGGAGCCGGCGAAGGCGAGAACCGAACGCGGAGGCGCTTCCGCATCGGCACCGGCCCCGAAATCCGCAGGCGCCTGTCGATCCTGCGCAGTGTTCAATAGCTGCCGCCAACTGGCGTATTCCGGCATCTTCGGCAGCTTGAATGCAATCGGCTCCGGTGCTGCGTTGAGAACGATGAAGATCGGCGCCTGTCCCGGTTGCGCAGGTCCCAGCACATAGGCGAGAAAGCGGCTTTCCGGAAAATTCCAGTCCTCCTCCTTCATATCCTCCGCCTGTGGCGTCAGCCACAGCACGCCGTAGGATCCGTCGGCGCGGCGGCCGTCGATCCAGCGCCGCGCGCGCAACTGGGGGAAGTCCTTTCGTATCGAGGTGAGGTGGCCGACAAAATCGGTCATGTCGTCCCCCTCGCGATTGAGGTTCTCCCAGCCGATCCAGCCGATCTCGTTATCCTGGCAATACGTGTTGTTGTTGCCATTCTGTGTGTTGCCGACTTCGTCGCCGGCCAGGATCAGCGGCACGCCTTGCGCCAACAATAGACAGGCAAGCTGGTTCTTGCGCAGTTGCCGGCGCAGGCTGACGATTCCCGCATCGTCGGTCGGACCTTCGTGGCCGCAGTTGTTGCTGAGATTGTCGTTCGATCCGTCGCGGTTGTCTTCGCCGTTGGCCTCGTTGTGCTTCTCATTGTAGCTGAACAGGTCCATCAGGGTGAAACCATCGTGCACCGTGATGTGATTGATGCTGGCGCGCGGCGCGCGGCCGTCATGATTGAACAGGTCGGACGAGCCGGTCATGCGCCCGCTCAGGTCGCCGATCAGATCGCCGGCACCCGACCAGTAGCGGCGTAGCGTGCTGCGATAGCGATCGTTCCATTCCGACCATTGCGAAGGAAATGCACCGACCTGATACCCGCCGAGACCGACATCCCACGGCTCCGCGACAAGCTTGACCGCCGCCAGCGCCGGGTCTTGCCGTACGGCGGTGAGAAAGCCGGAATTGCGATCGAAGCCGCCGGGTTCGCGTGCCAGCGTAGTTGCGAGATCGAACCGGAAGCCGTCGACATGGCAGACTTCCACCCAGTATCGAAGCGAATCCATCACCATCTGCAGGACGCGCGGATGCGTGAGGTTGAGCGAATTCCCGGTGCCGGTGAAGTCGTCGTAGTAGCGGGCATTGTCCGGCTTCAGCCAGTAATAGGACGTGTTGTCGATGCCCCGGAACGACAAGGTCGGTCCAAGGTGGTTGCCTTCGGCGGTGTGGTTGTAGACGACGTCGAGCAGAACCTCGATCCCGGCATCGTGAAGTCTGGCAACCGTTGTGCGAAATGCATCGAGCGGATTGTCGGACCCGTAGCGCGCTTCGGGAGCGAAGAACGAGAGCGAGTTGTAGCCCCAATAGTTGCTGAGCTTCTGTTCGACCAGCCTGCGATCGTCGACGAATCCATGGATCGGGAGTAACTCGATCGTCGTCACGCCAAGCCGTTTGAAGTGATCGATCATGGCGGGCGAGGCGAGCCCGCGATAAGTGCCGCGCAGGCCCGGCGGAACGTCGTTGCGGGTTTGCGTCAAGCCTTTGACGTGGGCTTCGTAGATGATGGCATCTTCCCACGGAATATGGGGTCGGCTTTCCCTGCGCCCCCAGTTGAACCCTTCGTCGACCACGACGGCTTTCGGCATGCCGCGCGCATTGTCTCGCCGATCGAACGAGAGGTCTTCGCGCGCGCTTCCGGTGCGATAGGCGAAGTGCGCGTCGCTCCAGACCAGCCTGCCGGCCAGCCGCTTGGCGTAAGGATCGAGCAACAGCTTGTTGGGGTTGAAGCGGTGGCCCTGTTCCGGCTCGTAGGGACCATAGACGCGATACCCATAGAGTTGCCCGGGCGAGACGTCGTTGAGATAGCCGTGCCAAACATCCTCGGTGCGTTCAGGCAGTTCAATGCGTTCGAGTTCGCGCCGGCCCTGACTGTCGAACAGGCATAGCTCGATCTTTTGCGCCGTGGCCGAGAACAGCGCAAAATTCGTGCCTCTCCCATCCCACGTTGCGCCAAGAGGATGAGGCGTGCCAGCGGTCAGTCGCATATTCAGCTTTCAGGTACGAGGAAGATGGCCGCGAGCGGCGGAACGGTCAGGCTAAGCTCAGGTATCAGCGATTCCGACGTCTTGACGGCGCCGCTGTTGCCGGCGTTGCTGCCGCCGTAGTGAGCAGAGTCCGTGTTCAACACCTCGCGCCAGTGTCCGGGGAATGGCACCCGGATTTTGTAATCGTGATAAACGTTGGGCGAGAAATTGACGATCACCAGACAGCGCGCGCGCGCATCCTCGCCCTTTCGAATCCAGGCAAATAGGTTGCGGTCGGCGTCGTCGGTCACGATCCATTCAAATCCGGCAGCATCGCAGTCGAGCTGGTGCAATGCCGGAATCGTGCGGTAGGCCTTGTTCAGGTCGCGGATCAAGTTCTGCAGGCCCGCATGTCGCGGCTGATCGAGCAAATGCCAATCCAGCGAGCGGTCATGATTCCATTCGCGCTCCTGGCCGAATTCGCCACCCATGAACATCAGTTTCTTGCCGGGATGGCCGAACATGAAGGCGTAGTAAGCGCGCAAGTTGGCGAACCGCTGCCACTCGTCGCCGGGCATGCGGCCGAGGATCGAACGTTTGCCGTGAACCACTTCGTCATGCGACAGCGGCAGAATGAAGTTCTCGGAGAACGCATACTGCAGGCCGAACAGAATATCGCCGTGGTGATGTCTGCGATGGATGGGGTCCTTGCTGATGTAGTTCAGCGTGTCGTGCATCCAGCCCATATTCCATTTGTAGCCGAAGCCCAACCCACCGAATTCGACCGGGCGGGAAACCTGCGGCCACGCGGTCGATTCTTCTGCAGCGGTCGTTGCATGCGGAAAGCGTGCAAACACCTCGGTGTTGAAACGGCGCAGGAATTCGATCGCTTCGAGGTTTTCGCGGCCGCCATATTTGTTGGGAATCCAGCCGCCGGCCGGCCGGCTATAATCGAGATACAGCATCGACGCGACCGCATCGACGCGCAGTCCGTCGACGCCGTATCGCTCGAGCCAAAACAGCGCGTTTGAAACGAGGAAGTTGACCACTTCGGTGCGGCCGTAGTTGTAGATCAGCGTGCCCCAGTCGAGGTGGCGGCCCTGCAGCGGGTTGGCATGTTCGTACAACGCAGTACCGTCGAACTGCCCGAGGCCGTGCGGATCGTCGGGAAAATGACCGGGCACCCAGTCGAGCAATACGCCGAGCCCTTCACGATGGCAGGCCTCGATCAGTGCACGGAAATCGTCCGGCGTTCCAAAGCGGCTGGTGGGCGCGTAAAGCCCGGTCGGCTGGTAGCCCCATGAACCATCGAACGGATGCTCGTTGACCGGAAGGAATTCGATGTGCGTAAAGCCCATGTCGCGGGCATAACGCGGCAGCATCTCGGCAAGCTCGCGATAGCTGAGCCATTGATTGCTGCCGCCTCGACGCCACGATCCGAGATGGACTTCGTAGATCGACATCGGGGCGTTCAGCGCGTTGATATTGGCCGGGCTCGGGCGCACCGGCGGCAATCCCGCTTCGTCAAAGACGATGGAAGCGGTGCTCGGCCGGACCTCGGCGGCAAAGGCCATCGGATCGGACTTCAGCGCGAGGTGCTGGCCTTGCGGACCGATAATGTCGAACTTGTAGTGATCGCCCTGAATCGCACCGGGAATGAATATCTCCCAGTAGCCGCTGCCGCGAACCCGCATCGAATGGCGGCGGGGATCCCAAAAATTGAAGTCGCCGACGACGCTGACGCGGCGGGCATTGGGCGCAAGCACGACAAAGCCCACACCGTCGACGCCATCCAGCGTCATCGGATGCGCGCCCAGCTTGTCGTAAAGCCGTTGGTGCGTGCCTTCGCCCAGCAGATACAGATCGAAATCGGTCAGAAGCGGAGGAAATCGATAGGGATCGTCCAGGTCGACGACCTTGTCGCCGAAGCGTGCGCGCAACTGGTATTTGCTGGTCGCACCCGGGAGCGAGCCCGTGAACAGCCCAGCATCATGGACGCGCGTCAGGACGGCGGTCCGGCCATTCTCGTCGACCGCCGCCACTTCGGATGCCTGCGGCAGAAAGGCACGAACGATCGGCCGATCGTTTTCGGTGTGCGGGCCGAGATAGTGGAACGGATCCGAGTGACGTCCTTCGACGATGGCATAGGCTTCCGCAGACAATCTGGTCATGGCGTGCCTCCGGCGATCTGTGAAAGAATTTGCAGGACGCCCGTCAGCGGCACACGGATCCAATCGGGCCGATGCGCGATCTCGTACTCGATTTCGTAGAATGCTTTCTCGAGCAGGAAGAAATTCAGAATCCGGTCCGCAAAGGTCGGGTCTTCCGGCCACAGGCGATTATCGGTCATGTATTCGCGATACGCTGCAAGGAAAGCCGCAATCGAACGATCCCGCCATGTCACGAGCGCCGCTGCCAGCTTGCCGTGTTCATCGGGAGCGACTTTCAGCGCCCGGTCGAGCGCTGCGATCGTCGAATAGTCAATCGAACGGATGAGGCCGGCGACGTCACGTGCCGCAGGCGCCTTGCTGCGGCGCGCGGCGAGCGGTCGGCGCGGCTCGCCCTCGAAATCGATGATGAAGATGTCGTCCTTGACGATCAGCATCTGGCCGAGATGGAAATCGCCGTGGTGGCGAATTTTCATACACGCGTGATGCTCCGAGAGCAGGCTTCGCGCCATCTTGCCGATATCGTTGCGATGCGCGATCAATTGATCGACCAGCAAGCGGTCCTGGTCCTTCAATTTGATCGTTTCGAGCCGATCCATCGCGCGCTTGGCGCTGGACACGACGCCATTCACCCAGGCATCGATGTCCTTGGCGGTCGTCGCCTCCGGCTTGAAATCCGGGTATTTGTCGGTACTGGCGAGAGCCATGTGCATTTCGGCAAGGCGTCGACCGATCTGCGCCATGTGACGCATATAGGAGAGCTGGTCTTCGTTCTCGCCGGGGTGATCGGTACCGGAGAGCAGACGGTCCTGTTCAACAAAACGGTCGAGATAGGCGGACGACACCGTCCACGCGTCGCCCTGGTTTTGCAGAAATTCATGAACGATGGCGATGGCACTTCGCCGATGGCCTTCGATGAGTTCGATGCCGCCGAGCAGGGCGGGTGAATTGGCGAAGCCCGCGACCTCCGTCAGGAACCGGCCGACTTCAAGCTCCGGATTGATGCCGCTTTCCAGCTTGCGATAGATTTTGACGACGTAGGCATTCTCGACCAGCGTCGTGCTGTTCGATTGCTCCGTTTCGACCGGGTGAACGTGCGCAATTTCAATCGCCGGCCGGTTGAGAAATTCACTGGTTGGCCGAAATTCCAGCTTCGTTCCTCCCTCTTCGACCGTTTCGGAGGAGCGAAGATTGTTGATGAGGACTTCGATGAAGTCGCGTTCGCTCGCAACGTCGAGCAGCGTTCCTTCGCGCGAGCCTTGACGTACGGCCGCAAGCGCGCGGGGATTGTGCCTCTCACGCTCGAAACGATGCCAGCGGATGCGCAACGGGATCGTGTAACGGATCGCAGCGTCGCCTTGCGCCCATTCGAAGAACGCCAGCCATGGACGATTGTCGCCCTCGTTTGCAAACGGAATCGCCGACGTCACGGTGGTCGAGATGGCCGCCGGCGAGCGTTCCGGGAACCAGCGCGTGCGCGACAGGTAGGGCGGCAGCACGTCGCGCTGGAATATTCCGCGGGTTCGGCCGAGCGTCACCCATGTTGCACCGAGCGGGACCACAAGCGTTTCGAATTCCGGCGATATGTCCTGAGAGACGTGCTCCGAGAGCTCCTTTTCGCGGAGCTGGAACCAATAGAAGCCATAAGGGGCCAGCGTGATCAGGTAAGTCAGTTCGCCTATCGCGGGGAAAAGGGTGCGGCCCAACATCTCCAGCGGGACGCGATCCTTCCAGGCCGAAAGATCGAGTTCGGTCGCCTGCGCCGACCGCGACAGATTGGCAACGCAGAGGATCACTTCGTTGTTGTGCTCGCGGACATAGGACAGAACGGAGCGATTGCTCGATCGGATGAAGGTCATGGTTCCGCGGCCGAACGCCGGGGTCGATTTGCGGACTGTGATCAACCGCTTCGTGGCGCTGAGAAGCGATGACAAGCTTCGCGACTGCGCTTCGACATTGACGGACTCATAGCCGTAGACCGGATCCATGATTGTCGGTGCATAGAGCCGTGCCGGGTCGCTGCGCGAGAACCCGCCGTTGCGGTCCGGCGTCCACTGCATCGGCGTCCGGACGCCGTTGCGGTCGCCGAGATAGATGTTGTCGCCCATGCCGATTTCATCGCCGTAATAAATGATCGGCGTTCCGGGAAACGACATCAGCAAGGAATTCATCAGCTCGATCTTGCGCCGGTCGTTGTCCATCAGCGGCGCCAGCCTGCGGCGGATACCGACATTGATGCGCGCGCGCGGGTCGTTGGCATAGGTTGACCAAAGGTAATCGCGCTCGACGTCTGTCACCATTTCGAGCGTCAGCTCGTCGTGGTTGCGCAAGAACATGGCCCATTGACAATTGGCCGGGATATCCGGCGTCTGTCGCAAGATATCGGTGATCGGGAAGCGGTCTTCCTGCGCGATGGCCATGTAGATGCGCGGCATCAGCGGGAAGTGATAGGCCATGTGGCATTCGTCGCCGTCGCCGAAATATTCCTGCACATCTTCCGGCCATTGATTGGCTTCCGCCAGCAGCACCTTTCCGGGCGCGTAAGCATCCATCTCGGCGCGCAGCCGCTTGATGATGGCGTGAGTCTCGGGAAGATTTTCGTTGTTGGTGCCGTCACGCTCGCAGATATAGGGGATCGCATCCAACCGGAAACCGTCGACGCCGGCATCGAGCCATCGCTTCATGACTTGCACGACCGCGCTGACCACGCGCGGATTGTCGAAATTCAGATCCGGCTGATGCGAAAAGAAGCGGTGCCAGTAATAGGCCTTGGCCTCGTTATCCCAGGCCCAGTTCGACTTCTCGGTATCCGTGAAGATGATCCGGGTGCCTTGATATTTCTGGTCGGTATCGCTCCAGACGTACCAGTTACGTGCGCTCGAACCTGCCGGGCTGCGCCGCGCGCGCTTGAACCAATTGTGCTGGTCCGAGGTGTGGTTGACGACTAGCTCGGTAATGACACGCAGGCCGCGTCGTTTTGCTTCCGCGATGAAGCGGCGGAAGTCCTTCATGGTGCCGTAGTCGGGACTGATCGAACCGTAATCGGCGATGTCGTATCCGTCATCCCGGCCGGGCGACGGATAGAACGGCATCAGCCAGAGCACGGTGACGCCGAGCTCTTGCAGATAGTCCAGCTTTTCGGTCAGTCCGGCAAAATCACCGATGCCGTCGTTGTTGCTGTCGGAAAACGCCTTGACGTGCAACTGGTAAATGATCGCGTCCTTATACCAGAGCTCGTCGTTGTTGATCGTTTTCGTTTCGGACTTGGTAGCGCCGACCGGTCGCATGACATTCATGAGCGGACCCCTCAAGCCATGCAACGAAACAACAAGGCGGGATCCCGCACTGGATCGATGCGCAGGCGAATGCCGCCCCACTCGACGGGGAGACGTTCGCCGGTGATGATATTCTCGACGGCAAGGACCTGTCGGCGCTCGTTACCGACGTTCACCTGAATATCCGAAAGCGGAAACCAGAATTCGTGCGGCTCGCGCGACAATGCGATCGCGACGGCGACCGTGTTGGTGCCATCGACGGATTCTTTCACGAAACCGGTCACATTGGCATCGTCGATCTGCACGAAGCGCAGATTACTGGTCTGCAGCAGCGCGGGATTGGTACGCCGGGCAAGATTGAGGTCGCGGATATAGGGTTTGATGTTGCCGGGTTGATCCCAGTTTCGTACCTTGATCTCGTATTTTTCGGAGTTGAGATATTCTTCTTTTCCCGGAATGGCCTCATGCTCCAGCAGTTCGAAGCCGTTGTAGATGCCGTAATTGCCCGACAATGCTGCAGCCAGGACCAGGCGGGATTTGAACATCCACGGCTCGCCGCTTTGTAGATGATAGGGCAGGATATCCGGCGTGCTGACGAAGAAATTCGGGCGATAGAAATCGCGCTCCGGATAGCCGGTGAGTTCGCGCAGATATTCCTCCATCTCCCATTTTCCCGTGCGCCAGGTGAAATAAGTGTAGGATTGCGTGAAGCCGAGCTTGGCGAGGCCTTTCATCACCTTCGGCCGGGTGAATGCTTCGGCCAGGAAGATCACGCGGGGATCGCGGCTTTGAACCTCGCGGATCGCCCATTCCCAGAATGGCAGCGGTTTGGTGTGCGGATTGTCGATTCGAAAAATGCGAACGCCCTGGTCGACCCAGAACAGCAGTACATCGCGCAACGCGTTCCATAGCGATCCAACATCGGCGCCGTTGAAATCCGGATTGACGATGTCCTCGTATTTCTTCGGAGGATTTTCGGCGTACTTCATGGACCCGTCGGGCCGCCGCTTGAACCAGTCCGGATGCTGCTGCAGCCACGGGTGGTCCGGCGAACATTGAACCGCGATATCGAGTGCGACCTCGATATCGAGCTTCTGTGCAGCCGCGACGAAGGCGCGGAAATCCTCGAGCGACCCAAGTTCGGGATGCACGGCGTCGTGCCCACCCTCTGCAGCCCCAATCGCGTAAGGGCTGCCCGGATCGCCTGCGACGGAGGTCAGCGAGTTATTGCGGCCCTTGCGATTGGTCTGGCCGATGGGATGGATCGGCGTGAAATAGACCACGTCGAACCCCATCGCGGCGATATCGGGCAATCGCGCGATGCAATCCTGGAAGGTGCCATGCTTTGCCGGGTCCTTTCCTTGGCTGCGCGGCACCATTTCATACCAGGCACCGGCGCGCGCCAGATGCCGGTCGACGACGAGAGGAAAAATCTGCGATCGGGTAAGATCGGGGCGATGCTGGCTTTCCGCCATCGCAGGTTGCAGCTCGGGCGATAGCAGGGGCGCGATGTCCCCGGTTTGCAGATACTGTTCGCATTGCCGCAGGATGACGGTCGCAGCTTCCGATCCGCCGGCCTGCGCCTTGGTCATCAGTGCGGCGCCCTCGAGCGCATCGAGGGTGAGGTCCTGTCCGGCCTTCTGCTTCAATTCGGTGCCGTGTCGCCACGTGGCGAATTCATCCGTCCACGCCTCGATGGCGTAGTAGTGGCGTCCCAATTGCTGCGGCACAAAGGAGGCGGTCCAGCGGTCGTTGCCGTGATGACGCATGGGCGTGCGTTGCCATTCGCTGTCCTGCTCGCGGCGCCAGATCAGCGCCGCGGCGATCACATCGTGGCCGTCTCGGAAGATGTCGGCCCACACGTCGATGGGTTCGCCCACGATTCGCTTGATGGGAAAGCGTCCGTCGTTGAGCGACGGATAGATGTCCTCGATGTGAAAGGTTCCGCTGGCGGCAATGTTTCCAACGGATCTGGCTGATTTGTTCACTACGGCAACGCTCGGATAGGAGGAGGCCCCACGGTCCAAGACCGAGGCCCGGACGCTCCATCGTACGGGCGCTATATCAAGCCCTTGCGACTGCAAAAGTTCCAATGGAACCCGATCGCGGTCTGTTCGTTAATGTCCGCTATCCCGTTATTTGACTTGAGAAATTTCGCGGCAAGCGCATGTTGCGAGCAAGCGGCACTTGAGATGGATCTTGTTGCGAAAGCTGCGGAACTTGGAATCGACGTCGGCTTTTTTGACGGCCAGGGCCGGAAACACGACATCGATCCAGTCGCTCTCGCAAACCTGATTGCCGCCATTCCGCAAGCCGCCACCGGCAGGCTGGTGGAACAGCCGGTTATCGTCCGGATTGGTGAGCCCACGGCAACGAAGTTGGCTCCGACTGCTGCACCACCCATTC
Source organism: Xanthobacteraceae bacterium (assembly GCA_024508855.1). Classification (GTDB taxonomy): domain Bacteria; phylum Pseudomonadota; class Alphaproteobacteria; order Rhizobiales; family Xanthobacteraceae; genus 62-47. Next base: position 26,096 of record JANINJ010000078.1, read on the forward strand.
AATGGAAAATCCTCGATGGCGAGGCGATCGTGGCCGAAGGCGCGGCGGACGAGCGACTGGTGAGGTGGCCGGCTGATCTTCCGACCGGCGTCTATCAGTTGCAACTCACCGAGCTTTCGTCATTGCATCGTGAGCACGTGCCGTTGATTGTGGCTCCCGCCAAGGCCTTTCAAGGTCATTTCGAGCGGTCGTGGATTCTGGCGGTCCAGCTCTACGGCATCAGGTCCGCCCGCAACTGGGGAATCGGCGACTTCACCGACCTCATGCAGTTGATTGAACTGACCGCGAGTTGGGGCGGCGACGGTGTCGGCCTCAATCCGTTGCATGCATTGTTTCCGGAGCGCCCCGCCGACTGCAGTCCTTATTCGCCGAACAGCCGGTTGTTTCTCAATCCGCTTTACATCGATATCGACAGGATTCCGGAATTTTCAGGCGGTCTGAGTGCGGACGATCAGGAAGCGCTCGCCCGTGCGCGGCGCAGCCCTCTGGTCGACTACGTCACGGTTGCGGACCTGAAGTGGCGCGCGCTCCGCGTTGCCTTTGATCGGTTCAAATCCGCTCCGGATGCGGCGCGTCGTGTGGCATTCGATGCATTTCGGGCCGAGCGCGGGGAGTTGCTATCGCGATTTGCGTGTTTCGAAGTTCTTCGCTGTCAATTCAAGGTGCCGTGGTGGCAGTGGCCGGGGCAATGGCAGAAGCCGGACGATGCTTCGTGCGAGGAACTTCGTGCCGGAGATGCTGTCAACGAAATCGAGTTTGTCGAATTCGTGCAATGGGTGGCCGATGCGCAGTTGAGCGAATGTCGGGCGCGCGCGATTCAGCTCGGGATGAAGATCGGGCTCTATCTCGACGTTGCGGTTGGCGTTCAGGCTGACGGTTTCGATGCGTGGAATGAACAGGTCGCGATCTCGCGGACGCTTTCGGTCGGTGCGCCGCCGGATCAATTGAATACGGCAGGGCAGAACTGGGGGCTGGCTGGCTTCAACGCCGCGGGCCTGGAAGCACGGTCCTTCACCCCGTTTCGCGAGATGTTACGCGCGGCGATGCGCCACGCGGGCGCGGTCCGGTTGGATCACATCCTCGGCTTCAAGCGGCTTTATCTGGTGCCGCACGGCTTTGGCGCGAGGGACGGTGCGTATGTGCGGATGCCGTTTCAGTCGCTGCTGGCCATCACCGCGTTGGAGAGCGTGGCTCAGGATTGCGTGGTGATCGGAGAGGACCTTGGCACGGTGCCCGAGCGTTTTCGCGAAGAGATCGCGGAATGGGGGATCTGGTCGTATCGCGTGATGATGTTCGAGCGGGACCATCACGGCAATTTTTGCACCAGCGACCACTATGCGGCGAACGCGCTGGTGACGTTCAATACCCATGACCTTGCGACGTTTGCCGGATGGCGTAGCGCCGGCGATCTGAACCTGAAACGCTCGCTTGGCCTCGATCCGGGCGAGAGCGATGACGCCCGGCACCATGCGTGGCGGATGTTGGCCGACGTATTGCGTCATAATGCCATCGAGCGCGATGATTTTTTCGCGGTCCTGGCGTTCCTTGCTCGAACCAGATCGCGGCTGCTGGCGATTTCGCTGGAGGATCTGCTGGGCGTTGCGGACCAGCCCAACATTCCCGGGACGGTCAACGAGCACCCGAACTGGCGCCGGCGGTTCGACGTGGAGGTTTCGCGACTCGCGGAGGCGTTCGATGTTGCCGCACTGAAGAATGCCGTCAGCGAGCATCGGGGAGGGCATATGGCCTGATTTTATTGAGCGAGCGGGGACATCGATAGCGGTACAAGTCATCAAGGCTGAAAAGAGAGAATACATTGTCGAGCAAGATTGAAGATTACGGCCTCATTGGGGATTGCGAAACAGCCGCGCTGGTGGGACGGGACGGGTCGATTGACTGGATGTGCTGGCCGGCGTTCGATTCCGAAGCCTGCTTTGCCGCACTGCTCGGCGACGAGAAACATGGCCGTTGGAAAATCGCCCCGTCGTCCGAGGCAAAGATAACGCGACGATACCGCGGCGATACGTTGATTCTGGAAACGCAATTCGAGACGGCGGACGGAACCGTTACCGTCATCGACTTCATGCCGCCTCGCGGCAATGCATCCGATATCGTGAGGCTTGTGCGTGGCGATCGTGGGCGTGTCGCCATGCGGATGGAGTTGATCCTCCGCTTCGGATTCGGTGCCGATATCCCGTGGGTCAAGCGCGCACCTAACGGCGATTTGCTCGCGATCGCCGGGCCGGACATGACGGTGCTGCGTACGCCGGTCAAGCTTCGCGGCGAAGACATGACGACGGTCGCGGATTTCGATGTAAGCGCCGGTGAAACGATCCCATTCGTATTGACCTACGGCCGGTCCCATTTGGAAATTCCTGCTCCCATCGATCCGGAGCGAGCGTTGTTGGATACCGAAACGTTCTGGGGCGAATGGGTCAGCCGCTGTACGTATGACGGCGTTCATCGCGATATCGTGATACGGTCGCTGGTCACATTGAAGGCGCTAACCTATGCCCCGACCGGCGGCATCGTCGCTGCTCCCACCACATCGCTTCCGGAAAAGCTCGGAGGCAGCCGCAACTGGGACTACCGCTTCTGTTGGCTGCGGGATGCGACCTTTACGCTGCTCGCACTGATGAACAGCGGTTATCACGAAGAAGCATTGGCGTGGCACAACTGGCTGCTGCGCTCCGTGGCTGGCGCGCCGGCCAACATGCAGATCATGTACGGAATTCTCGGCCAGCGGCGGCTGATCGAATGGGAGGCGGACTGGCTGCCGGGTTACGAAGGCGCGCAACCGGTCCGAATTGGCAACGCCGCGCACGCGCAACTCCAGCTCGACGTTTACGGCGAACTGCTGGACGTCTTTCATCAATCGAGGGTGGCCAAACTCAAGCTGGATGACGGAAGCTGGGCAATGGAATGCCAGTTTCTGAAACATCTCGCCAAGATCTGGAATAAGCCGGACAGCGGCATCTGGGAGGTCCGCGGCCCAGGCAAGCACTACGTCTCATCGAAGGTCATGACGTGGGTTGCGTTCGATCGAGCCATCAAGAGCGCCGAGAAATTTAAACTGAAGGCGCCGCTCGATCATTGGAAGGCGCTGCGCGAGACCATACATCGCGACATTTGCGAAAAAGGCTTCGACAAGAAACAAAATGCATTTGTGGAGTCGTACGGTGCCGATGTGCTGGACGCCAGTATTCTTCTGCTGCCGTCTGTCGGGTTCCTGCCGCCATCCGACCCGCGCGTTGAAGGCACTATCGCGGCCGTCGAAAAATATCTGATGCGCGATGGTTTCGTCCTGCGGCATGACCCTCGCCGGATCACCGAAGAGAAGGAGCCGATTGAGGGGGCGTTTCTGGCATGCACATTGTGGCTTGCGGATGCTCATGTGCTGGCCGGCAAGATTGAAAAGGCCGAGCGGCTGTTCGATCGAGTGGCTGCCGTGGCCAACGATCTCGGTTTGCTGGCGGAAGAATACGACTCCGGTGCGCGACGCCAGACCGGTAACTTTCCGCAGGCGCTCACCCATATCGCGTTGATCAACACCGCCCATAACCTGAGCAGCGCCAAGGCACCTGCCGAAAAGCCCGCGGTTCAGCGAGCGAAATGATTTTGGAGTTGGCGCGGTAACTGGCCTAGCTGCCGCCATTCATATCGAGAATCATTTCCACCGCTTTGGCGAATCCGTCCTGCTCGTTTGAGGCAGTGACGTGCGTGGCCTGAGCCTTGACCTCCGGCGTCGCATTGCCCATGGCGATGGATAGGCCGCTTGTCTTGAACATCGGAACATCGTTGGTCATGTCGCCGATGGTTGCGATGGCGGACTGTGGTACTCCGCATCGCTTCGCCATCAGGTCGACAAAGACGCCCTTGTTCTGACCGGGCGGCGTGATGTCGAGATAATAACCTTGGGATCGTGCGACCGAGGCCTGCTGGCCGAGCTTAGCCTGCATCGCCGTTTCGCATTGCTTCAGCCGGTCGAAATCGGCGCTGGCACCGACAATCTTGCACCCGCTTGAAAGATACTCTTCAAAATCTGAAACGACGGTCGGGCTGAACCTGATGGTGGATTGCTCGTGCGGGACGTACTTTCCATCGTCCCTCGTGATCAGCCATTGCTCGTTTGTGAAGAACCATATGTCGACGCCGAATTCCGAAAGCAGTGCAATTGCCTGCCTGGCTGCTTCGGCTGGAATGGTATGCTGCGTGATGACGTGAAGGTGAGGATCCACGACCGAACTGCCGTTGAAGGGGCCGATCGGCAGGGCAATTGCGAGCGGCTCCAACAGCATGGCCATGCCGAATGGCGGCCGGCTGCTGGTGATTGTGAAGCCGATGCCCGCGGTATGAAGCCGGGCAACCGCGCACCGGGCGGCATCCGTCAGTTGCTTGTCGGGCGTGACAAGCGTGCCATCGACATCCGAGACCACCATCGCGATACGGCTCATGATCCGGTGTTCCCCAGTTTGCGACGGACATCGAGTTTGGTGACGATATCGTCGACGATTGCGGCGACCGGTGCGTCGATGGAGACTACGATGGCATTCTCCTCCGTGGTTGGGATTTCCAGGGTCTTGAACTGACTGTCCAGCAATCCGGGCGGCATGAAGTGCCCTTTTCGCTGCCCCAGACGTTCGGCGATCAGTTCGTGTGTGCCGTCAAGATAGATGAATGCCACGTCGTTACGGCCGTGGATCAGGATGTTCCGATAGGAGCGTTTGAGTGCGGAGCAGGCGACGACGATGTGGCCGCTGGCGCGCGCAACCCGATCGATCTCGTCGGCGATCGCCTGAAGCCAGGGGCGGCGATCGTCGTCGGTGAGAGGCTGGCCGGCGCTCATCTTCTCGACGTTGCTGCGGGGATGGAACATGTCGCCGTCCTTGTATTGCCAATCCAGCCGCTCGGCGAGCGATGCAGCGATCGTGCTTTTACCTGAGCCGGATACGCCCATCACGACCAGGGCTGAGAGCATGCGGTCGAATCGATTGTCAGGCATGCTTTCGCTCTGGCATGGCGGCGGCGTCGACCAGGAACGTGGTTTTGTTCCGCGAACGTGCCCGGGCCGCCGGCAGCGTCGGATCTTCCAGTACCCGCGTGAGGATCGCACGCTTGTCGTGGCCGCTGACGAGGAACAGCATTTCGTCGCAAGCCGCGAGGGTGGGCAATGTCAGCGTGATGCGTGGCACAAACGGAGCGACGTGAGCCTGTTCGACGCCGACGACCCAGCGGCTGGTTTCCTCGATCGCCGGATAGCCGGGAAATAGCGACGCCGTATGGCCGTCAGGACCGATGCCCATCAACACGAGATCGAATAGCGGTTTCGCGGGATTAAGATGGTCCGCGCCATAGAACGTCTTGAGCGCCGCCGCATAACGCTCTGCGCCGGCCTCCGGCGTGGCAGCGTCGACAGGCATGGGATGGACGCGGTCGGGCGGCGCGCAGCGGTCGAGAAAGGCGCGCTTCGCCATCCCCATGTTGCTGAGTGGATCGTCCAGCGAAACGAATCGGTCGTCGCCGATGAACCAATGCACCCGCGGCCAGGGAATCCGGCCACGGTAAGGTTCCTCGGCAAGCAGCTGGTATAGCCGCTTCGGACTCGATCCGCCGGTCAGGCAAATCGCCGTGCGGTCTGGTTGTGCCTCGATGCAGGCAAGCAGACGTTGCGCGGCGGCGTCCGCGAGGGCTTCGGCATCGGAGACTTCAACGATGTCGCGCTTGTCGCCCATCATCGATCAACTCGGCTTGCGCCAGTTGCGGCCGTCCCGAATCAGCAGTGCAGCGCTGCCTTCGGGCCCGTCGCTGCCGGCTTGATAATATTCCAGGCCTTCGGCGCCGAGATTTTTCCAGACGTCGAGGAACGGCTGCACGGCTTGCCAGCCGGCTTCCACACTGTCGGCACGCTGAAACAGAATATTGTCGCCGATCATGCAGTCGTAAATCAGCGTCTCGTAGCCGGTGCTGGGCTCGACCTTGAAGTAATCCTTGTAAAGGAATTTCATCTCGACGCCGTCGATGGCAATGGCGGGGCCGGGGACCTTGGTGTTGAATTGCAGCGTAATGCCCTCGGCGGGCTCGATGCCGATGACGAAATAATTCTGCGACAATCGGTCGACCGGCGTGTCGCGGAACATCGCGAACGGCGCCTGCTTGAACTTGATCGCCACCTCTGTCCGCTTGGCGGCGAGGGCCTTGCCGGTGCGAAGATAAAACGGCACGCCGGCCCAGCGCCAGTTGTCGATCGTCAGCTTCAGGGCGGCATAGGTCTCGATCGGGCTTTCCGGCCTGACATCCTTGGTCTTGCGATAGTCCTCGATGTCGGTATCGCCGATGCGCCCGGCGAGATACTGGCCGCGCACGGAATTGCGCAAGGCCTCTTCCTCGCTCTGGGTTTGTATCGCCGCGAGGACTTCGGCTTTTTCGGAGCGCACGGCATGCGCATCGAAACGGGCAGGCGGCTCCATCGCCACCAGCGACAAGAGCTGGAATAGGTGGTTGGGCACCATGTCGCGCAACGCGCCGGTCGCGTCGTAAAAGCTGCCGCGATGGCCGACGCCGAGCTTTTCATCCACGGTGATCTGCACGTGGTCGATATGGTTGCGATTCCAGATCGGCTCGAACATGCCGTTGGCAAATCGCAGCACCAGAATGTTCTGCACCGTTTCTTTGCCGAGGTAATGATCGATGCGATAAAGCTGATGCTCGTCGGCGACCTTGAGCAGTTCGTGATTGAGGGCCCTTGCGGAGGCGAGATCGGTCCCGAACGGTTTCTCGATCACCAGCCGGCGCCAATACCCATTGTCTTCGCGCAACAAGCCGACGCGGCCCAGTTGCTGGCTGATCGGCGCAAATGCCGACGGCGGCGTTGCCATGTAGAAGAGACGATTGCCCGCGGTTTTCCTGCTCTTTTCCAGGGCTTCGAGCTGTGTCGCCATGCGATCGAACGAGCCGGGATCGGATGGATCGGCATCGATGCAACTCAGACAGCCGAGCAGGCGATTGGCGATCGCCTCGTCGACCGGACGGGTCGCGAACTTTCGCAAGCCCTTCATCAGGCTTTCGCGCAACTCGGTGTCGGCCATCTTGTGCCGGGTAATGCCGACGATGCAGAATTCATCCGGCAACAATTTCGACTGCGCGAGGTTGTAAAGCGCCGGAATCACCAGGCGATGGGCCAGATCGCCGGTTACGCCGAAGATGATGAAGCTGCAGGGATCCGGTTTGATCTGCCGCGAGGCACCGTTGGACGTCATCAATGTTTTCCTTAACGTTTTCCTTGCGGCTCTTTGTGCCCTCCAAAGCCGGCGCGCATGGCTGACAGGATCTTCTCCGCGAAAGTATGATCCTTGCGGGATCGAAACCGCGCGAACAGTGCCGCGGTGAGGACCTCCGCCGGCACCGCTTCGTTGATCGCGGCGTTGATCGTCCAGCGGCCTTCGCCGGAATCCTCGACAAAACCCGAATATTGATCGAGCGTGTGATTACCGGCCAGCGCCGATGCCGTGAGATCGAGCAGCCAGGATGGAATGACGCTGCCGCGCCGCCAGACTTCGGCGATGTCGGCAATGTCGAGATCGAAGCGATGATCCGCCGGCAACGCGTCGGTATTGGCATTTTTCAGGATGTCGAAACCTTCGGCATAGGCCTGCATCAGTCCGTATTCGATGCCGTTGTGGACCATCTTGACGAAATGACCGGAGCCGATGGGGCCGGTGTGAATGTAGCCCTGCTCGACGCGCGGGTTGCGGCCCTCGCGTCCCGGCGTGCGCGGAATGTCGCCCAACCCCGGCGCCATGGTCGCGAAGATGGGATCGAGCCGTTCGACCACGGCGTTGTCGCCGCCGATCATCATGCAGTAGCCGCGCTCGAGTCCCCACACGCCGCCGCTGGTGCCGACATCGACATAGTCGATTTTCCTGGCCGCGAGGGTTTTGCCGCGGCGTACGTCGTCCTGCCAGAAGGTGTTGCCGCCATCGATGATGACATCGCCGGGGGCGAGCAGCGTCGCCAGCGTTTCGATGGTGGATTCGGTGATTGCGCCGGCCGGCAACATTATCCAGACCGCACGCGGCGCTTTGAGTTTCTTGACGAGGTCCTCGAGTGAGGTTGCTCCTGTTGCACCTTCGCCGGCCAACTCGGCGACGGCCTTGTGATTTTTGTCGTAGACGACGGCCTGATGGCCACCATCCTTCATCAACCGGCGGACGATATTTGCGCCCATGCGGCCAAGGCCGACCATCCCAATCTGCATTGACAGTTCCTTCAGTTCAGGGCGGCAACGATGGCGGCGTCCAGCTTGGCCAATCCAGCCTTGATATCCCCCTTGAGATGAATGCGCAGCGCCCGGCGGCCTCGTTCGGTCAACACGTCGAAATCGCCACGGGCCTGTGCAGCCTTGATGATGCCAAAGCTTGCGGTTTGCCCGGGAATCGGCAGGTCCTTGGCGTCGTCGGCGGTGATCTGCAGAAACACCCCGCTGTCCGGGCCGCCTTTGTAGGCTTGCCCGGTGGAGTGCAGGAATCTCGGCCCAAACTCGGCACAGGTGGCAACGCGTCGTCGGTCGCGAATGGCAAGTCGCGCATGCTGAAGCGTATCGATATGCGCTTCGTTGTGGTCGATGTAGGCCAGCAGTGCGACATAGTCGTGCGGCTTGATGCGGGAGAAGTGCGCCTTCAGCCACGATCCCAGATCGCCGTTGGCGCCGGCCTTGCGCAGCGCCTCGCTGTTGTGGCTATCGGTGTAGATCGCGACGTCGCCGGTGGATACGACCGGCTTCTCGTCGGGCAACTTGCCCGACTTCTCGAACGCGCCGGTCAGTTCTCGCGTCTTGATCTTGGCAGCCTCGACGTCGGGCTGATCGAACGGATTGATCCCAAGGATCGCGCCCGCAACGGCGGTCGCCATTTCGAACCGGAAGAATTCCTGCCCGATGTGATCGGCAGCCTTCAATACGATACGCGCGACCGGATGCCCGGCTTTTTCGAGCGCCGCCAGCTTGTCATCGTGCGCCTTGTCGGTCTCGGCCTCGGTTCGCAGCTCGATAAACACGCGATCGTTGCCGTATACGGCGGGCACGCTGAGCGGTTCGCCGTCGATGGGGATCAGGCCTTTGCCGTCCTTGCCGGTGGACTCTGCAATCAATTGCTCCGCCCACGCGCCGAAGTCAGCGACCGCTTTCGATGACAGGATCGTCACCTTGTCCCGTCCTTCGCGACCTGCGAAGCCGAGCATCAGGCCGAGTTGCACGCCCGGATTTTCCTGCGGCGGGACATCGGGCCCGCACGAGCGGACCATTGCCAGCGTCAGATCAAGCAGGTGGGCAATGTTGAGGCCTGCCGCGGCGGCCGGTACCAGACCGAACGGCGACAGTACCGAATAGCGGCCGCCGATCGATGGATCGCCGTAGAAGATACGCGCAAAGTTCTGGGCTTTCGCCACCTTCTCCAGCGACGATCCCGGATCGGTGACTGCAACGAAGTGGTTGCCGGCCTTGTCCTGCCCGATCTTGTCCTGCACACGGCCGAAGAAATAATCCTTCAAGGCGTTCGGTTCGGTCGTGCCTCCGGATTTGCTGGAGACGATGAAAAGCGTTTTCGCAATATCGACGGTATGTTCCATCCCGGCGACCTGCGCAGGGTCCGTGGAATCCAGCACATGCAGTTTCGGAAATCCGGGGCGCTTGCGGAAGGTCTTCGCCAGCACCTCGGGACCGAGGCTGGAGCCGCCCATGCCGAGCACGACGGCGTCCGTGAAGCCCTGGCCTTTCACCCACGACGAGAAGTCGGTGTAGTCGGCGAGCTTCTTTCGTTCGGCCTCGGCGCTATGGAGCCAGCCGAGCCATTTGTCTTCGTCGCTGTTGGTCCACACCGACTTGTCGTGCTGCCAGAGCCGGCGAATGGTGCCGGCGGATCGCCACTCTTCGGTGGCGTCCTTCACCGCCTTGGCGAGCTTGTCGCCGGGAATCAATTTCTGCTGATCGATCTCAGCGCCCAGGATCGCGGCGCGCTTATGCGCCACGGCGCCAAGCAGCTTGTCGAAGGCATCGGCGAACAACTGCACGCCTTCTTTGACGAGTTGGGTGGTGATCTTGTCGAGCGAGATTCCGGCCTTGCCGAGATCGGCAAGCACGTGCTGTGCGCCTGAAACATCCTCCTCCAGACTGTCACGCAGCTTGCCGTGATCGCGGAAGGCATCGAGCGTCGCGGGCGGCACGGTGTTGACCGTATCCGGTCCGATCAACTCCTCGACATACAGCACGTCGCTGTAGTCCTTGTTTTTCGTTCCGGTCGAGGCCCACAACAACCGCTGCGGCCGTGCACCCTTGGCGGCGAGCTTCTTCCAGCGTTCATCCGCGAAGGCTTTCCTGTAGTGCTGATAGGCCATCTTGGCATTGGCGATCGCGATCTTGCCTTTCAGCCCTTGCAACCGGGCCTTCTCGGCCGGATCGTTAGCCTTCGCGATCCTGTCGTCGAGCTCCTTGTCGACGGCACTGTCGATGCGGCTGACGAAAAAGCTGGCGACGCTGGCGACATGCGAAGGATCGCCGCCCTTGCCGACGTATTCCTCCAGGCCCGCGATGTAGGCCTCGGCGACTTCCTCGTAGACCTTTTGCGAAAAGAGCAACGTGATGTTGACGCTGATCCCCTGCGCAGTCAGATGCCGGATCGCGGGCAGGCCTTCCGGCGTCGCGGGCACCTTGATCATCAAATTCTTGCGGTCGACTTCATGCCACAGCCGTTCGGCCTCGGCGATCGTGCCTTTGGTATCCGTCGCCAGATAGGGCGAGACTTCGAGGCTGACGAAGCCGTCGGCGCCCTTCAGTTCGTTATAGACCGGACGCAGCACGTCGGCGGCGTGCTGGATGTCCTCCACCGCGAGCGATTCAAACAGGGCCGTGACCGGCCGATCTGCCTGCTTCAGCGCCTTGGCGATGGCGCCGTCATATTCGTCGGAACTGCCGATGGCCTTTTCGAAGATCGCGGGGTTCGACGTGACGCCGCGCACCCCATCCTCATCGATCAGTTTTTTCAGATCGCCCTTTGCAACGAAACCGCGGGCGAGAAAGTCGAGCCAGACGGCCTGACCGTGCTTTTGCAATGCTTTGACGGGGTTCATGATGCCTTGTTCGGTTCAGAGGAGGAGGGCGGGTTCCATCATTGGTTCCGCGTAAGGCCGAAGTTTGTCAACCGTCCTGTGTCGGTCCGGCGAGGCCCGGGCAGGCAAACTCGCGGGGACATCGTCCCGGACAGGTCAACATGATGACTTGTGAGGTGTTTACGTGCGGGAAGCTAAAGGGTTCCCGCTACGATGAGCGACTTTGCATCGCAAAATCGTGTAGTCGCCATTGCGCTCGGCAATTGACAATAGATGACTGCCGCGTTCGGGGAACGCAGTTGAGCTTCAAACCCGCGGCCTGCGGTTACCGCAGGCTGGCATTCAGCTTGTGGAGCGCCGCGGAGCCGGGGCACAGCGCAGCTTCGTCGAGCTGATTGAGCGGCAACTCGACGGTGTCGAAATGGCCGTGCAGGTCGTCGGCCTCCGGATCGACATACAGCAGGCCGGTGACGATCTGTCCGAGCGACGCATGCTTTTGCAAAAATGTCATCGCTGCCAGCCGGTCACTGGGATCATAATCGTTGTTCAGCTTGCGCAGGTTGAGCACCGTGCCGTCGTGCTGGGTCACCGCAACCACCTTGCCCGGCTCGTAGTCCACGGTGATCGGCGCGCGGCCAAGCATGACATCGAGCGAATTGACCGCTTCATTGTGTTCGCGGACGTAATCGAGGCTCTTGGTCGACCCGGCGTGATTGTTGAACGCGATGCAGGGCGAGATCACGTCAATGAAGGCCGCGCCGCGATGCGCGATGGCGGCCTTGATGATGGGCACGAGCTGGGCCTTGTCGCCCGAGAAGCTGCGCGCGACGAAGGTCGCGCCGAGTTGCAGCGCCATGGCCACTAGATCGATGGCATTGTCGGTGTTGACGGCGCCTTTCTTGGATTTCGATCCGCGGTCGGCCGTCGCCGAGAACTGACCCTTGGTCAGGCCGTAAACACCATTGTTCTCGACGATATAGACCATGTTGACGCCGCGGCGCAGCGCGTGAGCGAACTGGCCGAAGCCGATCGAGGCGGAATCCCCGTCGCCGGAAATGCCGAGATAGATCAGCTCGCGGTTGGCGAGGTTAGCCCCGGTCAGCACCGATGGCATGCGGCCGTGAACTGAATTGAAGCCGTGCGAGGCGCCGAGGAAATAGGTCGGCGTTTTCGACGAGCAGCCGATGCCGGAAATCTTGGCGACGCGATGCGGCTCGATCGCCATTTCGAACGACGCTTCGATGATCGCCGCCGAAATCGAATCGTGGCCGCAGCCGGCGCACAATGTCGACGTCGCCGCCTCGTAATCGCGCCGGGTGAAGCCGAGTTCGTTCTTCGGCAGCGAGGGGTGATGGAATTTCGGCTTGGTCAGATAGGTCATGACATCGCCTTTCGCAGCGGCGTGACTTTCAATGCGTCGAGACGGTCGCCGATGGCGCCCGAGATGAAGCGGGCGGTAATCGACGTACCGTCGTAATGCAGGATCGGCACCAGCCGAACCGGATCGATGTCGAGTTCGTTGACGATCAGCGAACGCATCTGCGCATCGCGGTTCTGTTCGACGACGAACACGAAGTCGTGGTCGGAGATGAAGCTCGCGACATCCTGATGGAACGGGAAGGCACGCACCCGCATCAGGTCCAGTATGTGACCGCGCGCGGTGAGGATTTCCGCCGCCTCGTGCATCGCAGGCGCGGTCGAGCCGTAATAGATGACGCCGAACCGGGTCGGCTTCTCGGCGTTGTCGCGCAAAGGTTTCGGCAGAATGTTCTTGGCGGTTTCCTGCTTGCGCAGCAGCCGCTGCATGCCCTCGACGTAGTCGACGCCTTCCTCGGAATACCGCGCCCGCGCGTCATGCGAGGTGCCGCGCGTGAAATAGTTGCCCTTGCTGGGGTGAGTGCCGGGATAGGTACGGTAGGGGATCGCGTCGCCATCGACATCGGTATAGCGGCCGAAATCCTTGCCGGCTTCGAGTTCGGCTGCGGTGATCACTTTGCCGCGGTCGTATTGCTTCGAGTCGTCCCATTGCAGCGGGCGGCACAGGCGGTGGTTCATGCCGATATCGAGGTCGAGCATGACGAACACCGGTGTTTGCAGCCGGTCGGCGTAGTCGAAGGCGCTGGCGCCGAATTCGAACGACTCGGTGGCGTCTTCCGGCAGCAGCAGAATATGCTTGGTGTCGCCGTGCGAGGCATAGGCGCAGTTGATCAGGTCGCATTGCTGGGTGCGGGTCGGCATTCCGGTCGAAGGACCGGCGCGTTGCACGTCGAAGATCACCGCGGGGATTTCGGCAAAGTAGGCGAAGCCGAAGAACTCCTGCATCAGCGAGATGCCGGGGCCGGATGTCGCGGTGAAGGCACGCGCGCCGTTCCACGCGGCGCCGATCACCATGCCGATCGAGGCGATTTCGTCCTCGGCCTGCACGATGGCATAACGCGCCTGTTTGGTCTCCGGATCGTGGCGGAACTTGGCGCAGTAACGGGTAAAGCCCTCCGCGAGCGACGAGGATGGCGTGATTGGATACCAGGCGCAGACCGTCGCACCGCCATAGACTGCGCCGAGTGCCGCAGCAGCGTTGCCCTCGATCAAAATCCGGTCGCCGACCTTGTCGGTACGCTTCAGGCGCAGCCCGATCGGGCACTTGAAATTGGCTTCGGCGTAAGCGCGGCCGAGATGCAGCGCGTGAAGGTTCGGCTTAATCAGCTTTTCCTTGGTGCGATACTGCTCGCCCACCAGCTTTTCGAGCTCGGTAATATCCATATCGAGCAGCGCCGACAGCGCGCCGATGCAGATGATGTTCTTGAACAACTGGCGCTGGCGCGGATCGGTGTATTCCTTGTTGCAGATCGCCGTCAGCGGAATGCCGATCAGGTGAATATCGGTGCGCGGCTTGCCGGGCGGCATCGCACGGGTCGAGTCGTACACCAGATAGCCATCCGGTTCGACCGAGGCGACGTCGGCATTATAGGTCTGCGGATTCATCGCCACCATGATGTCGGTGCCGCCACGCGCGCCGAGATGGCCTGCTTCGGTGACGCGGACTTCGTACCAGGTCGGCAGGCCCTGTATGTTCGACGGGAATACGTTGCGCGGCGACATCGGGATGCCCATCCGCATGATGGCGCGGGCGAACATCTCGTTTGCACTGGCAGAGCCGGAGCCGTTGACGTTGGCAAAGCGGATGACGAAATCGTTGACGGCGGTTAGCGGCATGCTGGGCCTGCGTGGGTCATTTCAAGATAGAACTTGTTCATGTCCCACGCGCCGGTGGGGCAACGCTCGGCGCACAGCCCGCAATGCAGGCAGACGTCCTCGTCCTTGGCCATGATGCGTCCGGTTTTCAGGCCATCCGCGACATAGATTGCCTGGTGATGATTGAGCGCGGGCGCGCGCAGCCGCTCCCGCAACTCGTCTTCCTCGCCGTTGCTGGTGAATGTGATGCAGTCCATCGGGCAGATGTCGACGCAGGCATCGCATTCGATGCACAATGGCGCCGAGAACACCGTCTCGACATCGCAGTTCAGGCAGCGCCCGGCTTCGGCCAGTGCGAGTTTGGCATCGAAGCCGAGTTCGACTTCGGCCTTGATGCTGCTGAGCGCGGTGGCGTTATCACGGTGCGGCACCGCGTAACGCTCGTCGTTCATGATCTCGTTTTTATAGCTCCACTCGTGAATGCCCATTTTCTGATTCACGACGGTGACCGCCGGCAGCGGACGCTGCGCGATATCTTCGCCGCTGAGCATCTTGTCGATCGAGACCGCAACCTCGTGGCCATGAGCGACTGCCCAGATGATGTTCTTGGGGCCGAACGCGGCATCGCCACCGAAGAAGACTTTAGGATTGCTCGACTGGAACGTGACCTTGTCGACCACCGGCATGCCCCATTCGTCAAACGCAATGCCTGAGTCGCGCTCGATCCACGGGAAGGCATTCTCCTGGCCGACGGCCACCAGCACGTCGTCGCATTCGAAGGTAACGTCGGGTTCGCCGGCGGGCACCAGCTTGCGGCGGCCCTTGGCGTCGTATTCCGCCTTGACCTTTTCGAACGTGACGCCCGTCAGCTTGCCGTTTGCGTGCAGAAATTCCTTCGGCACGAGGAAATTGTGGATCGGAATGCCTTCGCGCGCCGCGTCTTCCTTTTCCCAGGGCGACGCTTTCATTTCATCGAAGCCGGACCGCACCACTACCTTGACGTCCTCGCCGCCGAGGCGGCGCGCGGAGCGGCAGCAGTCCATTGCGGTATTGCCGCCGCCGAGCACGATGACGCGCTTGCCGATCGTGTGGATGTGGTCGAACGAGACGCTGGAGAGCCAATCGATGCCGATGTGGATGTTCGCAGCCGCTTCCTTGCGGCCGGGAATGTCGAGATCGCGTCCGCGCGGGGCACCGGAGCCGACGACGATGGCGTCGTAATTCTCGGCCAGCAGCGCCTTCATGCTGTCGATGCGGGTGCCGCCCCTGAACTCGACGCCGAGATCGAGAATGTAGTTGGTCTCTTCGTCGATCACGCTGTCCGGCAGGCGGAATTTCGGAATCTGCGTGCGCATCATGCCGCCGGCGCGCTTGTCGCCGTCGAACACGGTGCAGGTGTAACCCAGCGGTGCGAGATCGCGCGCGACGGTCAGCGAAGCCGGGCCGGCGCCCACCAGCGCGATGCGCTTGCCGTTCTTCGCCACCGCGGGTTGCGGCATGCGGCTCTTGACGTCGTCCTTGTAATCGGCGGCGACGCGTTTGAGCCGGCAAATCGCAACCGGCTCTTCTTCGACGCGGACGCGTCGGCAAGCCGGTTCGCAGGGGCGGTCACAGGTACGGCCCAGGATTCCGGGAAAGACGTTGGATTTCCAGTTGATCATGTAGGCGTCGCTGTACCGGCCAGCGGCGATCAACCTGATGTATTCGGGAACCGGCGTATGCGCCGGGCAGGCCCATTGGCAGTCGACCACTTTATGAAAGTAGTCGGGCGCCGAAATATCGGTCGGTTTCATTCCCATCCCAATCCGCGCGGAGACTTTTTTAAGTTGGTCCCTCACACGGTCTTTCTCTGCCGAACGCTGGCTGCGTTCTTGTTCTATCTGAGCCAGATCATGGACTTAGAATAGGAACAATTCAACATAACCCGGTCGGGGAGAAAAGGCATTTTTAGGTGATCGCACTGGACATTTAGTCTCAGTGTTAAGGCCGGAAGTGCCTGCGGCAGTGCAGCATAAAGCATTCGTGATGCTGCGGTGCAGTTTCTAAAGGTCGGACTTTGCGAGATCCCACATCAACCGGTAGATGCCCGAAGAAACGGCTTGTCCGGCAGTCAGGTAATCTTGCGGATCGAACCGCAATGACATGGCCGCAGAGACCGGGCCGACATCGGTGCCGTCGATCAATACAAACCAGTCGCTGGCGCCTGGATTGGGACGATCCGGTGGCTCCGTGAGCGACCGCGACAACACGGGATCGCTCTCGAGCAAATGCATGGAGATCATGCCGTCAAGTTCTCCTGGATCGAGGCGCGGTACCAGTGTTCGATGTAGCGCGTCGATTTGCTCTAGCTTCGGACGGATGCGGATGATGCCGAGCGCGGCACCGCGGCCCTGACCGTGGCTCTCGGTGATCCGGGCGACCGCGCGGATCATGTTGCGAAAGCGGGCGATGTTCTGTTGCGACCATGCAGTCTGGCCGGCGAGGGCGGTACGGTAGGCCGGACTATCGAGCACATCGAACGTCGCGGTCGAATAGAGGCTCAGATACTTGGGAGTGCCTGTGTGGGCAATGTAACGTCGGGCTTCGAGGAAGCCGTCGATGGCAACGCGTTCGGCAATGTGCTCGCGATCGTACCAGCGGTTGAAGTCCGCTTCGTCCGCGGCGTCGACGTCCATCGAGGTCAGCAGCATGCCCTGTCCGGCCATCGGCATGATCGCGTCTCCCTGACTAGTTTTTGGCGGCGAGATCGGCGATTGCCAAGGCTACGGCATCCCGCACGCCCGGATCGTAAAGCGAATGGCCGCCGCTCTCAACGGTTCGCAGTTCGGCGGTCGGCCATGCTGCTGCAAGCGCGTGTGCTGTCGACGGCGGGCAGAGCAGATCGTAGCGGCCCTGCACGATGATGCTCGAAATTCCCGCGAGTTTGTCGGCGTCGTGCATCAGTTGATCAGACTTCAGAAAGCAGCCGTTCCGGAAATAATGCGCTTCCATGAACGGCGTCGAGGGCAGGGGGCGGGTCGAGCGCAGCGACGCAAGGTCGAGCCGCGTTTGCTTGGGCGCGTGCTCGGACAGAATTCGTTCGGTGTCGTGCCATGCCCGCGCGGCAGGCCCATGGATCGCCGGATCGGGATCGAGGATCAGCCGCCAGTATTCGTCCAACGGGTGTTTCCGCGCGTCCGGAGAGAGAATACTGAGAAAGTCGTCGTTCAATGCCGGGTAGAACCGCGGCAACGTTTCGAGGAACGCGGCTTCCAGCTCAGTGCGCGTGCCGAGAAACGTCGCGCGCAGGACGATGCCACTGACGCGTTGCGGATGCTGTTCGGCATAGGCCAATGCCAGCGTCGCGCCCCACGACCCGCCGACGACCATCCAGTGCTCGAAGCCGAGGCGTTCGCGGATCGCCTCCATATCGGCAACCAGATGCGCGGTGGTGTTGGCGTCGCGATTGCCTTTAGGTCGACTGCGGCCGCAGCCGCGTTGATCGAACAGCACCGCATGGAATCGTTGCGGGTCGAACAGCTTGCGATGATCGGGCTGGCAGCCGCTGCCGGGTCCGCCATGCAGATAGACCGCTGGAAATCCGCCGTCGCGGCCGACGGTTTCGACATAGAGTTCGTGGCCGTCGCCGACAGCCATCATTTGCGACGTCAATGGCGCGAAGGGATCGTGACGTTCGCCGGACGTCGTGCCGCTTCCGGCGTCAGGCGTCATGATCGGCATCCGTTTCCAGGGTGCCACCCTTGAAATTGCGATAGACGAAGCGATTGACGTCGCCGGATGCCTCGGTTTCGGCCATCTTGAAAATCTGCTCATGCATCGGCGACAGCGTACAGGCCGGGTCTGTATTGCCGGCGTCGCCCGTCAGTGCGAAGGCCTGACAGCGGCAGCCGCCGAAATCGACTTCCTTGAACTCGCAACTCCGGCAAGGCTCCGGCATCCAGCCAGTGCCGCGATAGCGGTTGAACGCGTCGGAGTTCTGCCAGATCCAGGCAATCGAATGATTGCTGCGCACCGATTCGAAGTCGAGCCCGGTGATCGTTTCCGCCGCATGGCACGGCAGGATTTTGCCGGTGGGCGAGATATTGAAGAACTGCCGCCCCCAGCCGCCCATGCACTTCTTCGGCCGCAGTGCATAGTAGTCCGGTACGACGTAGTCGATGGCGAGAATGCCTTTCAGCCGTGCTTCGGCTTCTTCGACGATCCGACTGGTTTCTTCGATCTGCTCTAGTGTCGGCATCAGCGCGGCGCGGTTCTTCAGTGCCCAGCCATAGTACTGCACGTTGGCGACTTCGAGCCGGTCGGCGTCGAAATCGACCGCCATCTGGATGATGTCCGGCAATTGATGCAGGTTCTGCCGGTGCATTACCGCGTTGACGGTGAGGGGCAGATCCATCTCGCGCGCCCAGCCGGCCACTTCGATCTTCTTCGCGTGCGCATTCTTCATGCCGGCAACGCGATCGGCGACAACCGGTTCGTTACCCTGGAAGCTGATCTGGATATGGCACAGCCCGGCATCTGCCAGAGCCTGGAGCTTGTCGCGCGTCAGCAGCACGGCAGAGGTAATCAGATTGGAATAGAGTCCAACGTCGGTCGCGTGCTGGATCAGCTCGGTCAGATCTTTGCGCGCCGTCGGCTCGCCGCCAGAGAAGTGAATCTGCAGCACGCCGATTTGCGCCAGTTCGGTGAGAACCTTCTTCCACTCGTCGGTGGTAAGTTCGTTGCTGGCGCGTTCGAGTTCGACCGGATTGGAGCAGTAGGGACATTGCAGCGGACAGCGGTGTGTCAGTTCCGCCAGCACCGCGAGCGGAATGCCGAACGTCTCCGCGGTCGAGCCGCGCTGTTCGAGAATGGCCAGTCCGTCATTCGGATCGACGGCGATAGGCGTTGCATCGGTGAGCGTCGGACTCATGCATCCTTCTCCCGCGCTTCAACCAGAAATCCCTTGTCGGCAAGATCCTGCAGCATGGCGATGACATCGGCACCGATGGCGTCCCGCGGCGCCGCATATTTGCCGGCCAGTTCGTCGATCATCTGCGCCACACTGCGCTGGCTGTCGCATAGCTGCAGAATCTCGACCGCGATATCGTCAGGAGCCAGCACGCGTTCCGGCGCGAGGATCACCCAGCGCTGCCGGGTCTCGTCGAACTTGAGTTTGGCGTGCCGCGGCAGCATCGGACGGCTGGTCTCGCTCACACTGATATGCCGGCTTCGCAACGCCATCGATCTGCCTTCAGGTCTTGTTTTTCAAGTCTTGCCGGGTACGAATGCTCCAGGCGGAACATGTCCCTCGACGTAAGCATGATACAGCGCATCGAGCTGCACCCAAAGCACATTGGTCTTGAAGATCAGCGCATTGCAGACCGCTTCGCGTTCGCTCGGCGTGTTGGCATGTGCCTTGACGTAATCGAGCGCGAAATTGGCATCGCGCGGCGCTTGTTCCAGACGACGCTTGAAATAGCTCATGATGTTTGGGTTCACGAAATCGTAATGCGCCAGCATGCCGGAGATGCGTTCTTCGTGCAGGTTTGGCGCAAACAGTTCCGTGAGCGAGGATGCGATGGCTTCGAGCGGCGTGCGATCGCGGACGAAGTGCACATAGGCGTCCACGGCAAAGCGGGTGGCGGGAAGGATGCCTTCGGCGGATTCGACGTAAGCGCTGTCAAGGCCAAGCCCTTCCGTCAGTTTCAGCCAGCGCTCGATGCCGCCTTCGCTGCCGACGTCGCCGTCATGATCCTCGATGCGATGCCGCCATTCAAGGCGCGTCTCACGGTCGCGGAAGCGCGAGATCACCACCGCGTCCTTGATCGGAATCGTGCTCTGATAATAGTAACGGTTCAGCGCCCACGCCTGTACCTGGCCCTTGTTGAGCTTTCCGCCGTGCAGCAGGCCGTGAAACGGATGCAGGTTGTGATAGCGCGTCGCGCCGATATGGCGTAGCGCCGCTTCCAGTTCGTCGGCGTTTTGCAGTGGCTTGTCGGCCACGAGCGAGAAAGCGGTCGTCTTGATCAAAGCGTGATCTCCATTCCGTCGTGCGGGATCTGCCAGCCCGCTTGCTCCGCCGCTTTGCGTTCCGCGGAATCGTGCAGCAGCGCCGGATTCGAATTGTTGATATGCAGGAAGACCTTGCGTCCGATGCCGAGGCTGGATAGCGCGGCGATGGCGCCGTCGTCGCCGGACATCGCGATGTGCCCCATGGCCTGACCGGTCTTGGCGCCGAGTCCGGCCGCGATCAGTTCATCGTCGCGCCACACGGTGCCGTCGAAGAACACCAGCGACGCGCCGTTGATGCGCCGGGCGAGGTCAGGGGTCATTCGAGCGCACGCTGCCAGATAGTAGAAATGCTTTCCGGTCGCCTTGTCGGCAATCCGCAGCCCGAGCGTATCCCCTTCGGTGTCTTCGCCTGCCGGATGTTGCTTGCCCTCGAGATACCAGGCGCGCTTGCCTGCAACGATGAACGGCAAAATCTCGATTCCGGAGGGGGAGCCGTCCGGCAATCGCGGCTCGAACGGCTGGTCCACCAGGATCGGCGTTCGCTGCACGTATTTCTCGTTCAGCACGTTGAAGATGCTGTTTGCCGCAAGGATCGCCAGCACGTCGCGGTGCGCGTAGATCGTGAACGGCGAGCTCTCGCGGAGGGTCAGCAACCCGGCGACCGCATCGACCTCGCTATTGGTGAGAATGACACCCGCAATCGGACTGTGTCGCAACTCGCCATGCTTCGGATGAAGCTGCGGTGTCGAAATCACCTGCTGCCGCAAATCGGGCGAAGCGTTGACGAGAAACCAATGTGCGCCGTCGGCGCTGATAGCGATCGACGACTGGGTGCTTTTCAGTTCGGGATGTGTGCTGCGCGCCGCATTGCAGACGCTGCAACCACAATTCCACTGGGGAACGCCGCCGCCTGCCGCGGCTCCAAGAACGACAACACGAAGCATGACATCGCTCCTGGACCCGGACAGGTCGTCGCGAAGCTGCTTATTTGCGGGCCGCGCAGGCGTACATGTTGATTTCCATGCCAACCGGCACTTCAACAATCTTAGGGGTCTTCCAGGCCATTTCCATCTCCCAGACAGATGCGGCACGATTGCCGCACGAACTAAATCTACGCAGTGCCGGAAAGTTCGCTACCTATGGCGTGGATAGGAATTGCCTATCGCTCGCAATACCATCGCTATATCGCAGCGCAGCATGGAAACGTCAGCGCTTGCCTGGCTTTTTGAGAAAAGCCGGCGAGGCGAGGGTTTTCGGCATGTGGAAGTGGTCTCCCGCTTGCTGCAGCGCATCTAAAAACGTCGAATAAGGCTCGATGCGCCGATATTGCGAGGGCAGCAGCGCCACAATCTGCCGCGCCGGCATGGCGACCTGATACAGCTTCACGCCGTCGAGCGGTTGTGTCCCGACGATGGCCGATAGCGCAGGTGCAAGGCACACGCCCAGTTCGGCGCGGACCAGCCTGATCGCGACCTCGAAGCTGCGGCATTGGGCGATCACGCGATGGTCGGGCAGCATCTCGTCGAACCAGCTCGTGGTGTGTTTGGTATGAGGGCTGCCGAATACGAATTGCACCACCTGATTGAGGATGGCGTGTTCGTCTGCGCGGAGATCCCGCTCGGGATTCCTGACCTTGCCCAGGTCGAGGCGTTCCGGCACCACCAGGACATAGGGATCGTCAACGATCGGAATGCGCAGGAAGCCTTCATTCGATTGAGGGATCGAGCTTGCCGCGACCAGACCGATATTGACTCGCCGCGTGTTCAGCAATTCCAGAACGTCGGCGGGCGCATTCTCATGAATGTCGAAGTCGACATCGGGAAATTTCGCGTGAAGCTTTTGCATCGCCGCCGGCAGAATGACGCTGAGGATCGAATTGACACCGGCCAGGCGGATGGTTGCGCGCGTGCCGCCGAGTTGTTCGCTCAGGCTGTCCTCGAATTCGCCCATGCTGCGCAGCACGAGTTCGACCTTTGGCATCAGATGCGCGCCTGCCTCGGTCAGCTTGAGCTGGTTCGAGCGCCGATCGAACAGGCGCGTGCCGGAAATCGTTTCGAGTTTCGAGAGCTGCTGCGAGAGCGAGGGCTGTGCGAGGCCGAGTTGCTTGGCGGCCTTGGTCAGCGTTTCCGAGTGCGCAACGGTCCAGAACACGCGGAGTTGATGCAGCGTAATTTCCGAGCGACGCGTCGTCGCCGCCGCCGAGTGCAGGTCGATCGGCACCACAATATCGTCGGCCAGGCGCGCGGATCGGGGGTTATCGTGTTTTATCATGCGCTACTCTCGGAGAGCGGTTTCCTCTCCCTCTCAATACAATGAATAAGCGGTCGTCGCGAGGGGCCGTTCGGAGTAGGCGGTTTCCTGTTGCGAAATCAGCGGGCCGCCATCACATTGCAGGCCACGAACGTGGGGTGGCATCATGCCCAGGTACTTTTTCAATACCCGTATCGGCACAGAACTGTTGCTCGATCCGGAAGGAGAAGAGTTGCGCGACCCGGATCATGCCTGGGAAGTTGCCCGCATCACGATTCGAGAGCTTTTGAGCAATGAAGCCGCTTCGCCGGACCTGCTCAAGGCGATTCTCGAAGTCAGCGACGAAGCCGGCGAGATCGTGCTGGAGCTGCCGTTTTCCGAGGCGATAATCGATTCGTCCGACGTTCCCCCAACCGCCCTTCATTAGTTCGTCACTGCCTGACGCTTGCCGAACGGGCAAATCACGCGGTCCGCGCATTTGCGCCGGCCGTAGTTGTGGCTAGGATGCGTCGAGACAAACGAAACTGCGGATCAAGGAACGATTCATGGAGGCTCTCTGGCGTCTTTCGGCAACCGAACTCGCAGCACGGGTGCGGTCGCGGCAAGTCACTGCTGTGCAAGCCGCAACGGCGGCGCTGGAGCGCCTTGAAGCCGTCAATGCGAAGATCAATGCCGTCGTCGATCACAGGCCCGAGGAGACGCTGGCGCAGGCGGCAGCCATCGACAAGGCGATCGCGCGTGGCGACGATCCCGGGGTGCTTGCCGGCGTGCCGATCACGACCAAGGTCAATGTCGATCAGCAAGGCTTTGCCACCACCAACGGCATTCGCCTGCAGCGGGATCATGTCGCGAAGGAGGATAACCCTGTTGTTGCGAATTTGCGGCGCGCGGGTGCTGTCATCGTCGGCCGCACCAACACGCCGGCATTCTCCTATCGCTGGTTCACCAACAATCAGTTGCACGGCCATACCAAAAATCCGCGCGATCCCGGCCGCACGCCTGGAGGTTCTTCGGGCGGCGCCGGAGCTGCGACCGCCGCAGGAATCGGCCATATCGGTCATGGCACCGACATCGCCGGGTCGGTGCGTTATCCGGCCTATGCCTGCGGCATTCATGGATTGCGGCCGACGCTCGGGCGTATTGCCGCTCATAACCTGTCGCTGCCGGAGCGGCCGCTGTGTCCGCAGATCTCGGCCGTTTCCGGTCCGCTGGCGCGAACCATCGGCGACCTGCGCATTGCGCTCGCGGCGATGTCGCAGCAGGACCTGCGCGATCCGTGGTGGGTGCCGGCGCCGCTCGAAGGGCCGCCGATGCCGCGCCGTGCCGCATTGTGCCTGCGGCCCGATGGACTGGAGACCGTGCCGGAAGTGATCGATGCGCTGAAAGACGCCGGACATCGTCTGCAGAGCGCGGGCTGGACCGTCGAGGAGATTGAGAACACGCCGCCGCTGAACGAGGCTGCCGAGCTGCAGCGAACGTTCTGGCTGGGCGATGGCTATGAGGCGGCGCTGGCGACGGCCGAGCGCGAAGGCGATCCCGGCGCATTGGCATGTCTGCGCGGCAGCCGTGACAAGGTTTATCCGCTCGACGCTGCGGGATTGTCGGCGATCGTACAGCGGCGCGCCGCGTTGACGCGTGCATGGCAACTGTTTCTCCAGGAATATCCCGTGCTGGTGATGCCGGTCTCCGGCGAATTGCCGTTTCCCGATCAGCTCGATCTCAAGGACGATGCGTCGTTCGCGCGGGTATGGCGCGCGCAGGTGACACAGGTTGGGATTCCCTTCATGGGATTGCCGGGGTTGACGGTTTCGACGGGATTGGTGGGCCGCGTGCCGGTGGGCGTTCAGGTCGTTGCCGGGCGCTATCGCGAGGACCTGTGTCTGCTGGCAGGCGAAGCCATCGAGGCCGGCGGCACGCCATCGTCACCGATCGATCCTGTTACCTGACGGTTTGAGCACATTTTGAAAGACGGTATCCGATGACAACGGCATTCGACTTTTCGGCGCGGAGTCTCGACGGCCGCGATGTGCCCTTGAAGCAGTTCGAAGGACAGGCGCTGTTGATCGTTAACACTGCGAGCGCGTGCGGGTTCACGCCGCAATATCAGGGATTGGAGGCGCTTCACCGGCAATTCGGGCCGCGCGGTTTCTCGGTGCTCGGTTTCCCCTGCAATCAGTTCGGAAACCAGGAATCGGGCAGTTCCGCGGACATTGAAGCGTTCTGCTCCAAGAACTATGCGGTGACGTTTCCGATGTTCGAGAAGATCGATGTCAACGGCAGCGATGCTCACCCGTTGTATAAATTCCTGAAAAGTGAGAAATCAGGCCTGCTCGGATCGTCGATCAAATGGAATTTCACCAAGTTTCTGGTCGATCGCTCGGGCAAGGTCGTTGCGCGGCATGCATCCACGACCCGACCTGAAACATTGACCAAAGAAATCGAGGCGTTGCTTTGAGCGAGAAAACCAGTCCGGGATCCGGCGATTTGCCCGATCGTCTTTCGACCGATCCGCGCAGTCCTTATTACAACGCGGACCTTCTGGCGCGCGATATCGGCATCCGCTTCAAGGGCGTCGAGAAGACCAATGTCGAGGAGTATTGCGTCAGCGAGGGTTGGGTCCGTGTGACCGCCGGCAACGCAAAGGACCGTCACGGCAATCCGCTGACGATCAAGGTCAGCGGGTCGGTCGAGCCGTATTTCCGCGATAGCGAGAATTGATCTCACCATGCCCGTTCGCATCGTCGACGTACGCGAGATCACGAAGCCGATATCGTCACCGATCCGTAATGCCTACATCGATTTCACGAAGATGACGACCAGCCTTGTTGCTGTCGTCACCAATGTCGTTCGCGATGGCAAGCCGGTGGTCGGTTATGGCTTCAATTCGAATGGCCGTTACGGGCAGGGCGGCCTGATCCGCGAGCGTTTCGCGGATCGGCTGACCGAAGCCGATCCGCAGGCGTTGCTCGACGACCCCGGCGACAATCTCGACCCCGACAAGGTGTGGGCGACGTTGATGTCGAACGAGAAGCCCGGTGGCCACGGCGAGCGTTCGGTGGCCGTCGGCACGATCGACATGGCGATCTGGGATGCGGTGGCGAAGATCGCGGGACAGCCGCTGTTTCGATTGCTCGCCGAGCGCCACGGTAAGACCGCCAACCCGCGCGTGTTCGTTTATGCCGCCGGTGGCTATTACTATCCGGGCAAGGATCTGGCGATGCTGCGCAACGAGATGCGCGGCTATCTCGATCGCGGCTACAATGTCGTCAAGATGAAGATCGGCGGCGCCTCGATCGATGAAGATCGTCAGCGTATCGAAGCGGTGCTGAAGGAGATCGGCACGCAGGCGCAACTGGCCGTCGATGCCAATGGCCGTTTCGATCTGGAGACTGCGATCGCCTACGCCAAAATGCTGCGGGACTATCCGCTGTTCTGGTACGAGGAAGCTGGCGATCCGCTGGATTATCAGCTGCAGGCGGCGCTGGCAGAATTCTATCCCGGTCCCATGGCGACCGGCGAAAATCTCTTCAGCCATCAGGATGCGCGCAACCTGATCCGCTATGGCGGCATGCGGCCGGATCGCGACTGGCTGCAATTCGATTGCGCGCTGTCGTATGGGCTTTGCGAGTATCAGCGCACGCTCAAGATGCTGGAAGCGCACGGCTGGTCGCCGAGCCGCTGCATTCCGCATGGTGGCCACCAGATGTCGCTGAACATTGCGGCCGGGTTGGGACTCGGCGGCAACGAAAGCTATCCGGACCTGTTCCAGCCTTACGGCGGATTCCCGGATGGCGTTCGGGTCGAGGCTGGCCACATCACGATGCCCGATCTTCCGGGGATCGGCTTCGAGGGCAAGGCGGATCTTTATGCCGAGATGAAGGCCTTGGCGGCTTGAGATTTCGTTGCGGCAAACAGGTGGCGCGATTGTGGCGCGGAATCCGGCTGCGAACGGGGCGATTGCACAAATTTCAATCTTAAAATAATTTGCGGAACGCGCGGCTCCGAGGATTGCAATGCGGGGTAAAGTCCGCAAACTGTCCGCCGCCGTCAGAATGAAAATCAAAGAGGGGGACGGATGCAGGTGCCGTTGCGGCCGGAGATCGAAACCGGGGCTGGAGCTACGTCCGGTCGACCGCGCGCGCCTGCGATGATCGAGATCGACTCCGTTTCGCAGCGCTTCGAAATCTCCGGGCGCAAGAGTCACCTTGCGCTCTCGGACATCAACCTGACGGTCGAGGATGGCGCGTTCGTTTCGATCCTCGGCCCATCCGGTTGCGGCAAGTCGACCTTGCTTTACATCGTCGGCGGTTTCGTCAATCCGACGCAAGGTGCCGCGAAGGTCAAGGGCAATGTCATCAAGGGGCCGGGGCCGGATCGCGGACCGGTGTTCCAGGAGTTCGCGCTGTTTCCCTGGAAGACCGTGATCGGCAACGTGATGTACGGCCTGCGGCAGCAAGGCGTGAAACGCGCCGAGGCCGAAACGCAGAGCCGCCGGTTGATCGAGATGGTCGGCCTCAAGGGTTACGAGAATTTCTATCCGAAGGAATTGTCCGGCGGCATGAAGCAGCGCGTCGCGATCGCGCGCACGCTGGCCTATCATCCCTCGGTGCTGCTGATGGACGAGCCGTTCGGCGCGCTGGATGCGCATACGCGCACACGCTTGCAGAACGATCTGCTCGAGATCTGGGAGCGCGACCGCAAGACGGTGCTGTTCGTCACGCATTCGGTCGAGGAGGCGGTGTTCCTCTCCGACAAGGTCGTGGTGATGACGCGCTCGCCCGGCCGTATCAAGCAGATCGTCGATATCGATCTGCCGCGTCCGCGCCGCCGCGCCGAACTGCTGCTCGATCCGCATTACCAGAAGTATGTCGTCGACATCGAGAAGCTGATCGACGACGGCCGCGACGACGTGGTGCAGCCGTGACGCCGATGCGCGTCGCGGCATCCCGCATTTCGCCGCTGCTGGCGTGCCTCGGTTTACTGGCGGCGTGGCAGATCGCGGCCCTGTGGCTCAATACCGACAGTTTTCCAACCGCATGGCAGGCGATCAAGACCGTTCCCGACATTCTCGGCGATCGTGAATCGCTGCTGAACATTCTCGATTCCGTTCGGCGGATGGCGATCGGCCTGACGCTCGCCGTGCTGATCTCGATTCCGCTGGGGCTGGCGATGGGCCGCAGCTCGCGCGTCGCGGCATTCTTCAATCCGCTCCTGATGATGGTCTATCCGGTACCGAAGGCGGCGCTGATGCCGGTGATCATGCTGTGGCTCGGGGTCGGGGACGCATCGAAGACGTTGGTGATCTTCCTCGGCGTCAGCCTGCCGGTGATCTATCACAGCTTTCAGGGCGCCAGGGCCGTCGAGGAAAAGATGCTGTGGTCCGGTGCGGCGATGGGATTGAGCTGCATGCAGCGCATGTTCCGCATCGTGCTGCCGGCGGCGCTGCCGGAAATTCTCACCGGCTGCCGCACCGGGTTGGTGCTGGCGCTGATCACCATGGTGACCAGCGAAATGATCGCGCGGCAGTCCGGCGCGGGCAACATCCTGTTCAATGCCATGGACATGGCGCAGTACGACACCGTGTTCGCCATGATCATCATCCTCGGCGCGCTCGGCATTATTCTTGACGCCGCATTCGACAAATTGCGCTGGCGGCTGGTGCGGTGGGCGGAGCCGCGTCAGGAAATTCTGTTGGGTGCTGCCTGATGACGCGCCATTTCAACGCGATCCTGATGGGGCTGGTGCCGATCGTGCTGGTGCTCGCGCTGTGGCAGGCGCTGTGCAGCTTCGGCACTGCGCCCCCGTCGCTGCTGCCGCCGCCGGGCAAGGTGTTTTTGCGGCTCGTGCAACAGCTCGGCAATACCGGATTCCTCGATGACATCCTCGCGACGTTGTGGCGGCTGTTCGCGGGCTTCTTCATCGCGGTGGTGCTTGGCGTCGGCATCGGCCTTGCCGCGGCGGTCAGCCCTGCCGTCAACGCGGTAGTGCGCCCCCTGGTGCAGGTGCTGGCGCCGCTGCCGAAGGTCGCGCTGTATCCGGCGCTGATCATCCTGTTCGGCTTCGATCATGCGTCGAAGATCACGCTGGTGACGCTGGATGCGCTGTTTCCGATCCTGCTGTCGACCTACTACGGCGCGTCGATGGTCGAACAGAAACTGGTGTGGTCGGCGCTCGCGGCCGGCACGCCGCGTCGCCAGATCCTGTTCAAGGTGATTTTGCCGGCCGCGCTGCCGTCGATCCTCACCGGCTGCCGCATCGGCCTCGTCATTTCCTGTATCGTGGTATTTCTCGCCGAGATGATCACGTCGACCGATGGTCTCGGCCATCTGCTGGTCGGCGCGGCGCGCACGTTCCAGACCGTCGACATGTTCGTGCCGCTGATCACGATCTCGTTGCTCGGATTGATGCTCAACGGCTTGCTGTTCGGCCTGCGGAAGTATTTGCTGCGTGGATTTCCGGAGGTGTGAGGGGGCCAGGATGCCGGATATTGGTATGGCCTCTCCGCGTCATGGCCGGGCTTGTCCCGGCCATCCACGTTCTCGCGGGTTTGAGGCGAGGAATGACGCCGCTCTCGATTCCTACGACAGCCTCAAATCCAGCAGTCTCCGCCCCTCGGTCTTGAGCAGTTTCTTCACGGCGCTGGAGGCGACGACTTCGTCGTCGTTGGCGTAGGCTTCGTGGTTCTTCTCGATGTCGTCGAGGCGGTACAGGTAGTTCACCATGATGCCGGCGGATTCGCGCAGGCCTTTGGACGAGACATCGCCGAGCCAGTTGATTTGCTCCAGCCGTGCGCCGTTGCCGAGATGGAAGCGCGCCACCGGGTCCACCGGCTTGTCGCGCGGGGTCTTCGCCTTGAGGAAATAATAGGCGGCCAGCGGCTCCAGCACTGCGCGCAGTCTTGCCGCCAGGTCGGGATCGTCGATCCAGCTGTCGTCGTCGAGGTGCGCGAGCAGGGCGCGATCGTCTTCGTTGAGCGGCAGTTCCGCCTCGCGCTTGATCCAGCGCATGAAGCCCGGCACCGGTGACAGCGTCACGAACGTATCGAGCTTCGGCAGTTCGCGGCGCAGTTCCTCCACCACCTGCTTGATGAGGAAGTTGCCGAACGAAATGCCGGCAAGACCGCGCTGCGTGTTCGAGATCGAATAGAATACCGCGGTGCGTGCTCGCTCGATCGGCACCGGCTGGCGATCGACGGCGAGCAGCGGCGCGATCGCGCCGGGAATACTTTCGGTCAGCGCCACCTCGACGAAGATCAGCGGCTCGTCCGGCAGCGCCGGATGGAAGAAGGCGTAGCAGCGCCGATCCACCGGATCGATACGGCGGCGCAGGTCGTCCCAGTCGTGGATCTCGTGCACGGCCTCATAGCGGATGACCTTCTCGAGAATGTTTGCAGGGCTCGACCAGTCGATACGGCGCAGCACGAGAAACCCCCGATTGAACCACGAGACGAACAGGTGCGCGAGATCGCGATCCACGGTGTCGAGATCCTTGCGATCCCTGGCCGCGCCCAGAAGATCGGCGCGCATGCCGACCAGTTCGCCGGTGCCGCCCGGCGCGCGGTTGAGGCGGCGAAACAATTCCTGCCGCCGCGGTTCGGTGGCGAAGTGAAGTCCGCCGCCGGCGCCGCCGACGCCGCTGCGCCAC
Organism: Xanthobacteraceae bacterium; assembly: GCA_024508855.1. Lineage (GTDB taxonomy): Bacteria > Pseudomonadota > Alphaproteobacteria > Rhizobiales > Xanthobacteraceae > 62-47. The sequence goes on from JANINJ010000078.1 coordinate 56,270, forward strand.
AGGTCGATGGCTTTTTCGACCTGCTCGCGGTCGGGGCCGAAGGAACGGGCCAGCGCCTCGAAGAATTCCACGCGTCCCTGATCGTCGAGGGTGCGATAGCTGTCCAGCACATCGCGCGCCAGCACGGTGCCGGAAGCTTCGCCACGGCCCGACAGCAATCCTTCGCACAGCGCCACCACGCCGGTTGCATCGAGCGGCGTTGCATTCGACCAGCCGCCGCGCCGAAGCAGGTTGCGGCCGCGCTCGGAGATCGATGCCATCAGATCGGAAAAGAAATCGTTGCTCATGAACGAGGCACTTTCGCAGCAGGGAGCGTTAACGGCATCATACACCGCAATGAAGCAACTTGCCTGATCATTTGAAGCATGAAAGGATTGCGTTCAAGGGACGATGCGCAAATTCAAACGGAGGAATTTCACGATGCGGGGCAATGCAATCAGGCATCTCGTCGCAGCCGGCTGCGCCTTGGGCGCGCTGCTGAGCGCGACCTCGGCTTACGCGCAGCAGACCATCCGCGTCGGCTGGACCATTCCGGCCGAGGAAGCCAAATACTGGATGATGCGGCGGCCGGCGGAATTCCCCGACATCGGCAAGACCTACAAGATCGAGTGGGTGCAGTTTCAGGGCACGGCTCCGATGACGCAGGCGCTCGCCGCCGGCGCGCTGGATTGCGCGACGCAGGGAGTATTGTCGCTGGCGCAGGGTGCGGTGTCGGGCAATCTGAAAGCCTATATCGTTGCGCAGCACGTCTATGAAAAGCCGGGCGGCTTCTCGGTGTACTGGGCGGTGAAGGATGACTCGCCGATCAAGACCATCGCCGACCTCAAGGGCAAAACCATGGCGATCAACGTGCTCGGCTCCGGCATCTACGGACCGATGGCGTTGCTCCTGAAACAGAACGGCGTCGATCCGGAAAAGGATATCAAGCTCGTCGAACTCGGCTTCTCACTGTCGGAAGATGCCGTGCGATCGGGGCGCGTCGATGCCGCGCCGATGAACCAGCCGTTTGCGGCGCGCTCGGAAGCCAAGGGCGGTCTGCGCAAGCTGTTCTCGCTGTCCGAGCAGCAGAAGAACATTGTGCACATCCTCGATGCCTGCCGCGCCGATTTCGTCGACAAGAATCCGGAACTCGCCAAGGCCTATATCCGCGACCTGACGCTCGGCATGAAAAAGGCGCTGGCCAATCGCGACGAGACGCTGAAGGTCGTCAACGAGGTGATGAAAGCGCCGATCCCGGTGCTCGATACGTATCTATTGAAGGACAACGATTTCGGCCGCGATCCCGGCGCTGCACCGAATTTCCCGGCGATCCAGCAGATGCTCGATACCTATGCCGCGACCGGCATGCTGTCGAAGAAGCTCGACGTCAACCAGTTCAGGAAAGAAGGTTTCGTCGCGCCGCTGCAGTAGGGGTGCGGGCGTGGAGTCTTTCTGCACGCCCTCGGGACAAGCCATTTGTGTTTCGTCATGCCCGGCCTTGTGCCGGGCATCCACGTCTTGGCAGCGGCTCTACAAGCAAGACGTGGATGGCCGGGATAAATCCGGCCATGACGGCGGGCTGGTGGTCGTCCGAATTCCGCTCACCCCTCCGGCGTCTGCCGATCGATCAGCAGGTCCAGCGCATACTTGATCGTCGCGCGTTCTTCGTCGGTGAATTGCTTCAGCACTTCGGCTTCATGCGCCTTGGCGGCGCGCTGCACCGGCTCGACGCGGGCGCGGCCCTTGGCGGTGAGGTGGATCGTCACCCGGCGGCGGTCGCCGCTTGTTGCGCGGCGCTGTAACAATCCGTCGCGCTCCATACGATCCAGCACCTTGGTGAGCCGCGGCTGCTTCATCAGCGCCATCGCCGCGAGTTCGCCGACCGACAGGCCTTCGACATCCATCAGGCAGGCCAGCACGCGCCACTCCGGCACCGTAAGGTCCCAGTCGCCGAGCCGCGCATGGAATTCGTTGGAGACGATGAAACTCGCACGCGCGAATAGATAAGCGAGGTAGTTGCGCGCAAAACTGTTGCTCGCCAGCGGCGGCGCGCGGCGCTGTGAGCCCGGCGCATCGATGCGGCGCAGTTCGCCGGAATGAAACAGCAGCGGATCGTGCTGGCGCTCCACCATGCGCACCACTTCGCCGACCAAAATGGTGTGGTCGCCGCCGGGATAGCGCGCCCACACCTTGCACTCGAAGATCGGCGCCAGTCCCTCCAGCAGCGGCGCGCCGGTTTCGCCGGGCGCGTGCGCCATGTCGGCGAACTTGTCGACGCCGCTGGTGCCGAAACGCAATGCGAGATCGCGGTGATCGGCGCCGAGAAAATGCACCGCGAAGGCGTCGGCGGCGACGAAGGCGTCATGGCTCGGCGAGGATTTGGCGACGCTCCATGACACCAGTGGCGGATCGAGCGACACGGAAGAGAACGAATTGGCCGTCATGCCGACGACGTGTCCGCCGTGGGTGGCGGTGACCACCGCGACGCCGGTCGGAAATTGCCCGAGCGCCTGCCGGAACGAGCGCGGATCGAGGGCGGTTTTGCTTCCGATCGTCCTTGCGTTGTTGTCGGCCATGGCGCGGTCCCGCAGGGCGTAGTCCTTTAACTCTAAAAATATTCCTTTTCATGTAACACGGCCGCGCCTATCATCCAACGATAATCGGAAGATGAGGAGAGGCGGCATGCAGGCGGATCGCATCGAGGCGAAATGGATCGACGCGTTCTGTGAGATATTCGAGCGTTGCGCCGTGAAGCCGGGCGACACCGCCGCCATTCTCTCCGAGACCCAGTCGCGTGCGCTCAACGTCCACATCGCCGAGCTGGCGTTGCTGCGCATGGGGGCGAAGCCGTTCCACATTGTGATTCCGACGCCGCGTAACAAGCAGGTGGTACCGGTGCGCTCCACCGGCGCCAGCGAGGCGATCCAGCGGCTCGGCCCGGTGGTCAGCGCATTGCAGCAAGCCGGCTTCGTGGTGGACTGCACCATCGAAGGCCTGATGCATGCGCCGGAGACGCCGGACATCCTGAAAGCCGGTTCGCGCATCCTCGTGATCTCCAACGAACACCCGGAAGCGCTGGAGCGCATGGTGCCGGATAGCGCATTGGAAAAGCGTGTGCGCGCGGCGGCGAAGATGTTGCGCGGCACGAAACGCATGAAGGTGACATCGAAGGCCGGCACCGATCTCGACGTCAACATGGAAGGCGCGCCGACGGTCGGCGTCTGGGGCTGGACCGACAAGCCCGGCACGCTGGCGCATTGGCCGGGCGGTATCGTCGTCTCGTTCCCGAAAAGCGGCGGCGTCAACGGCAGGCTGGTGATGGCGGCGGGCGACATCAATCTCACCTTCAAGCGCTATCTCACCTCCGCGGTGAACATGACGATCAAGGACGATTACGTCGTGGAACTGACGGGCGAGGGCGCCGACGCCGAGATGATGAAGCGCTATCTCGCTGCGTGGGGCGATCGCGAGGCCTATGCGGTGTCGCATGTCGGCTGGGGCATGAATCCGAACGCGCGCTACGAGGCGCTGACGATGTACGATCTCAACGACACCAACGGCACCGAAATCCGCGCCGTCGCCGGCAATTTCCTGTTTTCAACCGGCGCGAATGAGTTCGCGGGCCGCTACACCGCCGGCCATTTCGACCTGCCGATGTTCGGCACCACCATCGAACTCGACGGCACCACCGTGATCCGCGACGGCGAAGTGCTCGACGTGTTCGGGTAAAGCATCCTCGCGCTTCGACCTATTCCAGACTGGAACGGTTGAGACGCGCCGCCCTGCGCGCTACCCCATGCGTCATGCAGCAGGATGCGCGATGGATGTGGCGATGAAGTTCTTCAAGTCGATCGAACCCGGAATCTACGCCGGAACGTCCGCGCCGCTGGCCAGCGAAGACGACGGCGCGCAGTGGACGCGGGAATACGACGCCATCCTCGGCGAAGAGCAGCCGTTCGCCGTGATCGTCAATGCCGCGCAACGGCCGCAGCCGCCGGCCGGCAAGCCGATGGCGCTGTGGATGAAATCGCGCAAGGCGCAGCTTGGCGCCTGGGTCTGCGCCACGGTCTATATCGTCGAAGACGATGCGTTGCGTGCCGATTTCGAGCGCTCGTCGGACAAGCGGCAGAAGGCGTCGCCGTATCCGATGGCGTTCGTCGCGACCGAGGCCGAGGCACTCGCCGCGGCGCGCGCCGCGCTGGTGTGAATCAGTCGCGCGCCGGTGGCCGCGCAAGCTCGAAGTGCTTCAGTAATTCGACGAAGGCTTTCAAACGCAACTCGCGATACGCATCGACGTCCATGCCCGCATAGTCGAGAAATCCCTGCTGCGTCGACAGCCCGATCCGGCCTTGCTCCATGTTGCGGCCGATGATGTCGGGCGCGGCGTAGCGCTCGCTGTTCAATGCGCCAGTGAGATAGCGGCTGGCGTAATGCAGGATATCGCCGCCGCCCCAGTCGATGAACTCCAGCATGCCGAGCACGGCGAAGCGGAAACCGAAGCCGTATTTGATCGCCTTATCGATCTCGCCGGCCGAGGCGACGCCTTCCTCCACCATGCGCGCGGCTTCGTTCATGGCGAGCGCCTGGATGCGCGGCACGATGTAGCCTGGCGTCGCCGCGCAGATCACCGGCACCTTGCCGATGGATTCCAGCACCGCCTTCAGCCGCGCGGTGATGGCTGGATCGGTGGCTTTGCCGGGCGAGACTTCCACCAGCGGCACCAGATAAGCGGGGTTGAGCCAGTGCGCATTGAGAAAGCGTTCCGGATGCGCGACGGTTCTGGACAGATCGTCGACGAGGATCGTCGAGGTGGTGGAGGCGATGATCGTTTCGGAAGCGGCCATTGCTGATGCCCGCGCCAGCGCCTCGCGCTTGAGATCGACCACTTCCGGTACGCCTTCGAAGACAATCGTAGCGTCGCGCAACGCCGCGGCGGCATCCGCCTCCGGCACGATGCGCACGCGCGCCAGGATCGGCTCGATCCGGTCGGAAGCGAACATGCCGACGCGCGCCAGCATCGCCAACGTCCGGCGGATGTCGTCCCGCGCATCGGTCGCAAGCTTGTCGAAGGCGGCGTTATCGCGTGGCTTGAAATCGATCACCGCGACGTCGTGGCCGGCATAAGCGAACGCCACCGCGATGCCGCGTCCCATGCGTCCGGCGCCGAGCGCGGCGATGTTGTCGCGCGACATCAATGGAATCCTTCGCGCAATAATTTCTGCAGCGCGGCCTTGTCGAGGTCGCCGAAGCCGAGGCTTGCCAGTGTGCGGCCGCCTTGCGCAAAATCCTCGCCGCAGATCGCGCCGCCGATTGACAGGAACGCCTTCGCCAGCGGCGTTTCGACGCCAGCGAGTTGTGCAACCGAAACGAGGAATGACAGTCCGACACGCAGATCTTCGCGCATGTAACGATGCTCGCGCAGCACCAGTTGTTCGCGCCAGTCGCCCGAGTCGGTGAGGCGGTCATGCGAGCCGCGGCCGTACATCCATTCCTCGCCATCCTTGGCGTAATGATGTGCCAGCGGGAAATGCGGCGCGCCGTAACCCAGCGCCTCGCGTATCTTGATGCGCTCGGCATCGAGTGCATCGGTGACGCGGCGGATCGCGGCCTGCGTGCCTTCCTTGTGGATGTCCCAGCGCTCGAAGTGCTCGATCGGCCCGGCATTCATCACGATCAGCGGTGGATGGATGATCGGCCCCGCATTCATCAGCGCGCCGGACAGCGCATCGCCGCACGGTTCGATCACGTCGGGAAACGCCCGGTTGATCACTGTGTAGGCATGAAAGGCGTTGGTCAGCGGAAACACGCCGGTCGGCAACCGCTTGGCGCGGATGGTGATGGCGACTTCGAACGGACCATGCTTGCGCGTCAGCCAGGGCAACGTGCCGGTCTCGGCGAAGGAGACATCGGCGCGGTTGCCGGCATCGTGCGCGGCGCGCGCAAAGATCATTGAGCCGAAGGTGGCCGGCGGCAGATAGACCACCTGGCCATCGACGAGATGCGGCGCCAGCGCGCGGGCGATATCGGCTTGCGCGAAGGCGGGAGCGGGGCAGAGGATCAGCGCCGCATCGCGGACGGCTTCCGCCATGTCGGTGGTGACGAGCACAAGCTGGGGTTCGTGTCGGCCTTTGGAGTCCTTCACGACGATGCGTAAGCCCTCGGCGCGATGCTGCGCGGCGGCTTCAGCGTCGCGCCGCCACAGCCGCACCTCGTGGCTCTGCAGCGCGAAATCCCCTGCCGCCGCGAACGAGCCGTTGCCGCCGCCGAGTACGGTGATGATCATGATGTCGTCTCGCTCTCAATCGTCATGGCCGGGCTTGTCCCGGCCATCCACGTCTTAAAAATTCGCAAAAGGAAGAACGTGGATGCCCGGCACAAGGCCGGGCATGACGGGCAATTTTGGAGGTGATATTGCCTCAAGATTTTTCCGCCATCTGCTTCAGCCTGAAATGCTGCACCTTGCCGAGCGCGGTGCGCGGCAGGTCGTCGACGAAGATGAAGTCGCGCGGCACCTTGAAGCGGGCGAGCTGCGCCAGCATATGCGCGGCGAGATCTTCTGCGCGGGGCGTGCAACCGGCGCGGCGGATGATGTAGGCCACCGGCACCTCGTCCCATTTCGGATCGGGCCGGCCGATCACGCCGCAGTCGGCGACGTCGGGATGCTCCAGCAGCACGCGCTCGATCTCGGCCGCGTAGATGTTCTCGCCGCCGGAGATGATCATGTTCTTCTTGCGGTCGTGCACGTAGAAATAGCCGTCGGCGTCGCGCGCGGCGATGTCGCCGGTGCGAAACCAGCCGTCATGCAGTGCATCGCGTGTTGCGGACTCGTTGCCCCAGTATTCGAAGAACACATTCGGCCCGCGTACCACGATTTCGCCCGGCGTGCCGACGGGCACCTCGACGCCGTCGGCATCGATCACCTTTGCCTCGCACCACAGCCCGGGCAGGCCGGTCGAGCCGTCGCGCGTGAGGTCGCCGCCGAGCCGCGTATAGACCGCAACCGGGCAGGTTTCGGTCGAACCATAGACCTGCAGCACCGGCACGCCGCGCGTGGAGATGCGGTCGATCAGGTCCTGCGGCACGATCTGCGAGCCGGTGGAAATCGCCTTCAGCGACGAGAGATCGGCATTCGCCCATGCCGGATGCGACGTCACCGCGAGGATGGTAGCGGGCACCAGTACGGTCAGCGTCGGACGATCCTTGGCGAAGGCGTCGAGTGTGGTATGGGGCGCGAAGCGCGGATGGATCGTCACGGTGGCGCCGTGATGCAGCGCCGGCGTGGTCTGGATGTTGAGGCCGCCGACATGGAAGAACGGCAGCACGGTCAGCACGTGATCGTCGGAGGTGAGCCCGTGCATGTGCTGGCTCATCACGCCGTTCCACAGCAGGGCTTCCTGCCGCAGCACTGCGCCCTTGGGACGTCCGGTGGTGCCGGAGGTGTAGACGATCAGCAGCGGCGCTTCGAGATCGACATGCGGATTGCGGCCATCGCCATCGGCGCGCGTAAGCAGTGCATCGAACGACGATCCATCTTCGGGTGTAAAGTCGAGGCCGACGATGTGCGCCTCGGGCAATTGCGCGCGCAACGGCGCGATCACGTCGGCAAAGGCCTGCTCGACGAACAGCGCCTTGATCGCCGCGTCGGAAAGGATGAACAGTTGCTCAGCGACGGCGAGCCGGAAATTCAGCGGCACCATCATCGCGCCCAGCCGCGCACAGGCATAGAGCAGCACCAGATAATCCGGCCGATTGAGGCTGAGAATGGCGACGCGATCGCCGCGGCCGATTCCGTATTCCGATTTCAACGCCTTCGCCGCCGCCTCGATGCGCGCGTTGAGTTGTGCGTAGGTGGACGTTTCGCCTTCGAAACGCAGCGCAAGCTTGTCCGGCGTGAAGGCGGCGTTGCGGGCGATGAGGTCGGAGAGGTCCATCCGTGGTTGCCTGATACAGATTAGCGATCATCCGTCGATGTCCGCGGCCTAAGCCGGGAGCATCTCGGAGCCCAGTTGCGACATGCGGTTAGTCGTAGCTCGTTCAAACAACCTCTGCGTCGTCCCCGCGCAGGCGGGGACCCATAACCCCTGGCTTGTGTCGTTAGCAAATGACCTTGCCGCTGTGGCTTGAACCGAATAGCTGCGGCGTATGGGTCCCCGCCTGCGCGGGGACGACGGTTTTCGTGTTGAAAATCTGACCATACAACGAATTTCCCGTCAGGCGCTCAGGAACGCCGTCTCATTCATCGCTCTCGCCCGGCTCGTACAGCGCTTCGCGGCCGATGCGGTCGAGGCAGAGTTCGGCGGTCCAGGGCAGCATCAGCGAACCGCAGCGGCTGTCGCGATAGATGCGCTCCAGCGGCAGCGATTTCAGCATCGCCTGGCCGCCGCAGGTGCGGATGGCGAGCGTCGCGATCTCGTTGGCGCCTTCCATGGCTGAATATTGCGCGGCATAGGCGCGCAGCACCTGCGCCTTGGTCGGATTGGCGCAGGCTTCAGTGACCGCCTGAAACCAGATCGCCTTGGTCTGCTCCAGTTTGACGTGCATCTGCGCCACCGCGATCTGTTTGGTCGGGTACATCCGGCGCTTCACCGGCGGCGTGCCCGGCATCTCGCCGCGCAGATAGCGCACGGTGAAATCGTAAGCCGCCTGCGCGAGGCCGATATAGGTCGGCGACAACGTGAGGAACATGTGCGGCCAGCTCGATGCGGCCTTGAAGTAAACGCCGCGCGGCATCAGCGCGTCGTCTTCCGGCACGAATACGTCCTTGAAGATCAGGGTGCGCGAGACGGTGCCGCGCATGCCGAGCGGATCCCAGTCGCCGACCACGGAGACGCCTTCGGACTTGGCCGGGACGGCGAGGTAGAGCGTGTTACGACGTGAGGCTTTCTCGCCTTCGGCGATCTCGGTGCACAGCACGCCGTAATAGTCGGCATGGCCGGAGAGCGAGGCAAAAATCTTCTTGCCGTTGACCAGCCAGCCACCTTTGACCGGCTTGGCCTCGGTGCCGAAGGCCACGCCGCCGGCCGCGGCCGCGCCGCCTTCCGAGAACGGCTGCGAATAGATCGCGCCATCGTCGACGATACGCTTGTAGTGGATGGCACGGCGGCGCGCGTGCTCGGCGCGGGTCGTGGCATCCATCTCCAGATCGTCGGCGAGCGGACCGGACCACAGGGTCGAGCAGACGTGCATGTTCCAGGTCAGCGCGGTGGCGCCGCAGTAGCGGCCGATCTCGGCGGCGGTGAGCGCGTAGGTCTGGTAGTTCGCGCCGAGCCCGCCGAGGTCTTTCGGGATCGCGATGCCGAGCAGGCCGGCCTGATGCAGGTCCTTGTAGTTCTCCACCGGGAAACGCGCGTCGCGATCGTAGGCGGCAGCGCGGCCGGCAAACACGGTCTGCCCGAGATGGCGGGCGCGCGTCATGATCGCAGCCTGCTCGTCGGTGAGGCGAAACGCCTTTGGATCGAACAGCGGCGCGTCGGGCTCGACCGGTTTCGGAGCGGCGGCGGCGGGCTTGAGGGCTGGAGCGGTCATGACATCATCACTCCCGGGAATCATTCTTGGGCTCGGGCGGAAAACAGGCGGTGAGGAAACTGGTGAGCGATGCATTGAACAGCATCGGGCGTTCGAGATTGGCGAGATGGCCGACGCCTTCGAGTTCGGCATACTTCGCGTGGGGAACGTAGCTCGCCATCTTCTTCATCATCGGCGCGGGAGCGTTGTTGTCCTTCGAGCCGGACAGCAGCAGCGTCGGCACTTCGATCTTCTTCAGCGCGGCGCGCAGGTCGAAGCCCATCAGCGCCAGCATCATCGCCTTGTAGGTCGCCTCGGGAACGCCGGCCATGCAGTCGCGCGCGATCTCGATGCCGCGCGGATCGGGATCGTCGCCGACCAGTTCGCTCACGAGTGTAGGTGCCAGTTGCTCCATGGTCTCACCGCGTTCCAGCGGGCCGAGTCGCGCGTCGATGAAGGATTTCTGCCAGTCGCCATCGGCTTTGCCGAAAGCCGGGCTGGTCTGTGCGAGAATCACGGCCGGCGCGATGGCGGGATCGGTAACCAGCAATTGCTGGACGATCATGCCGCCGATCGAATGGCCGACGAGGATCGGTTTCTCGACGCTGACCGCCTGCAGGAAATCTTTCAGGGCTGCCGCGAGGTTGGCGATGCTGGTGTCTTCGAGCGGCTTCGAGGCGCCATAACCCGGCATGTCCCAGGCGACGGTGCGATAGCGGGTCGCAAAGCTGTCGAGCTGTTCGCGCCAGGCGCGCGCCGCCCCGCCGATGCCATGCAGGAATACCAGCGGCGGCGCGCCGATCTCGCCCGCGGCCCGATAGCTGAAGCGGCCGTCGCCGGTCGTCAGGGTGTCCGTATCCGCCACGCCGCGCCTCCGGTTTTGTTCTTGTGGGCCGCGATCCTAGCAGGACGGAGATATATGAAAAGCGATAATTTTAGAATTAAAGGAAATTGAGCGAGGGGGGCGTCATCCTGAGGTGCGAGCCGCATCTGCGGCGAGCCTCGAAGGATGCGCTGCCATTGTCATCCTTCGAGGCTCGCTTCGCTCGCACCTCAGGATGACGGGCCGTCGTCTGGATCCCCCTTCCTTGCAAAAGCTTGAAGTTTAAAATAATGAGGAAGGTAACGGATCGGGAGGCAACGTGGCGGAATTGTCGGCTTCGCATCATGCGCTGGTCACGGGCGGCGGACGCGGCATCGGCCGCGAAGTCGCGGCGGCGCTGATGCGTGCGGGCGTGAGTGTCACGATCCTCGGCCGCGATCGTGCGACGCTCGAACGTGCGGTGAGCGATGGCGTGGCGCATGCCGCCGTGGTCGCGGATGTGGCAGACCAGGCCGCGGTGAATGAGGCGATCGCGGAAGCGGCGGCGCGGCAGCCGATCGATATTCTCGTCGCCAATGCCGGCGCGGCGGAATCCGCGCCGTTCGGCAAATCCGATGCGGCGCTGTTTCGCCGGATGATCGATATCAACCTGATGGGCGTGGTGCATGCGACGCAGGCCGTGCTGCCGTCGATGAAGGCGCACCGGCACGGCCGCATCGTGGCGATTGCCTCCACCGCGGGGCTGAAGGGCTATGCTTACGTCAGCGCCTACGCTGCGGCGAAGCATGCGGTGGTCGGGCTGGTGCGCTCGCTGGCGCTCGAAGTCGCGACCAGCGGCATCACCGTGAATGCGGTGTGCCCCGGCTTCACCGACACCGATCTGGTGGCCGCGAGCGTCGACAACATCATGGCCAAGACCGGCCGCTCGCGCGACGACGCCATCGCAGAACTGGCGAAGCACAATCCGCAGGGCCGTCTCGTCGCCCCGGCCGAAGTTGCCGACAGCGTGCTGTGGCTGTGCGGCGACGGCGCGGGCGCGGTCACCGGCCAGGCCATCGTCGTCGCGGGTGGAGAAATCTGATGGCCGTACGCTTCATTCCATTCAACGCTTCGGAGATGTCATGAGTTCACCCGCCAATCCCGTCACCTTGCCGCTGTCGCTGTATTCACCGAAGCATTTCCTGCTCGCGGTGGTGGATGGCGTCGCAACGGTGACGCTGAATCGCCCGGAGCGGAAGAACCCGCTGACGTTCCAGAGCTATCGCGAACTGACCGATTTCTTCCGCGCTTGCGCAATGGATGACGAGGTGAAGACGGTCGTCGTCACCGGCGCCGGTGGCAATTTTTCCTCCGGCGGCGACGTGTTCGAGATCATCGGTCCGCTGGTCGAGATGGATACCAAGGGGCTGACCGCGTTCACCCGCATGACCGGCGATCTGGTGAAGGCGATGCGCGCCTGTCCGCAGCCGATCGTCGCAGCGGTTGAAGGCATTTGCGCGGGCGCGGGTGCCATCATCGCCATGGCGGCCGATATTCGGCTGGCGGCGGTCGGCGCCAAGGTCGGCTTCCTGTTCAACAAGGTGGGGCTCGCGGGCTGCGACATGGGCGCATGCGCGATCCTGCCGCGCATCATCGGCCAGTCGCGCGCGTCGGAGCTGCTCTATACCGGCCGCTTCATGACGGCGGAGGAGGGCGAGAAGTGGGGCTTCTTCAGCCGCATCGTCAATCCGGATCAGGTGCTGGGACAGGCGCAGGCGCTGGCGAAACAGATCACCGAAGGCCCGACATTCGCCAACACCATGACCAAGCGCATGCTGGCGATGGAATGGGCGATGTCGGTGGAAGAGGCGATCGAGGCGGAAGCGGTGGCGCAGGCGTTGTGCATGACCACCGAGGATTTCGCGCGCGCCTTCCATGCCTTCGCGAACAAGGTCAAGCCCGCGTTTCAGGGGAATTGACGCGGCGGGCCATCGTGGCACGGCGCGGGAGTTGGTAGGATTGGCCGATGATTCTCGATTCCGAGACCAAGGCGAGCGAGCATTCCGAAGACCACGGCGATGAGCTGCGGCTCTGGCTGCGGCTGCTCACCTGCACTACGCTGATCGAGGGCGAGGTGCGTCGTCGCCTGCGCGAGCGCTTCGATGTGACGCTGCCGCGCTTCGATCTGATGGCGCAGCTCGACAAGGCGCCAGAGGGCATGACGCTATCCGACGTCTCCAAGCGCATGATGGTGTCGAACGGCAACGTCACCGGGCTGGTCGAGCGGCTAGTGGAATCCGGCCATATCGACCGCCGTACCTCGGAGACCGATCGCCGCGTACAGATGATCCGCCTCACCAAGCTCGGCCGCGCCGAATTCCGCAAGATGGCCGCGGAGCACGAGATCTGGATCGCCAACGTCTTCGCCGAATTGTCCGAGAAAGATGTGCAGGACCTGATGCGGCTGCTGGCGAAGACAAAACTCTCCGCCCGCAAGACGGTGCCGCAGAAGGCGGTGTGACGAAGGCAGGTCGACGAACAACATCTGTCTCTTCGTCATGGCCGGGACGAGCCCGGCCATGACCAGACCAATGCACTGGTGATCCTTTAAACCTAAAAAAATTGGGAGAGTGCACCACTTCGCTGTTGCGCCGAATTACTTTAGGTTTAAAATGATTGAACTGACGCGCCAGATGTGAACCGGTTCGCGCTCGTTTCCGATGGGTGAAAGGGTATTGTCGATGGTCACGACTGCCAGATCTCATTCCGCGCCGCAGCCTTTAGCGCCGAACCGGGACGCGCGCGCCAGCGCGCATGTCGACACGTTCGCCCGCGACAATCTGCCGGCGCGCGAGCTGTGGCCGGAATTCATCTTCACGCGGCCCGAACTGCAGTATCCCGCGCGCATCAATTGCGCGGCGCACTTCCTCGATCGCTGGGTGGAGCAGGGCCGCGGCGATGCGCCGTGCATCTTCAGCCTGGAGAAGAATTACAGCTATCGCGAGTTGCAGGCGCTGGTGAATCGCATTGCCAATGTGCTGGTGAACGACCTCGGCCTCGTCACCGGCGGCCGCGTATTGCTGCGCTCCGCCAACAACCCGATGATGGTCGCGACCTATCTCGCGGTATTGAAGGCCGGTGGCGTCGTGGTGGCGACGATGCCGCTGCTGCGCGCCAAGGAACTGATATATCCGATCCATAAAGCGAAGATTTCGATCGCGTTGTGCGACGGCAAACTCAGCGAAGAAATGGAGAAGGCGCGGGCGCAGTCTCCCGAATTGCAGCACGTGGTCTACTGGGGCACCGGGCAGGCAGATTCGCTCGAAGCGTTGACCGCGAAGGCGAGCGCGGAATTCACCGCTGTCGATACCGCTGCAGATGACGTGTGCCTGATTGCCTTCACGTCCGGCACCACCGGCGATCCCAAAGGCACCATGCATTTCCATCGCGACATGGTGGCGGTGTGCGACAGTTTTGCGAGCAATATCCTGCGCGCGCGGCCGGACGATCGCTTCATCAGCTCGGCGCCGCTGGCCTTCACGTTTGGTTTCGGCGGCGTGCTGTTTCCGATGCATATCGGTGCGTCGTTCATCGTGCTGGAGAAGGTCGCGCCGGACGATCTTCTGAATGCAATCGAGCGTTTCAAGGCGACGGTCTGCTTCACCGCGCCGACCGCCTATCGCGCCATGCTGGCGAAATATGCCGAGCACGATATGTCGTCGCTGCGCAAATGCGTCTCTGCCGGCGAGACGTTGCCGAAGGGCACCTACGAGACGTGGCTGAAAGCGACCGGTATCCAGATCATCGACGGCATCGGCGCCACCGAGATGCTGCACATCTTCATCAGCGCGCGCGAGGAGGATATCCGCCCCGGCGCCACCGGCAAGCCGGTGCCCGGCTTTGAGGCCAAGATCGTCGACGACGAGGGCAGCGATCTTCCGCCGGGATCGATGGGACGGCTGGCAGTGCGCGGGCCAACCGGTTGCCGCTATCTTGCCGACGAGCGGCAGACGAGGTTTGTACAGAACGGCTGGAATCTCACCGGCGACACCTACGTGATGGATGCGGATGGCTACTACTGGTATCAGTCGCGCTCCGACGACATGATCATTTCCGCGGGCTACAACATTGCGGGTCCCGACGTCGAAGCTGCGCTGCTGACGCACGACGCGGTGGCGGAATGCGGCGTCGTCGGCGCGCCGGACGAGGCGCGTGGCATGATCGTCAAGGCCTATGTGGTTTTGCGAGCAGGCATTACCGGGGACGATGCGCTGGCGGCCGCGCTGCAGGACCACGTCAAGCGCGAGATCGCGCCCTACAAATATCCGCGCGCCATCGTCTTCGTTGCCGAACTGCCGAAGACGCAGACCGGGAAGCTGAAACGCTTCACCTTGCGGCAGATGGCGCAGGCCGGAGACGCTGCGACAACCAGCGCAGCAGGATAACAAGGAGCATTTGCCGGTGAGTAATCCCAAGGTGACCGTATTGCCGGGCACGAAAAGCGAAGCCTCGGCCGCGATCGAGGTGTTGCAGCCGAGCGGCTGGCCGATGCCGAAAGGCTATGCCAATGGCATGGCGGCCGAAGGCCGTCTCGTCGTCACCGGCGGCGTCATCGGCTGGGATACGGCAAACCGGCTCGCCGATGGCTTTGTCGCGCAGGTGCGGCAGACGCTGGAGAACATCGTCGCCATTCTCGCTGAAGGCGGCGCCGGTCCGCAGCATCTGGTGCGGCTGACCTGGTATGTCGTCGACATGGACGAATATCTCGACAACCTGAAAGCGCTCGGCGCGATCTATCGCGAGGTAATGGGCGCGCATTATCCGGCGATGGCGCTGGTTCAGGTGGTGCGGCTGGTCGAGAAGGCCGCGCGGGTCGAGATCGAGGCGACGGCGGTGGTGCCGCGGTAGGTTTCTGTTCGGCCGTCTTTTCAAGACGACATTCTAAGTGAACGTCATGGCCGGGCTCGTCCCGGCCATCCACGTTTTTTGTTGAAGCGCCGTCAAGGCATGGATGGCCGGAATAAATCCGGCCATGACGAAGCATTGTTTGGGCCGCTTATCATTCGCCTCACCGCGCTTCCGAAAACTCCGTCGGCGTCTTGCCGGTGACTTGCCGGAAGGCGTGGCAGAAGGCGGGGAAGCTGGCATAGCCCATGTCGGCGGCGGCCTGCTTCACCGACAGGTGCGGGCGGGTCGCCCAGCGCTCGATGGCGGCGGCGATGCGGGCGCGCTGGCACCAGCTCTTGAAGCTGATGTGGGTTTCTGTGGCGAACAGCCGCGACAGGGTGCGCGCCGAAGTGCCGACCGAACTGGCCAGATCCTCGATGGTGTGTTCGGTGGCCGGGTCGCCCAGCACGATCTCGGCAGCGCGGCGGCAGCGCGGTTCGTGCGGCAGCGGAATGAAGGTCGCCGCGTCTTCGGCGCGATGCAGTTCGAGCAGGACGAGCTGGATCAGCAGGGCGGCCCGCGCGCGATCGCGGCGGTCCTCGAACAGCGACAGGATGGTTTCCCGCAGCAGCGGCGACACCCGCACGACGAACTCGGCATCGAGATTGCGCCTGGGCGCCTTGCGCGCGAGCCACGGTACGTTGAAGTAAAGCGTGCGCATCTCGATATCGGCCAGCACGTCGATGGCGTGTTCGAGGCGGGCCGGCACCCATACCGCGCGGCCGGGCGGCACCAGCCAGCGGCCTTGCGGCGTCGTCACCTGCATGGTGCCGGATGCCGCGAACACCAGCTGTGCCTCGCGATGCATGTGCGGATCGAGCCGCGTTCCCTTGGGATAGCACGGCCCCCAGAGGTGCACGCCGTCGCCGGCGAGGGATTTCCGGATTGGCGGCTTGGCGATAGTCATTGGCGACATCCCGATACGACATAAACCTATACTGCATGGATCGATTGCCGTCTGCAGGATTCGTCATGAATAACCCCGCGCTCGTGATCCGCTATGTCAACGCCGCTCATTTCATCGATCATTATTCGATGCTGATCTTCGCCGCCGCGGTGGTGGTAATGGGGCCGGCGCTCGGCATGAGCTATTCCGAACTGTTGCCCTATGCCACGCCGGCCTTTGTCGCGTTTGGCGCGGGCTCGCTGGTCACCGGCTGGCTCGGCGATCGCTGGAGCCGGCGGCACATGATGGTGATCTTCTTTCTCGGCATCGGCGCAGCGATGATTTCGGTCGGCCTGGTGCAGACGCCGGTGCAACTCGGCGCAGCGCTGTTGGCGATCGGTATCTTCGCATCGATCTATCATCCGGTCGGCACCGCGATGATCGTCTCCTACGCCGACAAGCTCGGCAGCGAGATGGGCATCAACGGTGTATGGGGTAATCTCGGCGTGGCCTCCTCGGCGCTGGTTACCGGCGTCGTCGGGCAATATCTCGGCTGGCGCTGGGCCTTCATGATTCCGGGCGTCGTCACGATCGGGATCGGGCTGGCCTTCATGAGTAGCGTTGCGCACGAAGACCGCCGCGGCAGCAAGCAGGCGGCGGCGCAGGCGCGGGTGGCGAAAAGCGACATGTGGCGCGTGCTGCTGTCGCTGCTGATCGTGGTGATCGCGATCTCGACCACCTTCAACGCCATCACGGTGTCGTTGCCGAAACTGTTCGCGGAGCGGCTCGCCGACCTGACGCGCAGCCCGGCATTGCTCGGCGTGATCGCCGCATGCGTCTACGTGTTCGGCGCGATGACGCAGTACACGGTGGGCAAATTGATCGACCGGCATTCGCTGAAGTCGGTGTTCCTGCCGATCTCGGTACTGCTCGCGCCGCTATTGTATTTTGCCGCGACGCTGAACGACTTCGGGCTGATCGTGGTGGCGATCGGCATCGTGATCGGGCTGTTTGGGCAAGTGACCATCAACGATGCGATGATCGGCAAATACACCGCCGAGGAATGGCGCTCGCGGGCCTATTCGGTGCGCTACTTCGTCGGCTTCACCGCGGCCGGTGCATCGGTGGGGCTGGTCGCCTGGCTTTATGCACAGGGCGGCTTCACCACGATGTTGCGGGCATTCTCCGCGCTGTGCGTGCTCGTGATCGTAGCCGCATTGATCCTGCCGCAGGAAAAGCCGGCTGCGAAGGTCGAAGCCGCTTGAGCAAGGCGGTCCGGTGCGGCCGGCAGCGGAGTTAACGATTGGCCACACGAAACCGGCGCGCCAACGGCCGGACGTTCCTGGCGTCCTTCTGTATCTAGGGGCGCACTCCGGCCGATCGTCACGATCTGGTAGAGGCCGCAATCGCGAATCACCGATTCACTGATTCGGCCCCGTTACGTTCCAGCCGCGTTCCGGAGGTTAATACGGACCCCGTCCCGTGTCGCATTCCGGGACAACGTACAGGAATGGAGACGTAAGGCGTTGCTCAAGCGCGGGGCAAGCGCCAGCCGACCACCGTCGCCTCGACGGTGCTGCCGGTCGTGTTGTTGCGCCAGTGGCCATCGATGAAACGGCAGGCGAACGGCAACTGATAGGTGCCGCTGTGATCTTCGCAAAGCACTTGCACGGCCTGATCTTCGGGTGGAATGCCGCTGCCGCCGAATTCCGCAAGACGTCGTTCTCGCGTTGCCATATGTCCCGCTCCAATAAATAAATGTGGCGTCGCCAATGAAGTCCGCGCGCCACGCGCCCTTGATCGTCGCAATGAGTCCCGCTCAGCAGTCTGCCCCCGATTGCGGCGCTGATATGATCGATGTGGCGATTGCGCGTTGAACAAGTGACTTGCGAAACGGTCGATCGCGCTTCAGGTGCCACTCACGACTCATGGCCTGCTGTTTGGTTGCACAGGTCTCCACATACAACAGAACCCAGCGCCGCCCGCGGGTCGAGCGTGCGCCGGTGCCGGCGTTATGCTGCGCAAGGCGGCGTTCGACGTCGAGCGTCCATCCCACATAGGTGATGGTACGGCTCTTTCCGGCGCAGCCGAGCACATAGACGAAGCACTGCATGGAGCGATTGCTGGCATGGATTGGCGCGGCCTGCAATCAGCGCGGTTTCAGGCGAAGGCGATGCCGGTTGGCGCGAAGAAAACGCGTCGAAAGGTTCGGTGCTGCGGCATGCGGGACATTGACAGGCGAGGGCGACAACGGCTTCGCTGCGTCGATGTGAAGAACACGCGAAGGAAGTGCCTTATGAAGGTTCGCAATGCTCTGATGATGCTATCGATGGTGCTGACGCCGATATTGTTTGCTGAGGCAGCCCGCGCGCAGGACGTGCCCGGCATCGAGATCTGCACCGTCGAGAAGGACATGGTGCGGCGGACCAGTTGCCTGCAAAGCAACGTCGATTTCCTGAAGAAGACGATGACGCAGGCGGGCGTCGACAGCCAGCGCAAGATCGACGCCGCCAACCGGCAGATCGAGGCGCTGAAGGCGAGTGTTATCGCCTTGCAGAAATCGGTCGATGAATTGAAGGCGGCGCAGAAAAAATCCGAACCACCGGCAGCAGCCAAGGATGGCAAGGAAGCGCCAAAGGACGGCAGCAAGGATGCGGCCAAGGACGGAGCTGCGAAGAAATAGAGGTACGCATTCGTCTCCACGCGTCATGGCCGGATTTATTCCGGCCATGACGATCTCATCCGAGTCCGAGCGTCGTTACGAATTCTTCTCGCCGCTCATCAGCGGGCCGAACAGTTCCCAGCTTTCGCCTTCGAACTTGATCATCTGCAACTGCTCGATCGGCCCGAAGTCGGTCGGGCTGGTCTTGATCTTGACGCCCGGCAGGTAGATGCCGATCTCGAAGTTGAGATTGGCGGCCTGCTTCATGATGTTCTCGCGGGTGAGGTTGTCGCCGCACTGGCGGAGCACCTGCTCGAAACCCTTGGCGACGCCGTAGCCGAACACGGTGGCGCCGTCGTCGAGATTGCCTTCGGGATAATACTTCTTCATGAACGCGCGCCACTCGTTCATGGCGGGATCGTTGTCCCACTTCTTGTCCTTCGGGTCCTTCATGTAGGCGGCACTGAGGATGCCCTGGCCGTTTTCATAACCGGCGGGCTTCATCACGCTGCCGACCGAGATCGACACGTTGGTGAGGAAGTGGACCGGCTTCCAGCCCAGCTCCGCGACTTTCTTGATGGCCTGCGCGGCGAACTTCGGCGTGGCGATGTTGACGAAGATGTCGGGATTGGCATTCTTGATCTGGACGATCTGCGAATCCACCGTCGGCGCGCTGGTCTCGTAGCCGGCCTCGACCTTGATCAGGTTGACCTTGTCGCCGAGACCTTCCTTCAACCCGATGACATAGTCCTTGCCGAAGTCGTCGTTCTGATAGAGCAGGCCGATGGTCTTGCCGGGATAATGCTGCAGGATGTAGGCGGCATAGATGCGCGCCTCGACCTGGTAGCTCGGCTGCCAGCCCATGGTCCACGGAAAATCCTTCGGGTCGTTCCACTTCGCCGCGCCGGTCGACACGAACAGTTGCGGCACCTTCTTCGCGTTCATGTATTTCTGGATCGCGGTGTTGCCGGGCGTGCCGAGCGGATTGAGGATCAGCAATACCTCGTCGTTCTCGACCAGCTTGCGAGCTTGCTCCACCGTCTTCGGCGGGCTGTAGGCGTCGTCGTAGGAAATGAAATTGATCTTGCGTCCGTTGATGCCGCCCTTTTCGTTCAGCATCTTGAAATAGGCCGCCTCGGTCTTTCCGATCGTGGCATAGGACGACGCCGGTCCGCTGTACGGCATGATGTTGCCGACCTTGATTTCGGTATCCGACGCGCCGGTATCGTATTTCTTTTGCGCGCTGGCCGCGCCCGCCATCGCCGTCATCAACACAGCCGCAAGTGCAGCCGTCGTCACGTGAGTCACGCCTCGTTGCATCCTGACCTCCCTGATGTGTTTTTGTGGTGCCCGAGCGCCGATCCGTCTTGGTGCGGACTTCGAAACGCTCAGTCTCAGGCAGTATGCATGATCGGCACGGCCATGCCAGCGCGGCCTATGTTGCAGGCGCGAACGTGCGAGCTTCGTTGGATAAGGAATGCGTCAGCGTCCCTTGAAGTTGGCGGGGCGCTTTTCCAGGAACGACATCATGCCTTCGCGGAAATCCTCGGTGCGGAACAAAGGAAGTAATTGCAGGAATACGTGATGAACGTGATCGCCGAAGCTTTCCGACAAACCGGAGCGCATCATCCGCTTGGCGGCCTGCACCGCCAGCGGTGCGTTGCCGGCGATCTCGGCCGCGACCGCGTTGGCCCGCGACATCAAGTCGCCGTCGCCGACCACCTCGTTGGTGAGGCCCATCGCGAGGCTTTCCTGCGCCGATAACGTGCGGCCGGTGAAGATCAGCTCGGCCGCCTTGGCCCAGCCGATCATCCGCGGCAGGAACCAGGTGCCACCGGACTCCGGAACGACGCCGCGCTTGACGAACGCCGCGGCGAACTTCGCGCTCGACGCCATGATGCGGATGTCGCAGCCGAGCGCCATGTCCATGCCGTAACCTGCCGCGCTGCCATTCAGCGCGCAGATCGTCGGCTTCTCCATGTTGAACATGATGGTCGGCGGTGCGGTCTTGAGGTCGAGCGTGGTGCGGGGGGTGTCCGCATCGTTGCGTGAGCCGATGCCTTTGCCCTGCGTGGCGTCGGTCAGGTCGAGACCGGCGCAGAAAGCGCGGCCGGTGCCGGTGAGGATGACGACGCGCACCTGCGGATCGGCATCGGCCTTCAGCATCAGTTGGCCGATCTGCTCCAGCATCGTCCGGGAGATGGTGTTCATTCGCTCCGGCCGGTTGAGGGTGATGGTCGCGATGCCATTCTCCACGGTGTAGAGGACTTCATCGCCGGCCTGCTGGCTTTGCGACTTGGCTGCTGCATTCGTCATCTGGCTGTTCCCGCTATTGTCTGTCCCACCAAAGGCGAGAACCGCGCGCATGACAAGCACCAATGCTGACGCATGGCGTGCATGTCATGATCCGTCGCTTGCTTTGCCTTGGCAGCCCCGAGGTTGTTTGCTTTACTCGCGACGCACTGCAGAGTCTGCCACAACAGAAGAAAAGCAAAGGGAATCTCGATGACGAAAGCCCGCGTTCTTGCCACCGATCTCGCATTTCCAGAAGGTCCGGTGGTGATGCCGGACGGGTCTGTGGTGCTGGTCGAGATCAGGGCGCAGCAATTGACGCGGGTCTGGCCGGACGGCCGCAAGGAGGTCGTCGCCAAGATGCCCGGCGGGCCGAACGGCGCGGCGCTGGGACCGGACGGCAAGATGTATGTCTGCAACAATGGCGGCTTCAGCTGGGCGCCGTCGCGCGGCACCATGATGCCGGGGGCGCCTGCGCCGCACGAATATATCGGCGGCTCGATCCAGCGTGTCGATCTTTCGAACGGCAAGGTCGAGACGCTGGCGGATCGTTGCGGCGAACATCCGCTGAAAGGCCCGAACGATCTGGTGTTCGACAAGCAGGGCGGGCTGTGGTTCTCCGATCTCGGCAAGCGCCGCGCTCGCGACATGGATGTCGGGGCGTTCTACTACATGAAGCCGAACGCAGGCGAAGTGGTGGAAGGCATTTTCGGCATGATGCCCGCCAACGGTATCGGGCTCTCACCGGACGAAAAGACAGTGTATGTCGCCGAAACACCCACCGCGCGATTGTGGGCCTACGATCTCGTTGCGCCGGGCGAGGTGAAGCCGCGCGACGTGATCTATCGCGGCGAGCGCGGCCGCCCGGTATGCGGCCTCGGCGGCTATCAGATGTTCGATTCGCTGGCGGTGGAAGCTTCGGGCAATGTCTGCGTCGCCACGCTGGTGTCCGGCTGCATCTCGGTGATTGCGCCGGACGGAACGCTGGTCGAGCAGGTCGAGACCGGCGACCGCGTCACCACCAACATCGCGTTCGGTGGGCCGGAGTTGAAGACTGCCTTCATTACATTATCGGGCCGTGGCGAACTGATCGCGATGGATTGGTCGCGGCCCGGCCTGCCGCTGAATTTTCTCAACACCTGATCGAAAGAAAATCGATGCCCTGGCTGCAACCCGTCACCCTGAAGGGTGAGCATGCGACCCTCGAGCCACTCGCCGCAGAACACCGCGCCGGTCTGGTCGACGCCGTCAACGATGGCAACCTGTCGAAGCTCTGGTACACCGCCGTTCCGGAGCCGGACAAGATGCAGGCGGAGATCGATCGCCGTCTCGCCTTGCAGGCTGCCGGCGCCATGCTGCCGTTCACGGTGAAGGATGCCGACGGCAGGATCGCCGGCATGACCACCTATATGAATGTCGATGCCGCCAACCGCCGCGTCGAGATCGGTTCGACCTGGTACGCGAAGCGGGTGCAGCGCACGCCGCTCAATACCCAGTGCAAGCTGTTGCTGCTCGGCCATGCCTTCGAGAAGCTGGATTGCATAGCCGTGGAATTCCGCACGCACTTCTTCAATCACCAGAGCCGCCGTGGCATCGAGCGGCTCGGCGCCAAGCAGGACGGCATCCTGCGCAATCATCAGATTGCGCCGAACGGCACGCTGCGCGACACCGTGGTCTACAGCATCCTTCCC
Organism: Xanthobacteraceae bacterium; assembly: GCA_024508855.1. Taxonomy (GTDB): domain Bacteria; phylum Pseudomonadota; class Alphaproteobacteria; order Rhizobiales; family Xanthobacteraceae; genus 62-47. The sequence goes on from JANINJ010000078.1 coordinate 79,033, forward strand.
GGCGAATGGCCCACCGTGAAGGCGCATCTGAACTATCAAATGAACGAGCGGGAGCGCTGATCGGGCTCTGGAAACATCATGGACACGTTCGACTATGTGATCGTCGGTGCCGGCTCGGCCGGATGCGTGCTCGCCAACCGGCTAAGCGAAGATGCCGATGTCAGCATCTGCGTGCTGGAGGCCGGGCCGCGCGACTGGCATCCGTATATCCATCTGCCGGCCGGGTTCATCAAGACATTCTACAATTCCAGCGTGAACTGGTGCTACTCGCAGGAAGCAGGTCCGTGGACCAACGGGCGGCGCATCTTCGCGCCGCGCGGCAAGACGCTGGGCGGCTCCAGTTCGATCAACGGCCACATCTACAATCGCGGGCAGCATCAGGACTTTGACACCTGGGCGCAACTCGGCAACCGCGGCTGGGGTTATCCGGACGTGTTGCCGTACTTCAAGCGGCTGGAGCGTCGCGTCGGCGACGGCGAGGAAACGTTTCGCGGCCGCGAAGGCGGACTGACGGTGACCGATATCGGCTGGAGCGATCCGCTGTGCGACGCGTTCATCGCGGGCGCGGTCAGCCTCGGGATTCCGCGCAACCCGGATTACAACGGCGCGACGCAGGAAGGCGTCTCCTACGCACAGCGCACCATCAACAATGGCCGCCGCGTCAGTTCGGCAACGGCGTTCCTGCATCCGGCGATGAAGCGGGGCAACGTGCACGTCCGCACCCATGCGCACGCGACCAACATCGTGTTTGACGGCAAGCGCGCGGTCGGCGTGCGCTATGTCAAGGGCGGGAAGGGCGGCGCGGCACAGGAAGTGCGCGCACGCAAGGAAGTGATCCTGTCCGGTGGCGCATACAATTCGCCGCAGCTCCTGCAACTGTCCGGCGTCGGTTCGCCTGAACTGCTGCAATCGCTTGGCATTTCCGTGCACCATGCGTTGCCCGGCGTCGGCGAAGGCTTGCAGGATCACTACGCGCCGCGCTCGGTGGCGCGGGTGAAGAACATCAAGACCATCAACGAACGCGCGCGCGGCATCAACCTGGCGCTGGAGGCGATGAAGTGGGCGGCGACGCGGCGCGGAATCCTCTCGCTGTCGCCGACCATGGTCTATTGCTTCTGGCATTCCGGCGAAACCACGGAAAGCTCCGATCTGCAACTGACGTTCACGCCCGCGAGTTACAAGGAAGGCGTGCAGGGGCAGCTCGAGGACGAGCCCGGCATGACCGTGGCATCATGGCAGCAACGGCCGGAAAGCCGCGGTTACGTGCATTGCCGTTCCAGCGATCCGTTCGCGCCGCCGATCATCCAGACCAACTATCTCGTCGAAGCGCTGGATCGCCGCGTCGTCGTCGCTGGGATGAAGCTGGCGCGGCGTTTGCTCGCGTCGGCGCCACTTGCGCCTTATTACGCGCACGAGGATTTTCCGGGGCCGGGCGTGCAGACCGACGACGAGTTTCTGGCTGCGGCGACCGAGCGTGGCACCACCACGTTCCATCCGGGCTGCACCTGCCGCATGGGACCGGCCGACGCGCCCTGGGCGGTGGTCGACGACCGGCTGCGTGTGCATGGCCTCGAAGGCCTGCGGGTGATCGACGCATCGGTCATGCCCCGAATGATTTCCGCCAACCTCAACGCCTCGACCATGATGATCGCCGACAAAGCCTCGGATTTCATTCGCGGCAAGCGCGCGCTTGAAAGTGCAGCGTTGAGCTGATCTCTCACGCCGCGTCGCGGCGATACAGCGTGTCGACGGTGACAGTGCCCCGGGCGCGGGAGACACAGGGACAGATTTTCCGATTGCCGTGCTTCTGTTCGTCGCTGAAGAACACGTCGCGATGGTCGATCTCGCCGTCGATGGCGGTGACGTCGATGGCGCAGACGCCGCATTCGCCGCGCTGGCAATCGGAGATCACTTCAAAGCCCGCATCGTTCAATGCCGCCAGCATCGAGCGCGACTGCGGCACCTCGATCTCGGCGCCGGTGTCCTTCACGCGTACACGAAAGCTTTCGGTCGGCAGCAGGCCGCTGGAGCCGAACGTCTCGAAGCGCAGGTCCGACGCCGGGCGTCCGGCTGCCGCCCAACTCTTGCGCGCGGCTTCCAGCATCCGCATCGGGCCGCACATGATCGCCATGGCGTCGGACGGCAGGGACGCGAAGGTGGCGTCGAGATCGAGGCGCTGACCAGCATCGCCGGCGTGAACCGACAGGCGATCGCCAAGCAACGTCACGAGTTCGTCGAGGTACGCGGCGTCCTGCCGTGACCTGACGGCGTAGTGCATGGCCACGTCAACCGGCTTCCGCGCCAGAGCGGCGGCGATGCCGAGCATCGGCGTGATGCCGATGCCGCCTGCGATCAGGCAATAGTTCTTTCGCGTCCAGTCGATCTCGAACAATGACGTCGGGTTCGATACATCGAGCCGCGCGCCGGGCGCAAGCTGCCACATCGCCCGCGAGCCGCCGCGGCTGTCGGGGGCAAGGCGCACCGCGATCCGGTAGGTCGCCGGATCAAACGCGCCGACCAGCGAATAGCAGCGGGTATCGCGCTGCCCGCCGATGATCAGACCGACCTGGATATGGCTGCCGATGGCTGCAGACGTGATGTCGACATTGTCCGGCAGCAGCACGAACTCGCGGATGGTCGGCGTCACGTCGCGGGCGGCGGCCACCGTGCATTGCATCCAGGTTTCGGCAAAACGCATGGTGCCTCCAGGATTATGCGAGGCCGGGCGACTGGATCAGCGCCAGCGCCGGCAGCAGATCGAGATGGGTGCGGCTGCGCAGCGCCAGCCGCAGGTTGCGTGCGGCGAGCCGCGCATGTTCGCGCATCACCGCTTCGGCGCGGCTGCCTTCGCGATTTTCGATCGCGTCCACCACGATGCGATGATGATCCTGCGCGATCAGCAGGATCTGATGCGCTTCCGGCAATTTCGATTGCGCCATCACGAATCCGCTTGGCGACGCGAACGGCAGCGCCGAGGCGCGGTCGATCTGCCGGATCAGCGGCGCACTGGCGGAAAGTTCGGTCAGCAACGCATGGAAGCGCGCGTTCATGGTGACGTAGGCGGAGAAGGCTTCTTCGGACACCGGATCGCGCCGCACCAGCTGATCGAGATCGGCGAGGCATTCCTTGAGCGGCTCCAGATTGCGCGCCGACGCGCCACGTTCGGCGGCGAAGCGCGCGGCAAGGCCTTCCAGCGTGCCGCGCAACTCGATGGAATCGAGAATGTCGCGCTCGGAAAACGCCTTCACCATGAAGCCGCCGGAGGGGATCGCTTCCAGCAAGCCTTCTTCCTCAAGCCGCACCAGCGCCATCCGCACCGGCGTACGCGAGGCACCGGTGGTTTCCACCGCCTGCAGTTCGGAAATGCGCTCACCCGGGCGCAATCCGCCGGTCAGGATCTGATCGCGCAACGCCAGTTGCGCGCGCACGGTCTGCGACACGGAGCGATCGGTTTCGCGCTCGGCCATCGGATTACTCCGCAGCCTGCATCGCGGGGGAGGCGGGGCGCTCTTTCGCGATCATGCGGTCGATCATGCGCCGGCTCCACATCGCACCGGCGTCGATGTTGAGGTTGTAGAACACCCGGCCGGGATTTTCGTCCATCGCGCGCTGCTGCGCTTCGAGGATGATTTCGTCCTCGTGGAAGATGCCAGCGACGCCGTCGCGGATTTCCGTGGTCAGCTTCTGCTCGGTGAGCCGGTGATTGCGCACGAAGGCCCAGAAGTAATGGCAGGTCTTGTCGGTTTCCGGCGTGATGGTGTTGAGCACGTAGCCGTTGACGCCTTGCGAGCGGTCGCCTTCCGGCGCGCCGGTACCGGTAGGCGCGACGCCGACATCGATGTTGACGGTGCAGGGGCCCTGGAAGTGGATGATCTGCCAGCGGTCGACGAGACCCGACTTCTGCAATTGCTTGGCCCAGAACGGCGGCGGCTCGATGCCTGTCATCCAGCGCGTGACCGTCACCGTCGCGTCGCCATGGGTGACGTCGAACGACGCTTCTGCGACCGCATCATTGCCGATGCTGCCGCCATGCACGAAAGTCTCGTGGGTTAAGTCCATCAGATTATCGACGACGAGGCGATAATCGCATTTGACGTGAATGGTCTTGCCGTCGCCGGCCCAGGCCGGGTCGTCGTTCCAGTGCATGTCGGGAATGAGGGCAGGGTCGGCCAGCGCCGGATCGCCCATCCACAGCCAGATGAAGCGATGGCGTTCGACCGCCGGATAGGCGCGGACGCAGGCGGACGGATTGATGGTCTCCTGCGAGGGCATGAAGGTGCAGCGGCCCTGCGTATTGTATTTCAGCCCGTGATAGCCGCAGACCACGGTGTCGCCGTCGAGCCGGCCGTGGGAGAGCGGCACCAGCCGGTGCCAGCAGGCGTCCTCCAGCGCGACCACTTCGCCGGTTGAGGCGCGGTACATGACGACGTGCTTGCCGCAGATCGTGCGTGGGAGCAGCGCATGCTTGATATCGACATCCCAGGCGGCGGCGTACCAGGCATTCATCGGAAACGGGCGCTCGGCCATGGCGGTCTCCTCCCAAGCAATCATTGGATTCAATATGTATACATAAAATACATAAATCAAGAAAAATGGCCGAAAATATCGATTGATGTCCAATTTATGTATACTGGAAATAGAAAAGCCGCCCGTTAGGGCGGCTTTCAGTCGGCTTGATAACGAGGCCGGTGGCGATCGTTTACACCTCGCGGCGGCTGAGAAAGGCGAGCCGCTCGAACAGGTGGACGTCCTGCTCGTTCTTCAGCAGCGCGCCATGCAGCGGCGGGATCAGCTTGCGCGGGTCGCGTTCGCGCAGCATCTCCGGCGTCATGTCTTCGTTCAGCAGCAGCTTGAGCCAGTCGAGCAGTTCGGAGGTCGACGGCTTCTTCTTCAGGCCCGGCACTTCGCGCACCTCGAAGAAGATGCGCAGCGCTTCCTGCACCAGCCGCTGCTTGATGCCGGGGAAGTGCACGTCGATGATCTGGTGCATCGTCTCCTGATCGGGGAACTTGATGTAGTGGAAGAAGCAGCGGCGCAGGAAGGCGTCCGGCAATTCCTTCTCGTTGTTCGAGGTGATCATGACGATCGGACGTTCCTTCGCCTTGATCGTCTCGCCGGTCTCGTAAACGAAGAATTCCATGCGATCGAGTTCGAGCAGCAGGTCGTTCGGGAATTCGATGTCGGCCTTGTCGATCTCGTCGATCAGCAGCACCGGGCGCTTCGCATGCGTGAAGGCCTCCCACAGCTTGCCGCGCTTGATGTAGTTCGAGATATCGGACACGCGGGCGTCACCGAGCTGACTGTCGCGCAGGCGCGATACCGCGTCGTACTCATAGAGGCCTTGCTGCGCCTTGGTGGTCGACTTGATGTGCCAGGTCAGCAGCGGCGCGCCGATCGCCTTGGCGACTTCCTCGGCCAGCACCGTCTTGCCGGTGCCGGGCTCGCCTTTCACCAATAGCGGGCGTTCGAGCACGATGGCGGCGTTGACCGCGACCTTGAGATCATCGGTCGCGACGTAGTCTTTGGTGCCGGTAAATTTCATTGACGAACTGCCTTGTTATTTTGAACACGGAAGCGTGCGCTTCCTTAAACATGGAACGACCGCCGTCGCGGCGGTCGTTCCGGATTCGAAATGGACCGTCAGGCGCGCCGGATCAGGGCGATGATCACCAGAACGATGACGCCGCCGATCGCCGCATTGATGATCGCGCGAATAATCCCGGTGCCGAGATTGATCCCGAGTTGCGGCAGCAGCCAGCCGGCCACAACGGCGCCGATGATGCCGATGACGATGTTGCCGAGCAAACCAAACCCACCGCCCTGGACGATGAGGCCGGCGAGCCAGCCCGCGATCGCGCCGACAATGAGCCAAACGATGATCGATTCAATGCCCATGAATGCTCCCTCGGGATTATTCCCCTTGCCGAAATTTGATATTCCTCCGGCAAGACGGATGTCCTGGCCGATGTCCGGAATATCGACGTCGTAGCCGCCCAACTTTAATTGAAAAACATGGCCGGTCTAGCGCGATATCGAGCTTGGCGCGCGGGGCAGGCCTGTCTTGTGTTCAGTCGCTGGCCGGCATTGCGGCCACGGCCCCTTGACGGATGCCTGTCGGCGGGCAATCTGAACAAAGCGCCGGTATTCTTGCCGCCGCACCCACTGAGGCTACCGGTATGTTCCTGCAGTTCTTCACATCGTTACGCGATGCACAGGTTCCGGTGACCTTGCGCGAATACCTGACGCTGATGGAGGCGCTCGACGCCGACCTCGCGGATCAGAGCGTGGAGCATTTCTACTATCTGTCGCGCGCCTCACTGGTGAAGGACGAGCGCAATCTCGACAAGTTCGATCGGGTGTTCGGTTCGGTGTTCAAGGGTCTCGAGAGTCTGCTCGATGCCATGGAGAAGGCCGAGATCCCGGCCGAGTGGCTGAAGAAGCTCGCGGAAAAATACCTCACCGAAGAAGAGAAGAAACAGATCGAAGCCATGGGCTGGGACAAGCTCATGGAGACGCTGAAGAAGCGTCTCGAGGAACAGAAGGGCCGTCATCAGGGCGGCAACAAGTGGATCGGGACTGCCGGCACGTCGCCATTCGGCGCGCACGGCTACAATCCCGAAGGCATCCGCATCGGACAGGAGAAGAACCGCAACAACCGCGCCGTGAAGGTGTGGGACAAGCGCGAGTTCAAGGATCTCGACGGCAACGTCGAACTCGGCATCCGCAACATCAAGGTGGCGCTGCGGCGTCTGCGCAAGTTCGCGCGCACCGGTGCGCCGGACGAACTCGATCTCGACACCACCATCAAGGAAACCGCCAATCACGGCTACCTCGACGTGCACATGCGGCCCGAGCGGCGCAACGCGGTGAAGGTGCTGGTGTTCTTCGACATCGGCGGCTCGATGGACAGCCACATCAAACAGGTGGAAGAACTGTTCTCGGCGGCCAAGACCGAATTCAAGCACATGGAGTATTTCTACTTCCACAACTGCCTCTATGAAGGCGTGTGGAAGCAGAACAAGCGCCGCTTTACCGATCGCACGCCGACATGGGACGTGCTGCACAAGTATCCGCACGACTACAAGGTGGTGTTCGTCGGTGATGCGTCGATGTCGCCGTATGAGATCATGGTGCCCGGCGGTTCGGTCGAGCACGTCAACGAGGAAGCCGGATCGGTTTGGCTGGAGCGTGTCACGCGCACCTATCCGCATGCGGTGTGGCTCAATCCCGTGGCGCAGAAGCATTGGGATTATTCGGAATCGACCACCATCATTCGCCGGCTGATGTCGGAACGCATGTTCCCGCTGACGATCGAAGGTCTGGAAGGTGCAATGAAAGAACTGGTGAGGTAACGGAATGGCCCAGACAATCACGCGCGGCATCAAGAAGCTGCTCGAAGACGCCAACAAGGAAATCGAGACCATGAACGTCGCCGACGCGAAGGCGGCGGTCGAGCGTGGCGAAGCGGTGATCGTCGACATCCGCGATCCGCGCGAACTCGAACGCGAGGGCAAGATCCCGGGCTCGTTCTCCTGCACCCGCGGCATGCTGGAATTCTGGATCGATCCGGAAAGCCCCTATGCCAAGCCGATCTTCCAGGAAGAGGGTAAGAAATTCATCTTCCATTGCGCGTCGGGCTGGCGCTCGGCGCTGGCGGCAAAGACGGCGCAGGACATGGGCCTGAAGCCGGTGGCGCATCTCGGCGGCGGCTTCACCGCTTGGCGCGATGCCGGCGAGGCGATCGAGAAGGTCGAGCCGAAGAAGGCGAAGGCTTAAAGCGCATTCTGCCGTCATGCCCGGCCTTGTGCCGGGCATCCACGTTATTGGTTTCGCAGCATAGAAAAACGTGGATGGCCGGGACGAGCCCGGCCATGACGATGCATAAACTGGATACGCCATGACCTCCACCACCGACGATCCTCTCGTTTCCACCGAATGGCTCGCGGCGCATCTGCGCGATCCGGACGTTCGCGTTCTCGATGCGTCGTTCAAGATGCCGGGCGTGCTGCCGCTGCCGGTGGACGATTTCCTCGAGGCACACATTCCCGGTGCGGCGTTCTTCGATGTCGATGCGGTGTCGGATCACGCCGTCGACCTGCCGCACATGTATCCCGACGCGGCGCAGTTCGCGCGGGATGTCGGTGCGCTCGGCGTCTCCAGCGGCGATACGGTGGTGGTCTACGATCACGGCGGCTGGGTCGCCGCGCCGCGCGCGTGGTGGATGTTCCTGTCGTTCGGCCATCGCAACGTGAAGGTGCTTAACGGCGGGCTGAAGAAGTGGCGCGCGGAGGGCCGCACGATCGAGTCGGGCAAGGCATCGCCGAAGGCCGGCCAATTCACCGCAACGCTCGACAAGAATTTCATCCGCAGCAAACAGCAGCTCGTCGATAATCTTTCATCGCATGCCGAGCAGGTGATCGATGCCCGCTCCAGCGGCCGGTTCGACGGCAGCGTTGCGGAGCCGCGCGCCGGCCTTCGCGGCGGCCACATCCCGGGCAGCCGGAATCTTCCCTATAACGAACTGTTCGATGCGACGACCGGGATCATGAAGCCGCTTGATGAGATGAAGCGGGCGTTCGACAAGGCGGGGCTCGACCTCGCGAAGCCGGTCGTGACCTCGTGCGGCTCCGGCGTATCGGCTGCCGTGTTGGCGCTTGCGCTCTACCGGCTCGGAGTGCGCGGCTCGGCGCTTTACGATGGCTCGTGGTCGGAGTGGGGCATGGCCGACGGTCCGGCGGTGGCGACGGGCGCCGCCTGATCCTTACTCGAACGGAAACAGGCTGTTTGGAATCGGCGCTTGCGGAGCCACAGGCCGCACGGGCTGTCGCATGACGCGCGGGCGTACGATGCGTGTCGCTACCCTGCTGCGCTTGTTGATCGCGACACGATGTTGGCGGCCTCTGGCCAGCGCCAATGCACGCGACCGCGGTAGTGGAATCGGACCTTGGATCGTTACAGGCGGCGGAAGTGCGGCGGGTTCTGACGGCGCGTGATCGAGCATCGCGGTCTTGACCGGCGCATCGGTATGCGCGGTCGGAGCGAGCGCCGGCGCGGGGGCAGCAACAGGTGCAGCCGCAATGGTCTCGGGTTTTGCCGATGGCTCCGGCACGGAGGCAGGCGTTGCCGGTTGTTCGGCAGCCACGGCCGGTGCCGTTTCAGTGGCGATGTCGATCTTCGGTTCTTCGGTGGCAGCATTGGAAGCCGTCGCCGTCACGGCTTCCGGCTTGGTGTCCGACGAGATAGCCGGGGCCGACGGCTCGGCGGGGGGCGTGGGTGCAGCGACGTTGGCGGGTTGCGGCGGCACTTCGGACGACGCCGGCAACGCGGCGATCTGAGCCGGCGACGTATCGGCCTGCGGCGAGGGCGTCGATGCAACGGCATGTTCGGCCGCAGGCGATGGCTCGGAGGCGGCGGGATTGGTCGCTTGATCGGAAGTCTTCGGCGAAGGCGCGGGAATATTTGCAGCGTCGGTCGCAGCCGATGAACTAGATTCGATCCGGGCTGGAGCAGGGGGGGCGACCACGGGAGCGGCGACGACCGTAGGCGCGACGATGGCAGGCGTGGAAGGCGCTGCATCCTCGTCAGCCGCTACCGGCGCATTCTGTTGCGGTGGTTGTTCGATCGCTGTGCTGGTTTCCGGTGCGACGCTGACGGCGGGAATTGTAGGCGTGGCCTCCACGTTCAGCATCGCCAGGGTCGGCGTCGGTTCGGCACGCTGGGCGAACACGGTCTCTGGCGGTGCCTTCCAGACCGGCAGGCTGGCGAACTGCTCATGCGCCGCGCGCAGCAGGGCAGCCGCGCCCAGGCCGAAAATCACGGTCGAAACCGATAGCAGAACGGCGGCGAACAGGAAGCGGAAACCGGGAAGCATGACTGTCGATTCCGTCGCCGCGGACTGGCCGTGCGGCAGCTTTTCGCTAACGGGAACGCGGTGACACGAACAAGGCCTGCGCGAGCTAGCCGCGAATCAGGCACTTGGAGAATAGCCCAACAAGCCAGGCGGCTCGCGGAAAATTGACGCGGACAACTATCCGGTTCGGTCGCAACCCTGAAGGAGAGGCTTGCCAGAGCCGCAGCGGCGTTCCATAGCATGGCCGCATACCGGATCTTTTAGACGGCCTGGATGCGTATTTTGGTGCCGCCTCGATATTACCGGTGCGAAGCTGCCGCGGAACTGCGGCTTCTCCGCAACGCTCGGCAACCATCTTATGAATATGACTGAATCCCGGCCGAATTCGCCGGCTTCGTCTTGAATGTGCCGCGATCATGAGCGATGTGGCGTTAACGTTCCGGTGTTGGCTCGGGGCTATACAAGGGCGATGATGATCAAACGCATTCTGACGATGACCGCAGCTTGCGCTCTGTGCGCGGCAGGAACCTCAATTGCCTCGGCGCAGGGTTATTCGGTGTCGCCTCCGGGCTCGACCTATGCCGCAACGCAGGCCGGATACCCAGCCGATTACCATCGTCCCGGCCAGATGGACGAAATGCCGAATTTCGACGACGTCGATGACGGGCAGGGTAATGGCGCCCAGAATTCGACCGCACTGCCCCCGCCGGGGCCGGTGATGTCGCCGAATGATCCGCGCTACGGCCGCCCCGCTGGCCAGCCAGCCTATTCCGACCGTGGGGCCGCCCCGCAGGGCCCGGTAATGTCGCCGGATGACCCGCGTTACGGCCGTCCCGCTGGTCAGTCGACCTATTCCGATCGTGGCGCCGCGCCGCAAGGTCCGGTGATGTCACCGGATGATCCGCGCTACGGCCGCCCCTACACTCCGGCTGCCGCGAACTACGGCAGCAACGGCGACGGCATGCGTCCGCCGGCCGGCGTGACCGGTTCGGTTTCGCCGATGCCGATGGGCAGCGACGGCAAGCCGACTTCGTTGTCCGCGCTGCCGGCCGACGAACAGCCGGAAGCCGATCAGGGCGGCGAAGCCCAGCTCGCGCCGAACCTGCGCCGTCAGGAAGTGAATTTCGTCACCAAGGAGCCGGCCGGCACCATCGTCGTCGATACGCCACACACCTATCTTTATTACATCCTCGGCAACAACCGCGCGATCCGCTACGGCGTCCGCGTCGGCCGCGATGGCTTCACCTGGACCGGCGTGCAGAAGATCAGCCGCAAGGCGGAGTGGCCGGACTGGCATCCGCCGACCGAGATGATCGAGCGCCAGCCGTATCTGCCGCGCTTCATGGCCGGCGGCCCGGGCAATCCGCTCGGCGCGCGCGCGATGTATCTCGGCTCGACGGTGTACCGCATCCACGGCACCAACCAGCCGTCGACGATCGGCAAGTTCGTATCGTCGGGCTGCATCGGCATGCTCAACGAGGACGTCGAAAATCTGTTCGATCGCGTGAAGGTCGGAACGCGCGTCGTCGTGTTGCCGGGCGGTGGCCCCCACACCACGGACCCGGTCGCTTCGGCGCAGCCTGCCGCTCCGGCGCAAGGCGGTTACTCGGATAATACGGTAGCCCAGGCCAGCGGCACGACGCCGACGGTGGTGCCGCCGCTGCCCGCGCCGGTGAGCGTGCGCTAAGCGTCTTTACGAACTCAACGAAAAACCCGCCTCGTCATCGCGAGGCGGGTTTTTTCTTTGCCGGGATTTTTCTTTATCCGATGACGCGGATGGGGATGCCTGCGAGCCACGCGGAAATATCCTCGACCATCTCGGTGTAGTAGCGCCGATAGTTCTGCACGGTGACATAGCCGAGGTGCGGCGTCAGCACGACGTTGTCGAGCTTGCGCAGCGGATCGTCGACCGGCAGCGGTTCCTGCGAATAGGTGTCGAGCGCGGCGCCGGCGATGGCGTGCTTCTGGAGCGCCTCCAGCAACGCGGCCTCATCCACGATCGGGCCACGTGCGGTATTGATGAGGTACGCGGTCGGTTTCATGCGCGCGATGTCCTCGCGCGAAACCAGCCCGCGCGAGCGTGCGCTCAGCACCACATGGATGGTGATGATATCGGCGTTCGCGAACAGTTCGTCCTTGGTCGCGTAAGCGACGCCGACGGCCTCGCAGGCTTCGCGCGTCAGATTCTGGCTCCAGGCGATAACGTTCATGCCCATCGCCTGGGCGATTTTCGCGACCTGGCGGCCGAGCTTGCCGAGCCCGACAATGCCGAGCGTCTTGCCTTCGACATCCTCGCCGAGCGTGATCTGCCAGGGTTCGCCGGCTTTCATGCGGGCGTTTTCGAAGCCGATCTTGCGCGTCAGTTCCAGCATCAGGCCGATGACCAGTCCTGCAGTTGGGTTGCCGACCGCGCCGGTGCCGCAAACGACGATGCCGCGCGCCTTCGCGGCCTCGAGATCGAACGAGGCGTTGCGCATGCCGGACGTGAGCAACAGCTTGAGGTTCGGCAGCGCGTCGAGCACGTCACGGCCGAACGGCGTGCGTTCGCGCATGGCGCAGACGATGGCGAAATCCTGCAGGGCACGGATGGTCTCGTCCGAGGACGCGAACGGCTGGTCGAACACCGTGATGTCGACGCGATCGGCAAGTTTCGACCAGTCCGCCAGATTCAGGGCCGCGTTCTGATAGTCGTCGAGAATTGCACAGCGCAGCCGCGTCATGGGTCCGCCCGAGTTCTGCTAACGGAGGAATCGCCGTTGGGAGACATCATGGTCGCGCGCAATGCCGGCAGGCGCAAGCGCCCGCCGGATCACCGGCTCAGATCAGGTGCCGATGAGCCGCAGGATCGCGCTTGGCTTTGCAGGCCGGGCCGGGGCCGCGCATGTAGTGCTGCTCCGGGCGGTAGGGATGGAACGCCGCGAGAATGAACTGGCGGAAGAAGTCGGAAATCTCGTGGAACACGCCGATAAAGCCGCGCGGACTGTCGGTCTGCGAGCGGTGCTGGGTTGCGATGGTTGTCATGGAGCGTACTCTGTCGCCGTCACGGTAATGGTCCGGGCGGCCATCGAAGGTGAACTTGTCCTTCACCTTTGTCGCAGGTGATTAAAAACTGGTTCGAATTGTCGTTAGTGAATACCTACCTGCAAACAAGGTTTTCAAAGACTTAAGGCCACAGTTGCCCTTTCGCGGCCGCACCGCTACATGAGCGGCAGACATTCCCCCGATGCGATGGATTCAAGGAACACGATGGCGCGCCAGTTCGTCTACTTCATGCAGGGTCTGACCAAGGCCTATCCGACCCGCAAGGTGCTGGATAACGTTCATCTGTCGTTCTATCCGGATGCCAAGATCGGCGTGCTCGGCGTCAACGGCGCCGGTAAGTCGACGCTGCTCAAGATCATGGCAGGCCTCGACAAGGAATATACCGGCGAGGCCTGGGTCGCCGAGGGCGCACGTGTCGGTTACCTCGAACAGGAGCCGCAGCTCGACGCCAGCCTGACGGTTCGTGAAAACGTCATGCTCGGCGTTGCCAAGCAGAAGGCGATCCTCGATCGCTATAACGAGCTGGCGATGAACTATTCCGACGAAACTGCCGACGAGATGACCAAGCTGCAGGACGAGATCGAGGCGCAGGGCCTCTGGGATCTCGACAGCAAGGTCGATCAGGCGATGGACGCATTGCGCTGTCCGCCGGACGATGCCGACGTCACCAAGCTCTCCGGCGGTGAGCGCCGCCGCGTGGCGCTGTGCAAGCTGCTGCTCGATCAGCCGGACCTGCTGCTGCTCGACGAACCGACCAACCATCTCGATGCCGAGTCGGTGTCGTGGCTGGAAAGCCATTTGCGCAACTATCCCGGCGCAATCCTGATCGTCACCCACGATCGCTACTTCCTCGACAACGTCACCGGCTGGATCCTCGAACTCGATCGCGGTCGCGGCATTCCCTACGAGGGCAATTATTCCTCGTGGCTGGTGCAGAAGCAGAAGCGGCTGGAACAGGAAGGCCGCGAGGACGCCGCCCATCAGAAGACGCTGGCACGCGAGCAGGAATGGATCGCGTCATCGCCCAAGGCGCGGCAGGCCAAGTCCAAGGCGCGCTACCAGCGCTATGAGGATCTGCTCAAGCAGGCCAGCGAGAAGCAGACCCAGACCGCGCAGATCATCATTCCCGTCGCGGAACGGCTCGGCGCCAACGTCATCGACTTCGAGGGCTTGAGCAAAAGCTTCGGCGATCGCATGCTGATCGACGATCTCACCTTCAAGTTGCCGCCGGGCGGCATCGTCGGCGTCATTGGCGCCAACGGCGCCGGCAAGACCACGCTGTTCCGCATGATCACCAAGCAGGAAGAGCCGGACAAAGGCTCGATCACCGTCGGCGAGACGGTGCATCTCGGCTACGTCGACCAGTCGCGCGACGCGCTCGACGGATCGAAGACGGTGTGGGAGGAAATCTCCGGCGGCACCGATCAGATCCTGCTCGGCAAGAAGGAAGTAAACTCGCGCGGCTACTGCTCGGCGTTTAATTTCAAGGGCGGCGACCAGCAGAAGAAGGTCGGCGCGCTGTCGGGCGGCGAGCGCAACCGCGTGCATCTCGCCAAGATGCTGAAGTCGGGCGCCAACGTGCTGCTGCTCGACGAACCGACCAACGATCTCGACGTCGATACGCTTCGCGCGCTGGAAGAGGCGCTGGAGGATTTTGCCGGCTGCGCCGTCATCATCAGCCATGACCGCTGGTTCCTCGACCGTATCGCGACACACATCCTTGCCTTCGAAGGCGACAGCCATGTCGAATGGTTCGAAGGCAACTTCCAGGATTACGAGAAGGACAAGATGCGCCGCCTCGGTCAGGACAGCGTCATTCCGCACCGGGTGAAGTACAAGAAGCTGACGCGGTGAGGTGCGTCAGCTTCGCCTTTCGGCACGGGTTCATGCGCCGATAGTTTTCAAAAGCACGCAGCCGGTAATTTTCAGACTCCCATCCGGCTGCCGTTCCAGCGTGTACATAGCCTCCCAGAGTGCGCCGTCGTCGTCCCGGATGTGGACGTTCTGGGTAATTTTGCCATTCTCGACCTTTCCTTCGCCGAATTCGAAACTTTTGTGACGATAGACCGGCGCATATCGGCTTCGGACCATGGCCATGAACATGGCAGGCTGCTGGAATATCTGCTTCAAAGCCGGAGATGCATAGGCAAAGGCCGCCGCATCGTCATCGCGGGCGAATGCCTCCGCTTGAGAGGTGATGACGGTTCGCGCGGCCACGACATCGTCGTCGGCATGGGCAGCAAACGACAGGCCGGCGAATATCGCGAGCAACAAGACGAGGGCACGCATCGCGAGGCTCCTTCTTCGAAAGATCGTCCATTCAAGACCGTCCGGCCGCCCGATCCGTCACGCAGCATTGATGACATCGTTTCGTATCGCGGGCGATGCGAACCGGCGTAACGTGAAGTTCATCCATAGCTATGATATACGCCGGCTGGCCCGTTCCGGTTTCCTGAGTTCGTCAAAACCGCCTTCATCGACGGGCGACCTTCGAGACCGGGATCGAAGACGAGCCATCCGGTAGTGGCGACGGCGATGTACAAAGGTAATTGAATATGTCCGACTGGAGCGCGCAGCAATATCTGAAGTTCGAGGATCAGCGCACGCGCCCGGCGCGCGATCTGCTGGCACAGGTTCCGCTCGAAAAGGCCCGCACGGTGGTCGATATCGGTTGCGGGCCAGGCAATTCTACCGAGCTTCTGGTGCGTCGCTGGCCGGAAGCGGCGGTGACCGGCATCGACACATCCGCAGACATGCTGCGTCAGGCGCGCGAGCGCCTGCCGGCGCAAACCTTCATCGAGGCCAATGTCGCGCACTGGGTGCCGCCCGCCGAGACCGATGTGCTGTTCGCCAACGCCATCTTCCAATGGGTGCCGGATCATCTGAAGCATCTGCGGCGGCTGGCCGGCACGCTGTCGCCGGGCGGCGCGCTCGCGGTACAAATGCCTGACAACCTCGACGAACCGTCGCACATCCTGATGCGCGACGTTGCCTTTCAGGAGCCATTCCGCGCGGCGCTGGCGGATGCGGCGCGGATGCGCGCCGCGTTGCCGCGGCCGCGGGATTATTACGACGCGCTGCGGCCGATGTGCAGCCGGCTGGATATCTGGCACACCGTCTACAATCACGTGCTGGATGACGCATCCGCGATTGTCGAATGGGTCAAGGGCACGGGCCTGCGGCCTTTCCTCGATCCGCTGGAAGCGCCCGAGCGCAAGCTGTACCTCGCCGAATATACGGCGAGGATCGCCGCTGCCTATCTTCCACAGGAAGATGGCAAGGTGTTGCTGCGGTTTCCGCGGATTTTCATCGTCGCGGTACGCTAGGTCGCGATTGAACGACGCTGGCGCATGCGGTGATGTGTCCCGGGGGCTCGACAGGGCGGCATTCGGCCTCATATTGAGCGCCCACGTCATATTTTAGTGCGAATGATCCTGTCGGAGACAGTGTCTCCGTTTCTTCCAGCCCGTTGCATTCAACCCGAGAGCCCCGATGTCGCTGACTCCCGAAACCCCGTTGCCGCCGCCGGGCAGTCGCCTGCGGCCGATCCCGATGCTGATCTTCAGCTCGCGCTGGCTGCAGCTTCCACTCTACGTAGGTCTCATCGTCGCCCAGGCGGTCTACACCGTTCTGTTCCTGAAGGAGCTGTGGCATCTGATCGGGCATACGTTCGATTTCAGCGAGCAGCAGATCATGCTGGTCGTGCTGAGCCTGATCGACGTGGTGATGATCTCCAATCTTCTCGTCATGGTGATCGTCGGCGGATACGAGACGTTCGTTTCGCGGCTCAATCTCGAAGGTCACCCGGACGAGCCGGAATGGCTCAGTCACGTCAACGCCAGCGTGCTCAAGATCAAGCTGGCCATGGCCATCATCGGCATCTCCTCAATCCATCTGCTGCGAACATTCATCGAGGCGGGCGGTCTCGGCACGGCCAAGACCAACTACACCGAAACCGGCGTGATGTGGCAGACCATCATCCACATCGTCTTCATCATCTCGGCTATCGGCATCGCTTACGTCGATCGCTTGTCGAACGACGTGACCGACCACGCCCACGCGCAGCAGGCGAGCCATTGAGAGTGGCGCTGCATCACGGGCGATGCCTCGCCGTCGCGCTGGCTGCGGGCGTGCTGTTCGGCACAGCCGTCACGGCGGCAAATGCCGCCGATGCGGGCTTTGCGAAATTCATCGAGTCCACATGGCCGGATGCGCAGAAGGCGGGCGTCTCGCGAGCGACCTTCGATGCGCAGACGCGCGGGCTGGAGCCCGATTACAAGTTGCCGGATCTGGCATTGCCCGGACGTCCCGCGACCGGCGCGCCGTCGCAGGCCGAATTCGTGCAGGTGCCGGCCGACTATGTGAAGGAAAGCAGCATCGCGCGGCTGGCGGCGGAAGGCCAGAAGCTGATGCAGCAATATCGCACCACGCTGGCCGCGATCGAGAAACGCTTCGGTGTACCGGGGCCGGTCATCCTTGCGATCTGGGGGCGTGAGACCGATTACGGCCGCTATCGGTTGCCCTACGACACGCTGCGCGTGGTCGCCACGCAAGCCTATGTCGGCCGCCGCAAGGAGCAGTATCGCAACGAATTCATCCTGGCGCTGAAAATCCTGGGCGAGGGCGACGTTGCGCGCAAGGATTTCCGGTCGTCGTGGGCCGGCGCGACCGGACTGACGCAGTTCCTGCCGTCGGAATTCTACAAGCACGGTGTCGATTTCGATGGCGACGGCCACGTCAACATCTGGGCGTCGGTGCCCGATGCGCTGGCGTCCGCGGCGCAGCAACTCGTCAACAAGGGCTGGCAGCCCGGTTTGCGCTGGGCCTATGAGGTGCAGGCGCCGCGCAATGCCGATTGCACGCAGGGCGTACCGGAAATCACCAAGCCGATCGGCGACTGGCTGCGCGCAGGCTTCGTGCCGGTGCGGGGTCAGCGGTTGAGTGCAGCCGAACAGGCTCAGCCGGCGTCGCTGCTTCAGCCGGAAGGCATCTACGGTCCGTCGTTCCTGACGACGAAGAACTATTTCGTCATCAAGGAATATAATTTTTCCGATCTCTACGTGCTGTTCGTCGGTCATCTCAGCGACCGCATGACCAGCCCGCTGCCGTTCGCCACGAAGTGGTCGGCATCGACGCAATTGCGCAGCCGCGACGTCGAGGCGATGCAGCGTCATCTCACGCAGATCGGACTTTATCGCGACAAGATCGACGGCAAGGCCGGGATGCAGACGCGCGCGGCGCTTGGCGCATTCCAGAAATCGGCCGGCCTGAAAGTGGATTGCTGGCCGAGCGAGGCGGTCCTGCGGGCGATGACTTCCGGTCGATGAATTTCGTGCGCTCAAAAAGAAACCCGGCCAGATCGGCCGGGTTTCGAACAGATCGCTGCGAGGCGATTGCGTATTTCGATCAATCGCAAACGCGAATGCGGCGGAAGCGCCAGCCGTAGCCGTCCCAGAAACGCTCGCGCTCGACGTGGCACGGCGGTCCTTCGACATAGGCCGGGGCAGGAGCGTAGTAGGCCGGGGGAGGAGCGGCATAGGCCGGCGGCGAATTGGCGATTGCGGCGCCAACCAGCGCGCCGCCGAGCAGGCCACCGGCAATGCCGGCTGCAACACCGCCACCGCCTGCATGCGCCGCAGGAGTCGCTGCCGCCAGCGCACCGGCGACGGTCGCTGCCGCAAGCAAAGCCGAGAAGGTCTTCTTCATTTTGATATCACTCCTGAAGGTGCGCCACCTGGCGCCGGATTGTCGAACCTGCGGCGTTTCGCGCGCGAAGCCGCTGATCTCAAGGCTAACGTTGGTGAATCAATTGCCCGGGAATAACGGCTTTTTCGGGCCTGGCCGTCGAATGCTCCGGACCATCGTCACGAACTTTGGCCCGGAGCATTCCACTATCTCGTTAAAAGACCGTGCAGCTTAGCCGCACACTCTGACGCGGCGGATTCGCCAGCCGTAGCCGTCCCAGAACCGCTGGCGCTGCCAGTAGCAGGGAGGGCCGGCGACGTAGGCCGGTCCACCGTAGTAGCCATAGCCGGGTCCGTAATAGCCCGGCCCGTATCCATAATAGCCTGGCCCAGCGAGCGCACCGCCGAGCAGTGCACCACCGATCACACCGGCAGCGACGCCTGCTGCGATCCGGCCGCCGCGCGCTTCGGCAGCTTGAGGCGCTGCCAGTACCGTCACCGCCAACGTGGCGGCGGTCGCAACCGCCATCAATGTCTTCTTCATGGCTTTCACCTTTCTCTCGAAACCCACGACAGTAAAAGAGCGATCTGTCGGGCGAAAAGTTTCATATTTCATTTGAACGATCAATGAACGTCGGCCGCCGAATCTTGCCACGATCGGGAACGCCGGCTGCCGCATTGCAGCAGTGGCAAATGCTCCGGTTCACTGCGCCCATATTGCTGGGTCGTTCCGGCCGGAATTCAGGTTCAAGCCGTTACGACAGCTTTGCTGCCAGTTTGGAATAGCTTGAAAGTGGGGTTTTTCCTTTTGCATCGGCGGCGGCCGTTAAATACTTAAGAAGCCATCAGACGTTCATCCAAGAGTTGTTTTTCCCTCATGATCATCTGTTCCTGTAACGTCCTGAGCGACCATGACGTCCGCAACGCCGTGACCGCCGGAACCGCCGTTCCGCGCACGGCAGGGCAGGTTTACGGCTGTCTGGGATGCAGCGCCCAATGTGGCCGGTGCGCCCGGACCATCAAGCAGATCATGACGGAAGCCCTGGGCCCATGCGCCAAGGCCTGCTGCGACGGATGTCCCCACAGTCACCATCAGGAAGCTGCGCAGCATCGGCATGGGCACCACCACGAGGCGCCGGCCCTCGATCTGCAGATCGCTGCAGCCTGATCGCGTCCTTTTCCTAAATTTTGAGCCGTTTTAGGCTCGCTGATGCGCTCCACAGCCGCAGCTCGAATTTCTGCGCGAGGGGTTGTCCCGACCTGAATTCTGATTTAGAAGCATTCTAAATTGAAATTCAGGCCACCGAGCGGGCCTGCGATCAAAGGAGTTCGGCCATGAAGGGCGACGCGAAGGTCATCGAGTATCTCAACAAGGGGTTGCGCAGCGAGCTGACTGCAATCAACCAGTATTGGCTGCATTATCGCCTGCTCGACAACTGGGGCCTCAAGGAGATGGCCAAGCAGTGGCGCAAGGAATCCATCGAGGAGATGAACCACGCCGACCGCTTCACGGACCGGATTCTGTTCCTCGACGGTTTCCCGAACATGCAGGTGCTGGACCCGCTCCGGATCGGCCAGAACGTCAAGGAAATCCTCGAATGCGATCTCGCCGCCGAAATCGGCGCGCGTGCCCTCTACGAGGAAGCGGCGACCTACTGCCATAGCGTCAAGGACTACGTTTCCCGCGACCTGTTCGAGAGCCTGATGAAGGACGAGGAGCATCACATCGATTTCCTCGAAACCCAGCTCGATCTGGTCGGCCGCATCGGCCTCGATCTCTACACGCAGAAGCATGTCGGCGAGATGGGCGAGGACTGACTCGCTTACGATGTTCTTCTACGACGTTCGTCGTTTCGCCGGCTCGCCCGACAACGGGCAGTCGGCGAATGCAGCTTTGACTGCGGCGTCCGATCCATCGAGCTTGAATTCAGCCGTGCTGCGCCCGGCGTTGAGCGAACGGATGCGGACATAGAGCGTGTGCGATCCGCCCATGTCGCGAATGAAATCGGCGACGCTCGCTCTGTCTTCAATAACGATCACCTGGTGGCCGCCGAGAACGCGGGAGGCGACATTGTCGTGTCCCGGCTTGTCGTCGAAGCGATAGCCCAGGATCGTGTTGTTGTCGGTGCCGATCTTGAATTCGAACGAGATCCGCACCAGCGGCTTCTGCTCGAAGCAGGTGAGTTGCAGACCGGCCGGGCGCGCATTCGTTACCGCTGAGTTCGAACTGTTTGCCGTCATCAACTGGGCGCTCGGCAACGGTGTGCCGGTGATGCGATCGATCTGGCGTTCGATTTTCCAGTTGCCCGACGTCGTCGCGTTCGAAACGGACACCGCCGGATCGCGCGTCACGCACGCCCCCAGCAACAGCACCGGCATCAAGCCCCACAGTGCACGCATTCCGCCTTCCCCCAAGAGGGAGTGTGCAACCGGAGCGGGAACAATGCAAGCGATGGCGTAGCCTCGACCGGCACGCCACGGCCAAGTCATCCAGTACTGCAGCGACCAGATGGGGAGCGGAAGCGACTATTTGAATTGCGCGCGGCAGGCCGGAGAAAGCCTGCGGATATTGTGTTCCATGCAGGTGGTGATGCGCCGGACGTTCGGGATTGCCTCGCGGCAGAGCCGGAATGCGTCTTGGCGGCAAGCGCGGCGCTGCTCCGGCGTGCCGGCGGCAAAGGCGTTGGAGGCCAACAGCAGTGCGGCCAAGCCGACAGAGGGAGCTACCAGTCGTTTCGCAAGACTCATCATCGCCTCCGCTATGTATTATCCGTTAGTAGCGCTACTTCCTGTGCTTGCGGCGCTTCTTCTTTTTATCGCCGTCTTCGTCGTCCGCGTCGAGGTCATGGAGTTCTGCCTCGCGCTCGGCAGCGGCCGCTTCGCGCAGTGCAAGTTCATGAGCGGCACGCTCCAGAGCCTCATGCTCCTCGCGCTCCCTGGCTTCGCGTTCGCGGGTTTTCCTGTGATCTTCCCACGCATCGAAGATCAAGTGTAGCCACGGCATGATCTGGTCGATCGACGGCAGTTGGCCCGGCGGTCCCGCTTCTCCGCGCGGTCCTGCAGGTCCTTGCGGTCCGGGCGTGCCTTGTGGACCGGGAGCACCCTGAATGCCGGGCTTGCCTTGCAGGCCCTGCTCGCCGCGAGGGCCCTGCGGTCCGGCCTTGCCCGGTGCACCGGCTTCGCCGCGCTTGCCTTGCGGACCGGGCTTGCCGAGCGGGCCGGGCTTTCCCCGCACGCCTTCTGGCCCAGGACGGCCTGGATGACCTTGCGGGCCGGGACGGCCGGGTTCGCCTGGACGTCCACGTGGGCCCTGTGGTCCCGGTTGCCCTCGTCGTCCAGCTGCGTCATCCGCCACGTCGATACTCCACGATGATTCCACCGATTTTCTTGTACCAGACGTTTTGTGACAGGTTCAATTCGGCGCGGCCGCGATCGCGGACGAGAACTCGGCATCAGACGAGGTGGCGCTGTCCCACGTCACCGGCAGATTGAGCAATCCGCGGAATGCCCAGCCGCCGATGCGCACAGGCTGCGTGGCGTCGAGCCCCAAGCCCTTCAGCCTGGCAAAGATACTCGGCAGCGCGACCTCGGCGACCATCGCACGTGACGCCCAGGCGCCGGCGCAATAATGCGGGCCTGCGCCGAAAGCGATACTCTTTGCCGTGTCGCGCGTAATGTCGAAGATCTCCGGATCGCTGAAGCAGGACTCGTCGCGGTTGGCCGAACCGAACATGAAAAACACGCGATCCTCGGGCTCAAAATCGACGCCGCCATAATTCCACGGTTTTGCGACGCGGCGCGGCGACATGCCGATCGGGGCGATCCAGCGCGCATATTCCTCGAACACGTCGATCCATTTCGCGTTGCCGGACTGCACCAGCGCCAGCTGCTCGGGATGCGTCAGCAGCGCCCAGATCGTTCCGGAGATCGCGTCGCGCGGTTCGTTCTGGCCGCCGGAGATCGCGAGCTTGATGTTGGCGCGCACGCTTTCCATCGGCATGTTCGCAGCAAGCAATACGCTCAGGATGCTCTGGTTCGGATGCTTGGTCACCACGGGGATCATGTCGTCGATCGCGGCGTCGATGCCCGCGGTGGCCGTGTTGCAGCGCGCCGCAACCTCCTTGTTGCCGGTGTAGTTGGCGATGCCGTCGATCATCGCCTGCGACCATGCGTCCATGTCCTGATAGCGCATGTTGGTGAGGCCGGTGATGTGCTTGAGGCATTCCGCCGACAGTGGCAGCGCGAATGCCTTGCACAGATCGGCGTGGCCTTGCGGGGCAAGTTCATCGAGAATGCGATCGGCATGGGCCTGAAACTGTGCGCGCCAGATGTCACGGACCGTTCGCGGCGAGACCGAAGGAAACATCGCGGCGCGTTCCGACATGTGAGCGTCGCCGTCCTTGCGCATCATGTTGTGACCCATCAGCGTGTTCATCAGGCCGGCCGGCTGATGCGAGGAGAACACGTCGATGCGCTTCTCCATGCTGAAGATATCGTCGCGCCGGGTGAAGATGGTCGAGCCGAGTTGCGGCACGAACGCAATTGGTGCCTCGGCGCGCATCTGCTTCAGGGCAGGGTAGGGATCATTCCAGAACGCGGTGACGTCGATGTCGAAATGCGGAGCGTTGGACATGCGGGCTTCCGATGAGAGCTGCGCGAAAATAGCCGACGGCGGCGCGTTCGGATAGCCGTTGCGGGCGCGCTTTAGATCGCCCGATAGCCGCCATCCGCCATCACGATCGATCCGGTGACATAGCTGGACAGATCGGACGCAAGGAAGATCGCCGGTCCGACCATATCTTCCGCGGTGCCGGGGCGGCCGAGCGGGGTGTGATCCATGAAGGCTTTCACCAGCTCCGGATTGGTGGCACGGGCATTGGCATTCAGCGGCGTGGCGATGAAGCCGGGGCCGATCGCGTTGACGCGAACGCCTTCTTTGCCGAGTTCGGCCGCGAGTGCGCGGGTGAAACCGAGCACGCCGTGCTTCGACGCGGTATAGGCCGGCGAACTCGGCGTGCGCACATGCACGAAGGACTGTATCGATCCGATATTGACGATGCGTCCCTTGCTGGCGCGCAGCGGTTCGAGAAACGCGTGCGTGACGTTGAACACGCCGTTGAGATTGACGTTGATGACGTCCTGCCAGTCCTTGATCACATCGGCCGTCGCACCGAGCATGCCGTTGCGGCGTACGATGCCGGCGTTGTTGACCAGGATCGAGACCTTGCCGATTTTGTCGGCGATCTGTTTGGCGATGGCGATGCAGGCCTCGCGGTCGGCCACGTCGAGCGAGAAGCCGTCAGCCTTGCCGCCGGCCGCGACGATCTCCTTCGCCGTTTCCGTCGCCGCCTCCGCATTGATATCAAGCGCAACCACCCGCGCGCCCTCCCGTGCATAGCCGTGCGCGATCGCACGGCCAATGCCGGAGCCTGCGCCGGTGACGACAGCGATATGGTTCTGCAAAAGAGGCATAGCGTTTCCCTTGTCGTTTTTAGGTTGGATGCAAATGGCGCGGACGAATGTAACGTCAACGCGGCCAATCCCGGTCATCCGTCAACGCGGACCGGGGTTGCGTCATTCGCCGTTGCGTGGCCTGCATCGCGCTGCGCGCGCCACGCATCCTGTCCGATCATCCCCACGGCCATTGCCACGACGAACACGAGGATTGGCAAGCTGAAACTTGCGAGGTTGACGAGTGCGGGGCCGGGGCACAGGCCGACTAGTCCCCAGCCGAGACCGAACAGCGCGGCACCCGTGACAAGCGGTGCGTCGATGTCGCTCCGTGTCGGCCACTGCAGCTTTTCGGCGAGGACGGGTGCGCCGCGCTGCTTTGCCAGCGCGAAGCCGATGCTTGCCACCGTCACTGCGCCGGCCATGACGAAGGCAAGCGTCGCGTCCCATGCGCCGAAGATGTCGAGAAAGCCGAGCACCTTCTCGGGTTGTGTCATGCCGGAGATCAACAGGCCTGCGCCGAAGATCAGGCCGCAAACGAAACTCGCGATCAACTGGGGCATGGCATCAGCCTCCGACGCCGTGGCGCACGATCGCGACGGTGGCGATCGCCACCAGCATGAAAATCGCTGTCGCCACCATCGAGCGTGTCGAGAGCCGTGCGGTGCCGCAGACGCCGTGGCCCGAGGTGCAGCCGCTGCCCAGACGGCTGCCGAAGCCGACCAGGAGGCCGCCGATCGCGATCACCGTCAGGCTTGCGGGCAATGTCGGATGCGGGAGCGGCCTGCCGCCAAGCGTCGCGAGCAACGGCGCTGCAATCAGGCCGGCAACGAACGCCAGCCGCCAGCCGTGTCCCGGCGAGCGCGTCAGCAGCCCACCGAAGATGCCGCTGATGCCGGCGATCCGGCCGGTGAGGATCATCAGCAGCGCAGTGGAGAGACCAATCAATGCGCCGCCAAGCAATCCGGAATAAGGGGTGAGGTTGTGCATCGGGGTCCTCGCATAGGCCGCTGTGCTGCAGGCCTATCCTACGAGCCGGAGATTAAATAAGCAATTTCTAATATAATGTGCCGCGTAACCGCGATCGACGATCCCCACTTCAAGAACCGTGCCGATGCAGGCAGAATATGTCCCGGATTATTGCGGCGGCAGAATTGCCAGCGGCGCGCCTGGAAACAGTGCATTGGCGCGCGCCAGTTCTTCGTGGTGGCGACGATGATGCCGCTGGCGCTTGGCGACGTAATAGTAGCCGCCGGCGTAATAACGCACGGCGCGATTGGCGTCGCCGTGGGCAGCACGATAGGCGCCGGCCAGATAGCGCACGGCGTAGGTGAGGTTGGTTTCCGGATCCCGCAGGCCTTCGGCGGTGCCGGTATAGCCGAGCCCGCGTGCAGTCGCGAGCTTGATCTGCATCAGGCCAATGGTGCCGCCGCGGCCGACGAGATGCGGCTGATAGCGACTCTCGCGTACAATCACGCGATGGACCAATTCCGGGGGAATGCCGTTTGCCTGCGCATGATTTGCAACCATCGCCTCATACTGCGCACGCTGTGCCAGCGCAGCGTCGGCAAACGAGGTCATGGCCCCGATGGCAAGCAGAAGGTGCAGGCAGATTTTCTTCATTGGAAATCCGGGGTCTCAAATACGTTGGCGGGCACGTAAACGGCCTGTGGTGGCCATCTATGCTATCTGAACTATGGCATCCGCAGGGCAGGCGGATCGCTGCCGATCTCCAAGGCCGGCAAAACGCAAAAAGCGCGCTCGACGCGCAGCGCCATCAACCCCGATCGGTCAACGGCGCTGTCGCAAAAACGTCGCAGCGGAAACTTCTTGACGCTGAAAGGCGCCGGCATAAACTCCCTGCAAAATAGCAGATAGGGGACACGCGATGATCTCCGTCGACTCTGGTTATTTCCCTCATTTCGAAACGCCTCACCGCAATCCCTGCGCTCAATGCGGCAAGCCGATAGCCGCGCCGGAATGGGTGGAGGAAGACCGCCAGGCGGTTGCTTACCTGTGGCACTGTCATGCCTGCGGTTACAAATTTGAATCCATGGCGTTCTTCAGTCGCCCCCGGCGGAACGTGGAAGCCATCGCCGCCTGAACGAGCCGGATCGCCGAAGACCGCCGCGCGGACGGCGTTTGGCGCGCGCTTGGTGTTGTGACGATGAATTCGCGAGTACGGATTCCGAATTCGGGAACCGGATATTCGGGCGGGCGTTGACTTGGGATGAACTTGAGGAGGCACCCATGGCCATTGACCAGGTGATGACCAAATCCCATAGCCTGATCGCAAGCGATCGCGTCGAGGGGACCGCGGTACGGCGGCCCAATGGCGACAAGATCGGTCATATCGAGCGGCTGATGATCGACAAGATCACCGGCAAGGTTTCCTACGCCATTCTCAGTTTCGGTGGCTTCCTCGGCATGGGCGCAAGTCTTCTGCCGCTGCCGTGGACGCGCTTGAAATACAATCGAGAGGTCGAAGCCTATCAGCTCGATATCAGCGACGATGAATTGAAACGTGCGCCGTCGTTCCTTGCAGACAAGGATTTCGACTGGGGCGATCGCACGCAGGAAGAAGAACTGCATCGCTACTACGGTGTACCGCCATACTGGGGTGGCTTCTGACCGAACAGAGAGTCTGCCGTTGCTTTGCGGGTGCTTACCGGTTCATCGCCATCCGATGAGATCGGCATCACGCGCAACGTAGCGCGGTATAAAAGCCATGTGCTCTGTATCAGCGCTTAGGCAACAATACCTGCAAAAGACAACGCATCGTACACATCGCAGTTCCGCGAGCATCCGGTTTCTGCAACCCAGCCTTTCATCATCAGCAGCGACATCGGCGCGCATTCCGGGAACGCTCGTTGTTTTCACGTGTTGCTTCCCCAGTGATTTTGCAAAAGGAGGCGACGCATGTTGGTAAAATACATGTCCACTGCATTGGTTGGTTCGGCACTTCTCGCTACCGCGGCCTTTGCACAGACACCTTCATCCACCCCGAGTACGACGGCTCCCGCCGCCACGACATCTTCGGCACCGGCTGATACGATGTCGCATCAAGGCCAGTGGCGCGCGTCGAAAGTCGTTGGCTTGAAGATTTACAACGACTCCAACGAGAGCCTCGGATCGGTGAACGATCTGCTGTTCGACAAGGACGGCAAGATTGCCGCCGCTGTCATCGGCGTTGGCGGTTTCCTGGGCGTGGGCGAACACTACGTTGCGGTGCCGTACGAGAAGATCAAGTGGGTCAACGAACCGGTGCCGACCACCGGGACAGCGAGCAATTCAGGCGGCATGACCGGTCGTCCGGCGAGCACGACCACTACGGGTGCGGCTCCCACGGCGGCGCCTGCCGCCAAGCCCAATCCCTGGTATCCGGACCATGGTGTGTTCAGCGCGACAAAGGATGAGCTGAAGAGCATGCCGGAGTTCAAGTACTCGACCTAACGTATCGAGGAACGCTAGCGAAGCGTGAAAAAAATGAAGGCCGGGCGGGTTGATTCTCGCCCGGCCTTTTTTCGAGTGCGTCGATTACTTCTTGACGAGCGGGCAGTCGCCTTCGCTCATGGGGCGGAAGGCCTCGTCACCCGGCACGGTGGCCAGCAGATTGTAGAGATCCCATTCGCCCTTCGATTCCGACGGCTTCTTCACTTCGAACAGATACATGTCGTGCACCATGCGGCCGTCCTCGCGGATGTGACCATTCTTGGCGAAGAAGTCGTTGATCGGCGTCGCCTTCATCTTGGCCATCACCTTCGCGGTGTCGTCGGTGCCGGTCGCATCGATCGCCTGCAGATAGTGCATGGTTGCTGAATACAGGCCGGCCTGGATCATCGTCGGCATGTGGCCGACCTTGTCCATGAACCGCTTCGAGAACGCGCGGGTCTCGTCGTTCATGTCCCAATAGAATCCGTCGGTGAGGATCAGGCCCTGGGCCTGCTTCAGTCCGAGCGAATGGGAATCGGTGATTTCCTGCAGCAGCGCAATCATCTTCTGGCCGCCTTGGGTGATGCCGAATTCAGCCGCCTGCTTCAATGCGTTGGTGGTGTCGCCGCCGGCATTGGCGAGCGCTATGACCTTGGCCTTCGAAGCCTGCGCCTGCAGCAGGAACGAGGAGAAGTCGGATGAATTCAACGGATGACGAACCGAGCCGACCACGGTGCCGCCAGCCTTCTTGACGACGTTCGCAGCGTCGCGTTCGAGCGCGTGGCCGAATGCATAATCTGCGGTGATGAAGAACCAGGTATTCTCGCCGCGCTTGACCATGGCCTTGCCGGCGACGTTCGACAGCGCGTAGGTGTCGTACGTGTAATGCACGAAGGTCGGCGAGCATGCCTTGCCGGTCAGATCCGAACTGCCGCCACCTGAGTTGATGAAAATCTTGTTCTTCTCGGTTGTCAGCGTCGAGACGGCGAGCGCGACCGAGGAGGTCGGTACGTCGAATATGGAATCGACCTTGTCGTTGTCGATCCAGTTGCGCACGATATTGACGCCGACATCGGGTTTGTTCTGATGATCCCCCGAGACCACTACGATCGGCTTGCCCTTCACCTTGCCGCCGAAGTCGGCGACCGCCATCTGCACGGCAGTGACCGAACCCTTGCCGGTTGCGTCTGAATAGAGGCTGGACATGTCGGTAAGGACGCCGATCTTGACGACATCGTCTGAAATTTGCGCATGCGCTGCGCCGCCGGAAATGGCGAGGGCGAGGCTTGCCACCAGCGTGGCTGCGGCTTTTTTCATTGAGTTAAACTCCCTTGGGGCTGTTCTTCTTAAAGCTGGAAGGTCGGTTGCAGCAGCCGAGGCTGTGCAACCGGGGTTGTGCCAGCAAAGTCAGAGGCTGAGCAAGCCTGTTTGTTGCTCCGCGGAAAGAATTTGCAACTGACGTGGAGCTTTTCCGATCACAATCCCGGCAAGGAATTGACGGTAATCTTGGCGGTGCCGTCGGCTTCCGCGATCACGCGCAGTTTAGTGGAATCGAAGGCGAGGCCGTCAAGGCGCAAGTTGGTAATTTCGGCGTCGACGCGCAGGCGATCGTCGTTCTTCTGATAGTCGTTGACCACGGTTCCGATCCGCTTGCGTGCGTTAGCCGCGAATGGCTTGAGGTCGATCACGGCCTTTTCGGCCAGCGCCTTTTCGAGATACGGGACGGCGGCCTGAGATGCCGCACCGAGCAGGCCGAACGCTGCCTGTGATTCCACGGCGAGCTTGACGTCGGTCAGCCGCAGCGTCTGCTGGGCCAGATCGAGAACGGGTTTGCCCCAGATATGGACGGTGGCATCGGCGCCTAACCCGAACCAGCTACGCTTTTCCTTCGCATCGACGAGGAGCGAAATCAGCAACCGATCGCCGGACGCTGCGACCGTGGCTTTCTTTACCTTGACGGCGACGGAGCCGTTGCCGTCTTCGGGAAAGGTCTTGCCGGCGAGCTGTGCGTCCAGAATCTTGTTGATGTCGGTGAAGGGCAGATCGATCGGCACGCCGATGCTGACACGTCCGGGATTGGCGGCGACGATATCGAGTGTCGCCGGGAACGGGCAGTCCGGCTTTGTTTCGGTCGATGTGATGCGCGTCTCGGCGTTGATGCCGAGCGTCAGTGTCATTGCATCCACGTCGATACGCGGCTGCGCGGCGACGGCTTTGATCGGTCGCAGTTCAAGCCAAAGATGCGGTGGCGGCGCGGTCGCGCCTTGCAGCGGAATCGAGCGGCACATCTGTGCCCATTCGCGACGCGCGTTCTGTTCGATCAGCGGATCGTTGCGGATGCGCTGCTGCAGGGTGGCAAGTTGATCGTTCACCGCCTTGTCGATGGTCGGTTTCAATTGAGCCGGAACGTTGACGCGAACGCCGGCGACCGAAAGATTGGTGTCGCCGAGATTCACCTGTGCCGTCAGGTTGGGTTCGATGCGCCAGTTCGCCGCCAGCACCGGCCGCGACGTCATGGCGACGTTGCCCTGGATCTGGGCGTCGGCATTGACGTTCTTGATGTTCAGGCTGCCGATCTGCTTGGCCACGTTGCCGCCGAGCAGCGATCCCAGCGCATTGCCCAGTGCGCCCTTGGCGCTGTCGGAAATCGAACCCTTGATGTTTAGCCTGCCGTTCAGTGGTGTTGCCAGCGACAGCGCGTTCTGGGCGCCGGTCGCGGAGATCGTTCCGCGCGCGGCCGTCCAGTTGATGTCGGCATTTTGCAGGAGCTGCGGCACGGGATTGGCGGCCTTGCCGCCGAAATTGCGCGGGGCGGCGCGATCTGCGCTGGCGCCGATGACCCGCAACGGAATTTCGATCGGTGCAATGATCGACGAGTTGCGCGACACGGCAGGCAGCGGCGGCAATGCGGCGAGCACGGGCGCAGGCGTCGCGCCGTTTGGCGACAGCCAGTCCATGGCCTTCAGGCTCATAAAGAATGACACCGCAATCACCGCGATTGCGATCAACACCGTCTTTGCGCGCATCGGCTATTTCGTCCCCGTCGAAGCGAAGCCTACCGTCGCCGGTAATGAGGCGCTAGTGTGGTGGTTCAGAAGTTCGCTTCATTGTTTCCGCGAGTCCCTCAAGCGAACTTCTGAATCCAAAGGGCACTGGTGTGGTGGGCAAATGAAAAGGCCCCGGTGTTGACGGAGCCTTTGTCTGGAACATTCTAAACGGGGGAAATCAGCGCACGATCGTCCGGCTGTTGTCGGCGCGGCGCTCGTTCGGCAACACGATCACCTTGGTGCCGACATTCACCCGCGAATACAGATCCGTAACGTCCGCATTGGTCAGACGGATACATCCCGATGAGACGTGCGTGCCGATGGTCTCGGGCGCGTTGGTGCCGTGAATGCGATAGACCGTACCGCCGAGATACATGGCGCGCGCACCGAGCGGATTGCCGGGACCGCCGGCCATGAAACGCGGCAGATAAGGCTGGCGTGCGATCATTTCCGCGGGCGGCGTCCAGTTCGGCCACTCGGCCTTCTTGCTGATGGTCTGAATGCCCGACCAGGTGAATCCATCGCGTCCGACGCCGATGCCATAGCGGATCGCGCGGCCATTGCCGGTGATGAGATAGAGATACGTGTTCGGCGTATCGATGATGATGGTGCCGGGCGCTTCGTGCGTTGCGTAGGTGACGATCTGGCGCCGCAGCCGCGCGGGTAATTGCGTTGCATTGCTTTCGTCGTCGGGAGATGGCGCGACTTGCATCTGCGGCATCGGCTGCATCTGCGGTATGGGCTGCGGCGTGAGAGTAAATGGAAATAACGGCAATGGCCCGGCCTGCGCCAAGGTCGCGAAGCCAAGGCCGATCGCAAATGCAGCGGCGGCCGGCGCGATGCGACGGCAATGCTTTCCAACAATGAAATGGCTGTTGAACATCTTCGTCTCCCTGCGTTTCGGATGGGTGTACGCAGGGAGAAAAAGGTTCAAGCGCGAACCACGGCTATGGCGTCAGAAAACACCCAGCACGATCGCTCCGACGAAAGCCAGCGCCAGGTAGGCGCCTACAACGCTCAGTCTACCGGTCATGGTCATGGGATGCCTCCCCAGGTTCACGTAGCTGGCGATGCTAACGACGAAAGTAGCAATTCGTTCCGCGGCAAAAAAGTCAGCAGCACTGCTCTATCCCGACATGAAGCTTCCGAGGGCCCGGCGCCGGCATGGTTAAAAATTCCTGAAATCAATACGTTGAAGAGTCTTTAAATAAATTCGTCGAACGTGCGCGCATGACGCGCAAGATTGCCCTCTATCTGACCGGTGCGCTGGCCCTCGTTTCGCTGGCCGGTTGCGGACGCGGTTTCTTTCAGGCCGAGCAACGTGCCCCGTGGCGCGCCGAGGCGGAAGCTGCTTGTCTGAAATCGGGGGCGGTGAAGGAAAGCGCCGAGATCGTCCGGATCAATCCGATCGAGGGGCCGGGCATGTGCGGGGCGGAATTCCCGCTCAAGGTCGCCGCGCTCGGCGATGCCGCGCCGCTCGGCTTTGCCGATGACATGCGTCCGCCGGCAGCAGTCGGCGGCGGCAATCAGCCGCGCTGGCCGGGTAGCCAGCCGAACTATGCTGCGTCTCCATCTTATTCCAACAATTCCGTCCAGCAGCCGGATTACGGTCGCGGATCGAACGGCCCGGTGTCGCTGAACGCGCCCGGCGTTGCGCCTGCGCGTGAAGAGATCGATCTTCCGCCGGAAGGTACGGCGGATGCGCCGCAGGGCAATGGCCCGCATGGCTGGCAGGTCGGCCCGCAGGGGCATCCGCAGCAAGGCTATTCACAACAGGGTTATCCGCAGGACGAGCAAGCGCCGCCGCAATACTCGCGCGCGCCGGCAGCGCCGCCCGTCGACTATGCGCGGCAGACGTCGCCGCTGCCGAGGCTCGGTCCGTCGCGCGGCAATCCGGTTTCATCGTTCGGGCCCGTGGCACTGAAGCCAACCGCGACCCTAGCGTGCCCGATCGTTTCGGCGCTGGACCGCTGGCTGGTGGATTCCGTACAGCCTGCGGCGATGCGCTGGTTCGGTGCGCGCGTCGTCGAGATCAAGCAGATTTCCGCCTATTCCTGCCGCGGGATGAACGGCAATCCGCACGCGCATATTTCGGAGCACGCATTCGGCAATGCGCTGGATATTGCCGGTTTCACGCTGGCCGACGGCCGTTACATCTCGGTGCAACACGGCTGGAAGGGAATGCCGGAAGAGCAGGGCTTCCTGCGCGACGTTCAGGGCGCCGCTTGTCAGCAGTTCACCACGGTGCTGGCGCCGGGCGCCAACGTCTATCACTACAATCACATTCACGTGGACCTGATGCGGCGTTCAAGCCGCCGCGTGATCTGCAAGCCTGCGGCCGTGTCGGGCGAAGAGATCGCCGCGCGTGCCTCGCAACGCAATCCTTATTCGTCCAGCCGCGAGCCGGCCTATACCAGCTCGATCGGCGGCAAGCGTGGCGCGCGGCAAAGCGCGAAAAACGTGGACGACGCCGAAGACGAATAGCGTCGCGCTGCCTCGGCTAATCCGGTTTGCTCTGATACGCGGCAAGGAACACCCGCGTTGCGCCGTCCACCGCATAGGCGATCTGCTCGCCTGAGGGCGCTGGTGCTGCCTGGAAGATGTAGGGCAGGAATAGCGTCGCCTTGCACATTTCCAGATACTGCCCTGCGGCGAGCATCGTATCGTCGATCTTCAGCATGCCTGCCGCGCACTGGCTGTCGAGATAGTCGGCGAAGCGCCGGTGGGTGAGCGCAATGACTTCCTCGT
Organism: Xanthobacteraceae bacterium; assembly: GCA_024508855.1. Taxonomy (GTDB): domain Bacteria; phylum Pseudomonadota; class Alphaproteobacteria; order Rhizobiales; family Xanthobacteraceae; genus 62-47. The sequence goes on from JANINJ010000078.1 coordinate 112,287, forward strand.
AGAAGCGGCGCCCGACCTCCGGCTTGCGCTCGGCAATCGCCATCACCGTACGCAACGACGATCCACCCTCCGGCCGGCACAGCACCTGGATGAAGGCGCGACCGAACTCCGACAAGGTCGTTTCGGGATCGCGCGACGGATCGAAATTGAAGGCGGTGTGACCCTGCTCGAGACATTCCTGTTCGACGATCGCCTCGAATAGCCGGTTCTTGTCGGTGAAGTAGACGTAGAGGGTGCCCTTGGACACACCGGCCGTACGGGCGATTTCGCCCATGCTGGCGCCGTCGAAGCCGAGATCCATGAAGACCTTTCGGGCGCCGTCGATGATCTGGCGGCGTTTCGAGGAGTCTTCATCGTCGTTCGGTTTCAGAGCGCTGTGGTGTGCAACCATGGGTCGAGATGTCCAAGTTCCGCTGCCGAAACCGTGATCACCCGGGAAACAGTCCTATCCAGATGAAATCACGCCGCTTTCCGGCGCTTTTCTCATTGTAACGGCGGATTCTGACGTGCGCTAGAAGTCTTCCAATCAGCAAGCGCCGCCATTTTCCAAATCTACATTGACCGAACGGTTCGGTCAATGTAGATTGCACTGCAATAGCGGGACGCATTGTCGCGCCCGAGCCATTGTGCGTTGCAACTCTCGCGGAGGCCTTCATGGCCACATCACGTGACCAAGCTGTTCGTGTCCTTCACTCGGAGCTGGACGACAGCACCGAGGCTTCTTCGCAGAACGTGACGCCACTCGAAGTGCCCCGGCCGCATGCGCCGGAGGACACGGTCGCGCGGGCGCCCAAATCGCCCGACGCCGAGGCGCCGGCTCCCGCCGGTGACACCGCTACGAGCGCGCCCGCCGTACCGAAATCCGGCAAACGCAAGTTCGTGTTGATGGGGGTGGGCGCGTTGCTTGCGCTGGCCGCGATCGGATACGGCATCAATTATATGCTGGTCGGCCGTTTCATGATCAGCACGGACGACGCCTATGTGCGCGCTAACAACACCACGCTCGGCGCGAAAGTCGCGGGCTATCTCGGGAAGATCGCGGTTGGCGACAACGTCAAGGTCAAGGCGGGCGATCTGATCTTCAAGCTCGATGACGGCGATTACGTCAACGCGGTCGAAGCAGCGCGCAACAAGATCGCGACGCAGGAAGCGACCATCGAACGCATCGGACGCCAGATCACGGCGCAGTCCAGCGCGGTCGAGCAGGCGCAGGCGCAACTGACCTCCGCCGAAGCCGCGGTCAAGCGTGCGCAATCCGATTACGATCGTCAGGATGCCCTGAGCATCAAGGGCTTTGCCTCGAAGGCGACGTTCGAAGTTTCGCAGGCGACGCGCGATCAGGCAGTTGCTTCCGTACAGGCAGCGAAAGCGGCCTATGATGCGGCGCGCGACAATGTCGAGGTCGTCAAGGCGCAGCAGCAGGAGGCGAGGGGCCAACTTGCCGAACTGAAGACGGCGCTGGCCAAGGCGGAGCGGGACCTGGGCTTCACGACGATCCGCGCGCCCGTCGACGGTGTGTTCTCCAACCGCATGGTCAATGAAGGCGATTACATCCAGCCCGGCCAGCGGCTCGGCAACGTGGTGCCGCTGGACGATGTGTTCATCGACGCCAACTTCAAGGAGACGCAGCTTGCGCGCTTGAAGCCCGGCCAGCACGTCAAGATCTGGATCGACGCCCATAGCGACCAGCCGGTGGATGGCATCGTCGACAGCCTTTCGCCCGCGTCAGGCTCCGTGTTCACCCTGCTGCCGCCCGACAACGCCACCGGCAACTTCACCAAGATCGTGCAGCGCGTTCCAGTTCGGATTCGCGTGCCTGCATCGGTGGGCCAGGAAAACCTGATGCGTGCCGGCATGTCGGTTTACGTTACCGTCGACACCAAGCCGGGCGAATAGGTCGGGAACGATCCCCAAGATCAAGGCGTGTAGACATGTCCGACACGACCGCCTCGCCAGCCATGATGAATGCCGCCTCCGTGCCGTCCGACCGGATTGCGCCGAAGCGGTTGTTGGCGTTCCTCATCATGGTGTTCGGGATGTTCATGTCGATCCTGGACATTCAGATCGTGTCGGCCTCGCTGGCCGAAATCCAGGCCGGGCTTTCTGCGAGTTCGAGCGAGGTCTCATGGGTGCAGACCGCGTACCTGATCGCCGAGGTTATCGCGATTCCCCTGTCGGGCTTTCTGTCGCGCGCGCTCGGCACGCGGTTGCTGTTCGCGATCTCGGCGGCCGGTTTCACCGGCGCTAGCTTCCTGTGCGGCTTCGCCACGTCGATCACGCAAATGATCGTATGGCGCGCGATCCAGGGCTTCCTTGGCGCCGGCATGATTCCGACCGTGTTCGCGTCGGCCTATACGGTGTTTCCCCGCAGCAAGTTCAATATCGTCGGACCGATCATCGGCCTCGTCGCCACGCTGGCGCCAACGATCGGCCCGACCGTTGGCGGCTACATTACCGATCTGATGTCGTGGCACTGGCTGTTCTTCGTCAACGTCTTCCCCGGCGTCATCATCACCGTCGGCGTGCTGGCTTTGGTCGATTTCGATGAGCCGAATTTCGCATTGCTGGATCACTTCGACTGGTGGGGATTGATCAGCATGGGCGGGTTCCTCGGCACGCTGGAATATGTGCTGGAAGAGGGGCCGCAGTACGAATGGCTGCAGGATACGTCGGTGGCGATCTGTGCCGTTATCTGCGTCGTCTCAGCCATCGCGTTTTTCTGGCGGGTGCTGACGGCGAAGGAGCCGATCGTCGATATCAGGACGTTTCGTAACCGCAATTTCGCGGTCGGGTGCATGTTGTCGTTCTGCGTCGGCATCGGGCTTTACGGCCTGACCTATATCTATCCGCGCTATCTGGCCGAGGTGCGCGGCTACAATGCGCTGATGATCGGCGAAACCATGTTCGTGTCGGGAATCACGATGTTCCTGACCGCGCCGGTGGTCGGCCGGCTGATGATGAAGTTCGACATGCGTCTCATCATCGCCGCCGGGCTCATCATATTCGCGGCCGGGTCCTGGCAGATGACCTGGATCACCCGCGACTACGATTTCTACGAGCTGATGGTGCCGCAGATCCTGCGCGGCATCGGCATGATGCTGGCGATGGTGCCGGTCAACAATATCGCGCTCGGGACGCTACCGCCGGACCGCGTCAAGAACGCCTCCGGCCTGTTCAATCTGACGCGCAATCTCGGCGGCGCGGTGGGTTTGGCCCTCATCAACGAGGTGCTGAACGACCGCACCGATCTGCATATCTCGCGCTTGCATGATCGGGTGACCTGGGGAAATGCGACCGCAACCGAGACGCTGAATATGCTGACGCAGAAATTCCAGGGTATGGGCGATGCGTCGCTGATGGCGCTCAAGCAACTGTCGCTGATCGTGCATCGGCAAGCCGCGGTGATGAGCTATGGCGATTCGTTTTTCATCCTGACGATATTTTATCTCGTCCTCAGCCTCTTCGTGGTGCTGCTCGACAAGCCGGCGGCACTCGGCGCGGCTCCCGGCGGGCACTGACGGCCTTCTTTCTCGAAAATCTTGGGCATGCGCTACGGGCTGCACGAAAATCGCCGCAATTGCTGTCCATGAAATAGGCAATCGCGCGATTGGTCGCGCTCTTTTGCTCGAACCGAGGAGGGTTTGCATGACAACCATGTATCTGCAGATCGTATCCGCGTGTCCGATGCTGGCGTGGGTTGTTCGTTAGCTCACGATCGGACTGCCGCAGTCCGTTGCACCCGGGTCTGATCCCCGGGGTCTTCTGAATCCCAGACGATTATCGAAATCATTCAACGCGATCGCGCTCGGCGGTGCCGGCGCGCGTCAACTCACCGGAGCCGGACTGCGCCCGAGTCGCAGCCGGATGATGCCATGACCGACCTTTCCAAGCCGCGCGCCACCGCGATCCGCGTGGTGATGCCATTCATTTTCCGCCATTGGCTCCATCAGCCGTGGCGGACGGCGGTGATCTGTGCCGGATTTCTCGGTGCGACCGCCGCCGACCTGTTCATGCCGGTATTTTCCGGACACCTCGTCGATGCGGTGACCGCGGGAGCGGCCGAACCCGCGGCGCAGCACGCGGCGTTCGTCGCCTTCGGCGCCATCGTGGCGCTGGGACTGCTCGCAATGGTCCTGCGTTTCATTGGCCTGCAGGCCATCGTCCCCTTCACCTTGCGCCTGATGTCCGACGTCTCGCGCGATGCCTTCGCACGCGTGCAGCGGTTCTCAACGGAATGGCACGCCAACAGCTTCGCCGGTTCGACCGTGCGGAAGATCACGCGCGGTATGTGGGCGATCGACCTGCTGAACGACACCATCCTGATGGCGCTATTGCCGTCGCTGGCGGTCCTGTTGGGATCGATGATCCTGCTTGGGCTGCACTGGCCGTCGCTCGGCATCGTCATCGGTGTCGGCACGCTGGCGTATGTCGCGATGACGATTGCGTTCTCGACGCTCTACATCGCACCGGCTGCGCGGCTGTCCAATGCATGGGATACCAAGGTTGGCGGTACGTTGGCCGACGCGCTGACCTGCAATGCGGTGGTGAAATCGTTCGGCGCGGAAGATCGCGAGGATACGCGGCTGGCCCGTGTCATCGGCCGATGGCGCAAACGGGTGCGACGAACGTGGCTGCGCTACAACTACACCAGCACAGCGCAGCTGACGGTGTTGTTGTGCATGCGTTCCGCAGTGATCGGCGGTGCGCTGATCCTGTGGCTCGCCGGCCGCGCGTCGCCGGGCGACGTCACCTATGTGCTGACGAGCTACTTCATCATCCATGGTTACCTGCGTGACGTCGGCATGCACATCAACAATCTGCAGCGCTCGGTGAACGACATGGAAGAGCTTGTCGCCATCCATGACGTCGAAATCGGCATCGCGGATGCGCCCGATGCTACGCGCATGGAGGTGAAGGGCGGAAGCATCGTGTTCGATGCGGTGACCTTCCACTATGGCGGCCATCGCACACCGCTATACGATCGCCTCTCGGTCGATATCCGTGCGGGTGAGCGTGTCGGGCTGGTCGGCCGTTCGGGCTCCGGTAAGACCACCTTCGTCAAGCTGGTGCAGCGCCTGCATGATGTCAGCGGTGGCCGTATCCTGATCGACGGCCAGGATATCGCGAAGGTGACGCAGCAGTCGCTGCGCAACCAGATCGCCATCGTGCAGCAGGAGCCGATCCTGTTCCACCGGTCGCTGGCGGACAACATCGCCTATGGCAGGCCCGGAGCCAGCCGGGCCGCCATCGAGCATGCGGCGCAGCTTGCCAACGCGCACGATTTTATCGAGCGGTTGCCGAACGGCTATGGCACGCTGGTCGGTGAACGCGGCGTGAAACTGTCCGGCGGCGAGCGGCAGCGCGTGGCACTGGCGCGGGCCTTCCTCGCCGATGCACCGATCCTGATTCTCGATGAAGCGACGTCGAGCCTCGATTCGGAATCCGAGGAGCTGATCCAGCAGGCGATGGAGCGGCTGATGAAGGGCCGGACGTCGATCGTGATCGCGCACCGGTTGTCGACAGTACGAAGCCTCGACCGGATCCTGGTGTTCGATCGCGGCAACATCGTCGAGCAGGGCACGCACGCGGCGCTGGCTCACCGTGACGGTGGAATCTATCGCAGCTTGTTTGAGCGGCAAGTGCTCGGGACAAACCAGGTTGCCGCCGAGTAGGTGAAAACGGAAGGGTCGGCGCAGCGCGCCGGCCCTTCAAGCCTCGACCAGCGGCGCCTGCCGAATGCGGGTGCGAGAGCTGATTGCAACCGTCGCGACAACGGCGGCGGCGAACAGGATGGTTTCCAGGCCGATGGCTTCGCGGTTGACGAGGGCGGCGAGGACGATGGTGACGAATGGTTGCAGCAGTTGCAATTGCGACACCTTGCTGAGACCGCAGATCGCTACGCCGGCGTTCCAGGCGAAGAACCCGATCCACTGTGAGAACAGTGCGACGTAGAACAGCCCCAGCCATGGCTCGAACGGCACGCTTTGCAGATCCGCGGGCAGAAACAGCCATGTCGCCGGCAACGTGAACGGTAGTGAAATAACCATCGCCCAGCTGATCACTTCCCATCCGGGCATGAGCGCCGTAAGGCGACCGGAATAGCCGTAGCCGATGGCGCCGAACACCACCGCGAGTAAAAGAAACAGATCGCCCACGGCGATACCGCCGGCACCGTGCCGAAGCGCGAACAGGATCACCAGCGCAGCGCCGGCCAGCGCTGCGATCCAGTACGCCACTCCCGGTCTTTCGTCGGTGATCAGTACCGCGACGATGGCGGTGGCAATCGGCATCACGCCCAGCACCACGCCGCCATGTGCGGCGGGCAAGGTCTGCATCGCCAGCGCCATGAAGAATGGAAAGCCCAGCACCACGCCCAACGCGGCGATGGCCAGCGATCCCCAGGCGCGTCTCGGCGGTGGCTTTCGTCGCAGCATCATCAACAAGGCCAACGCGCAGACACCGGCGATTGCGGAACGAGCCGCGGTGATGAAGAATGCATCGAATCCCTCCAGCGCCAGCCGCGTCGCCGGCAGCGTGCCGCCAAAGATGACGACGCCGAGGAAGCCGAACAACAGGCCAAGCGAATTGCGGGATGAGGCGGATGACATGATGCGGAAGCTCGAACGGAATGCCGCGGTTTTGGTCGGCGACAGGATCGTTCAAGCTCTAGCCAATCCGTGGTTGCGAGGCCAGTATGGTCTCTTTATCGCAGCCGTCGGCATGGCTGCAATGCGCCGGGTCCTGCAGCGACGGACGGGTGTCAGACTCTCCGTTCGAACTCGATCGGCGTTTTCAGATTGATGCCATGGCTGGGCGCGAGCGGCACCAGCGTGAAATCGCCATGAGTGCGCTTGGAGGCGTAGAGCGCACTGTCCGCTTGCGCGAGCAGGGCTTGTGCGGTCAAACCATCTTCCGGCGCCATCGCAATGCCGATACTGACGCCGAGATGGATGGGCTGGTCGTCAACGACGAATGGCGCGGCGATCGCGTCACCGAGCTGTTCGGCGAGGCGTTCCGCATCTTCGCGCGCAACGACGTTCGCCTGCACCACGAGGAATTCGTCGCCGCCCAGGCGCACGGCCATATCCGTCGCGCCCGTGAGCACCTGCAGACGCTTCGCTACCTCCTTGAGCAGCGCATCGCCGACCGGATGCCCGTAGAGGTCGTTGGCCGACTTGAAGCGATCGAGATCGAGGTAATGCACGGCGACACGATTGCCGCTGCTTACCAGCGTGGAGATCTCGGCCAGAGCAGACCGGTTACGCAGACCGGTCAACGGATCGTATTTGGCCATTTCTTCATATCGCCGCTTCAGCCTGATCTGGGTCCGGGTCAGTTCGTAGTTGTTACGGATCACGTCGAAACTGCCGACATAGAAGATCGAGACCAGGATGGCCATGCATACATATGCGGGGTCCGGGATGTGCATCAGGCAACCGATGACGATCGGCACCGTAACCAGCGTGATGCCGGCAAACGCCCAGCGTGGCGGAATGGCGCCGCGCGCAACGACGCCGCAGGCGTAGCCGAAGGCGACCGCATTGCCCATCATCGCGATTTCCGCATTGCCGATGGTGAAGCTGCGCAATGCCAGTGCGCCGACCAGCGTCGCGGCGGCGTAGCTGCCGATCTGGTAACGCCGCTGCCATACCGCGACACTCGCAGAGCTTCGGCCGCGGCGGTGAAAGGCGACGATTACAGCCAGTCGGATCGCCGTGACCACGACGCTGAGAATCGTGATCACGATGAAGGCCACGTCCGATGTTTGCAACGATGCGATGGTGCCGACGCTGATCTGCCCGAATGCCACAAGAACGATCGGCATCAATGTGCTGAAGCGGGACTCGGCCAGTTCGGAAGGGATGTCGTTATCGTTGTTGAACATTGCGAAGGAGCGCATCGAATGAACTGCCAATCGTTCGCATGGTGGTAGGGCGATCAGGTAAAATCCTTACTCGCTGGTCCGAAACAATTTAAGTGAATTTTGCGTCATGCATTTTGAAGCCACGGATATTACTCGGAAAATTTTGTATCCGAGTACCGACATTCGAATGCATTTCGCCTGGCGCGACACAATCCAGCGCTATGACAGGACGTTCAGGGCAGTCACTTGCCGACTAGGGTTGCGTCAGCGCAATCCCTGGGTCTTTCGTTCGTCAGCTCTTTGTGCGGCGTCGCCGATGTCGATAGCAGGAACGAGCTGCGGGGCGACGGTGTAGATCGCGAAACCAATTCCGGCGCGCTTGGCTTGGTAGAGCGCCTGATCTGCCCGCGCCAGCAGATCGTCGGGGGTGAGTTGTTCGCTCGGCAGCAGGGCGATTCCGACGCTAGTCCCGAGTATGATGTCGTGTCCGTCGATCCGATAAGGCGCGCTGACGTCCGTGAGGATGCGCGAGGCCAGCGCGAGCGCCTGCTCGCGGGTGCTGACGTCGGTCTGTACCAGAATGAATTCGTCGCCGCCGAGCCGAACCAGCAGGTCGCTCGCGCGAGTCAATTGCGATAGCCGCCGTGCAACTTCGCGTAACAAGAGGTCGCCGACCGGATGGCCGAAGCTATCGTTGGCAGCCTTGAAGTGGTTGAGATCGAGACTGTGAACGGCTAATCCGAGATTGTTGCGGTAAGCCTGCGCGAGCATGCGCTCGAGATTCTCATTGAGCACCAGTCGGTTCGAGAGACCGGTCAAAGGATCGAGCCGGGCGAGGCCCGCAAAACGGAGCTTGAGCGTGAGCTGGCTGACAACCGTCTCGTAGAGGTGCTGGACCGTTTCAAACGCGCCGAGCAGGAAAACCGTCAAGATGAAAGCGAGGCAAAGATAGACGTGGCCGCCGTGGATCAGGCAGGCGATGATCGGCGGCAGCGAAACGACCAGCAGATTGAGCTGCGCCAGATGGGGCCGATAGGCGACGCGAGTGACGATGCCGGCCGCAAACGCAATCATCAGGCCGATGACCAGCATATGGACGCTTGGATAGGGCAGCATGAAACAGCGTGCGGTCAGTGTGCCGACGGTCAGCCCGTTTGCGACGGCTTGAATGCTGAAGCGTCGTTCCCAAATGCGGGCGTTGGCGAGCGACAACGACTCCGCCGCTGCTGTCGAGCGCCGATAGCTGCGCGCCATCAGAACACGGATGCCTGCAATCAGAAGCCCGATGATCGTCAGCACCGCGACCGGGATGTCTCCGGTTCTTGCAGTGATCGCAAGGCCAACGGCACCGAGGCAGATCGCGAAGATGATGGTCGGTGGTACGAGGCTGAAGAGGGCGTCGATCAGTTCGACATAGACCGCGTCCGAGGGCCGAGGGGGGCGGAACAATGGCAGGGCTGAAAACTTCATCGCCTGGGTCCGATTTGCTCCGCTATTCGCCCGTTATCCCGGGGGCTGCGATATCGTTCAGATTACTTAAGGCGCCTTCCGGCGAAGTGTACCGTTTGTGTCAGGAAATGCCCATACGCAGCTGAAGTCCAAATCCAATCAGGACTATAGCTTTAGTCTGGGTTCTTGAAATAAAGGGTGCCGAATCCGTCAAGGTTGATCGATCGGGAACCCGGATGTGGCGAGGGGCCCGGCGTATGACGCCGAACCCCTCATTGGTCGAAATATCAGCCAGCCTGTAAGCCGGGTTTTGTAGGGCACCGCCCGCTCGCGCGGGACGATACGTGACGGCCATTCCTCTGGGACGATGTTTGCACATCGCCTCAAGCAACCTACCCGGACGGCGAGCCCGACATGGCCCCGCGGAGTTATCGTCCGGAGACGAACTTTCCACTTTGCCGTCCCTATTCGGTTTTGCTCCCGGTGTGGTTTGCCATGCCGTCTCCGTTGCCGGATACGCGGTGCGCTCTTACCGCACCTTTTCACCCTTACCAGCCGACGCAGCTTTCGCGGCGAAGGCGGGCGGTTCGTTCTCTGTGGCACTTTCCCTGGGGTCGCCCCCGCCGGACGTTATCCGGCACCGTATGTCGATGGAGCCCGGACTTTCCTCCCCGGCCACCTTTCGGCGATCGCCGGAGCGGCCGTCCGGCCGACTGACGACATAGGCATGGGGGTTTCAGCCCGTGACGTCAAGTTGATGCCATGTCGTGGACGTGGGAGCTTTGACCGGAAAAGGATGGAGCGCCTCAGCCGGCCGCGACAACGGCCTGGCTGTCGGGCTGGCTCGCCAGCAAGGCGTGCAGCGTGCGCAAGGTCGATTGGTCGGCGATGCCGTCGACGCGCGCCGGCCGGAAATGCCGTTGGAACGCGGTCACCACTTCGCGTGTGGGCACATCGTAGCGGCCATCCGGCGTGATCTTGTAGCCGTAGCGCGCCAGCGCATTCTGCAGGTCGCGCACCTCGTCACCCGAATGGCCCGGTTTGAGGGCGTCGGCATCGACGATCGGCGCGGGTTCTACCCAGTGACCGACGCCGGAATCCGACAGCGACCGCCATGGAAATTTTTCGCCGGGATCCTGCTTGCGCGACGGTGCAACATCCGAATGCGCCAGCACGCGATGCATCGGCACCTTCTGCCGGATGATGATGCCACGGCACAGCGCGATTACCGCCGCGATCTGGCGCAGCGGAAAATCCGGATAGCCCCAGTCATGGCCGCGATTGACGATCTCGATCCCGATCGAACACGAATTGATGTCGTCTTCGCCGGCCCAATAGGACGCGCCGGCGTGCCACGCGCGCTTGGCTTCGGGAACGCATTGAACGACGCGCCCATCCTCCAGCACGACATAATGAGCCGAGACATCTGTGCCGGGCGTGCATAGCCGGTCGAGCGCACCTTCCACATCGGGCATACCGGTGTAGTGCAAAATGATCATATCCGGCGTGAGGCCCTTGTTCCGGTCGCCGAAATTGGCAGACGGGATCACCTCCGCAACGACAGACGAATCCGGAACGAATTTTTCCATGTCGAGGCTGGCCTTCGGAATCGGAATAGCCAGTTGCCGCTTTATAAATCCAGCTGATGCTAACGAGCCTGACGACATGCAACCACTCAATACCGGCGAGACGACGACACCTCGCGTGCTTTTCCAAGGCGGCGAGGGGGCGTAACTATCCCGGCTCAGGCCCTCGCGCGCAACGATAATGCACGGGAATCCTTACCTTTTCCCCGGCGTTGGGCATACGATTGCGATGGGGCGGTATTCCACGGTGGGGTGGGCGTCAACCACGCGATCTTGAACGATGCCGTCAACGCTTTCTTAACGCTAAACGACGTTACTGAGAGGTGAAAAAGCCGAACCCGATCGGGGTGGCTGCGGTCCCATCGATGCCTGTTTATCCCATGGCAGCCTATCCGATTCCATGTGGAGCAAGGCCTCTGCACGTCGAGCGAGCAATCGTCGCCTGCCGCAACGTTGTGTCGGGCTCCGCACGACCTGATTTCGCGCTTGTAGAGGCCGCCAGCCGAAGACGGGTGCGGTCGGCATTTCGAATTTCTCCGGCCTTGCGGCTTGGGGTGGCAAGAACTGAAGGGTATCGCGCCATGAACGAGCGGCGGCCGCCGCGCCATATCCCGGTGCTGGGCCGTGAGGCGGTCGAATGGCTCGCGCCGCGGGACGGCGGCGTCTATGTGGACGCCACGTTCGGCGCGGGCGGGTACAGCCGTGCCATCCTCGATGTCCCCGGTACGCGCGTCATCGGTATCGATCGGGATCGTACCGCGATCGCCGGCGGCTTCGATCTTGTCGAACAGTCCGACGGCCGCCTGACGCTGGTTGAGGACCGCTTCTCCAATCTCGCCGATGTCTGCGCTGCGCAGGGTATCGATGCGGTCGATGGCGTGGTGATGGATATCGGCGTGTCCTCGATGCAGGTCGATGGCGCGGAGCGTGGCTTCTCCTTCCGGCTCGACGGCCCGCTCGACATGCGCATGAGCCAGCACGGCCCCACCGCCGCCGATGTCGTCGCCCGGGCTTCCGAGGCCGATCTCGCCAACATTATTTATATCTTCGGCGAGGAGCGTTACTCACGCCAGGTGGCGCGGGCGATCGTCGCGGCGCGAGGCGAGGCGCCGATCACGACAACGCGGGCGCTGGCCGACATCGTGGCCAAGGTGGTGCGCGCCAAGCCGAACGAGATTCACCCTGCAACGCGGACGTTTCAGGCGCTGCGGATCTTCGTCAACGAAGAGCTCGACGAATTGCATCTGGCGCTGGCGGGCGCCGAACGGGTGCTGAAGCCGGGCGGGCGGTTGGTCGTGGTGTCCTTCCATTCGCTCGAAGACCGCATCGTGAAGAATTTTCTCGTCGAGCGCAGCAAGTCGGGTGGCGGTTCGCGCCATCTGCCCGAAGTAGCGGCCAGCACGCCGCGTTTCGAGATTCTCACCAAGCGCCCGGTGATGGCCAGCGACGACGAAGTTTTGGGCAATCCGCGCGCGCGTTCGGCGAAGTTGCGTGCAGCGGCCCGCACCGCCGCGCCTGCGCTCGCAGGCGGCGATCTGCCGGCGTGGCCTTCTCTCGCCACCGTAATGCGGGGAGGCTGAGCGATGCGGATCATCCATCTCCTTGTCATCTGTGCCCTGGTGTTCGCGGCTTCCTACGTCTACCGCATCAAGATGGAATCGACGTCACGGACCGAGCGGGTGCAACGCCTGCATGCCCAGGTCCGCGCGGAGCGTGATGCCATCGCGGCCTTGCGCGCCGAGTGGGCAAAGCTCGATTCGCCGAAGCGACTGCAGGGATTGGCCGAGCGTCATCTCAAGCTGCGGCCGATCGACGGTACGCAATACGACTCCTTCAAGAATCTGCCCGAGCGTTCGCCGACGCTGGTCAATCCCAACGATCCGGATCCGATCGGGGCGATGATCGACACCACCGATCAGGAAATTCTGACGGGTTCGATCCCCAAGCCGGAGGACAAGCGGTGAGCGAACACGTTATCGGCATCGCTCGCGCAGCCGAGCCATGGCACCAGCGGCTGGTGCGCGGTCTGCTCTACGGCAAGAACGTCGATCGTGCGGCGCGTGCGCGTGCGCGCGTCGGGCTCTGCATGCTGGCGTTCGGGGCGCTCTATGCAGTGATCGCGTTGCGCCTTGTGATGTTCGCCGTCATCGGTGACAGTCACGGCGGCCGCCGGACCGCGGCGCAGGATGCGATCGCGACGGCGCGGCCGGACATCGTCGATCGTAACGGCCAGATCCTCGCAACCGACGTCAAGGCGCCGTCGCTGTTCGGCGAGCCGCGCCGGATTATCGACAAGGACGAAGCCATCGAACTCTTGACTGCGACGCTGCCCGATCTGGATACGGGTGAAGTGCGCGACCGCTTGTCGTCGAAAAAGGGCTTCGTCTGGCTGAAACGTGAAATCACGCCGCGCCAGCAGAAGGACATTCACCGGCTCGGCATTCCCGGCATCGGCTTCCTGCGAGAGAACAAGCGCGTCTATCCCAATGGCGTCGACGTTGCACATTTGATCGGCCTGGTGAACATCGACAACCAGGGCATCGCTGGCATCGAGAAATGGCTGGATACCAACGGTCTCGCCGATTTGCATCGTGCGGGCTTTGCGACCGATCGCCTGCAGCGGCCGATCGAACTCGCGGTAGATCTGCGTGTCGAGCACGCGCTGCGTGACGAACTGGCGAAGGCGAAAGAGCATTTCAAGGCCAAGGCGGCATCCGGTCTCGTCTCCAACGTCAAGACCGGCGAGATCGTGGCGATGGTCTCGCTGCCGGATTTCGATCCGAACAATCCGAAGGAGGCCAACGACCCTGACCGCATCAACCGCCTGACCACCGGTGTGTATGAAATGGGTTCGACCTTCAAGGCCTTCACATTGGCGATGGCGCTGGATTCCGGCAAGGCGACGCTGAACTCGATGTGGGATGCGCGCGGGCCGCTGCATTACGGGCGCTTCAAGATTCACGACGACCATCCGCTTGGCCGCTTCATCAACACCAAGGAAGTCTTCACCTATTCGTCGAACGTCGGTGCGGCGCGCATGGCGCTGGCGCAAGGCGTCGAAGCGCATCAGGCCTTTCTACGCAAGATGGGACAGATGACGCGGCTGCGCACCGAACTGCCGGAGAGCGCATCGCCGATCCTGCCGCGCAAGTGGGGCGAACTGAATACGGTGACCATCGCATTCGGCCACGGCATCGCGGTGGCGCCGCTGCAGGCGGTGATGGGCATCGATGCCCTGGTCAACGGCGGTTATTTGATCCCGCCGACCTTCCTCAAGCGCAGCGAGGAAGATGCAATGAAACTGGCGAAGCGCGTGATCAAGCCGGAAACCAGCGAAAAGATGCGTTTCCTGATGCGGCTCAATGCCGAGGTGGGAACCGCCCGCAAGGCCGACGTCAAAGGCTATTATGTTGGCGGCAAGACCGGTACCGCCGAGAAGGTCATCAACGGCCGTTATGCGAAAAAGAAGGTGCTCAACGCCTTCACCGCGATTCTGCCGGCGGATAACCCGAAATATCAGCTTCTTATCATGCTGGACGAGCCGCAGCCCCTGAAGGAAACCTACGGCTTCATCACCTCCGGCTGGAATGCGGTGCCAACGGGTGGCAAGGTGATAGCGCGCATCGCCCCGCTATTGGGAATCGAGCCACGATTCGACCTGCCGCCGTCTGAGCGCCTTATTCTTGCGACATCCAGAGCGAGTCAGTAAGCGCGGCGTACAAGATATTCTGCTCCGGCGCTGTTAGGGGCGTCGCCGAGGCTGGGAAACGATGAGACTTCGCGAACTGTTCAGCGATGACGTAGCAATCGATCCGCGGGCGGAAACCGTTGCGGTTTCCGGCCTCGCTGTGGACAGCCGCGCCGTGAAACGGGGCGACCTGTTTTTTGCGCTCGCCGGCGCGAAGACCGACGGTATGCGGTTCATCGATCAGGCGATCAAGTCCGGAGCCGTGGCCATCGCGGGTGAGCATGCACCGCCGGCTGAACTGTCCGTGCCGTTCGTGCCCCTGCAAAATCCCCGTCGTGCGCTGGCGCTGGCCGCCGCGCGATTCTATCCGCGCCAGCCTGCGACCATTGCCGCCGTCACCGGTACCAGCGGCAAGACGTCGGTTGCCGCGTTCACCCGGCAGATATGGGAGCGGCTCGGATTTAACGCCGCAAGCGTCGGCACCATCGGCGTGGTGAGCCCGAAGCGCAACGTCTATGGGTCGCTGACGACGCCGGATCCGGTCGCCTTGCAGCGATCGCTCGACGAACTCGCGGGCGATGGCGTGACACATCTTGCGCTCGAGGCCTCGTCGCACGGGCTCGATCAGTTCCGGCTTGATGGCGTGCGCATCAGCGCTGCCGGTTTCACCAATCTGTCGCGCGATCACATGGACTATCATCCCGACGTCGCGCATTACCTTGCGGCCAAGCTTCGCCTGTTCACCGACTTGGTACGTGACGATGGCGTAGCAGTAGTGGCTGCGGATCACGACGCATCGAAAGCCGTGATCGATGCATCGCGCGCGCGCAAGCTGCACCTCATGACGGTCGGTCATGCGGGAGACGGCGCAGGCGAGGGCATCCGGCTGATCGAGACGGCCATAGACGGTTTCGGACAAAAACTCACGATCGAACATAGTGGCCGCACGCGCGCGTTGCGATTGCCGCTGGTCGGTGAATTCCAGATCGAGAACGCGCTGGTAGCCGCGGGACTTGCCATCGGCACCGGCAGCGCCGCGGATGATGTGTTCGCGGCGCTCGAACATCTCGAAGGTGCCAAGGGCCGTCTCGAACTGGTGGGCGAACGCCGCGGCGCGCCGATCTTCGTCGATTACGCGCACAAGCCCGATGCGCTGGCCAAGGCATTGCAGGCGCTGCGTCCTTATGCGAAGCGTAAGCTCGTGGTGGTGTTTGGCGCGGGCGGCGACCGCGACGCGGGTAAACGTCCGCTGATGGGCGAGATCGCGGCGCAGAACGCCGACAGCGTCATCATTACCGACGACAACCCGCGCAGCGAAAATCCGGCGGCGATCCGTGCCGCCATTCTGGCGGCAAGTCGCGGCGCCAAGGAAATCGGCGACCGCGCCGAGGCGATCCGCACTGCCGTCGAAGGCCTGCAGGCTGGAGACGCATTGCTGGTTGCGGGCAAGGGACACGAGACAGGGCAGATTGTCGGTGATCGCACGTTGCCTTTCAGCGATCATGACGCGGTGGCCGCCGCATTGGCTTCGAGGGTGGCATGAGCACGCAGCCGTTATGGACCGCAAGAGCGATGGCGACGGCAATGCGGGCCGAGGTCAGTGGCTCTGTGCATGATGCAATCGCGGGTATCTCGATAGATAGCCGCACCATTGCACCGGGCGATGCCTACTTCGCCATCAAGGGCGACGTTCACGACGGACATGATTTCGTCGAAGCCGCGCTGAAGGCCGGTGCGGCGCTCGCGGTGGTGGCGGCGAGCAAGCGCGCGCAATTCCCCGCCGACGCGCGGCTACTGATGGTCGAGGACGTGCTGGCGGGCCTGGTCGCTCTGGCGCACGCGTCGCGAGAACGGCTCGCGGCCAGGGTGATCGCGGTGACGGGCTCGGTCGGAAAAACCTCGACCAAGGAAATGCTGCTGCAAGTGCTGTCTGCGCAAGGCGCGACGCATGCGTCGGTCGCATCGTTCAACAATCACTGGGGCGTGCCGTTGTCGCTGGCGCGCTGCCCGGCGGACGTTGCCTATGCCGTCTTCGAGATCGGCATGAATCACGCGGGCGAAATCGAGCCGCTGGTCAAGCTGGTACGGCCACATGTGGCGATCGTCACTACGGTCGAGCCGGTGCATCTCGAATTCTTCAAGAATGTCGAAGCGATCGCCGATGCCAAGGCGGAGATTTTCGCCGGCGTTGAACCCGGCGGCGCCGCCGTGCTCAATCGCGACAATCCGCAATTCGCGCGATTGCAGCGTCATGCCAAGAAACTCGGCATTGCCAATATCGTGTCGTTCGGCATCCACAAGGGCGCCAAGGCGCGGCTGCTGGATGTATCGCTACACCCGACATGCTCGGCGATTCACGCGCGTATTCTCGGCCATGACGTGACCTACAAGCTCGGGATGCCCGGCCATCACATGGCGATCAATTCGCTGGCGGTGCTGGCCGCGACGACCTTGGCGGGCGCCGATCTCGCGCGCTCGGCGCTGGCGCTGTCGGGCGCAAAGCCGGCATCGGGCCGCGGCGTACGGCAGGCGCTCGAAGTCGGCGACGGTATGGCGACCCTGATCGACGAGAGCTACAATGCCAATCCGGCTTCGATGGCGGCGGCGCTGAATGTACTCGGCAGCGCGGCGATCGGCGCGCAGGGCCGGCGCATCGCCGTGCTCGGCGATATGCTTGAGCTTGGCCCGACCGGCGCGGAACTGCATCGGGGTCTCGCCGAAGCCGTCCAGTCGAACGGCGTTGACCTCGTCTTTTGCTGTGGTCCGCTGATGCGCAATCTGTGGGATGCGCTTCCCTCCATCAAGCGAGGAGGCTATGCCGACAACTCGGCAGCGCTCGAGTCGCAGGTCGTTTCCACGATCCGCGCCGGCGATGCTGTCATGATTAAAGGCTCGCTGGGCTCGCGCATGAAAGCGATTGTCAGCGCGTTGCAAAAACGATTTCCCGACAAGGCCGCCCTAGACGACGTGGCGGTGTAAGGCGGTTTTGAATGTTCTATTGGCTTATCGACGCAGCGCCCGCGATACCGGGACTAAATGTATTTCGCTACATCACGTTCCGCACCGGCGGCGCGATGGTCACAGCCGCACTATTCGTATTCCTGTTCGGTCCCTGGATCATCGACAACCTGCGCATCCGGCAGGGCAAGGGCCAGCCGATCCGCACCGACGGGCCGCAATCGCATCTCGTTACCAAGAAGGGCACGCCCACCATGGGTGGGTTGATGATCCTTTCTGGCCTCGTGGTGTCGACGCTGCTGTGGGCCAATCCGCTCAATCCCTATGTGTGGATCGTGCTCGGCGTCACGCTCGGCTTCGGACTGGTCGGCTTTTATGACGACTATCTCAAGGTGACGAAGCAGACGCATGCCGGCTTCGCCGGTCGCACGCGGCTGCTGATCGAGGCCCTGATCGCAGCGACGGCCTGCTTCGCGCTGGTGCGACTTGGACGCGAACCGCTGTCGAGTTCGCTGGCGATTCCGTTCATCAAGGAGGCGGTGATCAACTTCGGCTGGTTCTTCGTCATCTTCGGCGCCTTCATCATCGTCGGTGCCGGCAATGCCGTGAATCTGACCGACGGCCTCGATGGCCTTGCCATCGTGCCGGTGATGATCGCCTCGGCCAGTTTCGGCATGATCTCCTATCTCGCGGGCAACGCGGTGTTCTCGGATTATCTACAGATCAATTATGTTGCAGGTACTGGAGAGCTCGCGGTCTTATGCGGTGCGGTGCTCGGTGCGGGCTTAGGGTTTCTCTGGTTCAACGCGCCGCCGGCCTCGATCTTCATGGGAGATACCGGATCGCTGGCGCTCGGCGGCATGCTCGGGTCGATCGCGGTTGCAGTGAAGCACGAGATCGTGCTGGCGGTGATCGGCGGATTGTTCGTGCTCGAAGCGGTGTCGGTGATCGTGCAGGTGGCGTCGTTCAAGCTCACCGGCAAGCGCATCTTCAAGATGGCGCCGATCCACCATCACTTCGAACAATTGGGCTGGACCGAACCGCAGATCGTCATCCGGTTCTGGATCATCTCGGTGATGCTGGCGCTCGTTGGTCTCTCGACGCTGAAGCTGAGGTGATCAATTGATCCCCGTCACGTCATTCGCCGGCAAGACCGTTGCCGTGTTCGGCCTCGGCGGCTCCGGCCTTGCCTGCTGCGAGGCGCTGAAGGCCGGTGGCGCGGATGTCGTGGCGTGCGACGACAGCATCGACCGGATGGTCGAAGCTACGCAAGCCGGATTCATGACGGCGGATCTGCGCACCGTGTCGTGGCAGAATTTCGCGGCGCTGGTGCTGACGCCCGGCGTTCCGCTGACGCATCCCAAGCCGCACTGGACCGTGCTGGCGGCACGCCAGGCTGGCGTCGAGGTGATCGGCGATGTCGAGTTGTTCTGCCGCGAGCGGCGGCGGCATGCACCCAACGCGCCGTTCGTCGCGATCACCGGCACCAACGGCAAGTCCACGACGACCGCCTTGATCGCGCACCTGATGCGTGAAGCCGGACACGATGTTCAGATGGGCGGCAATATCGGCACCGCGATCCTGTCGCTCGAGCCGCCGCGCAACGGCCGAGTTCATGTCATCGAAATGTCGTCGTACCAGATCGATCTGTGTCCCTCGCTCGATCCGAGCGTCGGCATCCTACTCAACGTCAGCGAAGATCATCTTGATCGCCACGGCACCATCCAACACTACGCGGCAGTAAAGGAACGTCTAGTCGCGGGCGTGCAGGCCGGGGGCGCCGCCATCGTCGGCGTTGATGACGGCTGGAGCCGCGTGATTGCCGACCGTCTCGATCAAGCCGGCAAGCCTGTGGTGCGTGTGTCGGTGAAACAGCCGCTAGCGGACGGCATTTATTTTGAGCGTGAAACGGTCGTGCGTGCGAGCGGTGGTGCGCGGAGCGAGATCGCTCGGATCGGTGGCATCGGTTCGTTGCGCGGCTTGCACAATGCGCAGAACGCCGCATGCGCATCAGCCGCAGTGCTGGCGCTAGGCGTTGATCGCGAGACGCTGCAGAAGGGGCTGCGGAGCTTTCCCGGCCTCGCGCACCGCATGGAGCAGGTCGGGCGGCGCGGCAACGTGTTGTTCGTCAACGATTCCAAGGGCACCAATGCCGATGCCACAGCACGTGCGCTGTCATCGTTCGGCGATATCTTCTGGATCGCGGGCGGCAAGCCGAAAACCGGCGGCATCACGTCGCTGGTCGAGTTTTTCCCGCGTATCCGCAAGGCCTATCTGATCGGGGAGGCGGCGCAGGAATTCGCCGCCACGCTTGAAGGTAAGGTGCCTTACGAGATCAGCGAGACACTCGAGGTTGCAATTCCCGATGCGGCGGAGGATGCGGCGGCGTCCGGCATTTCCGACCCGGTAGTGCTGTTGTCGCCGGCGTGTGCGTCGTTCGACCAGTACCGCAATTTCGAGATCCGCGGCGCCCGGTTCCGGGAACTGGTGCTGGCGCTCGGCGACGTCACCCCCGTCGTGTGATCGCGCAATTGTTTTCATTTCGTTAACCGTCCAGAAACCATGATGAGGGACCAATGGGCAGAACTCTGCCCCAGGACCCGCCATGATCTCACGCGAACAACGTACGCCATTTTCCGAGTGGTGGTGGACCATCGACCGGATGCAACTGGTCGCATTCCTCATCCTGATCCTGTGCGGCGTCATCCTGTCGTTGGCCGCGAGCCCGTCGGTAGCGACGCGCATCGGGCTCGATCCGTTCCACTTCTTCAATCGCCACGTGCTGTTCCTGCTGCCGTCGTTCATCGTAATGATTGGCGTGTCGTTCCTCTCGCCGCGACAGATCAGGCGCAGCGCGCTGATCGTCCTGGCCATCAGCGTCTTTCTGATTGTGGTCACGCTGCTGTTCGGCGCGGAAGTGAAGGGCGCGCGGCGCTGGATCACCATTCTGGGCGTTAATATCCAGGCCTCCGAAGCTGCCAAGCCAGCCTTCGTCGTCGTGGTAGCGTGGCTGTTTTCGGAATCGGCACGCAAGCCCGAGATGCCTGCGACGTCGATGGCGCTGGTAGCGTTACTGGGACTCGTGACGCTGCTGGTCATGGAGCCGGACTTCGGTCAGACCATGCTGATCCTCATGGTATGGGGCTCGCTGTTCTTCATCGCCGGCATGCGCATGATCTGGGTGTTCGGGCTCGCAGGCACGGCGGCGGCAGGATTGTTCGGCGCCTACCTGCTGGTGCCGCACGTTGCCCTGCGCATTAAACGATTCATGGATCCGGCTTCGGGTGACACCTTCCAGGTCGATACCGCGATGGATTCGTTCTTCCACGGCGGCTGGTTGGGCGTCGGGCCGGGCGAGGGCACCGTGAAGCGCGTGCTGCCGGACAGCCACACCGATTTCGTGTTTGCGGTGGCGGCGGAAGAATTCGGCATCGTGCTATGCCTCGCGCTGGTGGCCCTGTTCGCCTTCATCGTGATCCGGACATTGTCGCGCGCTTATGCCAACGAAGACTTGTTCTCGCGGTTCGCGGCATCGGGTCTGGCGATCCTGTTCGGCGTGCAGGCCGGCATCAACATGGCCGTCAACCTGCACCTGATCCCAGCCAAGGGCATGACCTTGCCGTTCATCTCCTACGGCGGCTCGTCGATGGTGTCGCTGGCCTATGGCGTCGGCATGATGCTGGCCTTGACCCGGCAGCGGCCGTCGACCGAGATGGCATCGATCGGCGACGCCAATGCGGCGGGATCGTACGCCTGATCTGCGAATTGACCGTTCTGATGAGCCGTGTGAACCGATGAGCACTGCGCCCCTCATTCTTCTGGCTGCGGGCGGAACCGGCGGACATCTGTTTCCCGCCGAGGCGCTGGCTGACGCGCTGATGAAACGCGGCCTCCGCGTGCGGCTGGTGACGGATTCGCGTGCGCTTCGTTATAGCGGTGTGTTCACGCGAGACATGCTCGACGTGGTACCGAGCGCGACGGTGCGCGGCCGCTCCCCATGGGCGCTGGCGCGTACCGGTGCGATGCTGGCTGCCGGAACGGCCGTGGCGCTCAACCTGATCCGCAGGAACAAGCCGGCGGCAGTGATCGGCTTCGGAGGTTATCCGACGTTGCCGCCGCTCATCGCCGCGCGGCTGGCCGGCGTGCCCTCGATCATTCACGATGCCAACGCGGTGATGGGGCGCGCCAACCGCTTTCTCTCCGGCCGCGTCAGCGCGATCGCGACATCGCTGCCGGGCGTGCTCGACCGCGATCCGGCATTAGCTGCGAAAACCACCGTTACAGGAACGCCGATGCGGCCCGCGATTCTTGCCGCGTCCGCCGTGCCTTATGCCGCGCCGGATATGACGGGGCCGTTGCGCGTGTTGGTGGTCGGCGGCAGCCAGGGTGCGCGCGTTATGTCCGATATCGTGCCGCATGCAATTGAGAAGCTTGAGCCTGCCTTGTGGCATCGGCTGGTGTTGACGCAGCAGGTGCGCGATGAAGACATGGCGCGCGTCAGCGCGATCTATGACCGGCTGAAGATCAACGCCGAACTGGCGCCATTCTTCAGCGACCTGCCGGCGCGGCTGGCCTCGAACCATCTGGTGATCTCGCGCTCCGGCGCGGGTACGGTGGCGGAACTCGGCGCCATCGGCCGTCCCTCGATCCTGGTGCCGCTGCCCGGCGCGATCGATCAGGACCAGTTCGCTAATGCTGGCGTGCTTGCCGCCGTCAACGGCGCGATCCGGATCGTCCAGAGCGACTTCACGCCGGATCGGTTGGCGTCGGAAATCTCTTCGCTCGCCGCCGAGCCATCCCGGCTTGCGGCTATGGCAAGCGGCGCGCACAGCATCGGCAAGCTCGATGCTGCCGAGCGGCTGGCCGATCTGGTGATGAAAGTTGCGGGAATAGGGTAGCTGCGGAAGCGATTTTGGCCTTGTCATGCCCCGCGAAAGCGGGGCATCCAGTACCCGCGGGGCTGTCGGAATCATATAAGCAACGCGTATTGCTGGATCGTCCGCCTTCGCGGACGATGACGTCAGGGAACTTTGATCATGAGACTGCCGCGCGAAATCGGACCCATCCACTTTGTCGGGATTGGCGGTATCGGAATGAGCGGCATCGCCGAGGTGCTGGCCAATCTCGGCTACACGGTGCAGGGCTCCGACGCGTCGGAAGG
The DNA here is from genome assembly GCA_024508855.1 of Xanthobacteraceae bacterium. GTDB lineage: Bacteria > Pseudomonadota > Alphaproteobacteria > Rhizobiales > Xanthobacteraceae > 62-47. Next base: position 134,993 of record JANINJ010000078.1, read on the forward strand.
CGCCAACGTTATCCGGCTGCGCGAGAAGGGCATCAAGGTCACCGTCGGCCACAAGGCCGAGAACATTGCCGGCGCGGACGTGCTGGTCGTGTCCACCGCGATCAAGCGCGACAATCCGGAACTGCTGGCAGCACGGGCGCAGCGCATTCCGGTCGTGCGGCGCGCCGAAATGCTGGCGGAACTGATGCGGCTGAAAAGTTGTGTCGCGATCGCCGGCACGCATGGCAAGACGACCACCACGTCGATGGTCGCGGCGCTGCTCGATGCGGCGGACTTCGATCCCACCGTGATCAACGGCGGCATCATCAACGCCTACGGCACCAATGCGCGGCTTGGTGCCGGCGACTGGATGGTAGTCGAGGCGGACGAGAGCGACGGCACATTCCTGAAGCTGCCCGTCGATGTCGCCATCGTCACCAATGTCGATCCCGAGCATCTCGATCATTTCAAGACCTTCGACGCAGTGCAGGACGCCTTCCGCGATTTCGTCGAGAGCGTGCCGTTCTACGGCTTCGCTGTGATGTGCATCGATCATCCGGTGGTGCAAGCACTGGTCGGCAAGATCGAGGATCGCCGCATCATTACTTATGGCGAAAATCCGCAGGCCGATGCGCGGCTGGTGGGTCTGACCGCCGCGAATGGCGGCTCGTGTTTCAACGTGGTGTTCCGCGATCGGAAGGCCGACACCGCGCACGAGATTTCCGATCTCGTGCTGCCGATGCCGGGGCGTCACAACGCACTCAATGCGACGGCCGCGGTGGCGGTGGCCCATCAGCTCGGCATTTCCGATGAAGTCATTCGCAAGGCACTGGCCGGGTTCGGCGGCGTCAAGCGCCGCTTTACGCGGACCGGCGAATGGAATGGCGTCACCATCATCGATGACTATGGGCATCATCCGGTGGAGATTGCAGCGGTGCTCAAGGCGGCGCGCGACTCGACGAAAGGCAAGGTGATCGCGGTAGTGCAGCCGCATCGTTACACACGGCTGCAGTCGCTGTTCGAGGAATTTTGTACCTGCTTCAACGACGCCGATACGGTGATCGTTGCCGATGTCTATCCGGCGGGCGAAGCGCCGATCCCCGGCATCGATCGCGATGGGTTCGTGCTAGGGCTGCGGGCGCACGGTCATCGCGAAGTGATCCCGCTGCAGAATGCTGCTGCGCTTGCGGGTCTGGTGCGCAAGGTAGCGAAGAGCGGCGACTATGTCGTGTGTCTCGGCGCAGGCAATATCACGCAATGGGCCTACGCGCTTCCGGACGAATTGAAGGCACTTGCGTAAGACGCCGATGGCATTTTCCGACATCACCTCCGAACTGAAATCTGCGATGCCGAACCTGCGCGGGCGGCTGCTGGCCAACGAACCGCTGGCGCCGTTGACGTGGTTTCGCGTCGGTGGTCCTGCGCAGGTATTGTTCACGCCCGCCGACGAGGACGATCTGGCGCACTTCCTGCGTCATCTGCGCGACGATATTCCGATCTACTGCATCGGTGTCGGCTCGAACCTGATCGTGCGGGACGGCGGTCTGCCTGGTGTCGTCATTCGCCTGTCGCCGCGCGGTTTCGGCGAGACGCGGGCGGAAGGCGACATCGTGATGGCGGGAACAGCCGCGCTCGACAAGCGTGTGGCGGAAGCCGCAGCGGCCGCAAATATCAGCGGGTTGGAATTCCTGTTCGGCATCCCAGGCACGATTGGCGGCGCGCTGCGCATGAACGCCGGTGCCAATGGCGGCGAGACCAAGGATATTCTCGTCGAAGCTACCGCCGTCGGGCGCGACGGCACCAAGCATCGCTTCGACAATGCCGGTATGAAATTCGAATACCGCAATAGCGGCATCTATCCGTCGGTGATCTTCACATCAGCAAGGTTTCGCGGCGTCGTTGCCGATCCGGAAACCATTCGTGCGCGGATGACTGCGGTGCAGACCCATCGCGAAACCGCGCAGCCAATCCGCGAAAAGACCGGGGGCTCGACGTTCAAAAATCCGCCCGGTCACAGCGCATGGAAACTGATCGACGCGGCCGGCTGCCGCGGTCTGCGCGTCGGCGGTGCGCAGGTTTCCGAGATGCATTGCAATTTCCTCATCAATACCGGCGAGGCGACGGCGCATGATATCGAGACGCTGGGCGAGACGGTGCGCGCGCGCGTGAAGGCGCACTCCGGCATCGATCTGCATTGGGAAATCAAGCGGATCGGAATCGAGAAACGCTGATCTGGCAGGTCAGTTGCTGAGCGATTGCAGCGCCGCGATAGGCGCGGGCGAGACGCGGAACGCTCCGGCAAATGGATATTCCTGCAGCGCGATGATCCCGAGGGTCACGAGGACGGCGCTGGCGAATATCGTCAGCGATGCGATGAATGCCCGCGGTTTGTCGAGGTGGACGAGCCCGATCGCAACCTGCGTGAACAGGCTGAGCACGATGACCACGAGCCATTTCAGGTCATTGGTGTGATCGCTCGCCAATGCGAGCCGGACGTTGCGCGCGGTTCCGGCGCGGACTGCCGCATTAAGAAGGGCCGCATGAACGGCCTGTCCGGACGCCTTGGACAGTCCCGGCTGGCTGACCTCGCGCAACAGCGCGTCATAGGCAGCTTCGGTATTGGACGAGGGCCGTTCGGTATTCATCGCCGGCCATTCCTCGCTGACGATCGACGTCACGTAAGCCTTCAAGGCAGCGCGAATGCTTTGCATGTCTGACACCGACGCAACGCTGAGGGTGTGAACGTTGCGCAACTCGCCAGCTTCGGTCTGCACGGTGCGTTGTGCCAGACGGTCACGATCGCTGATGTCGTTGGCGAGGAAGCCCGTCAGCAACGCGAACAGGATCGCAACTGCACCGAAGAAGGGTGCGACGATACCCTGAATGGAATGTAGTGGCCGCGTCAGCGGCGACCGGAAGGCGATCACCGCCAGTAACAGCACCATGCCGTAACTCAGGATCGCGAGCGTCAGAAAAAGGCCCACGGGATGCATATCGAGCCAGGCTCTGATCATGAGATTTGCTTTCTTCTGCCGGTTGGCGTGCGATTCGGATGCGGTGCGTATCGGAGATTAGCGCGATCGCACCTGCTTGGTCATCGGCGCAAATCAGCGTAGTTAGGGCGAAGCAAAAAGGGCAGGCGATGAGCAAATACAATCACGTTGCGGTGCTGTTGGGCGGCTGGTCTTCCGAGCGCGAAGTAAGTCTGCGTTCGGGCAAGGCCTGTGCCGATGCATTGGAGCGGCGCGGATATCGAGTAACGCGCATCGATGTGAAGCGCGATATCGCGACGGTGCTCGATGCGCTCAAGCCCGATGCTGCATTGATGATGTTGCACGGTCGGCCTGGCGAAGACGGCACCATCCAGGGTGTGCTCGAAACGCTCGGTATTCCCTACAGCCACTCCGGTGTGCTGGCATCGTCGCTGGCGATGCAAAAAGATCTCGCCAAGACGGTGATGGCGACGGCGGGCATTCCGGTCGCCGCGGGACTGACGCTATCGCGCGCCGAGATCGCCAAACGCCACGTGATGGAGCCGCCATATGTGATCAAGCCGGTCGCGGACGGCTCCAGCGTCGGCGTGTTCATTGTCACAGAGGCCCACGCCCATCCGCCGCAGGAACTGTTCCGCGACGACTGGCCTCATGGAGATCAACTTCTGGTTGAAAAATACGTTGCCGGCAAGGAATTGACCTGCGCCGTGGTCAAGGGCGAGGCGACCGGCGTGATCGAGATCGTTCCGACCGTCCGGTTCTATGATTACGAGGCAAAGTATTCTCCGGGCGCGTCAAAACACATCCTGCCTGCATCTCTTTTACCATTTGTTTACCAGGAAGTCCGAAGGTTAACGCTGGCGGCGCATGTTGCGCTCGGCTGCCGGGGCGTTAGCCGGGCGGATTTCCGCTTCGACGATCGCATCGAGGGAACCAAAGGACTCATTTGTCTCGAGGTGAATACCCAGCCCGGCATGACCGAGACGTCACTTGTGCCAGAGCTCGCAGCGCATGCGGGCACAACATTTGACGAGCTCGTGCAATGGATGGTGGAGGACGCCTCGCTAGGTCGCTGAGACTACCGAGGCCCCAAGCTGATCTGAAAGCCGCCGCCATTGGCGCGGCGATTTTGCTGCGCGAGTGGGTGATCGAGGTATCGAAGCGGCGGCCACCTCCGCGCCCGGTTGCCCGGGTCGAAAGCAATCATCGTGTGATCCGGTTCGTCGAGCGTTACGTGCCGCGCCGCACCGGTATTGCCGCGACGGTGCTGATGCTGGTCGCAAGCGCGGCCTTCGGAGCGGTGAAGGGCGGTCATGTCGAGGAGATCGCCACGGCGCTGAGCGACGCGCGCAACGCGGTGGCGAATTCGGTCGGTTTCCGGATTGTCGGCGTCACGATTAACGGCCGCAAGCAATTGACGCAGGATGAAATCCTGGCGATCGGGGGCGTCAATGGCCACTCCTCATTGCTGTTCCTCGATGCCGCCGCGGTTCGCGACAAGCTGATCGCGAGTCCCTGGATCGCGGACGCGACCGTATTGAAGTTCTATCCCGGCAACCTGCAGATCGACGTCACCGAGCGATCGCCGTTCGCGTTGTGGCAGGAGGACGGCAAGGTGTCGGTGATCGCCGACGACGGTGCCGTGCTCGAATCCTACGTCGCAAAACGTTTCACGACATTGCCGCTGGTGGTGGGCAAGGGCGCCGAAACGCGCGCCCGGGATTTCATTGCGTTGCTTGATCGCTATCCGCAGGTGAGACCGCTGGTGCGCGCAGCGGTATTCGTCGGCGAACGCCGCTGGAATCTGCGCCTCAAGAACGGTCTCGACATCCGCCTGCCGGAACAGGATGTCGGACGGGCGCTCGCGACGCTGTCCAAGCTCGACAAGGAAGACAAGCTGTTTACCCGGGACATCACCGCTGTTGATGCCCGGCTGCCGGATCGTGTGACCGTGCGGTTGTCCGAGGATGCCGCCAAGGCGCGCGAAGAATTGTTCAAGGACAAGAAGACCAAACGTAAGGCCGGCGACGCATGAGTAGCCTTGATCGTAACCAGACGCCGAAAACGCGCCCGATGCCGCAAAATCGGACGGCGCTCGTCGCCTCGCTCGATATCGGAACGAGCAAGATCGCTTGCCTGATCGCACGGCTGAAGCCTTGCGCGCCGAGTGATGCCTTGCGAGGCCGCAGCCACGCGGTCGAATTGATCGGTTACAGCCATATCCAGTCGCGGGGCGTCAAGGCCGGCGCGGTGGTCGATATGGTCGAATGCGAGCAGGCCGTGCGTCATGCGGTGGCGGTGGCCGAGCGCATGGCGAAGGTTCGCGTCGAGTCCGTGCTGCTGTCGGTGTCCGCCGGGCGGTTGCAGGGCCAGATGATCGAGGCCGCTTCGGAGGTTCGCGGCGGCTCGGTGTCGCCGGAAGATGTGATGCGCGTCACCAGCACCGGGATGCGCCATGCGACCGCGCCGGGCCGCACCGTGCTGCACGCGCTTCCGGTCGGTTATGCGCTCGATGGCGTCAAGGGCATTCGCGATCCGCGCGGCATGGTCGCGCGGCAGTTCGGCGTCGACATGAATGTCGTGACCTCCGATGCGACCGTCGCCAAGAACCTGATGCTGGTTGTTGAACGATGCCACCTCAACGTCGAGGCGATGGCGGCAAGTCCTTACGCATCGAGCCTGTCGGTATTGACGGACGACGAAATCGATCTCGGTGCCGCCGTGGTCGAGATGGGTGCCGGCACGACGACGATTGCGATCTATTCCGGCGGCCGCTTCGTGCATGCGAGCGGATTTGCGGTAGGCGGGCAACACGTGACGATGGATCTTGCACGCGGACTGGGCGCATGCATTGCGGATGCCGAGCGAATCAAGACGTTATATGGCACGGTGCTGACTGGCGGATCCGACGCGCGCGAATTGATGTCGGTGCCGACGTCCGGTGAAGACGAGCAGGATTTTCCGCAAATCGTATCTCGCGCAACGATCGCGAACATCGTCAAGCAACGCGTCGAGGAGATTTTCGAGATGGTGAGGGACCGGCTGAAGGATTCGCCTTTCGCCGCCGAGCCGCGCGCACGTGTCGTTCTCAGCGGCGGCGCCTCGCAACTCACCGGTGTTCCCGAACTGGCAACGCGTATCCTGGGCCGTTCGGTGCGTATCGGCCGTCCGTTGGGCTTCGGACGATTGCCGAATGAGGCGAAGGGGGCCTCGTTTGCAGTTCCATCGGGGCTGCTGGTCTATCCGCAATACGCCCACCTCGAGCATGTCGAACCGCGGCATACGAGGCAACTCAAGACGGGAACGGACAACTATTTCGGAAAAGTCGGACGATGGCTCCGCGAGGGCTTCTGATGGTTTTCCGTTTGACACCAATCTCATCCACCTCTCCGGCGATCGGCCGGGGGCAAAACGAACCAAAGCGCGCGTAATCGAGAGGCAACCATGACCATCAATCTCACCCCCCCTGATGTTCGCGAGCTCAAGCCGCGGATCACCGTGTTCGGAGTCGGCGGCGCCGGTGGCAATGCCGTCAACAACATGATCACCGCCGGCCTCGAAGGGGTCGACTTCGTCGTCGCCAATACCGACGCGCAGGCGCTGACCATGACGAAGGCCCAGCGCATCATCCAGATGGGCACCGAAGTCACGCAGGGTCTGGGCGCCGGTTCGCAGCCGGATGTCGGTGCTTCCGCTGCGCAGGAAGTGATCGACGAGATTCGCGATCATCTCGCGGGCGCCAATATGGTGTTCGTCACCGCCGGCATGGGCGGCGGCACCGGCACCGGCGCCGCTCCCGTCATCGCCCGCACGGCGCGCGATCTCGGCATTCTCACCGTCGGCGTGGTGACCAAGCCGTTCCATTTCGAAGGCCAGCGCCGCATGCGCACGGCCGAGTCCGGCATCACCGAACTGCACAAGGTGGTGGATACGCTGCTGATCATTCCGAACCAGAACCTGTTCCGGGTCGCGAATGAGAAGACCACCTTCGCCGATGCCTTCGCGATGGCTGACCAGGTGCTGTATTCGGGCGTTGCCTGCATTACCGACCTGATGGTCAAGGAAGGCCTCATCAATCTCGATTTCGCCGACGTTCGCGCCGTGATGCGTGAAATGGGCAAGGCGATGATGGGGACCGGCGAAGCCTCCGGTGAGAAGCGCGCGCTGACCGCGGCGGAAGCTGCGATCGCCAACCCGCTGATCGACGACTCGTCGATGAAGGGCGCCAAGGGCCTCCTGATCTCGATCACCGGCGGCAAGGACATGACGCTGTTCGAAGTCGACGAAGCTGCGACCCGCATCCGCGAGGAAGTCGACCAGGACGCCAACATCATTGTCGGCGCAACCTTCGACGAATCGCTCGATGGCGTGATCCGCGTTTCGGTCGTCGCGACCGGCATCGAACAGGCCCAGCTTGCGCGCAATGCGGCTGCATCGGCTGCCAGCGCTGCTGCCCCGCAGCAAGCGGCACCGACCGATAACCGCATGGCCGATCTCGCTGCTCGCCAGCGGGCTGAAGCCCAGCGCCTCGCCGCGGCTCACGCTCAGCAGCGGGCCGAGGCCCCGCGCCAGGCTGCCCCGGCGCCGCAACCGCGTCCGTCTGCAAATAACGTCGACCGCGCTGCGCTGGCTGCGATCGCCGCCGCCGTCGCTCCCGAGCCGATGCAGCCGGTCGCTCCGGTCGCCATGCAGCCGGCTTCCTACGGCGACGTCACGGTGCGTCCGATTGCCCAGAAGCCTTCGCTGTTCCCGGAGCTTGAGCCGGAGCAGGACATCCACGAACAGGCCCCGCCGGAATCCTTCATTCCGCAGGCCGCGGAGCGGGCGCCGCTGCGCGCGCCGCGCATGCCGAAATTCGAGGAACTGCCGATGCCGGCGCAGAACGAGATTCGGCAGGCGCGCGGGGAGGTCGATGAAGACCAGCCGCAGAAGACCCGCCTGTCGCTGCTCCAGCGGCTGGCCAATGTCGGTCTCGGCCGTCGCGACGAGGACAGCGAGCCGCCGATCGCGGCACGTTCCTCCGGTCCTGCCATGGGCCAGATGGCGCCGCTCCCGGAACGCAGGCCGCAGCGCTCCGTTGCCCAGCAAATGGCAGCTCATGATCCGGTATCGGAGTATGCGCGCCGTCCGTCGCCGCAGGGTCTCGATTCGCACGGTCGGCCGGCACCTGTTGCGCCTGCGCCACAGGGTGACGATCACCTTGATATCCCGGCTTTTCTACGCCGGCAGTCGAACTGATCGATTGTTACAATCGGTCACGAAAATTAACTCCCGGCCCTTTGGGCCGGGATTTTTCGTTTGTAACATCTTGCGAAGGAAGGAATTATTAAGCTACTGATATTAAATAACAACTTTAATAAAATGCGCACTTTCGCTTCGGATTGGTGCCAAATTCGATGGTCAAATTTGGTTAACGCGCGGCGCCATTGCGGCAAAACCGGGTAACAATCCGTAAAAAAGCGTGAGTTGGAGCTCTTTGTGGCAGCAGGTATTGTTTGCCATGACTTGGGGACACCAGAATCGAGTCGCTGCTTTATTGGCGTAATACGGTTGTTGGTGGGTCGCACTTGGGCACTTTTGGTATGAAATTCAGCCGGCAAACAACGCTTCGGTCGCAAGCTACCGTAACGGGTGTCGGCGTTCATTCCGGTGTTACTGTCAATCTGACGATGGGGCCTGCTCCGGTGGATGCAGGTTTTATTTTTGTCCGGGTCAATCCTGACGGGTCCGAGCGCGAAGTCCGGGCCACCGCTAAAGCGGTGACCGCCACCGCGTTTGCCACGGTTCTTGGCGATCGTGACGGTCCGATCGTGTCCACGGCCGAGCATGTGCTCGCAGCGCTGCGCGGCATGGGCGTCGACAATGCGACCATCGAAGTCGATGGTCCCGAAGTGCCGATCATGGACGGCAGCGCAGCCGCCTTCGTCGCGGCAATCGACCAGGCCGGGATCGTCGAGCAGAGCGCTCCGCGCCGCTTCATCCAGGTCCTGAAGCCCATTCAGGTGAAGATGGGCGAGAGCGTCGCCGAACTGCGGCCCTATGCCGATGGTTTCCGTGCCGACATCGAGATCGATTTCGCCAATCCGGTCATCGGCCGCCAGAATTTCTCCCTCGATCTCAATCCCGCAAGTTTCCGCCGCGAAGTCAGCCGCGCCCGTACCTTCGGCTGCGTCAGCGACGTTGCCAAGCTGTGGGAAGCCGGGTTCGCGCTCGGAGCGTCGTTCGAGAACTCGGTGGTGTTCGACGAGACCCATCTGCTGAATGTCGAAGGGCTGCGCTACGCCGACGAATGCGCCCGCCACAAGGTGCTCGACGTGATTGGCGATCTGGCGCTGGCCGGATTGCCAATGCTTGCCTCGTTCCGCTCGGTACGCGGTGGCCACAAGCTCAATCATGCGGTGCTGACCGCGCTGCTGGCTGACCGTAGCGCATGGCGATTGGTCGAAGCAGAGCGTGCGCGTCGTCCCCGCGTCGCGGATGCCGTGGGCGGCATGGTCGGCGGCATGGTTGCCCCGGCCTATGGTCCGGATGTGTCCTGATCCCGAGATTTTTCGACTCAAGTCCTTTTCGGTTCGCCTGTCTCTGACAGGATCCATGGTCCGTGGAGCTCCGGACCCAACCTTTTGATCGGAAAGCAACAGTGGCTGTTACAATGCAGCGGCTGCTACAATTCGCCTTAATCCGGGCGGAATGGCTACGTATCCGATTGGTCAAAGGTTGTTTTTCAGGTACAGAGGCGCGCGGTCGCACGGCAAGCACCACGGGCACATTCGGTGTTGTGTTCCTGGTCCTTATCTCGCGCCGCCGGTTTCATCGCAAATCGGTGTGGCGCGACCGGTGTCAGGTTCTAACTCATGGCGGCACAGCGTATGGCGCTTGACTATCGCACTTCGACCTCCCGTCCGGCCCGCTTCAGCCGGAAGCTTTGGCTCGCAGTTGGCCTTTTGGCCGTGACCGCCTCTCTGGGCGGTTGCAGCAGCGCCAGCGATCTGTTCGACAAGTTCAAGGCCAAGGACGACACGTTCGTCGATGAACCCGCGGACAAGCTCTACAATGAGGGCTTGTACCTGATGAATCACGAGAACGACCCGAAGGCCGCTTCCAAGAAATTCGAGGAAGTCGACCGGCAGCATCCTTATTCGGACTGGGCACGTAAATCGCTGCTGATGTCGGCCTATGCGTTCTACAACGGCGGCGATTACGACAACTGCATCGGCGCGGCGACGCGCTACGTCACGCTGCATCCGGGCAGCCCCGATGCGGCATACGCGCAGTATCTGATCGCAGCTTCGCAATACGACCAGATCCCTGATGTCTCCCGCGACCAGGGCCGCACCGAGAAGGCCATCGCCGCGCTCGAGGAAGTCATCCGCAAGTATCCGACCTCGGAATACGCCCTGAGCGCCAAGAAGAAGCTCGAGGGCGCCCGCGACCAGCTCGCGGCCAAGGAAATGGCCATCGGCCGTTACTATATGGAAAAGCGTGATTTCAGCGGCGCCATCAACCGCTTCAAGACCGTCGTAACCCGGTACCAGACCACACGGCACGTCGAGGAAGCGCTGGCGCGCCTGACCGAGGCCTATATGGCGATCGGCATCGTCGGCGAGGCGCAAACCGCCGCCGCCATTCTTGGCCACAACTTTCCTGACAGCCGCTGGTACAAAGACGCCTACAATCTTGTAAAGTCGGGCGGGGTCGAGCCGCAGGAGAACAAGGGTTCCTGGATGAGCAAGGCCTTCAAGAAAATCGGCCTCGGATAGGACTCATCTCACATGCTGGCCCGTCTTTCGATCCGTGACATCGTCCTGATCGAACGGCTCGATATCGAATTCGCTCGCGGTCTCGCCGTGCTGACCGGCGAAACCGGCGCAGGAAAATCCATTCTGCTCGATGCCTTTGCGCTGGCGCTCGGCGGCCGCGGCGATGCCGGCCTGGTGCGCCATGGCGCGGAGCAGGGCCAGGTGACGGCGACCTTCGAGGTCCCCAAGAATCATCCGGCCGCGACGATCCTCAGCGACAACGGTCTCGACGATGGCACACTGGAAGATTCGGGCGAGATGATCCTGCGCCGGGTGCAATTGGCCGACGGCCGCACCCGCGCCTTCATCAACGATCAGGCCATCAGCATCCAGACCCTGAAGGCCGTGGGTGCCGCGCTGGTGGAAATCCACGGCCAGCATGACGAGCGTGCGCTGGTCGATGCCTCGACGCATCGGCGGCTGCTCGATGCCTTCGCCGGATTGGAGAAGGATGTTGTTGCGCTCGAGGCCTTGTGGACCACGCGCCGTGCCGCGCAAACCGCGCTGGACGAGCATCGCGCCGGCATGGAACGCGCCGCGCGCGAGGCCGATTACCTGCGCCACTCGTCCGATGAGTTGAAGAAGCTCGCGCCCAAGGACGGCGAGGAGACTTCGCTCGCCGAACGCCGCACCACGATGATGCAGGGCGAGAAGATCGCCGGCGACTTGCGCGACGCCCAGGAGGCGGTCAGCGGCAATCACTCGCCGATTGCGGCGCTGGCGGCGGCCGTACGCCGTCTGGAGCGCCGCGCCGGCAATTCGCCGACCTTGGTCGAGCCCGCGGTAAAGGCCATTGATACCGCGATCAATGCACTGGAAGAGGCCGATCAGCATCTGACGGCGGCACTGATTGCTGCCGATTTCGACCCGGCCGAGCTCGAACAGATCGAGGAACGTCTGTTCGCGTTGCGCGCGGCGGCACGGAAATATTCGACGCCGGTCGATGGCCTTGCCGGGCTGGCGGCGAAATATGCCGCCGATGTTGCGCTGATCGACGCGGGCGCAGGCCAGTTGAAGACGCTGGAGAAGGCCGCGGCCGACGCCGAGGCGCGCTACAACGCCGCCGCGACGAAACTCTCTGCCGCGCGGGCCAAATCGGCGGAAAAGCTCAACAAGGCGGTCAACGCCGAACTCGCGCCTTTGAAGCTCGAACGCGCCAAGTTCATGACGCAAGTCGATTCCGATTCCGAGGCGGCCGGACCCCAAGGCATCGACCGCGTCGAGTTCTGGGTGCAGACCAATCCGGGCACACGGCCGGGGCCGATGATGAAAGTGGCGTCGGGGGGCGAGTTGTCGCGCTTCCTGCTGGCGCTCAAGGTCGTGTTGTCCGATCGCGGCTCCGCACCGACACTTGTGTTCGATGAAATCGATACGGGTGTCGGCGGCGCGGTGGCGGACGCCATCGGTGCGCGGCTGGCGCGGCTTGCGGGCAAGGTGCAGGTGATGGCGGTGACGCACGCGCCGCAGGTGGCTGCGCGCGCCGACCAGCACCTGCTGATCTCCAAGGATGCGCTCGACAAGGGCAAACGCGTCGCCACGCGCGTCAACGCGCTGGCGGCCGACCATCGCCGCGAGGAAATCGCGCGCATGCTGGCAGGCGCGGAGATCACCGCCGAGGCGCGCGCCGCTGCAGAGCGGCTGCTCAAGGCGGCGGTCTGACGACGGCGACGCAGATGGCAGCGAAACCGAAGAAACCGGCTATCGACGTCGACAAGCTCACCAAGGCGCAGGCCAAGGTCGAGTTGATGCGGCTCGCGCTCGAGATCGAGGCCCATAACGAGCGCTACTACCAGAACGACGCCCCGAGCGTCAGTGATGCCGAATATGACGCGTTGCGTCAGCGCAACGATGCCATTGAGGCACGCTTTCCGGAACTGGTGACGGGGGACTCTCCCTCGCAGAAGGTCGGCGCGGCACCGTCCGGCCGTTTCGCGAAAGTGCAGCATGCGGTGCCGATGCTGTCACTCGGCAACGCCTTCAGCGACGAAGATGTCACCGATTTCGTCGCACGCGTGCAGCGTTTTCTCAAGCTTGGCGACGACGATGCTCCGGCCATCGTTGCCGAGCCGAAGATCGACGGCTTGTCGCTGTCGTTGCGCTACGAGGACGGTGAACTGGTGCGCGCCGCGACGCGCGGCGATGGCTTCACCGGCGAAGACGTCACCGCCAATGTTCGCACCATCAAGGACGTGCCGCACACGCTGAAGGGACGCAAGATTCCGGCGGTCTGCGAAGTGCGCGGCGAAGTCTACATGCTCAAACAGGATTTCCTTGCGCTCAACAAGAAGCAGGCCGAGGCCGACGATACCGTGTTCGCCAATCCGCGCAATTCCGCTGCCGGTTCGCTGCGCCAGAAGGACGTCTCGATCACTGCATCGCGGCCGCTGAAGTTTTTTGCTTATGCGTGGGGTGAGATGAATGAGCGTCCGTCGGATACCCAGCACGGTATGCTGGCGTGGATGGACAAGGCGGGATTCGTCGTCAATCCGCTGATCCAGCTTTGCAAGAGCGTTGACGAGGTGCTGGCGTTCTATCGCCGGATCGGCGAGCAGCGCGCCTCGCTTCCCTACGACATCGACGGTGTGGTCTACAAGATCGACCGGCTCGATTGGCAGGAACGTCTCGGTTTCGTCTCGCGCAGTCCGCGCTGGGCCATCGCGCACAAATTCGCCGCCGAGCAGGCGACGACGGTGCTCGAAAAGATCGACATCCAGGTCGGGCGAACCGGCGCGCTGACGCCGGTGGCGCGGCTGACGCCGGTGACGGTCGGCGGCGTGGTGGTGCAGAATGCGACGCTGCATAACGAAGATTACATCAAGGGCATCGGCAATGACGGCCAGCCGATCCGCGACGGCGTTGATATCCGCGAGGGCGACACGGTCGTGGTGCAGCGTGCCGGCGACGTGATTCCGCAGATCGTCAGCGTCGTGCTCGACAAGCGGCCGAAAAGCGCGAAGCCCTATAAATTTCCCGAGGTTTGTCCGGCCTGCGGCAGTCACGCCGTGCGGGAAGAAGATGAAGCAGTACGCCGCTGCACCGGCACGCTGATCTGCCCGGCGCAAGCGGTGGAGCGGCTGAAGCATTTCGTGTCGCGCCTTGCGTTCGACATCGAGGGCCTCGGCGAAAAGCAGGTGCAGCAATTCTATCAAGACGGCATCATCATGTCGCCGGTCGACATCTTCACCTTCCAGAAGCGCGACGCGCGTGCCGCGAAGAAGCTGATCGAGCAGGAGGGGTATGGCGAAACGTCCGTGCGCAACCTGTTTGCCGCCATCGATGCGCGCCGGAAGATTGAATTGCACCGGCTGATTTTCGCGCTCGGCATTCGGCATATCGGCGAAGGTAACGCCAAGCTGCTGGCGCGGCATTACGGGACCGTCGAGGCATTTCGCGACGCGATGCTCGAAGCTGCGAAGGGGATGCATGAGGACGGTAATAGTTCGGAGGCCTATCAGGATCTCGACGACATCGCGGGCATCGGCGATATCGTCGCCGATGCCGTGGTGGAATTTTTTGCCGAGCCGCGCAACGTCAAGGCGTTCGACGAACTGTTGCGAGAGATCGAGGTGCTTCCGGCCGAAAAGCCGCGCCGTAGTTCACCGGTCTCCGGCAAGACGGTTGTTTTCACCGGCTCGCTGACAAAGTTCACCCGCGACGAAGCCAAGGCGGTCGCGGAGCGGCTTGGCGCCAAGGTGTCGGGTTCGGTGTCGAAGAAGACCGATTATGTCGTGGCCGGCGAGGAGGCCGGTTCCAAACTCACCAAGGCGCGCGAGCTTGGCGTCTCGGTGCTGAGCGAGGACGACTGGCTGCAATTGATCGAAGGTTAGAGCATGATCCCGAAAAGTGGGAACCGGTTTTCGGACAAGATCATGCTCAATCAAAGAGACAAGTGACGAGTCTGATTCAGCGCAGTTGAAACAGACTCTAGAGCAGTCCGGTTTCTTCGCCTTCCGCCTGTTCAATCAGGTCTTCGGTCGCAATCACGCCGCCGCGCGGCACCAGGAAAATCATCGTCGATGCGCATGCCAGCGAGAGCGCGACGATAGCGATGTTGAGCGGCACCGGCGTCGCGAAGTTGCCGCCCAGCCACGCGCCGAATTGCGAGCACAGCGAGCCGAAGCCCATCTGCAGGAAACCCATCATGCCTGAAGCGGTGCCCGCGACCTGCGGCCGGATGCTCAGCGCGCCCGCGGCGGAGTTCGACATCGTGAAGGCGTTGCCGAACATGATGATCATGTGGGTGAAGAACAGCCACGACGGAACCTGATTGAGACCCATCACGCCCCACAACAGGTTCAGGAGCGATCCCGCAAGCTGCATGACAAGGCCGAACCAGATCAGCTTCTCTAGCGAATGGCGTGGCGCGAAGCGCACGCAGGCCAGATTGCCGACCAGGTAAGCAAAGCCCGATGTAGCAAACCACGCCCCATATTCGGCGCTCGATCGGCCCATCTGGTTGACCACGACATAGGGACCACCACCGGCGAAAGTGAAGATGATCGACGACGCCAGCACCTGGCACAGCACGTAGCCGATGAAAGCGCGGCTCGCCAGCAGGCTGCGCGCGCCGCCGGCGAAGCCGCCGCTGGCTGTGCGGTCCGCCATCCGTCGGGTTTCCGGCAGCGCGAGGGCGACACCGGCGAACGTCACCACCGATAACGCCGTCAGCGCATAGAAGATCGATCGCCAGCCGAGGCTGATTTCGATCAGGCCGCCGGCGAGCGGACTGAGCATCTGCGCGATCATCATCACCGCGATCACGAGGCTGATCATCGAGGCGACGCGGTCGCGTTCATAGATGTCGCGAATGATGGCGCGGCTGATTACCATGCCGGATGCGCCGCCGAGTGCCTGCAAAAACCGCGCGAGGATCAGTTGTGGCAGCGTCTGCGCGAAGATGCCGCCGATGGTTGCCAGCACCATCAGGCCGAGGCCACCGATCAGTACCGGTCGCCGTCCGTAACGGTCCGACAGCGGGCCCATGATGATTTGCGAGCACGCGATGCCGACCATGTAGAGCGACACCGTCATCTGCACCAGCGAGATGTCGCTGTCGAAGGAGGTGGCGAGTACCGGCAATGCGGGCACCAGCATATACAGTGACACCGGCGCAACACCGGTCATCGCTACCAGCAACATCAGCATGGCGCGCGACGGCGCATTGCTGTCGTCGGAACTGTTGTAGGTCAGGCTGGCGGTCACGCTTGCAAGGGTCTTTCCAGCCGGGCTGGCTCATCGCGGATGAAAGGTCGATCTCGTTCGACTGTATCTGCGCGTGAGCCGCGGGAGCATGGCCTTTTCGGAATGCGGCCATGTCCTATCCGGGAACATGTCCTATCCGGGAAAGTGGTCCTCGTAAGGGATCGGCGCCG
>JANINJ010000079.1 GCA_024508855.1 Xanthobacteraceae bacterium
TGTGCGGCGTTCTTCTTCTTCGCCGCGAACCTGTCGTTCTATCTGGTGATGACCCTGTTCATGCAGAACGCGCTGCATTATTCGCCGGTCGAGGCCGGGCTGATTTTCGTGCCGCTGGCGCTGGCCTTCGTCGTGGCGTCGCGGCACAGCGCTGCGCGCGCCAGACATCGCGGCATGCTGGTGCTGATCGAAGGTTGCGCGGTGCAGGTCGCAGGGCTCGCCGCGATTGCGCTGACGCTGGTCTCGATGCCGCAGCCATCGGTTTATGTGCTGGCATTGCCGCTGATCGTCTTCGGTTATGGCCAAGGCCTGGTGATGGCACCGCTGTCCGGCGTCGTATTATCAAGCGTGCAGGCGGCGAGTGCCGGTGCGGGCTCCGGTCTCTACGGCACCACCACGCAGATCGCCAATGCGGCCGGGGTCGCGGTGATGGGCGCGGTGTATTTCGCAATCGTCGCCGCGCAATCGCCCGTCGTTGCGTTATACGCATGCTGTGCGATGTTCGCGCTGTCGATCGCGACATGTGCAGCGCTGCTGTTGTCGATGCGACGTGCCGCAAACATGGCATGACCGTGACACCGGATTGGTTCCGGAAATTCTTTCGTTCATGCGTTGCTGCGTAGGCTGCGAAACCCGGAACGAATGCGCCGGCGAAAACTTGTGATGTCTCAAGTTCAATCACCTCGGGAGACATCTATGATTCGCCGTCTTATCGGAACTGCCGCCGTCCTTGCCGTGATCGCGGTTCCTGCCGTTGCGCAGGCGCAGGGCGTGCCTGGCGGTATGGAGCGCGGTGCGCGCGAAGGCGAGCGTGCCGCAGGCCCGGTTGGCGCCGTCGTCGGCGGAGCCGTCGGTGGTGTGGTCGGCGGCGTAGCCGGCGTGTTGGGCGTCGATCAGCGTCCGCGTTTCCATCGCTACGTTGTCGATCGTCATGTGCCGTCCTACCGCTATCGCGAGGACGTCCGTGTCGGCGCGGTGCTGCCGGAGCAGGGCGTGACCTATTATGAGGTGCCGCCGGAATACGGCGTTCACAATTACCGCTACACCGTCGTGAACGACCGCACCGTGCTGGTCGATCCGCGTACGCACCGCATCGTCGAGATCGTGGAATAACACCGCTCAGACGCTGGAGGCGTTCGCGCGTTCGCCTCCAGCGACGCAGTGTCGCATTCCGGACGCAGAATCGACGAAACTTGTCGACCGAATTGCGACGATGAAACTTTCGGTGCAACTCTGCGTTACTGATCCATGACGCAGCCCGATATCTGGTACGTGGCCTATGGCCCCGATAAAACGTTGAAAACCGACATTCGCGCTACCGGTCCGGTACGATCGACGCGAACCTTCAAGACCGAGGCAGATGCCAAGGCTTTCGCAAAAGAGATTTTAGCGAAAGGCATGTCGGCAACGGCCGGTACGCTCAATCCGCATCAGCCCAAGCAAGTGATTGGCGCGTCGCAGGTCGAATTCTGGGCCGATCCCGAATTGAGCCGCTGAGATTCCGCCGTCGTCCCCGCGCAGGCGGGGACCCATATCCCAGAGCGTGAATGGTTACGACGCGGCGCCGCCGATTTATCTTTTCCCGATGGAATAAACGCCGTCCTCAACATGGACGACACGGCGTATGCGTCCCCGCCTGCGCGGGGACGACGGGGAGTGCGTGTCGATACGCTGTCTCTCCTCGCCGCCCGTCTGGTCAATGTCGAGTAGTATCCGCTAGCGTAAGCGTCACATCGCGCCGTTGAGGAACGGATTGGTCTGCCGCTCGTGGCCGATGGTCGAGCCGGGACCGTGGCCGCAGATGAACTGCACGTCGTCGCCGAGCGGCAGCAGCTTGTCGGTGATCGACTTGATCAGCGTTTCATGGCTGCCACCGGGCAGGTCGGTGCGTCCGACCGAGCCGTTGAAGAGCACGTCGCCGACATGGGCGAAGCGCATGTCCTTGCTGAAGAACACCACGCTGCCGGGCGAATGGCCGGGGCAATGAAAGACATCGAAGGTCAGGTCGCCGACCTTGACCTGCTCGCCTTCGTCCAGCCAGCGGTCGGGCGCGAAGTTGCGCACCCCGGTCATGCCGTAATTGGCGCCGCTTTCGACCACATGATCGAGCAGGAACTTGTCGGCCGCGTGAGGTCCCTCGATCGGCACCTTGAGCGCGTCGCGCAATTCGGCCGCGCCGCCGACGTGATCGATATGGCCGTGGGTGAGCCAGATCTTCTCGACGGTGACGCCGGCCTGTTTGATGGCGTCGAGAATGTTGGGAACGTCGCCGCCGGGATCGATCACCACCGCGCGCTTCGTGGCTTCGCACCACAGCAGCATGCAGTTCTGCTGAAACAGCGTGACCGGAATGATGGCCGCGCCAGCCTTGGCTTTGGTCTCGGCCTTGGTTTTGTTCGGTTCTGTCATGCCTCGCACAATGCCGATTTTTGCCGCGTCGCCAAGAGGCTTTCTGCGGGCGGCACGCCGGCAAAACTGCGGGGCGGTATATGCGCAGGGCAGCGCTCGGCTGGCGAAGCGGCGGCTTATGCCACCTTGCGTGGCGCAGTCCGCGGCATCGGCCGGGATGTCTTCAGGCTGTCGAACGGCTGCGGCCTGCCGATCGCGTAGCCCTGGGCCCAATCGACGCCGATTTCACGCAGCGCCGCGATGGTCTCGTCGTTTTCCACGAATTCCGCGATGGTTCGCTTGCCCATCAGCTTGCCGATGCGGGTGATCATCTCGACCATGGCCCGGTCGATCTGGTTGTTCAGCATGTCCTTCACGAAACTGCCGTCGATCTTGAGGCAGTCCACCGGCAGATGCTTGAGATAGGCAAAGGACGACATGCCGCTGCCGAAGTCGTCGAGCGCGAAGCGGCAGCCCATCTTCTGCAGCAGATCGATAAACCTCTTTGCGCTGCCGAGATTGGCGATCGCGCTGGTCTCGGTGATCTCGAAGCAGATCAGCGCGGGAGGGATATCGTGAATCTCGAACTGCTCGCGGACATAATCCACGAAATCGTCGTCGCCGAACGACGCCCCGGAAAGATTGATCGAGCAGGTGACCAGCGGCTCTGCTGCCGGGTCTGCCAACCTGAAGGCAATCGCCCGAAATGCCGAGCTTATCACCCAGCGGTCGATCAACGGCATCAGTCCATAGCGTTCCGCCGGCGGGATGAACTGGTCCGGCGTGACGATCTGGCCGTCCTCGTCCTGCAGCCGGAGCAGCATTTCGACATGCAGACCGGTAGCCTGATCGGAGAGTGCAGCGATCTCCTGCGCGTATAGGCAGAAGCGATTGCGCTCGAGCGCAGTGTGGATGCGCTGCACCCAGCTCATTTCGCCGAAGCGCTGCTGCAATTCGCGGTCGCTGCTGTAATGAATCTGGATGCGGTTGCGGCCTTTTTCCTTGGCCATGTAGCAGGCCATGTCGGCGGTCCGCAGCGTTTCCTCCAGGCTGGTGCCTGCCGCGGTGATCGGCACCAGGCCGATGCTGACCGTGATGTTGAAGATGCGGCCGTTCCATTCGAAGTCCGCGTCCTGCACCGATTGCCGCAGGCGCTCGGCAATTGCCGTCGCCTTCTCGATGCTGCACTTCTCGATCAGGATAGCGAACTCGTCGCCGCCCAGCCGGGCCAGAATGTCGCCGCGGCGTAACGGCGTTTGCAGGATTGTCGTCGCCTGCTGCAACAGCTGGTCGCCGGCGGCGTGGCCGCAGGTGTCGTTGACGATCTTGAACTGGTCGACATCCAGAAACATCAGGATGTGCTGCGTGCCGGGCTCTAGACGTTCGAGCGACAGTTCGAGGCGGTGTTCGAATTCGCGGCGGTTGGCAAGTCCGGTCAGTGCGTCGTGCGAGGCCTGCCATGACAGACGGCCGATCAGGGCCTGCTCCTCGGTCATGTCATGGAAGACGAACACCGTGCCGGCGGCATCGCGATCGACATTCAACGGCGAGGACACCAGCGACACTGGAACGGTCGTAGAGTCATGCCGGACCAGCAATTGCGGGCGCGGGCCGGTTGTCGGGGCGATGCCGCTCAGGGTCTGATCGATCAGGTTGTCGCCGGCTCCGCCGCTCTGGTCGACGATGCGGAACAGCGATGCGAGCGGCAATCCGTAAGCGTCGGCGGCGCGTCGGCCAATTAAGCGCTCGGCCGCCGGATTCACGTAGTCGAGCTTGCCGTCAGCATCGGTGGACAAGACGGCTTCGCCGATCGAGGCGAGCGTGATCTGGGCGCGTTCCTTTTCCGCCTTGAGCGCAGTCTCGAAGCTGCGGCGCTGTGCGACCAGATTGCGGGTGTGCCACAGCATCAGCGCGATCAGCAGCGCAGCGGCGAACACGTTGACGATGGTCAGAACGGTCTTGATGGCCCGCGAGCCTTCGCCGAGGCTTTGCGAGAACGCGATCGTCAGCGGCGTGATGTGTCGGTTGATGTGATCGATTTGCGCCTTGTAGTTCTCGATGGCTTCTCGGGACAACGATCCGTTGCTGATGTCGGCATGGATCGTCGCTGCGAGATCGGCAATCTGCAACAAGGATGCGTCGGTCGCCGTCCAGTTCTGGATCGCGCGTTTCAGATATCCGATCTCGCGAAAGTTCTGGTAGAGCCAGATGATGCCGGCAATATCGTCAGGATGGTTGCCGCCCTGCAGAAATCCGCGACGCGCTGCGGCCAGGTCGGGTGGCCGCTGTTCGAGCGCGATACGCGCGTCGCGGTCGCCGATCGGAACGGCGATTGCGTTCAGATGGCGCTGGTACGCAAGTTCGTTGCCGGTTTCGGTATAGCGGGTGAGATAGTAGAGGGCGTCCTTCTGGCCCTTGGACCAGAGCGCTTCGCCGCCGACATAGGCGCGCACCGACGACATCGTATCGAGACTAACCATCGCAAGAAACATTTGCGCCAGAACCAGCGCAACGAAGGGCCAGACGAGCCGCCACAGGCCGGAATGTATGCGCGCGAGCTTTGGATTCATCCGCTATCGCTTCAAATAAAATAAACTGCGTCGCGGCCGCTTTGCCTCCGGCAAAACGACATCTTGAACGTGACGATACGCGTTGGGCTGCCCCTCGAGCGAGGATCGCCGATGAGGCGCTTAAAGCGTGTTAAATTCTACCTCAGGTCGTCCGGAACCGGATGATTGTATGAATCGCCGGTAAATCCGGCAATGAAATTGATAGCTAATTGGTTTGCCGCGCGGCATGCCACGGCCTCCGTCGTACAGGAGGCCGTGGCGTCTGTTGTCGGAACCCGCAATCGGGCCGGTGTCAACGCGCGATCTGTGCCTTCAAGGTCTCCGCGACGACGCGATCGAACGATGACACTTTCGCGGATCCGCTCGCGGCGGATTTGGCCTGCTGCTCGGCAACGTACTTGTCGCGCTTGGCGACGAGTGCCGTCAGCTTTTCGTTCAAGGTCTTGCGTGTCTGCATCTGCTTCTCGAGTGCCGCCGCGCGCTCGTCGGGCGACAGTTTGCGAAATGCTTCCGGCAACTCGTCGTCCTTGATCGCCGATAGTTTCTGGTGGCCGGAACTCACATCGCTGACCAGATCGCCGCCGCCGGTCACGGCTTCGGCCGAGACCTTGGCGCGCTTGTTGAGATAACTCGCCATGTCCGATGCGGATGCCGGCGCGGCGGCGGCCACTTCGGAAAGTTGCCGCGTCTTGTCTTCGGTGCGCTTTTGCATGGCGCGCGGACCGTACGGGATCACGGTGCCGTTGATTTCCTTTTGCAGGATGATGATGTCGTCGTCGTAGGGGGTCTCGATAATGACCACTTGGCCACCATCCTGCGGGATCGGGATGAAGCGCCCGTTGCCGTTCTGCGCGATGTCGCGCCACACCCGCGCGGTGTCCTGCGCGGTGCCCGCCAGCACGGCGTTGACGATGATGTCCTTCTGCTTCGCCACCTTCAGAGTCGTCGGATATTTGGTGTCCTGCGCGTAATCCATATGCGGCGGCGCGTCGCCGACCAGGAACACGATGCGCCGCGCCTTGTCGCCCGCGGTCCATTGCAGCTTGTTGACCGCAACATCCAGCGCCTCGTTGACGCTTTCCGGCCAGTCGCCGCCGCCGCGTGCCTTCAATTCGAGCAGATGTGCGTATAAATCCTGGATATCGGCGGTGAGGTCGACGGTCTTGGTCACGTAGTCGTCGCCGATGTCGCGATAGGCGACCAGCCCCATGCGAATGTCGGCATCGGGATTGCTGTCGACGATGGCGGTGGCGATCGACCAGATCTTGCGTTTGGCACCTTCGATCAGGCCGCCCATCGATCCGGTGGTATCGAGGACGAAGGCAACTTCCACGGTGGGCCTGGTGGCCGCCTGCGCGAAGCCACAGCCGAAGGGCAGCGCGGCCAAGGCGAAGCCGAGGGCCCGAAGAGTGTTGGTGAACGTCATGAACGATCCTTTGGTGAGAGGTCTCCCCCCGCTTGGTGGCGGTTCCAAAGCATCGCGTTCATGTGCCGGCCGAATTCAGATTGTCCGGGTTCCGGATCGGGTCGGACTTCCGGAAAACGACGGCTTTATTGGCTGCCCTGAAATCGTCTAGGGTTTGCCGCAATGGAATCACAACGTCCATCGCTGGCTCTGGTGCCGCCCCCGGATCGTCGTCAGTCGGAGACGGCGCTGGCGATTGCGCGCGGTACGGCGCGGCTGCTGCGGTCGCTGGGATTTTCCTGCATCAGCGAATTGCCGTTGCCGTCAGGCCGGCGCGCGGACCTCGTCGCGCTCAACGTGCGCGGCGATATCTGGATCGTCGAAATCAAATCGTCGCTGGAGGATTTGCGCGCAGATCATAAGTGGCAGGACTATCGGGCGCATTGCGATCGGCTGTTCTTCGCCTTCACGCAGGATCTACCGTGCGAGATCTTTCCGGAGGATACCGGCCTGATCGTTGCCGATGCCTATGGTGCGCACATGCATTGCGATGCGCCGGAGCATCGGCTTCCGGCGCCCACGCGCAAGGTGATGACGGTGTCGTTCGCGATGGCCGCAGCGCAACGCATCAACCGGCTTGCCGATCCGCAAGGCCACACGGAATTCTGAAACGGGGAATTGAAGTTATCCTAGCGCGGCGCGCGTTTCGCGAGAATGCGCTGCAGGGTGCGGCGATGCATGTTGAGCCGCCGCGCCGTCTCCGAGACGTTGCGATTGCACAGCTCATAGATGCGCTGGATGTGCTCCCAACGCACGCGATCCGCTGACATCGGATTGCTCGGCAATTCGGATTTGTCGGTACCGCTCGCGAGCAGCGCTGCGACGACGTCGTCGGCGTCAGCCGGCTTGGAGAGATAATCGACGGCGCCCATCTTCACCGCGGTCACCGCGGTAGCGATGTTACCATAGCCGGTGAGCACGATGGCGCGTGCATCGGGCCGCTGCCGTTTCAACGCCGACACGACATCGAGTCCGTTGCCATCGCCGAGACGAAGATCGACGACCGCAAATGCTGGTGCGGATTTGCCGATATGCGCTAGTCCATCCGACACGCTCTCGCACGAGGTCACGGTGAAGCCACGCGTTTCCATGGCGCGCGACAGCCGTTCGAGAAATGGCTTGTCATCTTCCACGATCATCAGCGAGCGATCGGTCATGGCGGACAGTTCGGCGATAGCGTTCACGGTTCCAATTTCCCTGTTGCAATCTCTAACATATGGGCCTCTGCCCAAAGATGCCAAGGGCACATAACGTCGCTGCCTCCGCAACGGCGGCGGTTAACACGTTCAGGAGATGCTTTCGGCAACGATTTCAGTGCTCTCGAAGCTTTCGCGGGGCCACGCGATACGCACCACAGCTCCGTGATCGGGAAAGGTCCGGTTGGTAAATGTTACCGTCGCGCCGGTACGTTCGAGCAGCGTTCGCGCGATGAAGATGCCGAGCCCCAATCCTTTGCGCTCGGGATGGGTCTGGTCGGCGCGCCGGCGCCGGGTGAGATAAGGTTCGCCGATGCGCTTCAGCATCTCCGGCGCAATCCCCGGTCCGTCGTCGGAAACGATGATCTCGACAAGCTCCTGGTTCCAGCGTGCGTCGACCTCGACGGTGCTGCGCGCAAAATCGACGGCGTTCTCCAGAATGTTGCCGACGCCATAGAGCGCTGCCGGATTGCGCATGCCGACCGGCTCCGGCGAATTGGCCACGGCGATCCTTACCTTGATGGCAATGCCGAAGTCGCGATGCGGCGCCACGGTTTCCTCGATCAGCATCGATAGCGGCATGCGGTCGAACGGCGCTCCGCTGGAGGAGAGTTGTGTGATCTTGGCAAGGATGTCGCGGCAGCGCTGCGATTGTTCGCGCAAGGTCTTGATGTCACCGGCCAGCGCACTGTCGGACGTGGTGGTCTGCTCCAACTCGCGGGCGATCAGGAAGATGGTCGCAAGCGGTGTGCCGAGTTCGTGCGCGGCCGCAGCGGCAAGACCATCGAGTTGCGTGAGGTGTTGCTCGCGTGCGAGCACCAGTTCGGTCGCCGCCAGCGCGTTGGAAAGTTTGCGGGATTCTTCCGTCACCTGAAACGTGTAGAGACTGGTGACGCCGATCGCCACCAGGATCGAGAGCCAGATGCCGGCCATGTAAACCGGCGGCAGCACCAGCGAGTCGTCGCGGATCCATGGCAACGGCAGGTGAAAGAAGCCGAGCGCGGTCGAACAGATCGCAGCGAAGATACCCAGCCCGATGGTGACGCGTGTCGGCAATCCGGTCGCCGAAATCAGCACCGGCCCCAGGAACAGAAACGAAAACGGATTCTCCAGCCCGCCGGTCAGATACAGCAGGCCCGCAAGCTCGGCGATGTTGAGTGCCAGCAGCGCGGCCGCGAAGCGCGGCTCGAGCCGCCGCATCGGATTGAACGCCATCTGAAGTGCCAGCGTGACGACGGCCGACACAGCAATGATGGCGACGCAAGGAATGACCGGAAGATCGAAGTCGAGGCTCTGCACCACGAAAAAGATCGCGGCGAGTTGCCCGAGCGCAGCCAGCCAGCGCAGCCGCAGGATAGTGTCCAGCCGGATCGACCGACGCGGATGGTGCAGATCGGGAACGGTGACGTCGGTCATGGCGTGAGCTTAGCTCGCGGGCGATCGATCGCAAATTGCCGGTCTCGTCTGCCTGTCACGAATACCCTCTCCAGGAGACTAATAGTTCCGTTAACCCGTGCCCTGCATGATCTTTATGCTCAATATCGCCTGCATAAGGCCATGGACGGATTGACGCACCGCAGTTCAGTGTCCACAATGTTGCGTTGCAAAAGGAAGTCGCACGGAAACAAGCCCTAGATATCGGGGCGCGGAAGTGGGGATACATATGGCGATTGGTGAATTTGGCGGGGCACCAGAGCTGCCGTTGGAAGGTAGCTCGGCACTGACGACGCCGCTCTACTGGATGTATGAGATGGGCCAGGCATCGCTCAATCCCGCGCGGGCCGTGACCGATGCCACCAAGATCCTTTTTCAGAATCCTCTGAACCCGTGGTCGCATACGCTGTTCGGTAAATCGGTTGCCGCCGGTTGCGAGTTATTCGAGCGTACGACGCGCCGCTACGGCAAGCCGGAGTGGGGACTGCATGAAACCGAGGTCAACGGTATTCGTACGCCGATCGAAATCCGTTCGATCTGGGAAAAGCCGTTTTGCCGATTGCTGCACTTCGATCGCCAGTTGACGCGACAGCCGAAGCCGGCGCAGCCGCGCGTGCTGATCGTGGCGCCGATGTCCGGTCACTACGCGACGTTGCTGCGCGGTACCGTCGAGGCAATGCTTCCGGGACACGATGTTTACATCACCGATTGGGCCGATGCGCGGATGGTGCCGCTATCGGCCGGCCGGTTCGATCTCGAAGACTACGTCGATTATCTCATTGAAATGCTGCATGTGCTGGGTGGTGACGTCCACGTCATGGCGGTGTGTCAGCCTGCTGTGCCGGTGGTAATTGCCGCTTCGGTGATGGAAGCCGAACGCGACCCGTACGTACCGCTTTCCATGACGCTGATGGGTGGTCCGATCGATACCCGCCGCAATCCGACGGCGGTCAATAAACTGGCCGAGGAGCGCGGCATCGACTGGTTCCGCAACAACGTCATCACCAAGGTGCCGTTCCCGCATCCCGGCTTCATGCGCGATGTCTATCCGGGCTTCCTGCAGCTCACCGGCTTCGTCAGCATGAATCTCGACCGCCATGTCGACGCGCACAAGCGGCTGTTCGACAATCTGGTCAAGGGCGACGGCGACATGGTCGAGAAGCATCGCGACTTCTACGACGAATATCTCGCCGTGATGGACCTGACCGCGGATTATTATCTGCAAACTGTCGATCTGGTGTTCGTCAAGCACGCCTTGCCCAAGGGCGAGATGACCCATCGCGGCAAACCGGTCGATCCATCGAAGATCACGCGTATTGCGCTGATGACGGTGGAAGGCGAGAACGACGACATCTCGGGCCTCGGCCAGACCGAAGCGACGCACGAATTGTGCAGTTCGATTCCGCAGTCACGCCGCGTTCATTACGTGCAAAAGGGCGTCGGCCATTACGGTGTATTCAATGGCTCGCGCTTCCGATCCGAAATCGTGCCGCGCATTTCCGATTTCATGTCGTCCTCGACACGTGGCAAGGCATCGTTGTCGGTGGTCAGCGCTGCGGAATAGCGAATCGAGACGCGATCGAGGTTCCAGACTCTCGATCGCGTGCCTCGCGGCGGCCACGGAATGTGGTTTTCCACCTGCTATGTCCGGGTAAAATCGCCTGGAAATCCAGATTCATCAGTTCAAGAAGTAATGAGTGTGGCGCCACTCTTTGAGGATGCCAATCGAGTCGATTTGACACAAAAATTCGGGTTTCGAGCCCCACGATATAGGGCAGACGCCGCCCTTGGCCCCTGTATATTGGGCAAATGATTTGTTTTTGCGCTGAGCGATTTCCTTGGCGGCGGATATGGCAGAATCCCGGCGACTTCCTGCCTTCCGGATCTGCTGACATGGCTTTTCGCGCCCTCCTTTATCGTCGTCCCACCGAACCTTCCACCATCGCGGTCAAATTCGGTTCGCAAATCTTCGCCATTCGGCTGCGTCGGCATCGCCGCGCGCGCCGTTATACGTTGCGTATTCATCCGAGCGATCGCGAAGCGATCCTCACGATGCCTCCACGCGGCACCATCGCTGACGCGCGCGACTTCGCACAACGTCATGGCGGATGGATCGCCGCGCGTCTCGGTCGATTACCGAAAGCTGCACCATTTCAACATGGTGTGGTGATTCCGCTGCGCGGCGTCCTGCATAAGATCGTGCATCGCGCGGGAGAGCGGGGCACCGTGTGGACCGAAATTCGCGACAGCGGCGAACGCATTCTCTGCGTCGCCGGCGGTCCCGAATATACCGACCGTCGCGTCCATGATTTCCTCAAGCGCGAAGCGCGGCGCGACTTGCAGAAGGCATCGGAAGCCTATGCGGCTCAGCTTGGGGTGAAGGTAAAGCGAATCTCGATTCGCGATCAATCGAGCCGCTGGGGCTCATGTACGTCGGCAGGATCGCTGTCATTCTCGTGGCGGCTGATCCTCGCGCCATCTTATGTGCTGGACTATCTCGCGGCACATGAGGTCGCGCATCTGGTCGAGATGAATCACTCGGCGCGATTCTGGAAAGTGGTCGGACGTATTTGTCCGCAGACCGAGCGTGCCAAGACCTGGCTGGATGTCCACGGCAACGATCTGCATCGCTACGGCGTCGAGGAATAGGACATCGATCGCGATGCTGCCGCTCCATTCGGCGGCAATTGCTTGTCAGCCACGCTTGATTGCGTTCGGTGAATGCAGGCGTCAGCGCCCGCCGAACAGTCGGTCCACCAGCCAGCCGTCCAGACCGCCAGCCGCTTCCGGTCGGACTGACGTTCGCGTCGGCGCGGAACGTCCGGCCATTCCGGTGGTGACGGCGGGGGCTGCCATGGACGACGGTGGACTGGCTGGAGCGAGAGTCGATGGTACAGCATTCGCGAACAGGCCACCGCGCGGCGCCATCGGAAGCGCGGCTACCGGCACATTCTGATGTGCGGCGCGCATGAAGCGCGTCCAGACTTCGACCGGCAATCCGCCACCGGTGGCCTTTTTCGTCGGCGAATTGTCGTCGTTGCCGAGCCACACGCCGGTGACGAGGTTTGCGGTGTAACCCATGAACCAGGCGTCGCGGAAATCCTGGCTGGTGCCGGTCTTGCCGGCGGCGATCCAACCGGGAATTTCCGCTTTGCGCGCGGTGCCGCTGACCAGCGTTTCGTGCATCATGGTGTTCATCATCGCGACATTGCGCGGATCGATCACCTGGTTCACCGGATCTGGCGGGCGCTGATAGATTATCTTGCCGCTGTCGGTGCGGATCCGGTTGACGACGTGGGGCGAGACCGCTCGGCCGCCATTGGCGAACGGCGCATAGGCCCCAGTCAGTTCGAGTAGCGAGACTTCTGACGTGCCGAGTGCGATCGACGCATTCGGTTCCAATTTCGAGGTGATGCCGAGCCGGTGCGCGGTGCGCACGACGTTCTTGGCGCCGACTTCCAGCCCGAGCCGGACGGCGACCGTATTCAGCGACATCGCCAAGGCCTGGGTCAGCGTGACGCTGCCGAAATATTCGTGGCTGTAGTTCTCCGGCTTCCAGCCCTTGACGTCGATCGGCGCATCCTGCCGGATCGTATCCGGCGTCAGCCCTGCCTCGATCGCGGTGAGATAGACAAACGGCTTGAACGCCGATCCCGGCTGGCGCTTGGCGGTGACGGCACGATTGAACTGACTATCCGCGTAATTGCGGCCGCCGACCATGGCGCGGACCTCACCGGTCGGGGTCATCGCCACCAGCGCGCCCTGCGTGACGTTGAACTTCACACTCTTCGTGGCCAGTTCGTCGATGACGTCGGCTTCGGCGATGCTTTGCAGCTTCGGATCGATCGAGGTTTCGACCGTGATGTTCTGGTCGATCTGGCCGACGAGATCGTCCAGTACTTCGGCGATCCAGTCGGCGACATAGTTGATGGTGCCGGCGCCGGTCGGCTTGACGGCGTAGGAGGGATGCGCGATCGCCGCCTGCGCCTGCTGCTCGGTGATGAAATGCGCGTCGGCCATCGCGGCCAGAACGGTCTGCGCGCGCTTCTCGGCGCCCTCGGGATTGCGATTCGGCGCCAGTCGCGACGGCGATTTGACGAGGCCAGCCAGCATCGCGGCTTCCGCCAGTGTCACTTTTCGCGCAGACTTGCCGAAGTATTTCTGTGCGGCCGCTTCGACACCGTAGGCGCCGGAGCCGAAGTAAACGCGATTGAGGTAGAGTTCCAGAATCTGGTTCTTGGTGTGTTTGCGCTCCAGCCAGAACGCCAGCTCCACCTCCTGCAGCTTGCGCTGCATGGTGCGTTCCTGGGTCAGGAACAGGTTCTTGGCGAGCTGTTGGGTCAGCGTCGAGCCGCCTTGCGACACGCCACGATGCAGGATATTGGCGATGGCGGCGCGCACGATGCCGAGCGGATCGACGCCATAATGCGAATAGAACCGGCGATCCTCGATGGCGATGAACGCCTTCGGCAGATACGGCGGCATATCCTTCAGTGCGACGCTGGCGCCGCCCATTTCCCCACGCGTCGCCAGCACGGTGCCGCCGAGACCGACGATCTGGATGGTTGGCGGCCGCTTCGGAATTTCGAGCGACTGGATCGGCGGCAGATGCGCGCCGACATAGATAACGACGCCGGTGATGGCGATGGCGGCCCACAGCCCGAGTACCGCGCTCCAATAGCACGCGCGATAAACCGTGCGGCGCAGATTGCCGGCGGAGCGGCGCTTGCGCGACTTGCCCGTCCCGGATTTGCCGCCGCGCGGCGAACTGCCGCCGGTGTCGCGTTTCGCCGCCGGCTTCTTCGGCTTGTCGTCGCTGGCAATGCTGATGCGATCCTGCAAGTTGAGGCGCAATTCGGACAGCGATGCGCCAAGCCCGAACTGCGGCTCCTTGCGGGCCCCGCTCTTTTTCTTTCCCCACGCCATACGCAAACGCACCCGAGCCAATCCGGCGTGCAGGGTATCGGGTGGGGTTTAAAGGCGCGTAAAGCGAAGGTTAATGTCGCCGTGGTCGTGCGCCCGGAAGTCTTTGAAAACAGGGGCTTTCAGGTCCTCTTAACCCTACCGTCCGGTGCCTGCCGGCGAAATTGGAAGTTATGAAAAATGGCCGGCGCGATGCGCCGGCCATTTCAAAACTCGAGCAGTGGCAGGAAGTACTAGCCGCTCGCGTCGTCGGTGATGATCGGACCGAACAGTTCCCAACGCTGACCGTCGAACTTCATCATCTGGAGCTGCTTGTTGACGCGATAATCGGTCGGCGAGGTGGAGCCGACGATACCCGGGAGCGACAGGTCGAGCTGAACGTTTTTCAGGCTGGTCGCCTGCTTCATGACGTTTTCGCGGGTAAGGTTATCACCGCATTCCTTCAGCACATGCACCATCAACTGCGCGGTGCTGTAGCCGTAGGTGTTGAAGCTGGAATCCTTGTCACCGTCCGGGTAGTACTTCGCCATGAACTCGAAATACTTTTTCATCCCGGCGTCGTCCTTCCAGGCCGGGTCGAGCGGATCCTTGCCGTAGTTGGTGCTGATGACGCCCTTGGAATT
Source organism: Xanthobacteraceae bacterium (assembly GCA_024508855.1). GTDB lineage: Bacteria > Pseudomonadota > Alphaproteobacteria > Rhizobiales > Xanthobacteraceae > 62-47. The sequence goes on from JANINJ010000079.1 coordinate 14,600, forward strand.
TTCCAGTCCCGCCGGCTTCATCACCGCGCCGACCGAGGTGGCGTTGATGTCGAGGATGTGCACCGGCTTCCAGCCGAGGTCGGCCACCTTCTTGATCGCCTGTGCGGCGAACTTCGGCGTCGAGGCGTCATAAAGCAGGTCGGCGCCGAGGGACTTCAGCTTGACGATCTGGGAGTCGATGGTCGGATCGGTGAGTTCGTAGGACGTTTCGCCGACGATCATGGTCTTGGCCTTGTCGCCGAGACCTTCCTTGAGGCCGGTGACGTAGTCGCGGCCGAGGTCGTCGTTCTGGAACAGCACGCCGATCTTGGCATTCGGATAGTTGGCCAGAATGTACTTGCCGTAGATGCGTCCCTCGGACTGATAGTTCGGGTTGAAGCCCATCGTCCAGGGGAAGTTTTTCGGGTCGGTGAAGCGCGACGCGCCGGTCGCCGCGAACAGTTGCGGCACCTTCTTCTGGTTCAGATACTTCTGCACCGCGGCGTTGGGCGGGGTGCCGACCAACTGGAAGGTGAGCAGCACTTCGTCACCTTCCACCAGCTTGCGAACCTGCTCGACCGTCTTCGGCGGGCTGTAGGCATCGTCGTACTGGATCAGGTTCAGCTTGCGGCCGTTAACCCCGCCCTGATCGTTGATCATCTTGAAATAAGCGGCTTGGGTCTTGCCGATGGTGGCATAAGCCGACGCCGGCCCGCTGAACGGCACCGTCTGGCCGATCTTGATTTCGGTATCGGTCGCGCCCGGATCGTATTTCTTCTGCGCATAGGCCGAAGAAGCCGACAGCGCGATGGTGATCGCAGACGCTGCCGTCAGGCGGAAAAGATTATCCCTCATTCGTTACATCCCTCATTGTGTCGTGTCGGATTATTATTATGGACTTCGGTAGCGGCCTTTTTGGCGATCTTGTCCAGCAGGTCTGGCGCCGCCCGCGCGGATAGTGACGGAGCCAATGCCGCAATGCAAGACGATCCCGGCGCGACTTTTCGCCGGCCTCAGGCCAGCCAGAGCAACAGAAGTGCGACGACTGCAGGGAGGGCCTGGACATATAGAATGCGCATGCTGACGGAAGCGGCGCCGTACACCCCGGCCGCGACCACGCAGAGCAAAAAGAAAACCTTGATCTGGAATGCGAAGTCGGGATTCGGGTGGATCAAACCCCAGATCAGGCCGATAGCTAGGAAGCCGTTGTAGAGGCCTTGATTGGCAGCAAGAACCGCCGATTCTTGGGCCTTCTCCAGCGAGTTGCCGAACGTCTTCAAGCCGCGCGGCTTGGTCCAGAGAAACATTTCAAGGATCAGGAAATAGATGTGCAGCACTGCCACCAGCGCCACCAGGATATTCGCTATCGTACTCATGTCGTGATGCCCCAAAGCCCGAACTGACGGTCCTCACGCTAACACGCAATCGCTCCGGAAACGCCATGCCTGAAAAATCACCCGAGAAATTTTCGCTCGCTCGCTTCAAGACACCGATCGGCGTCGCCCTGCTGGTGACCGATGCGGATGGCCTCCTCTGTGCGCTGGACTGGGAGGACTTTGAGGATCGGCTGATCCGGCTGATGCGCCAGCAGTACGGCGAAACCGCACTCAGCACGGGCAAAGCCCCGCGCGATCTCACCTCGGCGCTGAAGGCGTATTTCGATGGCGATCTGAGCTCGCTTCGCGGCATCAAGTGCCGTCTGGCCGGTACGCCATTCCAGCGTAGCGTGTGGTCGGCCCTGCGCCGCATCCCGGCGGGCTCCACCACCAGTTATGGCGTACTCGCGGAGCGGATCGATCGGCCCACGGCAGTGCGAGCGGTCGGGCATGCCAATGGCTCCAATCCGATCAGCGTCGTGGTCCCGTGTCATCGCGTCATCGGCGCCGACGGCTCGCTTACCGGCTATGGCGGCGGGCTCGATCGTAAGCGATGGCTGCTCAAGCACGAAGGCGTGACGATTTTGGAATGAGGCGAAGCCCTCGCGCCAGCTACGCCGCCGGCGGCTCCGCCACCATATCGGTGGTCAGGAGATGTACCAGTGCGCGTTTGATGGCCGCCTGTCGCGTCGGCGCCGTGATCTGGTCGCCGAGCAGATCGGTCACATAGAACACGTCGCGGGCGCGTTCGCCGAATGTCGCGACGTGGGCCGAGGCGATGTTGAGATTGAGTTTCGAGATCGCGGTGGTCAATTGATAGAGCAGGCCGGGCCGGTCGAGGCCCGATACCTCGATCACCGTGTGACGATCCGACCACTGGTTGTTGATGATGACTTCGGGCTCGACCACGAACGGCTTCAGCTTGCCGCGCGTGCCGACCCGTCGCGCCACCACGTCGGGCAGCCGCAGCTTGCCCTCGAGCACCTGCTCGATCATTTCGCCGATCCGGGTCGCGCGGCGGCCTTCGTCCTCGTCGCGGTCGTATTCGCGCGAGATCGCAATCGTGTCCAGCGCGCGCCCGTCGGTCGTGGTGTAGATCTGTGCATCCACGATGTTTGCACCGGCCGACGCGCAAGCTCCAGCGATGATCGACAATAGCCACGGATGGTCGTTGGCCAGAATGGTCAGTTCGGTCACGCTGCGGGCTTCGTCGAAGCCGACATTGATCGCCAGCTTGTGACCGCCTTGCTCGGCGGATTTCAGGAAGCGCGCGTGGCGCAGCTTGCGCGGCAGGTCGACCTTGAGCCAGTAGGCCGGATAATGCCGGCCGATATAGGCATTGAGTTCCGCCTCCGGCCATTCCTTGAAGGCGGCGCGGAATTCGGCTTGCGCGACCTCGATGCGCTGCGCGCGGTTCACTTCCGAGAAGCCGCCGGTCAGAACCGGTTCGGTCTCATAATAAAGGGTGCGCAGCAGCTGTGCCTTCCAGCCGTTCCAGACGCCGGGGCCGACGCCGCGGATATCGGCAGTGGTCAGGATGGTGAGCAGCTTCATGTGCTCGACCGATTGCACCACGGCCGCAAAGTTCTCGATGGTTTTGCGGTCCGACAGGTCGCGCGATTGCGCTACCGTCGACATGGTGAGGTGCTGTTCGATCAGCCACGCCACCAGCGCAGTGTCGGCGGCATTGAAGCCGAGCCGTGGACAGAGCCGCCGCGCGACCTTGGCGCCGGCGATCGAATGATCTTCCGGGCGGCCCTTGGCGATGTCGTGCAGCAGCGTCGTGATGTAGATGACCGCGCGATGCTCCGGACGAATTTTGCGCATCAGGTCGGAGGCCAGCGTGAACTCGTCGTTGCCGCCACGCTCGATTTCCTGAAG
>JANINJ010000080.1 GCA_024508855.1 Xanthobacteraceae bacterium
GCAGCACTTCGGGGTCCCACCAGATGTGATAGACGTCGAGCGCGACACCGATATCGCCTGAAATTTCCGGATCGAGCCGGTCGCAGATATCGAGGGCCTGTCGTGTGGTGTTGACGCAGGCGCGGTCGGCCGCATAGGCCGGATGCAGCGGCTCAATGGAGAGCGGCATGCCGACCTGCCGCGCATAGTCGAGCAATTCCGTAATCCCGTCCTCGACCTGCGCCCGTGCGCCGATGATATCGCGTGTGGCCGCGCTTCCGGGCCGGGAATACTGCGGCAATCCGCCGACCACCAGCACCAGGCATGCGGCTCCGAGCGCCTTGGCTTCGTCCACCGCGCGCCGATTGTCATCACGCGCCTGTGCGCGATGCGTGTCATCGGCAGTAAACATACCGCCGCGGCAATAGCCCGACAGATCGAGCCCGGCGTCGCGCACGGTCCGCACCGCGCGGTCGAGGCCGATGGCCGCCACCTGATCGCGCCACGGATCGATGGCGCGGATGCCATGCCTGGCGCAGGCATCGATGATCTGGACGAGATCGCCTTGTTTGCGAACGGTTGCGGTATTCAGCGAGAGCCAGCGATGGTCGCCGGAGAAATCACGCATGTCAGTTCTCGATGCCTCGCGTCGCAAGAAAGTTTTTCATGCGCGCTGTGGCGAGCGATGGATCGGCAAGCAGGCCGGCTTTGTCGGCGAGGCGGAACAGTTCGGCAAAATGCAACGTCGAGCGGGCGCTTTCCTGGCCACCGACCATGGTGAAGTGATCTTGATGGCCGTTGAGCCATGCCATGAAGACGATACCGGTTTTGTAGAACCGCGTCGGCGCCTTGAAGATGTGTCGTGACAGCGGCACCGTCGGCTCAAGAACGTCGCGGAAGCCAGCCTCGTCACCTGCCGCGAGTCGCGACAGCGCGTAGGACGCCGCCGGTGCAATCGCGTCGAAGATGCCGAGCAGTGCATGCGAGAAGCCGTGCGCATCGCCGGCGATCAGCTCCGCATAGTTGAAGTCGTCGCCGGTATACATGCGCACCCGCTTGTCGAGCCGCCTGCGCATGTCGATTTCGCGCTGCTTGTCGAGCAGCGAAACCTTGACGCCATCGACCTTGGTGGCATTGGCGTTGATGATTTCGACGGCGATATCCATCGCCTTGTCGAGGTCATCCGTGCCCCAGTAACCCGCTAGCGCGGGATCGAACATGTCGCCGAGCCAGTGGATGATTACCGGCTCGCGAACCTGAGACAGGATGCGGCCATAGACCTTGGCGTAGTCGTCAGCATTGCGGCCGAGCCTGGCCAACGCGCGCGATGCCATCAGGATGATGCGGCCGCCGGCCTTCTCGACGGCGGCAACCTGCTCTTCATAGGCGGCGATGACGTCATCGATCGTTTTGGCATCCTCCGGCGCCAGATGATCGGTGCCGGCCCCGCTGAACACCAGCGCATTGCGCGGCTTTGCAGCCGCGACCGAGCGGCGGATCAGTTCGAGCGAGGTCGGCCAGTCCAGCCCCATACCGCGCTGCGCGGTGTCCATGGCCTCGGCCACGCCGAGGCCGAGATCCCAGATATGCTCGCGAAACGCGATGGTCCTGTCCCAATCGATCGCCGTCGTCAGCCATGGATCGTTGCCTGCCAGCGGATCGGCTACTACGTGCGCGGCCGAGAATGCGATGCGGTTCAGCGTCCCGTCAAGCTTGGCCGGAAAGGTCCGCGATGCGCTCAGACGATAAGTCTCCAGCGTGCGGTCGGCGCGCGGCAGCGACAACGAAAGCGACGATGTGGGCAGGACGGGCTTGTTCATGACAGCTTCCTTCAGGCCTTGATCGCGGGAACATCGATCCAGCGGCGCTCGCGCCAGCTCTGCAATGCGAGTTCGACCAGCTGCACGCCCTTCGCGCCTTCCAGCAGGGTGTATTTGTACGGCGCATCTTCGTAGACGTGCCGGATGAACATCTCCCACTGTTCCTTGAAGCCGTTGTCGTAGGTGGCGTTCTCCGGCAGCTTCTGCCAGTCCGCATAGAAATTGTGGTTGCGCTTCTCGTCCGGATTCCAGATCGGACGCGGGGTCGCCTGTCGGGCCTGGATCATGCAATCGGTGAGGCCGGCAACTGCCGAACCGTGGGTGCCGTCGACCTGGAAGGTAACGAGATCGTCGCGATAGACGCGGGTGACCCAGGACATGTTGATGTGCGCGATGACGCCACCCTTGAGCCGGAAGGTAGCGTAGGCGGAGTCGTCGGCAGTTGCCTTGTACTTCTTTCCGTTCTCGTCGTAGCGATCCGGGATGTCCGTATTCCCGATGCACATCACGCTTTCGATGTCGCCGAACAGATTATCGAGCACATAGCGCCAGTGGCAGATCATATCGAGGATGATGCCGCCGCCATCCTCGCTACGGTAATTCCAGGACGGGCGCTGCGCCTCCTGCCAATCGCCTTCGAAAACCCAGTAGCCGAACTCGCCGCGTACCGACAGCATGCGGCCGAAGAATCCGGAGTCGCGCAGGAAGGCAAGCTTCTTCAACCCCGGCAGGAACAACTTGTCCTGCACGGTGCCGTGCTTGATGCCTTTGGCGTTGGCAAGTTGCACGACCTTGAGCGCTTCCTCGAAGTTGGTAGCGATCGGCTTCTCGCAATAGATATTTTTGCCAGCCTCGATGGCCTTGGTCAGCAGCGTCGGGCGCGCCTGCGTGGTCGCTGCATCGAAGAACATGGTGTCGTTCTTGTCCGCCAGCGCCTTGTCGAGATCGGTGCCCCAGCGCTGAATATCATACTCCTTCGCCAGACGCTCGACCTTGCCAGCGTCGCGCCCGATCAGGATCGGGTCGGGCATCACGCGGTCGCCGTTCGACAGTTTGACGCCACCTTGATTGCGGATCGCCACAATTGAACGGATCAGATGCTGGTTTAGTCCCATGCGGCCTGTAACGCCGTTCATGATGAGGCCGAGACGCTGGGTTGTCATAGTGCATGCTCCTGCGGAATTTTCTTGGTTGGTGTTTGCAGTGGATCGAGGGTCGACCAGTCCGGATGCGCGCCCGAGGCGAAGCCCGGGCAGGCGAGGGAAGAGGTCGAAAGAACTCCATCACCGGTGGCGAGGCGGATGCCTGCATCGGTGCGCGTATAGAGATCAGGATGCGCAGCCAGGAATTGTTCCTGTTCGGCTTGCGGCGTATGGCTGAAGCCGTCCACATAATGGTGACCGTTGCGTTCCGCGTGAGTGACGCCGATCAGCGCGCCGAGCGCGAGATCCTGCTGAACGGCCAATCCGGCCTGACAGGTGAGGTCTTCCGCCGCAACGAAATAGCTCCTCGAAGCATTGCTCCAGTCTGCCGCGCGTACGCTGTTGAGAATGGATTTGTAGAGACCCTTGCACGACTTGGACGATACGCCGCGATAGCCGAGTGCCTTGGCTGCGGGAAATGCGGCGTAAGAATCGTCGGCCTCATCGATGATGACGGTGCGATCTGTCAGTGCGTCCAGCGGCGTTTGAAGCGTGGTCTCGCGCGGCATAGGTTGTTCGATGTAAAGCAGGCGGGTTGCAATCGGAGCCAGCGCGGGATCGCGGTCGAGCCGTGACGTAAGGTCGGTCAGTGCAGCGAGATCGGCATATTGTTCGTTGGCATCGAGCGTAACATGAAGTCGATCGCCGGGAGATCCTGTTGCATCGAGCTCCCGGCCGATCAGCGCGAGCCGTTCCGCGTCGGTATCGGGATTTCCGCCGAGCTTGAGTTTGAAGTAACGGATCGATTCACGACGGGCAATCGCATCGATTCCGTTATCACCTTCGATCGCGTCATCGAGGCCAACGGTATGACGGATCGCAACAGCCTGCGTCGGCTTGCGCCCGTTGAGGAATTTCGCGACTGCATCGTCGTTGACGTCCGGCGTCAACCGAGCGTCGATGCCGGCAATGTTGGTGGAGAGCCCCTTGAAAACGTCGATACCGTGTGCCCGCAGCACTGCATCGAGAATCGCCTTGTCGATCTCCGCAGGCCCATAGCAGGCCGCCAGCGGCGGAATATCCTCGGCGGCGCAGGCCGCGACCTGTGCCGCGATCCGCGACGCATGCAGGCCAAACGGCGTATCGAGCCCGCTATCCGACAGATAGAGTTCGCGCGCGATTGCCAGCGAACGCCGCAGGTCGTCGACGGTCTGGTCCGGCGAACGCTGGGGCCGCTTATCGAACCATTTCGGTACGATCATCTCGGCGCTGGCGCCGACCGCGCGGCGGCCACCCTCTACGTCAAGTTCGACGCGCACGAATGCCTGCGGCGCAGCGTCGATCCGAACCACGCCGAAGCGAAACGGCCGGACGAAACGCACCGGCCGCTCGAACAGCGAAATGTCGCGTATGGCGACGTGCGTCTGCATCATTGGTTCAGGGCCTAGTCCAGCGCGCCTTGGCTGGAGAAATGCTGCCGGATCGTTTGTGTCAGCGCGATGAAGAGCGGGTCGGCCATGATGTCGAGCGTACGCGGCCGCGGCAGCGGCACATCGTAGATCGCGGCGATGGCGCCGGGTCGCTCGGTCATGACCAGAATGCGGTCGGCTAGGAATACAGCTTCGGGAATCGAATGCGTGATCAGCAGCACCGTCTTGCCGGTTTCGCGCTGGATACGCTGCAACTCCACGTTCATCTTTTCACGCGTCATGGCGTCGAGCGCGCCAAACGGCTCGTCCATCAGCATGATCTTGGGATCATGCACCAGCGCGCGGCAGATCGAAGCGCGCTGCTGCATACCGCCCGATAACTGCCATGGCAGCTTATTTTCGAATCCTTCGAGGCCGACCGTTTTCAGGAGTTCGCGAGCGCGAGGCAGGTACTTGTCGCGAGGCAGGCGCTTCATGTCGATCGGAAGCATGACGTTGCTGAGCACGGTACGCCACGGCAGCAGCATCGCACTTTGAAAGACAATGCCAACGTTTCCATGCGGCTTCGTCACGGGCACACCTTCAACCTTGATTTCGCCGGTTGAGGGCGGCAGCAGGCCGGAGATCATCTTCAGGAGCGTGGATTTGCCACAGCCGGACGGACCGACCACGACAAAGAATTCCCCTTCGTTGATATGGAAGTCCAGCGGCCGCAGCGAGGGCACATCGCCCTCGCGCGACCGATAGGTCTTGGAGACGCCGGAAAGTTGGATGCCCGATGCGCCGCCATGCGCGGTCTCCTCCGTTGCGAGACGAAGGTGACCGCGCGGGCGGATGGTCGGTGACAGGGCGGGCTTCATCCGGCTTGTGTCCTACTTCGGCAGATAGTCGTTGGTGTAGAAGGCTTTCGGATTTTCCTTCGCCTTCGCATCGAGGCCGCCGTATTCAACCATGAGATTGACGCTGTCGGTCATGTTCTGATCGGTGACCTGGAACGGACGCTTGTCCTTGGTTTCCGGCGTGCGATACAGCGGGATCGTCAGCTTGAAACCCTGGGTCAGCGTATCGATCTTGCCGCCCTTCGGATTGGCGTCGAGGATCGATTGTGCCGCGGCTGCCGGATCCTTTTCTGCGGCTTCGACGGCCTTGGTGGTGGCCGACATGAAGCGCTTCACCAGATCGGGGTTCTGCTTGATGTAGTCGGTGTTGGCGATGATGCCGGACGAGACCAGGTTGATGCCGTAGTCGGCGAACTTGATCGGATAGACATCCTTGCCGGTAGCATCCTTGATCTTCATGGACTGATCCATGACGTAGCCGAGCAGCAGGTCGGCCTGACCGTTGATGACGGCATTGAGCTTGGTCTGTGCGTCGCCGGTCACGGTCTTGAAGTCGGATTCTTTCAAGCCGGTTTTCTTCAAAAACAGCGGCCAAATCTGCGTGATGGAATCGGCGGGCGTGATCGCTACGGTCTTGCCTTTGATGTCTTCCGGCTTGCGGATGTTCTTGTCGACGAAGCCCATTGCCGACATTGCGGTGGTCTGCAGCAGGACGCCCGTGGCGATCACCGGAGCGCCCTTGATGGTGGCGCGCATCATCGTCGGCACGTCGACATAGCCGAAGTTGGCGGTCTTGGCTGCGACGGCCTGCGTGGTGGCGGCGGAGCCGCGACCTTCTTGGATATTCAGATCGATGCCTTCTGCGGCGTAGATGCCTTTGGCTTTGCCGTAATAGAACGGCGCGTGCTCGCCGTAGACATACCAGTTCAGCATCAGCACGACCTTGTCGGCTGCAGCCGCCGGCGCGATAGCCGCAGATGTCGCCCATACCAAAACAGCCGCAAATGCCGTCAATATTCGTATCATGTCGTCCTCCCGTTGCGATTGTGTTGCGGCCGCTTGACTGGGCCGCTTCAGAACAGTTGTTTCAAGCTGCGATAACGATATCCGCGCGTTGGCTCGAGTGCCACGGAATCACCAGACGCTCGATGCGATCCACGACCCAGAACAGGATCACGCCCAACAGCGCCAAGATCACCAAGGCAGCAAACATGGTCGGCAGATCGAACGTGCCGATCGATCGCTGCATCACGTAGCCGATACCGGAATTGGATCCTACGAACTCTCCGACGACCGCGCCGACAACGGCCAGCGTGATGGAGACTTTCAATCCGGAAAATATCGCCGGCATCGCATGCGGAAGGTTGATAGCGAGAAAGACATTGGTGCGGCTGCCCTGCATCGCGCGCGCAAGATCGACCATATCGGGATCGACGGATTTGAAGCCTTGCACCGCGGAAACCACGACAGGAAAGAACCCGAGCAGGAATGCGCAAATGACTTTTGGCAGAATACCGAATCCGAACCACACCACGAACAGGGGGGCGATCGCGACCTTGGGGATCGACTGCGAGAACACCAACAGCGGGTAAACGTAGCTTTCCACCGTTTTCGACCCGGCGATCAGCATGGCAGCGGGAATGCCAAACAGTGCCGACAGGAGAAAGCCGGCAATCGTGGCGTAGGTTGTCGGCCATGACTGGCTCAGCAGTTCCGGCCAGTCAGTCCAAAGCACCTTGACCACGTCCACGGGCGCAGGAATTTGATAGGCCGGGATGTGGAACAAGCGGATCGACAGATCCCATGCGGCGACAATGAGGACGAGAAACAGGAACGGCCTGATCCACGCGGCGTTAAGCAGCCTGCTCCCCTTCGCCATGACTGCCGGCTCAGCCATCCGTCCTCCGTTTACATAGCCGATACAAATTAACTCGTTGGATAAATACTCCGCAAAAGACCGCGCTGTCAAATTAACGGTGGCCCTTTGTGAACAGGCCTAGACTAAGTGAGGAGCAGGCAATTCTGGTGCTTGCATGAAGGTCACCGGCGATCGGCCCGTGAGGGCGGCGAGCACCAGCGCAATGACATGCTCAAGCCGTTCGGTCTTTGCCTCCTTCTTCAGGAGGTCGCGACCAAAGACAAAACTGAGAGTCGCGCTGTTGGACAGATAGAAAAAGCACAGGCCGGCGATCGAAATATAGAGTTGTACCGGGTCCATCGCGACGCGGAACTCGCCACTTTCGACACCGCGGTCCACGACCGTGCCAATCATCTCGACGAACGGCGAGTGCATCGATTTCACCTTGGTCGAGCGCTTGAGATTGCGCGCCTTGGCGACGTTCTCCGTATTGAGAAGTGCGAGAAATTCCGGGTTCCGGATGAAATAGTTCCAGGTGAAATCGATCAGCCGCGCGATGGCCTCGCTGGGAGCGAGGTGTTCGAGGTCGAGGCTGCGCTCTTCGACGCGGATCTTCTCGTAGGCGGCTTCCAGCACCGCAAGATAGAGATCTTCCTTGTTGCCAACGTGATAATATAGCATCCGCTTGTTGGCGCCGGCCTCCGCTGCAATGCGGTCGACGCGTCCGCCAGCCAGCCCGTGCGCGGCAAATTCCTTCTTCGCAGCCTCGAGGATGCGAATCCGCATGCCTTCCGGATCGCGCTGCCACTTCAAGGTTCGCTTGGCCTTCTTCAAAACCCACCTGCGCTCGTTTCCGGTGCGGGATGTAGCATGACCCGCCTGGAATGAGAAATGTTGCAGGAGGCGTTCCATGCCGCCGCGGGGATTTGGGAAGGCCCTCGCGATGAACTGCGCTTGAGTTACACAGTGCGGATTTGCACGTGTACGGCGGTGTACCGTATCAGCGCCGTGTCTTGTCCTGTCCGCTTTTCTCGGCCGCGCGACGCAGGGCGTCCGCGAGGGCGCCGCCGCTGGACGATTCCGGCCGCGATGGTTTTCGGGGCGCGGACGACGTTGCACGATGATCGTTTCGCGCGCCGCCGGTTGCGGCGCGTTCCGGCTTGTTCCCGGGCGTATCATCGAGACGTAGCGTCAATCCGATGCGCTTGCGCGGGATGTCCACCTCGAGAACCTTGACGCGAACGATGTCGCCCGGTTTCACCACCTCGCGCGGGTCCTTGATGAAGGTCCTGGACATCGCAGAGATATGCACCAGACCGTCCTGATGCACGCCGATATCGACGAACGCGCCGAACGCGGCGACGTTGGTGATGACGCCTTCGAGCACCATGCCGGCCTTCAGGTCCTTCAGCGTTTCGACGCCGTCCTTGAAGACCGCCGTCTTGAATGCGGGGCGGGGATCGCGACCCGGCTTTTCAAGCTCGCGCAGAATGTCGGTGACGGTGGGCAATCCAAATGTCTCGTCGACGAATGCTTGCGGTTTGACCTGCCGCAAAATTTCGGCATTGCCGATCACGGCTTTGATATCGCTTTTGGTTGCAGCCAGAATACGCCGGACAACCGGATAGGCTTCCGGGTGAACTCCGGACGTGTCGAGCGGATCGTCGCCATTGGTGATGCGGAGGAACCCGGCGCATTGTTCGAATGCCTTGGGGCCGAGCCGCGGAACGTCCTTCAAGGCCTTGCGTGACGGGAAGGGGCCATTGGCATCTCGATGTTGCACTATGCTCTGGGCAAGACCGCTGCCGATACCGGAGACGCGCGCCAGCAGCGGTGCGGAAGCGGTGTTGGCATCGACGCCGACGGCATTGACGCAGTCTTCCACCACCGCATCGAGCGAGCGCGACAGCTTGGTTTCGCTTAAGTCATGCTGATACTGGCCGACGCCGATCGATTTCGGATCGATCTTGACGAGTTCGGCGAGGGGATCCTGTAGCCGCCGCGCGATCGACACCGCACCGCGCAACGTCACGTCCAGACCCGGCAGTTCTTCCGATGCAAAGGCGGAGGCGGAATAGACCGATGCGCCGGCTTCCGACACGACGATCTTGGTCATCTTCAGTTCGGGCAATGATTGCACCAGTTCGGTCGCGAGCTTGTCCGTCTCGCGCGATGCCGTCCCGTTGCCGATGGCAATCAGTTCGACGCGGTGTTCCCGTGCGAGTTTGGCCAATGCAGCCTTGGCGTCATCCCAGCGTCGCTGCGGCTCGTGCGGAAAGATAGCCGTGGTAGCTACAACCTTGCCGGTCGCATCCACCACCGCAACCTTGACACCGGTGCGGTAGCCCGGGTCGAGCCCCATGGTGGCGCGCGCGCCGGCCGGAGCTGCCAGCAATAGATCGCGCAGGTTGGATGCAAAGACGCGAATAGCCTCTTGCTCTGCGGCGGTCCAAAGCCGCATCCGCAGGTCGATGTTGAGATGAACCTGAATCTTGGTGCGCCATGCCCACCTTACGGTTTCGATCAGCCAACGGTCACCTGGCCGACCCTGATCGGATATGGCAAACGACTTCATGATCCCCAACTCGTATGAGTTCGGGACCGAGGCACTGGATGGTGCCACAGGCGTAACGTCGGCTTCGGGCTGAATCTGGAGGTCGAGAGCTTCTTCCTTCTCACCGCGAAACATCGCTAGGATGCGATGCGACGGCAATTTGTGGAGGGGCTCGCTGAAATCGAAGTAGTCGCTGAACTTGGCGCCGGCTTCTTTCTTGCCGTCGCGCAGCTTTGACACCAATACGCCGCTCGACCACATCTTCTCGCGTAATGTCCCGATGAGGTCGGCATTCTCGGCAAAACGCTCGACCAGGATCGCGCGTGCACCGTCAAGTGCAGCGGCAGTGTCGGCAATCTGTTTGTCGGCATCGATGAACGGGGACGCGGCCGCTTGCGGATCGTTCTCCGGGTGGGTCAGCAGCAAGTCCGCCAGCGGTTCAAGTCCGGCTTCGCGCGCGATCTCCGCCTTGGTGCGCCGTTTCGGTTTGAATGGCAGATAAATATCCTCGAGGCGTCCCTTGCTATCGGCGGCGAGAATGGCCGCTTCCAGTGTCGCATCGAGCTTGCCCTGCTCGCGGACCGAATTCAAAATCGCCGTGCGCCGATCCTCAAGCTCGCGCAGATAGGTGAGGCGCTCCTCGAGCGTGCGCAATTGTGCGTCGTCGAGTGCGCCGGTCGCTTCCTTGCGATAGCGAGCGACGAAGGGCACCGTTGCGCCACCGTCGAGAAGTTCGACTGCCGCATTGACCTGCTCCTCGCGTACACCGAGTTCTGCTGCAATTTTCTGATGGATCTTGTCGGGCACGCGTCATCTTTCAAATCTGGAGAACCGCGGCGGTGAATCGCGCAACGGGAGCCAGTTTATGGACCATGCATCGGTCGATCTTCAACCCCGCATGCAACATTCAAATGTGCATATGAAATGGCGCAGTCGACTCCAACTCGCAATTACGTGGCGCGTCTCCTTCAAATTCGTGGAAGAAATCGCGGTGTTCATGGAGAGCAGGATTTGAAAACAACCGGCGCGGGAATCGCACGTTTCGTGCGGCGGTCCCGCGCCGTTGGGGCATCACCTCAGAATCAGGCGAAGCCTATTTCTTGACGAGCGGGCAGGCCGGGTCCGGCGGACCGAAGGCTTCGTCGCCGGAAATGTGCGCCAGAATCTTGTAGTAGTCCCACGGATATTTGGACTCTTCCGGGGACTTGACCTGCGCCAGCACAAGATCATGGACCATCAGATTGTCTTCACGCAGCTTGCCGTTGCGGGAGAAGAAATCCTCGATCGGCTTTTCGCGCATCTTCGCCGCAACTTTCAGCGGCTCGTCTGTTCCGGAATCCTTGATCGCGTTGAGGTAATTCATCACCGAGGAATAGACGCCCGCCTGCCACATGGTCGGCATTCGGTTCATTTTGGCGAAGTACCGCTTCGACCATTCGCGAGTCTTGTCGTCCATGTCCCAGTAGAACGAGGTGGTCAGCAGCAATCCTTGCGCGGCCGGCAATCCAAGTGAATGGATGTCTGTGATCAACGCGAGCAAACCGGCCATCTGCTGGCCGCCCTTGAAGATGCCGAACTCGGCACCAGTCTTGATCGCGGTGGTATTGTTCGGCGGTCCGCCGGCGATGCCGATGATCTTGGCCTTGGATGCCTGCGCTTGAAGCACAAACGACGAGAGATCAGGCGTCGCAAAGGGTGGGCGCACCGAGCCGACGACCTTGCCGCCGTTCTTCACGATGACCGCAGAGGCGTCGCGTTCCAGCGAATGCCCAAAGGCATAATCATCGGTGATGAAGAACCAGGTATCGCCGCCGCGCTTGACGACTTCCTTCGCGGTGCCGACCGCGAGCGCATGGGTATCGAATACCCATTGGATGGCGTAGGGCGAGCAGAATTTGCCATGGAAATCGGCCGAGCCGGTCGAATGCGTGATGAACAGCTTGTGCCGATCGTTTGCGACGCTTTGCACGGCCAGCCCGACGGCGGAAACCGGTACATCGACAATCAAGTCGACTTGTTCGGTGTCGTACCAGCGACGGGCGATGCCGGAGCCGATATCCGGCTTGAGCTGATGATCGCCGACAATCACCGAAATCGGCTTGCCGAGCACCTTGCCGCCGAAATCATCGACGGCCATCTGCGCCGCCGTAACCGATCCCTGGCCGCTTGGCGTGGATGCCGGCCCCGACATATCGGTCAGTACGCCGATCTTGACGATGTCGTCCGATATCTGTGCGTGCGACGCCGATGAAGACAATAACGCAGCCACTAACGCTGCGAGAGCAGACAAATTTCTGACGAACATTATTGAAGACCTCCCCTGATGACGGCTCTTTGGCCGTCGTTCTTTCGCTTATTTAGAGCGCTTTTGGGATGTCTTTGCAATCGCGGCGCAAGACAGTCCACCGGCATCGGTGCACGATCGCACTGCTATGGAACGTCAAATTCCGAGATAAGCCTGCCGTACCCGCTCGTCGGCAAGCAACTCGGCGCCCGTGCCCGATAAGGTCACGCGCCCGTTCTCAAGGACGTAGGCCTGGCTGGCGATCTTCAGCGAAACGGCGACATTCTGTTCGACCAGCACGCAGGTGATACCCGCGGCGTTGAGATCGCGGATGGTTTTCAGTACGTCGTGAACGATTGTCGGCGCTAGCCCCAGCGACGGCTCATCGAACATGATCAGACTCGGCTCGCCCATCAGACAGCGCCCGATAGCCAGCATCTGCTGTTCGCCGCCGGAAAGGGTGCCGGCAGCCTGTGCGATGCGTTCCTTGAGTCTTGGGAACATAGCAAGGACGCGCTCCCTGTTCTGTTCGCGCTTGGCACGGGCACGCGGCAGCATCGCTCCCATGTCGAGGTTTTCAGACACCGTGAGCGAAGGGAAAATTTGCCGGCCTTCGGCGACCTGGCCGACGCCGAGATTGCAGACCTGATGACTTGAGAGACCCGCGATATCGGTATCCCGAAACAGGATGCGACCGGACGCCGGGCGGTGCATGCCGGCGATAGTGCGGATCAGCGAGGTCTTGCCGGCGCCGTTGGCACCGACGATCGCGACGATGGCACCCTCGTCGACAGAAAGCGAGACGTCGTCCAACGCTTGCGCATCGCCATAGAAGACGCTGATGTTTTCGACGCGCAGCATCACAATGCCTCCGCGCCGAGATAGGACTCGATCACCGCCGGGTTGCGGAGCACATCGTCCGGCGTGCCTTCTGCGATGGCCGCGCCGTGATGCAGCACCAGTATCCGCGATGCCAGCGCGGTGACGGCCCGCATGACATGTTCGATCAGCAGGATCGTCAATCCGGAACGGTTGAGGTCGCGCAGAATAGAAACAATCCGGTCGGTCTCGGTCGGGCGCAGGCCAGCCATGACCTCGTCAAGCAGCAGCAGTTGCGGCCGTGTCGCCAGCGCCCGTGCGACTTCGAGGCGCTTGCGATCGGGCAACGTCAGGCTCGATGCGAGCTGATCGCGCTTTCCGATCAGGTCGAGTTGAGTCAAAACCTCGTGGGCGACCTTGCGCGCTTCGCCGAGGGCGTTGGTCCGCATCAATGCGCCGACCACGACGTTGTCCTCGACGGTCAATGCAGGGAACGGCTTCACCACCTGAAAGGTGCGCCCGATGCCGCGCTGCGCGACCTGATCGGAGCGCAAGCCCTCAATGTGCTCGCCGGCGAATGTGATCGTGCCGCCGTTGGGCGCCATTGCGCCGGCGATCATATTGAACAGCGTGGTTTTGCCGGCGCCATTGGGGCCGATGATCGCGAAGATCTCACCCGGGTTAACGTCGAAACTGACATGGCTGACTGCCGCCAGACCGCGGAAATGCTTGCTGAGATCGCGAACCGAGAGCAGCGCCGTCATTTGCGCGCTCCATCGAGCTTGAGATGACGGGCAAGCCAGGGCCAGACGCCGTCGGGCCGCAGCGAGATGATGATCATCAGCACGATGCCGTAGAAGATCAATTTCGCGCCAGGAGCGTTGATGCCGAACGCTTCCATCAATCCGGTCAGGCTTTCGCCAAGCGGCGTGAGGATGATCGCGCCGACAACCGGCCCGAAAATAGTGCCGAGCCCGCCGATGATCGGAGCAAGGATGAGTTCGATCGAGCGGCTGATATCGAACACCTGTGAAGGGAACAGGTTGCGATAGTAGAAGCCATAGAACACGCCGCCCACGGCAGTCATGCTCGATGAAATCAGCATCGCGATCATGCGGGCACGGAAGATATTGATGCCGACGGCTTGCGCAGCTTCCGGATTTTCGCGGACCGCGAGCCAGCGATATCCCAGCGATGACTGGCGGAGCCTTGCCACGAGAAACGTGGCGCCGACTGCGAGAATGAGCGACAGGTAATAGTACAGCAGGGGCCCGCCGCCGAGATTCCACCATTTGTCGGCGCCCGGCCCGTTGACGGAGAGGAACAGGCCGCCAGAAGCGCCGGTGATCTGTAAGTGATCGAACCCGATCCGCGTGAATTCGGCGAACGCGATGGTGAGGAGTGCGAAGTAGACGCCCTCAATCGCAAAACGCCAGCCGAGCCAGCCGACAAACATGCCTGCGGCGGCCGCTACCGGGATCGCAATGAAAACCCCTATCCACGGCCCGATGCCGAACAGCGTCCAGAGTGCGGTCGCGGTATATGCACCAAGCCCGAGATAAAGCGCATGGCCCAGCGACAGTTGGCCCGCGAAACCCATCAGCAGATTCCAGGCCTGTCCGAGATAGGCGAAATAGAACACGAGGATCAGGACCGACAGCAAGTAGCGGTCCGAAACCAGCGGCGCAGCGAGGAATGCCAGTAACAGCAGCAGCGCGATCGCCTTGCCGTGCCAGCCGGCGTTGTGCCAGAGGCCGCTCAAAGCCGTCGCCCCAACAGGCCCTGCGGACGCAGGACAAGCACGATGATCAACAATGCGAAGGAGAACATGCTTTTCATGGAAGGCTGGATGTAGAAACCGGCGAGGGCTTCCGAAACGCCGATCAGGATGCCGCCAACCAGCGCCCCGACCATCGATCCGAGCCCCCCTACGATCACGATGGTGAATGCCAGAAGGGTATAGGCCTGCGCCAATCCCGGCGAGGCGTCAGCGATCGTCGCCATCAGCGTTCCAGCCGCGCCCACGCAGGCGAGGCCCAGCCCGAACGTGACGGCATAGAGCTGCTTCACATTGAGGCCCACGACACCTGCACCGGTCAGGTTGTCGGCGCAGGCGCGGATCGCTGTGCCGGTCCGCGTGTAGCGGAAGAACAGGAACAGCGCGGCCGCGACGGCAAGCGCGGCGATAGCGGCCAGCACGCGGACCTTGTCGATGAACAGCGATCCTACCGTATAGCTGTCGAAACTGTAGGGCAGGTTGATCGGCCGCGCGTCAGGACCGAAGATCAGCAGAATCCCGTTGACGATGACGGTAGCCAGTCCGACCAGCAAGATGAACTGCTCGTGTTCGGCGCGGCCGATGAATGGCGTGATCAGGGTACGTTGCAGCAGGTAGCCGATGCCGAAGAACACGGCTGCGATAGGCAGCAGCGCGATCAGCGGGTCGATATGCAGAACCTCGAACAGGATGAAAGCCGCGTACATGGCGATGACGGTGAATTCGCCATGCGCGAAGTTGACCACGCGCATCACGCCGAAGATCACCGAAAGCCCCAGCGCCATCAGTCCATAGACGAGACCGGTCAGCACGCCTTGAACGATGACATTCAAGGTGATTGCCGTCATTGCCAACTCCAGCCCAGCAGCGCTGCTGCGATCGATATGTAAGAAACGTCGGAACAGAAATCAGGCACCACGCCGAGGCGTGGTGCCTTTGATCGAGCCGTCAGCCCGGATCAAGTCCGCCCCTGCCACGGCGGCATCGGCAGCACGGGCGTCATGGTCGCGACCTCTGCGGGCAACACGACCGTCGGCGTCTGCGCCCGGTTCTGAACACATCCCGACGGAATGTCGACATTCTGGCCCTTGGCGTCGAACTTGATTGGCGGTCCGATCATGGTGTGATCGACCAGATTGGTCGCCATCAGCGCCTTCATCAGTTCCGGTCCCGTTGCGGTACCGGCGCGCTTGAACGCATCGGCTGCGATCAGGAGTGCATCGAAAGTGAAGCCGACATTGAAGCATTCCACGGCGAACCGGTAATTCGGTTGTTGCTTCTTGAACGCGGCTTCGAGCGCCTGCGTGACCTTGGACTTCGGATTGGCCCACGGCAGCGCATCGATGTGATAATCGGCGAGCGGACCGAGCGCCTTGTAGAATTCCTCGTCGTACAGACCGGGTGCGCCCGGGGAAATGATGCCCATCGGCTGGAATTTCTGCCGAACTGTATCGCGGACCAGCTTGATGGCGTCCGCCGCTCGCGTGACCACGAGCAGCAGGTCCGGATTGAGGCCGCGGATCTTGGTCACTTCAACCGAGAGGTCCTGCGCCTTCGGATCATAGGCGATCGATTCAAGCAGCTTGAACGGCAGTCCTGCAGTAGGGAACAACGCGTCCATGCCCTTGCGCTGCGCCATCCCGAAATTGTCGTTGGCGTGAAGGAAGACTGCGGTCTTCGGCGCGATCTTGGTGGCGTCAATCAGCGCTTGAATTTGATGAAGCCCGTTTTTGACCAGCATGCCGCCGGTCGGGAAGTTGCGAACCAGGAACTTGTAGCCCTGCTCGGTCAGTTGCGGTGCCGCGCCGATGTTGACGATCAGCGGCACCTGCCGCTGTTCGCAGACCTGAGCGATGGCGAGCGTGCCGGCGGAATCGAACGCGCCGACGATGCACTGCGCACCTTCGTTGATCGCACGTTCCGTCTGGGTTCGCGCCACGTCGGGATTGGATTCCATATCGATGTGGATGAGTTCGACCTGATGGCCGAAGTCGGACAGCACCGACGGCGCGACCAGCGCGCCGCGATGACAGCTCTGTCCCGCCTGAGCCAGGTAGCCGGACTGCGGCAGCAGAACTGCGATCTTGAGCGCCTTCGTTTGCGCGCGAACGATCGCGGGAGCGCCCAAAAGAACCGCGCCGGCTGCGGTGCCCGCAAGCACGCTGCGACGACTGAGTTTGCGATGGTCGAACGACATGAATTTCCTCCTGGGTGCCGGCTGGCTGGCTGCGGCTTGTTAGTCCTAAATCGCTGCGATTCCAACCAAACGGAGAATAATTTATTGCAATGCAATGGTGATAAGCACAATTATTGCGTGGACGTTGGGTCCCCACAAGTCCTTAGCATGCAAACGGCATTATCCTTTTGGCGACGGCGGTTTGCCCGTCAGGCAGGCTTTTTTCGCCGTATGAACGTCCATGGGCTGGATTCGGAATCCTTGGGGATTTCGATGGCGATGACATAAGGGCCGCCGTCGGCCAGCGCCTTTTCCAGCACGGCACGGAATTCATTCGGCGAGGTCACCCGGGCAGCGCCTGCACCGAAGGACTCGGCGAGCTTGACGAAATCGGGATTCACCAGATCCGACGCGACCACGCGGCCGTCGAATTCCTGGATCTGATCGCGGCGAACGTTGCCGTAGGCATTGTTGTTGAACACCAGCGTCACCACACCGATCTTGAATTGAACCGCTGTGGCGAGCTCCTGCACCGCGAACATGAAACCGCCATCGCCGGTGATGGCGACCACCGGCCGATCGGGATGCGCAACCTTGGCACCGAGCGCAGTGGGAAATCCGGAGCCGAGCGTGCCTTGATAGCCGGACGAAATGAACGTCCGCGGTTCGTAGATCGGAAAGCCATACCAGGACGCGAAGCCGACTTGCGACAGCTCGTCGGTAACGATGCCATTGGATGGCAATACCTCGCGCAGGATATTCAGATAG
>JANINJ010000081.1 GCA_024508855.1 Xanthobacteraceae bacterium
AAACCATACGTGTCGTAGAGCGTGAACGCGGTCTCGCCGTCGAACATGTCGCCCTTCTTGAGCGACCGGCTCTTGTCGTCGAGGATCGCAAGGCCGCGGTCCAGCGTCTTGCGGAAGCGGGTCTCTTCGAGCCGCAGCGTTTCCTCGATCAAGGTTTCGGCGCGAACCAGTTCCGGATAGGCCTGCCCCATCTCGCGCACCAGCGCCCAGACCAGCCGCCACATCAACGGATCGCGGGCACCGAGCAACTGCGCATGGCGCATGGCGCGGCGCATGATCCGACGCAACACATAGCCGCGGCCTTCGTTCGACGGCAGCACGCCGTCCGCGATCAGGAACGACGATGCGCGCAGATGATCGGCGATTACCCGCAGCGACGCCTTGTGTTCGCCGCGCGGATCGGCGCCGGTCAGTTCGGCGATGGCGCGGATCAGCGATACGAACAGGTCGATGTCGTAGTTATCGTGCTTGCCCTGCAGAACGGCGGCGATGCGCTCAAGGCCCATGCCGGTGTCGATGGAAGGATGCGGCAGCGGATTGCGATTGCCGGGCGCGATCTGCTCGAACTGCATGAACACGAGATTCCAGATCTCGATGAAGCGGTCGCCGTCTTCATCCGCCGAGCCGGGAGGGCCGCCGGGAATCTTGTCGCCATGATCGAAGAAGATTTCCGAACACGGGCCGCAGGGACCGGTGTCGCCCATCTGCCAGAAATTATCGGAGGTCGGAATGCGGATGATCTTCGATTCCGGAAGACCTGCGATTTTCTTCCAAAGATCGAACGCCTCATCGTCCTCGGCATAGACCGTGACCAGCAGGCGATCCTTCGGCAGCGCGAACTCCTTGGTGATCAGATCCCAGGCGAGTTCGATCGCGCGATCCTTGAAATAGTTGCCGAACGAGAAGTTGCCCAGCATCTCGAAGAAGGTGTGATGGCGTGCGGTATAGCCGACATTGTCGAGGTCGTTGTGCTTGCCGCCGGCGCGAACGCATTTCTGCGACGTGGTCGCGCGCTGGTATGGGCGCTTCTCGACGCCGGTGAAGACGTTCTTGAACTGCACCATGCCCGCATTGGTGAACATCAGCGTCGGATCGTTGCGCGGCACCAGCGGCGACGACGGGACGATCGCGTGGTCGTTCTTCGCGAAGTAGTTCAGAAAAGCCGACCTGATTTCGTTAACGCCAGTCATGTTCGTCCAATCGCACCCAGCCGTAGCGGTGACAAGTTCCAGCGCATGATCCGCCGAAACGCGGGGCGGTCCCGAGAATATCCTGCGCTTGTTGCAATATGTGACAGCGCCGCCCGACGCAAAGCCGGTTGCAGGCTTTGGCGGTTACGCTCCGACCCACCGCTTTTAGACGGCGAAAATAGCAGAGTCCAGAAAATGGGCTCCGGATCAGGCAGTTGCAGCCAATCCTTGCAGCCGTTGATAACTCACGGGCACGTTGACAGCCTTAGGGAAGCCGTGTTTTGGGTGTCCCGTACGATGAATCACGTCGGGAGAGACCGGCAGCTTTTGATCCAAAGGCTTGCCGGCGCCGAAGGAGCAACCGCCCCGGAAACTCTCAGGCAAAAGGACCGCGTGATTTGACTGCATCTGGAAAGAGACCCGACCGGCACTGATCGTCCGGGAAGGTCCGCCGACGGGATAATACTCTCAGGCACAGCGACAGATGGGGCTTCGACAGGCTTCGGGGAATGGTCCCGGGAGCCGCTGGGAGCCTCGCCGATGCCTGCGCCAGATGCCGCGCCCCTGCCCTTGAAGCAAACGCCATTGCACGCGCTGCACCTCGCACGCGGCGGCAAGATGGTGCCGTTCGCCGGCTACGACATGCCGGTGCAATACGCCGCCGGCGTCCTCAAGGAACACCTCCACACCCGCGCCAGCGCCGGCCTGTTCGACGTCTCCCACATGGGCCAGATCGCGCTGCGTCCGAAATCCGGCAAGGTCGAAGACGCCGCCCGCGCGCTGGAACGGCTGGTGCCGCAGGACATCGTGGCGGTCGCGCCCGGCCGTCAGCGCTATGCTCAGTTCACCAATGCCGACGGCGGCATCCTCGACGACCTGATGGTGGCGAATTTCGGCGACCACCTGTTCCTCGTGGTCAACGCCGCCTGCAAGGCCGAAGACGAAGCGCTGCTGCGCGCGCAGCTTTCGGACAGTTGCGTCATCGAACCGCTCGCAGATCGCGCACTGATTGCGCTGCAGGGACCGAAGGCCGCCGCCGTGCTGGCCAGACATTGTGCAGATGCCGAGGCGATGCGCTTCATGGACGCCGGGCCGCGCAAGGTGATGGGGCTCGATTGTTTCGTCTCGCGCTCAGGCTATACCGGCGAGGACGGTTTTGAGATTTCCGTTCCGGCAGCCGACGCCGAGAAACTGGCCAGCGCCCTGCTCGCGGACGATGCGGTAGCCCCGATCGGGCTCGGCGCCCGCGACAGCCTGCGGCTCGAAGCCGGGCTTTGCCTTTACGGCCACGACATCGACACCACGACGACGCCGGTCGAGGCCGACCTGGTCTGGTCGATCCAGAAAAGCCGTCGCAGTGGCGGCGCGCGCGCCGGCGGCTTTCCGGGCGCGGACAATATCCTTGCTCACATCGACGGCGGTGCTCCGCGCAAACGTGTGGGCCTCAAGCCCGAAGGCCGCGCCCCGGTGCGCGACGGTGCGCAACTGTTCGCCGACATGTCGTCGAGCGAACCGCTCGGCAGCGTCACCTCCGGCAGTTTCGGACCCAGCATCAACGGACCGATCGCCATGGGCTATCTGCCCGCGGCGAATGCCGCCATCGGCGGCACGGTCTTTGCTGAGGTCCGTGGCCAGCGGCTGCCGCTCCGCATCTCGAATCTGCCTTTCGTTCCCCACAGCTACAAGCGTTGAGGATTGACCATGACCACGCTCTACACCGCCGATCATGAATGGCTTGCCGTCGACGGCGACGTCGTCACCGTCGGCATTACCAATTACGCGCAGGAACAGCTTGGCGACATCGTGTTCGTCGAACTGCCGAAGATCGGCCGGCAGTTGAAGAAAGCCGAAGCCGCAGCGGTCGTTGAATCCGTCAAGGCAGCCTCCGACGTCTATGCGCCGATCACCGGCGAGGTTGTTGAGGTCAACGACGCAGTGACCGGCGAACCGGCGCTGATCAATTCCGACGCCGACAGCAAGGCGTGGCTGTTCAAGCTGCGCATCGCCGACAAGAGCGAACTCGATGGCCTGATGGACGCGGCTGCGTATCAGGCCCACACCGCGTGAGGACGACATGACCAAGCATCTGCGACCCGCCGACGAAGCCGCCACCACCTTCGCGCGACGCCATATCGGTCCCTCGCCGCGCGACATCGATGCCATGCTGGCGAGCGTCGGCGCGGCAAGCCTGACCGCGCTGATGAACGAGACGCTGCCGCCCTCGATCCGGCAGCAGGCGCCGCTCGATCTCGGTCCCGCGCTCAGCGAAACCGAGGCGCTGGCGCATATGAGCGAACTGGCCGCGCAGAACAAGGTTGTGACTTCGCTGATCGGCCAAGGCTATTCGGGCACGCTCCTGCCCACGGTGATCCAGCGCAACATTCTGGAAAATCCGGCGTGGTACACGGCCTATACGCCGTATCAGCCCGAGATCAGCCAGGGCCGGCTCGAGGCGCTGTTCAATTTCCAGACCATGATCTGCGATCTGACCGGGCTCGACGTTGCCAACGCTTCGCTACTCGATGAAGGCACCGCTGCCGCCGAGGCGATGGCGCTGGCGGAGCGCTCCGCGCATGGCAATGCCAAGAATGAAGTCGGCGCATTCTTCGTCGACCAAGAGATCCATCCGCAGACGCTGGCGGTGCTGCGCACCCGCGCCGAACCGCTCGGTTGGACGCTGATCGTCGGCGATCCGCTGCGCGACCTCGAAAACACCACGGTCGTCGGCGCGCTGTTGCAATATCCGGGCACGTCCGGCGCCGTGCGCGACTTGCGTCCGGCCATCGCGTCCGTCAAGGCGAAAGGCGGCCTCGCCATCGTCGCCGCCGATCTGCTGGCGCTCACCTTGCTCGCTTCGCCGGGCGAACTCGGGGCCGATATCGCCATCGGCTCGGCGCAGCGCTTCGGCGTGCCGATGGGCTATGGCGGCCCGCACGCGGCCTACATGGCGGTGCGCGATGCGCTGAAACGCTCGCTGCCCGGGCGGCTGGTCGGGCTTTCGGTGGATTCGCGCGGCGAACCAGCCTATCGCCTCGCACTGCAGACGCGCGAACAGCACATCCGCCGCGAGAAGGCGACCTCGAACATCTGCACCGCGCAGGTGCTGCTGGCGGTGATCGCCTCGATGTACGCGGTTTATCACGGCCCCGAGGGACTGGCAGCGATCGCACGCAACGTGCATCGCCGGACCAGCGTGCTGGCGGCAGGCTTGAAGACACTCGGCTTCGCGCCACAGAGCGACACCTATTTCGACACCGTGACGGTGGATGTGGGCGCGAAGCAGAGCGACATCATCGCCCGCGCGCTGGCCGAGAACATTAACCTGCGCACTGTCGGCGACGATGCCATCGGCATTGCGCTCGACGAGACCACAACGCCGGCGATTGTCGAGGCGGTGTGGCGCGCATTCGGCGGCAAACTGACCTATGCCGATGTCGCGACAGACGCGCGCGAAACGCTGCCGGCTGAACTCAACCGCGGCACGGCCTACCTGACGCATCCGGTATTCCATGCACATCGCTCGGAAACCGAACTGCTGCGCTACATGCGCAAGCTGTCCGATCGCGATCTGGCGCTCGACCGCGCCATGATCCCGCTCGGCTCCTGCACCATGAAGCTGAACGCCACCACCGAGATGATCCCGCTGACCTGGCCAGCCTTCGGCAGCCTGCATCCGTTTGCGCCGCGCGCGCAGGCGAACGGCTATCATGCGATGTTCAAGCGGCTTGAGACATGGCTCGCGGACATCACGGGCTACGATGCGGTGTCGCTGCAGCCGAACTCCGGCGCGCAAGGCGAATATGCCGGCTTGCTGGCGATCCGCGGCTATCACACGGCGGGCGGCGAGCCGCATCGCAACGTCTGCCTGATCCCCTCCTCGGCGCACGGCACCAATCCGGCCTCCGCTAGCATGGCGGGGATGGAGGTGGTCGTGGTCGCCTGCGACAAGCACGGCAACGTCAAGGTCGACGACATGCGCGCCAAGGCCGCACAGCACGGCGACAGGCTGGCGGCGGCGATGATCACCTATCCGTCGACGCACGGCGTGTTCGAGGAGCACATCCGCGACCTCTGCGACATCGTCCACAGCCATGGCGGACAGGTCTATCTCGACGGCGCCAATCTCAACGCGCAGGTCGGGCTCGCGCGGCCGGGCGAATATGGCGCCGATGTCAGCCATCTCAACCTGCACAAGACGTTCTGCATTCCGCATGGCGGCGGCGGCCCGGGCATGGGACCGATCGGCGTCAGGGCGCATCTCGCGCCGTTCCTGCCGGGACATCCGGCGCTCGACGGCGGCGAGGCGCCGGTGGGACCGGTTTCGGCCGCGCCTTACGGCTCGGCGTCGATCCTCACCATCTCGTATCTCTACATCCTGATGATGGGCGGCGAAGGCCTGACCCGTGCCACGGAAGTCGCGATCCTCAACGCCAACTACATCGCCAACCGGCTCGATCCGCATTTCCCGGTGCTCTACCGCAACATTCGCGGCCGGGTCGCGCACGAGTGCATCGTCGATCCGCGGCCGCTGAAGGCGTCCAGCGGCGTGACCGTCGACGACATCGCCAAGCGGCTGATCGACTACGGCTTCCACGCGCCGACCATGAGCTTCCCGGTGCCGGGAACGCTGATGATCGAGCCGACCGAATCCGAATCGAAGGCCGAGATCGACCGCTTCTGCGACGCGATGATCGCGATCCGCAACGAGATCGCCGAGGTCGAGGCCGGGCGCTGGACCATCGAGGCATCGCCGTTGCGTCATGCGCCGCACACGGTCCACGACATCGCCGACGACAGATGGGACCGCGCCTATTCCCGTGCCGACGGCTGCTTCCCGGCAGGCACGTCGCGCATCGACAAATACTGGTCTCCGGTGGGGCGCGTCGACAACGTCTATGGCGACCGCAACCTGGTGTGCTCCTGCCCGCCGATCGAGGACTACGCGCAAGCGGCGGAGTAACGGCGGCGGAATAGCCAGCGGCAGATCAGCCGCGCAGCAAACGAAAAACGGGCACTGAGGACGTCGGCAACTCAACGTCCACAGCGCCCGTTTTACTTCCGAAGGTACGGTCCGATCCGGAAGGATTCCCGTCTTCCGGGACCGCACCGAAACTCAAGTCACGACGAACTCAAGCCCCGGAAGCAATCAATCCTCCGCAGGCTCCTCGCCGTCGGCATCGCGTTCCGGAATGCCGGCCAGGATCTGTTCGGCAATCAATCCCGAATTCTGGCGGATCGCCGCCTCGATCTTCGCGGTCATTTCAGGATTGGCGCGCAGAAACGCCTTGGAGTTTTCGCGCCCCTGACCGAGCCGCTGGCTGTCGTAGGAGAACCAGGCGCCGGACTTCTCGACGATGCCGGCCTTGACGCCGAGGTCGAGGATTTCACCGAGCTTGGAGACGCCCTCGCCATACATGATGTCGAACTCGACCTGCTTGAACGGCGGCGCCAGCTTGTTCTTCACCACCTTGACGCGGGTGGAGTTGCCGATCACCTCGTCGCGTTCCTTGATCGCGCCGATGCGGCGGATGTCGAGCCGGACCGAGGCATAGAACTTCAGCGCGTTGCCGCCGGTGGTGGTTTCCGGCGAGCCATACATCACCCCGATCTTCATGCGGATCTGGTTGATGAAGATCACCATGGTGTTGGATTTGTTGATCGAGGCCGTCAGCTTGCGCAGCGCCTGGCTCATCAGCCGTGCCTGCAGGCCGGGCAGCGCGTCGCCCATCTCGCCTTCCAGTTCGGCGCGCGGCACCAGCGCGGCCACCGAATCGATGATCAGCACATCGACCGCACCGGAGCGCACCAGCGTGTCGGCGATTTCCAGCGCCTGCTCGCCGTGGTCGGGCTGCGAGATCAGGAGCTCGTCGACATTGACGCCGAGCTTGCGGGCATAGACCGGGTCGAGCGCGTGTTCGGCGTCGATGAAGGCGCAGATACCGCCCT
Organism: Xanthobacteraceae bacterium; assembly: GCA_024508855.1. Taxonomy (GTDB): domain Bacteria; phylum Pseudomonadota; class Alphaproteobacteria; order Rhizobiales; family Xanthobacteraceae; genus 62-47. Next base: position 7,137 of record JANINJ010000081.1, read on the forward strand.
TTTTCTGCGCCTCGGCGACGCAATGCAGCGCCAGCGTGGTCTTGCCCGACGATTCCGGCCCGTAGATTTCCACGATGCGGCCCTTCGGCAGCCCGCCGACGCCGAGCGCGATATCGAGCCCCAGCGATCCCGACGAGATCGTCTCGATATCCATCGAACGATCGCTCTTGCCGAGTTTCATCACCGAGCCCTTGCCGAACTGGCGCTCGATCTGTGACAGCGCGGCAGAAAGCGCCTTGGTCTTGTCCATCGAAGATCCTTCAACGATACGCAGGGCAGTAGCGGACATGTGGTGCTCCTTATGAACGGGATTCGCCAGAGGGACAACGAAGGCGCGGCGGCTACAAACAGCCTGTGGAATTACATGTACACTATTTGTTCTATGTTCGCAATATGTTCTTTTTGCGAGGTAGGTACTGGCCCGTTTCATCCCCAGTGTTCCGGATAGATCGTGCTACCCTCCTCTTCGCCCATCGCGGAGAAGTGGCCATGCGGGCACTCGAATTATTCGCGATTTACGTGACGCCGTTTCTGATCGTTGGCGCGGTCATCAAGGTCTTGATGAAGCGCTACGCGGTCGATTTGCCCGACGTCCAAAAGGAAGGCGGGCCGCATCGTCGACCCCGTCGCATGTTCCTTCTGGGCGGGTGGCGAACTGAAAAGTAAGGCCGCCTGCATGGGCGGCCACTTTCGTTTCCGGGAATGGCAGACGCCAGAGGCTCAGGCGCTGATGTCGATCAGGCCGCTCGGCGCGGCCGGTCCCGACGCCGCGGTGGACGACTGCGCCGACGACGCCTTTTCGGCATCGTCCACGGCCTTCTGGTCCGCCTTGATCACATCGGCCGAGGCCTTGGCGGCCTGGTCGGCGGCGAGCTTGGCCTGCGCTTGCTGCAAGGCGGCCTGCGACGAGGTGGTACTGGAAATGCTGGCCATGAATTGCGCTCCGTGTCCCGGCATTCTAGCGGGCAGCCGTTAACGCAATCCATCCGGAGCGCCTTGCGCGGCCCCGGATGTCGCCGGCGTCAGACCTGCAGGCAGCTCACTTGCCCTGTTGCTTGCCGAGAATTTTTTCTGCGGCGTTAACGATGCTGATGGTCGGGTTTGCCGCGCAGAACTCGCCGAACTTCTTGGCGTTTGCCACGAACACATCGGTGTCGATCAGCGCCTCGTCTGAATCGCCTTTGTACCAACCGTCCATCCAGGTCAGCACCATCGAAATGGTGTCCTTGTCGCTGTCGACGAACTGCTTGCATGTCATCGTCGAAAGATCGAGCACCACGGCCTGCGCTGGAGCGCCGGCAAACGTCGTCATCCCAAGGCTCAAAACAACGGCGGAAAGGCTCAATTTATTCATTGCAATCTCCAATCGGGAAAAATTGCAACGTATCACGTTTCTCGAAAAATGAGCTGTCGAAACCGGCGGCCCTCGCCTCTATCCGCAGCGTTTATGGGCGACAAGAAAAACCCCGCCTCGAATGACGAAGCGGGGTCTTTGCGAGTCCTTGGAAGGTGGACTGTCGAAAAAGACTGTCCTGCGGCTCTGCTGAAAATCACTAAATATAAAAACTCGGCCGATGCACCATTCGTGGCAGGATCGGCGCATCGCCGCATCCCCTGAATGGGGTACGTGCCGCACTTTGCGAAAACAAAACCGGCGCCGACGCACAGCCGGCATATGCCCGGCATGATCCGTTTCATCTTCCGTGTCGGCAATCGGGTGGTTCGCGGGACGCAGACTTCTATCGTGCTCGAAGCACAGAGGAGTCCGATCATGCGAAATTTTCACACTTTCGCGGCCACGCGCGGCGACGGGCTGCTACCCGAACTGCAAGCGCTGTTCAACAGGACAGCCGCCGACCCACGCTCGGAGTTCGTGGTCAGAGCGGATGGCATGATCCAGTGCGGTCCCGCCCCCGCTTCGGAGATCGTCGAGGTCGTCCGGCCGTTTGGAGAACGAAGCGCCGTGATCGACATGGCGACCGCCTCGTTGCGTCCGCGCCAGTCGGTCGGCGTTGGTGTCCGCCTACCGGCTCGCCATGCGATTCCACTAAGAAAGGCTTAAGCTATTGGCGCCATGCTGACGGCCATGAGAGTTCTTCTGGCCACAGCAGTTGCTCTCCTCGTTCTTAATTTCGCGGATGAGCATTTTTACGGCGGGGTTTTCACCCAGGCGCTGCTGCAGATGATTTCGCAGATGCGCCACTCGATCGGTGTTTGATGGCCGAGCCGGCCGCCCTGCCGACAGCGTCCCCGTTCTCCAACCTCCGATAAATTTGTCCGCGCGCCGTTGAACCTTCGTCCGCGCCGAAGGACGGACACTAGCCGGGAAATTTCAGGGCTCGGATATAAGCAACGCCGCCGCGCGAACATACTCCGCCTGGTGGCGTTGTGCTTTGTCGGCTTCCGGTGCCGATGGTTGCCAAAGCCGCCATCGCGGTTCAGGATCGCAGCCGATCGGCGCTGGCATGGACCCGGCGCGCCGCGAGCCAATCCCTCACCCCGCGCTTCGTCCAGCCTGCCGTCTCGTCTACCCGGCTGGACATCGCCATGCGCATCGGACCGCTCGTTCTCGTCGTTGCCCTCTTCGCCTTGCTGGCGAGCGTGATCTTGTATGCCTGGACCGGTCTCACCTCCGGTTCGACGGCGATGCCGACCGAGGGCTATATCGCCCTCATTGCCGGCGTCACGGTATCGGTCGTGGTCGGCGTCGGGCTGATGGCGCTGGTGTTCTACAGCAGCCGCCATGGCTACGACGACTTGCCGAAACGTGACGACGAGCCGGAGCGAGGCCCGTAGCGGACATCACGAGATGGCGCGCACCAGTTGCAACCCGCCGAACAATGCCATGATGCCCAGAACTACCGACCCGACGATGTAGCCGGCGGCGGGAAAGAAATCGCCGCGCTCCATCAGCAGGTAGGATTCCAGCGAGAACGTCGAGAAGGTCGTGAACCCGCCGCAGACCCCTACGGTAAGGAATACGCGCGCCGCCTGCGGCAGATTCCAGCGCAGCGCGAAAGACTCGACGAAAACGCCGATGATGAACGAGCCGACCACGTTGATGACCAGGGTGGCCCAGGGAAATGCGGTGGTGCCGAGCAATTTGCCGGCGCCGATCCCGGTCAGGTAGCGCGCGACGGATCCCAGGGCACCGCCCAATGCGACGGCGAGGATGAGGGTTGGATTCAATGGTTGGTCCTCTCGAATTCAAAGGGAAATGATGGCGCTCAGATCGCGCTGGCGCGCGCCGCACATGATCGCCATGGCGGGAAATTGTCGCGGACCGAAGCTGCGCGACGTGCGGCGAAAAGCGTGCACTGCGAATGCGATAGGGAGGGATTTGAATCTGAAATGAGAGGTTGGGAGCAGGTTCGTGAGGTCGGTTTCAGTCCAGTCATAGGCGCCCTTTCCGCGGGCGCTGACGGGAGGAAACGGCTCCTACCCGACGCGAAAGCGCCCGGCAGGAGTCATCAGCCTTGCGGCGGTTGTCGGGGGACTCCATCCCCATCAACATTGGCCGCAAAGTACGCGAAAAATATCTACGGTCAATATGGCCGGCCCGCAGACGGCCCCACGTCAGTTCGAACTGGCTTTGGTGCGCGCCTTGCCTTTGGGCTTTGCCGTCGTGTGCGCCGCCGGCGCTTCGGTTCGCACGGCGCCCCACGGATCGTTCGGGGCCTTGGCGTCGGGGATTTTCCGCAAGGAATCCTTGTAGGCCTTGTCGAGCTGCTTATCCCGCTCGATCTCTTCCGGCGTCTTGGATTTCAGCTCGGGGATCAGGTTGATGTTCGGCGATTGCGCGTGGGCCGCCGCCGGACCGATCAACAACCCCAACAGTGCCGCGGCACGAAGGACCTTCATTTAAAACACTCCGTATAGGCAAACGCGCCGAACCACCGATTGGCCGCCCGCCACGCCCGCGAGCCCATGGCGACCAGACCTCTGGTGATTGACGCCGGCCAGATCAGGACCGGCAAGATTTGGGGGCCTGCCAATCGTCCCAGATCGGGCCGCATTTAGTACAGCCATTGAGCATGAGGCCAAGGACAATCAAGCTGAACACAATGGCCAATCGCCGGGACATACTCGCTCCCCCCTCACGCACGACTGGCTGCATTTTACCGGCTAACCTCGCGCTTTCAAGCTGGCCTCCGAAAACAGCTCGTGATCGCTGGAACCGGCACTAGAGTCTTTCCGATTCTGACGGAATCAGAACCGGGGTTCCATGATTTTGATGTGACGCGTTTTCTTCACGCGAACCGGTATCCACTTCGCTTGAAAACGCTCTACACGAACCCGCGGTATTCTGCGCTATGCTCGCGTTCCGTGCCAATCACCAGACAGGATGCCCTCGATGCAAGCGGAGCAAGCCAAGGCCGAATTCACTCTCGACGACGCGACGCGCGTGCTTGGCGAGGTGTTCGCTCCGTGGGTGCAGGACCTCGGACTGACCGTAGCCCGCATCGAGACCTCTCCGCCTCCCGACGCCGCGGCAGACTGGCAGCCCGGCGCGGTGTTGCGGATGGCATTCTCGGATCGTCTGTGCAGGCACGGCGGTATCGTCTGCGGACAGGCGTTGATGGCGCTCGCCGACACGTCGATGGTGATGGCGATCCTGTCGGCGTCGAGCGGCTTCCGGCCGATGACCACGGTCGACCAGACCACGCATTTCCTCAAGGCGGTGTCATCGTCCGACGTGCTGGCGGACGCGCGCGTCGTCCGTCTCGGCCGCACCATGAGTTTCGGCCGCGTCACGCTCTCGAGCGCCACCGACAACAAGCCGGTAGCGATGGTTTCCAGCGCCTTCGCCATGCTGTGACAGGGATGCGATCCATGACGCCGGAGCGCCACGGATCCATCATGGTAAACCGGTTCTGAATCCCTGCCCGTCCCTGGAGCCGGCGACCTTCACGCGTCAGCAATTGCCCTCTGGTAGTGTGGTGACAGGTTCCGGCAGACGGACGACGGCCATGATCGAACGCAGGGCAGTACCAAGACGGCGAGTTCTGAAAACCGGCGCCATCGCCTATGCAGGCGGCGGCGTCGGATGCACGGTGCGCAACCTGTCGCCGAACGGCGCGCGCATCGACCTCGACAATCCGCTGGGCTTGCCGTCGTCGTTCACGCTCGTGATCCGCGCCGACCAATTGACGCGCCGCTGCCGGCCCGTATGGCGGGACGGCAGCCAGATGGGCGTCGCATTCGATTAGGGCGGGGATCCATTAGCGCGCAGCCAAATTCGAGGCTCGGGTTGGACGCTTGATCACGTCCAAGCCGATGCCTTCAACCAGCGAAACCGGAGGAGCTGGGAAGCCGCTTTGGCCAGGCGATCCAGCCGACGGCTATTGACAGTGCCGCGACGATAAGCGGCGGCACCCCGTGCCCGTATTCGCCGTGGAGAATGACGGTCGCGAGCGCCGCCAACATGACGGCGCACCCAAGCGCCGAGCCCCATACCCGCGTCCGTGCCTGTACCAGCAGTACAGCGGTCGCAAGCTCCAGCGATCCAGTCACGAAATGAAACCAGTGCGGATATCCCCACCGCAGATATTCCCCGTAGATAGACCCGGGGGCGAAGATGTTGCTGAGCGATCCCACGACGAAGAAAGCTGCCAGTGCCAAGGCTGAAACCTGGCGCCAGGAAATCTTTGACATTTGTTCAACCTTTTCTGATGTTTCCGCGGAAGACTTATGTGGTCGCGCCAAGAGACGGCCGATGCGATGCATTCATTCCGAAAGAGATGCGAATTTCCGGAGCGGTTCTGGAAATCGCATCTCATCGCAGATCCGCGGACCTACGCCGTGGTGGCCTGCTGGGCTGCCGCGAAGACATCGCGGGGAGGCGTTTTGCCGGCGACGTGCTCCGTGCCAGCGACGCCGAGGTCCATCCAGCCAGCGTTGACGGCCTCGAACATCGCTTCGGCCGGTCCGGTTTGGCCCTTCGGGATGCCGAGCTGCTCGAACGCCGCCGGCCACCCGGCGCGCGGGACGGCGAAGGCCTTGACGTCGCGCTGCATGACATCGCCGAGTTGCGCTGCGACTTCATCCGCGCTGACCATCGAACCAAGTTCAATGACGCGATGCCCCGACCACGCCGGCCCGGTCAGCAGCGTCGCCACCTCGGCGCCGATGTCGTTCGTCGCAACCATCGTCGATTTCCGGCTGGTCGGATTGTAGTAAACCGGGAGCGTGCCACCCTGGGCGACGTGCAAGCCGTACAGGAAGTTCTCGAAGAACCCGCCGGCGCGCACGAAAGCGACCGGCGACGTCAGTTTCCGAAATCCTTGCTCGAGCAACGACAGGGCCGTGATCATCCCCAGCCCGCTGGTCCGGTTCGCGCCCATCGACGAGAGCCCGACGACCCGCGGCGGCGCTGCCTTGGTCAGCGCCGCGACATAGTTCGCGATGACGCCCTTGGCTTCCTTGAAGTCCGGCGAGGGAGCCCAGACTGCCGGCAGCATGACGAACGCGCCGTCGACGCCATCAAGCGCCCGCTCGATCGCTGCCGTGTCGTTCCAGTCGCCGTCCACCAGTTCCACGCCTTGCTCCATCCAGCTTGCCGCCTTGGCGCGGTCGCGCACCAGCGCACGGACTTTCTTGCCTTGCGCCAGCAAATGCCTTGCCGTCGCGCCGCCGACTTTTCCCGTAATTCCCGTGACCAAAAACATCTGTTTTCTCCTGGCTCTCTAAGGTCTATATTTGAGGACAGGTCTCAATTAGAGACCTGCTTCTTGCGCCGCAAGGAGGCAGGTTTTTGTTACCTGGAGAGATCAGGAGAACCCGCATGGGCACCGCATTGAGCGTGATCGAGCGATTCAGCCGGTTTCAATCGGACGACGCCCAGTCGGCAGAACCCGTATGCTGCCCGGTGCGCGATGTGCTCGACCGCATCGGCGACAAGTGGAGCGTGCTCGTAATCATGACGCTCGCGACGCGGCCGCAGCGCTTCAGCGAGCTTCGCCGCGCCATCCGCGACATCTCCAAGCGCATGCTCACCCAGACCTTGCGCGATCTGGAGCGTGACGGATTGATCACCCGCCATGTCTACGCGACCAAGCCGCCAAGCGTCGAATATCGTCTGGCGCCGCTGGGCCAATCCTTGCTTGAACCGATGGCGAGCCTCGTCGATTGGGCCGATCGTCGTTATTCCGATATCCATGCCGCGCGCGTCCGCTTTGACGAAAGCCCTCTGTGACGTCGCGCGCCGGTGATGTGAAACAGAAGTTCACATCACCGCATGTGTGAGGTCCGGCGACATGTTTTGGATGGAGAAGCGCTCGATGCCGGCCGGGATGTCCGTCGACTGCTTCAAATTTATGGGCTCACGCCTTGGATCAACGAATAACGCGGCGTCTTATTTCGCAGCCTTTTTCGACGCCTTGCTGGATATCTTGGCGGCATCCGGCGCCCGCGCGACACCCCACGGATCGTATTTTTCCTTGGGATCTGGAATTCGCTCCAGCGCGGCCTTGTAAGCCTTTTCGTCGACCTTCGGCTTTTGGGCTGCGCCCTTCTGGTCTCCGTCACGATGATGCTTGCCGCCCCCCATTTGCGCATAGGCGGGGGCTGCCAACAGGAGCAGTGCGGCGACGGCAGTTCTCGCTGTGCGGGTCCATACGCTGCGGGGCGACTTCCGGTCTGCCGTACCAAGTTTTCTCATAGCCATAACGCCCACCGTCGTTGCAGAGGTCGGATCATGCATCGTGTTCACTCGGGAAGCGACGTAATTGAATTAATCTGCGCAACGTAATCGAAGCCGGAGCCCGCTGCAGTCAATTGTTCGTCAAGGAAAGACGACCGGCAGACTTCGCCCTTCTCCACATTGCGGCGCTATGTAGCACCGCGCGAGTCACAGCGATTGCAGCCTTTCCGGTTGCATCGGATGCCCACATGCGGGACGATCCGGCACCGTTAACAGCCCTTTAAGGTCGTCACGTAATTTACGCGGATATGCCAACCCTATATTGAAGTGTTTCGCATAAGGTTCGTCCATCAAACACGGCGGATCGACAACGCCGCCTATCCGGCGTGTCGCAGCTAGCTGGGCATGGGGATGAGACTTGGCTGAAATCGCCGAACCGACGAGCGCACGTCGCCGATCAAGCAAGACCGGGGTTGCACCGCGTAGCACCGTTGCGACACGGGAGACCGATGTGTTGCCTGCCCTTGCCGCAATTCCAGCCGCACAGTGGCACGCGCTCGCAGATCGCGCCGTCGAGCCCAACGGCTATTTTCTTGCCGATTGGGAATTGGCCGTCAGTGCGTCGGCGCGTGGGCGCACCGACGCGTCCGCGCTTGCTGCATGGACCGATGCCGCCGACGGCAAGCATCTCACCGCCCTGCTTCCGGTTGTTTCACTCTGGCAGGCTTATCGCATTCCGCTGTCGGCGCTGGTGAGTGCCGATCCATATGGCGCGCTCGGCACTCCCCTGCTCGATCGCATGTCGGCAACGAATGCCGCTGCCGCGCTGATGAACGAAGCGCGCGAAAGCGGTGCGTGCGCGATCGTCCTGCGCGACGTCACGACGGACGGCGCCACGCTCAAGGCTTTCGAAGCCGCACTCGCGGAGCAGGATTTGAAGCCCGAAATCCTGCAGTCTCACGCCCGCGCCTGTCTCGATGCGACCGGCGATCCGGACCAGTTGCTGCGCGATGCCCTGGGCAGCAAGAAATTGAAAGAGCTGCGACGGCAGCGCAATCGTCTTGCCGATCACGGCGACGTGGATTTTCGTGTCGCTCGTACCGCCGACGAGGTCGCGCAGACACTCGAGACGTTCCTTACGCTGGAGATGAGCGGCTGGAAGGGCCAGCGTGGTACCGCGCTCGCACAGGATCCCGGTGACGCCGCATTCATCCGTGCGGCGACGGTTGCGCTCGCAGCGCGCGGACAATGCGAAATCATCTCGCTGCATGCAGGCACGACGCCCGTTGCGGCGGCGGTCGTGCTGCGACATCAGGATCGGGCGTTCTATTTCAAGCTCGGTGTCGATGAAACCTTTGCCCGCTTCTCGCCGGGAGTGCAGCTCACGCTCGAGCTGACGCGCCATCTGTGTGCCGATCCGGCCATCGCAATGGCCGATTCAACCGCCAATGCCGGTCATTCGATGATCGAGCCGATCTGGCGGGGCCGCCTTGCGATCGGCGATGTCCTGATTCCACTGCGGCGGAACGACCCTGCCGTTGCTGCCGTGCGGGCAGCGCTTTCGCTGCGCAAGTCGATCCGCGAGCCGGCGCGCCGCATCGTTCATTTCATACGTAAGCATCAGGAGAAATCCAAATGAATGCCGTGAGCGATATTGCGCCGGTGATCACTGCGGCCAACGACTCTCTCAAGAAAGATTTTCCGTTGAAGCCGTTCGCGATCCGGCATCGGCTGGCCGGCCACCCGCTCCTGTCGCTGCCGCAGCTCGCCAAGCTCGCCGGCGAATTGCCCCGCGACCTGATCGAATACAATTCCGGCAACGTCGCCATCGGCCAGGACCCCGATGCCATTCCCACGATCGATCTCGATCCGGTCGAAGTGGTGAAGCGGATCGAGACCGCGGGTGCCTGGATGGTGCTCAAGCGCGTCGAGAAATCACCGGTCTATCGCAAGCTGCTGGAAGATACGCTGCTGTCGGTCGCACGCGCGCGCGGCGCGAACAGCTTGTCGGATGCCGGCTTCGAACAGATCGAAGGTTTCATCTTCGTATCGTCGCCGAACTCGACCACGCCGTTCCATCTCGACAGCGAAGACAACTTCTTCGTCCAGATTCATGGTGAGAAGTTTTTCACGATCTTCGACAACAGCGACCGCTCGATCGCGTCCGAAGACGACATCGAGCATTCGATGACCAAGCACCGCAACCTGAAATATGACGACCGGCTGAACGGCCAGGGAATCGAATTTCACATGTTCGGCGGCGACGGCTGCTACGTCCCCTATCAGTGGCCGCACTGGGTGCGCACCGCGGGCCAGTTTTCGATCTCGATGGCGATCACGTGGAAGACGAAGGAAGTGCGCCGTATCAACGACCTGTACTTCTTCAATTCGATGCTGCGCGGCATCGGCCTGCCGCAGAAGCCGCCGGGCGCGCTGCCTGCCTTCGACGCGCTCAAGCTTGCGTTCTATCGACCGGTGACGAGGGCCATCCAGCCGTTGCGAAGCTCGCTGACGATGCGTCGCATCCTGCGGCGCATCGCGCTCGGCAAGCGCGCCAACTACTACATGAAGGACGCGTAGAGCCTTTCCGGTTCTGATGGAATCAGAACCGGGGCTCCAT
>JANINJ010000082.1 GCA_024508855.1 Xanthobacteraceae bacterium
GGCACGCCAGTCATCGCATCGTGACGGAAAAGACCAGGGTGGCGATGCCCGAGGTAAGCCTCGGCTTTTTCCCCGACGTCGGCGGCACATGGCTTCTGTCCCGCGTACCAGGCGAAACCGGCACCTATCTCGGATTGACCGGAAAGACGGCCAACGGCCCGGATGCAATCCATACGGGTCTCGGTGATGTGCTGATCTCGACCGACGACTGGCCGGCGTTGCGCGCGGCACTCACCGAACTGCCGCCGGATGTCAGCGCAGACGCAACGACGGTGGTCATCAAGCGGTTCATGGCTGCTGCAGAGCCGGGGCCGGCGGCTCGGCAACAGGCATTGATCGACAGCGCATTCGGTCACGACACCGTCGAGGAAATAATCGCCGCTCTGGAGCGGAACGACTCGGATTTCGCGAAGGCCACGCTGACAGCTCTGCGCGAAAAATCGCCGCGCGGTCTCAAGGTGACGCTGAAACTGCTTCGCCTGGCACGTGGTGCGGCGTCGCTCCAGGAGTGCCTAGTGCGTGAATATCGCGCGGCGCTTGAAGTGTTCAGGAGCGAGGATTTCGTTCAAGGCATTCATGCCGCGATCATCGACAAGAATCACAAACCAAAATGGTCTCCGGAACGCATTGAAGACGTGACACCGGAGATCGTCGCAAGGTACCTTGCCCCTTTGGGGAAGGATGATCTGGTCTTTCCAGGCTAAGAAACGTAACAATCAGAGGAAACGTCATGGCGAATATCGCATTCATCGGCCTCGGCAACATGGGTGGCCCGATGGCCGCAAATCTCGTCAAGGCTGGACACAAGGTTCAGGGCTTCGATCTGGTCGCGGCCTCACGCGATGCGGCGCGGGCCGATGGCGTTTCGATCGCGAATACGGCGCTCGATGCCGTAAAGGATGCGCAGGTGGCCGTCACCATGCTGCCGGCCGGCAAGCATGTCGTCGGAGTGTGGACGGAAGTCCTGCCGTCCATCCCCAAGGGCGCGTTGATCATCGATTGTTCGACCATCGATGTCGAAAGTTCGGTGCAGGCCCATGGGCTCGCCGCGAAGCAGGGCATCGCATCGGTCGATGCACCGGTATCGGGCGGCGTTGGCGGCGCCAAGGGGGCGACGCTGACCTTCATGTGCGGCGGCGATGACAAGGCGTTTGCAGCAGCCAAGCCGATCCTTGAAGCGATGGGCAAGAAGATCGTTCATTGTGGTAAAGCCGGTGCGGGGCAGGCGGCCAAGATCTGCAATAACATGATCCTCGGCATCTCGATGATCGGAGTCAGCGAAGCCTTCACGCTGGCGGAAAAGCTGGGCCTGTCGCATCAGGCGCTGTTCGATGTCGCCTCGACCTCGTCTGGCCAATGCTGGTCGCTGACCACCTATTGCCCGGTGCCTGGACCGGTGCCGACGTCGCCCGCCAATAACGATTACAAGCCGGGCTTTGCTGCAGCGCTGATGCTGAAGGATCTGCGGTTGTCGCAGGAAGCCTCCAAGGCGAGCGGTGCGGCAACCCCAATGGGCGCACACGCCGAAGAGATTTACGCTGCCTTCGAGAAGGCGGGGCACGGCGGCACGGATTTCTCAGGCATTATTCATTACCTGCGCGAGATGGCTGCCAAGCGATAAGGGGTGTTGCGATGACGACATTTCAAGAGGCGCGCGCTTTCCTCCTGCAAAATAGGACGGACTATGACAAGGCGGTAGCCGGATTCAAATGGCCCGACCAGACCACGTTCAACTGGGCGCTGGATTGGTTCGACGCCGACCTTGCCCGCGATCCGCAGAGCAAGGACAGGCCCGGCCTCTGGATCGTCGACACAGCCAGCAATACGGACACGAAACTGTCGTTCGCGACACTGTCGCGACGCTCCAATCAGGTGGCGAATTTCCTGCGCGCACAGGGCCTCAAGCGCGGCGATCACTTGTTGCTGCTACTCGGCAATGTCGTGCCGCTGTGGGAGACCATGCTGGCCTGCATCAAGCTCGGCGTCGTCATCATTCCCGCGACGACGCTGCTGACGCCGGACGAGTTGCGCGACCGGCTGGACCGGGGACGCGCGAAGGCCGTCGTCGCCGCGGAAGACCAGGTGGCGAAGTTTGCTGCGCTGGGCGATAGCGGTCTGACACGCGTCGTCGCCGGCCCAGCACGAGATGGCTGGATGGCGTTCGACAAGTCCGCCGAATTCCCGGAGACGTTCGAGCCCGATGGACCGACGCGCGCCGACGATCCGATGCTGCTGTATTTCACCTCGGGTACGACGGCGAAGCCGAAGCTGGTGCGACACAGCCAGCGCAGTTATCCCGTCGGCGGATTGTCGACGATGTACTGGCTTGGCCTGCAGCCGGGCGACATTCACCTCAATATTTCATCGCCGGGCTGGGCCAAGCATGCCTGGAGCTGTTTCTTCGCGCCATGGAATGCGGGCGCAACCGTGTTCGTGGTCAATCAGCCGCGGTTCGATGCCAAGAGCCTGCTCGCCACCATCGGGCGCTGTGGTGTAACGACACTATGCGCACCGCCGACAGTCTGGCGTCTGTTCATTCAGGAGAAGCTCGCCGACTTCAAGGTGTCGCTGCGCGAAGTCTGTGGAGCGGGCGAGCCGCTTAATCCGGAAGTGATCGATCAGGTAAAGTCCGCCTGGGGTCTGACCATCCGCGACGGCTACGGCCAGACCGAGACCACTGCTGTGGCTGGCAATTCACCGGGCCAGCGCCTGAAGGTGGGTTCGATGGGGCGGCCGATGCCGGGCTATAGGATCAAGGTCGTGGATGCCGACGGCAATCCGGCAACGGAAGGCGAGGTAGCGCTTGCGCTTGGCGCCGACCGCCCGGCCGGCCTGATGCAAGGCTATCAAACGGACGACGGTAAAGTGAGCGGTGCCGACGGCGATATCTATCGCAGCGGCGATGTGGTGTTCGTGGACGACGATGGCTATCTCACATTCGTCGGACGCGCTGACGATGTGTTCAAGTCTTCGGATTATCGCATCAGCCCGTTCGAACTCGAGAGCATTCTGCTTGAGCACGATCTGGTGGCCGAGGCAGCCGTGGTGCCGACACCCGACCCAATTCGCTTGGCTTTGCCAAAGGCTTATGTGTTGTTAACTGCCGGTGCCGAACCATCGGCGGAAACCGCCGTCTCGATTTTCCGCTACGTCCATACGCGTCTGGCGCCCTTCAAGCGGATCAGGCGGATCGAACTCGTAACCGAACTGCCCAAGACCATTTCGGGCAAAATTCGCCGAGTGCATCTGCGCCGCCTCGAACATGAGAACGATCGCAGCGACAAGCTGCGGGGCACGGAATTCCGTGAAGAGGATTTCCCGGAATTGCAGGCGCTGCGTTCGGCCGGTGCTTCCGGGACCTGACCGCGAAAGGTACAGCCGATATTCGTTCGTGCGTGAAAATATAGCTTGGCCATCGCCGCATTGTGTGGAAACTGCTGCCCGAATTGAACGGACAGTGGTGGTGGAATGAGCTCTTTGGTTACGCGCGACGCTTATATGGGCATGGTCGGCAAGGAAGTTGGTGTTTCATCCTGGCACAAGGTGGATCAAAAGCGAATCGACGTTTTTGCCGATGCGACTGAAGATCACCAATTCATCCATATTGATCCCGAACGAGCCGCGCGCGAAACGCCATTCGGCGCCACCATCGCACACGGGTTTCTCACCGTGTCGCTGCTGAGCGTATTCTCCTATGAGGCGCTGCCGAAGATCGACGGCGTGGCCATGGGCGTCAACTATGGCTTCGATAAGCTGCGCTTCGTCTCTCCCGTCAAGGCGGGTTCGCAGGTGCGCGGGCGTTTCACGCTCACCGAGGCCAAGATGCGTTCGCCGAAAGAACTGCTGTCGCGCACCAGCGTCAGTGTCGAGATCGATGGCGAGTCCAAGCCGGCGCTGGTCGCCGACTGGCTTGGCCTCATGTACTTCGCTTGAACTTCAGGACTGCCTAACTTCAGGACTTGCAATCATGACAATCAGATTTGACGGACGCGTCGCCATCGTCACCGGCGCCGGTAATGGTCTCGGCCGCGAGCATGCGCTTGGCCTCGCGGCGCGTGGTGCGAAAGTGGTGGTCAACGATTTCGGCGGCGCGCGCGATGGCACCGGCGGTTCGATGACCGCTGCAGAAACGGTGGTCGAGGAAATCCGCAAGGCGGGCGGCGAGGCGATGGCCGACGGCGCCGACGTTTCGAATTTCGAGCAGGTCACGGCGATGGTCGCGAAAGCAACCGAAAAGTGGGGCAGCGTCGATCTGCTTTGCGCCAATGCCGGCATTCTGCGCGACAAGTCGTTCGGCAAGATGGAGGTCGCGGACTTCGCTAAAGTTCTCGATGTGCACCTCACCGGCACGTTCTACTGCTGCAAGGCGGTGTGGGACGGCATGCGCGCGCGTAACTATGGCCGCATCGTCATCACAACATCGTCGTCGGGCCTGTACGGCAATTTCGGCCAGGCCAACTACGGCGCGGCGAAATCCGGCATGGTCGGCCTGATGAACGTGCTGGCGGAAGAGGGGCGCAAGACCAACATTCGCGTCAACACCATTTCACCCACGGCTGCCACGCGCATGACCGAAGAGTTGCTGCCGGCGCAGGCGCTGGGGTTGATGAAGCCTGAAGCGATCACGCCGGCCGTGCTGTTTCTGCTTGGTGAGGATGCTCCGACGCGCACCATCATGGGGGCCGGCGCGGGCTCGTTTGCGGTGATCAAAATTCTGGAAAGCGAAGGCATCAACCTTCCGCAGGCCGAATGGACGCCGGACGCGATTGCGGCGCATTTCAACGAGATCGCGGATATGTCGAAGGCTCGCCCACTCGAGGGGGCGTTTCAGCAAACCCAGAAATATGTCGAGCAGGCCGCCGCAGCTGCCGGGATCAAGCTCACGAAGTAGGCTGCACGGCAGCGCCGTTCCCGCCTAAACTCCCGCCATGGCTACACCTGTCGACACGGAAGTGGCGGTGATCGGTGCCGGTCCGGCCGGCCTGATGGCGGCTGAAGTGGTCGCGCGCGGCGGTGCGCGCGTCACGATCTATGACGCTATGCCATCGGCGGGCCGGAAGTTTCTGATGGCCGGCAGGGGTGGGCTCAACCTCACGCACAGCGAGCCATTGCCGCCATTTCTTGCACGGTATGGCGAGGCGGCGGCGCGGCTGTCTTCTGCTGTTGACGCGTTTCCGCCAAGCGCCTTGCGCGAATGGAGCGAGAAGCTTGGACAGCCGACGTTCGTCGGCAGTAGCGGTCGCGTGTTCCCCGAGGCGTTTAAAGCCTCGCCGCTGTTGCGCGCGTGGCTGCAACGGCTCGATGCGATGGGCGTGCAACTAAAGCTGCGTCATCGCTGGACCGGTTGGGACAGCGAGGGGCGCGTGCTGTTTCAGACACCTGATGGATTACAGTCGGTGACGGCATCGGCGACCGTGCTCGCGCTGGGTGGCGCGAGTTGGCCGCGGTTGGGATCGGATGGCGGCTGGTCGGGAGTTCTGGCGCAGCGCGGCGTTGCCATTGCACCGCTGCGTCCCGCCAATTGCGGTTTCGCGGTTGCGTGGTCCGACGTGTTCAAAGCCCGTTTCGCCGGGCAGCCGTTGAAAACGATCCAGCTCACTTTCGGCTCGCACAGCATTCGCGGGGAAGCGGTTCTGACCCGCGATGGAATCGAAGGCGGTGCGATCTACGCGCTTTCCGCTGCGTTGCGCGATGAAATTGCGGCATCGGGGCAGGCGACGTTGCGCGTCTCGTTGCGGCCCGATCTCGATCGCGATCGGCTTGTGCGGCGGCTGTCTGAACCGCGCGGCAAGCAATCTTTTTCGACATTTCTGCGTAAGGCGGCTGGGCTATCACCCGTTGGGACCGGTCTGCTGCAGGAGGTTGCGATGGCATCTGGTGTCTCGCTGTCCGCGATGTCGCCGGAGGCGGTGGCAGCGCTGATCAATCACGTTGAAATTGTTCTGACCAGGGCCTCGGCACTGGAAAAGTCCATATCGACCGCGGGCGGAATCTCATTCGACGAACTCGACGAGGACTACATGCTGCGCCGGTTGCCAGGCGTTTTTGCCGCCGGCGAGATGTTGGATTGGGAGGCACCGACGGGCGGTTACCTGTTGCAGGCTTCGTTCGCGACTGGTGCGGCAGCCGGACGCGGTGTGCTCAAGTTGCTCGGGAAATAGATTACCGAAGCTTGCCTCGCGCGGCGACCGGCAGGATGCCGATGATCTCGTCACCTCTGACCATGATCATCTCATCGAGCATGTTGACGACGACGCAGACATGGTTCGGCACGATGCGCACCACGTCGCCGATATTCGGCCGCGTGTTGCTGCGCGACAGGTCGAGAAAGCCGTGCTCCTCCGCAAAACGGACGATTTTCGCTTCGGGGTGTTCGAGGATAAGCCCGTAACCGTCGAGGCCGCCGGTATCGGCCGTCAGCGTCTTGGAGCCGGCATCGAGAATGCCGCGATCCGGACCGGCGCGGCTTACCACGGTCGAATAGATGTTGAGCGCGCAGTCGTCCCAACTCGCGACGCCGGCCGCAACCTGCATGCGGTCGTTGTAGATATAGGTGCCGGGACGATGTTCGGTCGCGCCCTGCAATTGGCCGATGTTCTTCATGTTCGGCGTGCCACCGGTGGAAACGATCGCCGGATCGAGACCGAGCGCACGAACACCCGCCAGCGCTTCGTCGAAAAAGGCCTGCGCCTGCGGCCAGCCGGTCTCGGTCGGATACATCATGAAGCCGGAAAACGTGAGGCCCGGCGAAGTTGAAATAGTGCGCGCCAACGTAATGGCTTCAGCCGCAGTCTCGACGCCGGCGCGCTTGCGGCCGGTATCGCATTCGACGACCACGGGCAGTGAGCGGCCTGCGGCTGCTGCAGCCTTGGTGAGGTCGGCGACCACGACCGGGTTGTCCGCAGCCACGGTGACGTTGGTTCTGGCGCGCAGCGCGCCGAGCCGTGCCATTTTCTCGTCGCCGAGTAGATTATAGCTGATGAGAATATCGTCGATGCCGGCATCCGCCATCACCTCCGCCTCACCGAGCTTCTGGCAGGTGATGCCGCGTGCGCCCGCCGCGATCTGCAGTTTCGCAAGGACGGGGCTCTTGTGGGTCTTGATGTGTGGTCGATTGGCGACGCCTGCAGCATCACAGGCGGCTTGGACGCGTGCAATGTTGCGCTCGACGCGATCCATGTCGATGACTGCAGCAGGTGTGCCGTAGTCGCGTGCGATTTTGGCGGCGAGTGCGGTGGTCATTAACGATATCCCTTAGGCCTGCTCTATTTCTTCGCGCAGCATTTCAAGTTCGAGCCATTTGTCTTCGGCTTCTTGTAACTTTTCGTGCGCCGCGGCGATTGCTTGCGAAGCGTGATCGAATTTCTTTCGATCCTTGCTGTAGAGATCGGGATCATCGAGCAATTTCTGGTGCTTCGCAATCTCAACGTGAAGCTTTTCGATCGTCTTCGGCAACGTCTCCAGCGCGTGCTTTTCGTTGAAGTTGAGGCGGCGCTTGCCGACCGTAGGGGCTTTTGGCGCTTTCGCTGTCTGGATCGTGTTATCGGTCGGCGGCTTCGGTGCCGCGCGCTGCAGATCGGCGCCGCGTTGGGTCAGCATGTCCGAATAGCCGCCGGCATATTCGATCCAGCGGCCTTGGCCCTCTGGCACGATCACCGACGTCACCACGCGGTCGAGAAAATCGCGGTCGTGGCTGATGAGGATAACGGTGCCTTGATAATCGCCGAGCATTTCCTCCAGAACATCGAGGGTCTCGAGATCGAGGTCGTTGGTCGGCTCGTCCAGCACCAGCAGATTGGAAGGCTTGGCCAGTGCGCGCGCCAGCATCAGGCGGCCACGCTCGCCGCCCGATAGTACTTCCAGTGGCGTGCGGACCTGCTCTTGTGAGAACAGGAAGTCCTTCATGTAACTGACAACGTGCTTCGGCGTGCCGCCGACCATGACGTGATCGCCACGGCCGCCGGTGAGAGCTTCGGCCAGCGTTGATTTCGGATCGAGACTCTCGCGATGCTGATCCAGTGTTGCCATCTCGATATTGGCGCCGAAGCGGATGGTGCCGCTATCCGGCGGGTTGGCGCCGGTCAGGAGGTTGATCAGCGTCGTCTTGCCGGCGCCATTGGGGCCGACAATGCCGATGCGGTCGCCCCGTTGAATGCGGATCGAGAAATTGTCGACGATGGCGCGCTCGCCGTATGACTTTCCAATGCCTTTGGCCTCGATAATCAGCTTGCCGGATTTGTCGGCTTCGGCGGCGGCGAGGTTGGCACTCCCGGTCGCGCCGCGATAGTCGCGTCGTTGGGCGCGGAGCGCGTGCAGGTTGCCGAGGCGCTTGACGTTGCGCTTACGCCGTCCGGATACGCCGTAGCGTAGCCAGTGCTCTTCGGCGACGATCTTGCGGTCAAGCTTGTGCTGGTCGCGTTCTTCTTCCGCGAGAACCTCGTCGCGCCATTCCTCGAACGCGCCGAAGCCGCGCTCGATACGCCGGATCTGGCCCCGATCGAGCCAGGCGGTGCTGCGCGACAGGTTGGAGAGGAAGCGCCGGTCATGGCTGATGAGAACAAGCGCGCTGCGTCGCGAGGCGAGTTCGGCTTCGAGCCATTCGATGGTGGTCAGATCGAGATGATTGGTCGGTTCGTCCAGCAGCAAAATATCCGGCGATGGCGCCAATGCGCGCGCCAACGCGGTGCGTCGCGCCTCACCGCCCGACAGGGATTCGGGATTTTCGTCGCCGTGCAGGCCGAGTTGCTCCAACAGGTAACGCGCGGGGTACGGATCGTCGCCGGGCCCCAGACCTGCCTCGACATATGCCAGCGTCGTGGCTGCACCGGAAAAATCAGGCTCCTGCGGCAGGTAGCGCACTGTCGCGCCCGGCTGGACGAAACGGCTGCCGCTGTCGGGCTCCACGAGACCTGCGGCGATCTTCAGCAGGGTCGATTTGCCCGAGCCGTTACGGCCGATCAGGCAGACGCGCTCCTCCGCCGACACAGACAGTTCGATACCCGACAATAACGGCGTTCCGCCGAATGTCAGGGCGATGTCTTTCAACTGGATCAGGGGAGGCGCCATGGTCTCTCGATGCTGTCTGGTGTGTTACGTGGCCTGCGTGCGTTGAATGCGGCGGATGGCCTGATCGAGCGCCGACAGGAACGCCGAGCGATGGCGTGGCGAAAACGATGACGGGCCGCCGGTGACTTCGCCACTGGAGCGCAGGTCGGTCATTAGATTGCGCACTGCCAGGGTCATGCCGATCGACTCTTCGGTGAAGGGTTTTCCGGTCGGCGCGATGACGATGGCACCCGCTTTCACGCAGCGGCTGGCCAGCGGAATATCGGAAGTCACCACGATATCGCCCTTGGTCGCGCGCTCCGCAATCCAGTCGTCGGCCGCATCCATGCCGCTGCCGGCGGCGATCCGCTCGATCAACGGATCCTGCGGGATGCGGATGAAGTTACCCGCAACCACGCTGACCGGCACTCGGTGACGACCCGCGACGCGATAAATCTCGTCCTTCACGGGACACGCGTCGGCGTCGATATAGATGCGGGTTTGGCTCAAAGGCGTGATCATTCCGTGCGGTGGAGAATTAGCGCAGTGTGTATGCGATTGTTGGCGGGAATGCGAGAAAAACGACGTCCGATCAAGCTTGCTAAGCCATTTTCTTCGCGTACCATTGCAGGCGAGGAAATTGATCCAGAAAGGCAGCAGCAAGAATGCCCAGTTCCCCCGAAACTTATCGTGTTTCCGCCTACAACACGGCCAAGCAATCCGAAAACAAGATGCACGACGATACCGTGGCGAAGCGTTTCGGCTTCAGCGGCGGTCTGGTGCCGGGCGTCGAGATTCTTGCTTACATGATGCATCCAGCGGTTTCCAATTGGGGACGCGATTTTCTTGAGCGCGGCCGTATCGACGGGCGGTTCGTCAAGCCGGTCTACGACGGCGAAATGACCGACGTCATCGCGGAGGTCCAGGGCGATCAGCTGGCGATCCGCGTCGAGAGCCGTGGGCAGCTTTGCGCCACTGGCAGCGCCTCGTTGCCAGGCGCCGTCGAACCGGTATCGCTCGATGGCTTCCCGGACACACCTGCTGTCGCGACACGCGCGCCGGTCAATGCTGACTCGTACGCGTTGGGCAAGTGGCTGGGTACTGCGTCTCGCAGCTGGGATGCGGCAGCTTTAAAAGATTATCTCGCGGAAGTCCGCGAGGCCGATCCGATTTACACTGCGAATGGTCTTGTGCATCCGGGCGTGTTGCAGCGGCTCATGAACCAGGTACTGGTTCAGAACGCGATCTTGGGGCCCTGGATTCACGTCGGCAGCAACATGCAGCTTCTGTCGGCGGCAAAGATTGGCGACGCATTGGCGGCGCGCGCCAAGGTCACGGCGAACTACGAGAAGAAAGGCCATCGGTTCGTCGAACTCGATGCGGTGGTCGTTGCCAATGGAAAAACGCCGGTGGCGCACTGCCAGCATATTGCCATCTATCAACCGCGCGAACAGGCGGCGGCCTGAGCAATCAGGCTGCGTGCGATTTGCCCGCGCGATGAATGGCGCGCCAGACCCGCTCAGGCGTTAATGGCATATCGATGTGATCGACACCGAAGTCTGACAGCGCGTCGATCACCGCATTGACGACGGTGGACAAACTGCCGGCGCAACCAGCTTCGCCGCAGCCCTTGGTGCCGAGCGGATTGGATTTCGCCGGTGAGGGGTGATCGCCGACGGCCATAGCCGGGATGTCGCTGGCACGCGGCATGGCATAGTCCATGAACGAGCCGGTGACGGGTTGGCCGTTGTCGTCGTAGCTGACTTGCTCCATCAACGCCTGACCGATGCCTTGGGCAACACCACCGTGCAGTTGCCCCGCCACGATCATCGGATTGACGATGGTGCCGAAATCGTTGACGCCGGTGTAGCGCACGATGCGCACCATGCCGGTATCGGGGTCGATCTCGACCTCGGCGACATGGCAGCCGTTCGGGAAGGTCGACGGAATGTCGGTTGCGGTGTGGTCGACGTCCAGCGAGGCGGGAACTCCGTCAGGCACGCCGCTGTCGCGCAATTGCCGGGCGAGATCGATGATATTGATGCTGCGATCGGTGCCGGCGATCGTGAAATGGCCGTTGGCGAATTCGATATCGGCCTCGGATGCCTCGAGCAGGTGCGCCGCTGCAACCTTGCCTTTTTCGATGATCTTGGCTGAGGCTTCGACGATCGCCACACCGCTTGCCGTGATCGAACGCGAACCGCCGGTACCGCTGCCGGTATGGACGACGTCGCTGTCGTCCTGCTGCAGGCGAACGCTTTCGAATGGAACGCCGAGTTGCGCTGACAGGACTTGCGCGAATGGCGTGGCATGGCCCTGGCCATAATCCAGCGTCCCGGTAATCATGCGGACGCCGCCGTCCTCCTCGAACACGATCTTGCCGAGCTCGGGGCTCGGAGGGGCGGTGACTTCGAGATATGAGCCGATCGCAATGCCGCGCAGCAAACCGCGCTTGCGGCTTTCCCGCTTGCGCTTGGCGAAGCCGGCATGGTCCGCGATCTCCAATGCCTTCGCGAAGACGCCCTGAAAGTCGCCGCTGTCATAGGTGACGCCCGACGATGCCTTGAACGGCATCTGCGATGACTTGATGAAGTTGCGCTTGCGCAGCGCAAGCCTGTCGATCTTCATTTCGTCAGCGGCGCGATCGATCAGCCGTTCCATGAAGTAGTTGGCCTCCGGCCGCCCGGCGCCGCGATAGGCGCCCATCAGCGTCGTGTTCGTCAGGACGCACTTGATGTCGACGCCGAGCAGCGGCGTGCGGTAGACGCTCGCGAGATTCTTGCCGGTATTGAGCGACAACGGACTCGGTGAGACGCCGGTGATATACGCGCCGAGATTGCCGTAGCCGCTCAGGCGCACGGCGAGGAAATGGCCATCCTTGTCGAGCGCGAGTTCGGCATGAATGTTCTGGGCGCGGCCATGGCTGTCAGAGAGGAAACTGGTCGAGCGTTCGTCGGTCCATTTCACCGGGCGGCCCAGCGCTTTCGCCGCATGCAGGATGCAGGTGTATTCCGGATAGTTGACGTTCTTCATGCCGAACGAGCCGCCGACATTGGCGGTCAATACGCGCACCTTGTCTTTGGGCTGCTTCAGATTCTTGGCCAGGTTGGTATGGCTTCCGGCGACGCCCTGGGTCGGCATCTGGATCGTGAAGCGCTCAGTCTTCTTGTCGAAGCTGGCGAGCGCGGAGCGTGGCTCCATCGGCACCACCGCAACGCGCGTATTGACGATGTCGAGCTTCGTCACATGCGCCGCGCCGGCAAACGCAGCCTCGATCGCAGCGCTGTCGCCGAAGTGGTAATCGAGCGCCACGTTGTTCGGGATGTGATCGTAGAGCTGCGGCGCGCCGGGCTCCGCAGCGTCTTCCGCACTGGTGACGGCCGGAAGCGGATCGATATCGACGACCACGGCTTCCGCAGCATCGCGCGCCTCTGCGAGTGTCTCCGCCACCACGAACGCCACGGGGTCGCCGACGAAGCGCACCTTATCGGTCATCAGTGGCAGCCGATTGGTTTGATGCAGCGGCGAGCCGTCGCGATTCTTCAGCGGCAATCCGCAGGTGTAGGGTTCGTAGTCGGTGAGGTCGGCTCCGGTCCAGATACCAAGCACCCCGGGCATGGCCCGTGCCGCGCTGGTGTCGATGCCACGGATCAGACCATGCGCATGGGTGCTGCGAACGATCCAGGCGTAAACCTGGCTCGGGAGCTGGAAGTCGTCCGTGTATCTGCCTTTGCCGCGGACCAGCGTGTCGTCCTCCTTGCGGCGGACCGGCTGACCGACACCGAATTTTTGCAGTGCAATAGCGTTGTCGATAGCCTGAGGGGAGCTGCGATCCTGCATGCTGACGTCCATAAATCGCTGATTTTGGTTGATTTTGCGCCACCGCGCGTGACGGCAAGCCAGTCAAATAGTGCAGTCGGGGAGGAACGACAACGTCCGATTGGACATACGCGCTGCGTGCTGTGGTTGCGTCATCTCGCCACGCTGGTAGACTTTCCGTGAATTGAAATTCCAGATTGAAACTCCTAGCCGGCCGTTGCCGGTCGCGGAGAGACAGGTTTGTATGATTGACGACGCCCGGCAAATTGCCAGTCCGGAGCCGCATGCACGACTGGACCAATCGTCCCTGACAGCCATCGTCGGAACGGAGCAGGGCGCGCCGCACCCTTCCAATGGTTCGGATGTCTATGCGGCGCTCGACCTCGGCACCAACAATTGCCGCCTGCTGATCGCCTGTCCGGAAGGCGAGGGATTCCGGGTCATTGACTCGTTCTCCCGGATTATCCGCCTCGGCGAAGGCATCTCCGTTACCGGGCGCATCAGCGATGCCGCCATTGGCCGGGCGATTTCGGCACTCAGCGTGTGCCGCGACAAGATGAAATTCAGGAACGCCCGCCGGCTACGCCTGATCGCCACCGAGGCGTGCCGGGCGGCTTCCAACGCGGACCTGTTTCGCCATCAGGTCGAAAGCAAGACCGGCATCGCACTGGAAGTGATCGATCGCGAAACTGAAGCCGCGCTCGCCGTGATCGGCTGTTCGCCGCTGGTCGATCCGCAAGGCCGGGGTGCGATCCTGTTCGATATCGGGGGTGGCTCCAGCGAACTGGTGCGGCTGGAGCGCGATCACAATGGTGGAAATGGGACGCCGCGCGCCAAGGCCTGGATGTCGATTCCACTCGGCGTCGTGACGCTGGCAGAGCGCTTCGGCGGTAAGGAGGTCACCCGGGATACCTATGCCCTGATGGTGCAGGAGGTCGCCAGGCATGTGGCGCCGTTCGCTGCGGAACATGGCGACGATATCGAGTCGATGCATCTGCTGGGGACTTCGGGAACAGTCACTACGCTCGCCGGTATTCATCTTAAACTGCCGCGATACGATCGCCGCCGGGTCGACGGAATCTGGATGAACGACCGCGAAATCACTGCGGTGATCGCGCACCTGCTCGGCATGACCTACCAGCAACGTGCCGACAACAATTGCATCGGTGTCGAGCGCGCCGATCTCGTGCTTGCCGGCTGTGCCATCCTCGATGCCATCCGCGATGCATTCCCGCTGCCGCGATTGCGGGTAGCGGATCGCGGATTGCGCGAAGGGATGCTGGTCGAGATGATGCGCGACGATGGCGCCATCCGCACGTCGTGATGTGCGAACGCACGGCGATGTGTTAGGCGTTGGCCATTCTCTGAAAGCAAGCAAATCGATATGGCCAAGGATACCACCGGGCGGCTTCACGTCACCGTCAAGAGCGGCGGCAAACGGAAGCTGTCTTCAAAACTCTGGCTGGAGCGGCAGCTCAACGATCCCTACGTAGCGCAGGCAAAACGCGACGGCTTGCGTTCGCGCGCGGCCTATAAACTGATCGAGATGGACGACAAATTCCATTTCCTCAAGCCGGGACAAGCCGTTGTCGATCTGGGTGCTGCGCCGGGCGGTTGGAGCCAGATTGCAGCCAAGCGGGTGGGCGCGGCGGCCGGCAAGGGCAAGGTCGTGGCCATCGATCTCCTGGAGATGCCGGAAATCATCGGCGTCACTTTCGCACAGCTCGACTTCCTGGATGCGTCTGCGCCGGACAAACTGCGGGAGATGATGGGTGGCGGCGCCGACGTGGTGATGTCCGATATGGCGGCCAACACCACTGGCCATCGCAAGACCGACCAGTTGCGGATCATCGGACTGGTGGAAACGGCGGCTGAATTTGCCGCCGAGGTTCTGAACCCCGGCGGGACCTTCATCGCAAAGGTGTTCCAGAGCGGCGCGGATGCCGATCTCGTTGCTCAACTCAAGCGCGACTATGCGAGCGTCCGGCATGTCAAGCCGGCGGCCAGTCGGCAGGATTCATCGGAGCGCTATGTGCTGGCGATGGGATTTCGTGGCGGTGCGGGCGGCTGAACGTCGTTCGAGACGATGGTCAGCCGAGTTTCTGGTCGCGGGCGGAAGCGGTTTCGCTGGCAGCGGTTTCTTCAGCCTCCGACTCCCGCGTTGGATCGGAGATGACGACCATCCGTCGCCCCGAAACTTCGTGGCCTGCGTCAGCTGGCATTCGAAAGAAGAAATAGGCGGACGCTGCGGAGATGATCGCGACCAGCAGGAACGCAGGGCCGAAGTCGGCCGCGCTTAACTCGGTCGCGTGATGAAACCACATAGTCGATTCCACTGAAAACGCACCGATGGCGACACCCGCCGAAATCGCCAGTTGCTGGTTGACGCTGACCAGCGTCGTGGCGCGGCTCATGCGCGCCGGATCAACCTCGGCATAGGCCAGGGTGTTGATCGCCGTGAACTGAAGCGAGCGGAAGAATCCGCCGACGACCAGAATGATCATGATCAGCAGCAGTGGCGTGGTGATCGTGAACAGGGCGCAGGCCGCCAGAAAGAACGAACTCACCACGGCGTTGATGACCATGATGTTGCGGAATCCGAAAGTACGGATGATCCGCGCGGCGAGCGTTTTCATACCCATCGAGCCGGCAGCGGATGCGAATGTCACCAGACCGGACTGGAACGGCGACAGACCGAAGCCGATCTGCATCAGAAGAGGCAACAGGAACGGCAAGGCGCCGATGCCGACGCGGAACATGAAGCCGCCGGTGACGCAAGCATACATGGTCGGCAGCCGCAGCAGGCTGAAATCCAGAACAGGGGAGGCGGTCCGTTTGGCATGGATGACGTACAGGGTCATTGATGCGATGCCGATCACGATCAGCGCGGCCACCAGCGGCCACGGCAGCAGATTAAGGCCGGCCACCGACAATCCGAAAGCGATGCCGCCAACGCCTACTCCGGCGAGAAACATTCCATAGAGGTCGAAGCGCTCGTGTTCCTCGCTACGGATCGGGTCGATGTAGCGCAGCGCCATGAAGATGCCGAGCACTCCGATCGGGATGTTGATGAGGAAGATCCAGTGCCAGGAGAAATACGTCGTGATGAAGCCGCCGAGAGGCGGCCCGATCACAGGGCCGATCAGCGCCGGCACGGTGACCCATGTCATCGCGGTGACCAATGCGCTTTTGTCGATCGAGCGCAGCAGGACCAGGCGTCCGACTGGCGTCATCATCGCGCCGCCTATCCCCTGGATGACGCGGGCGATGACGAAATCGTTGATCGACGACGACAGCGCGCAGCCGATCGAACCCAGCATGAAGACGGCGATTGCGGAACTGAACACGGTGCGAGCGCCGAACCGGTCTGCAGTCCATCCGCTGGCCGGAATGAAGACTGCCAGCGCAAGCAGATAGGACGTGATGGCGAGTTTCAGCGTCAACGGACTGGTGCCGATATCCGATGCAATGGCCGGCAGCGAGGTCGCGATTACTGTCGAATCCATGTTTTCCATGAACAGCGCAGCGGCGACGATGAGCGGGATGACGCGTTCTTTGTTCATGGAATGTGTTCGCGGAGATGCAGGAATGGCTGAAGGGCTGGATCGGGGCCTGTAACACCCCTCTGTCATGACGACTATTGCGGAAACTGGAATACCACCTAAATCCTGCGACATACGCCGGAGATCCGACGATGATCTATGTCCTCGCCGCCTTGCTTCCGCCCGTTGGCTTGTTGCTGAACGGCCAGCCGTTTTCGGCCATTTTCAACTTGATCCTGCTCGTATTTTGCATCGTTTTCGGACTGGTTTTCCACGTCCTGCTACTGGTGCCGTCGGCTCACGCGCTGATTGCGGTGCACATGAAGCGGGAAGACCGCAAGCATCGGGAAGTCGTCGAGGCGATCCGGCAGCATGGGCCGCCGCCGGGTTACCCGCGCTGAACAGGCGTTCAACGCTTGGTCGAGAAAGTCCGCGCATGGCTGTCAAACGCTTTGATTCATGAGGCGGCCATGCTATCGACCACCGCCAACCCCTCAGATGGGCTCCGATTCGACGGCGATGCCACTGGCGTCACCGAACGGACACTCCTTCCGAGGACGATGTGCGGCGGCAGGCCGCTAAATGGAGTTGGCGATGACGCGTTTGCAGGGTTTTGACCGGATTCGTGAGGCTTATACCTTCGACGATGTGCTTCTGAAGCCTGGCCTTTCGGACATTCTGCCGTCTGAGGCTGATATCCGCACCCATGTTACCCGCTCTATTTCACTGAACATTCCAATCGTCGCGTCTGCCATGGACACCGTCACCGAGGCGCGTATGGCCATCGCCATGGCGCAGGCTGGCGGCGTTGGCGTTATCCACCGCAATTTCGATGCCGACGGGCAGGCGGCTCAAGTACGGCAGGTCAAGAAGTACGAGTCCGGCATGGTGGTCAATCCGCTGACCATCGGCCCCGATGCTCAACTCGCCGAAGCACTGTTGCTGATGAAGGATCACGGCATCTCCGGCATTCCGGTGGTGACCGGTGGCGGCCACGGCATTCCGGGCAAGCTGGTCGGCATCCTGACCAATCGCGACGTGAGGTTCGCCACCGATCCGCACCAGAAGGTGTCCGAACTGATGACCCACGAGAACCTTGTCACGGTTCGCGAAGGCGTCAGCCAGGAGGAGGCGAAGCGGATGCTGCACAAGCATCGCATCGAGAAACTGCTGGTAGTTGACGATCAATATCGCTGCGTCGGCCTCATCACCGTGAAGGATATGGAAAAGGCGGTTGCGCATCCGCTGGCCTGCAAGGACGCACAGGGCCGGTTGCGTGTCGCTGCTGCGACGACAGTTGGCGAGGGCGGCTACGAACGCACAGAAAAGCTGATCGACGCTGGCGTAGACCTGGTGGTGGTCGATACCGCACACGGCCATTCGTCGCGTGTGCTGGACGCGGTCAACCGGATCAAGAAGCGCTCCAACGCGGTGCAGGTCATCGCGGGCAACATCGCGACAACCGAGGGCGCGCAAGCGCTGATCGACGCGGGCGCCGACGCGATCAAGGTCGGTATCGGACCGGGCTCGATCTGCACCACGCGTATCGTCGCGGGCGTCGGAGTGCCGCAACTGACTGCGATCATGGATGCCGTTGAGGCCGCCAAGAAGGCCGACATTCCGGTGATTGCGGATGGCGGCATCAAGTATTCCGGCGATCTCGCCAAGGCACTGGCGGCAGGTGCGGACATCGCCATGGTGGGCTCATTGCTCGCCGGCACCGACGAAACCCCCGGGGAGGTATTCCTCTGGCAGGGTCGTTCCTACAAGGCGTATCGCGGCATGGGCTCCGTTGGGGCGATGTCGCGCGGCTCTGCCGACCGCTATTTCCAGCAGGACATCAAGGACACGCTGAAGCTCGTGCCGGAAGGCATCGAAGGCCAGGTGCCGTACAAGGGGCCGGTGGGTAATGTCGTCCACCAGCTCGCCGGCGGTCTGCGTGCCGCGATGGGGTATGTTGGCGCACGAACGATTGCCGAATTCCACGAGAAGGCGCAGTTTGTTCGCATCACCGGCGCCGGTCTGCGCGAAAGCCACGTCCATGACGTGACGATCACCCGCGAGAGTCCGAACTATCCAGGCGCGACCTGATCGCGCCTGTTCGAAAACGGCATCCTTGCCGCCGAAAAATGGCTATGATCTGTGAACCAGGGACTATTGTCCTGCGGCAGCTCAACAAAATTGCGGATGCACATGTACGAATGGACCGATGAAAAACTTCAGGCGCTCTCCGATGCAGAGCTGAAGAATTTGCTCGCCAATGCGGAGCGTAAGTCCGCTGACGACTTGATCACCAAGTGCAAGGCGGCGCTCGAAGCGAGAAACGCCTTGAAGCCGCGCCGCGAAGGCAAGCCTCGCACCGAGATCAAGGAATTCGAGCACCAGATGTCGGAGCAGCTGGCAATCGTCGGCAGAGAAATGGCTGAGAAATACGATCTCTCCGAGGAAACCGCGAAGGCAAAATCTGAGGGAATCAAAGGATTCCGCGCCCATAAGCTTCTGGACTCCAAAGGCTTCGCCAAGCTCGGCGGCATGCAGCGTGACGGTTCTGTCGCGATCGAGCGTTACATCTCCTATCGGCGCGGCGATGAGACGGTCTATCTCGGCGTTTTCCTGCCCAAGGATGCACCGCTGGAGGACCACGAATTCCAGGTGATTGCACCGAAGGCGTTGCTCGAAGGTGGCAAGCCGATCGCGGAGATCCGTCCTTTCGCAACCGAAAAGCAAAAGCAGCCCGCGGATAGCGGCCTTGCGTTCAAGGATCTCGCGGAGGCTGCTGCAGCCTTCGACAAAGCGTTGGCGAAGATCACCGCTTAAGGGGCGCGTCGGCGCAGCCGCAAAATTTCATCAATTGGATTGGAGGAAATCAGTTCATGTCGCAGACAAGCAAGCGCGTCGTCCTCGCCTCGCGCCCGGTCGGAGAACCGAAGGCCAGCGATTTTCGCATCGAGGATTATCCGGTGCCGACGCCGGGCGACGGCGAGATCCTGCTGCGAACGATCTGGCTCTCGCTCGATCCCTATATGCGCGGCCGGATGGACGACGGTCCGTCTTATTCGGCACCGGTTCCGATCGGTGGCGTGATGGAAGGCGGCACGGTGTGCGAAGTGGTCGCCTCGAATAATCCCGCCTTCGCCAAAGGCGATATCGTGCTCGCTCACACCGGATGGCAGCAATATGCGCTGTCGAACGGGAAAGGTCTGCGCAAAGTCGATCCGACGATTGCTCCGATCTCGACGGCGGTCGGTGTGCTCGGCATGCCCGGCATGACTGCCTACACCGGGCTTCTCGCCATCGGTAATCCGCAGCCCGGCGAAACCGTTGTCGTTGCAGCTGCTTCGGGTGCGGTTGGATCGGCGGTCGGCCAGATCGCGAAGATCAAGGGCGCACGCGCCGTCGGCATCGCGGGCGGCAAGGAGAAGTGCGACTACGTCAAGAACGAACTCGGCTTCGACGAATGCCTCGACCATCGCGATCCCGATCTGCGGGCGAAACTGAAGGAAGCCTGTCCGAAGGGTATCGATGTGTATTTCGAGAATGTCGGCGGCAAGGTGTTCGATGCCGTGCTGCCGCGCTTTAACGATTTTGCGCGTATTCCGGTCTGCGGTCTGATCGCCGATTACAACACCATCTTCGGCAAGGATACGCCGCCGCCGCCGTGGGCGAATACGATTATGCGTCAGATCCTCGTCAAGCGTCTCAACTTCCGCGGCTTTATCGTTCGGGATTTCGCTGCAATGTATCCGGACTTCATCCGCGACATGGCGCAGTGGCTGCGTGAGGGCAAGATCAAGCACAAGGAGTTCGTGACCGAAGGACTCGAGAGCGCACCGCAGGCGTTCATGGGCCTGCTCAAGGGCGCGAATTTCGGTAAGCAATTGGTACGCGTAGGCGCTGATAAGGCGTAATTCGGCGCCGAATTCTACCCTGGCTTTAGGGAGCAAACTTGTCGACGTCGATCGCCGTATGAAGATCGATGTCGACTTGTCCCGGGGCACGGACGTGACGGACTTCAAATCCGCCGGGATGAAATTTGTATTCAACGAGTCCGACTTCCTTCGTGCCGATCCTTTCCTGCTTTTCGTCGGACGCGATCATAAATCCCGTCGACGGCGCCCAGACATGGCGGACAGACCCGAACGTGTAGTCGCGACGTTGATGCACGTGGCCGCTCGCGACGAGGCGCAGATTGACGCCATTTAGGGTGTCGATCAGCCGTTTTCGCGCGGGCATCGGCACATATCGGAAGGACGTCGCTGCAACTTCTGGGTCATCCGGCGCCGTTTTGTAGAGTGGTTTGTGAATGAACAGCGCGAGGGGCTTGCCGTTGAGGCGGGAGAGTTCGGTCGTCAGCCAGTCGAATTGATTTTCCTCCTGCGTCAGGCCTGTGTTCAGGATCAGGGAATTGACGCCGATAAAGCGCCACCCGGCGGCTTCGAAGCTGAAACGATCCTCGCCAAAGGCCGTTATGAAAGCATCGAGGCTTTGATCTGAGGGCTGCCGCTCCGGGCTCTTGCTGATCAACGTCGGATTGTCGCCGATATCGTGATTGCCCGGGATGCAGTGAAATTGGACCGGAAGCGCAGCGTGCATTTGCTGCGCGAAGCTGAGGTCGTCGGGATGGGCCGGTCCGTCGAAAGCGAGGTCTCCCGTACTCACCACGACATCGGGACGCGTACCATCAATGTACTCTGCCACGCGATGGAAGTTCTCGTTGAAATACGGTATGCGCCGGCTGAGGTGCGTATCCGAAATCTGGGTCAAGCGGAATTCGGTCATGGGAATGCTCCTCCCATCAGACTGGTAGCTTCGATAGATGTCAGCGGAATGTCGCCGGCCGCGGCAAAAGCCGATCTCGATAAGATAGTTCCACGGAAAGGACCATGACGGCGGGCGATTGTCAGGTGGCGAGGCGACCGCTATAGCGGGAACTGACCGGTCGGAGGAGGAATCGATGTCCGCACAAATGGTTCTGTTGCCTGTCTTTGTGCTGGTGGGATTGACGTTCTTTCTGCTGTTCATGATGGCTGGCGCACGAACCCGCTCGTTGACCTCGGGCGAGGTGAAGTTCAAGGATGTCGCGCTTGGCAAGAACTGGCCCGACCGCGCCGCACAGATGGGCAACAGTTTCAACAACCAGTTTCAATTGCCCTTGCTGTACTATGCGCTGGTCGCGATCGCGCTGCCGCTACGTCATGCCGATCTCGTGTTCGTATTGCTGTCCTGGGTATTCGTGGTGACGCGGTTCGCGCATGCCGGGATTTTCGTCACCACCAACAATGTGCAGCACCGCTCGCTCGCGTGGTTCGCTGGCGTCCTTGTGTTGCTGGCGATGTGGCTCTACTTCGCCCTACGCATCCTGTTTCTGATCTGATCGCGCCAGGCAACTCCGATGGCGTGTGTAAAAGGACGTTCATGACACCCGCCGCAAGACTCTCCGCTGCCATCGACGTGATCGCTGCAATTGACGATCAACGCATTCCCGCCGCGAAGGCGCTCAAGGAATGGGGCACCGCGCACCGGTTCGCCGGCTCCGGCGACCGGGCCGCGATTTCCGGCCTGATCTACGACGTGTTGCGCCGTCAGGCCTCAAGCGCCTGGATCATGGATGCCGATACGCCGCGCGCCCGCGTGCTGGGCATGCTGAAGACTGAGCGCGGGTTGGGCGCCGATGCCGTCGCTGCGCTCTGCGACGGTTCGCGATTTGCCCCCGATGCATTGACGGATGGTGAGCGGCATGCGTTGGCGTCCCGTTCGGTAGCTAACGCACCGGCCCACATCGCCGGAGATTATCCCGAATGGCTCGATGGCCATCTTGCAGAGGTATTCGGCGACGAGCGCGTTGCGGAAGCAACCGCGATGGCCAGCCGCGCGCCGCTCGACCTGCGCGTCAATACCCTGAAGGCGAAGCGTGAGAAGGTCGAGGGTTCGCTTGCGCATCTCGGCGCGGCAGCGACGCGGTGGTCACCGATCGGGCTGCGCATCGTGCTGGGTGCCGATGCGCGTAATCCGGGCATTCATTCGGAGGAAGACTTCGTCAAGGGTGCGGTCGAGGTGCAGGACGAAGGGTCGCAGCTCGCTGCGCTGTTCTCAGGCGCCAAACCCGGCGAGCAGGTGATCGACCTGTGCGCCGGCGCGGGTGGCAAGACGCTGGCTCTCGCCGCGATGATGCAGGGTAAAGGACGTTTGATCGCGACCGATGACGACAAGCGGCAGCTCGCGCCTATCCATGAGCGTCTGTCACGCGCAGGTGTCCACAACGCCGACGTCCGGACGCCGAAAGGCCCAGCCGACCCGTTGGCGGATATCAATGCCTCCGCCGACCTGGTCTTTGTCGACGCTCCTTGCACCGGAACCGGGACTTGGCGGCGCAACCCGGATGCCAAGTGGCGTATGCGCCCCGGTGCGCTCGAGGTGCGCGTCAAGGAGCAGGCCGAGGTATTGGATCGCGCGGCATCGCTGGTGAAGCCCGGGGGGCGTATCGCCTACGTCACCTGTTCCGTGCTGGCGCAGGAAAACGGCGATCAGATTACAGCTTTTACGGCGCGCCACCCGGAATTCGCCGTGGTGCCTCCGGAACAGGCGGCCGCCGTGCTCTGGGACAAGGCAGAGGCCTTTACGGAAGCCGCCCGGCTGTCGTCTCAGGGGGTGTTGATGACGCCGCATCGGACCGGGACCGACGGGTTTTTCGTATCCCTGATGACGCGAAAGAAGGGGTGAATTTGCAGGGGCACGGACGATTTCCGGCATTGCAGCACGGCCGCCGCTCGCGTAATTGCTAGCCATGACAACAGCCCAGCCAGCCGCCGCCGAGACGCCTTCCGTGGCCTCCGCGCATGACAAGATTCTGATTGTCGATTTCGGCTCTCAGGTGACCCAACTGATCGCGCGCCGTGTGCGAGAGGACGGTGTCTATTCCGAGATCGTGCCGTTCCAGAAGGCGGAAGCCGCCTTCAAGGAGATGAAGCCGAAGGCGGTGATCCTGTCCGGCGGTCCCGCATCGGTGCTGGACAAGGATGCTCCGTCCGCCCCGATGTCGATCCTCAACGCCGGCGTGCCGGTTCTCGGCATCTGCTATGGCGAGCAGACCATGGCGCACCAACTCGGCGGCACCGTCGAGGCCGATCATCATCGAGAATTCGGTCGTGCACTGATCGAGGTGACCGACACGTGCGCGTTGTTCGAAGACGTCTGGAAGGTTGGCGAGAAACACTACGTCTGGATGAGCCACGGCGACCGCGTGACCAAGCTGCCGGATGGCTTCCGTGCCGTCGCCAAGGCGCCGGGCTCGCCGATCTCGGTGATCGCCGACGACAAGCGCAAATTCTATGCGATGCAGTTTCACCCTGAGGTGGTGCATACGCCGGACGGCGCCAAGCTGATCCGCAATTTCGTGCGCAAGGTCGCGGGGCTCGCGGGCGACTGGACCATGCGCGCATTCCGCGAGGAAGCGATCGAGAAAATTCGCGCGCAGGTCAGCAAAGGGCGGGTGATCTGTGGTCTGTCAGGTGGCGTGGATTCTGCTGTCGCAGCCGTGCTGATCCACGAAGCCATCGGCGATCAGCTGACCTGCGTATTCGTCGATCACGGCATGCTGCGGCTCGATGAAGCCAAGACCGTCGTCGATCTGTTCCGGCATCACTATAACATTCCGTTGGTGCACGTAGACGCATCGAAGCAGTTCCTCGGTGAACTCGATGGCGTCACCGACCCCGAAGTGAAGCGCAAGACCATCGGACGACTGTTCATCGATGTGTTCGATGCCGAGGCGAAGAGGATCGGCGGCGCGGACTTTCTCGCGCAGGGGACGCTCTATCCCGATGTCATCGAGAGCGTGTCGTTCACCGGCGGGCCTTCGGTCACGATCAAGTCGCACCACAATGTCGGCGGTTTGCCGGCGCGCATGAACATGAAGCTGGTCGAGCCGCTGCGGGAATTATTCAAGGATGAGGTGCGCGCGCTCGGCCGCGAACTCGGACTGCCGGAAATTTTCGTGGGCCGGCATCCGTTCCCGGGGCCGGGCCTTGCAATCCGCTGCCCTGGCGAGATCACGCAGGAGAAGCTCGACATCCTGCGCAACGCCGACGCCGTTTATATCGACCAGATACGTAAGGCCGGGTTGTATGATACGATCTGGCAAGCGTTCGCCGTACTGCTGCCGGTGAAAACCGTCGGCGTAATGGGCGACGGCCGCACCTACGAATACGTCGTCGGTTTGCGTGCCGTGACCTCGACCGATGGCATGACGGCCGATTTCTATCCCTTCGATATGACATTCCTCGGCGAGACCGCGACGCGCATCATTAACGAGGTCAAGGGCGTCAACCGGGTGGTTTATGACGTCACGTCAAAACCGCCCGGCACCATCGAGTGGGAATAAGCATTCAGGCGGCGCGCCTTCTTGCTGTAGCTTCGGCCTTGTGCAGGTAGGTCGTGAAGCCGTCATTTGCCGGCGGGACGGAATTGAGCAGCATGACCGCGCTGACCTGTCCCCGATGACCCACGCCGTGGGTGATCAGGTGCATGAGTATTTCCTCGCGCGACATGCGACCCGGTGCGCCATCGGTAAATGCGAAGTCGATCTGTTCGGCTAATTGGTCGCGATCGAGCGTCGAAACGTAGTCGACATATTCTCGGTCGCTTGTTCGGATGTCTGCGGACAAATCTTCCAGTGCTGGCATGTCGCTTAAATTGGCCGACGTGTATGCGTGATCGTTTCGCCTCAGGTGAGCGGCGAAAATCCGGTCGACGACATAGGTGTGGCTCAGGGCCTTGATGGCCAATTTCACAACCATGGCGTCACCGTCAAGTTTGGCCAACGTCGTCAACAGTTCGTCGTTCGCCCAGGCTTTGTATTGGAACAGATGGGGCAGAGTGCTGTGCATGAGTTGCTCGTCCTTTCCTGACTGAGTTGCATGCGACACAGGTTTTGTTGTCGTTGCATCCAGTCAAAATACGAGCGATTATTCGCTTTTGATACTCGCATTCCGGGCACGGAAAATGGCGCGAAAACCGCTCACGAATCCCAGAAAATATGCCTCCCAAGACAGATCGCGCGCGACAGTCGATGCACTTGTTGAGGCGACCGCTCGTATTCTGATCAGGGAGGGTTTCGACAAGGCCAGTACGAACCGCATCGCCGAGGTGGCGGGCGTGAGCGTTGGTTCGCTTTATCAATATTTTCCCAGCAAGGAAGCGCTCGTTGCTGCCCTCATCGATCGCCACAATCAGGAAGTCAGGCAGGTTGTTCAGGGTGAATTAGCAGAGGCGGTGAACGCGCCGGTCGAGCAGGCGGTGAGAAAGCTCGTTGCGGTGGCGATCAAGGCGCACCGCATCGACCCGAAGCTGCATTATGTGCTTGCGGAGCAGATCCCGCGCGTCGGACGGCTTGAGAAGGTGGAGACCTTCAATCGGGAATATTATGCGCTCTTCAAGGATTACTTAGAGAGCCGGCGGGATGAGATTCGTGCAGTGGACCTGGGGCTTGCTGCGTTTGTGTGCGTAACGTCGATAGAGGCGCTAACGCATACCGCGGTGCTGCATCACAAGATCGTATCCGACGAAGCGATGAACGCGCTCATCGATGAGGCCACACGTTTGATCGTCGGATATCTGATGAACTAGCGGATCGTGCATCGCCGGACAGCGGCGCGGCTGTCGATGCCGTGCCGAGGTCCGTTAGCCTAGCTCATGCGTCGAAATAGTAGGGCTGATCGAGATCGTCGATCAGGCCAAGTTGCTTCGGCTCCCAACCAAGGAATTGCCGTGTACGCTCGCTGGAGGCTGCCGCGTCGATGCTAGCGAAACGTGCGAACCATCCGAAATGATCGGAGGCTTCTTCCTGCGACAGACCGACGACCGGTATGTTGAGCCGACGGCCGATCACCTCAGCGATCGTTTTGAACGGTACACCTTCTTCCGCGATCGCATGATAGCAGGCGCCTGTTTCACCTTTCTCCAGCGCAAGGCGATAGACCCGTGCAGCATCGAGGCGATGCGTTGCGGGCCAGTGGTTGAGACCATCTCCGACATAGGCGGAAACGCCTTTCTCGCGCGCGATGTTGATCAGAATTGGAACGAAACCGTGGTCGCCCTTGCCGTGCGTCGATGGTGGAAGACGCAAGGCCATCGCGCGAATGCCGTGCTTGGCCATCGCGAAACCGGTTTGTTCGGAGACGCGGGGGAAGCCAGAGCGGGCAGGGATCATGTCATCTTCCGTCGCGGGGCGTCCTTGCGCCAGAAGCGCGACGCCGGAAGTGACAATCAGGGGGCGGTTCGAGCTGGCGAGCGCTGTGCCGAGTGCCTCGATCGCGCGTCGGTCGATTTCGCAGTTCTCCTCGAATTTCGAGAAGTCATGGATGAAGGCGGTGTGGATCACGCCATCGCAGGCCTTGGCGCCGGCAGCGAGGCTGTCCAGGTCCTCGAGCGAGCCGCGTTGAACATCGGCTCCCGCCGCAGCGAGGGACGCCGCGCTGTCATCGGAGCGGGCGAGGCCGAGGACTTCGTGTCCTGCCGAGATCAGTTCCTGGACAGTGACTGAGCCGACAAATCCGGTCGCGCCGGTTACGAAAACACGCATGTGGGAGATCCTTCGGGAAATGCTGATCATGCCAGTGTCGTCGCTGGATTTATTCTGGTAAAGTAGTGGCGTTATACAGGTATAATGATCAATAGGATGGCGGACATGTCCCCGACGGCGAGTGGCAATCTGCTCGGCACCTATCTGAAGGACCGCCGTGCCAAACTCGATCCGGCGTCATTCGGGTTGCCGTTGAAGCGCAGGCGAACGCCGGGACTGCGGCGTGAAGAGGTGGCGCAACGGGCCAATGTCAGCGCCACTTGGTACACTTGGCTTGAACAGGGGCGCGGCGGCGCGCCGTCCGCCGATGTGCTGGATCGCATCGCACGCGCGATGATGCTGACCGAAGTCGAGCGTGAGCACCTTTTTCTGCTCGGTCTCGGGCGGCCGCCTGAAGTTCGTTATCACCCGGCCGAAGGCGTTACGCCAAGGCTGCAACGCGTTCTTGATGCACTCGAGGTAAGCCCGGCCTTCGTGAAGACTCCCACCTGGGATGTCGTTGCATGGAATCGCGCTGCGACCGTGGTGCTGACCGATTACGGAAAGCTCGAAGCTTCCGAGCGCAACATTCTGCGCCTCATTTTCCGCGATGCGCATGTCCGTGCCGCTCAACCGAGTTGGGAGCATGTTGCGCGCTTCGTCGTGGCGGCGTTCCGTGCAGACGTCGCGCGCGCGGGCGCA
The DNA here is from genome assembly GCA_024508855.1 of Xanthobacteraceae bacterium. Taxonomy (GTDB): domain Bacteria; phylum Pseudomonadota; class Alphaproteobacteria; order Rhizobiales; family Xanthobacteraceae; genus 62-47. The sequence continues at coordinate 27,667 of JANINJ010000082.1, forward strand.
ATTCAGAAGGTTCAGTCGCTTGTCGATGAACTCTGCGGTCTCAGTCCGGAATTTGAAATGATGTGGCGCGACAATGACGTTCGCACCTATGGCGACGGAGCAAAAGTGCTGCAGCATCCCATCGCCGGGCGGCTCGCGATGGAATATTCGGCTTTTGCCGTTGATGGTCGTCCCGACCTCGGTCTGGTGATCTACAATCCGGCGACGACTGACGATGCGGAGAAGATCAGATTGCTGATAAAATCGACGTGAGGCAACTTGCGTCGGATGCCGCTTTCGTGGTCAGCCATGACGACAATTTCCGGAGAATAATGAATGCCCGATCTGTCCGCGTTTCCGATCGCCCGGCGTTGGCCGGCCAAGCATCCCGATCGGTTGCAGCTTTATTCGTTCCCGACGCCGAATGGCGTCAAGGCTTCGATCATGCTGGAGGAGATCGGACTGCCGTACGAAGCGCACACCGTTGCCATCGGAAAGAATGAAAGCTGGACGCCGGAGTTTCTGTCGTTGAATCCGAACGGCAAGATTCCCGCGATCGTCGATCCGAATGGTCCTGACGGGAAACCATTCGGACTGTTCGAGTCGGGCGCGATTCTGCTCTATCTCGCGGAGAAGACCGGCAAGCTGCTGCCAGCCGATCCGGCGCGGCGGATGGAGACGATCCAGTGGGTGTTCTTCCAGATGGGCGGGATCGGACCGATTTTCGGTCAGGTTGGATTTTTCAATAAGTTTGCCGGCCGCGAGTACGAAGACAAGCGGCCGCTTCAACGTTACGTCGATGAAGCGAAGCGGCTTCTCGGCGTTGTTGAAACCCGATTGGACGGCCGGGAATGGATCATGGGCGACGACTACACGATCGCCGATGTTTCGATGCTCGGCTGGATACGCAATCTGATCGGATTCTATGAGGCGCGCGAGCTCGTCGAATTCGACAAGTTGAAGCGCGTTCCGGTGTGGCTGGAGCGCGGCCTCGCGCGGCCTGCGGTTCAGCGTGGGCTCGATATTCCGCCGCGAGCCTGATGACGAGGAGGGTGCATGTCGATCACGATGTATGGCATCAAGAACTGCGACACGATCAAGAAGGCGCGGAGCTGGCTCGACAAGCATGGCGTGACCTATGCTTTCCACGATTACAAGGCTGCAGGTATCGACAAGCCGAGTCTTGATCGATGGTCCAAACAGGTTGGCTGGGAGACGCTGCTCAACCGTGCAGGAACGACGTTTCGTAAACTTCCGGAGGTGGACAAGGCAGACCTGAACGAGCGCAAGGCCATCGCCCTGATGCTGGCGCAGCCTTCGATGATCAAGCGGCCTGTGCTCGATCTTGGAGGACGCGTGCTCGTGGGATTCAAGCCGGAAACCTATGCGAAGGATGTGAAGGGCGGCTGAAGCTGTCGCCATCCTCGGAGCCGGAAGCCTGCCGTTCAGGGGCAGGCGCCTCGAACCTGAACAGGATGACGACGACTTGCCGCAGTCTTCGACTAATGGCGAATACTATCGGGCAACCCCTGAGAAAGGCACCGATTTGTGCCTTGCGTAATGGCATCCGTTAGCGGCATATTCCGGCTTGACCACAGCCGGTCGGTGATGCTCCAAGACATCCCGGAAACAGGCAAATGACACAACTCAGTCACGCGCGGGGCACAACGCGCCAAGGCTGTCGGGGGACGTTAATTGGCGGATGATTTTATTCTTGAGACCCAGGGATTAACCAAGGAATTCGCTGGGTTCGTCGCCGTTCGAGATGTCAATCTGCGGGTTCGCCGCGGTAGCATCCACGCCTTGATCGGTCCCAATGGAGCCGGCAAGACGACGTGCTTTAACCTGCTGACCAAGTTCCTTCAGCCGTCCGCCGGTCAAATCCTCTACAAGGGGAAAGACATCACGGCGATGGCGCCAGCCGACGTCGCGCGGCTGGGGCTGGTGCGGTCCTTCCAGATATCGGCGGTGTTCCCACATTTGACCGCGCTGGAGAACGTGCGGGTCGCGTTGCAGCGGCAGCATGGAACCTCGTTCGATTTCTGGCGCTCCAAGACGGTGCTCAATCGTTTCAACGATCGGGCCCACGAATTGCTGAACGATGTTGGTCTCAGCGAATTCGCCGACACACCCGCGGTTGAAATGCCCTACGGGCGCAAGCGTGCGCTTGAAATCGCCACGACCTTGGCGCTCGATCCGGAAATGATGCTTCTCGACGAGCCGATGGCCGGGATGGGGCATGAGGACATCGACAAGATCGCCGCGCTGATCAAGCGAATCTCTGCGAAGTACACGATCCTGATGGTCGAACATAATCTCAACGTCGTGGCTAATCTCTCGGACATCATTACTGTTCTGACGCGAGGCAAGGTCCTCGCGGAAGGCAACTATGCCGACCTGACCAAGGATGAGCGCGTCAAGGAAGCCTATCTGGGAGCGGGTCATGGTTGATACGAACGTGGCCGATCCTAAAGCGTCAGCAGCCAAATCACAGGCCGGAGCTATCCTGGAGGTCCGGAATCTCGAGGCTTGGTATGGCGAGTCGCATATTCTTCATGGCATCAATTTCGACGTGAGGCCGGGCGAGGTCGTGACACTGCTGGGCCGTAACGGCGCCGGCAAGACGTCGACGCTTAAGTCCATCATGGGGATGATCGGCAAGCGCACCGGATCCATTCGCTACGAAAACAACGAACTCATCCGGATGTCTTCTGACAAGATTGCGCGGCTGGGCGTCGCATTCTGCCCGGAAGAGAGAGGTATTTTCTCGAGCCTCGATGTTCGCGAAAATCTTATGCTGCCGCCGACCATTCGCAGCGGCGGACTTTCTCTGGATCAGATTTTCGATCTGTTTCCCAATCTGAAAGAACGTCTGAGCAGCCAGGGCACGAAGCTTTCCGGCGGTGAGCAGCAGATGCTCGCGATCGGAAGGATTTTGCGTACCGGCGCTCGCTTTCTGATGCTCGATGAGCCGACCGAGGGTCTGGCTCCCGTCATCATTCAGCAGATCGGACACACGATTTCCCGTCTCAAGTCCGAAGGTTTCACCATCCTGCTCGTCGAGCAGAATTTCCGTTTTGCCTCGACGGTCGCCGATCGGTTTTACATCGTCGAGCACGGCAAGATCATTGACGGTTTCGCGAACTCGGAATTGCAAGCCAACATGGACAAACTGCACACCTATCTCGGTGTGTAGGCGATTGTTGGCAGGGAGGAGTAGAGTGAAATGAGCAGGAAAATTGCTGCACTATTGCTTGGGTCTGCGATGGCGTTTGCCGTTGCCGGCACCGCGTTCGCTGGAGACAAGGTCGTCAAGATCGGTGTGCTGAACGATCAATCCGGTCTTTACGCCGATCTCGCGGGTCCCGGTTCGGTTATCGCCGCACAGATGGCGATCGAGGATTCCGGCCTGACCAAGAAAGGCTGGAAGATCGACGTTATTTCCGGCGACCATCAAAACAAGCCGGATGTCGGCGTCAACATTGCGCGTCAGTGGATCGATGTCGACAAGGTCGACGTAATTGCCGACGTTCCCACGTCGTCGGTTGCGCTCGCGGTGAACAACCTCGTGAAGGAGAAGAATTCGATTCTTCTCGATTCGGGTGCCGGCACGTCGGACCTCACCAACAGCCAGTGTTCTCCGAACACGATCCACTGGACCTACGACACCTACATGCTGGCGCACGGCACCGGCTCGGCTCTGACCAAGAGCGGCGGGAACACCTGGTTCTTCCTGACGGCCGATTACGCCTTCGGGGCGGCGCTTGAGCGCGACACGACCAACGCGGTCGTGGCTGCGGGCGGCAAGGTCGTAGGCGGCGTGAAGCATCCGCTCAACACGTCTGATTTCTCCTCCTTCCTGCTTCAGGCGCAGGCGTCAAAGGCGAAGGTGATCGGCCTCGCCAATGCGGGCGGCGACACGGTGAACGCGATCAAGCAGGCGTCGGAATTCGGAATCGTCTCGGGCGGTCAGAAGCTCGCCGGGCTGCTGATGTTCATTTCGGACATCCATTCGCTGGGCCTGCAAACCGCAAAGGGACTGAATCTCACCGCCACATTCTATTGGGATCACAACGACGGGACGCGGGCTTTCTCCAAGCGTTTCCAGGAGCGAATGAAGACGAAGGCTATGCCGACGATGGTGCAGGCGGGCGTCTATTCGTCGCTCATCCATTACTTCAAGACGCTCGACAAGCTCGGTGAAAACCCGCATGACGGCGCCAAGGTCATCGCCGCAATGAAGGAAATCCCGACGGATGACCCGTTGTTCGGCAAGGGCAAGATCGAGCCGAACGGCCGCACCATTCACGATGCCTATCTATTCGAGGTGAAGAGCCCGTCGGAATCCAAGGGGCCGTGGGATTACTACAAGCTCGTTACCACGATTCCTGCCGACGAGGCCTTCACGCCTCTCGACAAGAGCACGTGTCCGCTCCTGAAGAAGTAAGACTGTAACGGGCGTCCCGGCACTGCCGGGTGCGCCATCTTTACTGATTGAAGTTGAGAACAACATGTCGATCAATCTGCAAGCGCTTTCCGCGCAACTTCTGGTCGGGCTGATCAATGGCTCGTTTTACGCGCTGCTGAGTCTCGGCTTGGCCGTTATTTTCGGCATGCTCAACATCATCAATTTTGCGCACGGCGCGCTCTACATGATGGGCGCGTTCTGCGCCTATTTCCTGCTCAACGGCCTCGGCCTGAATTACTGGTTCGCGTTGATCATCGCGCCGGTTGCGGTTGGCATTTTCGGCATGATCCTCGAACGGACGATGTTGAAATGGTTGACAGGGCTCGACCATCTATATGGCTTGCTGCTGACGTTCGGCCTTGCGCTCATCATCCAGGGTGTCTTCCAGAACTACTTCGGTTCGTCCGGCCTGCCTTATGCCATTCCCGATCAACTCAGGGGCGGCATGAATCTCGGATTCATGTTCCTGCCGATCTATCGCGGCTGGGTGGTGATCTTCTCGCTCGTGGTCTGTCTGCTGACCTGGTACCTGATCGAGCGGACGCGGCTTGGGGCCTATCTGCGGGCGGCAACCGAAAACCCGACGCTGGTTCGCGCATTCGGCATCAATGTCCCGCGGATGATTACCCTGACCTACGGGCTGGGCGTCGGGCTTGCTGCGCTCGCGGGCGTTCTGTCTGCTCCGATCAACCAGGTGCGGCCGCTGATGGGAACGGATCTCATCATCGTGGTGTTCGCGGTGGTGGTCATCGGCGGCATGGGATCGATCATGGGATCGATCATCACCGGTTTCACGCTCGGCATTGTCGAGGGTTTGACGAAATACTTTTACCCCGAGGCTTCCAACACCGTCGTCTTCGTTCTGATGGTGCTGGTGTTGCTGGTGAAGCCGGCGGGATTGACGGGACGGGCAACATAATATGTCAGCATTGACCGACGACTCCATCCGGGCTCCACGCCGCGGATTCAGCGACGAGATGATCGCATTCGTGCTGATGACCGTGCTGCTGGCGATTGTGCCTTTCACGGGCATCTACCCGTTTTTCGTCATGCAGGGGCTGTGCTTTGCGCTGCTGGCGTGCGCCTTCAATCTGCTGGTCGGATATGGCGGGCTGCTGTCATTCGGGCATGCGATGTTCTTGGGCACCGCGGGCTATTTCACGGCGCATGCCTTGAAAGTGTGGGGCCTCTCTCCTGAACTTGGTATTATTTTCGGCACTGCAGGCGCGGCCGCGCTCGCGGTGATAACCGGCCTTGTCGCGATCCGCCGGCTCGGCATCTATTTCGCGATGATCACGCTGGCATTGTCGCAGCTGGTCTACTTCATCTATCTGCAGACGCCGTTTACGCACGGCGAGGACGGCATCCAGGGTATTCCGCAAGGCAAGCTGTTCGGAATTTTCGACCTGTCTCAGCCGACGACGCTTTACTACGTGATCCTTGCGGGCTTCCTGTTGGGCTTCCTGCTGATCTATCGCACGATCAACTCACCGTTCGGCGAAGTGCTGAAGGCGATCCGGGAAAACGAGCCGCGTGCCATCTCGCTGGGTTATAAGACAGACCAATATAAATTCCTCGCCTATGTCCTGTCCGGGACGTTGGCAGGGCTGGCCGGATCGCTCAAGGTGTTCGTCGCGCAGAACGCATCGCTTACGGACGTGCACTGGTCCATGTCAGGCGAAATCGTTCTGATGACGCTGGTGGGCGGCCTCGGGACGGTGTTCGGCCCGGTGGTCGGCGCATTCGTCATCATCGCCATGCAGCAGTATCTTGCCGGCTTCGGTCAGTGGGTTACCGTTATCCAGGGTGCTGTTTTCGTCATCTGCGTGTTGACGTTCCGGCGTGGAATCATTGGTGAACTGGCACATTTCTTCCGGCGTTCGCTGTAATCGGCAACTCTGGCCACAGCCATGTGGCTGCCGAAAACCCGTTTTTGGACCATAAAACGGTGGATGGGGTTTTCCACCGCCGCCGTCATTGCGCCCCTCAGCCTGAAATGGTTTATGACAACGGGGTGACGGTTCAGCGCACGCTGGGTCTTCCCGGCACCTCCCGGCCAATGGTACGGAAGCGCTGTTCCCGTCGTGCGTGCAGTCTTCCGACCCACGCCGATCTTGCGGCAATGGCGATCGCCAGGAAATAATAATGCTACGTTGGTTTCGAGCTCTGTTGCCGCACGAGGAACGGTTCTTCGATCTGTTCGCTCGCCACGCGCAAACGGTGGCGCTCGGCGCGCAGGCGCTGGAAGGCATGCTGCGCGGTGGCGAGGAGACGCCGGTCTATTGCCAGCGCGTCAATCAATTCGAGAACGATGCCGACGGCATCACCCGCGAAGTCCTGACTGCGGTGCGCCGTACTTTTATTACCCCGTTCGACCGGGTCGATATCAAGAACCTCATCACCTCGATGGACGATGCCATCGACCAGATGCAGCAGACTGCAAAGGCGGTGGTGCTGTTCGAGGTGAGGACGTTCGAGCCGCCGATGCGCGAGATCGGCACGCTGCTGGCCGAATGCGCCAGTCTCGTCGGCCGCGCCGTGCCTTTGATGCAATCGATGGGCGACAACGTCGCGTTGCTGACCGCCATCACCGAAGAACTGACCAAGCTCGAAGGCCGTGTCGATGACCTTCACGACATCGGCTTGAAGGAGCTGTTCCTGAAGCATCGCAACGCCAATACGATGGACTACATCGTCGGCGCGGAAATCTACGATCACCTCGAGAAGGTCGCCGATCGTTTCGATGACGTCGCGAATGAGATCAACAGCATCGTCATCGAGCAAGTCTAGGGGCAGGGCCGCATAGTGGACGCCACGCTTGGTTTTCCGATTGTGGCCGGCCTCATTGCGGTCGCGCTGCTGTTCGACTTTCTCAACGGATTGCACGACGCCGCCAATTCGATTGCGACGATCGTCTCGACCCGCGTGCTGCGCCCGCAGTATGCGGTATTGTGGGCGGCATTTTTCAATTTTGTCGCCTTCATGGTGTTCGGGTTGCACGTCGCCAACACCATCGGCACCGGCATCATCGAGCCCGAAGTGATCAACGCGCAGGTGATCTTCTCCGCGCTGGTCGGGGCCATCGTCTGGAATTTGGTGACGTGGGCGCTCGGCATTCCATCGAGCAGTTCGCATGCGCTGATCGGCGGCCTGCTTGGTGGCGGTGTCGCCAAGGCAGGTGTTTCGGCCGTGGTGTGGAGCGGTCTGTCGAAGACGTTGCTGGCGATCGTCGTGTCGCCGCTGATCGGCTTCGTGCTGGCGCTGGTTCTGGTTGCCATCGTTTCATGGGCGTCGGTGCGTTCCACGCCGTTTGCGGTGGATCGCGCATTCCGGATTTTACAGTACTTTTCGGCGTCGCTTTATTCGCTGGGCCACGGCGGCAACGACGCGCAGAAGACCATGGGCATCATCGCGGTGCTGCTCTATTCGCAGGGTTATCTGGGCTCTGAGTTCAGCATTCCGTTCTGGGTGGTGCTGGCGTGTCAGTCGGCGATGGCCTTGGGCACGCTGCTGGGCGGCTGGCGCATCGTCCGCACCATGGGCCTGCGCATCACCCGCCTGACGCCGATGCAGGGCTTTTGCGCCGAAACCGGCGGCGCCGCGACGCTGTTCGCGGCGACGTTCCTGGGGGTGCCGGTATCGACGACCCATACCATTACCGGCGCGATCGTCGGGGTGGGGGCGGCCCGGCGGGTCTCGGCGGTGCGCTGGAACGTGGCGAGCTCCATCGTCTATGCCTGGGTCATCACGGTGCCGGCGGCGGCGCTGGTGGCCGCCGTGACCTATTGGATCGTGGCGCTGCTCAAGTGATCAGGTCACGAGCTTCAGCCCGACGATGCCCGCAACGATGAGGCCGATCGAGGCGAGCCGGGCGGCGGTTGCCGGGTCGCCGAGCAGGACAATCCCAAGGATCGCGGTTCCGACCGCGCCGATGCCGGTCCAGACCGCGTAGGCGGTGCCGACGGGCAGCGTCTTGAGGGCCAGGCCGAGCAGCACGATGCTGATCAGCATCGCCGCCAGCGTGAGCACCGAGGGAACCAGCCGGGTGAACCCTTCGGTATATTTCAGGCCGATTGCCCAACCGACCTCCATCAGCCCCGCGATGAAAAGCATGAACCACGCCATGACGGCTCTCCCAACGTGTTGGCAGGGCCGTCCCCGCGAATGATGTGCTGAAGGTGGAAGGTCGTCCTTCCATAGCCTATATGGCCGTGAGCAGCGTCATTTTCAATCGGGCCGGGTGACGCACGTTTGCCGCTCGATCCGCTCGTTGAAGATTGCGCGCACCCCCTTGATCCTGCCCGCTTTCCCTGCCACAGCCTCGATTCATGACCGATCTCGCCGTTGCCACCGAATCCGCATCCCGCTCGCCGCTCGCCGCTGAAGTGGCGCGCCGCCGCACCTTTGCGATCATTTCCCATCCTGACGCCGGCAAGACCACGCTGACCGAAAAGCTGCTGCTGTTCGGCGGCGCCATCAACCTGGCCGGGCAGGTCAAGGCCAAGGGCGAGCGCCGCAACACCCGCTCCGACTGGATGAAGATCGAGCGCGACCGCGGCATCTCCGTCGTCACCTCGGTGATGACCTTCGAGTTCAATGATCTGGTGTTCAACCTGCTCGATACGCCGGGCCACGAGGACTTCTCCGAAGATACTTATCGCACGCTGACCGCAGTCGACTCGGCGGTGATGGTGATCGACGCTGCGAAGGGTATCGAGGACCGCACGCGCAAACTGTTCGAGGTCTGCCGCCTGCGCGACATCCCGATCATCACCTTCATCAACAAGATGGACCGTGAGAGCCGCGACACCTTCGACGTGCTCGACGAGATCGAGAAAACGCTGGCGCTCGACACCACGCCGATGACCTGGCCGGTCGGGCGCGGCCGCGATTTTCTCGGCACCTACGACATCTCGACCGGCGGCATTCGCCTGTTGGAAGGCGGCGGCGCCAAGACCGGCGCGGCGGAGCAGATCGACATCGCAGACCTTGCCGCGCGCAACCCGAACCTCAACCTCAACGAGGTGAAGGAAGAACTGGCGCTCGCCACCGAAGCCTGCAAGCCGTTCGATCTCGCCGCATTTCGCGAAGGCCATCTGACGCCGGTCTATTTCGGTTCGGCGCTGCGCAATTTCGGCGTCGGCGATCTGCTCGAAGGGCTTGGCAAATTTGCACCGCCGCCGCGTGCGCAGGAAAGCGGCCAACGCGTCGTGCAGGCCGACGAGCCCAAGATGACCGCCTTCGTTTTCAAGATCCAGGCCAACATGGATCCCAATCACCGCGATCGTATCGCGTTTGCGCGGCTGTGCTCCGGCAAGCTGACGCGCGGCATGAAGGCGAAGCTGGTGCGCACCGGCAAGCCGATGCCGCTGTCGTCGCCGCAGTTCTTCTTCGCGCAGGACCGCGCCATTGCCGACGAAGCCTATGCCGGCGATGTGGTCGGCATTCCCAACCACGGCACCTTGCGGATCGGCGACACGCTGACCGAAGGCGAGGATGTGTCGTTCGTCGGCGTGCCCAGCTTCGCGCCGGAAATCGTCCGCCGCGTCCGGCTCACCGATGCCATGAAGGCGAAGAAGCTCAAGGAAGCCTTGCAGCAGATGTCGGAAGAGGGCGTGGTGCAGGTGTTTCGCCCGCGCGACGGTGCGCCGGCGCTGGTCGGTGTCGTCGGCATGCTGCAGCTCGACGTGCTGAAAGCGCGGCTCGACGCGGAGTATTCGCTACCGGTGGAATTCGAGATCAGCGAGTTTCAACTGGCGCGCTGGATTTCGTCGGACGATCCGAAGAAGCTCGATGCGTTCGTCGCCGCAAACAATTCCGGCGTCGCCGATGACGTCGACGGCGATCCCGTATTCCTTGCGCGCAACCAGTTCTATCTGGACTACACGCGCGAGCGCAGCGAAGGCATCGCCTTCTCCAACGTCAAGGACGTGAAGAAGAACGCATAGCGGTAACAGAACGGCCGGCACGAGGGCCGGCCGTTCCGGATGCGCCTGGAGGCGTGGTGGTCAGAGTCAGCGCATCGATCAGTTTTCGTCGTCGCTTCCGGCTCCTGCGCCGCTTCGACCCGCCGGCTCGGGAGCTGCGGGCTTCATCGCAGCGCCGCCGTGGGTTTTCTTCTTGCTGGTTGCAGAACCGACGGTGCCCTTCGAGCCCTTCCCATGAAGCCGCTGCCCGGTCGCGCCTGAATTCCCGCTCATCGCGCCATTTTGCTGGGCGCCCGTGCCCTGGCTCGGGGCCGCGGTTTGCGCCTGCGCGCCGGTAACGACGAAAGCGGCAATGGCGGCCGTGGCGGCGAGAAGTTTCACGTTCATCAATTCAGCTCCATGTGTTGTTGCTGCTGGAGCGGAGAAGGATTCCTGCGTCGCGCGGTCGTTCGACGAATTTTTCGCGTTCATTGCATGATCATGTTGCGGCACGATCGTGACACTATGTCGCGCGTCGGTTTCCGGTTCACATGTCAAACAGCCACGGCACTGCATTCCCGCGCCGCCGCGCGGGTTGCGCTTTTGGTCTCTCCCGCTCACGAATGAGGGGAGACGGAGCGCCGAGAGGCGTGCCTTGGTAGTTGTGCCGCGACGTATTCGCTTGACGGAGCGAACAGCGGCCGCGGAAACGCCTTCCGGCGCTCCATCGGCGGCGATTTTTAAGGACCGGGGACCGTGCTTCCGGGCTGGGCACAGATTCCCGAAGATGCTCTCTCCAGGTCTCCGTCGATCTCCGGCGGATTTCGCCGCCGGCCTCCCAACCGCGTCCAGCCAGCAAGTGGCGGCCGCTCGTAGTAGCGGCGGACGGTAGCCCCCGGCCTCCCGGACGACATGGCTGCGAGACCACATCGCGCAGGCGCCGCATCCCGTTCCGCGTCACGACGCCTCATGATGCGCCCCTCGCGAACGAGACACAAGGTATATATTCCTATATCTCGGAAATGTCAATCGCGATGATGCATGCGGGTGCATGCGCGATGTTATCGATCATCGGGCCGGCAAACTCTTCGTCTTCCCTGCTTTCGCAGGGACGACGGTGATCGTGGGGTGACGCGACGATCCGCAGACCGTCTCAAAAATGCGTCCGCGTCGATCGTGCCTCGACATTGCGCTTGATGTTGCCGAGGCCGAGTTTTGCCTCGGCGTCCATTCGCGCGATCATCTCGTCCGTCGGCGGCTTGGGCCGTGCCGGGTTGCGCATGGTGCGGATGAAGTTGGTGCCGCCGTCGACGACGTCGCAATTGTACTGCACGACGATCGGGCCCATGAACGGCGTTTGCGTCAGGCCGATCCACAGGTGAGGGTGATTGCAGGTGATCACCAGCCAGTCGAGTTCGACCTTGGCAGTGCGTGTGCTCCAGTGTTCGTGGAACGTATCGCCGAACCGCATCGGCCGGTTGTCGCAATCGATCTGGTGCGACGAGGGCAGCCATTCGGGCCACGATTTCGGATTGGTGACGTAATCGAACACCGCGTCGGGTTTTGCGGCAATGACGATGGAATGGCTGCGCTCGAACGGGTAGGGCACGTCGGGTCTCCTGATCCGGGGCTGCATCATGAGAAGATGGAGCCGCGGGTCAAGTCCCGTGCCTGCCGAAGGCCGCGGTTACGTACACCCATCGACAAGCACCAGTTTGCTCGTCGTCGTCTCGTGGCGCACCATGAACAAGTCCTGTATCTCCGGGTCACGCAGAAATGCTTCTGCATTCTCGCGTGCTGGAAATTCGATGATGACCATGCGTTCCGGTTTCCAGTCGCCTTCGATTGCCGTTGGCTGAACGCCCTGGACGATGTATTTTCCCGAATGTTTTGCGATGAATGCCGGGATTTCAGCGATGTATTTCCTGAAACCGCCGAAGTCGTTCACCGACAGGTCGAGCACCAGATACGCTTTCATTCCCTGCCTCCGAACCGCATCAGACCCATTCGCGGTCCGGATGGAGGAGATAGAATAAGGGCGGATGGTTCAAGGGCAAGAGGGGGCCGGGAGAAGCGTTTCATGCGAGGCTATCGCATGCCGGATCGGATCGTTTTGCTCGCCGTTGTTCTTGCTGGAGCGATTGCCATCGGTCCTGCCGACGCGCGGCGGCAACACCATCGGATCGATGCAACGCCGTTCTCCCACGCGCCATGCAGCGTACTGAGCCACAGACCGTGCGCACCGTATACCTGCAGCGTGTTCAATCACGGGCCGTGCATTCCGGAGATCGATTATCCCTATGGCGAAAACCTGCAGCTCACCGTCGAGAGCGATCCCGACGAGCAGGATGCTGCCAAATATGTGCGGCCCGATCACGACCTCAACACCATCGCCGACCTGTTCGCGGCATTGCGGGCCTGCTGGCAACCGCCGCCGCAGGCCGAAGCGCGTCAGGGTATGCAGATGTCGGTACGGTTCAGCTTCAAGCGTTCCGGCGCCATCTTCGGCACGCCGCAGGTAACCTACGCGACACGGGATGTGCCAGCCGAAGTCCGCAAGACGTATCTGACGGCGATTACGGCATCGCTCGATGCATGCACGCCGCTGCCGTTTTCGCAAGGGTTAGGTGGCGCGCTCGCAGGGCGACCGATCATGATCCGCTTCATCGACAACCGGACGATTGAACAACAATCGCATTGATCGGTGCGTGATCTCACCACACGCATTCTCATTTTCGCTGCAATGTGATCGATCACACTATTGATGCATTCATTTGCCACGTGTGCCGCGACACGGTGCTGCCGCATCACCGCATCGGGTTTCGCGCGTCGACGAGTATTTCATCGACAAGTTGTATTGTCGGAAGTTGCTCATTGCGAGAAACCACTCAAGCATAGCCAGTCAAGCATCGGGGTTTGCTCATTGCTTCTGCATCAATCCAATCGTCAAGCAGGTGGACATCATTGGAGAAACTGCCTGCGTTGTCCGCGTTGTTGTTCGCCGATCGAGTCGATGGAAGAGGGGGTGTTCTGTTCGGATACTTCCTGTGCGTTTCGCAAAGCCGGATTTCCGGTAAGCCAGACGCAACCCGTTCTGATCGATTTCGACACGAGTATTTTCGAGCGCGCGCTTTACGAAAACGATGATGGATCGGCACTTCCGCGGGACGTGTCGCGCCGTTCGATCGGATCGCGCCTTCACCGCATCATTTCCGGTGCCAATCCGATTGCATCCAAAAATTGTGAAACGTTCCGGCAGCTCTTGAAGGCTCGCTCGCCAAGGCCGACGGTACTGGTGATCGGCGGCGGAACGATCGGGTGCGGCGCGGAGGAGCTTTATCGCGACCCTTCCATCGATCTTGTCGGCACGGACGTATACGCGTCGCAGAATACGACACTGGTGGCGGACGCTCACCGGTTGCCGTTCGAGGATCATGTGTTCGACGGCGTCTGGTTACAGGCGGTTCTCGAACACGTTCTGGAGCCTGCAACGGTGGTGGCCGAAATCCATCGCGTGCTGCGGCCTTCGGGTCTGGTTTATGCCGAAACGCCATTCATGCAGCAGGTTCACGAACGCGCCTATGATTTCACGCGCTTCACGCAAAGTGGTCATCGCTGGTTGTTCAGGCATTTCGACGAAATCCGCGCCGGGCCCGTCGGTGGCGCCGGCGTGGCCTTGATCTGGGCGATCCGTTATTTCGCTCGGGCGCTGGGTGCGGGAGACAAACTGTCGCGGTTGATTTCGCTGCCGTTCTTCTGGCTCCGGTTTTTCGATACGATCGGACGGGGTCGCGCCGTTGCCGACGGAGCGAGTGGTGTGTTCTTTCTGGGACGAAGAGACGAGCGCGCGATCGGTCCGCATTCCATGCCGCGATATTACGAAGGCCAGCAATAGGCTTTTCGGTCTCGCTCCGGCATGAGCCGGGCGTGCTCCGGCATTGCCTGCACGTATCAAAAAATGTTACGCGGAACCGGGCCTGCGATGGCGGAGAAGCATCGTCGCGGGCTGCGGATGATACGGCGGCGCGGTGAATGAGGGCGTGATGGGACTTGGCGTGATGATCCTCGGCCTCGTACTGTTTTTCGGCGTCCATATCGTGACGACGAGGCGGGACCTGCGCGCGCGGTTGATCGCGGTGCGCGGCGAGAACGCGTACAAGATCGGCTATTCGCTGCTGTCCGCGTTGGGCCTTGTGCTGATCGTGTGGGGCTTTGCGCATTACCGCGCGACCGGCTGGATCGACGTCTGGTATCCGCCGAAGGCGATGAAGCATATCGCCGTGACGCTGATGCTGTTCGCCGTCATCCTGGTGGTGGCGTCGTACATCCGCGGGCGGATCTATTCGACTCTGAAGCATCCGATGCTGGCCGGCGTGAAGCTGTGGGCGCTCGCACATCTGCTGGCGAATGGCGATCTCGGCTCCATCATCCTGTTCGGCTCGTTCCTCGCCTGGGCGGTGTTCGATCGTATCTCGCTCAAGCACCGCAGCGATGCCGGTGCGCCGCCGATTCCGGTCGGCGGAATCCGCAACGATCTGGTGGCGGTTGCCGTCGGTATCGTCGCCTATCTCGGCCTCGCATTCGCATTCCATCCCTACGTCATCGGCGTTCCCGTTATCGGAGTTTAAGATGTCCATCCAATCGACCATCCGGCGCAAGACGTCGGCCGACATTCGCGCGCGCAAGAACGGCGAGCCGATCGTGATGCTGACCTCGTATCACGCGCATACCGCCGCGCTGGTCGATCGCTATTGCGATGTCATTCTGGTCGGGGATTCGCTCGGCAACGTCATGCACGGCTTCGAGACCACGCTGCCGGTGACCATGGAAATGATGATCCTGCAGGGCCACGCGGTCATGCGCGGCTCGCAGCATTCGCTGGTGGTGGTGGATATGCCGTTCGGCTCCTACGAGGCGTCGAAAGAGCAGGCGTTCAACTCGGCGGCGCGGATTTTGAAAGAGACCCACTGCGGCGCGGTCAAGCTCGAGGGCGGCGAGCGCATGGCCGAAACCATCGCGTTCCTGGTCGAACGCGGCGTGCCGGTGATGGCCCATATCGGGCTGACGCCGCAATCGATCAATTCGCTCGGCTCGTTCCGCTCGCAAGGGCAGGCGGAAGCGCAGCGGCTGATCGATGGCGTCAACGATCCGGGACCGATCCAGAACGATGCCATCGCGGTGTCGCAGGCGGGCGCGTTTTCCGTGGTGGTGGAGGCGGTGGCGGAGCCCTTGGCGCGCAAGATCACCGAGACGATTGCCATCCCGACCATTGGCATCGGCGCCAGCGCGACCTGCGACGGCCAGGTGCTGGTGCTCGAAGACATGCTCGGGCTGTCGGCGCGGGTGCCGAAGTTCGTCCGACTCTACGGTGAACTGGGGCCGATGATCGAGGCCGCGATCCAGAATTACGCCAACGACGTCCGCTCGCGCGCCTTTCCGGGTCCGGAGAACGTCTACGCCGTGAAGCCGAAGGCCTGAGGAAACCGGCCGTCGGCCGGCTCTGTCGGCTTTGGCAAGCGGCCCGTGCTCTGGTAAGACGTTGAAACGGCTTGCTTTGCCTTGCCGCCGCCATATCGCTACGATATCGCCGCCCGCATCGGCGGCATCAGTCTTTGGCCGTGCGCCGCGGGGCGCCGCCAATCGGGGACGGGATTTCCATAAGTGTCTGAATTATTTAATGAAGTCGACGAAGAGCTGCGTCGCGAGCAGATCAAGAAGATTTGGGAAAAGTATTCCCTGCTGATCATCGGCGTGGCGGTTCTGATCGTCGCCGCGGTCGGCGGCTGGCGCGGCTACGAATACATCCAGACCCAGAAGGCGCAGAAGGCGAGCGCCGCGTTCGAGGCCGCCGTGGCGCTGGCCGACCAGAACAAGCATGCAGAGGCCGAGGCGGCCTTCGCCAAACTCGCGACCGACGCGCCGTCGGGCTATCGCGCATTGGCGCGGCTGCGTGCTGCCGCGGAGGCGGTGTCGCGCGATCCCAAGGCCGCCGCCAAGATGTACGACGATATCGCCGCGGACATGAGCGTGGGCGCCAACGAGCGCGATCTCGCCCGGGTCCGGGCGGCGGGTCTTCTGCTCGATACCGACAGCTACGACGACATGACGAAGCGGCTCGATGCGGCGACGCAGGCGGGCGGCATCTATCGCCATACCGCGCGCGAACTGCTGGCGCTGTCGGCGTGGCGCGCCAACAACGTCGCGGAGACGCGCAAGTGGCTCGACCAGATCGCCGAAGACGGCGAGACGCCGGGCAGCCTGCGCAGCCGCGCCGAAGCGTTGCAGGCGATGCTGCCTCCGGCCGCGAAGAGCTGACGCCCGTAACCCGATATCAAGTAACCCGATATCAAGACGGACTCGTTCATAACGGATTCGATGACATCAGCCGCCCCGGTTGGCTGACCGCAGATCAAACCGAAGCTGGGTGAGACCTTTGACCATGCGCCGCTCGCAACGCCTCGTCGCCACCGTTATCCTCCTGTCGCTGGCAGGGGCGCTGGCCGGTTGTACCGGAGGCATCAACAACTTCGACCCGACCGACATGTTCGACTTCATGGACACCAAGAAGAAGCTGCCCGGTAACCGGCAGCCGGTGTTCCCCGAGGGCGTCCCCGGTCTCGAGCAGGGCGTGCCGAAGGAACTCTACAAGGACAACGTCGAACGCGAGCAGCGGCAAGAGCAGCAGCAGGCCGTAGCCCCGCCGGTGGCTGCGCCGCCGCCCGAAGCGCCGAAGGCGAAGTCCCGCCATACGCGAACCCGCACGCACGCGCCTGCGCCGTCCGGTGAGCCCGCAGCCGGCGCTGCCGAAGACGGCTCGACCGCAGCGGCACCGCCCGCACCGAAGCCTTCCAAGCGCGTCACCCGCCGCCGCAGCACCACGGCGCCGCCGCCCGACGCGGAAGCTCCCGCGCAGGCCGCTCCCGCGCCGCAGGCGCAGCCGGAAACCCAACCGCAATCCCAACCGTCGTCCGCGTTCCCGGCGCCGTTGCCGAGCGGCAGCTTCCAGCGCTGAGGCAGGTTTCGTCCGCCATCGGCGGGCGAGCGCATTGACATAACATCGCCGGTGGGCGAACGGATCGACGATGCCTTTCACCATCGCCATCATCGGCCGGCCCAATGTCGGCAAATCGACCCTGTTCAACCGCCTGGTTGGGCAGAAGCTGGCGCTGGTCGACGATCAGCCGGGCGTCACCCGCGATCGTCGCGAAGGCGAGGCGCGGCTGGGCGACCTGGAATTCAACGTCATCGACACCGCGGGGCTCGATGAGGGTGCGCGCGGGTCGCTGACGGCGCGGATGCAGGCGCAGACCGAGACGGCGATTGCCGCGGCCGATGCGCTGATGTTCGTCATCGATGCCCGCGCCGGTCTGACGCCGACCGATCGTTCGTTCGCGGATTTCGCCCGCCGCGCCAACAAGCCGGTGGTGCTGGTCGCCAACAAGAGCGAGGGAAGGCACGGCGAACTCGGCGCGATGGAGTCCTATGCGCTTGGCCTCGGTGACCCGATCCAGATCTCCGCCGAACATGGCGAAGGCCTGAGCGATCTCTACGACGCGCTGCGCGACCTGATGCCCGAGCCGGAAGAAGATTCCGATCGCGAAGACATCGACGGCGTTACCGAAGAGGATTTCGCCACGCGGCCGATCCGCGTCGCCATCGTCGGCCGGCCGAACGCCGGCAAGTCCACGCTGATCAACCATCTGCTCGGTGAGGAGCGGCTGCTGACCAGCCCGGAGGCCGGCACCACGCGCGACTCCATCTCGGTCGAGGTGCACTGGAAGGGCCGCGACTTCCGCGTGTTCGACACTGCCGGGCTGCGCCGCCGCTCGCGTATCGACGAAAAACTCGAAAAACTTTCGGTGGCCGATGCGTTGCGCGCCGTGCGTTTCGCCGAAGTCGTCGTGCTGATGATGGATGCGCAGCATCGGTTCGAGGAACAGGACCTGCGTATCGCCGATCTGGTCGAGCGCGAGGGACGGGCGCTGGTGCTCGCCGTCAACAAATGGGACCTGATGGAGCGGCAGCCGAGCCAGGTGGCGAAGCTGCGCAAGGACGTCGATCACTGGCTGCCGCAGGTCAAGGGCGCGCCGGTGGTTGCGGTCTCCGGATTGATGGGCGAAGGCATCGATCGCCTGATGAAGGGCATCGAAGATGCCTATGCGGTCTGGAATCGCCGCGTATCCACCAGCGCGCTCAATCGCTGGTTCGAACACGCTGTCGACACCAACCCGCCGCCGGCAGTCTCGGGGCGCAGGCTGAAGCTCAACTACATCACCCAGACCAAGGCGCGGCCGCCGAGCTTCGTCGTGTTCTGTTCGCGCGCCGACGCGGTGCCGGAATCCTATCTGCGTTACCTCGTCAACAACCTGCGCGAGGCATTCGAACTGCCCGGCACGCCGATCCGCATCACGTTGCGCGAGAAGGCCAATCCGTTCGCCCATAAACGCAAGCGGCCGTCATGACCGGCGAACCACAACCGTCAGGCGCGGCCGCAAGCCCGCCGGGCGGCGCTTCGCGCAATGCTGCGGTGGCCTTCATCTTCGTCACCATCCTGCTCGACATGCTCGCGCTGGGCATGATCATGCCGATCCTGCCCAAGCTGGTGGAGAGTTTTGTCGATAACGACACCGCGACAGCGGCGCGCATCTTCGGCGTGTTTGGCACGGCGTGGGCGCTGATGCAGTTCATCTTCTCGCCGGTGCTCGGCAGCCTGTCGGATCGGTTCGGCCGCCGGCCCGTGGTGTTGCTGTCGAACTTCGGCCTTGGCCTCGACTACGTCCTGATGGCGCTGGCGCCGTCGTTGTGGTGGCTGTTCGTCGGCCGTGTGATCTCGGGCATCACATCGGCGAGTATCTCGACATCCTTCGCCTACATCTCCGACATCACTGCGCCGGACAAACGCGCTGCGGTGTTCGGCCGCGTCGGCGCGGCATTTGGCGCCGGCTTCATTCTCGGACCGGCGCTCGGTGGATTGCTCGGCGGTGTCGATCCGCGGCTGCCGTTTTGGGTGGCGGCGGGGTTGAGCTTCGCCAACACGCTTTACGGTCTGCTGATCCTGCCGGAGTCGCTGCCGCGCGACCGTCGTTCGCCGTTCCATTGGCGCAGCGCCAATCCGGTCGGTGCATGGAAGCTGCTGCGCTCCGATACGACATTGACCGGATTGTCGATCGTGAACTTCATCGCGCAGGTGGCGCATGTGGTGCTGCCGAGCACCTACGTTCTCTATGCGACCTATCGCTACGGCTGGGACGAGCGAACCGTCGGCCTGACACTGGCGATGGTCGGCGTCTGCGCAATGGTGGTGCAGGGCGGCGCCGTCGGTCCGATCGTCAATCGTTTCGGTGAGCGCAAGGCACTGGCGATCGGTCTGGCGTTCGGCGCGCTCGGATTCCTGATCTTCGGTCTGGCGCCGACCGGGCCGCTGTCGTGGCTTGGCATTCCGGTGATGGCATTGTGGGGTGTTGCCGGGCCTGCAACGCTGGGACTGATGACGCGCTGCGTCGCGCCGGATCAGCAGGGACAATTGCAGGGTGCGAGCGGCAGCGTGCAGAGCATGGCCCAACTCGTCGGGCCATTCCTGTTCACGTTGACGTTTTCCTATTTCATTTCGCCGGCATCGCCGGTGAAGCTGCCGGGCGCGCCGTTCCTGCTGGCGGCGCTGTTGCTTCTTGCCGCCATGCTGATTGCGATGCGGGTGACGATGGCGATGCCTCGACCCGAGCGCGTGGCGCCGCCCGCACAACTCTGAAGCTGGAACAATTTGTCTCGCTATTGATTGGAATGTGGCGTCCCCGTGGGACCTACGTTCGAGGCGCCCTGCCTCCGATCGGATGGAGGGAACCATGTCCACATTCAGGACGGGAGCAATTGCAGCTGCCGTCGCGCTGTTATCGATAATCGCGTTTCAGCCGGTGGAAGCTGCGCCGGGTGGACATCGCGGTGGTGGCGGATTCCACGGCGGCGGTGGATTTCATGGCGGTGGTGGTTTTCGTGGCGGCGGTGCACATTTCGGCGGAGGAGGCTTCCGCGGTCATGCTTTTAGGGGCGGTGGTTTCCGCGGTGGTGGCCGCCATTTCGCTGGCCCGCATTTCTCGCGTTCTCCGCATTTTTCCCGTTCGTTCGCGCGGCCAGGTTTTCATGGCGGACGCGGTGGGCGCGCATTCACGCATCGGCCATCCGTCGGACGCGCTGCGCATCTTGCCTCACCGTCTGCTGTCTCGCGCCGCGGTGCCGTCGGACCGCGTCAAGCCGCCAATGCGGGCCGTCACGCGCGGGCCGTACGAAATGCCTTCAACGCGCGGCCGGTAAACCGTGCATTGCGTCAGGGTGACGCATTGCGCGATCCACGCTTCCGCACGCGCGTCACCAGCCGGCTCGCGACCGCCGGTTGGGGTGGCCATAATCACTGGTGGCGGCATCGCCATGGCGGGTTCGGATGGGTCGGCCCCGTATTCTGGCCATTCGCCTTCTACGACGTCTACGACTACTCGATATGGGGTTATGGTTACGGTCCTTCCTTTTGGGACTACGGCTATCCGGACATCTATGCCGGTATCTTCGCGCCCTATGACTATGACGACCTGAATGCCTATAGCGGCTACCTGCCGCGCGGCGGCAAGAGTGCGCAAAATGCGCTTGCTTCCACAAATCCCGACGATCGTGTCGGCTTCGCGCCGATGTGCGGCGACGACAGCCGCGAGATCGCCGGCCTGCCGATCGACGACATCCAGAAATCGCTGGAGCTGAATGACGTCCAGCGCGCCGCGCTCGACGATCTCGCCAACGCATCGGTGAAGGCTGCACAGGATATCAAGGCTTCGTGCCCGAGCGAGATCGCGCTCACCGCGCCGCGCCGGCTCGCGCTGATGCAGCAGCGGATTGAGGCAATGGTCGCGGCGGTTGCCCTCGTGCAGCCGCCACTCGATAAGTTCTACGGTCTGCTGAGTGACGAGCAGAAGGCGCGTTTCAACGGGCTCGCCGCGAAGTCGCAGCGGCCGGCGCGTGCCCGAAAGACCGCGCGGACGGCGAGCGCAACGACCAGCCCCACCTGTGGCGCGGCCCAGCCGGGACTGACGGATTGGCCGAACGACGCCATCGAACAGGCGGTGCAACCGAACGAAGATCAGCGCAAGGCGCTCGACGGATTGCAGAATGCAGCCGACGCCGCAGCCAAGACGTTGAGCGACGCTTGCCAGCCGGAGGAGGCGTTGACGCCGCCGGCGCGGCTTGCGGCGGTGGGCAAACGTCTCGACACGATGCTGCAAGCCGTGAAGACCGTCGGCACCGCGCTGGATACGTTCTATGGGAAACTCAGCGATGAACAGAAAGCCCGGTTCGATGCAATCGGCACGCAGCGAAAGGCGGCGGCGGTCCAGCGTCGATCGAGCAACGAGCACCGGCACGGCCACAGGCATCATTACGTCAGCATCCAGCGCATGATCCGCCGGATGATCGTGCCGTGACTTCGAGATGACGGCTGGCCGGATGCGATACCCGGCCAGCCGCTATCGTCACTTCTTCAGAAGCGGGCAGGGATTCTTGTCGAGTGGCACGGCTGCATCGTTGGGATCGATCTTCGCGATCAACTTGTAATAGTCCCACGGATATTTCGACTCTTCCGGCTTCTTCACCTCGAAGAGATAGGCCGGGATCAGGCGGCGGCCATCGGGACGAAGCTGGTTCTTTCCGAACAGCGGATCGTCAACCATGATTTCCTTCATCTTGGCGACGACCTTGGCACCGTCATGCGGATTACTGCCGATCGCATCGAGCGCCTTCAGATAGTGCAGCACCATGGCGTAGTTGCCGGCCTGCGTCATCGACGGCATCGAGCCCTTGTTGGCCTTTGCTGCGAAGCGCTTCGACCAGGCGCGAGTCGCATCGTTCATGTCCCAGTAGAACGACTCGGTGAACGACAGGCCCTGCGCGGTCTTCAGCCCGAGCGAATGCACGTCGTTGATGAACAGCAGCAGCGCCGCGAGCTTCTGTCCGTGCGCGTTGAGGCCGAATTCCGCCGCCTGCTTGATGGCGTTGGTGGTGTCGCCGCCGGCATTGGCGAGGCCGATGATCTTGGCTTTCGAGGCCTGCGCCTGCAGCAGGAACGACGAGAAGTCCGCGGTGTTGATCGGGTGCTTGACGCCGCCGACCACCTTGCCGCCGTTCGCCGTCACCACCGCCGACGTGTCGCGCTCAAGCGCATGGCCGAAAGCGTAATCGGAGGTGAGGAAGAACCAGGTGTCGCCGCCGGCCTTGGTCAGCGCCTTGCCGGTGCCGTTGGCGAGCATGTAAGTGTCGTAGGTGAAGGACACCGTATTCGGCGTGCAGGCCTTGCCGGTGAGATCGGCGGTCGCCGCTCCCGAATTGAGCAGCACCTTGTTGCGTTCCTTGACGAGATTGTTGACTGCAAGCGCAACGCCGGAATTCGGCGTATCGGCGATCGCGTCGACATTGTCGACATCGAACCACTGCCGGGAAATGTTGACGCCGACGTCCGGCTTGTTCTGGTGATCGCCGGAAAGCACGTCGATCTTCCAGCCCTTCTTGAGCAGGCCGGAATCTTCCACCGCCATCTTGACGGCGACGACCGAATTGGGGCCGCCGATGTCGGCGTAGAGGCTCGACATGTCGTTGAGCACGCCGATCTTGACGGTCTTGTCCTGAGCGAGCGCGGGCATGGCAAAGCCAAGGCCCGCAAGCACAATAGCCACGGTCCCGCAACGCGTAACGGATGTTCGCATGATTTCTCCCTATGGATGTTTCCGGGCGACCGTCTTCCGCGGTTTGCCGGCGATGGTGAGGTACGTGTCGCCGCTCAGGCTCCGGCAGCTTTCGTGCCGTTTGTTACCTGAGCGGTACCATCATAACATCACAAAGGTGAGGCCGCGTCCATGCACCGAAGGGCTCAGTTCGAGCGCGTCCAGGTGGTGGACTTGCAGATCACGCTCATGACGCAGCCGGCTGTCGTCAGCGTGCCGCCGTCGAGCGTCATTTTCCCTGTATAGGTCTTGCCGTCTTCGGGGTTGAAGGCGCTGCCGCTCCAGGAGTTCGGTCCGTTCGGCTTCATGTCGAAGAACACGCGCTGCCCGACCTTGGCCTTCGGGTCCGCGCCCGGCTTGAGCCAGACGATATGGCCGCAGATCGCGCCGCCGCAGGATGCGAACTTGACCTTCGATGCGCCGGTGTCGCGCAGCCAGGTGCCGGAGACATCGGCGGAGAAAGCGGGACTGGCGGCAAGCGTTGCTGCTGCCAGGGTAAGCGCGAGGGCAAGCGATCGGTTCATCGGAGGGCTCCTGCAGGTGACGGATCGTGATCCGTCACCGATTCATGCCGCCCGGTTCATGCGAGCGCAAGGGCCTGGAAGCGCAAGTGCCTGCGTCTATTTGAGCGAGCCGGAGATCAGCTTGAACTTTTGGACGCGCTTTCCGGTATCGACTTCCGCGGTGTAGACGTTGCCCTTCTTGTCGATCGCCATGGCGTGGACCCAGTGGAATTGCCCGGCATTGCGGCCGTTGTGGCCGAAGCTGCCGACCACGCTGCCGTCGTCGCGCTTGAGCACGCGGATTTCGTTGTTCTCGCCATCGGCGCTCAGCAGGTAGGTCTGCTTCCGGTCGGGCCAGATCGCTAGATCCCATACCGCGCCGTTGCCGAGCGTGTTCTTCTCGTAGAACCACTCCTTCACGAAGGTGCCGTCCTTCTTGAACACCTGAATGCGATCGTTGATGCGA
Source organism: Xanthobacteraceae bacterium (assembly GCA_024508855.1). Classification (GTDB taxonomy): domain Bacteria; phylum Pseudomonadota; class Alphaproteobacteria; order Rhizobiales; family Xanthobacteraceae; genus 62-47. The sequence goes on from JANINJ010000082.1 coordinate 51,744, forward strand.
TCGCAGACATAGACGAGGCCGTCCTTGGTCACCTTGACGCAATGCACCGGATTGCCGAACTGCTGCGAGATCGGCGCCTTGGGATCGTAAGCCGCCTGCTTGTCGTCGTTCGGCTTGTGGCCGTAGGCGCCCCAGTGACGCTTGTAGGCCAGCGTATCGGCGTCGAACACGATGACGCGGCGATTGCCGTAGCCGTCGGCGATGTAGATTTCGCGCGCGGCCTCGTCGACGAACGTCTCCGCGGGACGTCCCAATTGCGTGGTGTCGTTGCTGCCCTTGCTCGGGCCGATGCTGCCGATCTGGCCGACATACTTGCCGTCGGTGGTGAACTTCAGCACTTCGCCGTCGGTCGCCGCGTTGCCGGTGATCCATACGAAGCCCTTGTCGTCGACTTCGATGCCGTGTTCGTTGCCGACCCAATTGTAGCCGTCACCGGGACCACCCCACGAGCGAAGCAGGTTGCCGTCGGCATCGAACTCGAGCACCGGAGGCGCAGGGACGCAGCACTTCGAGCGCGGTGGCGTCAGTGCAGCGCCTTTCTCGTCCTCGGTCAGCGAGCGTGGGCGTTGCAGCACCCAGATATGGCCATCCTTGTCGGTGGTGATGCCGCCGACCTGTCCCATGACCCAGTTGTGCGGCAACTGCTTTGGCCATGACGCATCGACCTTGAAGCGCGGAACGTCGCTAGCGTGTGCAAGGCGTGGCGCGGGGAGGCCCAATGCGAGCGCGAGGCCGAATGTGGTTGCGATGATTTTATGAAAACGTGCCGAGTGGAGTGTCGCGCGACCATCCGCGCGTGATGGATTGGGTTCAGCAATCGACATCGTGGCAGCCTCCCTGATTTTCATGCGGGTTTATCCCGCTTGAGAACCAGTGAAGTCTCGGCACCGTCGCAAGTCAACCAAGCGCCGGCGTCGGTCACCTATGCTGCAACGGCCGATCAGGCCGGCGGATGGAAGCTCATCAGCGTGCGGCTCTTGTAGTCGTAGAGCTTGCCGCTCTCGGTCCACGACGGCGCGCACATCGGTACGATGTATTCCGCGACCTGCTCGGGCGTATCCAGCGTCATCGGATCCTCGCCCGGAAATACCTGCGCGCGCATCCGGGTGCGGATCGGGCCGGGGCTGAACAGGTTGACCCGGATCGGCGTGATCGCGGTCTCGGCGGCCCATACCCGCACCAGCGTATCCAGCGCGGCCTTCGAGGCCGCATAGGGACCGAGATAGGCGCTTGCCTTGCTGGCGACGCCGGAGGTGATGAACACCGCGCGTCCCGCATCGGACTGCCGCAGCAGCGGCTCCATGCAGCGGATCAACTGGAAGTTCGCGGTGACGTTGACCGCGATCACGTCGGTCCATGGCTTGAGGTCGACATGGCCGAGCGGTGACGACGGACCCGCGATCCCGGCATTGCCGACGAGAATGTCGAGCTTGCCGTGGCGCTCGTGCAGCGCCGCGCCGAGCCGGGCAATGCCGTCGGAGTCGGTCATATTGAGCGGCACCAGCGTTGCGCTGCCGCCCGCAGCGGTGATGGCGTCGTCCAGTTCCTCGAGCCCGCCCTGGGTGCGTGCAACGGCAATCACATGCGCGCCGGCCTTCGCCAATGCGAGCGCCGTGGCGTGGCCGATGCCGCGCGAGGCGCCGGTGACGAGGGCTATGCGGGAGGCGAGGGGTTTTGTCATCGATGGGACGCTTTATGCTAGGAACCGAACGGGAGTCTCGGCGCGGGTTATGCCTGATTTATCGGATGATGCCAAAGGGCAATGGCGGCCCATGCAAATCAGTGATCTGCGGGGCGTTCTTGCCGTGGCAGATGAGGTGCATCCGGCCTTTCCCGAGGATGCCGCCATGTTCGAGGAGCGGCTGCGGCTCTATCCGGCCGGCTGCCTCGTGTTCAGCCAGGACGAGCGCATTGCGGGGTATGTCGTCAGCCATCCGTGGCAGGCTAGCGATCCACCACCGCTGAATACGCAACTCGGCGTACTGCCGGAGCATCCGTCGACCTATTACATCCACGATATTGCACTGTTGCCGGAGTTGCGTGGCACCGGGGCTGCTGCGCTGGCGGTCGCGTTGTTGATCGCGCGTGCGCAGAAGGAAAGGCTCGCGACCGTCTCGCTGGTCGCGGTGAACGACTCCGGCGGGTTCTGGGCGCGGCACGGATTCCATAACGTCGCAGACGCTGCGCTTGCGCGTAAACTCCGCGGTTATGGCACCGCGGCGATGTTCATGGTCCGGCGGCTTTAGGCTGGAGACCGGTCGATGGAATCCTCGAACCGAATTGTCGGCCTGTACGAGCGGCACGCCCGGGCGTTCAACCGCGAGCGAAACAAGAGCCTGTTCGAACGCGCCTGGCTCGACCGGTTTCACGCGGTCGCAGGCACAGGCGCGGCCCTGCTGGACATCGGCTGTGGATCAGGTGAACCGATCGCGGGCTATCTCATTGCCGCCGGACACAGCGTCACCGGTGTCGACTCGTCGGCCACGATGATCGAATTGTGCCGCGAGCGCTTTCCAGAGCAATCGTGGCTGGTCGCCGATATGCGGAAGCTCGATCTCGGCCGCAGGTTCAGTGGCGTCCTTGCCTGGGACAGCTTCTTCCATCTGTCGCAGGACGACCAGCGCGCGATGTTTCCGCTTTTCGCGAGACACGCGGCCGAAGGGGCTGCACTGATGTTCACAAGCGGTCCACACGCGGGCGAGGCCATCGGCTCATATCACGACGAGCCGCTGTATCACGCGAGCCTCGATCCCGAGGAATACACCGCGTTGTTGCAGGCCAACGGGTTCGGGGTTGTCGCGCATGTCGCGGAAGACGCGACCTGCGGCGGCCGCACCGTGTGGCTGGCGCGGCGGGGCAGATCGGAAGCGACGTAAGAGCGGGCGCCGTATCAGCTCGCTTCCGCCAGCAGCGACAGTTGCCGGGGCTGCGCTTCGGTCTGGGTGAGGTCGGTGAGCGGCGTCGGATAGTCACCGGTGAAGCAATGGTCGGTGAACTTCGGATGCGCCGGGTCGCGACCGGGCTCGCCCATGGCGCGGTAGATGCCATCGACGGAAAGGAACGCCAGCGAGTCCGCGCCGATGATGTCGCGCATCTCTTCCAGCGTGTGGCTGGCGGCGAGCAGGCCTTCGCGATCGGGAGTATCGATGCCGTAATAGTCCGGATGCGTGATCGGCGGCGAGGCGATGCGGAAATGCACTTCGCGCGCGCCGGCGTCGCGCATCATCTTGACGATCTTCTTCGAGGTGGTGCCGCGCACGAGGCTGTCGTCGATCAAGACGATGCGCTTGCCTTCGATGGCTGCGCGATTGGCCGAATGCTTCATGCGGACGCCGAGTTCGCGCACGCTCTGGGTCGGCTGGATGAAGGTGCGGCCGACATAGTGGTTGCGGATGATGCCCAGTTCGTACGGGATGCCGGAAGTCTGGCTATAGCCGAGCGCGGCGGGCACGCCGGAATCCGGCACCGGCACCACGACATCTGCCTCGACATTGCTCTCGCGGGCGAGCTGCGCGCCCATCGCCTTGCGGACGGAATAAACCGGACGGCCGCCGACCACGGAATCCGGCCGGGCGAAGTAGATATATTCGAAGATGCAGGGACGCGGCGCCATCGGCGGGAACGGCTTGTGGCTTTGCGTGCCGTTATCGTCGAACACGATGACTTCGCCGGGCTCGATGTCGCGAACATGTTTTGCGCCGATGATGTCGAGGGCGCAGGTTTCCGAGGCGAGGATCGGACAGCCGTCGAGTTCGCCGAGCACCAGCGGACGGATACCGAGCGGATCGCGTGCGCCAACCAGTTTCTTGTTGGTCAGTGCGACCAGCGAATAGGCGCCTTCGATGGCGCGCAGCGCCTCGATGTAGCGATCGATGAAGTGATTGCGCTTGGAGTGGGCGACGAGGTGCAGGATCACTTCCGTGTCGGTGGTCGACTGCATCATGGCGCCTTCGCGAACCAGGTCGCGGCGCAGGGTCAGGCCGTTGGTGAGGTTGCCGTTGTGGGCGACGGCGAGGCCACCAGCATTAAGTTCGGCGAACAGCGGCTGCACGTTGCGAAGAATGGTGCCGCCGGTGGTGGAATATCGGGTGTGGCCGACGGCGGAGGTGCCGGGCAGGCGCTCGATCACGTCGCGGCGGGAGAACGTATCGCCGACCAGACCGAGCCGGCGTTCGGAGTGAAAGCGATGGCCGTCGAAGGAGACGATGCCGGCGGCTTCCTGGCCGCGATGCTGCAGGGCGTGCAGGCCGAGCGCGGTGATGGCGGCGGCATCGGGGTGCCCGAAAATGCCGAACACGCCGCACTTCTCGCGCAACGTGTCATCGTGTTGGTCCATATCGGAGCGTTGGTCCATGTCGGACGGAAGTGTGGCGGCGTCATTGGGAAGAAGTTGCATCTCGTCCATCGCGCCTCACTTTCAAGGGAACTTGCGTCCCGTCGTCAGGGACTAATGTCCCGTCGGTTTGCCGTCGATCAGCTGTTTCAGGCTGTCGCGGGCAGGCTTGGAGTAACCATCGCCAGCGCCGGGCGCCGCCGGATTGGTATCGGTTTGCTCGTCCTCGGGTTTGTTCTTCTTGAATCTCTTCAAGATGGTGTTCTCGGGGTCATCCGGCAAGAGCGACATCAGCCAATCACCGGTTGATTGAAGCATGGTTAGCGATTTTGCGTTCGACACCCAGTCCGGCCGCTGCTTGGTGGGGACCAGCCATGCAAAGAACAGGAACGCGACCACCACGATCAACAGGCCGCGAGCCAGACCGAACAGGAAACCGAGGGTGCGATCCAGCGCGCCGATCCGCGAGTCGAGGATCATGTCGGAAATGCGCACGGTGATGATCGACACCACGATGAGGGTGCCGATGAACACGCCGGCGATCACCGCGACGCTCGCGACCGTGTCGTTGTTGAAATAGGTTTTCGCGGTCGGCAGCAGCTTTTGATAGGAATACAGCGTCACCAGCGCCGCCGCGCCCCAGGCCGCGATCGACAATATCTCGCGCATGAAACCGCGAACCATTGCGAGCAGGCCCGAGATCAACATTACCGCGAGCAGCACAAGATCAAGGATCGTTATCGGCATCGGCTGGTCAGGTCCGCTCGTGAGTCTCGATTCCGCGAATCGGTGTCGCGCATTCAGTTCAAGTGACGGGGATATTGCGTATCCCGCAAGATCGGAGTTTCCCGCCGCGCCGGTTGTATAGCGGCGGCTGTGGGCAACGTCACGCCTGCATTATCTCTCTTGGCGGCGGAATCGGGGCGGTGCGGCATTTTTGCCGTGGGATGTGTCTCTGGAGTCGCCGTCATCGTCTTCCTCGGTGGACTGCCGGGCGCCCTTGCGGGGCGTGCCACGCGCGGCGATCTCGGCCACCAGCGAGGTCAGTCCGCCGACGGTATTGAGGGACAGCCCGGCATCGCCGCCGACGTCGCCGCGGGCCGATTCCGGCAGGATCGCGCGCCCGAAGCCGAGCTTGGCGGCCTCCTTGAGCCGGGCCGAGGTCTGCGCCACCGGGCGTACCGCGCCAGACAGCGAGATTTCGCCGAAATAGACCGCATCGGTCGGCAGCGGGGCGTTGGCCAGCGACGATACCAGCGCGGCGGCGGCGGCGAGATCGGCTGCGGGTTCCTGGATGCGCAGGCCGCCGGCGACGTTGAAATAGACATCGTAGCCGGACAGTTTCACTCCGCAATGGGCTTCCAGCACCGCAAGCACCATGGAGAGGCGGCTGGAATCCCAGCCGACCACGGCACGGCGCGGCGTGCCGAGCGAGGTTGGGGCGACCAGCGCCTGCAGTTCCACGAGCACCGGACGGGTACCCTCGATGCCGGCGAACACGGCTGTGCCCGGCGATCCGAGGTCGCGTTCGGAGAGGAACAGTTCCGACGGATTGGTGACCTCGCGCAGCCCAAGGCCGGTCATCTCGAACACGCCGATCTCGTCGGTGGGACCGAAACGGTTCTTCACCGAGCGCAGGATGCGGAACTGCTGCGAGCCTTCGCCCTCGAACGACAGCACGGCGTCGACCATATGCTCGACCACCCGTGGGCCAGCGATCTGGCCGTCCTTGGTGACGTGGCCGACCAGGATTACGGCAGCGCCGGAGCGCTTGGCGAAGCGGATGAGCGCCTGCGCCGAGGCGCGGACCTGCGTCACGGTGCCGGGTGCGGATTCCACTGTGTCGGTCCACATGGTCTGGATCGAGTCGATCACGACGAGGCGAGGAACCGTGCCTTCCGAAAGGGTTGCGATAATATCCTCAACCGAAGTCTCGGCGGCGAGCTGGACCGGTGCATTGGCAAGGCCGAGACGTTCGGCGCGAAGCCGGACCTGGGCGATGGCTTCTTCACCGGAAATGTAGACGGCGCGATGGCCGGCACGGGCCAGGACGCTGGTCGCCTGCGTCAGCAACGTCGACTTGCCGATGCCGGGATCGCCGCCGACCAGCAACACCGAGCCGCGGACGAAACCGCCACCGGTGACGCGGTCGAGTTCCGCCATGCCGGTCGGCAGGCGCGGGGCGTCGACGCTCTTGCCGCTCAGGCTTTCCAGCGCGAACACCCGGCTCTTCCGCTTGGAACGGATGCTCGCCGGCATCGAGGTCGCGCCTGTCGTATCCTCCTCGGCCAGCGTGTTCCATTCGCCGCAGGCGTCGCATTTGCCCTGCCAGCGGTTATAAGCCGCGCCGCAGTTCTGGCAGACGAAGGAGAGCGTGGATTTGGCCATGAGGTGGAGCTTGCCAGGTCAGGTCGCGTGAGTCGCGTTCCAGAGCATTGATAGGCCGGCCAGCAGCATGATGCCATCCATCACCAGCCGGAACACGTTCGGGTCGAGCTTGAGCACGAAGCGCTTGGCGATGAAGGCGCCGAACATCAGCGACGATCCGGCGATCAGCCCTTTCAGGGCGACGGCCGGGGTCAGCGCGCCGAACCGCTCGAAGGTCACCGACTTGCTCAGGTAGAGGCCGAGCGAACTCGCCGCCTCGGTAGCAAGGAACGCGCCCTTGGTCAGGCCGTAAAACAGGAACAGTGGCACACTCAGCGGGCCGGTCGAAACCACGATGCCGGTGAGGAAGCCGATCACCGCGCCGCCAACCGCGAGGTGCCACAGCGTGACCCTGACGTCGCGCTTGGCCAGCCAATGCCGCGCCGGCACCATCGCGATCAGGAACAGGCCGATGGCGATATCGACCGCGCGCGACGGCAGGATCAGCAGCGTCCGGGCGCCGAGCGCCGCTGCCGGGATACCGGTGACCGAATAGGCGGCGCAGGCGCGCCAGTCGACCTCGCGCCACCACGCCACGATGCGCGACAGGTTGGCCATGACGGCGGCCACCGCCATGATCGGCACGGCTTCTTTCGGGCCGAACTCATAGACGAGCACCGGCACCAGCATGATCGACGATCCGGTGCCGACGATGCCGCTGATGGTGCCGGCGATCAGCCCGACCGCAAGAACGAAAATGTAATTCAAGGAGGTCTCCGCGACTCGCCGGAGTTGCGAAGGAAGCCTAGCAATATCCGGGGACCGGCATAGCGGAAACTGGCTGCGCGCTCCGCATCATGGAGATGCGAGGCTGCGACGGCGTTTCTGCTGCTGACATCATGCTGGCAACAGCGTGCGGCTAAAGATCGTTACGCATTCAGGCATCGGAGAAAACGTCGTGACCGTCAAAGGAAGCTGCCATTGCAGAAATACGCAATTCGAGGTGAGCAAGCCTCCCTCGAGCGTCACGCGCTGCACCTGCTCATACTGCTCCAAGAGCGGCGCACTGTGGGCCTATTACAAGCCGGCACAGTTTCACCTGACGTCGCCGGTGGAGCGGGTGGCCACGTACAAGTGGGGCAGCCGCACCGTGAAACATCATTTCTGCGCCACGTGCGGCGGGACTACCTATTCGGAATCGCCCGACTGGTCGACCGGCAAGCCGGACTTCGACAAGATGAAGATCGGCGTCAACGCGCACCTGTTCGAGCATTTCGATCTCGACGCCGTGCCGGTGACGGTGATCGACGGCAAAAATTTATGGTGAGGGCGATGCGGCTTCGGCCGGGACGGCAGTGCCGCCCGTGTAAACGCGCGCGTAACGGCGACCGAGGCTGGTCAGCACCTCGTAACCGATGGTGCCGAAATGATGCGCGAGTTCGTCGACGGTGATCCCTTCGCCAAGCAGCGTCGCCATCTGCCCACGCCGTGCGGCCTTGTCGGGAAGATCGGTAATGTCGACCGCCATCAGGTCCATCGAGATGCGGCCTGCGATCGGGCAGCGCTGGCCGGCAACGATAACCTCGGCGCTGCGCACGCCGTCCGCGCCACCGGCGGCCCGAAAATAGCCATCCGCATAGCCGGTGCTGACAATCGCCAGTTTCGTCGGCCGCCGCGCGGTCCAGATGGCACCGTAGCCGACGCTCTCGCCGCGTTCGACGTTGCGGATCTGGACGATGCGTGTTTTCAGGCAGACCACGGGTTGCATCGGATTGTCGGCCTCGGGCGTCGGATTGACGCCATAGAGCGCTGCACCCGGACGCATCAGGTCGAACTGGAATTGCGGGCCGAGAAACGTGCCGGATGAATTCGCCAGCGATGCCGGCACGCCGGTGTAGAGATGCGCGATCTCGCGGAAATTCGCAGCCTGCCTGGCGTTCATGGGATTGTGCAGGTCCTCGGCGCAGGCGAGGTGGCTCATCACCAGCGTGATGCCATGGTTGCCGGCATTGATGCGCGGTACCAGGCCGTGCGCATCCTCGAGCGAGAGACCGAGGCGATTCATTCCGGTGTCGATATGGATCGCCGCGCCGCCAGCCCACCCGGTGCGTCGGCAGAACACATCCCATTCCGCCAGTTCGTTGAGGTCGCCGATCACCGGCTTGCAGTCGAGTTCGGCAAAGGCGTCGCCGCAATTCTGGAAGCAGCCGTTGAGCACGTAGATTTTCGGCAGGGCGCTGGCCGCCCGCGCGGCGCGTGCTTCATCGATGGTGGCGACGAAGAACGTCTTGCAGCCGGCAGCCACCAGCGCGCGCACGATGGGACCGACGCCGCAACCATACGCGTTGGCCTTCACCACCGCCGCGCACTCAGTAGGCACGCTGCGGCTTTCCAGCTTGCGCCAGTTGGCGACGACGGCATCGAGATCGACGGTGAGCACGCCGGTTGCGGCCGCAAGGGCTGCAGCCCGATTGGCTTCAGGCGACAGCGCGCTGCCGGAGGCGATGGTCTTCGGATCGGAAACGACGTTCATGGCGCTGCGCTATCCCTGCGCGCGATGTTCCCGCGCGACGATTCCTGGATGGACAGGCAGCTTACGCGCCGGTCGGGCGGCGTTCAACCGAGCGCGACCGTTACATCCGCTCGGGCAAATGGCCGTCATGCGCGAGATCGCTGAACCGGGTAAACTGGCCCTCGAAGTGCAGTTCGACCGTTCCCGTGGGACCATGACGCTGCTTGCCGATGATGACTTCGGCCTTGCCGTGCGCGAGGTCCATTTCGGTCTGCCACTTCTCGTGCTCCGGCGTGCCGGGGCGCGGTTCCTTGTTCTGCAGGTAATACTCTTCGCGATACACGAACACGACCACGTCGGCGTCCTGCTCGATCGAGCCGGATTCACGCAGGTCGGAAAGTTGCGGGCGCTTGTCGTCGCGGTTTTCCACCTGACGCGAGAGCTGCGATAGCGCGATCACGGGGACGTTCAATTCCTTGGCCAGCGCCTTCAGGCTGGTGGTGATCTCGGTGACTTCCTGCACGCGATTGTCGGAGCGTTTGCCCGAGCCCTGCAGAAGCTGGATGTAGTCCACCATGATGACGTCGAGGCCCTTTTGCCGCTTCAGCCGCCGTGCGCGGGCGGTGAGCTGCGAAATCGAGAGGCCGCCGGTTTCATCGACGAACAGTGGCAGCTGTTCGAGCTCGATCGTGTGGTCGCGGATCTTGTCGAATTCGCTTTGCGTGATGCCGCCGCGACGGATCGTGCTCGATGCGATCCCGGTCTGCTCCGCCAGAATACGCGTGGCGAGCTGCTCGGCGGACATTTCGCACGAGAAGAAGCCGACGATGCCGCCGTTCACCGCCTTCGTGGTGCCATCTGCCTGGGTTTCGCCGCGATAGGCGCGGGCGATGTTGTAGGCGATGTTGGTGGCGAGCGCCGTCTTGCCCATGCCGGGACGCCCGGCGAGCACCAGCAAGTCGGAGCGCTGCAAGCCGCCCATCTTGACGTCGAGGTCGCGCAGGCCGGTGGCGATGCCGGACAGTTTTCCGTCGCGCTGATAGGCGTTGGCCGCCATGTCGAGCGCGACCTTCATGGCCTGCGAGAATTTCTGGAATCCGCCGTCGTAGCGTCCGGCTTCGGCCAGCTCGTACAGCCTGCGCTCGGCGTCTTCGATCTGTGCCCGCGGCGCGAAATCCACCGGTGCGTCGTAGGCGACGTTGACCATGTCCTCGCCGATGTGGATCAGGTCGCGGCGCAACGACAGTTCATAGATGGTGCGGCCGTAGTCGGCGGCGTTGATGATCGTCGTGGCTTCGGCGGCGAGGCGGGCGAGGTATTGGGCAACGGTCATGCCGCCGATATCGGTTTCGGCCGGCAAGAAGGTCTTGAGCGTCACCGGCGTCGCGACCTTGCCGACGCGGATCAGGCTGCCGGCGGTCTCGTAGATCGTCTGGTGGATCGGCTCGAAGAAATGCTTGGTTTCGAGGAAGTCCGACACGCGATAGAACGCATCGTTATTGACCAGAATGGCGCCCAGAACGCTCTGCTCGGCCTCGATATTGTGGGGCGCCGTCCGATAGCTCGGGTTCGCCGCGTCGGGAGCAAGCTTGAGAACGTTCGAATCAAGAGGAGCCATGGCCGCGGATAATTTCTCTCAAATTTGTCGGAAGCGGGTTGCATAGAAGCACCGCGTTCACGCGCAGAGAAAGCGGCCAGTGGCCTTATTCCCGTTACACACAGCGCGACACCCGGAACGATTCCACGCCCTCTTATAGCACTTGACCATGGCATCGGGGCATCGCTCGCAACGAAAATGACTTCGCGAAGAAGCTGCAGCAGGGAAAGGTAAGCACGACCTGAACCTTCGCCGCGGTTCCTTCGACATACCATTATGCCGGACGTCGCTGCGATCACCCGATGACGAGGAGAATCAGGGCGGCGAGGCTCATGGCGGTGGAGGCCGCAGCCAGAGCCAGGTCGGTCCGCAGGCCATGCGGCAGTTCGTCGGGTGTGGAGAGCTTGTCGGTCATGCCCGGTATTTACGGCCGGGAAATCCATCCCTCAGTGATCTGGATCACGCTTGGCGCCGGATAATTGAAGGAAACTTTGTGGCGGGTACCGCGTTAACCTTGGCGCAGAAGGAGCGAACGATGATCCGGCACGGTCAGTTGCAAACTCCGCAACAGGATATGGACGCTTGGTTGCGTTCGCTCATCGTTGCTTTCGAGGAAACGTCTGTCGCTGACGCCGGCATTGTCCCCTGCATGCCGACGCTGTCCGATAATGCGTTGAAGGGCGTCGTTGCGCAGTTGTCGAAACCTGCCGAGGCCCATCGTCAGGCCGCGCCGTGGACGCCGTCGATTGCAGTTCACTCGCCGGCGATCTGCAGCCGCGGCTGGTTGCCACGCTCGAGCCCGCGCAGCTTGGCTTCCTGACGCTGGATGTAATCGCGGGTGATCGGGACGATACCCTGCCGCTTGGTGATCTGAATCTGGAAATTCATCACCGCCTGCTTGCGGAACGACATTTCCGACGCCGCCAGATAGAACTCCCACATGCGAACGAAACGCTCGTCATAGAGCGCGGCAGCTTCCTCGCGCCGCGCCATGAAGCGCTCGCGCCAGGCCTTCAGGGTCTCTGCGTAGTGCAGGCGGAGGATTTCGATATCGCAAACCAGCAGGCCGGCCCGTTCGATGGATGGCAGCACTTCGGAGAGGGCCGGGATGTAGCCGCCGGGGAAGATGTACTTGGCGATCCATGGATTGGTGATGCCCGGCCCTTCGGAGCGGCCGATCGAATGCAGCATCATCACGCCATCGTCCGTCAGGAGTTCGGCGCAACGCTTGAAAAAGGTATCGTAGTGGTCGACGCCGACGTGCTCGAACATGCCGACCGAGATGATGCGCTCGAACGGGCCGGGGACGTCGCGATAATCCTGAAGCAGGAATGCGGGAGCAGGCTTGGCGTTCGACTCGGCTGCGCGCGCCCGCGACACTTCGAACTGCTCTTGCGACAGGGTGATGCCAGTGACGTTGGCTCCGGCGATCTCCGCAAGATAAAGTCCCAGTCCGCCCCAGCCCGAGCCGATATCAAGTGTGCGCTGTCCGCGTTCGACCAGCAGCTTGGCGGCGAGATGGCGCTTCTTGGCAAGCTGGGCATCGTCCAGCGATGCATCCGGCGTTTCGAAATAGGCGCAGCTGTATTGCTTGTCGGCGTCGAGAAAGAGCGAATAGAGGCGGCCGTCGAGGTCGTAGTGCCGGGCCACGTTGTCCTTGGACCGGCTGCGCGGATTGAATTGCTGGATGTTGCGGATCAGGTAGCGGAGCCACCATTGCAGCTTGGCCCAGCGCGGCGCCATGTCCGGCTGATCGAGCGCCACGGCCAGCACATCGGCGATCGTTCCCCGTTCGACCACCAGCGTGCCATCGGTATAGATCTCGCCGAATGCAAGCTCTGGATCGAGCAGCACGCGCCGCTCCGCGGCCCGGGTCAGGAATCTCATCGCGACCGGCTCGCCGGTACCATCGCCAAAGGTAAAACGAGTCCCGCTGGCGGTCGTGACAATCATCGAACCGCGCCGAATGAATCGGCTCAGGAAGAATTTTATCAATCGGTCCATCGCGCACCCAACGACCGGATATCACTCTACAAAAAAGATAGTGCCGGCGGGGGGTAAGTTCCAGTGCGCTGGCTGCAACACCGATATCTAAAAATCATGGCAGTTGGACGATTGCGGCAACTGCACACTTCCATTCGCAACGCAATAAGCTAAAGATGACAGCGTCGGCCGGTGCCCAAATGAGACGATCCGCCCCCCGGATTGTCCTTCACGAGAAATTTGGTCGAAAATTAAGTTGGAATCATCGTTTCTGCTCTCCTTGATGCTGGACTGTGGCGTTTCATGTGCCGTAGTCCGTCAACTGGAGTTCTGCGGTACTGGCTGTTTGGAATTCTGTGCGATTTCTGGAGGATGGCATGTTCGGCCGAGGGCTCGGTTTAGCGGCAGCGTCGATACTGGTCGGTTGTCTCGCGGCGCTGCCGGCGAGGGCGCAAAATCTTGAAGCGGGCAAGAGCCCGTCGCAGATCTTTGCGGGCGCCTGCACGGTTTGTCACAAGAGCCCGCGCGGGTTGCTCAAAACCGTTCCGCCCGGATCGCTGCCCGGCTTTCTCCGTCAGCACTACACCACCAGCGGCGACATGGCCTCGGCCCTCAGTGCCTACCTGATTTCAAATGGCGCGGTAGACAGGCGACCCAGCGCTCCGCCGCCTCGTGGCGCAGAGGCGCGGCCTCAACCCCAGCCACAGTCGTCCGGTCCGTCGCTGTTCTTCTGGAATCGTCCCGCGGCACCGCCGCCTCAGGCAGCGCCGGAGGAGGCCGCTCCGCATCGGCATGGGCGCAAGGCAAAACGCCATCGCCGCAACGAGCCGGCGGCGGGCAATCCAGCTGAAGCAGGCCAGGAGCCGGCGGGACATAAGCACGGCCGCAAGTCCAGCCACGGCAAGCGCGGCAAGCACGCGCAGGAGAAGCCTGACGCTGCGGCTCCAGCGGGCGCAGCCGCATCCCCTGAACCGGCCAAGCCCGAAGGAGCGAAGGCCGACGAACCGGCGAAAACAACGGCTCCGGTTCGCGCCGATCCTGTCCCCGCGGTGACGCCCGCACCGAAGGCAAGCGAATCGGCTCCCGCCGAGTCCAAACCTTCCGAATCGAAGCCGGCCGAATCCAAACCCGCAGAAGCGCCGGCAACCGAAGGCGGTTCGAAATAGCCGCATCCGTTCGACAGCGAGATCACTTCACCCAATAAAAAGCCCGGCTCGATGAGCCGGGCTTTTCGTATTTGGCGATGTAGCGAGGCTTACTTCTCGGAAGCCGCTTCGTCCTGAGCGGGTTCGTCGTCGTGCTGCGCTTCCGGATCGAAGAACTCGCCGGCCGCGGCAATCGCTTCGGCAGCGGCGTCGATATCGTCCTGACGGGTGCTGATGTCCTCGCCGCGGTTGATGCGCTCGGCTTCATCGGCGCTGCGCGCGACGGTGACGGTGACGCCGACTTCGACCTCCGGGTGAACGGCGATCGACACGCCGTGCTGACCGATGGTCTTGATCGGGTGATCGAGCAGAACCTGGTTGCGGCTGATAGCGACACCGTCGCTTTCGAACGACGTGATGATGTCGCGGACCGACACCGACCCGAACAGCTGGCCGGTCTCCGAAGCCTGACGCAGGATGACGACGTTGCGGCCGTTGATCTTCTCGGCGACCTGGGTGGCTTCGCCCTTGGCCTTGAGGTTGCGGGCCTCGAGGTCGGCCTTCATACCCTCATACTTGGTACGGTTGTCTGCGGTCGCGCGGAGCGCCTTGTTGCGCGGCAGCAGGAAATTGCGGGCGAACCCGTCCTTGACGCGGACGATGTCGCCCATCTGGCCGAGCTTCGCGACGCGTTCGAGCAAAATAACTTCCATCTTAGGTCTCCTTGATGTGTTGGATTTGGTTTTGACTGTAGTGAATTGAAGTAGCTGTAGAATAGATTCAGGTTGCGGGGGTCGGCGGCGGCCTCCGTTGCAGATAGCGCTGGCGTATTCCAAGGAACGCGTCGGCCAGTCCGAGGCCGACCATCGCGATCATCGGCCAGCCAAAGACAAAGACGGCGGCATAGGCCGAACTGAGCAGCAGCGTTCGCGCCTTCATTGCCAGCGTGACGGTATGGAGCACGGCAAAGCCGGTCAGCGCATAGGCCAGCAGCAGGGCCGCGGCGACGATCTGGGCGACGATCGCCAGCAGGCCGCCGGTAAAACAGAAGGCCAGCGCGACCGACAGCGCCGCCAGTGTCATCGGCGGCAGCGTGACGTTGCGCAGCAGGGGCCACGGGCGGCGGAGACGTCCCGAAGCCGCGGTGACATAGGCTGCGAGCCAGAGATTGAGCGTCAGGGTCACCGTGGCGATGACCGCCGCTGCGGCGGGAGCCGCCACGGCCAGTGCCGAGACCACCTGGGTCGCTTCCTTGCTGGGCGCATCGCTGCCCGGCGCGAGCATGATGCGGGTCAGGCCATGGCGCAGCGCCTCGATGATGGTGGCGCCGTCGGTCCCGAGTGTAAGCAGCGCGCCGGTCGTGGTCACCGTGGCGAAGCCGACGATCCACAGCAGCAGGCGTCCGAGCGGATACCATTCCATCGCAGCTGCGGGCGCCGCCGTGCCGTTCTGAACTGCGGCGTCGGTCGCGACCGAGCGGCCGAGCATGACCAGCCGGCCCAGCCACCAGGCCGGGATTGCGACGGTGAGGACATAGGCTGCGAGATAAGGGATGCCGAAAACGGCGCCGAGACCGAGGGCCGCAGCAATGCCGCCGATCGCGGCGGTGGCTGGACCCCAGCCGATCGCGGCAAGCATCAGCGGCAAAGGCGCCAGATAGAACAGCAGCAGTGCGATGAGCGCGCCCGAGCTGATCGAGGCGAACATCAGCGCCGACGCACAGCCGGCAGCAACTGCAATGAGAAGTCCCGTTATCATCAGCTGTCCCGCTCCTTTCGAGCGGTTAGAGGTTTCTTGAACCCCAACCATCGGCGACCGGATCGCCCGGAAGCCTTATGAACATAAAACCGATGGCCGCGGCGCGCACGCCGCGGCCATCGAAAACCTTAGCGGATCACGTAGGGAAGCAGGCCGAGGAAACGCGCGCGCTTGATGGCACGGGCGAGTTCACGCTGCTTCTTGGCGGATACGGCGGTGATGCGGCTCGGCACGATCTTGCCGCGCTCGGACACGTAACGCATCAGCAGCTTCGAATCCTTGTAGTCGATCTTCGGCGCATTTGCGCCCGTGAACGGGCAGGATTTGCGACGGCGGAAAAACGGACGGCGGGCGCCAGCGTCAGCCATGATGATTACTCCTCGGTCGCTGCTGCGGTTGCGTCGGCGTCTTCACGCGGGCGGCGCGGACCACGATCGCGGTCGCCACGGAAGCCACCGCCTTCGCGGTCGCCACGGAAACCGCCGCCACGGTCGTCGCGCTCACGATCGCGATCGGCCTTGCGCATCATCGCGGACGGGCCCTCCTCGTGCTCTTCGACGCGGACGGTGAGATAACGGATGACGTCTTCGTTGATGCGCTCCTGACGCTCGATCTCGGCAACCACTGCCGAGGGACCGTCGATGTTGAGCATCACGAAGTGCGCCTTGCGATTCTTGTTCATGCGGTAGGTGAGGGAGCGCACGCCCCAGTTCTCGGTCTTGGTGACCTTGCCGCCGAGGCCGGTAATGACACCGGTGATCTGGTTGGTGAGGTCTTCGACCTGCTGGGCGCTCGCATCCTGACGCGCGAGAAAAACATGCTCGTAAAGAGGCATGGGTGTCCTTTCCTGTGTTGGCGCGGTTCCCGGCGACAAGCCCCTCGAACCCTCCGGAAAGGACTCGAACGCTCAGAAGGCGGAAGCACGGGACGACGGACCAATTGGCCCTGTCGCATCAATTCGCCGATAAGGATGAATTGCTGAGACCGTCCGTTCAGCTCCCGGCCGGGATCCACGGATGGCGCGGGTTATACGGATTTTGGCCGGCTTTGCAAGGGAAAGCCGTGCAGAATGCGGCCTTTGCGGCGGGATTGGGGCGTCTTCGCAAGGTGAACTGCTTGACATAAAGCCCGGCTGCGGTGTCTTACGGCCGAACTTCAGGATTTTCAGGGGCGCAAATGACCGCAGCATTCACCTTTCCGGGGCAGGGTTCCCAAACGGTCGGCATGGGCAAGGCATTGGCCGATACCTTTCCGGCCGCGCGTGCGGTGTTCGACGAAGTTGATTCCGCGCTCGGGGAAAAGCTCAGCGCCACCATCTGGGAGGGGCCGGCGGAAACCCTGCAACTGACGGAAAACGCCC
Organism: Xanthobacteraceae bacterium; assembly: GCA_024508855.1. Taxonomy (GTDB): domain Bacteria; phylum Pseudomonadota; class Alphaproteobacteria; order Rhizobiales; family Xanthobacteraceae; genus 62-47. The sequence goes on from JANINJ010000082.1 coordinate 68,799, forward strand.
AGCCCGCGTTGATGGCGGTGTCGCTGGCGACGCTACGGGTGCTGGAAGCCGAGGCCGGCGTTTCGGTGGCGCGCGACGCGGCGTTCGTCGCCGGTCATTCGCTCGGCGAATATTCGGCGCTGGCGGCGGCGGGCAGCTTCACCATCAGCGATACGGCCCGGCTGCTGCGCACCCGCGGTCTGGCGATGCAGAAGGCGGTTCCTGTGGGCGTCGGCGCCATGGCCGCGCTGCTGGGCCTCGATTACGACGCGGCGGTTGCCGTGGCCGAGGAAGCCGCCCAGGGGCAGGTTTGCCAGGCCGCCAACGACAACGGCGGCGGACAGGTGGTCGTCTCCGGCGACAAGGCGGCGGTCGAACGCGCCATCGAGATCGCCAAGGGCAAGGGCGCCAAGCGGGCGATGCTGCTACCGGTCTCCGCGCCGTTCCATTGCCGCCTGATGCAGCCTGCGGCCGATGCCATGGCCCAGGCGCTGGCTGAAGTGACGATCAAGGCTCCGGCGTCGCCGCTGGTTTCCAATGTGCTCGCCGCGCCGATTACCGATCCCGACGAGATTCGCCGCCGCCTGGTCGAACAGGTGACCGGAACCGTTCGCTGGCGTGAATCCGTGGCCTATATGGCAGGCCAGGGCGTAACCCGCTTTCTCGAGATCGGCGCAGGCAAGGTACTGAGCGGTCTGGTCAAGCGAATCGCCGATGGCGCCGTCGGCGTATCGGTAGGCGGTCCGAACGATATCGCTGCGGCCAAGGATGCAATTGCGGCCGCGAAGTAAGCATCGCCGCGACTTGGATCCGACCTGGGCTATTTCTCGTCTGGCCCGGACAGGCGCGCACTGTTGCCGCCTCCCACCAGCGCCAGATCACTCTCGTCTTTCAGGTCTACGCCGGTCAGGCCGCGTTGCAGCGCCTCACGCGCCAGCCAAGCCAGCCTGAACGCCGCGGCGGGGTAGCTCAGCCCTTCGGGCCGCACATTGGAAATGCAATTGCGTTCGGCGTCGCTGCGTCCCTTGAATGGCCCGTGCGTGATATAAATGCCGAGGCTGTCGGGCGAACTCAAACCCGGACGTTCGCCGATCAGCATGATCGAAAGCCTGGCATTCAATAGCTCGGCCACTTCATCGGCGAGCGCGACCCGGGCCTGCGTGGCGATGATTAAAGGCGAGCCGGCGAGTTCGTCTTTCATCAGTGGCCTGAGCGCCGCGAGTAAGGGGACCGCGTGGCGATCGATCGCGAGCGACGACAGTCCATCGCCGACCACGATGCAGATTCCGCTCGCCGCGACATCCAGCGATCGCAGCTTCGCGCCTTCATGCGGATCGAGTGCCCGGCCTAGATCGGGCCGCTGCAGATAGGTGATGCGATCCTGCGCGCGGCTGCGGGTCTGCGCGACGGACCATCCCTGTCCGAGCAGCGCAGCTTCCAGCTTGGGCACATCGAGCGCCGCATGAACTGCATCGCGGGCCATCGCGTGCGCCCAGCCGAAGCGCAAAACTTCGTCGGTAGGCATGCCCGCGCCGGTGCGGCCGAGCGCTACCCGCGCTGGCGTCACACGACGCCACTCGGTCCAAACACTCTCTGTGACTGGCGGGCTTTCTGTGACAGGCGCGGTGACAACTTTGTGTATCATGCGACCAGCGATTTGAGCTCGCTCATGCCGCCGAGCAGCGTGTTGGGCGAGGGCGGACGCAACCGTCCGTCCGCGTCAGTGATCTGCATGCGTTGCAGCCACTCCTCGAATTCCGGTGCGCGTTTCAGGCCGAATGTTTCGCGCAGGAAGAGGGCATCGTGGAATGATGTACTCTGGTAGTTGAGCATCACGTCATCTGCGCCGGGAACGCCCATAATGAAGCTGATGCCGGCAGCTGCAAGCAGCACCAGCAACGTGTCCATGTCGTCCTGATCGGCTTCGGCATGGTTGGTGTAGCAGATGTCGCAGCCGAGCGGCAGGCCGAGCAGCTTGCCGCAGAAATGATCCTCCAGCCCCGCACGGACAATCTGCTTGCCGTCGTAGAGATATTCCGGACCGATGAAGCCGACCACGGTGTTCACCAGCAGCGGCTTGTAGCGGCGCGCCAGCGCATAAGCGCGTGCCTCGCAGGTTTGCTGATCGACGCCGAAATTCGCGTCGGCGGAGAGCGCGCTGCCTTGCCCGGTTTCGAAATACATCACGTTGTCGCCGATCGTGCCACGCTTCAGCGAGAGCGCCGCCTCCCGCGCCTCGTCCAAAATCTCCGGCGTGACGCCGAAGGAACGGTTGGTTTTCTCGGTACCGCCGATCGACTGGAAGACAAGATCGACCGGTGCCCCGGTCTCAGCCAGTTTGATGGTGTTGGTCACATGGGTCAGCACGCAGCTTTGCGTCGGAATTTCAAATCGCTGGATCACCTCGTCGAGCATACGCAGGAGATTGCCCAGGACGGGCATGCTATCCGACGCGGGATTGACGCCGATCACGGCGTCGCCGGAGCCCATCAGCAGGCCGTCGAGCGTCGATGCGGCCACCCCTCGCAGATCGTCGGTGGGATGATTAGGCTGCAGCCGCACCGACAGATGATTTTCAAGCCCAACGGTGTCGCGGAAACGGGTGATGACGCGGACTTTACCTGCCACCGCAATCAGATCCTGATTGCGCATGATCTTGGAAACCGCCGCGACCATTTCCGGCGTGAGGCCCGCCGCCAGCGCGGCAAGCGCCTCGCTGGTCGCCTGCTCGGACAGCAGCCAGTTGCGGAAATCGCCAACGGTCATGTGTGCTACCGGCGCGAACGCTTTGGCGTCGTGGCCGTCGATGACGAGCCGGGTGATGTTGTCGTCCTCATACGGGATCAGTGCCTCGGTGAGGAACTGCTTGAGCGGCACCTCGGCCAGCACATGACGTGCTGCCATCCGTTCTTGAGCGGTGGCGGCGCCGATACCCGCGAGATAATCCCCTGAACGCGCGGGACTGGCAAAGGCCATCACCTGCTTCAGGTCATCAAAGACGAATAGTTGCTGATCGATGGCGGTGCGATAGCGCAACGGCAGATCGTCTCCTCAGGGGCCATCACCTTAGGATCATATTTTCCCGGTGTCCTTCCGAAATTCCGTCGGCGGGATGGACCGGGACTTGATCCTCCGCCGTAATACGGGCCATGCAAGTGACGTGCCATGGGCCTGGGCCGTGGGGTCGCCTAAACCCGGTTGGCCGGGATTGTTTTGTGACAAGAGATTGGGCCGGGTCATTGACGCGGGACGTTTTCTTGCGGCAAACGGTGCACTAATTCCGATTTGAACTCAGACTTGGGGTTGTTCCAAGGGGGCGATATGTTCGATTTGACTGGTAGAACCGCACTGGTGACCGGCGCGAGCGGAGGCATCGGCGGTGCCATCGCCAAGGCGCTCCATGCGCAGGGCGCCACCGTGGCGATTTCGGGAACGCGCCGGGAATCCCTGGATGCATTGGCCGCCTCGCTTGGCGAGCGGACCCATGTGCTGCCGTGCAATCTCGGCGATTCCGCCGAGGTCGAGGCGCTGGTACCGTCTGCCGAAGCGGCCATGGGACAGGTCGACATTCTCGTCGCCAATGCCGGCATCACGCGCGACAATCTGTTTGTGCAGTTGCGTGACGAAGACTGGGACGAAGTCATCAGGATCAATCTGACATCGACGTTTCGTCTCGCGCGTGCCGCAACCAAATTGATGATGCGCAAACGCTTCGGGCGCATCATCGCCATTACCTCGGTGGTCGGCGTTACCGGTAACCCGGGACAGGGCAACTACACGGCTTCGAAGGCGGGATTGATTGGCATGATCAAGACGCTCGGCGCCGAATATGCCAAGCGCGGCGTTACCGCGAACTGTATCGCTCCGGGATTCATTGCAACCCCGATGACCGATGCCCTGAATGAAAAGCAGCGCGCAGCGATTCTGGAAAAGGTTCCCGCAGCCCGGCTGGGAACGCCCGATGACATCGCCGCGGCGGCAGTCTATCTGAGTTCGAACGAGGCGGCTTACGTCACCGGTCAAACGATTCACGTCAATGGCGGAATGGCCATGATTTGAAGCAACTGCGGTGTCTTTGGCGAAAGCCGAAGGGGCGCGCAGGGACCCTGTCTTGGCTTATAGTCAAGGCTGGGGAAGTATGGTAACCGAACCTCGGCCCGGTGGGCAAAGAACGCCATTGCAGGAATTTGAATCCCTGTATATTGGCGTTGCCAAGCCTGCCGCCGTTGTGCGGGTCATTCGTTAGTCGCGGGGGCGATCAACACAGCTCGCAACTGCGACGGGGATATAACAGGTTTTACGCATCACGACGGCTCGTATCATCTTGCGGTCGAGTCCAAACTGAACAAGCACGAGGTTTAACGATGAGCGAGATTGGCGAGCGGGTTAAGAAGATCGTTGTGGAGCACCTTGGTGTTGAGCCGGAGAAGGTGGTCGACAACGCCAGCTTCATCGATGACCTCGGCGCTGACAGCCTTGACACCGTCGAACTCGTGATGGCGTTCGAGGAAGAATTCGGCTGCGAAATTCCGGACGATGCCGCGGAAACGATTCTGACCGTCGGCGATGCCACCAAGTTTCTTGAAAAGAACGCGAAAAGCTGACGCCCCTGCGCGGACGTGACAAAGCCGGCGGGCCACCATTCGGTGGTCCTCCGGCTTCTTGTTGTTGATCGCGGAAACGGGCCGGAGGAATAGACATGAGGCGTGTTGTCGTCACAGGCCTTGGCATGGTTTCGCCGCTCGGCTGTGGCGTCGAACCGACCTGGAAGCGCATTCTCAACGGTGAGAGCGGCGCCAGGAGGATCGACACGTTCGACGTTTCCGATCTGCCGAGCCAGATCGCCTGCCTGATTCCGCGCGGCGATGGCAGCAACGGCACCTACAATCCCGATCAATGGATGGAGCCGAAAGACCAGCGCAAGGTCGATGACTTCATCGTTTATGCGATGTGCGCCGCGCGTCAGGCGCTGGACGACGCCAACTGGCATCCTTCCACCGAAGAAGAGCGTTGTGCCACCGGAACCATGATCGGTTCGGGTATCGGCGGCCTGTCGGGTATCGCAGATGCGGCTGTGCTGGTGAAGGAGCGGGGGCCACGCAAGCTGTCGCCGTTCTTCATTCCGGGACGCCTGATCAATCTGGCTTCGGGATATGTTTCGATCGAGCACGGCCTCAAGGGACCCAACCATGCGGTGGTCACGGCCTGTTCAACCGGTGCGCATGCCATCGGCGACGCAAGCCGCCTGATTGCGCTCGGCGATGCCGACGTGATGGTTGCCGGCGGCTCCGAATCTCCCGTCAGCCGGCTGGGAATGGCCGGCTTCTGCGCGCTGCGCGCGCTTTCCAGCGGCTTCAACGACACGCCCGAGAAGGCGTCGCGTCCTTACGACAAGGACCGTGATGGTTTCGTGATGGGCGAGGGCGCCGGCGTCGTGGTGCTGGAAGAATACGAACACGCCAAAAAACGCGGCGCGAAGATCTATGCGGAAGTGATCGGCTACGGCATGTCCGGCGATGCCAATCACATCACCGCCCCTTCGCCCGATGGCGACGGCGCCTATCGCTGCATGTCGGCCGCCATGAAGCGGGCCGGAATCAGTGCGTCCGATATCGACTACATCAATGCGCACGGCACCTCGACGCCGCTGGGCGACGAGATCGAACTCGGTGCGGCGCAGCGCCTGCTGGGCAACGCGGCCTCCAAGGCAGCGATGTCGTCGACAAAATCGTCGATCGGCCATTTGCTCGGTGCGGCCGGCGCGGTCGAGGCAATCTTCTGCGTGCTGGCGATTCGCGACAATGTTGCGCCGCCCACGATCAATCTCGATTCACCGTCGGTGGAAACGTCGATCGATCTCGTTCCCTGGAAGGCCAAGGCTCGTCAGATCGATGTTGCGTTGTCCAATTCGTTTGGATTCGGCGGCACCAACGCTTCCGTGATCATGCGGCGTGTGACCAATTAGCTGTTCGTGCTATTGCTCCACCGTTTCGCCGCATTCGCTGTCGAAATCTGTTAATGTGATGGTTTCGAAAGCAATTTTGGTTTGGCCGCAAGAACGCCGCAAGCCAGAATAAAGATCGCTTTTAATCCATGGGTGGGCGAGCCCGATAGGAATGCGGTAGACCGCATTCAAGCGATGATCGAACTGACAGGATCTCAGTCTGAATGAGCGAGAGACCGCCCATTGCTCCCCGAAGTCCCCGTGCTGCGCTTGAGCCCGAACAGGTTCCGCCGCCGCCGAAACGGTCGGAGCGTGCGCGCAATCCGTTCGTCGTCGTAGGCAATGCGATCATCACGCTGCTGCTGGTCGGCATGATCGGTGCTGGTAGCATCTACGTCTACGGCAAGCAGAAGCTTGAGGCGCCGGGACCGTTGGAGCAGGACAAGGTCGTCAACATCCCGGCACGGTCCGGCATGTCGGACATTGCCGACATCCTGCAACGCGAGGGCGTGATCGATAATAACCGCTGGGCCTTCATCGGCAGCGTGTTCGCGCTAAAGGCGCGTTCGGAGATGAAGCCGGGCGAATACGCGTTCACGAAGAACGCGAGCCTGCGCGACGTCATCGGCACCATCGTCGAAGGCAAGGTGGTGCAGCACTCCGTGACGATTCCCGAAGGGCTGACCTCCGAACAGATCGTTGCACGTCTGTCGGAGAACGACATTTTCACCGGCAGCATTCGCGAGATTCCCAGCGAGGGCTCGCTATTGCCGGAAACCTACAAGTTTCCGCGGGGCACGCCGCGCGCCCAGGTGATCGCGCGGATGCAGCAGGCGCAGCGCCGTGCGCTCGCCGAGATATGGGAACGCCGCAGCACCGATATTCCGCTCAAGACTCCCGAACAGCTCGTGACGCTGGCCTCCATCGTCGAGAAAGAAACCGGCAAGGCCAACGAGCGCAGCAGGGTCGCAGCGGTCTTCATGAATCGCCTGCAGAAGAAGATGAAGCTGCAATCCGATCCGACCATCATCTACGGTCTGGTCGGCGGCAAGGGGACGTTGGGCCGCCCGATCAAGCGCAGCGAAATCACCCAGCCGTCGCCATACAACACCTACGTCGTGGAAGGTCTGCCGCCCGGACCGATCGCCAATCCGGGGCGCGCCTCGCTGGAGGCGACCGCCAATCCGGCGCGCACGCGCGATCTCTATTTCGTCGCGGACGGCACCGGCGGCCATACGTTCACCGAAACCTACAACGAGCATCAGAAGAACGTCGCCAAACTGCGGACGATGGAAAAGCAGATCCAGAACGATACCGTTGAGCCCGCGGATGAGCCGCCGACCGGCGCCGCCGCAACACCCGGCGCACCCGCCGCCAGCGCTCCGGAAGACAAGCCCGACGCGCCCGCCGCTACGCCGGCGCCGCAGCCGCAGAAGCGCGGCCGCAAGGCTTCGCACCGCGCCCGGGAAGGTGCCGTGCAATCGACCACATCGCCGCCGGTGGTGCAGCGCTAACGCGTGCGAAATCTGCGGCCAGCGCATTTCATGTCGCTGCAAAAGAGGCTAGGTTCCGCGAGCACGGAACCTTGCGGTGGCGAAAGCAACCCGGGCTTTGTTGCAATCCGCGAGTCCCTCATCCTGATCTGGAGATTATGACGCGATGGCGCTGTCGAGTATGACCGGCTTTGCGCGAAGCCATGGCACCAGCGGACCATATGCGTTCGAATGGGAATTGAAATCAGTCAATGCCAAGGGCTTTGACTTCCGGATGCGGCTGCCGGCCGGCTGGGACGATGTCGAACTGGCCGCGCGCAAGCGCGCAACGGAATTGCTCTCGCGCGGGACGGTCTATGCGAACCTGACCGTCAAGCGTAGCAACACCGCGTCCGTCATTCGGATCAATCCGGATGTGCTCAATGCGGTGTTGAAGATCGCGGCGGAATTGGCTGGCCGCATCGATGCGGTTGCGCCAAGCATCGATGGCCTGATGGGGATCAAGGGGGTCGTGGAAGTCGCGGAGCCGGAAGCCGACGAAGCCGAGGAACAGGCCGCGCGCATCGCGGTGTCTGCGGCATTCGAGGAAGCGCTGCGCAGTCTGGTCGAGATGCGCAAACGCGAAGGTGCCACGCTGGGCGATATCCTGACCCAGCGGCTGAATGAAATCGAAAAGCTCGCAGGCAAGGCCGAGGCGGCGCCCGGACGTAAACCGGAAGCGATCCGCGCGCGGCTGGCCGAGCAGATCGCAACGCTGCTGGAAGCCTCCGATCGTTTCGATTCCGACCGGCTGACGCAGGAAGCGCTGATGATCGCCACCAGGGCCGACATTCGCGAGGAGCTCGATCGTATCGCCTCGCACGTCTCGCAGGCGCGCGACCTGATCGGGAAAGGCGGTCCGGTCGGACGCCGGCTCGACTTCCTCGCGCAGGAATTCAATCGCGAGGTCAACACCTGCTGTTCGAAATCCAACGATCTCGAATTGACCAATACCGGACTGGAGTTGAAGAACGTCGTCGAACAGTTTCGCGAACAGGTCCAGAATCTGGAGTGATCGATGGCGGGGGCGAGCGAGCACGGTTCTGACGGAGTAGAACGGCGCGGGCTGATGTTCGTGCTGTCGTCGCCATCCGGCGCAGGCAAGACGACGCTGTCGCGCCTGTTGATCGAGCGCATGTCCGGCCTGCGCATGTCGGTGTCGGTGACGACGCGGCAAATGCGGCCGGGTGAGATCGATGGGCGCGATTATTTCTTCGTCGATCACGCCAAGTTTCAGGCGATGGCCGGCAGCGGCGAATTGCTCGAATGGGCGACGGTGTTCGACAATGGCTACGGCACGCCGCGCGCGGCCGTCGAGGATGCGCTGAGCGCGGGGCAGGACGTGCTGTTCGACATCGACTGGCAAGGCACGCAGCAACTGCGCGAGAAGGCCGGCAAGGACGTCGTCAGCGTATTCATCCTGCCGCCGTCGGTCGCCGATCTGGAAAAGCGCTTACATACGCGCGCACAGGATTCCGATGAGGTTATCCGCGGCCGCATGAGCCGCGCCAGCCATGAGCTGAGCCATTGGGCGGAGTACGATTACATCGTCGTCAATCACTCGATCGAAGAAGCCTTCGCCGAGGTGCAATCGATCCTCAAGGCCGAACGTTTGAAACGCGAGCGCCGCATCGGCCTGACTGAATTCGTGCGCGGCTTGCAGCGGCAGCTCGAACGCTAGCACGTCCAGGCGAAGCGGTATCCACTTCGCCTGGAGCGTCGGTATCTCTCGGCTTCGATCAGGCGGCCCTGCGCCGCGACGCCTTGTTTGATGCCTTGGCGAGCAACTGCTCGATTTCCTGATCGGGATCGTCGAGCCCCTGGGGCGCTGACGATGCCACATCGTCCAGATCCATCGGCTTCGGCATCGCCGGATAAGCCTGCGGCATCGGTTCCGTTGCGACTCCACTCCAGATGTCACGACGGCGGATACGGCCGTCCACCGGAATCCTGACTGCGCGTCGCCGGTCGAAAATCTTCATCGCGATGCTTCCGAGGATCGCGGCGAGGCCGAGGGCGCAGGCCAGCGCGGCGAACAGAGTCGGCATCAAACTGGTGGAGGAATCTGCCGGCACGGCCGCAGTCGCCTGCGCAGTTGTGGCCGCGGTCTGAGAAGGCGCCGGTTGCACCGCTGCTGCCGGTGCCGCGGGAGCGTCGCTCCGCGTCGGTTTGAATTCCGGAGCAGGCGACGCAGCAGGCTGGGGCGACGACAGGTTTGTGGAAGAGAGGTTCGTATCGGCCGACGGTTGCTGCTGCGGCGTGACGTCCTGCGGCATCGCCGACTGCGCGGTCTGGAGCGGTGCGGTTGCGTCGTTCTGCTTTGTGTCTGCGTTTTGTGTGTCAGCTTGAGACACATCGGCCGCGGCCTTATCCGGCATCGCGGGCCAGACCGAGTCCTGCAGCCTTTCGTCATCGGGCGCCGCGTTGGCGGTTTCCATTTCGGCACGGGCATTGCCGACGGCTGGAGAGGGCGTCTCTGCTGCTGCGGGTTTCGCTGGCGCCGTATGCGATGGTTTCGCGGCGGCGGTCTTCACGGTTTTTGTTGAGGCGTCGGCCAGATACCAGCACTTGCGCTTGTTGACGCGATCGGTGCGATAAAACCAGTGGCTGCCGGCAGGTGCGGTGTGCTTGGGGGAGGCGAGGCATTCAGGGGCTGCTGCAGGGGCGGCATTATCGGGTGCCGCGAATGCGATGCCGCTTGCGACGACACTGAGGACCATGGCCCCCGCGATGGTGATGGTCTGATGTCGCATAGTCCCCTCCGTATCACGCGAAAGCTCACAAGCACTGGCTTTAAGTTTTCGGTGACAAGTTGGGTCGCAATGCGCTGCAAATCCGGACCCGATGGGGCTTAATTAAGGCCGTCCCGTGCACGAGGAACGTTTAGCAGGCGAGGTCGGTGCAGCGTAGAAAAACAGCAGGCAGATCACGGGCCGGAAGCGTTGTGCCTCCGGCCCGGAAGTCCGAAATCAATTTCGCAGCATGATGCGGCCGACGACCTTGCCGGCGCGCAGCTCATCGATCCATTTCTGGACATCGCCCATCGGCTCTTCCTTCATGGGCGTCGGCTTGATCTTGCCGGCGCGTGCGAGGGCCATCAGTTCGCGGCCTTCCTCCAGCGTCCCCGTCATGAATCCTTCGACGGTCATGCGCTTGTAGATCCACTGCACCATCGGCAGGTTGAAGTTGCCGCCCATCAGACCCGAGACGACGATCTTGCCGCCGCGCGCAACCACGGACGTCGCGAACGCCATCGATTTTTCGTTGCCTGCGAAATCGACGATTTCGTCGAAGCCGCCGTCGGTCTCCTTCAAAATGCGCTTGACGATATCCGCTTCGGTCGGATCGTAAGCCACCGACGCGCCGCTCTTCAGCGCGGTATCGCGCGCCGACGCGCTGAGGTCGGCGACCGAAACCGGTTGCTTGAACATCGCCTGAGCGAGCGACACACCCATCATGCCGACGCCGCCAAGGCCGATCAGTAGCAGGTTGCGCTGACGCGGCCGGTCCACCAACCGCTTGAGCGCGCCATAGGCCGTGATGCCGGAGCACATCAGCGTCGCCGCCATGTCGATCGGCACTGGATCGTAGTCGAGCAGGTACTTCGCATCCGGCACGAGGACGTGGGTCGCGAAGCCGCCGTCGATCGACACGCCGATGAAGCGATTGCGAACGCAAAGATTCTCGTCGCCGTTGAGGCAATCGCGGCACTTGCCGCAGCCGATCCAGGGGAAGACGGCTTTCTTCTTGCCGATCAAATCCTTCGGAGCGTCGGGGCCGACCTCGTCGACGACGCCGGCGATTTCATGACCCAGCGTAAACGGCAGCGTCATGCCGCGCGTGGTATCGAGGCGCTTGCCGTTGCCGAGATCGGCATAGCCGTCCTGGATGTGCAGGTCGGAGTGACACAGACCGCAGCGCTCGATCCGTACCAGCACTTCGCTGCCTTGCGGCTTTGGAGTCTCGATGATGGTTTCGCACAGCGGTGCATCGAATTTGACCAGCGATTGTCGACGCATCTGCGCCATGGCGGTTCTCCCTCACGTCGATTGCAAATTTTCGGTGCGTATATTGGCCAATTCGCGCGCCATGGCAACAAAGCCCGCGAGCGGAATCGTCTCGGCGCGCCGTGTTGGCTCAATGTCGGCGGCAGCGGCCAGCCGCGCGGGATCGACGCCGAGCGATTTGAGGCTCTGCCGCAGCATCTTCCGGCGTTGGCCGAATGCGGCCGCAGCAACTTGCTCCAGCGATTTCCGGTCGCATGGCATTGGTGCCATGCGTGGCAGGAGGCGCACGACGGACGAGGTGACCTTCGGCGGCGGCACGAAGGCGGCGGGCGAAATGTCGAACAGGATTTTGGTTTCGGCACGCCAGTTGGCGAGAACGGCGAGGCGGCCATACGCTTCATCGCCGTCGTGGGCGACGATGCGCTCGGCAACCTCGCGCTGAAACATCAGCACCATCGTGTCGAACCACGGCGGCCACGGTTCGATGGAGAGCCAGCCGATCAGAAGCGCGGTCGCAATATTGTAGGGCAGGTTGGCGACGATCTTGGCGCGCTCGGAGCCCAGCAACGGGCGCGGATCGAAATGCATGGCGTCTGCATTGACGATGTCCAGCCGCCCCGGATAGCGCACGGAAATCTCCTCGAGTGCGGCGACGGCGCGGTCGTCGCGTTCGATGGCGATGACGCGCTTGGCTCCAAGTGCGAGCAAGGCGCGAGTCAATCCGCCGGGACCCGGACCGATCTCGATCACCGTTGCGTCTTCCAGGGGTCCCGCAGCGCGCGCGATTCGCGTGGTGAGGTTGAGGTCGAGCAGGAAGTTCTGACCGAGCGATTTGCGCGCCGATAGCTGGTGACGTTTGATGACGTCGCGTAGCGGCGGCAGATCGTCGATCGCACTCATGCGCGCGGTGCCGCCATGCGCGCCGCCAGCTTCAGCGCGGCGATCAGGCTCGACGGATTGGCCTGTCCGGTGCCGGCGATATCAAAAGCCGTGCCGTGGTCAGGCGACGTGCGGATAAAGGGCAGGCCGAGTGTGACGTTAACGCCATCGTCAAACGCCAGCGTCTTGATCGGGATCAGGGCCTGATCGTGATACATGCAGATCGCGCAGTCATATCGTTGACGTGCGGCAGCGTGGAACATGGTGTCGGCAGGCAGCGGTCCTTTGGCGTCGATACCTTCGCTGCGCAACGTCGCGACGGCGGGAGCGACGATCGTCCGGTCCTCGGTGCCCAACGAGCCGTCCTCGCCGGCATGGGGATTCAAGCCGGCGATAGCGAGGCGAGGGCGCGCGATGCCGAAGCGCGCGATCATATCCGCGACCAGGATGCGTGCCGTCGTTACGATCAGGTCGCTTGTCAGTTGCGCGATGGCGTCGCGAAGCGAAACGTGAATCGTCACCGGCACGACCGCGAGCGTGGGCGACCACAGCATCATCACCGGGAGCGGCACCTTGCCATTGTATGCAGCGAGTTCTGCGAGGAATTCAGTGTGGCCGGGATGATTGAAGCCTGCGCGATAGAGCACGCTCTTGGCAATGGGATTGGTCACGACGGCGGCGGCGCTGCCCGCCTTCACATCTTCAACCGCCTGGCGGATCGCCGCGATGGCAACTTTCGCGCTGCTGTCATCGGGCTGGCCTGGCGCAGCGGTCGGCACATGCCCGACTGAAACGATGGGCAGTGCGTCGGAGAATATGTCGATTGCGTCGGAGGGGGTGGCCTTGGCGAGGGCAATTTCGACACCGAGGCGCTTGGCTCGATCTCCGATGAAGCCGGGATCACCCAGCAGGTAGAACGGTGGTACGCCGAGGTCTGCGCGGCGGCGCCACGCCTCGATGGCGATGTCGGGGCCGATGCCCGCAGGTTCACCGATCGTCAGCGCAAGAGGCTTCAACATCTTCCTGCCTTGGAATATCTCGCCGACGGGCGGCGTCATGTCGTCATGCCATGAATTGGCGGCATGTGCGAGCCCAAGACAGGGATCGAGTCAGTGCTGACGATACTCGATCATGGCAGCCTTGCGGAGATCCTGCAGATAGGATTTCGACTTCTCTTCATATCGCTGCGAGTAGATCTTTTCCCGAATCTCACGCCTCTGCGGCGTGTCCGCAGTTGAAACCTTGCGGTCGCAGAGGGCTACCATCTCGATGCCCTGCCGCGTCACTTCCGGTGCGGTCAAATGACCCACCGGAGTCTTGTCCAGAATCTCGCGAAGCGCAGCCGGAAGGTCAGCAGAGGTCTTGATAACCGGATCGCGGATCGTCGCGTTTTGGATGGAGCTAAATATCTGCTTGGCCTCGTCGCAGGTCTGCACGCGGCTGCGCAGCGCCTCCGCTTCCCGCTTTCGCGATTCCAGCGCGGAACTGGGCGAACCACGGGGAACGATCAGCACGATCGGCCGCATGCGGTATTCGAAACTGCTGCCCTCCTTGCTGTCGCCCTGTTCGCCGGCGGCCGCGCGGATGGTTTGTTCGCCGACCTGGAGGCTTTCCTTGAACCGTCCCCGGATCAGGCTGCCCCAGACGATCTCCGCCTTGATGCGAGCCTTCAGGGTTGCCGGCCGGATACCTTTGCTCGCGAGCATTTTGGTCAGCTGATCCGAATTCAGGCGCATGCGCTGCGCCATCTGGCCGAACGAGGAATCGACATCCCCACCGCTGGGATCGACGCCGTACTTCTTGCCTTCCTTGATCTTGAGTTTCTCGTCGATCAATTCGTTCATGACTTCCTGCCGGCTGCTTTTTTTTCCGGAGAGCGCCGCCAGGCGGGTACGTTGATCGATATCGTAATTGGTAATGGGCTCGCCGTTGACCATTACAACGACGTTTTGCGCGCGCGCAGGCGAGGTCCCCGCCATCATGGCAAAGCCTGCAGTGAGGGCCAGAACCATGGAAAATATGCGGGGGAGGAATGTATTCGTCATCGTCAAATTATGTCGCGATACCTGGGAGAGAAGACAAGCCGGATGCGAGGCGATCAAGCGCCTCGTCGGTCCTATGTCGGATCACTGGGTTCCGTTGCTGCCCGCACCGGCGGAAGTACTCCCGAGCGTGCGCAACCCGAGTTGCAGCATGACAGCATGGCTAAGCTGTGGCGGCGCACCGGTGTTGGTGTAGGACGTGTATGAGTAGTTGGTGATGTAGTTGACACCGAGCACGAAGCAATCGTCGACATAGCCAAAGCCGAGGGCGTAGGTGTCGATCGAGTTGCTTTCGAGATTATAACGCGCCGCACCGGTGGCGACCCAGTTCGACGCCACCTTGAACGACGCGGTGCCCAGGATGCCGGATCGCCGGGTCAGGTAGCCGAGGTCCGGCTGCGCTGCATAGTCGCCGTACAGCAGGCTAACGTTCCAGCGATTGAAGTTCGCCTTGCCTTCGACCTCGAACCGCTGGACGTCGCCGGTGGCCTGGTCGAACCGCGCACGCGAACTGAAGGTGAAGGTGCTGTTGGGCGCGTAGGCAATGCTGGCGACGTAATCCGAAACCGGCGTCTGAAGGCCCGAGTCCACGGCGGTATTGGTCGCGTCGGCGACGGCAAACGAGTTCATTCCGAACAGCTGATAGGACTGTCCGAACATCACCTTGACTGAGCCGCCCTGGTCGAACTGGGTGGTGGCCTGCACGCCGACATTGGCGCGGCTGCCGCCCTCGATGCGATCGTAGCCCGAGAACTTGTCGACGCTGAACAGGTTGCTGGTGTCGAACGTCATGCTCTGCGAGTCTTCGTTCGGCAACTTGCCGGCATATTGTTCGTTCGGGCGAATGATGACCTGAGCGATCGGCTCAATGGTCGTGGTTCCCCACGGCTGCACGTTGATGAACGGATAGCGATACTCGAAGCCGACCGTCGGCATCACGCGGAAGGCGTCGGTGTTGCCGACCGGCAGATAATTGGACACGCCGGGCTGATTGGAAACCGAGGCGTTGATGGCGTCAGCGCGGATCGAGGCGAACGGCGTCCAGATTTCGCCGATGGAGTCGGTAAACGACCGGCGCCACTGTGCCTCGGCCGACAGCCGGGTATAGGTGCCGGGAAAGCCGCGCAACAGGCAATTCCCGGGCGTACGGGCCAGCGGATCGGCCGATGTCAGACTGCACAGACCGTTATTTTGAGCGTTTGCCGAAATCGCGTCGAATGCCGCCTGATCTCGCGTCAGGTTGGTGAAGTTCGTTTTGTAGCTGACCTCACCGCCGAGAATCGAATGATTGAACACGTTCGAATAGTCGATGACCGGCGCAACGACCGGAACCTGCGACTGGTTTCCGGAATAGCTCAGATAATAGATCGAACGGGCATCGAAATAGCTGCGATTGCCAACGCCGGTCAGATAGAGCTGCGACGTTGCTTCGGTGGGAAGATTGAGGAACGAGGTGTAGGGGTCGCGATACTGCGACAGGCGATAGTCCTGCAGGAACGCATAATCGGAGAGCGCAACGCCTTCCCAGCCCCAGACCCATCGATCGTTCAGCGCGAACTGGCCCTTGGTCTCGACGCCCCCGCGCAACTCGCGGTCGCCGGCCAGCGGTATACCGTTATAATTGAAGGCGCCGGGATCCTGCTGGACGATCCCGTAGGCACGGATCTGGTACGCGCCATCCAGCAACCGCTGCCGGAATTCACCCTGCATCAGCACGCCCTGGCGCGTCGTGATGCGCGGCGTGAGGGTCAGGTCATAATCGGGGGCGAGCGCCCAGTAGAACGGGATGTCCATCCCGATGCCGGTCTGGCTCGTCTGTGAGAAGCCGGGCATCAGGAAGCCGGTCTTGCGCTTGACGGTCGGATCGGGGGTCGAGAAGTACGGCATATACGCCAAAGGCGTGCCGAAGAACTCAAGACGCGCATCTTCGAAGTAGAGCATCTTCTCGTTCTGATCGTGAATGATGCGGGCACCCTTCACCTGCCAGAGCGGCGGCTTCTTCGGATCGTCGCGGCACGGTGCGCAGGCGGTGTAGACGCCGTTCTGGAACACCGTGTATCGGCCCTCGGTACGATCGGCGCGTGAGGCGGCCATTCGGGTCTGATCGGCAGTGTCGACGCGCAGCGAGTCCACGAATCCATCGCGATAGTCGTCGCTCAGATCCATGATGTTGGCATAGGTGATCTTGCCGTCCGCATCCTCCAGACGAACGTTGCCTTCGGCATGGAGGCGCTTGGTCTTCTGGTCGTAGATGACCTTGTCGGCCTGCAGCGACGTGCCGTTATAGAACAGCTGAACGCTGCCGACGGCCGAGACGCGCGAGTTGTTGTAGTCGTAATCGACCTCGTTCGCCTGCACCAGCATCTGGCCATTGGTGCCAGGCGGCGGGGGCGGCGGTTTAGGTCGCGTATGGGGCGGGTTGTAGGTAAAGCTCTGGGCCATCGCAGGAGCGGCCGGCAGGCACAGCCATGCCATCCCCAGAACCAGCCCGAGAATCGGAGCCAGGGTCGGAATGAGGGCGGACATGCGGCTGCGTTCGCGGCGCGGGTCCGCGCGTCGCATCAACACAGCCGACGGCCTATGTCGGGTGGCGACAACAGTCACTACCCGTCCTCCTGATACAGCAGGGCCAGGAAACCGGTGAGGCCACCTACACAGACAGGTAGCCACGCCGCAGCGATTGGATGCATCAACTCGGCCTTGCTCAAATCTTCGGTCACTTTGGATAGAACATAGAGCAGAAACCCCGCACCCACGCCACTTAAAACCATCTTCTGGACGCCCCCGAAACGGAAGAACCGCAGGCTCACCGCGGCCGCCAGCATCACCATAGCAATCAACAGAAATGGCTGTGCGACAAGCTTCTGATACTGCAATCGATAGCCGGCGCTGGCGACGCCCGAATTCTCGGACGACCGGATGTAGGTCGGAAGTTGCCAAAAAGACACAGTTTCCGGGGTGGAGAAGCTGTTCTGGACCTGCACCGGAGTGAGATTCGTGGCCAGCCGGAAGCTGTCTTGATTCACCGCTGGCGCGTCCAGGGAGTATCTACGTACCGATTTAAAGAGCCAATAGCCGTTCTCCAGCGTTGCCTCGCCGGCGTCGATTCGCTCCTTGAATTGATAGCTCGGGTCGAACAGGAAAACGGTCAGCCCGGTCAGCCTCTTGCCCTGCTGCTCGCTGCGGGCGGCGTTGATGATGGCGTTGCCTTCGCTCGTGGTCTGGCTGACCCAGAAACCGGTGGCATCCTGCAACCCACCGCCCGGATCCCGGCCGAACAATTCGGCCTCCATCTTTTTGGATTGTTCGCGCAATTCGGCAGAGACCGGGTTGTAGACCGCAGTCGCGAAAACCCCGAGCAGCAGTGCACTGGCCAGCGCCGGGGAGATGAACTGCCACGCCGAGACGCCAGCCGCGCGCGCCACCACCAGCTCGAGCCGGCGCGAGAGCGCGAGATAACAGGTCATGGCGCCGATCAGGACACAGAACGGCGTCAGCTTTTCGAGCAGTTGAGGGACGCGGAACAGCGAGGTTTCGGCGACCATGATGGCGGAAGCCGACGCGAGACTCGACGTGCGCCGTACCATCTCGATGTAATCGACCAGCACTAGCAGCACGAAGATGCTGGCGAACACGCCGAGCGCCGAAATCAGGAAGCGGCCGGCAAAATAGCGGCCCAATGTATTGATGAGCATGCTCATGGCGTCACCGGCCGTCCCATGAGGCGAAGCAGGCGCGCGTTCGAGCGGTTGATCGCCTCGACCAGGCGGGCTGGCGGCTCGATGACCGTGCCGGTCAGGATGATCCAGACGCCGGCGCCGGTGGCTACCAGCAGCATCAGATATTGCACCAGAACGGCGAGCGGAGATTTGACCGCCATGACCGAGCAGGCAAAGCCGGCCATGCGCAGTCCGAACACAGCGAGGATGGCATTGGTGATCGAGAAGTTGCGGCTTTGCCGGGTGGTCCGCGGCGTCCCCAGAAACGCAAACGTGAGCGCCGCAAAGGCGAACGGGTAGAGCGGCGCGAGCAGGCGATCGTGCAGGTCGGCGCGGAATTGCCCGGGTAGCTGTTGATACATCGGGTCGTTCGGCGGTGGTGAAATCAGTTCCCAGAGATAGCGCTCGCGAATGCCGTAGACCACATCGGTACTGCGATTGGAAAACTTCGACATGTCGAACGCGTAGCGATCGAACGACACCAGTGCGGGATCCTGTTTGCCGGCTTCGAAGCGTTCGAGATGGCCGTCCTGAAGAACCAGGAACGATCCGCGCTCGTTGTTCAGCACCGTGCCGTGATCGGCGATGATGCTGACATGTTCCTTCGGATCCCGTCGATCGTCGACGAAGATTCCGGCCAGCACGCCGCCGGGCTGGCGTTCCCGGATGCGAATGGTCAAATTCTGATCGAGCTGGGTGAACCGGCCGGGCTGCAGAATGTTGGCCAGCACGTCGGCGGTGATTTCAGCATCCCATCGTTTGATCCGCCGCATTCCGTCGGGAGCGAGGTACGCCGCAATGAATGCGACCAGCAGCGCCACGATCAGCGTCGCATAAAGAAACGGAACGAACAGCCGGATCGGCGAGAAGCCGGCGGCATTCATGACGATGATTTCGGAATCGGTGGCCAGTTTGTTGAGGGTGTGCGAGATCGCAATCATCAGGGCGATCGGCGCGATGATGAGCACCAGCGCCGGAATCACGAGCCCCGTCACTCCCAGGAAGGTCAGGATGGTCTGCCCCTGACTCGTCATCAGGTCGATGCCGCGCAATGCCTGCGTAATCCAGATCACGCCCGTCAGGCTGATCAGGACCACTGCAAACGAAGCCAGCGTCGTCCGGAAAATATACTTGTCGATGGACCCCATCGGGCAGAACGATCCCCATCCTCTACTTGGTTCCTGGCGGCAACGCCCGGATTCGTCACGAATCCCCCACGGACAATCGCTTAAGGCCTCAAGCCGGCACCCTTAAAGCATACCATTCCGTCGATCGGTCAACAAAATGGCCGAGCCAAGGCGCTCAGTGGACATCGTTAATGAGGTGTATCGGGTTTTAGCGTCGGTTCCCTGAATGTGTCTTGACGGATCGATCGCAGAAACGAAAGAACAGGGGAGTTGCGATACCCGCCGAACTCGCCGCTCGCATCCGCGACCGCGGTGGCAATTGGAGGATTAATTTATGCCCGACGCCGTGAAGCTCGGCTTCGTACCGTTTTCGACTGCCGTCCGCGGCACTCTGGTGGTGTTTTGCGACGACGCTCTGAAGCTGGGCGAGGCGGCTCGCAAAGCGCTGGGGACTGCCGTTGGCGTCGTCAAGCGCGCGGCAACGGCGAATCAATTCAAGGGCAAGCTCGGTGCGGCGCTGGACATTCTCGCTCCCGACGCGGTCAAGGCCGATCGTCTGCTGGTGATCGGCGTGGGGAAGGCGTCAACGCTCACGGAGAAGGACTTCCTCAAGCTCGGCGGCGTCGTTGCGGGCAAGGTTGTCGCACGGGGCGGCGCCGTCACGGTGATCGCCGAACTGCCTGCCGCTGCGATGACGCCGGCTCAGGCGGCTGCAGTCGCTTCCGGCGCGCGGCTGCGTGCCTACAAGTTCGATCGCTACAAGACAAAGAAGAAGGACGGCGAATCCGACTCCGCACGAGCTGACATCTCGATTGCGGTCGGCGACGTCGCCGCGGCGCGCAAGGCGTTCAGCCCGGAAAGCCATATCGTCGACGGCGTCATTCTGGCGCGCGAGCTGGTCAACGAGCCGCCGAACGTTCTTTTTCCTGTCGAATTCGCCCGGCGCGCGACGCAGTTGCGCAAACTTGGCGTCAATGTCGAAGTGCTCGACGTCAAGGCGATGACCAAGCTCGGCATGGGCGCGCTGCTCGGTGTTGGGCAAGGCTCCACGCAACCGAGCCGTACCGTCATCATGCGCTGGAACGGCGGCAAGCGCGGTGAACAGCCGGTTGCGTTCGTCGGCAAAGGTGTCTGCTTCGATACCGGCGGCATTTCGATCAAGCCGGCCGGCAGCATGGAAGAGATGAAGGGGGATATGGGCGGCGCGGCCTGCGTGGTCGGTCTGATGCACGCGCTCGCCGCACGCAAGGCCAAGGTCAATGCGATCGGCGCCATCGGCATCGTCGAGAACATGCCGGACGGCAACGCGCAGCGCCCGGGCGACATCGTTACCTCGATGTCCGGCCAGACCATCGAGATCATCAATACCGACGCCGAGGGCCGGCTCGTGCTGGCGGACGTGCTTTGGTACGTGGCGCAGAAATTCAAACCGAAGTTCATGGTCGATCTGGCCACTCTGACCGGCGCGATCATGGTAGCGTTGGGCACGGAATATGCCGGCATGTTCTCCAACAACGATCAGCTCGCGGAGCGGCTGACCGAGGCCGGGCAGGCGACCGGCGAGCGGGTCTGGCGCATGCCGCTCGGCCCGGAATATGACAAGCTCATCGACTCCCAGTTCGCCGACATGAAGAACACCGGCGGCCGCCACGGCGGCTCGATCACGGCAGCGCAATTCCTTCAGCGTTTCGTCGACGGCACGCCATGGGCGCACCTCGATATTGCGGGAACTGCGATGGGTGCACCGAAGACCGACATCAACCAGAGCTGGGGTTCAGGGTATGGCGTGCGGTTGCTCGATCGGCTCGTAGCGGAGCATTATGAAGTCCGGCGATGACCGAAGTGCTATTCTACCATATGCAAAACATGAAGCTTGAAAGTGTTTTGCCACCACTTCTTGAAAAGTCGCTCGAGCGTGGCTGGCGGGTAGTCGTGCAGGCGGGATCGGAGGAGCGTGCCGATGCGCTGGACGCCCATCTGTGGACTTACAAGGACGATTCATTCCTTCCGCACGGCACATGGCGTGACGGCGACGCGGCCGATCAGCCTGTCGTGCTGGCGGTGACGGAGAATAACCCCAACGCCGCCAACGTCCGGTTCCTGGTCGACAGCGGGGCGCTCCCCGCCGACGCGGAGAACTATGAGCGTGTCGTGCTGATGTTCAACGGCGACGACACCGAGGCGCTGGAAGGCGCGCGGGCAGCGTGGAAGGATGGCAAGGCGCGCGGCTTTGCCGTGACCTACTGGCAGGCCGACGACCGGGGGCGGTGGCAGCGCCGCGAATAGTTTTATTAGAATTTTAATGATATCTGCAGGCTGCAATGGCCGGGTCACGGTCATGCCGCAAAGTGATGTTGGACAATGGCTTTCATCGTGGGGAATGACATTCAACGTGCCGGGACAGAACACGCATCATAAGGCGCTTTTGGTATTGGCTGTGCTCGGCCCGCTGCTGGCCGGCTGCGCAGGGGCCAGTATGTCGGATGTGTTCTCCTCGGATTTGATGTCGAAGGATGCCGAGTGGTTCCGGCGGTCGGGGCGAGTCTTCACCAAGAACGTCTCGATTGAAACGCCGCCGCTGACACCCGACAAGCCGATCACGCCGGACGATCTGGTGAGTGCCGACGGGGCATGTCCGGGCATGGCGCCGCCGCCCGATGCGAATGCGTTGTCGGATGGGCCGGCGGCCGCACCTCCGCAGCCGACCGGGCATGTCGCGCTCGGCCATACCGAATGCGACGTGGTCCGCGGCGCCGGTGCGCCGGACAACGTGAACCTCTCCAACAACGCCGGCGAACGCGTCGTGGTCCTTACCTATCTGAAAGGGCCGCGCGCGGGCATCTACACGTTCCGCGCCGGCCGGCTGAGTTCGATCGAACAAGCACCTGTACCGGTCGCGCCGGCAAAGCCGGCCCGGTCATCCAAGCACAAGCGCCGCACGTCGTAGTGCAATTCAGACGGCGATCTCGTCGTCGGATGAACTCGCGTCCAGCCAATCGTCCTCTGCGCGCTGCAATGCTGCAGCCGCTGCAGATCGCGCCTTGGCGAGTTGAGCGGCCTGCTTGGGATCGCGCTGAAACAGATCGGGCAGCGCCAGCGCCGCGTCGATCTTGGCGATGATCGCCGTGATGCGGGCGATCTCGGCCTCGGCGTCGGCAATCTTTTGCTTCGATGAATTGCGTTTTTCGGTTTTGACCCGGACCGGTTTGGCTCGATCGCTATCGGTGCGCTCGCGCGCGCCGCGCGTCGACAGCACCGTGCGGCGATAGTCGTCGAGATCGCCGTCATACGGCGTCACGGTGCGGTCGGCGACCACCCACAATTGATCGGCGCAAGCTTCGATCAGATAGCGATCGTGCGAAACCATGATCACCGCGCCGGGAAATTCGTTGATGGCTTCCGCGAGCGCGGCGCGGCTGTCGATGTCGAGATGGTTGGTCGGTTCGTCGAGAATGATCATGTTTGGAGCGAAGAACGTCGCCAATCCAAGCAGCAAACGCGCCTTCTCGCCGCCGGACAGGCTCTTCACCGTCGTATCGCCGGCTTTGCCGGAGAACCCGATGGCGCCGACCCTGGCGCGAACCTTGGTTTCCGGCGCTTCGGGCATCAGGCGGCGGACGTGGTCGTAAGGCGAACCGTCGAGATCGAGTTCGTCGGTCTGGTGTTGCGCGAAATAGCCCACCGACAGCTTGTCGGCGCGCACGATCTTGCCGGAAAACGGTGCCAGCTTGCCGGCCAGCAGCTTCACCAACGTGGATTTGCCGTTGCCGTTGGATCCGAGCAGGGCGATGCGATCGTCGTTGTCGAGCCGCAGCGTGACGTTTTTCAATACAGGCTTTGCAACGTCGTAGCCCACCGTCACCCCGTCCACGGCGATGATCGGTGGCGATAGCGTTTTCTCGGGCGTCGGGAACGTTATCTCGCGCACGTCCTGTGTCACCAGTGCGGTGACGGGTTTCATTTTCTCGAGCATTTTGACGCGGGACTGCGCCTGGCGCGCCTTCGAGGCCTTGGCCTTGAAGCGATCGACGAAATCCTGCAGCCGCTTGCGCTCTTCTTGCTGACGCTTGGCATGCTTGGCATCCAGCATTTCGCGCGTGGCGCGCTGCTCCTCGAACGAGGAGTAGGTGCCCTTGTAGAGCGTCAGCTTGCCGCGATCGAGATGCAGGATCTGATCGACCGACGTGTCGAGCAGATCGCGGTCATGGCTGATGACGATCACGGTCCGTGGGTAGTTCGCAAGATGATCCTCGAGCCATAGCGTGCCTTCGAGATCGAGATAGTTGGTCGGCTCGTCCAGCAGCAGCAGATCAGGGGCCGCGAACAGCGTTGCCGCCAGCGCGACACGCATGCGCCAGCCGCCGGAGAATTCCTGGCAGGATCGCGCCTGATCGGCGGTGGAAAAACCGAGTCCGCTGAGAATCGCTGCCGCGCGGGCGGGGGCCGAATGTGCATCGATGTCGACGAGCCGGGTCTGGATATCAGCAATGCGATGCGGATCGTGCGCGGTTTCCGCCTCGCGCAGCAGTGCATCGCGCTCGAGGTCCGCCTTCAGCACGACATTGATCAGGCTCTCAGGACCGTCCGGTGCTTCCTGAGCCAGGCTGCCGATGCGCCAGCGTGGCGGAATCGATATGGAGCCCATCTCGGTCGGTAATTCGCCCCGAATCGCGTGGAACAGCGTCGACTTGCCGACGCCGTTGCGGCCAACAAAACCGACCCGCGCGCCGGGTACGATCTGGACCGTGCTTTGGTCGATCAGAAGGCGTCCCGCAATGCGGACTGATATGTCGTTGATGGAAAGCATGCGGGCTTTTCACCGGAGCGGCCGGCAAACGCAAGCCGTCGGATCAACAAACTGCAGCGATCGGGATTTTATCGAATGATGGTCTGGCGCCCCGGATGCGAGGCAAGGCCTTCCTGCCGACGCATCTCGTCCAGCAGTTCCTCAAGACGGGATGGCAGGCTGGACGACTCGGGCACAAACGATTGGCTCAGCTTGTCGCCAATGGCCCTGCGGATCGAGGCGCTAGTCAGCGGATCGATAAATTGGCCAGCCTTATGTGTTCGATCCGTCATCGCAGGTTCCGTCCGCGCAATTAAATGACGTAAAACCAATCCAAAACTAGCAAAATAGTTTCTGAAATTCAGCGCTCGGGTGTCGTTTTAGTAAAAATTGAATGAATCGCAAAGCGTTTGTGGAAAACGGAAAGCCCCGACCGTCAGGGAACGGTCGGGGCTTCTCTTTTGCGATCGTCAGTTCGGGATCAATAGCAGCGGTTCACCCAACGCCAACGGGGACCCCACGGGGTCGGAACCAGACGGCGAACCGTGCAGCCGCCATAGGCATATGGACCGCCGACATAGAAACGGGGACCACCCCAGCCGCGGTGATAGCCACCATGCCAACCGCCGTGGCCGCCGTGCCAGCCACCGTGACCGCCGCCATGCCAGCCACCATGGCCACCACCGTGTCCGCCGTGACCGGCGGCGGAAGCGATCGTCGGGGACAGTGCGACGGCGCCCAGCGACGCTGCAGCAACGAAAGCAAGTGCGAGTTTGCGTAACATGGTCATCTCCTCAAGGTTAGGCGCGGGAGCGCCGAATTGGGTCTGGCGCAGAGCGCCGTTGATCACGTTGTTGTCGTGTACCGGTTCGTCGCATCGTGCGCGAACGTGGTTCATGCCCGACGACATTATCCGGCGAAAGCTGAATGGAGCTGCGATCTCGTGTTCAGGATGCGTTCATCTGCGTGAATTCTCCGCAATCCCGTCCGGCGATGGAAAGGGCCGTCGCGGCTCCCATACCAACGGCCATGCACCTTGCCCATCCGGCAGGGCGCCGATATAAGCGCCACATCTCCCACCATCGTTGTTTGCAAGGACTAAGATTATGGCGATTGAACGCACCTTTTCGATCATCAAGCCCGACGCTACGGCGCGCAATTTGACCGGCGCTGTCAATGCCATCATCGAGAAGGCCGGCCTGCGCATTGTGGCGCAGAAGCGCATTCGCATGTCGCGCGAGCAGGCCGAGACCTTCTACGCCGTCCACAAGGCGCGGCCCTTCTTCGGCGAACTGGTCGACTTCATGATTTCGGCGCCGGTTGTGGTGCAGGTTCTCGAAGGCGAAGGCGCGATTGCCAAATACCGCGACGTGATGGGCGCGACCGATCCTTCCAAGGCCGCCGACGGAACGATCCGCAAGCAGCACGCCAAGTCGATCGGCGAAAATTCGGTGCATGGTTCGGATGCTGCGGAAACCGCAGCCATCGAAATCGCGCAGTTCTTCTCCGGCAACGAAATCGTCGGCTGATGAAAGAGGCGGCCCCCGTAAAGGGGCCGTCCTGACGGCTATACTGACAACGGCGGAGATTCGGCCGGAAGGAACGGGCTTTGGATTGGGTGCTGCACATTTTCGACCCGACAACCATCGGAACGGTTGTCGCCGAATTTCAGCGCGATCTGCATGAGCCTTCCTTCTGGGTCGCCGTCGGTCAGATCATCTGGATCAATGTTCTGCTCTCCGGCGACAATGCGCTGGTGATCGCGCTGGCCTGTCGCGGGCTGCAACCGCGTCAACGCCTGTGGGGCATGATCCTCGGTGCCGGCGCCGCCGTGATCCTGCGCATCATCTTCACCGGCATCGTCGCGACGCTGATGGAGCTGCCGTACCTGAAACTGGTCGGCGGCCTGGCGTTGCTGGTAATTGCCGCCAAGCTGCTGGTCCCCGATAGCGAGGAAGGCGAGGAGGGCGTCAAGGCCGCCGCGCATCTGATGGCCGCGGTTCAGGTCGTGGTGGTGGCCGACATCGTCATGAGTCTCGACAATGTCATCGCGGTCGCGGCCGCAGCGAATGGCAGCGTCGTGCTGCTGATCCTGGGTCTCGCCATCAGCATCCCGCTGATCGTTGCCGGTGCGGCGCTGATCATGGCGCTGCTCACCCGCATGCCAGTTCTTGTATGGGCCGGCGCTACATTGCTGGGCTGGATCGCCGGCGGCGTCATCGCGACCGATCCCGCGGTGCATCCGGTCCTTGAGCGAATTCTCGGCGGAGAGATCGCACTGACGATCGATGCGATGTCTCCACTATTTGGCGGCGCCTCTCACCTGAAATTTGGCGGCAGCCTCGGAGAGATTGCCTGCGCCATTCTGGGGGCCGCCATCGTGCTGATCGCGGGTGCGTGGTGGCGCAATGCCAAGCTGCGGCGGATCGAACAGCTTCGCCTCGCAAACCATGGCAGTGCCAACGACTGACCGCGGTCTGCGTTGCGCTGTCGCCTAAACGTACGTCCGTTCGCGCGCCCGGATGATGCCGACCACCGTATCGTTGACCGGCGTCGGCACGCCGAGTTGCTTACCGAGCCTCGGGATCGATCCATTGATCGCGTCGACTTCGCCGCGGCGCTCGGCCATGTAGTCCAGCAGCATCGATGGCCGGGCGTGTGGAATCTTGCCGCCGAGTTTGCGGATGTGCTCGATCGGATCGCCGACGTCGAGTTTGATGCCGGCTGCGTGCGCCACAGCGATAGCTTCCTCGGCGCATCCCCGCGCGACGCGCCAGGCATCGGGGTCGTCCATGATCTCGCCGATGGTCAGGCCGGTGGTGCACGACGTGCCCGAGAAGGTGACGTTCATGATCAGCTTTTCCCAGACCATCTGCTTGATGTCGTCGAACAGCGCGACCTTGAAGCCGGCGGACTCCCAGATTTTGGCGGAGGCTTGCAGAAGCTGTTTAGGCAAGCCGTCGAACACACCGAAGCGGATCATCTCCATGCCATTGTGATGGACGTGGCCGGGGGCCTTGATCGACGCACCGAAGCCGCCAACGACGCCGACCGCCAGACGGTCAGCACCCACGATGGGTGCCGCAACCTCAGGCGATCCAAGGCCATTCTGGATCGACTGCACGACGGTCTCGGGACCCAGCAGCGGAACGCTTGCATTTGCGGCTGTCTCGACGTCGAACGCCTTGGTCGCGATGATGACGAGGTCGCAGATGCCGATGCCGTCGGTCGTGGTCGAGGCATGAACGCGAACCGTGCGGTCGCCGCTGACGCCTTCGCAGCGCAGACCATTCGCAGCCATGGCGGCGGCGTGATCGGGCCAGAGTGTGACTGCGTAAACCTCGTGTCCCGCGTCGGCCATCAATGCCGCATACACCGAGCCCATGGCCCCACAACCGACTATCGCGACTTTCGCCATCTTATTCTTCCTCACATACCTCGGTGTTGAATTGGGAATAGGTCCGCAGCAACTGGACGCAAGTGTGAACGGTCTTTTGTTTCATACTCGACGCGTCTCGAATGCCGACAACAAACACTCACAAGAGTGAGAACAATAACGGAGGAATTCAATGTCTCGCAACGTTCATTCAATCAGCCGCAGAGACCTGCTCGCCGGAACAGCGTCGTCGGTCGGTCTGGCGGCTCTGGGTGGACGCGCGATCGCTGCGACCTCCGATGAAATCAAGATCGGCAACATCTGCGCCTATAGCGGTCCGGCCGGCATCTACGCCATTCTCGGCAAGTTGGCCGATGCCTATTTCCGAATGATCAACGATCAGGGCGGAATCAACGGCCGCAAGATCAAGTTCATCAGCTACGACGACGCCTATAGCCCGCCGAAGACGGTGGAACAGGCGCGCAAACTGGTCGAAGGGGACGAGGTCGATCTGATCTTCTTTCCGCTCGGCGCGCCGACCAATTCGGCGATCATGAAGTACATGAACATCAAGAAGGTGCCGCAGTTGTTCATCGCGTCCGGCGCGACGAAGTTCGGCGATCCCAAGAACTTCCCATGGACGATGGGATTCATGCCGCGCTACCAGGGCGAGGGGCGGGCCTTCGCCAAGAATATTCTAGCCACGCAGCCCGACGCGAAGATCGGCATTCTCTACCAGAACGACGATTTCGGTCGCGATGTGCTGAAGGGTTTCAAGGACCAACTGGGCGAAAAAGCGTCGATGATCGTCAAGGAGATTCCCTACGAATCCACCGATCCGACCATCGACGGTCAAATTCTCCAGATTCACTCCGCCGGCGCCAACGTGTTCATGAGCATGACGACGCCGAAGTTCGCCGCGCAGGCGATCCGCAAGATCACCGAACTCGGCTGGAAGCCGACGCACTATCTCGGCAGCAATGCCTCGTCGGTCGCATCGCTGAAACCGGCCGGACTCGAGAACGCAAAAGGAATC
This sequence comes from Xanthobacteraceae bacterium, assembly GCA_024508855.1. Classification (GTDB taxonomy): domain Bacteria; phylum Pseudomonadota; class Alphaproteobacteria; order Rhizobiales; family Xanthobacteraceae; genus 62-47. The sequence goes on from JANINJ010000082.1 coordinate 97,226, forward strand.
ATCTCCAGCGCCTACATGAAGGATTCCAACGATCCGATGTGGAAAGACGATCCGGCGTTCAAGACGCTGAATGCTTTCCTCGATAAATACTACCCTTCCGCCGATCGCTCCGATTCCTACGGGGTGAACGCCTTCATCGTCTGTCAGACAATGACGCAGGTTCTGAAACAGTGCGGCAGCGACGTATCGCGCGCCAACATCATGAAGCAGGCCGCCAACCTGAAGGATTTTGCACCCGACCTTCTGCTGCCGGGCATCAAGGTCAACACCAGCCCGACGGACTATTATCCGATCGAACAGCTGCAATTGATCCGGTTCAACGGCGAGGGCTACGAGAAGTTCGGACCGGTGATCGACTTTTCGCAACCGGCATAAGCATCGCGCCGGCAGCGACGCGTGTTCAGACTGCTGCCGGCACGATCAGGGTGTCGCTGACGTTGTCGGCATTCGTGGTGACGCAAACGTCGCCGTCGATCCGAATTCCGCCGCTTGCAACCAGCTTGAGCGCTGCCGGATAGATACGGTGTTCGATATCGAGAACTCGCGCAGCGAGCGTCTCCGCCGTATCGCCGTCCTGTACCGCTACGGCGCCTTGCATCACGATAGGGCCGGCATCCATTTCAGGCGTCACGAAATGCACCGTCGCGCCGGAAATTTTTACGCCCGCCCGCAGCGCCTGACCGTGAGGATCGAGGCCGCGGAACGAGGGCAGCAGGGAAGGGTGGATGTTGAGCATCCGGCCTGTCCAGCGGTTGACGAAATCATCCGTCAACAGCCGCATGAAGCCGCCGAGGCAGATCAGATCGATCCGATGTTCGTCGAGTGCGGATTGCATGACGGCTTCGAAGGCGGCGCGATCCTTGCCGAACGGCTTGCTGTCGATCGCGAGTGTCGTGATGCCGTTACTCTTTGCCAACGCGAGGCCGGCGGCATCCGGCTTGTTGGAAATGACCAGTGCGATTTCGGCTGGAAAACTATTTGCGCGGGCGCCCTCGATCAACGCGGCCATGTTCGAGCCGCGCCCGGAGATCAGAATGGCTACGCGGCGTTTCATGCGCTCACCATGTCAGATCGAGATGTCCGTCATAGATGACGCGTTCGTCGCCATTCGCGGCGACTACTTCGCCGAGATGCGCGACTGTTTCCCCACTCTCGCGCAACACGTCGGATACCTGCTGAACCGCATCGGATCGTACGATGGCAATCATGCCGATCCCGCAATTGAAGGTTCGCAGCAATTCCAACTCGGCGATGTTACCTTGCTGCGCCAGCCATTTGAATACCGGCAGTACCTGCAGCTTGCCGAGGTCGATGCGAACGCCGAGATTCTTCGGCAGCACGCGCGGAATGTTGTCGGTGAATCCGCCGCCGGTGATATGGGCGAGGCCTTTCACGGCGCCGGTCTCGCGGATCGTACGCAGGCAGGATTTGACGTAAAGCCGCGTGGGAGCGAGCAGGGCGCCGCCGAGCGTCATCACCGGCGCGAACGGCGCCGGCGCATCGAAGGCGAGTCCGGAGCGTTCGACGATCTTGCGCACCAGCGAAAAGCCGTTCGAGTGCACGCCGGACGAGGCCAGCCCGATCACTGCGTCGCCGGCGGTGATGTCGCGGCCGGGCAGCAGGGTCCCGCGCTCAGCCGCGCCGACGGCAAAACCGGCGAGGTCGTAGTCGCCGTCCTTGTAAAGGCCCGGCATTTCCGCGGTCTCGCCGCCGATCAATGCACAGCCGGATTCTCGGCAGCCTTCGGCAATGCCGGCGACGATCGCCGCCGTTGCTTCCGGGTCGAGCTTGCCGCAGGCGAAGTAGTCGAGGAAGAACAGCGGTTCGGCGCCTTGCACCACGAGGTCGTTGACCGACATGGCGACGAGATCGATCCCGATGCCGTTGTGGATGCCGGTCTCGATGGCGATCTTGACCTTGGTGCCGACGCCGTCGGTTGCCGCGACTAGGACCGGGTCCTTGAACCCGGCAGCCTTCAGGTCGAACAGCCCGCCAAACCCGCCGATTTCGGCGTCGGCCCCGGCGCGGGCCGTGGCGCGGACCATCGGCTTGATGAGGTCGACCAGCCGGTTGCCGGCATCGATATCAACGCCGGCGTCGGCGTAGGTCAGTCCGTCTTTGCGGTCCGTCATGGTTTCAATCGGTCCTGGCCGGTTCCGTGGCGTCCCGTTGCGGCGCAAACGGCGCGGCCGCAAGGCGGGAAAACGTGAATTTCAGGGTGGTTACGTCGAATTCCGCCGGCGTGCAATGGTTCGGCAAGCTGCGGCTGCTTATACTGTGTACAGACAAGTCGGTTGCGGCCGTGGCGGCCCCAATCCCTTGTTAAGGTCAGGCGGGAAGCCGGGAACGTCGCGTGAGCATTCCGAATATCATTACTCTTGCTCGTATCCTGCTGGTCCCGTTCATCGTCTGGGCTATCGCCTCCGGCCAGATGGAAGTCGCTTTCGGCATCTTCGTCGTGGCGGGCGTCAGCGATGCCATCGACGGCTTCCTTGCCAAGCGGTTCAATATGGCCAGTGAGCTCGGGGCGTTGCTCGACCCGCTGGCGGACAAGGCGTTGCTGGTCTCGATTTATGTGGCGCTGGGAATCTGGGGTGCCTTTCCGCGCTGGATCGTCATCCTGGTGGTATCGCGCGACATCATGATCGTCGGCGCCGTGATTGTGTCATGGTTGTTCGGCAAGCCGATCCCGATGAAGCCCTTGATGGTCTCCAAGCTCAACACGGTGGCGCAGGTCGCGCTGGCGGCGCTGGTGCTGGCGGCCCTCGGTTTTGGTTTCAGGCCGTGGCCATATGAGGCTATCCTGATGGCCTGCGTGGCGGTGCTGACGCTGCTCTCGGTCGGCCTGTATCTGGTCGAGTGGGTGCGGCACATGAGCACCATCGAGCCATCCAGCGCAGAGTAATGCCGGTCGATCCGGGACGGAGTAATCGCGTGTCAGCCGGCCAGCCTCGCCAACTCGCATTCGAGCTGTCGCATGCCGAAAGCCTGACTCGCGACGATTTTCTGGAAGGCCCTGCCAATGCCGCCGGACTGGCGCTGATCGATGCCTGGCCGGACTGGCCGAACCGCGTGATGATGCTGGTCGGGCCGGAAGGCTCCGGCAAAAGCCACCTGGCGGCGATATGGGCCGAGGCGGCCGGCGCCCGTTCGATCGCCGCCCATGCCTTGACGGCGACGGCCGTGCCGGGAGCGCTGGCGACAGGTGCGCTCGTGGTCGAGGACCTCGATCCGGCCAATCTTGACGAACGGGCGCTGTTTCACCTGCTCAACCTGGCACGCGAGGACGAAGCCTACGTCCTGCTGACCGGGCGGCAATTACCGTCTGTCTTCGAAGTCGGGCTACGCGACCTCAGGTCCCGTCTGCGCGCCATTCCGGTCGTCACGCTGATGCTGCCGGACGATCACCTTCTGCGGGCGCTGCTCGTCAAATTCTGCGCCGACCGCCAGATGACCGTGGACGAGGCGGTGGTTGGGTACCTTGCGAGCCGGATCGAGCGCTCGTTCGTGGCGGCGCGGAATACGGTGGAGCGCCTCGACGCAGAAGCCCTCCGATTGGGCCGGCCTGTGACCCGGGCGCTGGCCGCGGAGCTGCTGCGCGACGCCGCCGCGACCCGCGGCCGCTGAGACCCTGTGCCACGGTTCGCGATTTGGAACCCGCCATCGGGCCGCCACTTAATCTCGCATCGTCAATGTCATTGAAACGTCATGTCGATAGAAGATGATTTGTGACGGCCGCCGTGGCCGATGCTGTATTTGCGCCGGGATGGACTAGTTTCTCATGGATTCCGCACAAGCGATTGTTATCGAAGACAAAGTTCCGGAAGCGCTGATCGATTCGGCCGCGGCTTCCAGTCCAGACCGATTCATCAACCGAGAGCTATCCTGGCTGCATTTCAATCGGCGCGTTCTCGAGGAGTCCGTCAACACCGGCCACCCGTTGCTGGAGCGCGTGCGCTTTCTCTCGATTTCCGCCAACAATCTTGATGAATTCTTCATGGTGCGCGTTGCCGGTATCAAAGCGCAGGTCCGCGAAGGGATCCTTGAACGCAGCCCCGACGGGCTCACTCCGGCCGAGCAGCTTGTTGTCATCAATGAAATGGTGTCGCGGCTGGCCACCGATCAGCAGGCGATCTGGCGCGACCTGCGCGGAGACTTGAGAGAAGCCGGGATCGCCCTGGTTGAGGGCCGCGACGTCTCCAAGTCGGAACGGGCGTGGATCGAGGATCACTTCCTCCACAACATCTTTCCGCTGCTGACGCCGCTGGCGATCGATCCGGCGCATCCGTTTCCGTTTATCCCCAGCCTCGGTTTCACCATTGCGCTGCATCTGGTGCGCGTCGCCGACGGCAAGCCGATGAACGCGTTGATCCGCATGCCGGGCAAGATCGACCGGTTCATCCGTCTGCCGGCATCCGAGAAGGACAGCACCATCCGCCTGATGACGCTCGAGCACGCCACCGGTCTTTTCATCGGGCGGCTGTTCCCCGGCTATGTGGTCAAGGGGCAGGGTGCATTTCGCGTAATTCGCGACAGCGAACTGGAAATTGAGGAAGAAGCCGAAGATCTGGTCCGTCTGTTCGAAACTGCGCTGAAGCGCCGCCGCCGCGGGTCGGTGATCCGGCTTGAGATCGAGGCCACCATGCCGGAGGAACTCCGGGCCTTCGTGCAGCGTGCATTGGCGACCGCCGACGACGAGGTGCTGCTGGTCGATGGCGTACTGGCCATGAACGAGTTGTCGCAACTGACGCGGATCGACCGGGCCGATCTTGAATTCGTGCCCTATGTGCCGCGCCATCCGGAGCGTGTACGCGATCATGGCGGCGATATCTTCGCAGCGATCCGGCAGAAGGATCTGATCGTTCATCATCCTTACGAGTCGTTCGACGTCGTCGTGCAGTTCCTGCAGCAGGCGGCGCGCGATCCCGACGTCGTTGCCATCAAACAGACGCTGTATCGGACATCGCGCGATTCCCCGATCGTGCGCACGCTTGTGGAGGCCGCGGAAGCCGGAAAGTCGGTCACGGCGCTGGTCGAACTCAAGGCGCGCTTCGATGAAGAGGCCAACATCCGCTGGGCCCGCGATCTTGAGCGCGCGGGCGTGCAGGTGGTCTATGGCTTCCTCGAATTAAAGACGCACGCGAAACTGTCGCTCGTGGTGCGGCGCGAAGGCGGTAGCCTGACGACCTATGTTCACACCGGCACCGGCAACTATCATCCGGTAACGGCGCGCATCTATACCGACCTGTCCTATTTCACATCGGACCCGATCATCGGGCGCGACGCGGCGCGCGTGTTCAATTTCATCACCGGCTATGCGGAGCCGAGCGATATCGAAAAGATGGCGGTATCGCCGATCACCTTGCGCAAGCGGATCATCTCTCACATTCACGGCGAGATCGCCTTCGCAAAGCAGGGCAAGCCCGCCGCGATCTGGATGAAGATGAATTCGCTGGTCGATCCCGAGATCATCGATGCGCTGTATGAAGCATCGCAGGCCGGCGTCTCGATCGAGCTGGTGGTGCGCGGCATCTGCTGCCTGCGACCGGGGGTTCCGGGATTGTCGGAGAACATCCGCGTCAAATCCGTGATCGGCCGGTTCCTCGAACATGGCCGAATCTACTGCTTCGGCATGGGCCACAGCATGCCGGGACCCAAGGCGGCTGTGTATATCTCTTCCGCCGATATGATGCCCCGCAACCTCGATCGTCGCGTCGAGGTGTTGTGTCCGTTGCAAAATCCCACGGTGCATCAGCAGGTTCTCGAGCAGATCATGGTCGCGAACCTGAAGGATACCGAGCAGAGCTGGCAATTGTTGCCGGATGGATCGTCAACGCGTATGAAGGCGGCGAAAGGCGAGGAGCCTTTCAATCTGCATAATTACTTCATGACGAATCCGAGTCTGTCTGGCCGTGGAAAGTCGCTCAAGGAATCATCGCCGCGGCGCCTTACGCGCCGGTCCGAACGCCACCCATCCTCTTAAGGATTCTGCCTAGTGGCAGTGCGGAGGCGTAGACGCGCGCCCTGCGTAGCCGTGATCGACATCGGGTCGAACTCGGTGCGTCTCGTTGTTTACGAGTCGCTTGCACGCAGTCTTGTTACGATTTTCAACGAGAAAGCGTTGTGCGGTCTCGGCCGCGAAGTGCAGAGCACCGGCCTGCTGGCGCCGGATGCGGTGAAGAAGGCGCTGACGGCGCTGCGCCGTTTCCGTGCACTGTGCCGGGTGATGAGGGTGGGACGCGTTTATGCGATCGCCACCGCGGCGTGCCGCGATGCAAGCAACGGCCCTGAATTTATCGCGAAGGCTCAACGCATCTGCGGTGTGCCGATCGAGGTGCTTTCCGGAAAGCGGGAAGCCAGGCTGTCGGCGCTCGGCGTCGCATCGGGTGTTTACAAGCCGAACGGGATCGTCGGCGATCTCGGTGGCGGTTCGCTGGAATTGATCGACGTTCGGGGCAATCGTCTCAGCCGTGGAGTTACGTTGCCGCTGGGCAGTCTGGCACTGCAAGATGCCTCGCAAAAGTCGATGAAGAAGGCGGAGCGGATCGTCAAGGCCGCACTGACGCCGCTGACCGAATTGAAGGCAGGAGCCGGCCGCACATTCTATGCGGTTGGTGGGACATGGCGCGCGCTGGCGCGCATCCATATCATCCAGAGCGGCTATCCGCTACATGTCATGCACGGCTATACGCTGCCGGCTGCCGATGCATTGACGTTCGTGCGCCGGGTGCGTCGTCTGGCTGCGGCCAACACGCTCGCGAATGTCGAGGAGATCGCCGAGGCCCGACAGCCGTTGCTGGCCTACGCGGCGCTGGTGCTCGAACACGTCATTCGCATCGCGGAGCCCAAGGACATTGTCTTCTCGACCTACGGCGTGCGCGAAGGTCTGATGCACGAGATGCTGTCGGAAACGGAGCGGACCAAGGATGGTTTGATCTGTGCCGCGCAAACCCTGAATGAATTGCTGTCGCGATCTTCGCATCACGCTCAGGAATTGATCGCGTGGACCGACCGCTTCGTGCGGATCGCAAAGCTCAAGGAAACACCGGAAGAACGCCGCCTGCGGCACGTCGCCTGCCTGTTGTCCGATATCGGCTGGCGGGTACATCCGGACTATCGCGGCGAGCAGACGCTCAATCTGATCTGCAACGGCAACTTCGGCGCGATCACCCATCAGGGCCGGGCATTCGTCGCGCTCTCGGTGTTCTATCGCTACGCGGGACTGCGGGAAGAGAACGAGCCGCCGCCGGCGGTGCGCGCATTGGTGTCGCCAGCCATGATCGAGCGGGCGCGGGTTCTGGGCGCAGCTTTCCGCGTGGCGCATCTGATCTCGGCGGCGCGGCCGGGAGTCCTGCCGGCGACGCATTTCCGCAGCGACGGACGCAAGCTGACGCTGGTGTTCGAGCATCGCATGGTGGATCTGGTGGCCGACCGCGTCGGCAGCCGTTTCAAGCAACTGGCGCGGCTTGTCGGTCGATCCGGTTCGATCGTGCGTCGCTGATCCTGCGTTAGCGCTGCATCGCCGATGCAAAGCGTCACATCCGGTATTCACCGATGATTGAATGATGCGCTGGGCTCAAAGCTGCTTCGTGTGCGTTGAATAGCGTGTGCCGTTTCAAACCTGCGCACACGTGCCGAGACTTCGTCGCGGGGGCGGGACCTGGACTCTGCCGATATCTTCACCGCGCATGACGCACCTCGGACGTGGAGCGAACCATGACCCACACTTCATCGTCGTCGCTCACGACAACGTCAAAACCATCTTCGACCGATCCATCGCGACGTGACTTCCTCTATGTCGCGACAGCCTGCGCCGGAGCGGTCGGCATCGCCGCGTCGCTCGTGCCGTTCATTTCCCAACTGGAGCCGGATCAGGCAACGCTTGCCGCAGGCGGGCCTGTCGACCTCGACCTCGCCAAGGTGCAACCCGGCCAGCAGGTCGTGGTGACCTGGCGCGGACGACCAATCTTCGTGATCAACCGGCCAGCGAACGCGATGGCCACGCTTCAGGATCCGAAACTGCTGGCGCAACTGGCCGATCCCCAGTCGCAAGAACTGCAGCAACCGCCTTACGCGGAAAACTGGCACCGGTCGGTGAACCCGACCTATGGCGTGTTCGTCGGTATCTGCACCCATCTCGGCTGCATTCCGATGTACTATCCCGATCCAAATCCTTCGGAGCCGGTGTCGAACTGGTTGGGTGGCTATTTCTGTCCGTGCCACGGATCGAAATACGATCTCGCCGGCCGGGTGTTTCACGGCGTGCCGGCGCCGTACAATCTGCCGGTGCCGCCGTATCGCTACGTCAATGCAACGACACTGCGGGTTGGAGAAAATCCGCCGGATTCTCAGTTCGAATTTTCAAGTATCCGACAGATCTAGGACTGAGGCTGGCGATCCCGATCCACCCGGACGACGCGGCCTTTCTCGATCGCCAAAGACAGTCGGCCATGCTTGAGGGCCAAGGCGGCGTCGCCAAATAGTTCGCGTCGCCAGCCGTGCAATGCACCAACGTCGGCGTTGTCATCGGCGGCGATCTGTTCGAGATCGTCGACAGTCGCGATGACTTTGCTTGCGACGGCGTAGCGTTCCGACGTCATCCGCAGCAGGACTTTCAGCAATTCGACAGTGGCGGAGCCGTTGGAGTTGCCGCGTGGCCTTTCGATCTTCGGTAATGTTTGCGGATCGCGCGCTATACCGCGCTGCACGGCGGCGACGATATCGGTGCCCCATTTCGAACGGTCGAAGCCCTTGGGCAGCGAGCGCAGCCCGGCAAGCCGCTCCAGGCTCGTCGGCGCATGGGTCGCGATATCCCCGACCGCATCGTCCTTGAGGATGCGCGAGCGGGGCACGTCCCGGGTCTGGGCTTCCTTTTCGCGCCAGGCCGCGACCTCCATCAGCACTGCCAGTTCTTTCGGCTTGCGGACCCGCGATTTCAATCGCTCCCAGGCCCGTTCGGGATCGGCGTCATAGGTCCGGGGCGAGGTCAGGACTTCCATCTCCTCGCTGACCCAGTCGCTGCGCTTGCGTTTCTTCAGATCGGCGTCCAGCGCGGCAAAGACATCTCGCAGATGGGTGACGTCGGACACCGCGTAATGGACCTGCTCCTCGGTCAGCGGACGACGCGACCAATCAGTGAAGCGATGAGTCTTGTCGGGGCGATGACCGGTGACCCGCTCGACCAGTTGGTCGTAGGCAATCGAATCGCCGTAGCCCAGCACCATGGCCGCGACCTGGGTGTCGAATACCGGGTGCGGCACGATGCCGGCGCGGTGCCAAATGATCTCGATGTCCTGGCGGGCGGCGTGGAATACCTTGAGCACGTTCTCGTTGGCCATCAGGTCGAAAAATGGCTTCAGATCGATGCCGTCGGCGAGGGTGTCGATCACCACGGCCTCATCGGCGCTGGCCATCTGGACGACGCAGAGCAGCGGATAGTAGGTCGTCTCCCGCAGGAATTCCGTATCGACGGTGATGACGGGGAAGCGGGCGAGGCGGGTACAGACGTCGGCGAGTTCGGCGGTCGTGGTAATCAGGTCCATCAGCGCTGCATAATCCTTCTTTTGGCGCTTGTCGCCATGCTTTCGACGCGGGGCGGCGTTGATTTTACCCCGCTTTTGCGCCCCTGCGGCACCCCCGGCAACCCCGAAATCACCTGCATTCGGTTGCCGCGCTCCATTGGCTCGGGTAAACCCTGACCTCCTGCGGGGCTTGCGCCAGCAACCTCGCGATTTCCGCTCCCTCTGGCGCCTTTTAGAGAATTCCATGCATCGTTACCGGTCCCATACCTGCGGCGCGTTGCGCGAAGCAAACATCGACCAGACCGTTCGCTTGTCGGGCTGGTGCCACCGCATTCGCGACCATGGCGGGTTACTGTTCATCGATCTCCGCGACCATTACGGGCTGACGCAATGCGTCGCCGATCCGGATTCGCCGGCCTTCAAGGACGCGGAAAAGCTGCGCGCCGAATGGGTGGTTCGCATCGATGGCAAGGTGCGCCGCCGTCCCGAGGGGACCGACAATCCGGAACTGCCGACTGGCGCGGTCGAGCTGTTCATCACCGAAATCGAGGTGCTGGGGCCGGCCGGCGAACTACCTCTGCCGGTGTTCGGCGAGCAGGAATACCCTGAAGACATAAGGCTTAAGTACCGTTTCCTCGACCTTCGTCGTGACAAGCTTCACCAGAACATCATGACCCGCGGCGCGATCGTCGATTCGATGCGCAAGCGCATGAAGGAACAGGGCTTCTTCGAATTCCAGACGCCGATCCTGACGGCCTCGTCGCCGGAAGGCGCGCGCGACTTCCTGGTGCCCAGCCGTATTCATCCCGGCAAGTTCTACGCGCTGCCGCAAGCGCCGCAGCAATACAAGCAACTGCTGATGATGTCGGGTTTCGATCGCTACTTCCAGATCGCGCCGTGCTTTCGCGACGAAGACCCGCGCGCCGATCGGCTGCCCGGTGAGTTCTATCAACTCGACGTTGAAATGAGCTTCGTGACGCAGGAAGACGTCTTCGAGGCGATGGAGCCGGTGATCACCGGCGTGTTCGAGGATTTCGCCAACAGCAAGCCGGTGACGAAGAACTGGCCGCGTATTTCGTACAGCGCTTCCATCCGTGCTTTTGGGACGGACAAACCTGATCTTCGCAATCCGCTAATGGTCCATGATGTCACGGATATATTTCGTGGTGCTGGTTTCGGGGTTTTTGCTAGGGCGATTGAGAAAGACGCCCGCACGCGTGTATGGGCGATTCCTGCGCCAAAGGGCGGCTCGCGGGCATTTTGCGATCGAATTGATGATTGGGCCAAATCAGAGGGACAGCCGGGTCTTGCGTACATTTTCTGGCGAGACGACGGAGAGGGGGCGGGGCCAGTAGCGAAGAATATTGGGCCAAACCTTACGGGAATGCTTAAGTCTCAACTAAACGGACGATGCGGCTCTCATGTTCGAGTTCCTCTTCCAATTAACGAACAAGAATCTCTTGGGCAACTTTTTGCCGAAAACTTTCCCGTTGAAGTCGCGAATTTGTATCGAAACTTGCGGCCCAATGGATTGATGGAAGGAGACGCCGTATTTTTTGTCATGGGCGTGCCAGACAAAATCTATAAGTTCGCGGGTCTTGCCCGCTCTAAGATTGGCGAGGAATTGAACTTGATCGATAAGGATCAGTTCGCCTTGGCGTGGATCGTCGACTTCCCGATGTACGAGTACAACGAGGAAGACAAGAAGGTCGACTTCTCGCACAACCCCTTCTCGATGCCGCAGGGCGGGCTAGATGCGTTGACCACGCAGGATCCGCTGACCATCATGGCATTCCAGTACGACATTACCTGTAACGGCTACGAAATCGCGTCCGGCGGTATTCGAAACCACCGGCCGGAAGCCATGGTGAAGGCATTCGAGATCGCGGGCTACGGCGAGAAGGACGTGGTCGAGCGCTTCGGCGGCATGTACCGCGCATTCCAGTACGGCGCGCCGCCGCATGGCGGCATGGCGGCGGGAGTCGATCGTATCGTCATGCTCCTGTGCGGGACCACCAATCTGCGCGAGATTTCGCTGTTCCCGATGAATCAGCGTGCCGAAGACTTGCTGATGGGTGCACCATCCGACGTCACGCCCAAACAGTTGCGTGAATTGCACATCAGGCTCAATCTCCCGCAGGATTGAGCTCCGGTCGACGGGTGTTGCCGGATCAGGACTGAGTTTGTTGGGGGAGAAGTACGTGTCGTCGAGTTCAGAAGATCTTAAATCCGCGGCGCTGGCCTTTCATCGGTTGCCGCGGCCCGGCAAGCTTGAGATTCAATCGACCAAGCCGTTAGCCAACCAGCGCGATCTGGCACTGGCCTACACGCCTGGTGTTGCCGCCGCGTGCGAGGCGATCGCCGCCGATCCGGCACAGGCTGCATCGCTGACGATTCGCAGCAATCTCGTGGCTGTCGTCACCAACGGCACCGCCGTTCTCGGACTTGGCAATATCGGACCGCTGGCGTCGAAGCCGGTGATGGAAGGCAAGGCAGTTCTGTTCAAGAAATTTGCCGGCATCGACGTGTTCGATATCGAAATCGCGGCGGACACCGTCCAGCGCGTGGTCGACACGGTTGCTGCGCTGGAGCCGACGTTCGGCGGCATCAATCTCGAAGACATTCGTGGTCCGGAATGTTTCGAAATCGAAGCGCAGCTCAAGGAGCGTATGAAGATCCCGGTGTTCCATGACGATCAGCATGGCACCGCGATCATTGTCGCCGCGGCGATCACCAACGCGTTGCGGTTGAACGGCAAGAAACTCTCTGACGTCAAGATCGTGACGGCAGGTGCGGGCGCCGCAGCGCTGGCTTGCCTCAATCTGCTGGTATCGATGGGCGCGCAGCGCAAGAACATCTGGGTCTGCGATCTCGACGGCGTCGTGCATGAAGGTCGCAACGTCGCGATGGATCGCTGGAAATCGATCTACGCGCAGAAGACCGACAAGCGTACGCTGGCCGAGGTGATCCCCGGTGCGGATATCTTCCTCGGTTTGTCCGGTCCCAAGGTGCTGACGCCGGAAATGGTCTCGCAAATGGGCCCGCAGCCGCTGGTGATGGCGCTCGCCAATCCGACGCCGGAAATCATGCCCGACGAGGTTCGGAAGGTGCGGCCGGATGCGATGATCTGCACCGGACGCTCGGACTTCCCGAACCAAGTCAATAACGTTCTGTGTTTCCCGTTCATCTTCCGAGGTGCGCTCGACGTCGGCGCTACGGCGATCAACGAGGAGATGAAACGCGCGGCAGTCGACGCCATCGCCCAATTGGCACGTGAGGCGCCGTCGGATGCGGCAGCGTTGGGATCTGAAGGCGGCGAGGTGCAAGGGTTCGGTGCTGGCTCGCTGATTCCGCCGGCATTCGACCCGCGTCTCATTCTGCGTATTGCACCGGCGGTCGCGCGGGCAGCGATGGAGTCCGGCGTTGCGACGCGCCCGATCGTCGATTTCGATCTCTATCAGGAAAAGCTCGAAGCATTCGCATTCCGCTCCGGTCTGGTGATGAAGCCGGTGTTCCTCAAGGCTCGCACTCAACCAGTTCGCGTCATCTATGCCGAAGGTGAGGATGAGCGCGTGCTGCGTGCGACGCAGGCGGTGCTGGAAGAAAAGTTGGCGCGGCCGATCCTGGTCGGGCGGCCGTCGGTCGTGGAGACACGCATCAAGCGGCTCAGTCTGGTGATTCGGCCCGGCCACGATTTCGATCTCATCAATCCGGAAGACGATCCACGTTATCGCTCCTATGTGCAGAGCTACATCGATGCCGCTGGCCGTTATGGTGTGACGCCGGAAGCGGCCCGCACTGTGGTGCGCACCAATGCCACTGTGATCGCGGCGCTGGCGGTCGCCCGCGGTGAAGCCGACGCCATGCTGTGCGGCGTCGAAGGTCGCTTCATGAGCCATCTACGTCACCTGCGCGAGATCATCGGCTTGCAGCCGGGTGCGATCGACTACGCGGCGCTGGTGCTGATGGTCACCAGCAAAGGCGCGTTCTTCCTCGCCGACACCCAGGTGCGGCCGAATCCCAACGCCGAGGAATTGGCGGATCTCGCGGCCTGTGCCGCGCAGCACGTCCAGAGGTTCGGGTTGAAGCCGAAGATCGCATTCGTCTCGCATTCGGATTTCGGCAGTTACGATACCGAGTCTTCGCGCAAGATGCGCCGTGCCACCGCGATCCTCGCCGAGAAGCGGCCGGACCTCGAAGCCGACGGCGAAATGCAAGGCGGCACCGCGCTGTCGCAGATCAAGCGCGACTACGTGTTGCCGCAGTCGCGTCTCGAGGGTGTCGCCAACGTCCTCATCATGCCGAGCCTCGATGCGGCCCACGTCGCCTATCAGATGGTCAAGGAACTGGCAGACGGACTTCCGGTTGGGCCGATCCTGATCGGTCCGGCGCGCCCGGCGCACATCCTGACACGATCGGTCACTTCGCGTGGCATCCTCAACATGACGGCGGTCGCGGCGGTTGAAGCACAGGAGCGGGCGGGACGTCAGCAGCCGACACTGTTCGGGTAGATACGTGCCATGCCGTATTTGATGGTTTGAAAACCGGACGGGAAACGCTCATAATCGCCTGAACGGTGCGGGGTGCATCGGCTCATAACGGAGAGGCGAAAATGCCAGCTTTCGTTACGTTCGGCCGCGTCCTCTTTGCGGTGCTGTTCATCGTATCCGGCGCCTCCAAGCTGTTCGACCTCACGACAACGGCCCAGACCATCACAGACAAGGTGGTGCTCCCGGCAGCGTTCGCGACCTATACGGCCCAGATCGAGGGCGCGACGGGAATGCCGATGGCGCAACTGCTGGCGATCGCCGCCGGCAGTCTGGAACTCGTCGGGGGATTGTTGATCGCGCTCAATTTCGGGGCGCGTTTTTTTTCGATCCTGCTGATCCTCTTCGTGATCGCAGCGACCTACTATTTCCACGATTTCTGGAACCAGACCGGTCCCGAGGCGAAGAACAACATGATTCACGCCCTGAAGAACCTGTCGCTGATCGGCGGCTTGTTCATCATCGCCGGGATTGGACGATCGGCTCGCGTAGCCGAGCCGGTCTATACCGAGCCGACATCGCAGGCTTATTGAGATCGGCTGCGTCGCCACGCCGTTACGCGGACGTCGTGAGCGGCATCGAGGATTTTGACCTCGGTCGGCTTGAGGCCATGTGTGGCCAGCACTTCCTGCGGCGTCCGCTCCGGCACTCCGGGAAAGCAGGCCTCGCCGCCGCTTAGCCGGACATGCGGCGCCACCGAAAGCCAGAACGTGTCGTAGCGATCGAAGAACATGCCGAACACGACCGGACCGCCAATAATGGCTGCGGTACCTTCGCTGACGCCGGCATGCGCACAGGCGTCAGCGAACGATGCGCCCAATGGATTCCATAGCGTCGCTTTGGGATTGGATGGATCGCTTGCGGTTGAAGCGATCGAGCGGGTCAGGATGATGCGCGTGCGCTTCGGTGAGTTCGGTTGATCTTCATAAGAGTTGCGGCCGTGGACGATGACGTCTGCCCGATCAAGTGCCGCCGTGAAAAACGCCTGATCGCCTTTGAACTTCAATTCTGGCGGCATCACATGGTTCGCATCCGCGAGCATGCCATTCGCAGAGACGATGACGTAACCCTCGATGTTCAGCGGCGGCATGAACAATCCAACCGGCCACCGGCTGTCGTCTTCCGCCGGTTACTCCGAAATGGTTTGCACAACGCTCGAAAGCGGGCGGTTGCTGACGGTCGGCAGTTTGACATTCTTGAGCAACTCTTCGTCGTATTGGGCGATGGTTTCCACCGGCGCCTTGGCCTGCATCTTCACCACCTTATAGCCGCCGGCTTTCAACCTGCGAAGCAATTCGGGCAATGCCTCGGCGGTGTGCTTCTGGAAATCGTGCATCAGGATGATGCCTTTGCCCAGCTTGTCGAGCTTCGTCATCACCGTATCGATCACCTGCTGCGAGTTTTTCGACTTGAAATCGAAGGAGTCGATGTCGCAGGAAAACATCGCAATGTTTCGCGTTCCAAGGTACGTCACCATGGCTGGCGGATGCTGCAGCGCCGGAAAGCGGAAGAACGGCGAGGGCGCGGTTCCCAACGCCCATTTCACTGCGCTGAAGCCCTTCTCGATCTCATCCTTGGCCAGCGCCTCGGTCATCTTCTTGCCGTTCAGATTGGCGTGCGACCAAGTGTGCGCGCCGATGGTGTGGCCCGCAGCGGCAACCTGTTTCAGGATCTCCGGGTGATAGGTGGCGTGCTTGCCGATCGAAAAGAAGATTCCGGTCGTGCATTGGTCCGCCAGCGCCTTCAGCACCGCCGGCGTGTTGCCCGGCCACGGACCGTCGTCGAACGTCAACACGACTTCCTTGTCGCGGAGAAAGTCGAGTTGCTTGAAGTGCTCGAAACCAAATCCCGGACCGCCGGTGGTATCGATCTGGACAACGCGGCTGATGCCGAGCGCGTCCGGATTTGCACAGGTGCTTTTAGCTGGCGAAGGTGTAGCCGATGGGGCGGGTGTCGCTGCAGGAGCGGGGTGCGCTGCCGATTGCGACCATGCTGCGCCGGTCGTGCCCGCAGAGATTGCGCTTGCCACAATCAAAGCAACTGCCGCGAAGCGCATTGTCGCCCCCTCGGATGTTCAGGCGGCATGTATTCGGCTGGAGGCCGTTTGTGCCGCACAAGCAACGATGGGGCTTATGAGAGTCAGATTCGCACCGCAACGGCAATGGGGCTTGCCCGCATCACCCGAAGTTATCTGCCGCGATTGTCGTGACGCGTGCTCACCGCAAAGGAACGATGAAGTCGGTGCCTTGGCCGGTTTCGCCGCTGGCAACGCCCTGGTCCGAGACAATCAGCGAACTGCCGGTCGTAAGTGCCTCGGCAATTCGGGTCATGGCATCTTTGGGGATGGTCAGACGGTCCAGCGCTTCGGTCGCGGAATCGGACTCCAGCGTAGCACCGGTCTCAGCTACATCGGAGGCGCGGCCTTGTTTCGATCGGGCGGATAGTTTGTGTTTGGCGCTTGTCGAAACGGGAAGCGTCATCGCCGACCAGCGGAACGTGCCCGGCTGGCTTTTCTCTTCCTCCGCGGTGAAGACGTGAGTGCCGAGCGGTCGATCCGAAGGCGCGATGCTGACATCGACATCGAACAGCGGCTCGAAGTTCTGGCGGACGTAAAGTTTACCGTCCTTGCGGCTGACGAATATGGCGATCGGGCCGGTGCGCCGCGGGGCGGTAACAGCTGGTGCTTCGGCCGGCTTTGCGGCGGCATCGGTTGACGGTGCTGAAGACTTGCCGGGCGTGCTGTCGGTCAGCGTTGCCGCAGCCGTCAGCACGTTGCTGGCATCGGCCACCTGCGTTGGCTTGTCGGACTTGGCCATGCCGGTGGTTTGACCAGCGGGTGGCGGTGTCTCGGGCGCGATCGAGGGGCGCAACTCGGATGCAACCGGAGCGGTACCCGGCGTTGCGTCGGCCTTCGTAGCGTCCGCTGCGGCTGTGGGAGCAGGTGCCGCCGGATCGGGTTGCTTCGGTTCAGCGGTTGCGACCGGCGGTGTTGGCGCAGGCTTTTGCGTTATTAGAAGCGGATGTGAAAACGGCGCGGGCGAAAGCTCGCCGGGGGTAATCACCACCCGCGCGCCCATTCGCGTCCAGTTCCACATTTGCGTGGCGAAGCTCATCGGCATGCGGATGCAGCCATGGGATGCGGGATAGCCCGGCAACACACCGGCGTGCATCGCGATACCCGACCAGGTGATGCGTTGCATGTACGGCATCGGCGCATCGCTGTAGATATTGGACCGATGCCATTTGTGCTTCTGGATGACGCTGAAGATGCCCATCGGGGTGGAATGCCCCTTCATACCGGTTGATACTGGCGTCTCGGCAAAGAACCCGTTGGCGTCGTAGATTTTCAGCGACTGATTCTGGATCGAGATTGCGATGACGAGCGGCCCTTGCGGTTTGCGGGAAACCTTGGCCGCTTTGGGCAATCTGGCCGCGTTGCGACGAGTTGTCCTCGTATGACGAGGCTCGACGTAGGGCGAAGGGGCTTCTCGATAGATCGGGGCCGGCTCGTAGATGGCATCGTCATCGTCGGAAAAGCCCTGGGACCAGAATTGCGCATTCGCGCTCGAGATCGACACGACCACGGCGGCCGTCGTCAACAGGGCGACACGCAGCAAGGAGTGGGAGAAATCGCCGGCCCGGGATGAAATCGCCTGACGTCGCTTCGCCGAAAGTGCCGTCTGTATCCCGTTCACGCCGATATCCTTACGCTGGTCCTGACCGTTGGTGTCGCAACGGCCGTATAAGTTCGTATTCACCCGCCGAGGCAGCGAACCCGCGGCGAAAATATCGGGCAAAACCCCTCACATCGCCTTAACGGCCGGTCACTCTACCGTTTTCTGCCCGGCGATCTTACATAGGCAGCGTTGCGCCAACGGAGGGCCTTATGACATTTCGGATACGACGCCTTGGTGACAGCCGCTGGCGAATGGTGGCGCTGGCTGCGGTCGCGACGGCCTGGCTGGCGGGGACGACTGCCCACGCCGCGGACGAGCCCGATCTGATCTTCCGGCGCTCGACGGTGTTCAAGTGGGTCAGTCCCAACGACAAGCTCGCAACCTATGGGGTCGACGATCCGGAGATCGAGGGCGTAGCCTGCCATTTCACGGTGCCGGAAAAAGGCGGTTTCAAGGGTTGGCTCGGACTGGCCGAACAGGTGTCGGATATTTCATTGTCCTGCCGCCAGATCGCGCCGATCCGCTTCAAGGACAAGATGGAGCAGGGGGCTGACATGTTCAGCCAGCGCCGATCGCTGTTCTTCAAGAAGATGCAGATCGTGCGCGGCTGCGATGCCAAGCGGAACGTGCTCGTCTATATGGTCTATTCGGACAAGCTGATTGACGGCTCGCCGAAGAATTCGACGTCGTCGGTGCCGATCATGCCGTGGGGTGCCAGCGATTCGAACGTGCAGAAGTGCGGAGATTTCTTCAAATAGCGGCCCTAGGCGGCAGGGACCTAAAGCAGATTTGATCGAAGGCGATCGGCCGGTTTGAACCCGAATGGGGTGTCGCGCGTCTCATAACCGTATGGTTAATGGAGACACGCCAATGCGCACCCTCAGCTTCGTCGTCGCGGTTGCGTTTTTTCTCGTCGGCCCCTCGATGGCCGGCTCCGCCGATGGCAGTTTGCCCGGAATCGGAACGTTTTCCTATAACGGTTCGGCGGTCATGCCTGCAGCTCTGCCGCAGCTGGTGGCCGCGCGCTGACCCGCCCGGGATATGTCGTACGTCCCGCAGGCGACGAAACAATTCTTCCGCGCAACGAAACCATTTCCTCCTGCCGCGCAGACATCCGGAAACAGCGGACGGCTACTTACCCCGATCACGAAAGGCGGAAACGCCGTGATTTCGAACCCGGAGCCTCCCCATGCGCAGCTTCAGCATTCTCTTGGCATTGGCGCTGGTCTTGGCCGGTTCTTCTCTCGCGGGCTCGTCGGAGACCGCAGCGGTTGGTGTCGGTACGTTCGCTTACAGCGGATCGCCGATCGCCGTGGCAGCCTACTGATAATCGTCCCGCATCCAGTCAAAGGACTACCGATCTTGATGTCGCCTGGCGGTCGCCTGCTTATCGCATTTCTTCTGATCGTGATCTTTGCCGGCATGGCGCGGGCGCAGGTTTTGCCTTCGGCGAAGTTGCCGGATGCGCGCGCTGACTTCGTGCGTCAGTGCGCACCACACATGGTTGGACGCTGGGCGCATCCGGATGCGGTCTGTCAATGTCTGTTCGATCACGCCGCAGCGGCGGTCGAGGATCGCGACTTGCGCAGTGCATTGCTACGAGGCATCACGGAAACAGGAGTGCCGACGATCGAAAACGAATGGGTGCCCTTGTCGAAGCGATCCGAGATCGCCGCAACCTTCACCACGATCGCCACGCCGACCCTGCAGTGCATGTTCGAGCCGTCGACATAAGCTCGCTCGATAGGCTCTCTCGCTTCAGCGGTGCGAACCCGGTCGCGCCACGCAAACAATACGACGCACCACGCCTGCGGTGCTGAGTTTGGCGCCGGTGACCTGCTTGATCTGGCCGGCTGGGCACGAACCATCATCGACGAAGATCCGTTGCCCTAGCCGCAGGTCGGTGATGTCGCTTTCGCGCCTGACCTGTTCGGCATTGGCTGGCGCTGCGAGCACGACCAAGCAAAGGCCGCCCAAAAGAACCTGCGCCAGGGTGACAGCCGAGCGTTGCATCACAGGTCTCACTTGTTCTTGATCTTCAGGCCATCGGGTCCGATGTTGATCTGGACACCATCGGGCTCTTTCTTTTCCTGATAGAGGCTGTAGCCGAGGACGGCGACGCCCACGATGAGCGCACCGATGATGAGAAAGAGCACATTGCGGGACATCCGGGTTCCTCATTCGAACGGTTGTCTGCCGAGTGTATGGGCCCGATCGCGATTCTCATAGGCTCAAAGATCGCGACAAACTGCGGCGAGATATGGTTTGATTGCCCCATCGCGGTGGTCCGTGGAATTTGCCGCCGCCGGACAGGGGAAACCATGAGCGCCAACGAAAATAACAAACGTATTCTCGATGCCGTCGACGCCGGATTCGACGCGCAGCTTGCCACCACCAGGGACTTCGTTGCCATTCCGAGCACGCGGGGCGCGGAAGGCCCGTGCCAGGACATGATCGGCGATCTGCTGCGCCAGCGCGGTTACGAAGTGGACGACTGGCACATCGATGTGGACGACCTCAAGAACCTGCGCGGCTTCGGCCCGATCGAGCATGATTTTTCACGGGCCCGCACGGTCGTCGGAACCTATCGGCCGAGCACCAACGCGGGCAAATCGCTGATCCTGCAAGGTCACTGCGACGTGGTGCCGGTAGGTCCGCTCGATATGTGGGAAACGCCGCCATTCTCGCCGGTCGTGAAGGACGGCAAGATGTATGGCCGCGGCGCCTGCGACATGAAGTCCGGAACCATTGGCGCGCTGTATGCCCTCGATGCGATCCGTGCGGCCGGATTGAAGCCCACCGCACGCATCCACTTTCAATCGGTGATCGAGGAGGAGAGCACTGGCGTCGGCGCGCTTTCGACGTTGCAGCGTGGCTATCGCGCCGATGCGTGTTTCATTCCCGAGCCGACCGACGGCCACATGATCCGTTCGCAGGTCGGCGTGATCTGGTTCCGTATTCGCGTTCGCGGTTTTCCCGTGCATGTATTCGAGGCCGGGGCTGGCTCCAATGCCATCATGGCCGCGTATCATCTCATTCACGCACTTGAGAAACTCGAGGCGGATTGGAATAAGCGCGCGGCGAGCGACAAGCATTTCAAGGACGTGACGCATCCGCTGAACTTTAACCCAGGAATCATCAAGGGCGGCGACTGGGCGTCGAGCGTGCCGGCATGGTGCGACGTCGATTGCCGTATCGCAGTTCTGCCCGGCTGGTCGGTGAAGGATTGCCAGCAGGAAATCCTGGCATGCGTCGCAGGCGCGGCGCGCGATCATCGTTTCCTGTCCAACAATCCGCCAACGATCGAGTGGTCCGGCTTTCTGTCGGAGGGTTACGAATTGACCGATTCCGCGGCGCCGGAGGCCGCATTCGGCAAGGCCTATGCCGCGGTCTATGGCGGGTCGACGCCGGAAAAGGCATTTACTGCGCTGACCGACACGCGCTTCTATGGATTGAACTACAACATTCCGAGCCTCTGCTTCGGGGCTAGCGGGCAAGCGATGCATGGCTTCAACGAATGGGTGGACATCGAGTCATTGCGCAAGTCCACCAAGGCGACGGCGCTGTTCATAGCCGAATGGTGCGGCGTAGAGCCGTTGTAGGAACGTCACGGCCACAGCGCTGCAACGATGGCATCGAGGCCATCCGTCAGCGCCGCTGGTCCCGGCTGCAGGATCAGCGGCGATTTGATCTCGACGATGCGGTTGTTGCGCACGGCGGGAATGTCGCTCCAGCCCGGCCGCTGCCGGATTTTTTCCGGTACGACCTTCTTGCCGCACCACGATGCGAGAATGACGTCGGGGGCGGCAGCGCGCACAATGTCGGCGGAGATGATACGATTTTTGGCCGCTTTCTGTGCGCGCAACTCCGGCATGATATCCTCACCGCCGGCGATCTCGATCAGTTCGGACACCCATCCGATGCCGCTGATGAGCGGATCGTCCCATTCCTCGAAATAGACGCGCGGTCTGTTATTGCTCGCATGACGGGCTGCAATCGTTGTGAGGCGCGCTTCATATCCTTTTGCGAGCTGATCCGCGCGCGCCGCCGCACCGACGAGCGCGCCGACGGTACGGATCATCGCCAGAATGCCGGCGATGTCGCGCTGGTTGAAGGCGTGAACCGCGACGCCGGCACGGATCAGTTCGGCGACGATGTCGGCCTGCAGATCCGAGAATGTCAGCACCAGATCAGGCGCAAGCGCGAGGATTTTCGGAACGTCGGCAGAAATGAAGGCAGACACGCGCGGTTTCTCCCGGCGCACCTGCGGCGGGCGCACGGCGTAGCCGGAAACGCCGACGATACGGTCTTGCTCGCCGAGAAGATAAAGCGTTTCCACCGTTTCTTCGGTCAGGCAAACGATGCGGCGGGCAGGGAAGTGCTGCATGCTCTCAGGTATGCCGAGAAACAAAACGCTTGTCATCGACAGATTGGGTGACCAAAAAACCGATAACGAAAACGAACCTCCGGGAGAGATCGCATGACGCTGCTGGCAAAACTCCAGTCCATGAAAATGCCGTTCGCGGAATTAAAGGGCGTCACCTTTACGGAGGCCGAAAAGGATAAGGTGGTGGCGCGGATGCTGGTGCGGCCGGATCTGTGCACGCTCAACCACACAATCCACGGCGGCGCGGTGATGGCGTTCGCGGATTCAGTCGGCGCGGCGGCGACCGTCATCAATCTGCCCGAAGACGCCAAAGGCACGACCACCGTCGAGAGCAAAACCAATTTTGTCGGCGGCGCAAAGGAGGGAACCACGGTCATCGCTACGGCGACGCCGGTTCATCGCGGGCGCCGTACCCAGGTATGGCAGACCCGCCTGGAAACTGAGGACGGCAAGCTGATTGCGGTCGTTACGCAAACCCAGCTGGTGCTGTGATCCCCGATCGGGTTCCTTTATTAACCGTTGTTAATAAAGACGTTTTCCACACCGATGCGACATTCTGCCTCCAATTGAAGCTTGAAAATATGGTGCGACGCACAATATTAAAAGTCTAGGGAATAACGCTTCCTCGAGGGCTACCCAAGAGGAGTTTGGACGATGTACGACGAACAGATCACGACTGGCTTGCCCGGAAATGGCGTGGTCAGGAAGCTGACGCGGCAGGAGATGCCGATGTTGCGCGAGCATCTGTTGCGGCTTGATCCCGAGAGCCGGCGCGATCGCTTCAACGGCTTTGCCGATGAAAGCTTTATTGAACGCTATGCGGACAAATGCAGCGCCGATGGCACGGTGATTATTGCCTTCATCGAGAATGGCGTGGTGAGCGCGGCGGCGGAATTGCATCCGCCGGGCGACGAGCCGGGCGCGTTGCCGGAGATCGCGTTCAGCGTCGAGCGGCACGTGAGGCGCAAGGGTGTCGGTAGCATCCTGTTCAAGAAGCTGATCGCTGAGGCACGGCGAAAGGGCTACGACAGCCTGCGCATCACCACCGGCGCGCAGAACGAAGCGATGCGCGCGCTTGCCAACAAGTTCGGCGCGCACCTGACGTTCCGGCATGGCGAGTCGACCGGCAGCATCGATTTGCGCAAAGGTCCGACCACCGCACCGCAGCCGCTGGTTGCCGTCGGCACGGACGTCGCGCGCGCGATGGTTCACTTCAATCGCGAATGCTGGAAACTGATGCTGGCAATGTACGGATTGCGGCGCGCGGCGTAGGCGGCTGTTGCACTCGGAAAGATCGGCTTTGAAATGATCGGGAGGGCATCGCGTCATGCGCGGTGCCCTCGTTGCTTTGGACCGAAGTTCTAGGTCCCCAGCCGCTTGTCGTTGCCGAAACGGCGAACAACGCGGCGCTCGACAACGACCGAGCGTTGTGCGCCCGGTTCACCGGCGATCACGCGGGTCGAGCGGACAGCCGCGCGCGCAGCCTTCTTGACTTCGACCTGCACGGTTTCGAGCGGCAGCCCCATCAGGGATGCGGCGATCTCCGCCTGGGCGTCGAGATCGTCAGTGATCCCGGTTGCGGCAAAGATGGCTTCATCCAGCGTAGGCGGGTCGCGCCTGACGCGGCGGCTGCCATACTTTGTCATCCAATCTTCGCTCATCGTCGCCTCTCGTTTCGATGCGCTTACCTAATCGAGAAAATGCTGCAACGCAATAACGCGAACCGCTTGCCAGCCATGCGAAGCGCGAGCTTCAGAGCTTCTCCAACTGCCTGGCGTCGTAGATTTCGATCGTCGCCGCGGCGGCGGCGAGCGGTTGTAATGCTTTCACGAACTCGCGTGACGCAGGGACCGCGAAATGAGCCAGCAGCGCATCGCGATCGGCCCAGCGTTCTACGAAAACCAGCCGCAGCGGATTCTCGCAATCGATGTGAACCGCATGGGACAGGCAGCCCGACTCGCTACGCGAGCGATGGACATGTTCGAGACTGAGCCGAAGGATTTCGTCTAGCGTTTCCTGACGTGCAATCACGCTGCCGGTGACGACAATCATGCGATTCTCCCCCATCCAGACATCGGCCCTCGATGCCAGAGTATACTCGATCATCTATGCACGGAAGCGGGGATGCGGGAGGTCGACGAGGCGAGGCATCCCGATTAAGTTCGATCGGATCGTGATGCGATAAACGGACAGACGGGCTGAAACAGTACGACCTATTATGAAGAACGGACTCTATTCACTGCGCATCGAAATGCTGGACGGCGTCAAGGGTATCAATACCGGCATCATCATGCTGCGAGACGGCGTCATCCGTGGCGGAGATTCGATTTTCTATTATGTCGGCTCGTACAGTTTTGCCGACGGCAAATGGAAGGGTGAACTGCTTAACCGTGAGCATGTGCCAAGCTACGGCGCACGCCCGATGTTTGGTCACCGCGATGTCGGGATCGGATTTAGCGGCAGCTACGAAGGCGATCTGGCAGAAGCGGAAGCGACGGCGCTAGCCGGCAAGCAAAGCATTCGCTTCAAGGCCGAGTTGCGGATGCTGGTCGCGGACTAGCGGAGAGCAGAGAACGCCAACGGCCAAGGCTCCATCCGGCTGTGGTTCCTTGGCCGTCATTTCGGCGTCACATCCCTGACGGATACGCCGGCTTCATCATGCTCATTTTCTCGGCACGGCCCATGTGCATGGCGCAGCCACGCATGTTGCCGTTGCTGAGATCCGTATTGGCCTGACCGATTTCCTTCTGCATCATCACTTTCTGCGGACCGTCAGCAGAGCCTTCGACTGCGGCTTCGGTCTTTGCCAGACCTTGGCTCGAACATCCCATCATCATCTTCGCGGAGGCAGGGCCGAAAGCCAGCGCGCTGGCTGCGACCATTGTTGCAGCAAAAATGCCAATTTTCATTGTTAAGCTCCGTAAGAAGTAACCGGCATAATTGCCGGTTTGCGCAGAACGGATTTTTCACTGCGCGGTTCCGCGGAGCAATTGCTTCTCCCATCACAAACGAAACACCCGCTATCACAAAGATGATATTGCGATGAGGCGTCGTATCACGGGGCGTTTATCACACTCGTCCGGTCACCGGCAGCAACGCACCCGTAATCGCGCTGGCTGCGTCGCTTGCCAGAAACAGGATCACATCGGCTAGCTCAGTCGGCGTCACCCATTTGCTGAAATCGGCATCCAGCATGCTTGCGCGATTGGCGGACGTATCGATGGTGGAGGGCAGCACCGCATTGACGGTGACCTTGCCTTTCAGTTCGGCTGCGAGAGCTTCGGTCAAGCGATGCACGCCGCTTTTGGATGCCGCGTAGGGGCCCATACCGGCCGCCGCGTGGAGGGCACCTAAAGCGCCGATATTGACGATGCGTCCCGCCGACGATTTGCAGAGGTGTGGAATTGCGGCGCGGGAGGCGTTCAGTGCAGTCAGCACGTTGATGATGTAGAGCCGCTGCCAGGTCGCCGTAGTGCCGTCGGCGACTGTCTCGTATGCAAAGGCGCCGGCGATGTTGATAAGTGCATCGATGCGTCCCAGCCGTGTGGCGACAGTGTCGATCGCCGCAGTTGCTTGTGCGGCATCCGCAAGGTCGACGCCGCCAAGCGATATCAGGGAATCCGTATCCGGCGCTTTGCGAACCGCGTGGTCCACGGCGGCCACCCGCATGCCGTGGGCGAGGGCAGCTTCTACGACAACCCTCCCAAGCGCGCCCGACGCGCCGGTAACGACGATTACCTTTCGATCCATCCGATATCTCCCAGGATGAGTAAAATTTGCCGGATATTTATAAGCGGATTGCAGATAAGCTTTGCTAGAGCTGTCTTCCTGTCTTTTCGGAGGCTAGGAATTCCATGATACAGCATCTTCCGGACCATGGTTTACCGTTGGTCCAGCTCAAGGAATTGCGTCGGGATATGGTGGTAGCGCTGCAGCGGCGCAGCGGCCCGGTCGTTTTCGAGGACTTGATGCGGATTGCGGCTGTCCAGGCTGCGATCTCGGCCTTTGAAGACGTTATTTCCGACCTCGATGCGGAGCTTGAAGCGGCGGCGTAGCCGGTTTTACTTTTGTTATTGATACTGCCGGAATTTTCCCGGTGCCGTGCCGATTTCGCGGCGGAACATACGGTTGAAATAGCCGGGGTCCGCATAACCGAGCAGGGCGGCGATCTCCTTGACGCTCAGCGACGAGAACGTCAGGTAGCGTTTGGCCTCGAGCAGCACCCGCCGCTCGATCACTTTCAGGGCGGACATGCCCAATACCGACCGGCAAATCCGGTTGAGGTGCGGCGGCGTGATGCCGAGTGCGCTGGCATAAAAATCGATCGGCTGGTGATTGCGATATTCGCGTTCGACCAATCGGTGAAAAGCCTGCGCATGGCGCAGAGCGCGGTCGCCGGCCTCCACCGAACTCTCTGCGCTCGCCAGCATGGCGCGGTAAATTCCGACCAGGACCGTACCGATACGCGCGCGCATCGCGACTGCCCTGCCGGGAGTGCGCACATCGGCTTCCGCGATCAATGCCGCGATTTCGCGGCCAAGCTGCGTCATCTCGTTGCTCTCGCCGCTCAGGATATGCGGGCTGCGGAGTTTGCCGTCGATCTCGGGAGCGGTGGCCAAGGCCTCCCGCACGTCGCGCTCGAACAGGGTCAGCACCATGCCCTCGACATCTTCCGAAAAGACGAAGCCATGCACCGGAAGCGCCGGGATGACGATCACCGCCGGCGGCACGATAGCGCGCGTAACGTCGTCGATGGTGACGTCGGCCGTTCCGCCCGTGAGGTGCAGGATCTGGAAAAACTGCTCGTGGCGGTGCGGAGCGATACGAAAGCCGTGCAGCCGCGAGCGTGACAGCACCGTTTCCCAGTGCAGCCAGTCGGGCTCGTTATCGTTCCCCTGCTCGCCATAGAGCATGTAGGTCGGGATGCTGTTCATAGGGGACCTCGATGTTCGGATTGTCCCTTTCTTTGCCGGTTATGTCCATTGGCATCGATGTCGCGCCAGATCAACATCGGTGTCACAAAGGCGAGGAAACAATGCGGACACAAGTCGCGATTATCGGCGCGGGGCCGGCGGGCCTGATGCTCGGCCGCCTGTTGCAACAGGCTGGCATCGACAACGTCATTCTGGAGCGCAAGAGCGCCGACTACGTGCTGTCACGCATCCGTGCCGGTGTGCTGGAGCAAGGCACTGCTGACCTTCTCCACAAGGTCGGCGTCGGCGAGCGGGTTCAGGCCGAAGGTCTGCCGCACGACGGCATCGAAATGTGTTTCGACGGCGATCTGCAACGGATCGATTTCACGGCGCGCGTTGGCCGTCACGTCACGGTCTATGGCCAGACCGAAGTGACGCGCGACCTGATGGATGCGCGGCAGGCTTCGGGTGTTGAGACGGTTTACGAGGCCGATGACGTCGCGTTGCACGACATCGATAGCGATCATCCGCATGTCACGTGGCGCAAGGACGGTGTGACCCAAACGCTTGACTGCGACTTCATCGCCGGCTGCGACGGATTTCACGGCGTTTCGCGCGCCAGCGTCCCGGAACGGGCCCTCGCATTGTTCGACCGGCATTATCCGTTCGGCTGGCTCGGCATTCTGGTCGAAAAACCTCCGGTATCCGAAGAACTGATCTACGCGCATCACGAGCGCGGTTTCGCGCTGTGCTCGATGCGGTCGCTGACGCGCAGCCGCTATTACGTGCAGGTGCCGGAAGGCGAGAAGGTCGAGAACTGGTCCGACGATCGTTTCTGGGACGAACTGCGCGCGCGGATCAACCCGGAGGCCGCCGAGCGATTGCAGACCGGACCATCGATCGAAAAATCCATCGCGCCGCTGCGCAGTTTCGTTGCCGAGCCGTTGCGGTTCGGCTCGCTGTTTCTGGCCGGCGATGCCGCGCATATCGTGCCGCCGACCGGGGCAAAGGGCCTGAACCTTGCAATCAGCGATGTCGCCATGCTGGGCGCGGCGCTGGCCGAATTCTATGGCGAACGTTCGAAAGCTGGCCTGGATACCTATTCGAAGCGGGCACTGGCGCGCATCTGGAAGGCCGAACGTTTTTCGTGGTGGATGACGTCGCTGCTGCATACGTTCCCTGAGACCGGTGCGTTCGGCCGCCGTATCCAGCGTGCCGACTTCGATTACCTGTGTGGCTCTGTCGCGGCGCAGACCAGCCTTGCGGAGAACTATACAGGATTGAGCCTCGACTGATTGTGTCAACGCCTCGGTATGCGGTTACACTGGCTGCACAGGAGGCCGAAGCGATCATGACCACCGATATTGGAGACTTGCTGCCGCCGCTGTTGCAATCGCTGACGGCGCTGGAGTTCATCGCGCGACATCTGGACCCGATGATCTTCGAAGCGGTGATGGAGGGGGTGGGC
Organism: Xanthobacteraceae bacterium; assembly: GCA_024508855.1. Classification (GTDB taxonomy): domain Bacteria; phylum Pseudomonadota; class Alphaproteobacteria; order Rhizobiales; family Xanthobacteraceae; genus 62-47. The sequence continues at coordinate 125,739 of JANINJ010000082.1, forward strand.
ACGCCGGACAAAGCGCTGCGCCTGGCGCGCGACAAGATCAGCGGTCCATCGAACGGAGCGCAAGGCGGGGAAGCGCAACTCCTTGCGGCGAGCGACCACGCACTGGCGGCATTCGACGGCATGCGCGCTGCGCTCGCGCAAGGGGACGACCTGTATGCCGTGTTCCGCGCACTGCGTCACCTGCCGCGGGCATTGGAGGCGCTTTATCCGCTCGCGTCCAATGTGCCGGCTGTGAGCAGTTTCTTTCTGGTGCCGTCATTGCGCAGCGACGCAGCTACGCTCGCTCGACATGCCCAACCGATCCGCGATGGCCAGACCGGCGTGATGCATTTCGATAACGAGCCCGGCAGCCGCGGAGGTTTCTCGCTGTATGTGCCGGAGACTTATTCTGTAGGCCAGCCACTGCCGCTGGTGATGGCGCTGCATGGCGGAAGCGGCAACGGCCGCGGATTCCTGTGGAGCTGGCTGCGCGAGGCCCGCAGCCTCGATGCGATACTCGTGGCTCCGACGGCGACCGGCCGCACTTGGGCCTTGATGGGAGACGACGCCGATACACCGAACCTCAATCGCATATTGGATTTCGTTCACGAACGCTGGCGGGTCGATCCCACGCAGCTGTTGCTGACCGGCATGAGTGACGGAGGAACGTTCTGTTATGTCAGTGGGCTCGCGGCGCAATCCCGTTTCACGTATCTCGCACCGGTGAGCGCGACCTTTCATCCGCTGATGGCGCAGATGGCTGATGCGGATCGCGTGCGCGGTCTGCCGATCTACCTGGTACACGGTGCGCGCGACTGGATGTTTCCTGTCGAGGTGGCACGCAGCGCAGGCCAGGCGCTTGCCGCAGCGGGCGCCAATGTAACCTATCGTGAGCTTGACGACCTCAGCCATTGTTATCCGCGCGAGGTCAATGCCGACATTCTGTCGTGGCTGGCTGCGTCGCGTTGACGCGTGGCCACCACAAGACCATCTCCAGTATCTATCGCGAGCGGCGGGGATAACGATAACGGCAGAATTCGCTTGGCGGTGACGCGGGACAGGGTAAATTGCCCTGATTTAAGGGCATTGAGCGTGCTGCAGGGATTTTATAAGGTCAGATATCAGGTAAACGACGCTGTCGGCCGTAGCGTGATGTACGCCCGCGCGGGCAGGATGCTCGGTGGCAATTCTGCCTTCGCGCATTACGGGACCTTCGAGGAGCGTGACGGCGAAGTCATCTCCGAGATAACAAGCCATCGTCACAATCACGATCCAAATTATCAATCGCTGCTCGGAGCCGATATCGCCACTATCAATGTGCGCGGCCAGGCGCAGGGAGATGTGTATCGCTTTGAAGGCGGCTCCAGGCAGATGCCCGGTGCCGTATTCAAATCGGTCATGACGCCGATCGACGATGCGATCGTCCCGGTTGTCGGCGCGGTGGGCGAAGGCGGCATCGCCAACGGGCTTTACTCCATTCACATGGGATTGCTCGACGGCGTCGAAGGTGGTCTCACAGGTGTCATGCTGCTGAACGACGGTCGCATTCTCGGCGGCGACGCATTCTTCTACTATCTCGGGACGTACACTTCAGCCGACGGCCGCTGGAAAGGCGAAGTACTCAACCAGGAACATACGCCGGCGGTCGGCGAGAATCCGATCTTTGGCGGTCATGAGGTGGGGATCGGTTTTTCCGGCACGTGCAATGCAGAAGGCGCTGAGATGGAAGCGACCGCGCTGGCCGGCAAGCGTAGTCTGCGGCTTAAGGCGGTGCTGAAGTTGATGCGAAGGGCGTGAATCGGGGTGTGAATGACGAACCGCATTTTGGTGTTCTACGGCTCGTATCGTTCGGACCGGATGGGTATCAGGCTCGCCGATTTCATCGTCGCAGGTCTGCGCGCGCGGGGCGAGGATGTCGAACTGATCGACGCCAAAGCGGTCGGGCTGCCGATGCTGGACCGGATGTACAAGGAACACCCGAAGGGCGCTGCACCTGCGGCGCTGGAAACGCTCGCCGGAAAAATCCGCGACGCCGATGGATTCGTCTTCGTGACCGGCGAATATAATTGGGGTCTCCAGCCGGGCTTGAAGAACCTCACCGATCATTTTCTCGAGGAATGGTTCTGGCGTCCCGCGGCCATTGCCAGTTATTCGGCGGGGCGTTTCGCCGGTGCGCGTGCTGCGCTGGCTTGGCATGGCACGCTGTCAGAAATGGGAATGGTCGTGATATCGAGTACGATCGCCGTCGGTTCGATATCGCAGAGCTTATCCGAAAGCGGTGAACCGACCGGCGAGGGCGGCAAGCAACTCGTGCGGGCGTTTCCGCGTTTTGCCGACGATCTCATATGGTGGAGCGAAGCTGCGAAAGCACAGCGGGCCAGAAGGAGCCCGCCGTACTGACGTAGCAAGCTGTTACCGCCTTTGAATGGAAACGTTCATTCCGCTCAGATCGAGATCGAGCTGAAGGCCGAGTTGTTTCCCCTCGAGATTCAGAATGACCCCCTTCGAGTTCCGCATCTGGATGGCGCGGGCGCCCGCGCCGATGGCGACACCGGCGCCGATTGCCGTGTAAACGCCTTCGATGTCCGTCGCATGTTTAAGGTTCGTCGCGGTGCCGACAAAATCGGTCGAAGAACCGCCGAAAGTCAGTCCGGCACTCACTCCGCTGATGCGAAACGGATAAAGCTCCTTGTGGAACTTCAAGATTCCGCTGCCGGTCTGTGCACCGACGAACCAGCCCGCCTTGAAGAATTTGAAGCGCACAGTGCCTGTATCGGCGCGAGCCGGCGACATGGTGGCGAAAACCACGGCCATAGCTGCGAAAACGGAGAGGCGGTGAAGTTTCGATAAGTGCATTTTACATTCCAATCGTCGGCGATTGCGAGGCTGTGGAAAATAGACAGGGATAGGCGGGATTCGTCAACGCACTCCGGCGCTCCGCGCCGGCGCGGTTCAGCATGGGGTTATTCACCTCGACACCCGATCTCAGGCCGACGTCGCCAGCTTGTCCTGCGTCTTGGTGTCGAAATCATTGGCATCATGGCGCTCGTGCAACTGGCTCGCCGGATCGCCGGAAACTCGGTTGACGATACGGCCGCGCTTCACGGCCGGGCGTTGGCCGATCTGCTTGGTCCAGCGTTGCACGTTCTCGTAACTCGCAACATCGAGGAAGGTCGCGGACTCGCCATAGAGCAGACCTCGTACCAGCCCACCATACCAAGGCCAGATCGCCATATCGGCGATAGTGTAGTCGCTACCTGCGATATACTCGTTGTTAGCTAGCTGGCGGTCGAGCACATCGAGCTGCCGCTTCACCTCCATGGCAAAGCGATCGATGGCGTATTCGATCTTGGTCGGCGCGTAGGCGTAAAAGTGGCCGAAGCCGCCACCGAGATAGGGACCGGCACCCATCTGCCAGAACAGCCATGACAGACACTCGGCGCGCCCCGCGACATCCTTTGGAACGAAGGCGCCGAACTTTTCTGCGAGATAGAGCAGGATCGCGCCGGACTCGAATACGCGGATCGGTTTCGGCCCCGAGCGGTCCATCAGCGCCGGGATTTTCGAATTCGGATTGATGTCGACGAAGCCCGAACCGAATTGCTCGCCATCGCCGATCTTGATGAGCCATGCGTCGTACTCGGCGCCCTTGTGGCCCAGCGCGAGCAACTCCTCCAGCATGATCGTGACCTTCTGCCCGTTAGGCGTCGCCAGCGAATAGAGCTGCAGCGGATGCTTGCCGATCGGCAATTCCTTCTCATGCGTCGGGCCCGCGGTCGGCCGGTTGATCGACGCGAACTTGCCGCCGTTCTCCTTGTTCCAGGTCCAGACTTTTGGCGGCGTGTAGGGGGCGTCGGTCATGAGTGGCTCCGGGGGATCAGGAAAGGAAGGAACATCAGGTTGATACCCTCGAAAGTGGCAATTGCGAGGGCCTTTGCAAGTGTCTATTTCGCTTAAGTGGGGCTGATATCGGCACTCCAGCAATGGCAGGCGAGATGAAAAAAGCGCGGAGAAAGACCAAGGCTCGTACCATCCTGGCGATCGATGTCGGAGGATCTCACGTCAAGGTGATGACCGATCGGGAGCGTATCAAACGCGAATTCGAGTCGGGGCCGCGTCTCTCCGCCAAGGAGATGGTTCGTCAGGTCAGGGCGATCACGAAGGACTGGTCCTATGAGGCGATTTCGATCGGCTATCCCGGTCCCGTCGCCGGCAATCGCGCGCTCCGGGAGCCCTACAATCTCGGGAAGGGATGGAAGGGCTTTGATTTCGGGAGCGCATTCAAGCGGCCCACGAACGTCGTCAATGATGCGCTGATGCAGGCGCTGGGCGGCTATGAAGGCGGCCGCATGCTGTTTCTCGGGCTCGGCACTGGACTGGGCTCCGCCATGATCGTCGATGGCGAACTGGAGCCGATGGAGCTCGGTCATCTGCCGTACCAGAAGGGCAAGACGTTCGAGGATTATCTCGGCGCTGCGGGCCTCAAACGTGTCGGCCGCAAGAAATGGCGCAAGCATGTTGCGGATGTTGTCAAACATCTTTGTGCTGCACTCGAGCCCGACTACGTGCTGCTCGGCGGCGGCAATGTCGAGAAGATGGACAAGTTGCCGCCGAAGACGCGGCGGGGCGACAACGCCGATGCCTTCGAAGGCGGCTTCCGGTTATGGGATGAGCGCGTAGATGCGCCTCGTGCGAAGCGGCGCAAGGCGCGGAAGTAGCGGCTAGCCCAGACCTGCGCTGCGCATTTCTCGGATATTGGGTTGCGCCGTCGTGGTTAAGCTTGCCCGCTGGTGCGCGCGGATGGCTTTTGCAGCGCCAGCGCGACGCCCGCCAATGTCAGTACCAGCGCCGCCACTTCCCGCACACCGAACGGGTCGCCCAGAAACAGCGCGCCTGCGCAGACGCCGACGATCGGAACGCCGAGCGAACCTGTCGTCGCCGCGGCCGGCTGCAGGCGACGCAGTGCTGCGAACCAGGTCAGATAGGCGATCGCCATCGGCCCGAGCGTCATATAGACCATCAGCGCCCAGCCGCGCGGCGACAGCGCGCCGAGGTCGGGATGCTCGATCAGCAACCCGATGAAAATCATCGGCAGGCACCCGAGCCCCACCTGCCACGCCACCAGCGCGATCGGCTTCAACGGGATCGGCGCGCGCGCCGTGACGCTGCCGAAGGCGAACAGCACCGCCGCGCCGAGCGCCATCGCGATACCCATCAGCTTGCCCTGGTCGAACGCAAAGCTCTGGCCGCTGAACAGCACCGCGAGACCCGCGAACGCCAGCACCAACGCCGCGACGCCGCGCAAGGTCGGGCGCTCGCCGAGCACCGGCCACGCGAGCAGCATGGTCCAGATCGGCATCGTGTAGGCGAGCAGCGCCGCCTCGCTGATCGGCAGGTATTTCATCGCGACGGTGCCGAAGCCCATCCACGCGAACACGTTGGTGAAGGCGGCGAAGGCGAGGCGGGGCAGAGCCTTCGCCGGAACGTGCAGGCTTTCGCCACGTCCGCGCGCGATGACGGCGAGAAGGACGGCGGCGGCCACGCCGGCGACGCCGCGCGAAAACAGCGGCGGCCATTCGTGCAGCAGCACCTTGACGGCCGGCCAGTTCAGCCCCCAGCCGAGGATCGTGATGGCAAGCAGGAGGAAGCCGGCGAAGCGCGGGTCTGGGGAGCGGGGCGACATGCCCTTCGTTTAGGGGCATTCGTCAGACAAGTAAAACCCGCGCCGGGCCGGGCGGAAGGGGTGATATTGCGCCGCGCGGACGGCGATGCAGGGCGAACATTTTTGTTCCTGGGGCGTTGTCAGGAGATCGGGTTCAGGTAGGCTGCAGTATCAATCCCAGGGAGACCACCATGAAACGCCTCTCGCTTCTCGCCGTACTGACCGTGTTTGCCGCAGGCCCTGCCTTGGCGCAGTCCTGCAATGCTGTGAGCGCCGATGGCAAGCCGCTGGCCGGCGCCGCCAAATCCAGCTTCATGAAGAAATGCTGCGAAGACAGCGCCAAGAGCGCGGACGGCAAGGCGCTCGCCGGCGCGGCCAAGACCAGCTACGTCAAGAAGTGTATGAAGGGATGACGGGGAGCGGCCGTCGCGCCGTTCGCTGCGTAGAGAACTGCAAAGCCCCGCTCGTTGCGGGGCTTTTTGTTTCGACGGGCGAGGCCGACAGTGCAAAATCGCTCCGTCTTGTTCACCCTCGCTTCACCGCCTGATGGTTCAATGGAAGCGCTTCGCTGGCATGCGATAGTGAAATCCATCAGCTTCGAACAATTGGTGTGGAAATGAGATACTGTCTTCAATCGGTGCGCGTTCTGACAATCGCCGCGACCCTGGCCCTGGTATCGCCGGCTCTCGCAAACGGATCGGCGGATGAGCACCGTGATTGCCATGGCGATGCCATGCGGCTTTGCAGCCACGAAATCCCGAACGTCGACCGGATCACCTTGTGCATGGAGCATCACGTCAAACATCTCAGCCAGGCCTGCCGCAGGCATTTTGGCCATGGGCATCATCCGAACAGGTATTGAGCTTGTGTCCACTCGCGTCATGGGCGGGCTCGTCATGGTGATGACGGGGGCGGGCGGTTTGTGCCTCCTCACCAACATGGTCGTCCCTGCGAAAGCAGGGACCCATAACCCCTGGCATGAATGGTGATGGTCTGCGCTAACGGTGCAGTCTGCTGTTTTGCTTCATCGCTGTGTGACGTGCGCCCTGCACAACATAGACGACACGGCGTATGGGTCCCTGCCTGCGCAGGGACGACGCTGGGGATGTGGCGAGGCCGTGCGTCGATTGCCGGATTCGAATGTCAAACAGCAGCATTGATTGCAGATACGGCTTCGCGATCTCGCGACGCGATTGCGCCCGAGGTGTGCGATGAACGTCCCGCCCTCTCTTTGAGAGGGCGCGCGGAACGCCGGACGCGCGATGCGTCCGCAGCCTCGTGTGCA
>JANINJ010000083.1 GCA_024508855.1 Xanthobacteraceae bacterium
AGCAGGACGCACCGCGTCCGCTGCCGGACCGGCTGCGGCCGCGCGCGTTGTCGGATGTCGTCGGTCAGGATCATATCCTCGGGCCAGACGGCGCGCTGACGCGCATGCTGGAGACGCGCACGCTCGGCTCGCTGGTGTTCTGGGGGCCGCCCGGCACCGGCAAGACCACGGTGGCGCGGTTGCTGGCGGATGCCACCGAGTTGCATTTCGAGCAGATCTCCGCGGTGTTCTCCGGTGTTGCCGATCTCAAGAAGGTGTTCGATGCCGCGCGCGCCCGACGCGAAATGGGCAAGGGCACGTTGCTGTTCGTCGACGAGGTGCATCGCTTCAATCGGGCGCAGCAGGACTCGTTTCTGCCGGTGATGGAAGACGGCACCGTGGTACTGGTCGGCGCGACCACGGAAAATCCGTCGTTCGAACTCAACGCCGCGTTGTTGTCGCGCGCGCGTGTGTTGGTGTTCCATTCGCTCGATGCCGAAGCGATCGAAAAGCTGTTTGCGCATGCCGAGCGAATCGAAGGCAAGAAGCTGCCGCTCGATGCGGAAGCACGTGCCGTGCTGGTGCGTATGGCCGATGGCGATGGCCGCGCCGCGCTGACATTGGCGGAAGAAGTCTGGCGCTCGGCGCGCGCAGATGAAATCTTCGATGCCGCTCAATTGCAGGACATCCTGCAGCGCCGCGCGCCGATCTACGATAAATCCGCCGACGGTCATTACAACCTGATCTCGGCGCTGCATAAGGCGGTGCGCGGTTCCGATCCCGATGCGTCGCTCTACTATCTCGCGCGTATGCTCGATGCCGGCGAGGACCCGCTGTTCCTGGCGCGGCGCGTGGTGCGGATGGCGGTCGAGGATATCGGCCTTGCCGATCCGCAGGCACTGGTGATCGCCAACGCGGCGAAGGATGCCTACGATTTTCTCGGTTCGCCCGAAGGCGAACTGGCGATCGCGCAGGCTGTGATCTACGTGGCGACTGCGCCGAAATCGAACGCCGCCTACAAGGCCTTCAGCGCCGCCAAGCGTGTGGCGAAGGAGGGCGGTTCGCTGCTGCCGCCGAAGCACATCCTCAACTCGCCGACCAAGCTGATGCAGGCCGAAGGCTACGGCGAGGGTTATCAATACGATCACGATACGCCGGAAGGCTTCTCGGGGCAGGATTACTTCCCCGAAACACTCGGCCGCCAGACTTTTTACAATCCGCCCGATCGCGGTTTCGAGCGCGAGATCAGGAAGCGGCTGGATTATTGGGCCAAGCTGCGACGGGAGCGGAAGCCGTGAGCGACTTCCACGTCGACCTTGAAGCCTATCTGGCGCGCATCGGATTCGATGGACCGCGCACGCCGACGCTCGACGTCCTGTCGCGCATCGTCCTGCAGCATCAGATGGCCATTTCCTTCGAGAACCTGAACTCCTTCTCGGGATTGCCGGTCATCATCGACCCAGCCACCATCGAGCAGAAGATCGTGCGTGATGGGCGCGGCGGGTACTGTCACGAACAGAACCAATACCTGCGCCTGGCGCTGATGGCGCTAGGTTTCGACGTGAAGCTGCGTATGGCGCGGGTGCGCTGGATGCAGCCACCCGATGCGACGCCCGCTCGCGCGCATATGACGTTGAATGTTGCCGTGGCGGGTCGGTGGTATCTGTGCGATGTCGGTTTCGGCGCGATGACGCCGACGGCACCGATTCGTCTGGATACCGAGGAAGAGCAGGCAGCGCCGCATGAGACATACCGCGTGCGTCCGGTTGGAGACGAACATCATCTGGAGGTGAAGCTGGGTGAATTCTGGCGGCCGGTCTTCAGTTTTGACGACGTCAGTTTCTATCCGGTCGATTTCGAAGCCGCCAACTGGTTCGTGTCGACCAATCCCGACTCCATCTTCGTGAAAGACCTCATCGTCGTGCGCCCCACGGCGGACCGCCGTCAGATTCTCAACAACACGACATTGTCGATCCGCGATCCCGATGGTTCGGTCCGGAGACAAACGCTTGCTAGTGTCGATGAACTCCGGTCCACGGTGACGGGGATGTTCGGTGTCCAACTGCCTGCCAGCGCCGCGATCGACCGCGCGTTCGAGCGGCTGTTTTTGAATGAAGGTCGAACATGATAGTCCAGCAATGCGCGAGGCGCGGGAAACGCGATCGGATGCAGATGATGCGAAACGCTATCGGGCTATTGCTGATTGCGCTGGCGCTGCTTGGGCCGTCGCGGGCGGCGTGGGCCCAGACGGTCGAAGTCGCCCCCGGCGTGCAGGTGACGCGGAAGACATACAAGGTGCCGTCCGACGAGCAGCCGTTTTTCGGCTTTGCCGAGAAGACGGAGGAGCAGCGCGAAGCTGATGCAAAGTTCGTCGCTGATATCACCGAAACTGCCGGCTCGAAGGAAAAGGCGTTCGAGGCCGCCATGCTGCGCGGCTGGCAGGCGATCACGGCAAATCGCTTCGGCGAAGCTGCGAAGCGTTTCAATCAAGCCTATCTGCTCGCGCCCGAGCAAAGCGGTGTCTATCATGGGTTCGCCATGGTGGTGCAGGGGCGGTTCAACGATCTCGGCTATGCGGACGAACTGTTCAAGGTAGCACGCAAGCAACCGAACCCGCTGAAGGCGCTCAATGCCGACTACGGCAAGCTGTTGCTGATGGAAAACCGCGTCGCGGATGCCAAACCGGTGCTCGAACAGGCGGTGATCGACAAGCCGGATCTCGGCGACGCGTGGGCCTATCTGGCCTTTGCCCGCATGAAGACCGGCGACAACAACGGTGCGTGCGCGGCGGCCGATGAAGCGACCAAGCGTCGGCCCTCGGCTAGTGTCGGGCGCGATCTCATATTCATCAAGCGGGATGCGAAATGTCATTGATGATCTCGAACAGGAAAGCCGCGCCATGAGCCGCCGGGTCAGAAAGCCGCTTGCCAAGAAATCCGAGCGCACGCGCGGCAAGCGTGACGACCGTCGTCCCTCGGAGAAGCATGCAGTAAAAAAATATATGGCCGGCAAGCCTTCACCGGGCCGCGCTGTTGCGCCGGTGCGCAAGCCGAGGCCTGAGCCGGAGGTCGCGGTTGAAAAAACGCCTGCCGTCGCGCCGCTGCCGACCAAGGTGCAGACGGTTGTGGTCACCGCCGATGAAAACAACATGCGGGTGGACCGCTTTCTCGAGGCGCGGTTTCCCGGCCTGTCGTTCTCGCACATCCAGCGCATCGTTCGCAAAGGCGAGTTGCGCGTCAACGGCAAGCGTGCCGACAGCAAGGACCGGCTGGAGGAAGGGCAGAGTGTCCGCATTCCGCCGCTGAAGCTGGATGCGCCGAAGGTCGCTACGCAGCTTTCAGATGCCCAGCAGAAGACGCTCGATGCGCTCAAGGCGATGACGCTGTACGAGGACGACGACGTTCTGGTGCTGAACAAGCCCGCTGGCCTCGCAGTGCAGGGCGGCTCCGGCATGACCAGGCATGTCGACCAGATGCTGGAAGTGCTGCGCGATAGCAAGGGCCAGAAACCGCGGCTGGTGCACCGGCTCGACCGCGAAACCTCGGGCTGCCTGCTGATCGCCAAGACGCGCTTCGCGGCCTCGGCACTGACCGGATCGTTCCGACATCGCTCCGCGCGCAAGATTTACTGGGCGCTCGTCGCCGGCGTGCCGAAGCCGAAGCAGGGCCGCATCTCCACCTATCTCGCCAAGGAAGAGAACGAAGAGGAATCGATCATGCGCATCGCCGAGCATGGCGATGAAGGCGCAAGCCATGCGGTGACCTATTACGCTGTGGTCGAGGCGTCGGCGCAGAAACTGGCCTGGGTATCGCTGAAGCCAGTAACAGGACGAACGCATCAGTTGCGCGCGCACATGGCGCATATCGATCACGCCATCGTCGGCGATCCGAAATACTTCAACAAGGAGAACTGGCAATTGCCGGGCGGCCTGCAGAATCGCCTGCATCTGCTTGCGCGCCGCATCGTCATTCCGCATCCGCGCGGCGGCTTCATCGATGCGACGGCGCCGTTGCCGCCGCACATGCTGCAATCGTGGAACCTGCTCGGCCTCGAAGCGGATCGCTTCGATCCGATCGAGAATGCGCCGGAGGAATAGTGCTCTTGCGGTTTGCCGTTCCGATCACGACGTATCGATGATGACACGCTTTCCGATTGCAGTTCTGTGTGTGGCGCTCATGTTGCCGGTGCTGATGGTGGGGCCTTCCGCCGTCGCGCAGTTGTTCGGGCCGAATATCGCGCCGTCGAGTCCGCCGCCTCCGCCTCCGCCGCCGCCTCCGAGAATGGATGTACCGGTGGTGCCGCAGATGGACGCGCCGCCGCGCGCTGATCTCAAGGCGCCGCCGCGGAAATCCTACGGGCGCCGCGTCACCAAATGCCTCGAGGATGGCGCTGCAGCCGGCCTCGATCCTGCGGATCGCGCGACCTATTCGCGTGCCTGCGCCAACCAATGACGGGTCTGAGCGATGCGCGAACTGTTTGAAGATATCTCCGGGCATTCCCCGCTCGATCCGCAGGAGTCGGCACGGCAATCGGCGCGGGTGCCGCTGCGCAAGCGGTTCTATCAGATCGCCGCATTCACCGAAACGCCCGACGGTTTTGCGGTGCTGCTGGATGACAAGCAGGTGCGCACGCCGTCGCGCGAACCGCTGGTGGTGCCGACCCGCGATATCGCGCAGGCCATCGTCGACGAGTGGAACGCGCAGGTGGACGTCATCGACCCGACGACGATGCCGGTGACGCGGTTGGCGAACAGTGTGATTGCCGGGGTGGTGGATCGCGTGGAAGACGTGGCCGAGGACGCCGCAAAATATCTTCAATCCGATCTGTTGTTCTATCGCGCCTCGCACCCCGAGGCGCTGATTGCGCGCGAGGCCGAGCATTGGGATCCGGTGCTGGACTGGGCGCGGGACGATCTCGGCGCGCATTTCATCATGGCCGAAGGCATCATGCATGTGCGCCAGCCGGATCAGGCCATCGCGGCGGCGCGCAAGGCGTTCCCGACCGATCCCTGGGCCGTCGGCGCACTGCATGTGGCGACGACGGTAACTGGTTCGGCGTTGCTGGCGCTGGCGTTGATGCACGGCGTGCGCGACATCGATCAGGTCTGGGCCGCCGCCAATGTCGATGAGGACTGGAATGTCGCGCAGTGGGGCGCCGACGAGGAAGCCATGGCGCGCCGTGCCGGCCGCCAGCGCGATCTGCGCGCCGCGGCGTTGATGCTGGGTGCGCGGCCTGCGTCGGCCTGAGCGGTTAACGAGAGGTTTACGACGCTGCGCTAGCCTGCGGCCCAACGCAGGGCATCGGTACGCATGGCGATTTCGATCAATCCGATCTTTCCGGTAATCGCCGCACAGGGCGCGGCGCCCGATGTCGTGCTGCAACCGGGCACCGTGATCAACGCACAGGTGTTGAAGGTGCTGGCGAACGACATGGTGCGGATCGCCATCGCCAACCTGTCCATCGAAGTGATGTCGGAAATTCCGCTGCAGCCGGGACAGACATTGCAGCTCGCGGTATCGCAAATGCCGGAAGGTATCCGGCTTGCGGTGGTCGGACAGGGCGGGAGCTCGTCATCCGCTGCGCAGCCGGCGGCCACCGTCACCGATACGGTGACGCTTGCGCCCGATGCACCGATCAATGCGATGACAAAGCCAGCCGCGGTGTCGCAATCGCCGGCCAATCAACTGACAGCGCTGGAAGCGCTCGCAGTGTCCGCCGCCGCGCAGACAGCCGCGACGAAACAGGCCAGCATGTCGCAACTGTTTGCCAATCTCGGCACTGCCGCGGCGTCCGATGCGTTGCCGCCGCTTGTGCAACAGGCGGCAATGCAATTGCTGGCGCGACGGCCGCCGCTCGACGCTGCATTGTCCGGCGACGAGATCAAAACCGCTTTCGAGACCTCCGGCCTGTTTCTCGAGAAGACACTGGCAACCGGCGCTCCGTCGGGTACAGGCGGCAACGCGATGCCCGATCTGAAGGCGGCGCTGGTCGTGTTCAGGCAACTGCTGTCGGCGCAGCTTGGCGATGTGCCGGCGACGGGATCGCCTCAGCCACAGGCAACTTCGTCGCAAGGCGCGATGCCTCATGGTTCGCAAACGGCGTCGCCGCAGATTGCTGCTGCGGGTGAACCGTCGCATGGCGCCGGCTTTGCGCAGCCGCCGGGCGGCGCGACGCTGGTGCCGGAGCTGGATGTGCAGGAAATCCTGCTGCCGCAGGCGCGTGTACCGGTCGCCGATGATTTTTCGGACACGGGCGAGCTGTTTCGCTTCGTCGCTCCGGGGATTGCGGCGGCTACAGGAGCGGCAACGGCGGCTACCGCGGATACACGAATTGCAATGAACCTGATGCAGGAAGCGCTTGCGGCATCAGGCGAGGGGGCATTGCCAGGACAACAAGCGCGCGTCGCTGCGGTTGTCGATGAAGGGGCGTTCGCACATACCAACACGCCGCCACCGCCCATTCGCGACGCATTGCCATCGCCGCAGCCGGTTGCGACGGCGACCCTCGTTCCGGGCGCGAGCGCATCCGAAACAGCGCACCATCTGCTGCAGGATACCGATGCCGCGATCGCGCGGCAGACGTTGTTGCAGGTGGCGTCGCTGCCGGATCGCGCGGACGCAACGACATTGCGCAACGATGCGATCGGTCCGCGCTGGAATTTCGAAATTCCGTTCGCAACGCCGCTCGGCACCGCTGTGGCGCAGTTCGAAATCGCACGGGACGGTAACGGCAACGACGTCGAAGCCGCGAAGCGGGTATGGCGCGCCCGCTTTTCGCTGGATGTCGAGCCTGCGGGGCCGGTGCATGCGGTAGTGTCGTTGATCGGCGATACGACGTCGGTGCGGATGTGGGCGGAGCGGCCCGCAACCGCAAGCCGGCTGCGCGCCGGTGCATCGCAGCTCAGCCAGGCCCTCAGTCACGCCGAACTCACGCCCGGCGATATTGTGATCCGCGATGGCACTCCGCCTCAGACCGCCACCGCCCAGGCCGGGCATTTCCTGGATCGGGCGCTGTGATGAGCGATATCAAGGAACAGCTTGCCGTCGCGCTGCATTACGACCGCTCCGGCGCGCCGACGGTGGTTGCCAAGGGACGCGGCGCGCTCGGCGAGAAGATCATCGAAGTCGCCAAGGCGCACGATATTCCCATTGAGGAAAACGAAGTGCTGGCGGGTGCCCTGTCCAACGTCGAACTCGGCGATGAAATTCCGGCCGAACTCTACAAGGCGGTCGCTGAAGTGCTGGTCTTCGTCCTGCGCATGTCCGGACACGCGCGCTGATCCGGCGCGGCGTCATCGTTTCACCATGATAGGCTCTGTTAGTGGCGGCTCTTCTCGCCAGCCCGGATGCCACCGTGATCAATCGCCGCCACGTCCTCGGACTTCTCGCCGCCGCCGCATCGTCGCGGCAGGCGTTCGCTTACGTCGCGCCACAACGAAGCGAAATCCGCGATAGTCTCGCCAAACGATTTGCCGATGCGGGAACGGCCGGCACGTTCGTCGGTTACAAGACCGAAGACTACCTGATCATCGCGAGCGATAAAGAGCGGTCCGGCGAGGCAATCCTTCCGGCTTCGACCTACAAGATTCCGAACTCGGTGATCGCGCTGGAAACCGGCGTGGTGAGCGATCCCGACAAGGACGTGTTCAAGTGGGACGGCGTGAAGCGCGCATATCCCGACTGGAACAAGGATCACACGCTGCGCTCGGCCATCGCCGCCTCCGCCGTGCCGGTGTATCAGGAGATCGCGCGCCGCATCGGGCAAGAGCGGATGCAGAAATACGTCAATGCATTCGACTACGGCAACAAGAACATCGGCGGTGGCATCGATCGCTTCTGGTTGACCGGCGATCTGCGCATCGATCCTATACAGCAGATCGATTTTATCGACCGCCTGCGGCGTGGCGTATTGCCGGTTTCAAAACGAAGCCAGGAGTTAACCCGCGATATCCTGCCGGTTGAAAAGGCCGGCGATGCGATCATCCGTTTCAAGACCGGGCTGGTTGGCGTTGACGATCGAACCGTGGAGGGCGGTGCGCATCCGTCGATCGGGTGGCTGGTCGGTTGGGCGGAGAAGGGCACGGCGCAGACCGTGTTCGCGTTCAACATGGATATTCGCGAGCCGCGGCACACCGCCGAGCGCATGCCGCTCCTTAAACAGTTGCTCGGTGACATTGGCGCGATCTGAACGACTTTAGGACTTCCACGACGGTTCGATTGCGAGGATACTTGGAAAGGCGATCGCGGACATAACCGCAAGGCAAAATCAGGGAGGACGGCCATGGCTCGTGTTGTCGTGATGTACAAGACGCCGAAGGATGCGGCTGCTTTCGACAAGTATTATGTCGAGACGCACATTCCATTGGCCAAGAAGATGCCGGGTCTCCGGCGATTTGAGGTCAGCAAGGGACCGGTTGGGACGCCGGCTGGACCGTCAGGCTTTCATCTGATCGCGACGCTGCATTTCGAAGACCTGGCTGCCGTGCAAAAGGCATTCGGAAGCCCGGAAGGGCAGGCCGCGGCTGGTGACGTCGCGAAGTTTGCCAGTGGCGGCGCGGATATGCTGATATTCGATAACAACGACGTCTAACTTTCCATCGCAAAACATCATCGTCGTCGCAGCGCCGGCGCAGAGCACAAATGCCGGCGAGTGTTTCAATTTGTCTGTGCCGCTTTTCCCATGCGGCTGAGATGCGTGTAGCCGAAGCCGGCGTCGTATTTGAGGCCGAATCCAAGTGCGCGATCGATGCCGATATGCGCCAGCCAGATCATGGCGATCGACAGGGTCAGCGGCATGGCCAGCCCGAACCCGGCAAACGACAGGATCAGGGGCAGCATGTAGGTGTGCATGGCGTTGTAGATGGTGGCGCCGGTTCGCGGACCGGCAAGATAGGCGATGAAGCTGAGGTCAGGCACCAGAAACAGCACCGCATAGATCCACCAGGAGCCGCCCCAGACGCCGTATAGCATGGTCATGCCGATAAACAGCGTCAAACCCTCGATCCGCAGCAAGGTCCGTACGCCGCCGGTCGTCACGCCAGCGGATTCCTCGGTGGTGGTTGTTGCGGTCATGGTGCTATCTCCTTCTCGAAACGGACCGAATCCGGGCCAACCGGAGTTTAGGGGATTTCGGCTGTCTCGACCGTTTCCATACCGGAAAACAGCGTGTTAGAAAGCCTCCGATAACGTCGGGGCGGTGATTGCAGCCCTGCATTTTTGGGCTGGAACCTTATGAAAGACATTCTGGAAACCCTCGACGAACGACGCGCGGGCGCAAAGCTAGGCGGCGGCGAAAAGCGGATTGAAGCGCAGCACAAGCGCGGCAAGCTGACCGCACGGGAGCGCATCGAAATCCTGCTCGACCGCGGCTCGTTCGAGGAATTCGACATGTTCGTCGAACACCGCTCGACCGAATTCGGCATGGAAAAGTCGAAGGTACCGGGGGATGGCGTGGTCACGGGCTGGGGCACCGTGAACGGCCGCAAGATTTTCGTCTTCGCGAAGGATTTCACCGTCTTCGGCGGCTCGCTGTCGGAAACCCATGCG
Organism: Xanthobacteraceae bacterium; assembly: GCA_024508855.1. Classification (GTDB taxonomy): domain Bacteria; phylum Pseudomonadota; class Alphaproteobacteria; order Rhizobiales; family Xanthobacteraceae; genus 62-47. The sequence continues at coordinate 9,525 of JANINJ010000083.1, forward strand.
CTGAAGATCACCAAGTTGCAGGACATGGCGATGAAGGCGCGGGCGCCGATCATCGGTCTGTATGACGCCGGCGGTGCGCGCATCCAGGAAGGCGTCGCGGCGCTTGCGGGATATTCCTATGTGTTTCGCCGCAACGTGCAGGCGTCGGGCGTCATTCCGCAGATCAGCGTCATCATGGGGCCCTGCGCCGGCGGCGACGTCTATTCCCCGGCGATGACCGACTTCATCTTCATGGTGAAGGGCACGAGCTACATGTTCGTCACCGGCCCTGATGTCGTGAAGACGGTGACCAACGAAGTCGTCACGGCGGAAGAACTCGGCGGTGCCTCGGTGCACGCGACGCGCTCCTCGATCGCCGACGGTGCGTTCGACAACGACGTCGAGACGCTGCTGCAGATGCGCCGGCTGCTGAACTTCCTGCCGTCGAACAATACCGATGGCGTGCCGGAATGGCCGAGCTTCGACGATATCGAGCGCGTCGATAATTCGCTCGATACGCTGATCCCGGATAATCCGAACAAGCCTTACGACATGAAGGAACTGATCCTCAAAGTCGTGGATGAGGGCGATTTCTTCGAATTGGCCGAAACCTTCGCCAAGAACATCGTCACCGGTTTCGGCCGGATCGCCGGGCGCACAGTGGGCTTCGTCGCCAACCAGCCGATGGTGCTGGCCGGCGTGCTCGACAGCGATGCGTCGCGCAAGGCGGCGCGCTTCGTGCGGTTCTGCGATGCCTTCAACATTCCGATCGTCACCTTCGTCGACGTGCCGGGATTCCTGCCCGGCACCGCGCAGGAATATGGCGGCCTCATCAAGCACGGCGCGAAGCTGCTGTTCGCTTATTCGCAATGCACTGTGCCACTGGTTACCGTCATTACCCGCAAGGCTTACGGCGGCGCGTTCGACGTCATGGCCTCGAAGGAAATCGGCGCGGACATGAACTACGCGTGGCCCACCGCGCAGATCGCGGTGATGGGCGCCAAGGGCGCGGTGGAAATCATCTTCCGCCAGGACATCGGCGACGACGAGAAGATCGCAGCGCGTACCAAGGAATACGAGGACCGCTTCCTGTCGCCATTCATTGCTGCGGAACGTGGCTATATCGACGACGTGATCATGCCGCATTCGACCCGCCGCCGCATCGCCCGCGCGCTGGCCATGCTACGCGACAAGAAGGTCGAAATTCCCGCCAAGAAGCACGACAACCTGCCGCTCTGAATTCGGCGCAGGCGAATTTCGATTGCAAAAAAGAAAGCCCCGCATCAAGCGGGGCTTTCGCATTTCTGTTGACGAAATCCGTCAACGCCAGCAGCGGCCGTGGCGCCAGACCATGCCCGGTCCGCAACGGCGGCCCATCGGGCGAACGAAACGCGGCGGAACGACAACGACGCCTCCGCGATTGACGCGGCAGCGGCCCCAGCGGCCGCGATGCATGCCGGGCCCGCAGCCACCGGCCACCTGAATAACGTCCGCATGAACGGTCGGCGCAACCGGCGCCAGCGGCATCGCATTGGCGCTGCCGAAACTTGCAATGGTTCCAGCGACGAGCGCGGCTGCAAAAAGTGCTTTCATTGTCATCTCCCTTCCAGGGCGTTGGATTTTTTACTCACAATCGACGCAATACATGAGGCTGCCTGACCGGCAGATGAATGGATCGTGGCAGCCGCGAGGCGTTTCGATTGCTGATCGCATCGCAAGTTTCGCCACTGCATTCAGGTGCTTGCTCCGCGACTGCGATACGGGACAGTTCGGCCTTGGCCGAAATGAACAACGTGCCGAACAGCTAGATTGTTCCCCGGCATATCGAGGGAGGTTGATTTGGCCATCACTGTTTTTATTCGTTATCGGATCGATCCGTTCAAGCGCGACAAGTTCGAAACCTATGCGCGGCGCTGGCTCGACATCATTCCGCGTAATGGCGGTGAACTGCACGGCTACTGGATGCCGTGCGAAGGCACCAACAATATTGCGTTCGCGCTGATCTCGTTCGAAAGTCTCGCCGCTTACGAAAATTATCGTGCGCGGCTCAGGTCGGATGGCAAGGGCAAAGCCAATTTCGAGTTCGCCGAGCAGCACCAATTGATCTTGGAAGAGGAGCGCACATTCCTGTGGCCGGTGTTAAGATGAGCACTACAGCCCATCTGAACGAGGAAACAAACAGGATGTCGATCTCGGTTGCGGAAAAGCGTGCGCGGTTTCGCCGATTGCATGAGAGCGGATGTTTCGTGTTGCCCAATCCATGGGATATCGGCAGCGCGAAGATGTTGCAGCAGCTTGGGTTCAAGGCGCTCGCCTCAACCAGTGCGGGCTTCGCCTGGTCGATCGGGCGGGCGGACAACAAAGTGACATGCGACGATGTCATCGCGCATCTCACAGAGCTATGCGCAGCGACCGATCTGCCGGTGAACGCCGATTTCGAAGGCGGCTTTGCGAATGAACCGGACAAGGTCGCGGCGAACGTCACTCGCGGCATTGCGACCGGCGTGGCCGGCCTGTCGATCGAGGATTCCACCGGCGACAAGGCGCAGCCGCTTTACGACATCAAGCTCGCGACCGAACGCATCCGCGCGTCGCGCGCCGCGATCGATGCCAGCGGCAGCGATGTGATGCTGGTCGGACGCTGCGAGAGTTTCTTCGTCGGTTCGGGCGACCTGAAGGACGTCGTCACCCGGCTCGTAGCCTACGCCGAGGCGGGGGCCGATTGCCTTTATGCGCCGGGCATTCGCACCAAAGAGCAGATCACCGAAGTGATCAAGGCGGTGCATCCCAAACCGGTCAACGTGCTGGTGGGCTGGCCGGGACCGTCGGTCGGCGAACTGGCCGAACTTGGCGTGAGGCGCATCAGTATCGGGGGTGCGCTTGCGCGCGTCGCCTGGGGTGGCGTCATGCGGGCAGCGAAGGAAATCGCCGAGCAGGGCACCTTCGCCGCATTCGCGGATGGATATCCCGGCGGTGAATTGAACAAGCTTTTCGCGGAATAAAAACATCAAAAAAGCGGCGATGCATCCAAAACTGCATCGCCGCTTCTTCAACCACCGCTTCCCAGAGTCGATCGCTTTCAAGTGCGATCTTGATCTACTTCGTCGTATTCGAATCGTTGGCCGGAGCCGGCGGATTCATCTGCTGCGACGCGCCGGGAGCAGGCTGCTGCTGCGGATGTGCCGGTGCTGCGCCTGTCGTCGTGCCAGGCTGAGTATTATACGGCGTCACGTCACGAACGCCGGGCGCCACCGGCGGCTTGGTCTGCTCGGCTACGTTGTTGTTGGGCGTAGCCTTGGGATTGGCCGTCGAAGACGGAGTTGTCGTCGACGAAGCCGTCGATGTCGGCTCGGTGGTCGAGTTCATCGACGAGTTGTTGAGACCGTAAAACACCGCGCCGAGCAGCACTGCTGCGGCGATGGCGTAGATCGCGATGCGGCCACTGCTTGCGGGGCCTTCGGCGAGTTCGGGGTCTGCCTGCAGTTCGCGATCCATCTGAGCCCGCTGCAAATCCTCGTTTGCTGGGTTGGGCTGGTACGGATCGTTCGGGTTACGTTCGTAAGCCATGGGCTAGCTCTCCTCTCGTCTCCAGTAACAATCGCCGCCTTGGGCGAGGGTTCCGGCGGGAACTGCCGTTTCTTGCCGTTTTTGCCTTGTTCCGGAGGAAACCGGGGCGTTGATTTGTCGCATTTCAGCACATCGGATTTTGAAACGCAGGAGATTGCTCACGAGCTGGATTCTCCGTGCACGACGGCGACGACTCCTACGAGATGGAGCCGAGGAGAGGCGCGAAGTTTCACGTCACCTACCGGCGAAGGCCGCGCACGCGATGCCGGTCTAATCGAAGCCTATCGGCTAGGTGCCGCACGGTCGCTTGTCGCGGCGGGGGCCGGTTGCTCGACCTTCGATTTGCCGTTGATCTCGTAGAGGACGAAACTCAGCACCAGCAGCAACGCGATGCCGATAATGGTCTTGGTCGGTTTGTGCTTATTGCGTACGCCAAAAGAGGGCTGCGCCGGAGCGCTTCCGGCGGAGCCCCGCGTCGGCGGCTGATCGATCGGGGTCGCTTTGGCCTGTTGAGGCATGATCTCCTCCCGGGAGGTAATTGCTTCGTTAGGTGCATGATAGGCTAACGAAGCGCCGGAGTCTTTGTTGCAGATATCATGCCATTGCCGGCGAATCGGGCGGTGGGTCAGGACCTATCGTCACAGGCGCGCCAGCCCTCACGGGCTTCATCTCGCACTGCGATACGAGCGGGACCCGAAAGGTCGTTTCAACCGGTGCCCGGTCAAACGACATATTGCTCAAGAAATACTGGCTGTTTCGGAATGTTGTTGTGATCTCGACGACAGTCGCTTCAGGGTTGAAATTTGTGATGCACGAAGCGCCGAAAGCGACATAGACTGGTTCTAATCATCGGGAATGCCTATCTGAAAACAACCGCTGCCACAGCGAAAAGAGGGCGGAATGGGAATCAACCAAGGTTTGATCAGCCTCGATCAAAAATATACTCAGGAATCCGGACATATCTTTCTGACGGGCATTCAGGCGCTGGTGCGGCTGCCGATGTCCCAGATCCGTCGTGACCGTGCAGCCGGGCTGAACACTGCAGGCTTCGTGACTGGTTACCGCGGCTCCCCGCTCGGTGGTTACGACCAGCAGTTGACGGCGGCGCGAAAGCACCTCGATCAGTACGGCGTCAAATTCCAGCCCGGCGTCAACGAGGACCTTGCCGCCACCGCGATCTGGGGATCGCAGCAGCTCAACCTTTCTCCTGGCGCGCGGCATGACGGTGTCGTCGGCATCTGGTACGGCAAGGGGCCGGGTGTCGATCGCTGCGGCGACGTGTTCCGCCACGGCAACGCCGCCGGCTCGGCGAAGAACGGCGGCGTGCTTTGTCTCGCTGGCGACGACCACGGCGCCAAGTCCTCGACGGTGCCGCACCAGTCCGACCACGCCTTCATCTCGGCGCTGATGCCGTATCTCTACCCGTCCAGCATTCATGAGATGATCCACATGGGGATGCTCGGCATCGCCATGTCGCGCTACTCCGGCTGCTGGGTCGGCATGAAGGTCATCACCGAGACGGTGGAGACCACGGCGGAGATCGACCTCGCCGACGAGATGACGCCGTTCATCATTCCGACCGATTTCGAGATGCCGCCTGGCGGCCTCAACCTGCGCTGGCCGGACGACCGCTACGAGCAGGATCGCCGTCTGCAGGACTACAAGGGCTTTGCCGCGATCGCTTTCGCCCGCGCCAACAAGATCAACCGCATCACCATGGATTCGCCGAATGCCCGTTTCGGCATCATGGCGTCCGGCAAGAGCTACGAGGACGTGCGGCAGGCGATGCGCGAACTCGGTATCACGCCGGAAGTCGCCGCGCGGATCGGGCTGCGGCTTTACAAGATCGGCATGCCATGGCCGCTGGAGCCGGAAGGCGTGCGGCAATTTGCGGTCGGCCTCGAGGAAATTTTCATCATCGAGGAACGTCGCGAGATCGTCGAGAACCAGGTCAAGCAGGAGCTGTTCAACTGGCGTGACGACGTACGCCCGCGCATCGTCGGCAAGATGGACGACCACGACAAGCGCTTCCTGCCGTTCGCCGAAGAGCTGAGCGTCGCATCGGTCGCGACGTCGCTGGCGGATCGCCTGCTAGCGATGGAGATGGATCCCGAGATCGCCGCGCTGATCCGTGCGCGCGCCGACTGGTTCCACGGCCGCGAGGCGTCGCAGGTGCAGCCGGTGGTGCCGATCGCGCGCACGCCGTATTTCTGCTCTGGCTGTCCGCACAATACCTCGACCAAGGTGCCGGAAGGCAGCCGCGCCATGGCCGGCATTGGCTGTCATTTCATGGCGCTGTGGATGGACCGCAACACCGAGACGTTCACCCATATGGGCGGCGAGGGCGTGACGTGGGTCGGCATCGCGCCGTTCACCAACGAGAAACACGTGTTCGTCAATCTGGGCGACGGCACTTATTTCCATTCCGGCAGTCTCGCGATCCGTCAGGCGGTCGCGTCCAAGGCCAACATCACCTACAAGATCCTCTACAACGATGCGACCGCGATGACCGGCGGCCAGCATGTCGATGGCGAACTGTCGCCGCAGCAGATCACCTTCCAGCTCCATAGCGAAGGCATTCGCGACATCTACCTGGTCTCGGAAAACCCCGACGCCTATTCCGCATCCGATATCGCGCCCGGCACCAAGACCGCGCATCGCGACGAACTCGATGCGGTGATGAAGACGCTACGCGAAACGCCCGGCTGCTCGGCCATCGTGTTCGTGCAGACCTGTGCCGCCGAGAAGCGCCGCCGCCGCAAGCGCGGGATTCTCGAAGACCCGGCACGGCGCGTGCTCATCAATCCTGCCGTCTGCGAAGGTTGCGGCGATTGTTCGGTGCAGTCGAACTGCATTTCGGTGGAGCCGCTCGAGACCGAACTCGGCCGCAAGCGCACCATCAACCAGTCGAGCTGCAACAAGGATTATTCCTGCGTCAAAGGTTTTTGCCCCTCGTTCGTCACCGTCGATGGGGGTCAATTGCGCAAGCGCGTTCCGATGAACGCAGGCTCGGTGGGCGATCTGCCGGAACCGGCATCGCGCCCCACACTCGACAAGCCTTATAACGTCGCGGTGGGCGGCGTCGGCGGCACTGGCGTGCTGACCATCGGTGCACTGCTCGGCATGGCGGCGCATATTGAAGGCAAGGCCAGCATGATCCTCGACATGTCGGGGCTGGCGCAGAAGGGCGGCG
>JANINJ010000084.1 GCA_024508855.1 Xanthobacteraceae bacterium
CCGGCGATGACATCGACGTCGCCGGAAGCGGCCGCCGCATACATGAAGTCCGGCTGCATTTGACGCTGCTGCCGGAAGTTCAATCCGTAGGCCTTGCGAATGCCGGTCCATTCGGGACGCGAGAAGAATTCGTAGTCGCCGGCGATGGACATGTCGCCCGCGTGCGCGGCGAGGTCGGCGATGGAATGAATGCCGAGCGCTTCGGCGCGCTTCTTCGGCATGATCAGCGCGTAGGCATTCTCGAATCCGAGCTCGCCGAGCAGCGTAACCTTGTCTTTCTTGGCTAACGTTTCGCCGAGCTCTGTGAGCAATTCCGCGCGCGGTTTGACGTCGGTACGGTGCAACTGGTTGGCCCACAGGGTGCCTGAATAATCGACATAGGCATCGATATCGCCGGCGACGAGCGCGTCGAAGATCACGCTGGAGCCGAGGCCCGCGCGCTGCGTCGCAGGGAGGCCCGCTGCCTGTAGGCGTTGGGAAATCAGCGCCGCCAGGATGTATTGCTCGGTGAAGGTCTTGGCGCCGACCACGTAGGTCTGTCGTGTTCGCGACATCGACGGCACAAGCGTCGCGATTACCAGCGCCAGAACGCCGACGAGACCCGCAACGGTGCGGAGATGACTTCGGCGGCGAACGCCGGTTTCGATCAATGCCAGTAGCTGATCGACCAGCAGTGCCAGCACCGCCGCGGCTACGCATCCGAACAGCACGAATACCCAGTTCTGCGTCTGCAGGCCGGCAAAGATGTAGTTGCCGAGGCTGGTCTGGCCGATCGGCGTCGAGAGCGTTGCCGTGCCGATCACCCATACCGCGGCGGTGCGGATGCCGGCCATGATCACCGGGAGCGCGAGCGGCAACTCGACCATCGTCAGCGATTGTCGCGGCGTCATGCCGACGCCTTGCGCAGCCTCGACGATCGCGGCGTCGACGCCCTGCAATCCGGTAATGGTGTTGCGCAGCACCGGCAGCATGGAATAGAGCGCCAGCGCCAGCACCGACGGCAGGAAGCCGAACGCCGAGAAGCCGACGCCAAGCCACTGCATCGAGAGCGCTGCCAGCGCCAGCAGCAGCGGATAGAAAAGCGCAAGCAACGCCAGCCCCGGAACCGTTTGCACGACCGAGGCAAAGCCAAGAAGCGTGCCGCGCAGCGCGGGCCGGTTTCGTGCGGCGAGCGCGAGGGGAAAGCTGACAAGCAGCCCAAGCGCCAGGGCCGCGAGACTGACGCGGATATGACTGCCGAGATAGTCCGGTAGGTGATCGAGTGCATCGCGCCAGCGCGGATCGGACCAGATATTCATGTCGCGGCGGCCCGCGGCAACAGTGCTTGCAATCGTTCGGCCTGGCGGCGAGGCGTTTGCAGCAATTCGTCGACGTAAGGATCGTTTGTCGCCGCGAGTTCAGCAGCTGTGCCTTGCGCGACGAGTTTCCCGCCGCGCATGACGGCGATACGGTCCGCGAGCAGCACCGCCTCCGCCATATCGTGGGTGATCATGACGGTGGTGAGGCCGAGGTCCTCATGCAGTGCGCGATAGTCTTCGCTCAACGCCGCGCGGGTGAGGGGATCGAGCGCACCGAATGGCTCGTCCATGAGAACGATCCGCGGCTTTGCGGCAAGTGCGCGGGCCACGCTGACGCGTTGCCGCTGGCCGCCCGAAAGTTCATGAGGAAAACGGTTGCGATAAGCACGACGGTCCAGCCGTACCAGGTCCATCAGGACGTCGACCCGCGCCGCGATGTCTGCCGCCGGCCAGCCCAGCAAGCGCGGCGTGATGCCGATATTGTCGGCCACGGTCATGTGCGGGAACAGGCCGCCGCTTTGAAAGACGTAACCGATCCGGCGCCGGAGGCCGATGGGATCGACGTCGGCGATGTTATCGCCTTCGATGCGAATCGCGCCTTCATCCGGTGCGATCAGCCGATTGGCAAGCCGCAGCAGGGTGGTCTTGCCGGAGCCGGAGCTGCCTACGATGGCGAGAAATTCGCCTTCCTGAATGGAGAGCGACAGGTCGTCGACGGCCCGCACGCGTCCGCCATCGAAGGTCTTGCCGACCTGCTCGAATGCGATCAGGGGTGCTGCATCATTCATTCGGAATTGGAGTATCACAGCATTGCAGCGCGACCAAGCCAACGCGACGCTTGCATGTTGCGTGCACCCGTTGAATTGTCGCGGCCGGAGCGAGTCTTGCGCCGCAATAGCTACTGAATTTGAGATACTGAACTCGGAGGATCGCGTGCAGGCAGCACCAGCCGCGCCACTGGCCACACCTTGGGCTGTCGAACTTGACGATGCGACGGTCGCATTTCGTCTGGCCGACGCGCGGGTCTACACTGCGGTGGAGCGGGCGCGGCTCTCGGTTGCGCATGGCGAGTTTGTCGCCATTGTCGGGCCTACCGGATGCGGTAAGTCGACATTGCTCAATGTCGCCGCCGGCCTGCTCAAGCCGGCAGCCGGCACCGTGCGCATCTTCAACGAGCCGCTGACGGGATTGAACCGGCAGGCCGGCTATCTGTTCCAGGCGGATGCCCTTTTCCCGTGGAAGACCGCCGTCGATAACGTTGCGATCGGGCTCGAGATATCCGGTGCCTCGCGTGCCGAAGCGCATGCAGCGGCGCAGAAGTGGCTGACGCTGGTCGGACTCGGTGCTTTTGCCGGCCGTTATCCGCATATGCTGTCGGGCGGTCAGCGCAAGCGTGTCGCGCTGGCGCAGGTTCTGATCCGCAATCCGAAAATCCTGCTGATGGACGAGCCATTCGGCCCGCTCGATGCGCAGACGCGGCAGATCATGGGCAATCTGTTGCTGGACCTGTGGACTGCCGACCGCAAAGCTGTCTTGTTCGTGACGCACGATCTCGAAGAGGCCATCGCGCTGGCGGATCGCGTGGTCATCATGTCGGCCGGGCCGCAATCGCGCATCATCGGCGATTGGCGAGTACCGTTACCGAGGCCGCGCGACATTTTCGAGATCCGCCTGGAGAAGGAGTTTCATACACTTCATCGTGAGATATGGAGTGTTCTCAAGGACGAAGTGTTAAAGGGATACGCGCAGTCAACAGGTGAGACGAGTGCGGTTTGAACCGTGACCGCGCGGCAGCAATTGTTCCCGATTCATCGACAAACATTCTCAGGAGGCGTTCATGGTTTTGCGTGGTTCGGTTCTTGTCGGCGCGTTGACGCTGGCCGTTTTGTCCGGTGCTCATGAGGTCAAAGCGCAGGGGGCCTTCACTTTGTCGTCGCCGAGTTTCAAGGATGGCGAGAGGCTTGCAGTGAAGAATGCCGGCAACAACAAGTCCAATCCGAACTGTGTCGGCGAAAATGTGTCGCCGGCGCTGTCGTGGGCGAATCCGCCGGCCGGTACCAAGAGCTACGCTTTGATGCTGTTCGATCCGGAAGGCCGGCCGCCGACCGGCGTCAGCCACTGGGTCGCTTATGGCATCCCGGTTTCGGTCACCGGCTTCGCCGAAGGGGAAGTCTCGAAGCAGACCGACAAGTATGTTGGCGGTCAGAGCACGATGAAACTGCCTCACTACTCCGGCCCTTGCACGCCTGCCGGAGCACCGCATCACTACACGTTCACCTTGATTGCGACCGATCTCGAACCGACCGCGCTGAAGCCCGGCCTGACGCGGGATGAACTCATCAAGGCGCTTGACGGTCATGCCAAGGGCGCGACCGGATTGATCGGCACATTCTCGAAGCCATGACTCAAACGCTGCTGCGACGGGATGACAGGGTGAGGGGAGCCTGAACGTGTCGAAGATCAGACTTCTCTCGCTGCAGTTGCTTGTTGCCGTGGTCATGATTGGGCTCTGGCAGTTGTTGACCACCGTGCCGATCTTCGGACGCCTGCTGCTGCCGCCGTTTTTCTTTTCGAATCCCGTCGATGTCGGCAGCCAGATCGTCGCGTGGTTTTCGAGCGGCGTGATCTGGAAGCATCTCGCGATCACGCTGTGGGAATCGATCCTTGCTTTCGCGATCGGATCGCTCGGTGGCGTCCTGTTCGGCTTCTGGTTCGCGCGCCAGCCGACCGTCGCGGCGGTGTTCGATCCCTACGTCAAGATGGCTAATGCACTGCCGCGTGTGGTGCTTGCGCCGATCTTCACGTTGTGGCTCGGGCTAGGCATCTGGTCCAAGGTCGCGCTCGGCGTGACGCTGGTGTTCTTCATCGTGTTCTTCAACGTCTATCAAGGCGTGCGTGAAGTCAGCGGAACGGTGCTGGCCAATGGCCGAATGCTGGGTATGAACGAACGGCAGTTGATGCGCCATGTCTACTGGCCGTCGGCGCTGTCCTGGATGTTTTCCTCACTTCATACGTCGGTCGGATTTGCGGTGGTCGGTGCGGTGGTCGGAGAATATCTTGGCTCTGCCGCCGGCCTCGGCTATCTGATTCAGCAGGCCGAGGGCGTGTTCGACGTGGCCGGTGTTTTCGCGGGCATGTTTGTGCTGTCGGCTTTCGTCATCCTGATCGATCTTGGGGTGACGGTCGTCGAGCGACGCTTGCTGGTGTGGCGGCCGGATGCTGCGCATCAACGTGTCTAGGCGTTGATGCGCTCATGTTCAATGCGACAATGGCCGGAATCGACCCGGCCATTGCGCCCACAAACGACTATCGTCGCGGATAATTTATTTGGCCCCGTCTTCCGGGAGCAGTTTGGTGTCGTTGGGCGCTTGCGGTGGAGTCTTGATGGCGATGGCCTTGAAGGGCCGTCCATCCGGCTTGGTGCCGCCGTGCTGCGTGCCCTTCGGGATCACGATCAGGTCGCCAGGTTTCACGTGCACTTCCTTGTCGCCGAGCCAGACGGTTCCGGTCCCTTCCAGGATGAACTGAATCTCGTTGGTGTTGGGATGCATATGCCGTGGCACGTTGCCATCCTGCACGGAGATCGTGGCTCCGTCGGCGCTTACGAACGTCTTGGATCGAAAGCCGGTGGCCGAGGCCGGTCCCAGCGCGTCGCCGGTCAGCTCCGGCACGTGGATCACTTGCGCGGTGATGCTTTCGGCAGCCAGCGCGGGTCGCATCAGATAGGTGGCGCCGCACCCGGCGGCAAAGGCAGCAGCAATCGATAGCGAAGCGGCAATACGATTCATGACGTTTCTCCCCTGTTTCGGATTTTAATTATCGCCGATGCTACTTCGCCGCGCGATCTTCGCCTAGAGGCTGTCGCTTCTCAACGGGCATGCGCTCCTCTATGGTGCCGCCCAACCAGACACATGGAGGCAACCATGAGGACGATGTTCGGCCGGATTCTCGCGCCATTGCTGGCGCTGCTGTTGATGCCCGGTCTCGCTGCAGCGCAAAGCAAGGTGACGATCGCGGTCGGCGGCGGTGCCTGCCTTTGCTACTTGCCGACGGTGCTCGCAAAGCAGCTCGGTGAATACGACAAGGCGGGGCTGAGCGTCGAACTGGTCGATCTCAAGGGAGGCTCCGATGCGCTCAAGGCCGTGCTCGGCGGCAGCGCCGACGTGGTGTCGGGCTATTTCGATCATTGCGTCAATCTTGCCGCCAAGAAGCAGGAACTGCAGGCCTTCGTCGTCTACGATCGTTACCCGGGGCTGGTTCTGGTGGTGTCGCCCAAGCACACCGATGAGATCAAATCCATCAAGGACCTGGCCGGCAAGAAGGTCGGCGTCAGCGCTCCGGGCTCCTCGACCGACTTCTTTCTCAAGTATCTGCTGAAAAAGAATGGCCTCGATCCGACCAGCGCGGCGGTGATCGGTGTCGGACTGGGGGCGACCGCCGTAGCCGCCATGGAGCAGGGCCAGATCGATGCGGCGGTGATGCTCGATCCGTCAGTGACTGTGCTTCAGGGCGAGCACAAGGATTTGCGCATCCTCAGCGACACCCGCACCCAGAAAGATACATTGGCAGTGTTCGGCGGCGAATATCCCGGCGGCGCGCTCTACAGCACGGCGGCTTGGGTGAAGTCCCACGACAAGGAAGTGCAGGGCCTGACCAACGCGATCCTAAACACGCTGAAATGGATTCACACCCACTCGCCGGAAGACGTGATGGCCAAGATGCCGCCCGAAATGGTCGGCAAGAACAAGGAGCTTTATCTGGCGGCGCTCAAGAATACGATTCCGATGTATTCGGAGACCGGCACCATGGACCCCAAGGGTGCGGCCGCGGTGCTCGCGGTGTTCAGCGAAGGATCGCCCGAGGTCGCCAAGGCGAATATCGACGTGAGCAAGACCTACACCAACAAATTTGTCGAGCAGGCCGGCAAGGCGGGCGCGAAGTAACGGCGTGGCTGCTTTCGAAATCCACCGGGTGACGCGGCTCGATCTTGCCTTCACGCCGTGGCGCTGGCCGTTCGCCGACGCGCGGCGACAGGAGATCGATGCGCATTTTGAAACCTGCCGCATCAAGACGCCGCAACTCTGGAACGGAAAAATCCTGCTGGCGCGAAATCCCGTCTTCGCCGGGGATTGTTTTCGAGCGCAGTACTTCGAAACCGACTTTGCCAGTTTCCTCGCCTGGCGCGATTGGGGTTTTCCCGACGCCACCGTATTCAATGGCTTCGGCGCCGGCGCGCTGCGCGGCTGCGATGGCGCGTTCGTGCTGGGCGAGATGGCCGCGCATACCGCGAATGCAGGGAAGATTTACTTTCCAGCGGGGACACCGGACCTCAACGATCTCAAGGGCGATACGGTCGATATCGACGGCAGTGTTACGCGCGAGGTCGAGGAGGAAACCGGGCTCACGCCGTCGCACTATCGCGCGGTGTCTTACTGGGAATGTATCGTGGTGGGCCGCCTGATCGCGCTGATCCGTATCCTGGATTCCGAGCTGACCGGGGATATGCTGCGATATCGCATCGAGGTCAGTCTCGCCCGACAAGAGTTGCCCGAACTGGCCGCAATGTACGTCGTTCGCGATCGGCGTGACCTGAACGCGGCGATGCCGAATTACATGACGGCCTTTCTTGAGGCGCAGTTCGCTTGAATATCCGTGATACGGGTTTCGCCCGCAGCGAGACGAAGATGGAGATGATTACCGGATGAGCAACAAACCCTCCCAATCGCTTCAGGCGCAATTGCAGTCCTACGTCGACCCCTTTCGTGTCGACGGTTCAAAGGAATTCCATCTCAAGCTGTTCAGGCGGGATGAGAAGGGCGATCTCGACAAGGACCAGGGCAAGGAGATCATCGAAGCGAACCGAAAGCGCCTCAGCGATTTGCAAGAGAAGCTCTACGCGCAAAACCGCTGGTCGCTGCTGCTGATCTTCCAGGGGATGGATGCGGCCGGCAAGGACAGCGCCATCGAAAGCGTGTTCGAGGGCGTCAACCCGCAAGGCTGCGACGTGCATTCGTTCAAGCAGCCGTCCGCGGAAGAACTTGATCATGATTTCATGTGGCGCGCGGCGTGCAGGCTGCCCGAGCGCGGCCGCATCGGCATCTTCAATCGCTCCTATTATGAGGAATGCCTGGTGGTGCGCGTCCATCCGGAGGTTCTCGCGGCGGAGCGGCTTCCGCCGAAGCTGGTGACCAGGAACATCTGGCGCGAGCGGTTCGAGGACATCTCCGCGTTCGAGCGTTACCTGACGCGCAATGGCACGGTGGTGCTGAAATTCTTCCTCAACGTATCCAAGGAGGAACAGCGCCAGCGGTTTCTCGACCGCCTCAACGAGCCGGCGAAGAACTGGAAGTTCTCGATGGGCGATGTCGCGGAACGCAAGCTGTGGGACCGCTACCAGGCGGCCTATCAGGACATGATCCGGCATACGTCGAGTGCGGGTGCGCCCTGGTACGTGGTGCCGGCCGACCGGAAATGGTTTGCGCGGGTGGTGATCGGCTCGGTGATCGTCAGCGCATTGGAGCGGCTGAATCTACAGTTTCCCACCGTCGACAAGGCGTCGCTCGAGGAGTTCAAGAAGGTCCGGGTGGCGCTGGAGAATGAGGGGAAGGGGCCGGCAAAGCCGGTTCCGAAGAAACCGCCGGCAGCATCTGTGCCCGTGAAGTAGCGGAATTGGACAAAATCGCCCCGTCTTTTGCCGTTGCGGGGCAGCGCCTTTGACGTTAAAAAGTGATCGAAGGGGTCGCTTTGGCAACTGACCGTCAACGGTTTTGACCAAGGATGAGCCACCTGTAGGGATGCCAATGACGATTCGCGGCGAAAAGTGTGGGACGGGCGGAATGGTGGCTGAAGCCGCCATGTCTGGCGCGATTCCTGCTGCACCGCTGGCGCAGTCCCTCATTCTTGGCGGGCTTCTGCTTCTTATCGGCCCCTGAGGGCCGTCTGGGCGATTGCGCCTGGGCACTCAGGGGTTGCGCGAGATCACCAGACCCCTCATGCGCCCGATAGCTGGCGCACCTGACCAAAGGAATTTCCGATGACCACAGCGAACAAGTCCGAAAAGGACCGCGTCATTATATTCGACACCACGTTGCGCGACGGCGAGCAGTGTCCCGGCGCCACCATGACCTTCGAGGAAAAGCTCGAAGTCGCTGAGTTGCTGGATGATATGGGCGTCGACGTCATCGAGGCCGGCTTCCCGATCACCTCGGAAGGCGATTTCGAGGCGGTCAGCGAGATTGCCCGGCGCTCCAAGAACGCGGTGATTGCCGGCCTGTCGCGCGCCCATCCGGCCGATATCGACCGCTGCGCCGCAGCCGTGAAATTCGCCAAGCGCGGCCGCGTCCATACCGTGATTGCGACCTCGCCGCTGCATATGCGGGTGAAGCTGAATAAGACCCCCGAGCAGGTGATCGAGACTTCGGTAGCCATGGTCGAGCGCGCGCGCAACCTGATCGACGATGTGGAATGGTCGGCCGAGGACGGCACGCGCAGCGAGATGGATTTCCTCTGCCGCATCGTCGAAGCGGTGATCAAGGCCGGTGCCACCACGGTGAACATTCCCGACACGGTCGGCTACACGGTGCCGCAGGAATATACCGACTTCATGCGGACTTTGATTCAACGCGTGCCAAACTCCGACAAGGCGGTGTTCTCGGTGCATTGCCATAACGATCTCGGCATGGCGGTTGCCAACTCGCTGGCGGGGATTGCCGGCGGTGCGCGTCAGGTCGAATGCACCATCAACGGCATCGGCGAGCGTGCGGGCAATGCCGCGCTCGAGGAAATCGTGATGGCGATCAACGTGCGCAACGACAAGTTTCCATACTGGAACAAGATCGACACCACGATGCTGACGCGTGCGTCGAAGACGGTCTCTGCGGCAACGTCGTTCCCGGTGCAGTACAACAAGGCGATCGTTGGACGTAATGCGTTCGCGCATGAGAGCGGCATCCATCAGGATGGCGTGCTCAAGGACGCGTCGACCTACGAAATCATGCGGCCGGAGATGGTCGGGTTGAAACAGTCGTCGCTGGTGCTCGGCAAGCATTCCGGCCGTCATGCCTTCGTCCACAAGCTGGAGGAGATGGGCTACAAGCTCGGCGCCAACCAGCTGGAAGATGCATTCGCGCGTATGAAAGCGCTGGCGGACCGCAAGAAGGACATCTACGACGAGGACATCGAGGCTCTGGTCGACCAGGAAATGGCTGCGTCACATGATCGCATCAAGCTGACCTCGCTGACGGTGATCGCGGGAACCCACGGACCGCAGCGCGCCACCATGAAACTCGATATCGAGGGCCAGACCAGGATCGAGGAAGCCGAGGGCAACGGACCGGTCGATGCGGTGTTCAACTGCATTAAGGCGCTGGTGCCGCACGAGGCCAAGCTGGAGCTCTATCAGGTGCATGCCGTGACTGAAGGAACCGATGCGCAAGCTGAGGTTTCCGTGCGTCTTGCGCACGAGGGCCGCTCGATGACGGCGCGCGCTGCCGATCCCGACACGCTGGTCGCGTCGGCGAAGGCCTATCTCGGCGCACTCAACAAGATCGTCATGAAGCGGCAACGCGACGTGCCCGCCGCCGCGGCAAGCTGATCGGGATCAGCTATCGACGCATCAACCGACGCGGCGCTTGTGCGCCGCGTTTTGCGTTGCAGCACAGAATGTGGGGACACCCTGCCAACGGGCAATAGCCTTTGCGGGCGAGTGCCTGTATTGGTCCCATTTCCGCCGAAGTTCTTAAGCTTCGGCCTAGAAGAAACTCTGGGGAGGTGGAATGCGTAAAATTGCACTCGCGATCGCGTCGCTTGCGACACTCGCACTGATCGGACCTGCGGCCGCAGCCGATCCGATCATCATCAAATTCAGCCACGTCGTGGCGCCGAATACGCCGAAGGGGCTGGCCGCGCAGAAGTTTGCGGAGCTCGCAGCAAAATACACCGACAACAAGGTGAAGGTCGAAGTCTATCCGAACTCGCAGCTCTACAAGGACAAGGAAGAGCTCGAGGCCTTGCAGCTTGGCGCCGTCCAGATGCTGGCGCCGTCGAACTCGAAGTTCGGTCCGATCGGCGTCAAGCAGTTCGAAGTGTTCGATCTGCCGTACATCCTTCCCGATCTGGCATCGTTGCGCAAAGTGACCGAGGGGCCGCTCGGCGCGAAACTGCTCAAGCTGCTCGATGCCAAGGGAATGACCGGGCTGGCCTATTGGGACAACGGTTTCAAGGAAATGAGCGCGAACAAGAAGCTGGTCGCGCCGGAAGATTACAAGGGACTGAAGTTCCGCATTCAGTCGTCCAAGGTGCTCGAGGCACAATTCCGTGCGCTCGGTGCCATTCCGCAGGTGATGGCGTTCTCGGAAGTGTATCAGGCGCTGCAGACCGGCGTGGTCGACGGCCAGGAAAATACACCCTCGAACATGTACACCCAGAAAATGCACGAAGTGCAGAAGTACACTACGCTGACCAATCACGGTTACATTGGCTACGTGGTGGTGGTGAACAAGAAGTTCTGGGATGGCCTGCCGGCTGACATCCGCACCGAACTCGAGAAGGCGATGAAGGAAGCCACCGAGTACGGCAACGGACAATCCGCCAAGGAGAACGAGGAAGCGCTGGAAGAAATGCGCAAGTCCGGCAAGACCGAGATCGTCAAGCTGACGCCTGAACAGGATGCGGCGATGCGCAAGGCGATGATGCCGGTTTACAAGGACGTCGCATCGCGCGTCGGTCAGCCCTTGATCGACGAATTCCTCAAGGAAACCGGCCGGAGCGGCATGTAACCGCTACACCCTTGCCGCGAACCGGAGGTAGAGGCCCAAGGCCCGCCTCCGGGTTTGCGGCAAAAGGTTCACCGGATTGACGCGGGGGAGCTGCGGCCGCGACGGCCGCAGTATGGCGCAAGATCAGGCCGGGTACCGACACCGGCGCTGGCTGATCTTCACAGGGGACATTGATGTTTCTTCGCATCCTCGATCGACTTGAGGAGATCCTGATTGCGACGCTGATGGCGGCCGCGACCTTGATCATCTTCATTGCCGTCGCCCATCGCTACCTTCTGGGTGTTTCCTGGCTTTACCCGATCCTGTTCCCGATCAACCTGTCATGGGCGCAGGAGCTTTGCATCTACATGTTCGTGTGGGTGGCAAAGTTCGGTGCCGCTTATGGCGTGCGGACCGGCATTCACGTCGGCGTCGACGTTGTCGTCAATCAGCTCAAGTCGCCCTGGCGCAATATCGTCGTGACGTTCGGCCTGCTATGCGGCGCGTTCTTCACTTTCGTGATCGGGACGATGGGCGCCAAGTTCGTCTACGGGTTGATGTATACCGATCAGGTCACGCCCGACATGGAGATCCCGAGCTGGATCGTCTATCTCTGTATTCCGCTTGGCTCCTATCTGATGTGCTTCCGCTTCCTGCAGGTCGCTTGGTCCTATTGGCGCACCGGCGAGCTGCCGCATCATGATCATACGCAAGTCGAGGGCGTCGAGATCACCGAACCTGGCGCTGGCGTCGCGGAGGTCACGCGATGAGCAGCATCTTCATATTCGGGCTCCTCGTCGCCTTCATGCTGACGGGCATGCCGATCTCGATCGCGCTCGGCATGACTGTGCTGACCTTCATCTACACGATGACCAGCGTCCCGACGGAATCCGTCGCGCTGAAGCTGTTCACCGGCATCGACAATTTCGAGATCATGGCGATCCCGTTCTTTATCCTCGCCGGCAACTTCCTGACCCATGGCGGCGTGGCGCGGCGCATGATCAATTTCGCGACCTCGATGGTCGGACATTGGTACGGCGGCCTCGGACTCGCGGGCGTCATGGCCTGTGCGCTATTCGCGGCGATTTCCGGCTCGTCGCCGGCTACCGTGATCGCCATCGGATCGATCATGCTGCCGGCGATGGTCAAGCAGGGCTTTCCAAAACGGTTCGGCGCCGGCGTCATCACCACGTCGGGTGCGCTCGGCATTCTGATCCCGCCGTCCATCGTGATGGTGATCTACTGCGTTGCGACTGGCGGCAGCATCGCGCTCGATCCATCGGGCCATCGGGTGTCGTCCGCCTCGGTCGGGCAGATGTTCATGGCTGGCGTCATCCCCGGCATCATGATGGCGACGTTGCTCGGTGTGACGACGTTCTATCGTGCCTGGAAGAACGATTATCCGCGGTTGCCCAAAGCGAGTTTTGCCGAACGGTTCGACGCGTTCCGCAAGTGCATCTGGGGATTGCTGCTGATCGTCATCGTGCTCGGCGGCATCTATGCAGGGCTGTTTACGCCGACCGAAGCGGCGGCAGTCAGCGCAGTCTACGCCTTCATCATCGCGGTATTCGTCTATCGCGACATGTCGTTGAAGGACGTGCCGAAGGTGCTGCTCGGTTCCGCCAACATGAGCGCGATGATCCTCTACATCATCACCAACGCCGTGCTGTTCTCGTTCCTGATGGCGAACGAAAATATCCCGCAGCACATCGCCAACTGGATTACGTCGATCGGAGTCGACTGGATCGTCTTCCTGTTGATCGTCAACGTGCTGTTGCTGGTTGCCGGCAACTTCATGGAAGCATCGTCGATCGTGCTGATCATGGCGCCGATCCTGTTTCCGGTCGCCGTCAGCCTCGGCATTCATCCGGTGCATCTCGGCATCCTGATGGTGGTCAACATGGAAGTCGGCATGTGCCATCCACCGGTCGGGCTCAACCTGTATGTCGCGTCGGGGATCGCCAAGATGGGAATTACCGAGCTGACGGTCGCGGTGTGGCCATGGCTGCTGACGATGCTGATCTTCCTCGGCCTTGTGACCTACATTCCGGAGATCTCGCTCTGGTTGCCGCGCGCGCTCGGCATGCTTTAGGCAACGTGCCCGGATATGTTGATGAACGGCCCTTAATCAACGTGTCCAAAGCTTAAGTTGATCGGCGAGGGGACAATCCTCATCCTCCAGCAACCTTGTCATAGGAGGTTGCGATGAAGAAAGTCATTCTCGCCGGCGTTGCTGCTCTTGCGATTGCCGGTTCCTCGGCAGTGTATGCCCAACATCGTCCGTGGCACCATCATCACCATGTGCGCATGAACCCGGAAGATCGGGCGGCGTTTGCGGATGCGCGGATCGCCGCCGTCAAGGCTGGCCTGAAGCTGACACCCGATCAGGAAAAGCTCTGGCCGCCCGTCGAGACTGCGGTGCGCGATTTCTCCAAGCTTCGCATCGACCGTGCCAACGCCCGGATGAAGGCCCGCGAGGACCGGGACGCAAACGCGCCGAAGCTCGACCCGGTGACCCGGCTGCAACAGCGCGCCGACAACATGGCGGCGACTGCAGCGGCTCTGAAGAAGATCGCGGACGCCGCGGACCCGCTCTACAAGACCCTGGATGAGGGCCAGAAGCGCCGGCTGGCCGTGCTGACCCACATGGAAGGCCGGTTTGGCGGTCACGAAGGCTGGCGTCACCATCGCCGGGGCGGTTCCGATCGGGAATTCGACCGCGATCGCGATCACGGCGATCGGGGCGGTCTGGGAACCGATCAGGATGACGGGTCCGGGAAGCTTTAAGGCCGGACTAGCCGCTGCCGCACTAAAGGAAGGGCCGCCCGTAAAAGGGCGGCCTTTTCGTTGATTTCCCACCGATTTTCACCCCAAAATCTGGCCAACCTTGCTGGACATCGGGGGACCGCTTTGCTAAACGGACGCCGGTCTGGAGGTACTTCCGGATTTCGGGCGATTAGCTCAGTTGGTAGAGCAGCTGACTCTTAATCAGCGGGTCGTAGGTTCGAGCCCTACATCGCCCACCATCGC
>JANINJ010000085.1 GCA_024508855.1 Xanthobacteraceae bacterium
CGATCGTTGTCCCGAAAGATATTCCCTTCGATCGCTCCTGCCTGATCGGCTGCGGCGTGATGACCGGAGTCGGCGCGGCACTCAACGTAGCCGACATTCGTCATGGCGACACTGTACTAGTGATCGGTTGCGGCGCGGTGGGGCTGGCTGCGATCCAGGGCGCGGCCATGGCCGGTGCCGGTCACATCATTGCGGTCGATCTCAACGACGACAAACTCGCGCTCGCTGCTCGTCTTGGCGCAACGCAGGCCGTGAACGCCGGCACGCAGGATCCCGTCGAGATAGCCAAATCGGTTACACAAGGTCGTGGCGCCGATGTCGTACTTGAATCGGCCGGGCATCCGATCGCGTTCCGTCAAACCACGGAAGCGGTACGGCCGGGCGGCCAGGTAATCTGGCTCGGCAAGATCGACGTCAGCAAGGATGTCAGTTTCCGTTGGGGCTCGCTGATGGGCGAAAAACGCCTGCGCCGGTCGAGCTACGGCGGAGCGCGGCCGCGCCGTGATTTTCCCATGCTGGCGCAAGCCTATCTCGATGGCCGGCTCAAGCTCGACGAGCTGATCACCCGTCGCATCACGCTCGACGACATCAATGATGCCTTCGATCAATTGCGCGCGGGAAAGACGATCCGGACCGTGATCCAGTTCTGATCACGAAATCATACCGTCGCGCGTGCGAAGCTTTCGATATATTCGACCAGCCGATCCGATGCGGCGGCTGCCTTATCCGGATCGCGGTGCGCGATGGCTTCGGCGACCTCCGCATGCAGACGCGCGGCGAGCGGCAGATCAGCCGTTTCGCGATAGTGCTGATACCAGAACCGGCGCGACAAGCCGTGCATGAGGCCCATCGAGCGGCTGGCGAATTCATTGCGCGCAGCAGACGAGATCAGCGTATTAAGTTGCTGGTCGAAGCGCATGAAATCGAGATCGTCGGCGCGCTTGGCTGCCTCGCGCATCCCTTCGGCAATCTCCAGGAATTGCTTGCGCTCCTCTTCCGTCGCACGCTCCGCCGCGCCCCGCGCCATCAGGCGCTCGAGCTCGCGCCGGACTTCGAGCAGGCGCAGCTGCACCCGCACATTGATATCCGAAACGAGAATGCCCCGGCGCGGCAGGATATTGACCAGCCCGTCGCGCGACAGCCGCTGCAACGCCTCGCGGATCGGCGTCCGGCCGATGTTGAGACGCTTGGACAACACCAGTTCGGACAACACCGCGCCTGGCGGCAGTTGCAACGTCACAATCATCTCTTCGAGCTGCGCATAGGCCAAATCGGTCAGCGTGACATCTCGATCGCCATCCGAGGTCGCGCGCCGCCGCGTGGGCGCGGGCTTCGCCGCGGCATCGCCTTCCGGCGTCCGGCCCGTGCCCCGTTTTGTCCGCAAATTCGACAATCGCTTCGCGCCGGCACCCGGCTTCCGGGTGCGACTCCCTGATCAGATGACCTGATCAGCTATCCCATACGCAATGCCGCCCGGCAAGCTCGCAGGTCGCGCAACCTTCGCCAGAAGAGTGCGCTCGGCTACGCCGAAAGTTCGCGCCCGATCACCAGTCGCTGAATCTCGCTGGTACCCTCCAGAATGCGCAGCACGCGCGCCTCACCGGGGAGGCTCGAGACATCGAACTCCTCGAATGCGCCATAGCCGCCGTGAACCTGCAACGCGATATCGGCCACCTCGCTGGCCGTCTCGGTAGCGAACAGCTTGGCCATCGAGGTTTCGAGACGGAACGGCCGATCCGAATCCGCCAAGCACGCGGCATTGCGGATCATGAGTTCGGACGCATGGATTTTCGTCAAAGCATCGGCCAGCGGAAACGTCAACCCCTGGTTCTGGAAGATCGGCACGCCGCCCACCTTCCGGCTGGCGCCATAAGACTTGGCAAGATCGATCGCCTTGCGTGCCAGACCGAGACCGGTGGCGCCGACGAGAATGCGGCCGATGCTCAGCGTCGTCAGAATCTGCTTCAGGCCATCTCCGCGATTACCGATTATATTGGCTTTCGGCACACGGCATTCGTCGAGATACAGTTCAACGGAATCGGCGATGCGCCAGCCGATTTTCCGCCCCGCCTTGCCGACCTTGAATCCCGGCGTACCGACCGGGACGACGAATGTCGAAAGACCCTTGGCGCCGAGTTCCGGATCGGTCACCGCAACGAATGTCGAGATGCCGTGCAGCGGCGTTCCGGCGTTGGTGGAGAACACTTTCGAGCCGGTCAGGACGAAGGAATCGCCGTCTTCCACAGCACGCATCTTGATGCTGGCGACGTCCGATCCGCCGCTGGGTTCGGTCACGCCGAAGGAAGCAATGAAATCTCCGCGGCACAGCGGCTCAAGCCATTTTTTTTTGATCTCATCGGAGCCGTAGCGGGCGATCACCGTCATCGGCGCACTGTTGCAAAGATAGATCGCAGCGAAGCCAGGCTCGGTGCGCGCGAGCGTTTCTGCGACGATCGCCGCTCCCCGCGTGCCAAGGCCGCCACCGCCGTATTCCGAGTCGTAGGCCGTCCCCATGAAACCGAGTGCAAGAAACTCCTTGACCAGATCGGTCGGGAATTCGTGCCTGTCGGCAAATGGCTTGATCTTGGCGCGCAACGATCCATTCGCGAACTGCTCGAGGCCGCCTTTCAATAGGGTTTCATCTTCATTGAGATCGAGAAGCATGATGCGGCTCCTTATATGTTAGCGTGTGATCGGGGCAGCCTCAGCGCTGCCGGAATTTGTCCAGCGTCGCCTGCGCAGCGGCCTCACGACAGTTGGCGAGGAATAGCCGGTTGGCCTCGAAATCCATCGCCTCAGCGTCGTCCATCAGATAGTTCGAGAAGAACCGCTTGGTGGCGGCGACCGCCGGGCGCGGCAGCTTCGCCAGCTTCTCCGCGACGCCGAGCGCCATCGTCAGGGCCTCACCATCGTCGCAGCAGTAATCGACGACGCCGATCGCGCGTGCATCCTCGGCGGTCAACGGCTCGAGGCAGAAGCACAGCAGCCGCGCCTTCACGAGCCCCACGCGCGCGACAAGGGATTTGATGCCCCACGGCGTCAACCAGCCATGTGGCACTTCCGGCAAACTCCAGGTCGCGCCCCGACCAGCAACAACGACATCGCAACAGGTTGCGAGCGTGAACCCGCCACCGACCGCGAACATTTCGACCGCCGCGACCACGGGTTTGCTGAGATAGCCGATCAGGCGGCCAAGGTCCCCGCATTCCTGCTCGAAACGGCCCATGGCATCGAGATCGAGAGCCCCGATAAATTTGAGATCGCTGCCGGCAGAAAAGCCCGGCGCAGCTCCAGCGAGAACAATCGCCCCGATATGATCATCGCGATCGAGCTTCAGAACCGCTGCCTTGACCCCATCGACCAGTGCCTGATCCATTGCATTCCGACGCGCCGAGCGCAGCAGGGTGACGATAGCGACATCACCCCGCTTCTCGATCTTTACGGTCTCGTTTTCACCGGTCATATACGCTTCACCTGACATCGCTCTGGAGCTACGCGCCGAGATACATCTGCTTGACCTCGGCGGTTTCCGAGAGATCCTTGGCATTACCCGAAGTCACGATCTTCCCGGACTGCAGCACATAGGCGCGGTCGGCACAGCCCAGTGCCATCACCGCATTCTGCTCGGCGAGAAGAATGGTCAACCCATCGCGGGCGAGATTGCGGACGATCTGGCCCAGCTCCTCGATGACGATCGGCGCAAGACCGAGGGTCGGTTCGTCGAGAAGCATCAGCGTCGGCCGGGACATCAGGCCGCGGCCGATCGCAAGCATCTGCTGCTCGCCGCCCGACATAGAACCGGCGCGCTGGTCGCGCCGCTCACGGAGCCGAGGAAACAGCGCGAAAATGCGTTCGAGATCGTCGCCGGTGTCATCGCGATCGGCACGATGATAAGCGCCCATCAGAAGATTTTCATAAACCGTGAGACGCGGAAAGATCTGACGCCCTTCCGGCACCAGGACGAGGCCCGCCTTGACGCGGTCGACCGTCGACGACGCAACGACGTCACGACCATCGAACTTGATCGAGCCCGACTCGGGTTTCTTCAGACCGACCAAAGTGCGCAAGGTCGTGGACTTGCCGGCAGCGTTGGAGCCGATCAGCGTCACGACTTCGCCCTTGTCCAGGCGGAAAGCCACGTCGCGCAGGACTTTCTGCTTGCCGTAACTGACGTTGAGGTTCGATACATCAAGCATGTTTCTTGCCTAGATAGGCTGCGACGACGGCTTCATTTGCGAGGACATCCTCGGTCTTTCCGGTTGCAATGACCGCGCCGTGATGAAGTGCGATCGAACGGTCAGCGAGACGACCGAGGAAGCCGACCTTGTGGTCGATGATGCACAGCGTCACGCCATGCGATTTGAGATCGCGCAGCACCGCGTCCAGATTGGTGATCTCGTCGTGACCGAGGCCAGAGGCCGGCTCGTCCAGCAACAGCAATTCGGGATCGCAGACCATGCCCATCGCAACACCGAGCATCTTCTCGCCGCCGTAAGACAGCGCACCCGCTTCATCGTTGCGCTGGCTCGACAATCGGCACAATTCGAGCATCTGGCCGATCTTGTGCTCCAGCGTCCGGTCGAGTTCTGCCGGCATGCCGCTGAACAGCGTCCGCAGACGTCCGATGCCGAGCGCACGCTTGACGTGCAGATGACAAGCGATCCGCATGTGCTGGGCGACGGTCAATTCGGGAAAGAGCTGCGGGTTCTGGAACGTTTTCACCAATCCCTGCTGAGCTACCTCGAAGGGCGTCAACGTGCTGATGTCCCTGTCTTTCCAGACGATTGCACCGCTGGTCGGTTTCAAGATTCCGGCGATCAGGCTGAGCGTCGTCGTTTTACCGGAGCCATTGGGTCCGAAAATTCCAACGATTTCGCCACGCTCGACTCCGAAGGATACGTTGGAGACGGCGGTCAGACCGCCAAAGCGCTTGGTCAGATTCTGAATATCAAGCAGCATGTTTTCTGCTCGTCAGTAGACCCACGATGCCCTTGGGCATCACCAGGATGACAAAGATAAGGATGGAGCCGTAGAGCGCGATGCGCAGTTCGGCGCTCAGTTCGATCACGTGCGGCAGGGCGGTAAGGACAAGCGCACCGATCACCGGTCCGATCAGCGAATTGACCCCGCCGAGCAACACCATTGCGATGATGTCGAGGCCGAGCGGAATGGAGAAGTAATGCGGCTCGACGAAACCCGAATAGAAGCCGTAGAACGCGCCGACCAAACCAGCCAACACGCTCCCGATCGCGAAGCTCAAAAGCTTGTATTTGAAGACGTCGATGCCGAGCGTCTCGCCAAGCTGATCGTTCAGGCGGATAGCCGCAAGGCAACGTCCGATCCACGAAGCCAGAATGCGATGGCAGATGATGTAGACGATCACCAAGAGCGCTAGCGTCAGGTAATACCAGGAAACTCCACTGGAGATCGCGAAACTGCCCGACGGCGTCCAGATGCTCGGCTTGTCGACCACCGTGATGCCGAGGGAGCCATTGGTGACGCTGTTCCAGTTCAGTGTGATCAGGCGCAGCACTTCGGAGAACGCCATGGTGACGACCGCGAAGTAGAACTCCTTGAGCTTGAAGCGGAAGCAGATGGTGCCGACAATCAGCGAGAGGATCATCACCACCACCAGTGCTGGAATGATGGCGAGCCAGAAATTCCACTTGAAGGTCGTCACCAGAATGGTGACGACATAGGCAGATACTCCGAACGATGCGGCGTGGAACATCGAGAGTTGGCCGGTGAACCCGAAAATCAGGTTGAAGCTCACCGCAAGCGAAGCCGCCATGAAGCCATAGATGGCAATGGCAAGGATCGAGTCGCTGTGAACGACGGCCGGGGCGACAAGGGCGAGTAATAGCCCCACTGCAATGGCGTACTTCATGGCCGGTCTCCGAACAGGCCACCTGGGCGGACAAGAAGAATCGCGATCAGGAATACAAGGCCGTAGGCATCCCTGAACGCCGATGGGAAAAATACGGAGCCAAGATTCTCGCTCACGCCGAGAATGATGCCGCCGCCGAGCGCACCGATAACGCTGCCGACGCCGGCGAGAATCGCCGCCTCCACAGCTTTGAGGATGTAGGCTGAGCCAATGGTCGGCTCTATCGAATACATGCTGGCGTAAAGGCCGCCGCCGAGACCGGCGAGGGCTGTCGAATACACGACGACAATGGTTTGCAGGCGGCCGGTGCGAACACCCATCAGCGCGGCCGCTTCGGGATTCTGCGCATAGGCAAACGCAGCGCGTCCCAGCCAGGTGCGCGTCAACGCCAGATAGGTCCCGAAGATCACTGCAAGGAATACCACACACACAGCTACCTTGATTTTCGGCAGCACGATGCCGGCGACATGCAATGCGCCCGGCAGCACATAGGTGAGGTCCTTCGGCGTGGTCGTGAACGCGGCAAGCACCAGCGCCTCGAACACCGAGATCATCCCGATCGAAACCAGCAGACCATTGACCAGATTGCCGCGGGTGAACTGGAACAATGCCCGATCGGAGATGTAACCGACGATGCTGACGAAGATCACGGCGCCCAGCACCGCCGCGGGGTACGGCAGACCCACGACGTCATACAGGTACCACGTCGCATAGGCCCCGAACATCATGAACGCGCCGAGCGCGAAATTCACGATACCGGTCAGCCCGAAAGTGAGCGTCACGCCCAGCGCGATGATGCCGTAGAGCGAGCCTACGATCACGCCGTTGAGCATTTGCCCGATGACTAGCTGCGTCATTGAATTGATATCCGGTGAGAAGACACACCTGAAGGACGCCCTTCCGAAAACGGAAGGGCTGTCCTGAAGATGGCGCTCCGGGCAAAGCCGGTGCGCGGCGAAGGGGAGCTACTCCTTGGTCGGGTCGTACTGGACCGTCTCGATCGCGCCGCCCTTGCGGACATGGATGACGTCGAATCCGAACACTGCTTCGCCGGTCTTGTCGTACTTGATCTTCCACAATCCGTCGTAGGTCATGTTCAACAGCGCGGCACGGATCTTGGCGACGTCATCGACAGTGCCGGCCTTCTGCATGGCTTCCACCAGCATATAGACGTGGTCGTAACACGAGGATGAGCACAGCGGCGCCTGGTCGTAGGGGAAATCACGCTTGAAGATTTTCTTGTAGCTTTCGATGAAAGCCTTGACCTTCGGCTCGGTCTTTTCCGCGCTTTCGAAATACTTCGGAACGTACGCGATGTAGTCCTGGATCGCGTCCTTGTTCTTCAGCGCCGGGCCGATCGAGCCGCGCACGAGGAAGAAACGGTTGCCAAAACCGGATTCGGTCGACTGCCTGACGATGTCATAGAGTACGGCATCCGAATAACCCGGGAACAGAATGTCCGGCTTGCCTGCGGCAAGTTTTGCAAGCGATGCGCTGAAGTCCTTGGTGCCGGGCTCGAACAGTTCGACCTGAAGCTCGATGCCGGCGTCCTTGAACAGACCGCTATAGATATCTACCGCCGTCTTGCCGAAGGCGTCATTCTGGAAAAGCATCGCCACCTTCTTGGTGTGAAGCTTTTTCAGGTAATCGACCATCAGCTTGCCAAAGCCGACAGAGCCTGCATCCCAATTCCAGGTACGCAGCAAATAGTCGTGATCGGGCTTGCCCAACGCGTTATGCGCGGAAGTCGCGCCGGCAAACAGCAGAAACTTGCCGTTGTTCTGATTGGCGATCGGTTCGATTGCGTTGAAGACGTTGGTCAGAAAAGGTCCGAATACGAAGTGGACCTTGTCTTCCATCATCTTGCGGAATTGGACCGTCGCTTCACGCGGCTCACCGCGCGTGTCCATCTGCAAAAGTTCAAGCTTGTAGGTTTTGTCGCCGACCTTGAATCCGCCCTTGGCGTTGATTTCCTCGACGGCAACCTTGGTGCCTTGCGCCGACATCCATCCATAGGTTGCGGTGGCACCGGTCAGCGCTTCGATCTGTCCAATCTTGACGACGTCTTCCGCCCGCGCCGCTTGCCCCCACAGCAATCCGGAAGCGACGATCCCCGCAAGCAAGGCTCTTTTCGATCCGCTCATCCACTCCTCCCCTTGTGTCTTTGTTGTGTGACGTACTAGTAATATCTTACAAAAGTTTCGTCAACCCATTATTGGTATGGCGCCGCACGTGATCGGAGATGCAGCAACAAGATTGAGAGGTAACCAGCGGCCACGCTGCGGCCGAAGCCGCGCCCGAACTGGCCAACTAAGATGTGCGCATCGACGGACCACTCCGCCCTGGCGCTTGTGCCCGAAGCAGCGCCGGGGATATTCGTAATCGGGACCGACCCATTTCACGTTCTTTCACGCGCAAGGATTTCACTTTTCAAATGGCGAAAAAGGCTGAGATTCCCCTTCCTCCAGAGTCGCAAGCCGATACGGCTCATCGACGGCTGGAAGAGATGATCGTGACCTTGCAGCTGCCGCCCGGCAGTCATTGGTCCGAGGAAGGGTTGGCGGAGAAGATCGGCATCGGCCGCACGCCGGTGCGCGAGGCCGTGAAGCGCTTGCAGGCAGACTATCTGGTCAGCATCTTGCCGCGGCACGGCCTGATGATCACGGAAATCAATACGCACGAGCAATTGCTGGTGATCGAGTTCCGACGCGAACTGGAAATCTTCATTTCGACCCGAGCTGCGCGGCGCATCCTCGCCGGCGACCGCGAACGCCTTCTCGCCACCGCCGAAGAGATCGAGAACGCCGGCGCGCATGGCAATCTCGAGAAGTATCTGCGCGAAGTGTTCAAGGCGAACAACATGATCGCCAGAGCTGCCGGAAATCCATTTGCCGCCAGATCGATCTCACCGCTTCATGCGATGTCGCGGCGGTTCTATTACAGATATGAATCGGATCTACAGAACCTCGGCGCGATGGGCCATCTTCATGCCGAGCGCGCGCGGGCCGTCGCCCGTCAGGACGAGAAGCGGGCGCTTGCCAACGTCACCGCCCTGATGGAGCAGATCGAGAACTATACCCGGCGGATTTTCGAAGTCAGCGTCGGCTCCCGCAGCTAAGCCGATGCGCTTGCCGATTGGAGACAGAAGCGTCGTTTAGACGGCCTTTTCCGCGAATTCCGTCGCGGCACGCTGATCGGTAAAGAAGCGAGCGTCCATCAGCTTCAGATTGTCTGCGACTTTCCACGGGGCATATTCCATCTGGCCAAGGACGTCGCGACGCACGTCGATGCCGGGAGCGACTTCGGTCAGGATCAAGCCTTCCGGTGCCACTTCGAACACCGCACGCTCGGTCATGACCTGGGCTGTTTGCCCGCGTTTAACGCCATCGGTGACGGCATATGTGATGTGCTCCACCTGCTTTGCGAATTTGCGGACCTTGCCTTCCTTCACGATTTTCAGCTTTCCGTCGTCGAAGGCGACGTCAAGCCCGCCCGTGGTGAAGGTCCCGGTGAATACCAGACGCTCAGCACTCTGCGCGATGTCGATGAAGCCGCCCGCACCCGGATTGGCGACGCCGAACTTCGAGACGTTGACCAGTCCCCGCTGATCGAACTGCGCGAATGCGAGCGCCGCGAAGCGACACAGCCCGCCGTCAATGGCGTCGAACTGATAGACGCCGTCAAGAATTGCGTCGGGGTTCAGGTTGGCCGAGAACTGCCATCCCGACATGACGATCCCGCCATAGGAGCCGTGTTCGGTGGTGAACCAGTAGTCCTTGAGTCCATCGCCCTTGAACATTCCCTGCTCCGCCATCACGAGCGGCACGTCGGCGGCAGCACCGAATCCGAAAATCGAAAGCTCGTGCTTCCGCACCTCTTTCGCAGCCCGTAACGCGACGACTTTATCGGCGGATAGTGGAATCGGCGGCAGTTCGTTCAATGGCTTACGCTTTCCGCCAAAAAATACCGGATCGAACTTGACGTCGGTGGTCATCATCATCGCCGGGTCGACAACGACGGCGTCGACGAACATCCCCGGAATCCGCACCTCGGACGCCGGACGTTCACCGTAAGGAACCGCGCGGCGCACCTGCGCGATGACGCGGCCGCCGTGAGCCTTCGCGGCAAGAACAAGCGCAATGTTCGAAGACACCAGCGCCTCGTTCTCGAACGACAGATTGCCGAACTCGTCCGACGACGATGCATAGATGAAGACGGTATCGAGCTTCCACGTCGGATAGAACAGGTAGGACTGGCCCTCGAAGTCTATCTTTCGGACGAGATCGTCATGTGCCCGCTCGGTGAATCTGCCGCCGCCATTGTCGGGATCGATATAGGTACCGAGCCCGATCTGCGTCATGTAGCCGGGACTGCGTCGAGCGACTTCGCGAAGCCAATGCATGGTGGCGCCGATCGGCCAGGAATAGGCTTCGATCTTGTTCTCACGGATCAGGCGCATCAGTTCAGGGCGCTTGCCGGTCACCGGATCCACCGGATTGATATAGGATCCGCCGACCATGCGCTTCATCAGTCCCTCTTGCGCCACATGGTCCATGCCCTTGATGCCCTGCGCGTCGCCGGTCCCGACCGGGAAATAGAAAGTCAGGTTTTTCGGGCTGCCGCCGTTGCGAAACCTGTCGCCGAGCGCTTTGAGCAACGTATCTGGCGTCACCCATCCGATCACGCCGACGCAGCCGACCGTGGATCCATCCTGAATTGAAGCGACTGCTGTCGCGGCATCGACGATCTTGCTCACGATTTCACCGTAAAACGTTCGAAGGTTTTGCGAGAGCTCGGTGTTTCGCAGTTCAACGCGAATTCCCGAGACGAAACTTCATCGAGCCGCTCGGCATCCGCCATGATGAACGGCTCGAAAAAGCGTTTGGTGGAGGCAATGGCCTCGCGCGGCACCGCCGCGAGATCGGTGGCAACCTGCATCGCGCGGGACAACGCCGCGCCCGGCTCGGCGACGTCATCGACCAACCCGATACGCGCCGCCTCGATCGTATCGATCGGGGCAGCCCCCCAGGTCAGACGACGTGCGCGCACCGGTCCAACGCGCGTCAACAGCGCCGTCAGCCCCCACGGCGGCAGCCAACCATTCGGCGCCTCCGGCAAATGCCAGCGCGCATTCGACGCGCTCACGACGATGTCGCAGGACGCCGCAAGAATGAATCCGCCGCCAAGCGCATAGCCCTCAACCGCTGCGATCACCGGCTTTGCGCGATAACCGATGGCACGCGCGAAGGCGGCCGTCTCGGACTCGTGCCGGCACATTTCTGCAATCGACAGTCCCGCAAGTTCTTTCAGATCGCTGCCCGCGCAGAAGGCCGGTGGCGCACCGGTCAGCACCACCGCACGGACCGCATCGTTACGTTCGGCAGCGACCAGTGCAGCACCAAGATCGTGCATCAACTGCGACCCAAGCGCGTTACGACGCTCAGGGCGATTGATCGTGACAACCGCAATTGCGCCTTCAATATCGGACTTGATCATCGATGAATTGCCCCTGTCAGTCGATGCGCGCGCCATCGGCGTTGACCGCGGCCCTGACATCCCGGCCGTCGATATCGCGTGGCGCCATGTTGTTGCGTATGGCCAGCACGGCCGCATGACCAATGGCATGACCATACGAGAAACACTGGGCGGTCACGCGTGCGGATGCGACTGCCTCATGCTCTGCAGACAGGCAGCGGCCGGCGACGAGCAGACCCTCTCCACGCTCGGGAACGAAACAGCCGTAGGGCACTTCGTAGTAATCGTTGAGCAGCCATTCGACTTTCGGCTTCTCGCCCGCATGCAGTTCGATCGGCCATGGCGAGACGGCGATGCCATCGGCAAACTTGGTCCCCTGCACCACATCGGCATTCGTCAGCCGTTTCACGCCCGACACCTGACGCGTCTGGCGGACACCGACCTGAACGCCAGTATCGTTGAGGAATGCGGCCTCGCAACCCACCAGATTATCGCGGAAGAAACGCGCGTATTCCCGCGCCTGCAGCCGGCCCTCGATTTCAGCGTCGGTGAAATCCTGATGAAACAACGTGTTGAGTTCACGTCCATCCGGACCAATCACGCGCGTGCAGTTGCAAAGCAATTCGTTCGGCCGCGTCGTGGCGAACAGCCAGATCTTGGCACGCGGCAGCTTGTAATCGCCGGCATTGTGCTTGGCTCGGATCATGGCGGAGATTTTCTCCGGCATGATGGTGTCGGCGCCATATTCAGTGATGAAGCGATCGACGTCGACGCCCATCATCCGGAAAATCATGGTGGGGTTCTGAACCTTGCCGTTGTCGCCGACAAAGTTCGGCAACCCGGCCATCGCTACGACGTCGGCGTCGCCGCTGGCGTCGATCACGATCTTGGCGCGCGCATCGATCGGTCCCTGCTTGGTCCAGATGCCGAGGCCCTCGATCTTGTTACCGTTCATATGCACGTCGTTAGCGACCGCATGGAAGATGATGCGCACGCCGGCTTCGCGCAGCATCGCATCGGCCGCCTCCCGCCAGACCAGAGGATCGTGAACCCGGGCCCAGGTCTTTCCATAGAGAACCGGATCCGCGAGACCGCCCATCGCTTCCAGCCGACGGCAAAATTCGTCAGCAAAGCCAAACACCACCTGCTTCGGCCCGGCAGCGACGTTGTTCGTTGCTTCATAGAGTCCGCAAACCGTGCCGGACAATCCTGCAACCGCTCCTCCACCGCAGAACCCGTAACGCTCGACAAGCGTTACGCTGAGTCCATTCCGGGCGGCTGCGATTGCGGCCGCGACGCCGGCAGCGCCCCCTCCAACGACAAGCACGTCACTATCGACACGCGTGGGATTGCGAGTGTCCAAAGGCGCTTCCCCATTTAGTATGTTACTGTCATTGTAGTGATATACTACAAGATATACGTACGCAAGCACCCTGTTGGAAAGACCGCGCTCGATCTTCGAGAAATGCGAGTGCAAACAGGCGACGCAGCACGCTCCATCCAAAGGCGCGGACCATCACGGAGGTGTAGAGACCTCAAGCTGCGTATTTTCGATGACAGGCTTTGGTGCCTGGCACGAACTTATCAGCGCGATAGATACGCCAGCGTCACCGAGGCCTCGCGCGATGCGCGCGACAAGTCGGCTCAACGGCGCGACACCGAAGATCACAGCGGACAAGATTGCCCCCCGCGTCACTGCCGCGGTGTTATTTATTGAGAGAGGAACGAACGGCGACGTTTCGAGGCAGAACAACTCGCTAAGATCATGAAAAGCCTGCCAAAACAAAAACTCCCGCGGCTTGCGCTGCGGGAGTTTCAGTATCGTTGGTTGCGGGGATAGGATTTGAACCTATGACCTTCAGGTTATGAGCCTGACGAGCTACCGGGCTGCTCCACCCCGCGTTAAACCGTGCGATCCTTCCGAAAGCCGATGGTCATTTGACCAACGCCCAAGGGCGTCGATCGGTCCCATCCGGAGGCTTCCTGAGAAGGCGAACCAGGGCAAAGCCCGTGGCGCGGGGCGTATGTACCAATGCCGGGCCGCTTTGGAAAGGGCTGCGGAGCATCTTTTGCATATTTTATGACACCGCGGCGAAGCTCCCTAGCTTGCTAGCATTTTCAAGGTGTTATCCAATGTCTGCCCTTGCGGAAAAGTGTTCGAAGGAACAGCATCCGTCACCAAAGGGGCAGCCGGGAGCGAAACGGGATGGATCAGCAGGTCAAAAACGCGAGCCTCGAGGCCGGCTTTCACCGGATGACGGAACTCTCACGCGGTGCGCCGCCCGCCTCGCTGGCCGAACGCCTCGACCGCCTGACGCGATTGCGCACTGCCGTCGCGGATAACGAGGCGCGCTTCAGCCAGGCCATTTCCGCCGATTTCGGCCATCGCTCACAGGTCGAGACCTCGATCGCCGAGGTCCTGTTCGTGCTGGGCGAAATCAAACACGCCGCAAGCCACCTCAAGCGCTGGATGGCGCCGCAGCGTATCGCGACCCAGCTTCAGTTCTTCCCGGCGACAAATCGCTTGATCCCGCAGCCGCTCGGCGTCGTCGGCATTATCGCGCCGTGGAACTATCCGTTGCAGTTGACCCTCGCGCCGGCGGTGGCGGCCATTGCCGCGGGCAACCGGGTGATGATCAAGCCGAGCGAACTGGTCCCGCGCTTCGCAGCATTGCTGCAGGAGGTGATCGCCGCCAAGTTCGACGCGGCCGAGATGACGGTGACGAATATCGACGGCGACATCGCGCAAACGTTCTCCGCGCTGCCGTTCGATCACCTGATCTTCACCGGCTCGACCCGCGTCGGCCGTCTCGTCGCCGAAGCCGCAGGCCGCAACCTGACGCCGATCACGCTGGAACTGGGCGGCAAGTCGCCGGCAATCGTCGACCGCTCCGCCAACCTCGATCAAGCAGCCGAGCGCATCGCCTACGGCAAGCTGCTCAACGCTGGGCAGACCTGCATTGCACCTGACTACGCACTGGTGCCGCCCAACGCGGTGGATGCGTTCGCCGGCAAGCTGCTCGACAACATGCGCCGGATGTTCGGGACCGATCCGAATAACACCGACTACACTTCAATCATTTCGGAGCGGCATTTCGCGCGGCTTGAAAGCCTCGCGCAGGATGCGGCCGCGCAAGGCGCACGCCTTCTACGGATCGCATCACCCGATGAGCCTGCCTGGAAAGCGCAGCGCAAATTTCCGCCGACCATCGTCGTCGGCGCGACGCCTGCGATGAAAGTAATGCAGGAGGAAATCTTCGGGCCGATTCTGCCGGTGATCGGTTGCGCCAATACCGCCGAGGCCATCGGCTTCATCAACGGCCGCGACCGGCCGCTAGCGCTGTACTGGTTCGGCACCGATGATACGGCTCGCGACAACGTACTGTCGCAGACCGTTTCCGGCGGCGTCACCGTGAACGACTGCCTGTTTCATTTTACGCAGGTCAACCAGCCGATGGGCGGCGTCGGCGCATCGGGCATCGGCGCCTATCATGGCGAATGGGGTTTCCGCGCCTTGAGTAAGTTGAAGCCGGTGTTTTATCGTTCGCCGCTCAATCGATTTGCCGATCTCTATCCGCCCTACGGCGCCAGGATCGCGCGGATGGAAAAATTGCTGCGTTTCATGTCCTGATTGCACAAAACACCAAAGAATAGTTCCGAGGGGGAATACGCTGTGGCTGATACATTTGACTACGTCGTCGTTGGCGGCGGCTCGGGCGGCTGCGCCGTTGCCGGCCGCCTGTCCGAGGATCCCAATATTTCCGTGGCGCTGCTTGAAGCCGGCGGCAAGGGTGACAACTGGGTGGTCACCACGCCGGGAGCACTGGTGCTGATGGTGTCGGGCAAAGTCAACAACTGGGCCTTCGATACCGTGCCGCAGAAGGGGCTGAACGGCCGCATCGGTTATCAACCACGCGGCAAGACGCTCGGCGGCTCCTCCGCCATCAACGCCATGGTCTACATTCGCGGCCATCGCAGCGACTACGACCACTGGGCCTCGCTCGGCAACGCCGGCTGGTCCTATGCCGATGTGCTGCCCTACTTCAAGCGCTCAGAAGACAATTCGGAATTGGGCGGCGAATATCACGGCAAAGGCGGCCCCTTGAGCGTCAGCAAATTGCAATCCGACAATCCGGTGCAGGAGATCTATCTGCAGGCCGCGCGGGAATCGCAATTCCGCATCCGCGACGATTTCAACGGCGAGGAGCAGGAAGGCCTCGGCATCTATCAGGTGACGCAGAAGAATGGCGAGCGCTGGAGCGCGGCACGCGGCTACATTCATCCGTTTATCGGCGGACGGACAAATCTGCAGGTCGAGACCGGCGCCCACGCCACCAGCATCATCTTCGAGGGCAAGCGCGCGGTCGGCGTGAAATATCGTCGAGGCAAGGAGCTACATGAAATCCGCGCGCGGCGCGAAGTCATCCTCAGCCTGGGCGCGTTCCAGACCCCGCAATTGTTGATGCTGTCCGGAGTCGGCGACGCCGACGCACTCGCCAAACACGGTATCGCATCGACACATCATCTGCCGGGCGTCGGCAAGAACCTGCAGGATCATCCGGACTTCGTGTTCGGCTTCACGTCGGACGCGCCTTACTTCGCAGGCCTGTCGTTCAGCGGCATCGGACGCATCCTCAAGGGCATCGGGCAATATCGCCGCGAGCGACGCGGCCCAATGACGTCCAACGTCGCGGAATGCGGCGGCTTCCTCAAGACACGCCCCGATCTCGACGCGCCGGATATTCAGTTGCACTTCTGCACCGGCATGATCGAAGATCACGGCCGCAAGCCGCGCTGGAATCGCGTCGGCTTTTCCTGCCATGTCTGCCTGCTGCGACCGCAAAGTCGCGGCAGCGTCTGGCTGCAAAGCGCCGACCCGATGCAGGCCCCGGCGATCGATCCCAATTTCTTCGGCGAGGAAGCTGATATCGATGCCATGGTCGCTGGTTTCAGGTTGACCAAACGGTTGCTCGATGCGCCCGCGCTGAAGGCGTTGCAAACCTCCGACATCTTCACGCCCGGCATCGAGAGCGATGCCGACATCCGCAAGGTGCTGCGCGAGCGCGTCGACACGGTCTATCATCCGGTCGGCACCTGCAAGATGGGCGTCAACGATCCGATGGCCGTCGTCGATCCGCAATTGAAGGTCTATGGACTCGAGGGCCTGCGTATCGCCGACGCCTCGATCATGCCCACACTGATCGGCGGCAACACCAACGCGCCGACCATCATGATCGGTGAAAAAGCCGCCGACATGATCAAAGCGGAGATGAGGGCCAACTAGAAGTCCGATGCCTGATATGCATTTGCACACCGCACCGTGACTTATCACGGCGCGCGAGGCTGGCTACAGTGCGAGCCAGAACCATCCGACCAATCTTCATTCGGGAGTGAAACAGTGGATCTTGGAATCAAAGGACGTCGCGCGCTGGTATGCGCATCGAGCAAGGGCCTGGGGCGCGGCTGCGCCATCGCCCTCGCGGCGGAAGGCGTGCACATCACAATGACGGCGCGTGGCGCCGAGGCGCTGGCGAAGACCGCGGCGGAAATTCGCAAGGCCTATCCCGGCGTCGAAGTGAATGAGGTCGCGGGCGACATCACCACGCCGGAAGGACGCGCTGAAGCGCTCAAGGCCTGTCCGAACCCCGACATCCTGATCAACAATGCGGGCGGCCCGCCGCCTGGCGATTTCCGCAACTGGACCCGCGACGATTGGATCAAGGCCATCGACGCCAACATGCTGACGCCAATCGAACTGATCAAGGCCACTGTCGACGGCATGATTTCCCGCAAATTCGGTCGCATCGTCAACATCACATCCGCGGCGGTGAAAGCGCCCATCGACGTGCTCGGCCTCTCCAACGGCGCCCGCAGCGGCCTCACTGGCTTCGTCGCCGGGATTGCACGCAAGACCGTGCGCGACAACGTCACCATCAACAGCTTGCTCCCCGGCCCGTTCGACACCGACCGGATTCGCAACGTGTCGGCAGGTCAGGCCAAGGCTGCCGGCGTTTCGACCGAAGAAATCATGAAGAAGCGCGCCAGCGAAAATCCGGCCGGACGTTTCGGCGATCCCGAGGAATTCGGTCTCGCCTGCGCATTCCTGTGCGGCGCAAAATCCGGCTTCATCACCGGACAGAACATCCTGCTGGATGGCGGCGCCTATCCCGGCACGATGTAATCGCGAGCGCCCTACCCGGCTGGCGTGGTGCGTTCATCCGCCCACGTCAGTCCGAATTCGTCGAGCCCTTCGGCGAGGAAATCGCTGAGCAACGGTTCACCGAGCAGATAGCTTGCGGTCCGCCCGTTGGCGCCTTCCGCGGCCTCTCGCCGAAGGTCGCTCCATTCCTCGATGCTGCCGTCGCCGCGGCCGAGCC
The DNA here is from genome assembly GCA_024508855.1 of Xanthobacteraceae bacterium. Classification (GTDB taxonomy): domain Bacteria; phylum Pseudomonadota; class Alphaproteobacteria; order Rhizobiales; family Xanthobacteraceae; genus 62-47. The sequence continues at coordinate 17,740 of JANINJ010000085.1, forward strand.
GCATCAATGCAACCAGATCGATCTGTTCGTCCTGACTCAGCCCATGGATGAAGCCCTTGATCTCACGCACCACCGGATCGTCGGCGCGATCCTCGAGCACATCGATCATCCTGTCATCCGAGGCGTTGGAGCCGGAATCGGTATCCGTCACCACATCCTTGACGTCGAATTCGCGCGCCTTCTCGATCAGAAAGCTGACTTTCTCGGGTGAAATTGCAAGCTCGGGCATGAACCGCTCCTATGCTATCCGACAAGACAACGCCGGGAGCGCGAAGATGATCCATTGCGCGAATGCCGTGAAAGTTTCATCTTCAGAGTTCAAAAAAGCCGAAAGCAGGAGAAACGCTGGATGAGTTGGACGGTCGGCAAGGTCAAGATCACCAAAATCGTTGAAATGGAGACGGTCGGCAGCACCCGCTTCATCCTCCCGCAGGCCACCAACGACAAAATCCAGCAATTGCCATGGCTGATTCCGCATTTCGCGACCGAGGAAGGCCGGCTGCGCATGAGCGTGCATTCCCTGGTGGTCGAAACGCCGACGCAACGGATCGTGGTGGACACCTGCATCGGCAACGACAAGCAGGGCCGCAAGGTGCCGACCTGGAATCATCTCAACAATCCGTTTCTCGAGACCATGACGGCGGCCGGATACCCGGCGGACTCGATCGATACGGTGCTGTGCACGCATCTGCATGTAGATCACGTCGGCTGGAATACTCGGTTGTCGGACGGCAAATGGATGCCGACCTTCCCCAACGCGCGTTACGTTTTCGGCAAGACCGAATACGACTACTGGGCCGCGCACAGCGATAGCGACGAACACAAGGCCGTGTTCGATGATTCCGTGCGGCCGGTGGTCGAAGCCGGGCGGGTCGATCTGGTCGCCAGCGATCACAAGCTCTGCGATGAGATCACGCTTATTCCGACGCCGGGCCACAGCCCTGGCCACATGAGCATCCACATCGTCTCGGAGGGCGAGAGCGCGCTATTGACCGGCGACGTTGCCCACCATCCATGCCAGATGGCGCACCTCGACTGGTCGTCGAATTTCGACTCGAATCCCGTGCAATCCATCGGCACGCGTCGCGATCTGTTTTCGCGCTTCGCCGACACGCCGACGCTGGTGATCGGTGGCCATTTCAGCGCCGGCCACATCAAGCGCGACGGCACAGCGTTCCGGCTCGAAGCCCTCCAGCACGCAGTCAGCGGTTGAATTATGCCGCGCGCTGTTCCATGAAACACCCCAACCAACAAGACCGCAGGGAGACGACAGATGAAACTTGTGAGATACGGCGCCGTCGGCAGCGAGAAGCCGGGACTGATCGATGCATCCGGCCAGTTGCGCGATTTGTCGGGACAGATTGGCGACCTCGCCGGTGACGCATTTTCCCCCGCCAGCCTGACGAAACTCGCGGCGCTCGATCCCGCGAAGCTTCCTGCCGTCAGCGGTTCGCCGCGCATCGGCTCCCCCGTCGGCGGCGCCCCGAAATTCATCGCCATCGGCCTGAACTATGCCGATCACGCCGCGGAATCCGGCATGCCTATTCCGGCCGAACCCATCGTGTTCATGAAAGGCATCAACAGCCTGTGCGGTCCCAACGACGACGTGGAAAAGCCGCGCGGCTCGACCAAGCTGGATTGGGAAGTCGAACTCGCAATCATCATCGGTAGCCGCGCCAAGTATGTCAGCGAGGCCGATGCGCTGAAGCATGTCGCCGGCTACGCGGTCTGCAACGACGTCTCCGAACGCGCCTTTCAACTCGACCGCCTCGGCCAGTGGACCAAAGGCAAATCGCACGACACCTTCGGGCCGCTCGGCCCCTGGCTGGTCACTCCCGATGAAGTGGGCGACGTGCACAAGCTCGACATGTGGCTCGACGTCAACGGCACCCGCTGCCAGACCGGCTCCACCGCCACCATGATCTTCAACGTGCCGAAGATCGTCTCCTATCTCTCCGCCATGATGACCCTGATGCCCGGCGATATCATCACCACCGGCACGCCGCCCGGCGTCGGTCTCGGCATGAAGCCGCCGAAATTCCTCAACGTCGGCGACGTCGTCACGCTCGGTATCGCCAAGCTCGGCGAACAGCGCCAGAAGATCGTCGCGGCATAACTACCGGACGATGGAATCGTCATCCTGAGGAGCGCGCCGCTCGGCACGCGCCTCAGGACGACGACAGATATTTCTCCTGTAACGTCATATCTTCAAGGTCACGATGATGAAGCTCACCTTCTCTCCGGCGTCGCCGTTTGCTCGCAAGGTGCGCATCTGCGCGATCGAACTCGGACTGATCGACAAGATCGAACTGGTGTCGGCAACCGTTGCGCCGGGAACGCCGAACGAGGCCTACGCCCATGATGTCAACCCGCTGCGAAAACTGCCGGCACTGATCCTCGACGACGGCACCGTGCTCGTGGATTCCTTCGTGATCTGCGAATACCTCGACGACCTCGCCGGCAACAAGTTGATTCCGGCTTCCGGTGCCGCGCGCTGGAAGGTGAAGAGCGAGCACTCGATGCTGCAAGGCATGCTCGATGCGATGCTGCTGTGCCGCTACGAGAAGCTACTGCGTCCCGAAGCGTTGCGCTGGCAGGTCTGGTACGACGATCAGTGGGACCGCGCCTGGCAGGGCTTTACGCGGTTCGAGGCCCAGCCGGATGTGCTGGCGCGGCCACTCGACATTACGCAGATCGCGCTGGCTTGCGCGCTCGGCTATGCCGACTTCCGGTTTCCCGATTGCAACTGGCGCAACAGCTTTCCAAAACTCGCCGCATTCAACGAGAAGATGCTGCAGCGGCCGTCGGTGAAAGTTTCTATTCCGCCCACTTGATCACGGATCATTCCATGAGCGCTATTCACAGTGCAGGCGATCTCGCCATTCAGAGTATCGTCGAACAGGAAACCACCTTTCTGCCTGCGCTGGACATGCTGCCCGATCTCACCCCGGAACAATTGGCCGAAAACCGGCCGTGGCTGCGACAGGCCGGCGCGATCGATCCGAACGACGTCCTGATCCTCGCGTTCCAGTCCTACGTCGTCCGCACGCCGCACCACACCATTCTGATCGACACCTGCATCGGCAACGACAAGCCGCGTCCCGGCCGCGACAAGTGGAATATGAAATCCGACGATACCTATATGCGCGCGCTCGCGGCGGTCGGGCTTGGTGTGGGCGACATCGATTACGTGATGTGCACGCATCTGCACGTCGATCATGTCGGCTGGAACACAAGGCTCGAGAACGGCCGCTGGGTGCCGACGTTTCCCAACGCGCGTTATGTGTTCGGACAGACCGAGTTCGACTACTGGACCGCCCAGCACGCCAAAACGCCGGTGGCGCCGTTCGGCGACAGCGTGCTGCCGGTCGTCGATGCAAAGCAGGCGGAACTGGTCCGCAACGATTACCAGATCGGCGATCACGTCCGCCTAATGCCGACGCCGGGCCACACGCCTGGCCATATCGCCATCGCCTTTGGCCGCGGCAAGGACGAAGCGGTGATGACCGGCGACCTGATCCATTCACCGCTGCAGGCGCGCTATCCGGAATTGTCCGCGAAATTCGATGTCGACAAGGTGCAGGCCGCCGCTACCCGTCGCACATTCCTTGAGCGCTATTGCGACAGCGATACACTCTGCTGCTTCGCGCACTTCCCTTCGCCATCGGCGGGCCGCGTCAAGCGCTGGGGCAATGGCTTCCGTTGCGACGCATTCGCCACGCCATAACTCAGTCGAACAGGCTCGGCGTGTAATTCACCTTCGCGCCCTCGATCGCCAGCATTTTCAATTTTGTAGCGACGCCGCCATTCGCGGAAAAGCCACCCGGCTTGCCGCCTGCCGCCAGCACGCGATGGCACGGCACCACGATGGGGCACGGATTGCGGCCGAGCGCCTGCCCAACATCGCGCGAGAGTTCGACGCCGCCGAGCCGTTTGGCGATATCGCCATAGGTCAGCGTAGCACCGGGCGCGATGGTACGCGCGATCTCGTAGACGTTGCGGTGAAACTCCGGCACGTCGGTCATATCCAGTTCTATGTCGCTGAGGTCGACCGGCTTGCCGTCCAGCAATTCGATCATGCCGTCGATGGCATGCTGCACGTCGGCAGTCGGCGCTGCTTCCTCGATATCGCCGTAGCGCTGATGAATTCGTAAGCGCGTTTTTTCGTCACCGGACATCGGCAATTGCACGGCGACAATTCCATGTTCGCCCCAGACGATGCCGCAGTCGCCGATTGCGGTGTCGAACAATGCAAATTTCTTGTCGGTCATGGCTCGCTCCATGAGGGCAGCAGCGCTGCCTCTATGTTGGAAATCTAAGCCATTTTGCAACCGGCCCAGGTGCGAAACCACCCGCTTTCAGATCTTATTCGCGGGAAATTTCACCCGCATTCTGCCCCCTCAATTGTCCCTGCGAGGTCGTGATTTGGCGAGCCGGCCGGCGAGAAATTCAATCAGCGCCTCCACCCGCGCCGGTCGCGGTCCGCCGGGCGGCATGACGAGATGAGCGGCACCTTCGGTCTGCTTCCAGTCCTTCAGGATCACCTCGAGTTGCTTCGCCGCGATCGCTTCGCCGACGATGAATTCGGGCAGATCGGCGATGCCAAGTCCGGCAATCAGCGCCGGCAGCACGGCGTCGCCGTTGTTGACGCGCAACTGCCCCGACGGGCGGACCGTCGCCTGCTCGCCGTCGGCATTGGTGTAGTGCCAGGTTCCCGGCGTTGAGAGATAGGCGTAACCGAAGCACTTGTGCTGGGCGAGATGCATCGGATGCGTCGGCCGGCCGTATGCCTTGAGATAGGACGGCGCAGCCACCGTATAGCGCGGGATGGCGCACAAGCGCCGCGCGACCAGCGATGAATCCGGCAGGCTCGCGATCCGCACCCCGACATCGAAGCCTTCGCCGATCAGATCGACCATCGCATCGCTCAGATGCAGATCGATCGAGACTTCCGGATATTGCTTCAGGAAATCCGGCAATAGTGGCGCGATCACTTTGATCCCGAACGACATCGGCGCGGCGAATCGCACGAGCCCACGCGGCGCTGCGGATTGGGCCAGCGCTTCGTTCTCCGCCGCCTCGCCGTCCGCCAGCAGCTGCGTGGCCCGCACCGACAGCGCACGGCCGGCATCGGTGAGCGCGAGCCGGCGCGAGGTGCGATTGAACAGCCGCGCGCCCAGCCGCTCCTCCAGCCGCGTGACCGCCTTGGACACCGTTGCCTTGGAAAGTGCCAGTTCCGCCGCTGCCGCCGCAAAGGAACGCAGTTCCACCACTTTGGCGAAGATCGCGAGGGCCTCGAAATCCGGCAGCTTCGACATCGCAAATCCTGAAACAATGAGTTTCTATAGTTTCTATTTATGCACTACCTGCCACCGGATATCTAGACGCCATCGGAATTCGAACAGCGGAGACATTCCATGGCCCAGACCCAATCGCTCAAAGGCAAGGTTGCTCTCGTTACCGGCGGTTCGCGCGGCATCGGCGCGGCGTCGGCCCGTGCACTGGCCGACGAAGGCGCCAGCGTCGCCATCAGTTACGTCGCCTCGCCCGAGAAGGCAGAAGCGCTGGTTACCGAGTTGCGTGGCAAGGGTGTGCAGGCGCAGGCATTCAAGGCCGACCAGGCCGATCCCGCCGCCGTCGACCAACTGGTCAAGGACGTGGCGACGCATTTCGGCCGGCTCGACATCCTGGTCAACAATGCCGGCGTCGCCATTACCGGAGCAATCGACGATCCGAAAAGCGACATTGCCGCATTCGATCGCCAATATGCGATCAATCTCGACGGCGTGATTGCGGCGATCCGTTCAGCGTCGAAGCTGATGGGCGACGGCGGTCGCATCGTCACCATAGGCTCAGATATCGCCACCCGCGCTTCGTTCCCCGGCATGGCTGACTACGCCGCCACCAAGGCTGCGGTCGTTGGCTATACCAAGGGTGCGGCACGCGACCTTGGCCCGCGTGGCATCACCGTCAACGTGCTGCAGCCGGGCTCGATCAATACCGACATGAACCCGAAGGACGGACCGGGCGCCGAGGCGCAGCGCACGCTGCATGCGTTGCAACGCTACGGCACGCCGGAAGAGATCGCCGCCGGTGTCGTGTTTCTCGCCAGCCCCGGCGCATCATTCGTCACCGGCACGGTACTCAACGTCGATGGCGGCTTCGGCGCCTGAACCAACAATCCCGACCGTCGCAAAAAGAGGCGATGGCACAACAAACCCAATGAAAGGACTTGATCCCATGATTGAAGTTCGCCCCTTCAACACGCTCGGCGCCGCCGACCACGGCTGGCTCAACGCCAAGCATCACTTCTCATTCGCCAACTACTTCGATCCCAAGCGCATGAGCCACGGCAGCCTGCGGGTCTGGAACGACGACGAAATCGCGCCGAATTCAGGCTTTCCGCCGCATCCGCATTCGAACATGGAAATCATCACCTATGTCCGCGAAGGCGCGATCACGCATCAGGACAGCCTCGGCAACAAGGGCCGCACCGAAGCCGGCGACGTGCAGGTGATGAGTGCCGGTTCCGGGGTACGCCACTCCGAATACAACCTCGAGCCGGTGAAGACCCGGATCTTCCAGATCTGGATCGAGCCGACGCAGGAAGGCGGACAACCCTGCTGGGGCGCCAAGCCGTTTCCGAAGGACAACCGCTCCGGCAAGTTCGTGACACTGGCCAGCGGCTTCAACGATGACGCCGAAGCGCTGCCGATCCGAGCTGACGCGCGGGTACTCGCCGCGACGCTGAAGGCCGGTGAGAGCGCCGACTATACGCTCGATGCCGACCGCAACGGCTATCTGGTCCCCGCTACCGGGGCCGTCGAGGTCAACGGCGTGCGCGCCAATGCCCGTGACGGCGTCGCGATCAACAACGAGAAGATCCTGAAGATCACGGCGCTGGAAGATTCCGAACTGGTACTGGTGGACGCGGCCTGACGTCGACATTCCACCTGCAATCAACAAACCCGACTTCGCGGCGAGGCATCGTCGCAACAACTGGAGACTGACAATGGCTAAGGTTCTTGTTCTTTACTATTCCGCGTACGGTCACATCGAGGCGATGGCGAACGCCGTGGCGGAAGGTGCACGCGAGGCCGGCGCAACCGTTGACGTCAAACGTGTGCCGGAGCTCGTGCCCGCCGAGGTCGCAAAGGCATCCTACTACAAGCTCGATCAACCCGCGCCCGTGGCGAAGATCGAGGATCTAGCCAACTACGATGCCATTGTGGTGGGCACCGGAACCCGTTTCGGCCGCATGTCCTCGCAGATGGCGAACTTCCTCGATCAGGCTGGCGGGTTGTGGGCCAAGGGCGCCCTCAACGGGAAAGTCGGCGGCGCCTTCAGTTCTTCCGCAACCCAGCATGGCGGCCAGGAAACCACGCTGTTCTCCATCATCACCAACTTGCTGCACTTCGGCATGACCATCGTCGGACTGAACTACGGTTTCGCCGGGCAGATGGGCGTGAAGGAAGTGACGGGCGGCGCACCTTACGGTGCCACCACCATTACCGATGGCGACGGCAGCCGCCTGCCCAGCGCCAACGAACTCGACGGCGCGCGCTATCAGGGACGGATGATCGCCGAGACCGCGAAAAAACTGCATGGCTGACCTTCAGCAGAGGCGGTGATGTCCCACCGCCTCCGCACATGCGGCGACCGCATGGCAGCTAGGTCAAATGCGGCATTTTCGCGCAATGGCTCAGCACCTATGTCATCGCTGGTTTCAGGAGACCGCAATGATCGAAATGCTCTACCTTTATCAGTTGGCGCGCAGCCCGCTTCGGGCCATGGCGCGGCGGCTGGTATGTCGCGGACTCAACCGCCTGTCTCCCGGAAAGTATACCTGTCCGGATCAGTAACCGAGTAAATGCCCTTACTCCGAGCTCTGAAATAGACCTCCAAACAAAAGGCCCGCCAGAACGGCGGGCCTTTTGCTTTCAAGTCGGCAGTAAATCTCAGGACGCCATTTGCAGCGCGCTGACGTCATTCACCGCCTTGTTCAGGTGGACGTGGCTATCGACATGATCGATCCAGCTCACCGGCACGAAGTGGTGTTTGCCATCCGGCGAACTGTTCTTGGTCAGCTTGATCTTGTCCTGGCCTTCGAGATGATCCACCTGTCCGATCTTCTTGCCGGCGGAATCGAGAACGTCCATGTGTTCCTTGATCTTCGACGTGTCCATCATTGCTGCTCTCCTTGCTGTCCCTCAACAACGGCTGCAACCGCCATCGGTTTCCTATCGGAGCAGAATTCAAGCAGCACAGGAACAGGAGCATCGCTCACGAGTTGATTGGCAACAACTTGGATAACAGGCGGCTTCTCGCCACGGAGATCAATCGACATGGACAAGGATCGGGTTGCAGGCGCAGCAAAGGATGTGGCCGGCAAGGTTGAAGGCGCGTTCGGGCGCGCGACCGGCGATGCGGGAACCGAGGCATCCGGCCGGGCGCGCGAAGCCGCCGGTACGGTGCAAAACGCGTTCGGCCAAGCCAAGGATGTTGCACGCGATATCGGCGATGCGGCGAGCGGCTATGCGCAGGATGCGATCGACGCCGGTAGCGGATATTATCGCGATGGAAGCGCGGCGGTCGCCTCGAAGGTGAAGGAACAACCGTTGACGGCGCTGATCGCCGCAGGCGCCATCGGCTTTACCCTCGGCGTATTGATGACGCGGCAACCGCGACGCCGCACCTTGCGCGACTATTATCGATAAGATGTCGCCAGCCCGGCGGGCCTTAACCTCTCGCCGGGCTGAACCACCACGTCGCAAAGACGACTGCGAGGGTCAACAATCCGGTGATGGCGGCGATGACAGGATTGGACAAACCCATTGCTGCTGTTGCCGCCCAGCCAATCGATGAAAAAGCTTCCGCGAAGGTCGCGAGCCGAGACGCCGTCTGGCGTCGCCTGAACTGGCTGCGCCGCGCCGTAACCCGGAACCAAAGCTGGATCGCGGTCGCTGAGATGGTTGCGATGGCAATACCGAGCGCCGCCACCGCGACCTGACGCGGCGCGCTCCATACCAGCGGCAGCAACAGCGGCGCGAATACTGCGGCAACCACCATCAATACGACTTCGATCTTGGCACGGGTCACGCGCGACGCCGGCAATGGCGCGGTCGCGACCAGATCGGCGGCGTCTTCGCCGGAAATCGTCAGCCACGCAAGGCCCCCTGCGAGTTGCCCGGCAGCCATCACCAACACCGGCGTGACAAGCATGGCCGCATCCGCACGATCGGCAAAACTGCGCCACAGCATCAGCGCCGGTGGCGCCAGATACAGCAGTTGCATCAGCGTCTGCGACACCAGCCACGGATCGCGGCGAAGCAGGACGAACTCCTTGCGGCGCAGCGCCTGCTGTCGCGAGGCGACACGAAACCGCGTGCTGCCCTGCCGCCGCGTCATCACCGGCATGGCGCTGGTCGAAGCGCGCATGACATCGTCGGCAAGGCCGGGGAGAAACTGCGCCATGATGACGCCGAGCAACAGCAGGCTGAATCCCAGCACCGCGGTCAACGCCCAGCCGTCTCCCAGCACGGCGCGGACCGGCAACCAGATAAGACTGCCTGCTTCCGGCGCGAACGCGGTTGTCGCATCGGAGGTCAGCACCGCAAATCGCGATAAAGTGCCGTAAGACAGCACCGCGGCGATCTGCAGACCGATGATGAAGCTCGCGCCGATCACCACGGCAAGGATCTGCGCCACCAGCCGCGAGCGGCGCGGGCCGATGGTACGAAACAGAATCACCGTGAAGGCGATCGCCACCGCCGCCGCCGAGATCCCGATGGCCGCCACGACCCCATAGGCCGTCAGCCAATGCACGCCGCCGCCGAGCGCCAGCACGTTGATGAACGGCGCGGCGATCAGCAGCGCCATCGCGGTGACGGTCAAGGCGATCGCGCCCATGCGGATCGAGAAGACATTCGGCAAAGCCACTGGCGACGACATCAGCAGATCGAGATCGGCGCGCGAATAAAACACTCGCGTCACGGATTCGATGGCCTGCGACAGCATCAGGAGCCACGCCAGCAACAGGCTCGCGGCGATGACCACGAACGTCGTCTTGTCGGCCGTGGTCGAGATATTGGCGAAGCGGCCGACCACGGTAAAGGCCAGCAGGTGCATCAGCGCCGCAAAGATCACCAGCGCGATGACCATCTTGCGCATCCGCGCCGGCCGGCCGCCGCGGAGCATCGCCAGCCAGTCGCGCCACGCCAGCCGGATTTCATGCCGGGCAAACCAGGTCAGGCTGGCGCTCGAGGTCATGCGGCGGCCGCCTCGGGATCGACGAGCGCCACGAATACGTCTTCGAGGCTCCGGCTTCCGTCGGCTTCGCCCTGCTCGTTCCGCCGGCGCAATTCGTCGAGCGAACCCTCGGCCACGAAACGGCCCGCGGCGATAACGCCGATACGATCCGCCATGCGTTCGGCGACTTCCAGAATATGCGTGGTCAGGATCACCGTGCAGCCGTTACGCACCCGATCCTGCAATAGACCCTTGACCAGCCGCGCCGACATCGCATCCAGTCCGGTCAGCGGCTCGTCGAGAATGATGAGACGCGGGTCGTGCACCAGCGCGCCAGCCAACGCCACCTTTTGCCGCATGCCGCGCGAAAACCCCTCGCAGCGCTCCTGCGCATGGGGCGCCAATCCCAACTCGTCGAGCAGACGATGCGCCGCAGCCTCGGCGGCGCGCGGATCGCAGCCCCACAGGCCGGCCACGAAGGCGAGATATTCCAGCGGCGTCAGCTTGTCATAGATCATCGGCTCGTCGGACACCCAGGCGATGAGCTGCTTGGCCGCCACCGGGTCGCGCAACGCATCGATGCCCAGAATATGGATCGCTCCGGCGTCGGGGCGCAGCAGGCCAGCGACCATGCGCAGCGTCGTCGTCTTGCCGGCGCCATTCGGGCCGAGCAGCGCATAGAATTCGCCGGCACGGATGGTGAGATCGAGACTATCCACCGCCAGGCGGTCGAAACGCTTCGTTAACCCTTGTATCGCGAGGGCGAGGCTCGGTCCAGACTGGCTCATGACGACGTGGATCCCGTATCGCGCGTTGCCCGAAGCATGACCGCAAGATGTTTCGGCGCAATGAATCCGCGCACGTAAATCGCGGCTATCCCGGTGGCCGGTTCCCGATCGCCGGATCACATTATCTTTGCTGGACGCTCCGCGCACTTTCGCGACAATGCCTTGATGATGAAACCGTTCCGGCGACTGCTGGCGGCGCTGGCCGTCCTGTTGTGTATTTCGGCGCTCGCGGCTGCGGAGGACGCACCACGCGACAGCGAACACAAGCAGGCTTCGGAAACATCCGGCGGACCCGGTCTACTCGCCTTGCTGCCGGCCGATGCCGTCACCCAGCACACGCTCGATCTCGGCGACCGCAAGCTCAACTACACGGCGACCGCGGGAACGCTGAACCTGTTCGACCAGAGCGGCAAGCGTTCGGCCGCGGTATTCTATACCAGCTATGTCGCCAAGGACGACGGGAAACAGAAGACCAACCGCCCCCTGACCTTTGTCTTCAACGGTGGCCCGGGCGCAGCATCCGCCTTTCTGAATCTCGGTCTGGTGGGACCGAAGATTCTCGACTTCGGACCGAGCGAGCGCGACGGCGCCAATGCCAAGCTGATCGACAATCCGCATAGCTGGCTTGGCTTCACCGACCTCGTCCTGATCGACCCGATCGGCACAGGATGGAGCCGCACCGCGAAGGCCGACGATGCCAAGAATTTCTACGGCGTGAAGCAGGATGCGCAGGCGATCGCCAAGACCATCGCGCTGTATCTCGCCCATAGCGGACGTACATCGTCGCCGGTCTATCTGCTCGGTGAAAGCTACGGCGGCCTGCGTGCCGCGAAAGTCGCAGGCGCGCTCAGCGACGAACAGGGAGTCGTGGTGTCCGGCATCGTCATGCTGTCACCACTGATCGATGGTGCGCTGACCTTCGGCGCCAATCGCTATGCGCTCGGGGCTGCGCTGCAATTGCCGTCGCTCGCCGCGGCCGAACTCGAACGCCGCAATGCGTTTTCGACCAAGGACGTTCACGCGGCAGAGCAGTTCGCACTGACCGATTACCTGACCACGCTCGCAGGGCCGCCACCGACCAGCGAGACGGCAAAGACATTCTACAACCGCGTCGCGGAGATGACCGGCCTCCCCGTGGATGTGATCGCCAAATCGCGCGGCTTCATACGCGACGCTTACGTCAAGCACCTGCGCGGCAGCGACGGTGCCGTCGTCAGCCATTACGATGTTACGCTCGCCGCGCCCGATCCGTATCCTGAATCGGATGCGGCGCGCGGCGACGATCCGGTGCTGGACGGTTTTGTGCGCGCTTATGGCGGCGCCTTCGTGGACTACGCCCGCAACGATCTCGGCTTCAAGACCGAGATGACCTATGAACTGCTCGCCGATGGCGTCAACGGCAAGTGGGATTGGGGCAAAGGCGGCCGGCTGCAGGCCAATGCAAGCGACGATATACGGCAATTGCTGGCGACCGAGCCGTCGTTCCGGCTCATGATCGCGCAAGGCTACAGCGATCTGGTCATCCCCTACGCCAGCAACAAATACATCGTGGATCACCTGCCCGAGAAGCTCGCCGGCCGGGTGACGTTCAAGGTCTATCGCGGCGGCCACATGCTCTATACGCATGTCGCCTCGCGCGAGGCCTTCACCACCGATGCCAGGGCGTTTTATGCGGGCCAGTCCGCCAGAAACTGACCCCGGCAAACCTTTCCGATCAACCAGATTTACCCGCCAGCCCCGACCGATCCTGCACGGCTGCACAGCCGTTGGGGCACTGCATCGAATTGCGGGCACCGCGCCCGGCTGCTACAGCCTTGGCAAAAGCGGGGGGCCGGCGCGTTCGACGTTCGGCACCTCACAGAACACCGGGGAGGATGCGATCATGACCGATAATCTTGCGACCACCATCCAGCACGCGCGCGACCAGAGCATCGGCGACCTGCTGCGCCGATCTGCCCAGCGGCTTCCGGCCAAGACCGCCATCATATGCGGCAACACCGTGTGGACCTATGCGGAGATGGATGCGATCTGCAATCGTCTGGCCCGCGGGTTGCTCAAGTCGGGCATTGCCAAGGGCGAGCGTGTCGCTGTCCTCTCGCGCAATTCGCACGCTTTCGCGGCGTTACGCTTCGCGCTGGCCCGGATCGGCGCGGTGCTGGTTCCGATCAACTTCATGCTCAACCCGGACGAGGTGCGGTTCATCCTGGCAAGCTCCGGCGCAACACTGCTGGCGGTCGGCCCGGACTTCATCGACGCGGCACGGGCCGCGTCGGCCAAAGACTGCGCCGTCAAATCGATGGTCTGGCTGCCCGGCGAGGAGTCCTCCGCACCGCCGGCCGGCATGACGACGTTCGACGATCTGCTGGATGCGGACGCCACACCGGTGATCGCCTCCGTCGACAGTCGCGACCTGGCGCAGATCATCTATACCAGCGGCACGGAATCGCTGCCGAAGGGCGCGATGCTCAGCCACGAAGCGGTGATGTGGCAATACGTCAGTTGCATCGTCGAAGGCGGCATGGCGGAAGAGGATGTCGTCCTGCATGCGCTGCCGCTCTACCATTGCGCGCAGCTTGACGTATTCCTTGGCCCGGCGATCTATCTCGGCTCGACCAACATCATCATCGGCAAGCCCGCGCCCGACCTGATCCTGTCGCTGATCGCCGCGCACGGTGTGACCTCGTTCTTCGCACCGCCAACGGTATGGATCGGCATGCTGCGCTCGCCGGCCTTCGACGAGACCGACCTGAGCACCCTGCAGAAAGGATACTACGGTGCTTCGATCATGCCGGTGGAAGTGCTGCTCGAGTTGCAGCGGCGGCTGCCCAAGGTGCGGTTCTGGAATTTTTACGGCCAGACCGAGATCGCGCCGTTGGCTACCGTGCTCAAGCCGGAAGATCAGTTGCGAAAGGCAGGCTCGGCCGGCAAGCCGGCGCTCAATGTCGAAACCCGCGTCGTCGATAGCGAGATGAACGACGTCGCCGTCGGCGAGATCGGCGAGATCGTTCACCGCTCGCCGCACCTGCTGTCGGGCTATTACAATAACCCCGAAAAGACCGCCGAGGCCTTCGCCGGCGGCTGGTTTCACAGCGGCGACCTTGCCACGGTGGACGAGGACGGCTACATCACCGTCGTCGACCGCATGAAGGACATGATCAAGACCGGCGGCGAAAACGTCGCCAGCCGCGAGGTCGAGGAGATGATCTATCGGCTGCCGCAGGTTTCCGAAGTCGCCGTGGTCGGTCTGCCCGATCCGCGCTGGATCGAGGCGGTCACCGCCATCGTGGTGGTAAAGGACGGCCAGACGCTGACAGGCGATGCCGTCGTCGATCATTGCGCGCAATCGATGGCGCATTTCAAGACGCCGAAGCGCGTTATCTTCGTCGACAGCCTGCCGAAGAACCCGAGCGGCAAGCTGCTCAAGCGCGAACTGCGTCAGCGCTATCTGGAAACATCTCCGGCAACCGCCGCGGGATGAATCCAACGCAAGTCCATCAGGCCGGCACGCGGGATTGATCGGACGGAAGCTTCGACGGCCCGTCCGCGCTGGCGAGAAATCCCTTCGCCAGCGCGTGATAGATTCCTTCGCCGCAAACAAGGCGGGACGTTCCGTAAGCGATCAGCGCCGCCGCCATCAGCGGCACCACCATAGCGTGGTTGTCGGTCATTTCGGTCACGATGACGAAGGCGGTGATCGGCGCCTGCACCACACCGGCGAAGTAAGACACCATGCCGAGCAGCATGATGGCGCCGAGCGGCGCGCCATGAAACAGCTCGGCAATATTGGACCCCAGCCCCGCCCCGATCGCCAGCGACGGCGAGAAAATGCCACCCGGCATCCCACTGATGGCTGCAAATGTCGTTGCCAGAAACTTCAGCGCGCCGAAATTCGACGGCAGCGGCGTGCCATCCTGGAGCGCGGCTTTGACCTGCGCGTAGCCGGTGCCGTAGATCGTATCGCCGGACGCCAGGCCGCAGAGGGCCACCGCGATCCCGCAGAACATCGCGAAGATGACCGGATGGCGCTTGATGGCGAAACCGACGGTGCTTGAAATTCCGCGCGCCATGACCACGACGATACGGCTGAACGTCCCGCCTACGAGCCCGCCCACGACGCCGCAGACAGGTATGGAAAGCCAGTCGGTTCCATTTCTCAGCATCGCCGCGCTGTTGCCGAAGTACGAGTAGTTACCTAGCAGCGCCAGCGACGTCAGGCCGGCGGCGATTACCGCGGCAATGATCAGGCTACTGGTGCGCGTTTCAAACGCCCGGCTCATCTCCTCGATGCCGAACACGATCCCGGCCAGCGGCGTATTGAATGCGGCAGCGACGCCCGCCGCCGCACCCGCGAGAATCAAACCCGGCTGGCGACGCGGCGACATGCGGCCGAACGCAAACATGATCGATGCGCCGACCTGAACGGTCGGTCCTTCGCGGCCGACCGACGCACCGCACAGCAACCCCAGCAGTGTCAGAAGCACCTTGCCAACCGCGATACGAATCGAAACCAGCTTGTCGCGCGATGTCTGCTCGGAGAGTTCGCGAGCGGCGATCGCCTGAGGGATGCCGCTGCCCTGGGCATTTGGAAAATAGCGGATCGTCAGGAAGACCGAGAGCATAAAGCCCAGCGGCGTGACCAAAAGTGAGGCATATCGCCATTTGGTCAGCAGCAGTGCAAACGCAGCTTGGGCCTGATCGGACAGCTTTGCCAGCGCCACCGCGACCGCGCCGACAACGATGCCGCCGAGCAAAAAGATCAGGCGCCGCTGCCAGCGGGCGGACATCACCTTGAGAAGCCGAATTTTGTGTCTGTTTAGTCCCGGAAGCATGGACGGAATACCCGATGAGGAAGCGGCGGCTGCCGCTTTCTCTGTTAGCACTCCGTTTATGGGAGGTCACCTTCTCTGGCCGCGGATCAGCCAGAATGAAGCCTTGCGAACGGGGCTTTCGCGCCAGCATCATCGTATCAGCCTTCACTGATACGATATCCGATCCCCGGCTCGGTCAGGATGATCTGCGGATCATCGACCCTGTCTTCGATCTTCTGCCGCAGTTGACCGATGTAGACGCGGAGGTACTGGGTATCGCTCGCGTGAGCGATACCCCATACGGCGACGAGAATCTGTCGATGGGTCACGACACGGCCCGCATTTCGAACGAGAAACGACAGCAGTTCGAATTCCTTCGGAGTCAGCTTCAACTCGACCGAACCCCGCATGACCCGATGACGCACGGCGTCGACTTCCAGATCACCGACGCGCAGCAGCGGCGTCTCGGCTTTGCGCTGCATGCGATGCCGAAGCGCGGTCCGCATCCGCGCCATCAGTTCGCCGACGTTGAAGGGCTTGTTGACGTAATCATCGGCGCCAAGATCGAGCGAGTCGATCTTCTCGGTCTCCCGGTCGCGTGCGGAGAGAACGATGATCGGGACATCCGACCACTCGCGCACCCGGCGAATCACATCCTTGCCGTCGCCATCGGCCAGCCCGAGGTCGAGCAGCACGAGATCGGGAGCATCGGCAGCGATGCGTTTCACTGCATCTGCAACCGTCGCCGTACTGAACATCTCGTAACCGTTGGCCTCGAGCGCTGGCTTCAGGAAACGGAGGATCGCCGCCTCGTCATCGACGACCAGTACACGAGATTTTGCACTCACGTTGCAGCATCCTCTCGCGGAAAAACCATCACGAACCGGGCCCCGGGTCGCCCGTCCACCGGACTATCGACCGCAATCGAACCACCATGGGCATCCATGATTCCCTTGGCGATCGCAAGACCGAGCCCGACGCCAGCCCCGCGGTCGCGCAAAATGTCTGCGCCGTCGCCCTTGGCGAACCGATCGAAGATGTGCAGCAATATATCGGGAGCGATGCCCGGCCCATCATCCGTCACGCGGATAACAACGCTGGTTGCATTCTCCTCCGCGTCGATGACGATATGCGTGTCCCGGGACGTGTGTACCTGCGCGTTTGCGACGACATTTCCGATCGCCTGCTCCACCAGGGTTGCATCGGCGCGAACCAGCGGCAGATCGGACGGCATTGCGATATCGATGCGTTGTGACGCGTTGCGCCGTCGTACCGCGCTAGCGACACGATCGACGATTTCCCGCAAGTCGATCCAGTCGAGGCGCAGTTCGAGCGCGCCGGCATCGACGCGCGTGATCGCGAGCAGGTTGCGGACCATCTCGTCGAGTCCTTCGGTCTCCTGCTTGATCTGGCCGAGCAGATCGGTCTTCGCCGCGGCGTCGAACTTGTCGCCGTAACTCAATAAGCTGGTCGCCGCGCCGAGAATGGAGGCCAGCGGCGTCCGGAAATCATGGGAGATCGACGCCAGCAGCGTATTGCGGATCCGCTCTGTCTCGGTGGCCGTTTTCGCGCCTGCCATCTCGCTTGCCAGCACGGCTCTCTCGAGCGCCGCGGCTGTCTGCTCCGAAAGCGTGTCGAGCAAGGTACGCGCCTCCGAATCGAAAGGCGGCGCATCCTTGTCCTTTGCAACGCCGATCACACCAAGCTTCTTCTCACCGATCCGCAGCGGAACGAAGTACCACGGGATAATCGGCAACGTACCGGTATCGGCACCGGCGGGCTCCGCGTGGCTGTAAGCCCAGCGGGCCGCGGTCATGGACGCCGTATCCAGCGCATCTTCCGGCGGCCACGCTGCAGCCAGCGCGAGATCGTCACCCTGCTCCAGCAGCACCACAACCGGCCGAGCGAGGCTTGCGTGAATTTCTCCAGCCGCACCTTCGGCGATGCCATCCTGCGTCGCCAGCCCCGAGAGGCGGCGCGTGAACTCATAGAGGCGGCGCATCGCGCGCACCCGATCGGCGGAAATGCGCGCCTGATTGCGTACCCGACCAGCCATGGTGGCGGTGACCACCGCAACGATCAGGAAGATCACCAGCGCCAGCAGTTCATAGGGCTCGGCAATGGTGAAGTTGTAGAGCGGCGGGATGAAGAAGAAGTTGTAGACGAAGAACGACAATACCGACGCGTAGATCGCTGGCCACACGCCGAAATTGATGGCGCTGATCAGGACTGCCATCATGAAGACCATCGACAGGTTCGGGATCGGCGTCAGTTCGGTCAGCAGTTTCCCTGCAACGAGGGCAACAATCACCGCCAGCGTCGTATAAAGAAATTGAAGCGGATGCAGTGCGACCCGTCCTGCCCGAAACCAGCTGGATACCGGCGCCGGGAACTCGCTTTCGCGTGTGACCAGATGAATCGCTATATCCGGCGTTCGCCGTACCAGTTCGTGCGGCAACGATCGGCGCAGCAGTTCGCTCAAAAATCCGCCGCGCGAGCGGCCAACCACAATCTGGGTAGCATTTTCGAACTTTGCAAAGCGCAGCAATTCCCCAGGCAGATCGGTCCCGGTCAGGGTTTGCGTCTCTGCGCCGAGGCTTTCCGCCAGCTTCATCGCTTCATCGAGACGTTGGCGCGCCGCATGGTCGAGGTTCGCGCCGGGGCGTTCGACCGTAACCGCGATCCATGGCGCGTCCATCAGATCCGCCAGCCGTTTGGCGGTCCGCACCACGGTCGGCGATATCGGATCGGGCCCGATGCACGCCAGAATGCGCTCGCCCGCTGCCCACGGCCCATCGATCGCCTGCGCCTGCATGCGTTCGACCAGCGAGGCGTCTACGCGCTCCGCGGCCCGGCGCAAGGCCAGCTCGCGCAGCGCCGTCAGGTTCTGCGGCTTGAAGAAATTCTCGACAGCGCGTGCCGCGGTATCCTGAACGTAGACTTTCCCTTCGGCGAGCCGCTTCAGCAGTTCGTCCGGCGGGAAATCGACCAGCACGACCTCGTCGGCCAAATCGAACACCTTGTCCGGCACGGTCTCGCGGACCCGAACCTTGCTGATTTTCTGCACCACATCATTGAGACTTTCGAGATGCTGGATGTTCAGGGTGGTCCAGACATCGATACCCGCGTGCAACAGCTCCTCGATATCCTGCCAGCGCTTCGGATGGCGGCTCCCGGGAACGTTGGTGTGGGCATATTCGTCGACCAATAGCAGACCCGGCTTGCGCGCCCGCGCGGCATCGAGATCGAACTCGTGCATGACCTGATTGCGATAGACGATCGGCTTGCGGGGAAGCACCTCGAAGCCGTCGAGCATCTGATCGGTTTCGCGGCGGCCGTGGGTTTCCACCAGTCCAGCGACTACATCGCGGCCGCCCGCAATCTCACCACGCGCCGCTGTCAGCATCGCATAGGTTTTGCCCACACCCGGGGCCGCCCCGAGAAAAATCTTCAGGTGGCCGCGGCCCTCTTTTTTGGCGAGAGCCAGCAGCGCATCAGGTGAGGCTCTCAATCCGTCCGAATTCGCCATGTTCGACTCGCGCCGGCATTATCAGCGCCTTTGCAATCCCTTCCACAGCTCAGAGCGGCTGCTTGTTCTACCGGATTTCATAGACACCTTCTCTCTCGATTCGATCTGGCAAGTCCGGAGAAACGCCTGCTGAAGCCGAGGCTGCCCTATCCTGCGCGCATGCGCCATGAGTATCTGGCGATGACCCGGCGCATCCGGCGCCGCGATGGCGATGCACAATCGCTCGCTGTAGCTCCGGAAGAATCGAAAAGCCTCCTGATCTCTCCCCTGATCTAGGGTATCTATCTTCGCAGCCAGGTCCAGAACTACCCGCCGGTCTCGCGCTTCGCGAGACACCGCATACCGTAGCACCAGAAACAGCCAATCCTGCACCACATCATCGAGAGCATCACAGGCAGAAATCGTGTGCGGAAATATGGCCACAGGGAGCGGCACGCGCGTAACGCTAACGGCCGCTGCTTCGGTCGAGGGCGAGATTGAGCCGCAGCACGTTCACACGTGGCTCTCCGAGCCATCCCATCAGGCGCCCTTCCGTCTGCGCTGCGACCAGCGCGCGAACGCGATCTTCCGATAGCCCGCGTGCATGGGCCACGCGCGGCACCTGGAACAGGGCAGCCTCCGGAGAGATATCGGGATCGAGACCGCTGCCGGAGGCGGTCACCAGATCGACCGGAACCGACGCGGACGGGTTCTCCGCTTTCAGCCTGTCGACATCCTGCTGAAGACGATCCGCCAGCGCCTTGCTGGTCGGGCCCAGATTGGAGCCGCCCGAATTCGCCGCGTTATAGGGCGCAGCCACCGTCTTCGAGGCGTCGTTCGGGTCAGGCGCAGTCGTCGCCGACGGCCGGCCATGGAAGTACTTGTCCTCCGTGAATGCCTGTCCGATCAGGATCGAGCCGACGGTCTTGCCGCCCTGCTCGATCAGGCTGCCCTGCGACTGGTAGGGAAACAGGACCTGCGCCGCGCTGGTCATTGCCAGCGGATAGATCAGGCCGGTGACGATCGTCAGTGCGACGAGGATGACGATTGCGGGACGGAGTTCTCTCAACATGACAGCCTCTCAAGCCAGATGCAGGGCAGTGACCGCGAGGTCGATCGCCTTGATTCCGATGAACGGAAGCACGACGCCACCGAGCGCATAAATCAGCAGATTCCGCCGCAACAGCGCGGCCGCACCGATCGGCCGGTATTTGACGCCCTTCAGCGCCAGCGGGATCAGCGCGATGATGATCAAGGCATTGAAGATGATCGCCGACAGGATCGCGCTTTGCGGCGTCGACAGATGCATGATGTTGAGCACGCCGAGCTGCGGATAGAACGCCACGAACATCGCCGGAATGATCGCAAAGTATTTCGCGACGTCGTTGGCGATGGAAAAGGTCGTCAGCGCACCGCGTGTCATCAAGAGCTGCTTGCCGATCTCGACGACCTCGATCAGCTTGGTGGGATCGGAATCGAGATCCACCATGTTGCCGGCTTCGCGCGCGGCCTGTGTGCCACTCTGCATGGCAACGCCGACATCCGCCTGCGCCAGCGCTGGCGCATCGTTGGTGCCATCACCGCACATGGCAATCAGCCGGCCACCCGCCTGTTCACCCCTGATATAGCGAAGCTTGTCTTCCGGCGTCGCCTCCGCAATGAAATCATCGACTCCGGCTTCCGATGCGATCGATGCAGCGGTCACCGGATTGTCGCCGGTTATCATCACGGTCTTGATGCCCATCCGGCGCAATGCTGCGAAGCGATCCTTGACGTCCGGCTTCACCACATCCTTGAGATGAATGACGCCAACGATGCGACTGCCATCCGCCAATCCAAGCGGCGTTCCGCCGGCACGGGCGATCTTGTCCACCGCGGCACGAAATGCCGGCGGCTCGGGTATGTCCCGCCCGGCCTGATCCCGCGCGAATTTCAGAATGGAATCGATCGCACCCTTGCGCAGTTTCCGGCCGCCCATATCGACCCCGGACAACCGGGTTACCGCAGAGAACGGGATAAAGACCGCATCGCCTGCTACGGGTTCGCGTGCGATCCGGTACTTGTCTTGCACCAGCGTGATGATCGAGCGGCCCTCGGCAGTTTCATCGGCGTCGCTCGCGAGCAGCGCGATACTCGCAGCTTCCTGCTCGGTGATGCCAGGAACCGGAATGATCTCGGACGCAAGGCGGTTGCCGAATGTGATGGTACCGGTTTTGTCGAGCAGCAGCGTATCGACGTCACCGGCAGCCTCGACCGCGCGACCTGACATCGCCAGCACGTTGAAGCGCACCAGACGATCCATCCCGGCAATGCCGATCGCCGACAGCAGCGCGCCGATGGTCGTCGGAATGAGCGTTACGAACAGCGCAACCAGCACAACCACGGAAATTGAGCCGCCTGCATAGGCCACGTAGCTCGGGATCGTCGCGGTCGCGAACACGAAGATGATGGTTAAGCCGATCAGGAGGATGTTCAGCGCAATCTCGTTCGGCGTCTTCTGCCGCTCGGCCCCTTCGACCAGCCTGATCATGCGGTCGAGGAATGAAGACCCAGGCGACGAGGTGATGCGGACCACAATACGATCGGAGATGACCGTGGTTCCGCCCGTCACAGCAGAGCGATCGCCGCCGGATTCGCGGATCACAGGTGCGGACTCGCCCGTTACTGCGGCCTCGTTGACCGACGCGATGCCTTCGATCACATCGCCGTCCCCCGGAATGATGTCCCCTGCCTCGCACACCACCAGATCGCCGGATTCCAGCTCATCGGCTGAAACGCCCTCGAACAGCTCGCGATTGTCGGGCATCAGCAGCCGCTTGGCGCGCGTCTGGGTTCGCGTGCTGCGCAAGGCATCCGCCTGCGCTTTTCCGCGCCCTTCCGCTACCGCTTCGGCAAAGTTCGCAAACAGAACCGTAAACCAGAGCCAGATCACGATCTGCAGCTCGAACGCAATTGGCTGTCCGGTCAGGATATCGCGGATCAGCAATGCAGTGGTCAAAAGGGTGACCACCTCCAGCACGAACATGACGGGATTTTTGACCAGCGTGCGCGGATCGAGTTTCACGAAGGCCTGGCCGATCGCGGGAAAGACAATCGCGGGATCGAACAGCGCCGTCGCCGGCATCCGCTTGCGCAATTTGACAGTGTCCATGGATTTCGCTCCGAATATATCTAGAACAGGCCGCCGGATTGCATGGCGAGATGCTCGACGATCGGACCGAGCGCGAGCGCCGGGAAGAATGTCAGGCCGCCGACGATGAGGATGACGCCGACCAGAAGGCCGACGAACAATCCGCCCGTGGTCGGAAACGTCCCGCTCGACACCGCGACCGTCTTCTTTGCTGCAAGAGATCCGGCGACGGCCATGGCCGGCACGATCATCCAGAAACGGCCGACGAACATCGCGACCGCGCCGGCAAGATTGTAGAAGAAGGTGTTTCCGGTCAGTCCGGCGAACGCCGACCCATTGTTCGCGGTCTGCGATGTGAAGGCATACAGCACTTCGCTGAAGCCGTGCGGTCCGGCGTTGGCCATCGACGCGACAGCGGGAGGATAAACCACCGCGATCGCCGTCCAGCCGAGGATCATCAGCGGCAAGACCAAAATGGCCAGCATCGCCATCTTGACCTCGCGGGCCTCGATCTTCTTGCCGACATACTCCGGCGTGCGTCCAACCATCAGGCCGGCGACGAACACAGTGATGATGACGAACAGAAGCATGCCGTAGAGCCCGGCGCCAACGCCGCCGACCACGATCTCGCCAAGTTCCATGTTGATGAGCGGAATCATGCCGCCGAGCGCAGTGAAGGAATCATGCATCGCGTTGACTGCTCCGCATGAAGCCGCCGTGGTGACGACCGCGAACAGTGCGGAGGCGACGATGCCGAAGCGGACCTCCTTGCCCTCCATATTGCCGCCCGTGAGACCGAGACTGCTCAACAGCGTCGTCCCGTTGGCTTCGGCCCAGTAACAGACCGCAACGCCCGCGATGAACAGCACGCCCATGGCAGCCAGAATCGCCCAGCCCTGGCGCTGATTGCCTACCATGCGACCAAACACGTTGGTCAAAGCAGCACCCAGCATGAAGATCAGAATCATCTGGACGAAATTCGACAACGCTGTCGGGTTTTCAAACGGATGTGCCGCATTGGCGTTGAAGAAACCACCGCCATTCGTGCCCAGCATCTTGATGGCGACCTGCGAGGCAACGGGGCCGACCGCAATGGTCTGCCTGGCACCTTCAAGCGTCGTCGCGTCGACATAGGCACCGAGCGTCTGCGGGATACCCTGCCAGACCAGAAACAAGCTCACCGGAATGCAGATCGGCAACAGCACATAGAGCGTGCAACGCGTAATATCGGCCCAGAAATTTCCGAGGGTGCGCGCCGACATACGTGCAAAGCCGCGAATGAGCGCGACCGCCAATACTATTCCTGTCGCTGCCGACAGAAAGTTCTGAGAGGTCAGGCCCAGCATCTGCACGAGGTAGGACATCGTGCTTTCGCCGCCGTAATTCTGCCAGTTGGTATTGGTGATGAAACTGACGGCGGTGTTGAACGAGAGATCCGGCGCGACCGCCGACTGGCCGGCAGGATTGAACGGCAACACCGCCTGCAGCCGCATCACGCCATACAACACCAGAAAGCCGCCGGCATTAAACAGCAACATGGCGACGGTATAGGTGAGCCAGTGTTGCTCCCGCTTGGGATCGACGCCGGCGACACGGTAGAACAGACCTTCCACCGGCTGGAGGACCGACGACAGGAACGTGCGCTCTCCGTTGAAGACGCGCGTCATGTAGCCGCCGAGCAATGGCGCAACGGCAACGACGATCGAGCAGAACAGCAGTATCTGCAACCAGCCGAGCACGGTCATGGCATCTCTCCTAGAACCGCTCGGGACGCAGCAGCGCGTAGGTGAGGTAGAAAAGCAGTCCCGCCGTCACGAGCGCTGCCAGGGAATAATCGATGGACATGACGCACCTCTTCAGAGCCGGTCGCAGGCGACGGCATAACCGATGGTCACGACGAAAAGGGCAAAGCCGATAGCCAGCATAAGCAAATCAAGCATGGAAACTCCCTCCAGCATCGTGTGGAGCTTCGTTGCAGATAGGCCGATGCGGATAAGGAAACGATGCGGATTTTTGGCCCGCGATATAAAGACGGCATAAAGGAGCCGGCAGATCGGGCTGGTTCGGGTCGGCGATGCACCTTACGTCACCGAAGTGCCGCGCGGGCTTCCGACAATCACTGAATAGCCGGAGGTTGCTCCGCAAAAAAACGGAACGACGGATAGAGGGTTTATTCCATCAAAGCTGTCGCGCAGCCGCGACGCATCCGTTCAATTCGACGGCTCACCATCCGACTTCCATCGTTTGACAAGCGCGTTATCCACTCCCAGCAGATCGAGCGCACGGCCAAGCGTGTGATCCACCATATCCTCGATCGTCTGGGGGCGCGCATAGAACGCCGGTACCGGAGGCATGATGATGGCACCCGCTTCCGTTGCCGCGGTCATCGCACGCAGATGTCCGAGATGATACGGCGTCTCCCGCAACAATAGAATCAGACGCCTCCGCTCCTTGAGCGTGACATCGGCAGCGCGGCTGAGAAGCGTTGAGGTGACGCCACTTGCGATCTCGCCCAGACTGCGGATCGAGCACGGCGCAACAATCATCCCGAGCGTCCGAAACGAGCCGCTCGAGATCGACGCGCCGATGTCATCGACCCGATGTACGACGTCGGCCAACTCCCTTACATCGGCAACCTTGAGCGGCATTTCATGCGCAAGCGTAACCTCGGCCGAACGCGTCATGACCAGATGCGATGTAATGCCGAGCTGCCGAAGATGCATCAGCAACCGCACGCCATAAACCACGCCGGATGCGCCGCTGATCCCGACCACGACCCGCTTTGCGTCAGATGCCGTCATTACCCCTCGCCTTCCGTCCGGATCATGTCTTCGAGCGCTGTTGCCAGTTTCGTTATCACGTCCACTGAGAACGTTCGCTCCCTGGTTCGTCCATACGCGTTCAGACTAAGCGTAACGGCTTGCCCAATGGTCTCGACGCCGGTCCCACTCGCCAAATACTCAGCGGCAAAGAGACGCGACTGCTCTATCCGCTCTGCTTCCAGTTCGAGGCGTTTCGCTGCCGTGTAGAGCGCATCGACCGCTGCGGATCCATCCTGCGAACCCTTGATCGCGCGCCGAACCGTCCGCATCGGCACGACGATCTCGGCTCTCCACTTCTGGATCACGCTATCAATCGCTAGAAAATCATCGGAGGAAAGCGACCGGCATTGTCCGGCACGCCATAGTCCGAACAGCACCACGTTTACATCGGCATCGCATTCGTCCTGAAGCCGCAGCAACAGTGCCGGGACCTCGGGACGCGAGTAGAACGCCAGCGAGAAACACCACAATGGCGATGCTGCGTTGAAGCTCTCGCTACTATCCGCCTGCGCTCTGTCCGTCATTCGGCTTGCTGTCCTGCAAGGATTGGATTCTGAAAGCAGAATAGACACGAGCGGGAAACGAGCAATAGCACCACGAGGAAGTTCTCAAATGGCTTCGACGCCAACCAACTGCTCAATTCTACCCCGATCCGGCACCCCTGCACCATCCGAATTGTCGTAGACGACGGCCCCGCGGTCGAGCACGATCAGTCGCGTGGCAAATTCGAGCGCAATCGCGACATGCTGTTCGACCAGAACGATCGCCATCTTCGTTTCGGTTCGAATTTGGTGCAAGGCAGTGATCAATTGTTCGACGATCACCGGCGCCAATCCTTCCATCGGTTCATCCAGAAGCAACAGCGACGGATTTCCCATCAGCGCCCGGCCGATGCTGAGCATCTGCTGTTCTCCGCCGGACAATTGATTGCCCTGATTGGTGCGTCGCTCCTTGAGCCTTGGAAACAGGGCATAGACCCGATCGAGCGTCCAACTGTCGGCACCATTCCGCACCTGTGCGGCTACCGTGAGATTCTCCTCAACCGATAGCGAGCGGAAAATTTCACGCTCTTGCGGGACGAGCCCGATGCCGACCCGCGCGCGCTGGAACTTCGATAATTGGGCAATCGAGCTGCCATCCCAGCGGAGTTCGCCACTCCGCAGCGTGGCGCGGCCGACAATCGTCGACAGCAGCGTACTTTTTCCGACGCCGTTGCGACCAAGAACGGCGAGCATCTCGCCCTGCGGGAGGGAAAACGAGACGTCCGACAGAACCTGCGTTTCGCCCCAACCCGCACAAACGTTCACGCAGTCCAGACAGCCCGTTTCTTCGATAATGCGATCATCAAGCATGGGCGCGATGTCCAAGATAGACGTCCTTCACCATTGGATCGGCCGCAATCTGCTCGGCTGTGCCCTCGCGCAGTATCTTGCCCTGAACGAGGACGCTGATCTGCTTGGCAAAACGGAACACCAGCTTCATGTCGTGTTCGATGATGAGCACCGAGATGTCGTCCGGCAATGCCGCTATCATATCGAACACAAGATGCGAATCCGTCGGCGGCACGCCAGCCGCCGGTTCATCGAGGAGCAGAATCGCCGGCTTGAGCGCGAGCGCGATCGCAATCTCGACGAGGCGCTGGCGGCCGTAGGACAGGCTCTTGACCGGTGCATTGGCGTGATCGGCGAGCCGAAGTTCTTCCAGCAGCGCGTAAGCGGCTTCCGCAGCCTGGCGCTGCAGATGCGCGCCGCCGATCAGTCGGCTGGCTGACCCGTGGCGCTCCAGTTCCGCGAGCTGAACGTTCTCAAGTACGGAGAGATTGCGCAACAGCGTATTGAGCTGAAATGTCCGGGCAATGCCGCGCTTGACCCTGCGATCGAACGGCAGCCTGGTGACATCTTGTCCATGCAGGAAGATCTGGCCGCTGCTGGGGCGAATTCGCCCCGTCAGCAGGTTGATGAACGTCGTCTTGCCGGCTCCGTTGGGGCCAATCAACGCGTGGCGCGCGCCCCGTTCGAGACGGAAATTGATGTTGGAAGCCACCTCGATCGCTCCAAACGAGCGATTCACGCCGCGGGCTTCAATGACGGGCACCGGTTGATCCATCGCCTAGCTCCCGGCGCTCGATTTGGTATCGGCCGCCGCCACAGCGACGCGGCCGGTCAACCGTCGACCGATCGTCTCGCGAACGGCATCCACCACACCAAGGATTCCGCCTCGCGCGAACAGCACGACCGCGATCAACAGAATCCCAAGCCAGAACAACCAGTAGACCGGATCGCCTTTGGCGAACTGGTCCTGCGCGATCATATAGAGCGGCGCGCCCACAAATGCTCCGTAAAGCCTACCAGCTCCGCCAAGCACCAGCATGACGAGCACCGTGCCGGATAGTTCGAAACTGAAAACGCTCAACGAAACGAACTGATTGATCTGCGCCGAAAGCGCGCCCGCGATGCCTGCGATTGCCGCACTCAGCACAAACGCAATGAGCTTGCGGCGCGCGACAGGCGTGCCGATGGCCGCCATTCGATCGGCATTTTCCTGAATGCCGACAAGCGAGCGGCCGAAAGGTGAAATCACCACCTGTCGAACGAACAGCCACGCCAGGAACAGAACGGCCAGACAATAAAGGAATGCGGTTTTTCCGAAGAAGTCGAAATCGAAATAGCCGAAGATCGGCTGGATTGTCATTCCACGCAGGCCGTCGAAACCGCCGGTGATGTCATGCAGACGGTTGGCCGCTTCATAGAGGATGAGAGCCACCGCCATGCCCAGCATGAGAAGAGCCAGGCCCGTGGTGCGCAAGATCACGATACCTGACACCAGCCCGAGTATCGCCGCTGCGATCGCGGCGGCCACAAGGCCGATGAGCGGATCGCCCCAGCCATGCACCGCAAGCAAGCCGGCCGTATAAGCGCCCATGCCGTAAAAGGCAGCGTGACCGAGGATGATCACGCCGGCATAGCCAAGCGTGATGTCCAGCGACAGCGCGAACAGAACCATGATGAGTATCTGGCTTCCGAGCGTCAGATACTGCGGCAGGAAAAAATACACGCCGAGCGCGATGACCCATGGCAGAAGCTCCAGGGGGCTCAGGCGGCGGCGCGACAGCAACTTTTCGACCGCAGCATTTCTGGCGTCTTGGAGACTCATGACTGCGCCCTTCCGAAAAGCCCGTTAGGACGCACAAGCAGCACGAGAAAGATCGCCACATAGATGAAGAATGCGCCGAATTCCGGAATCAGGATTTTGCAGGCGCTATCGCCAAAACCGAGCAGCAGTGCAGCCAGCGCTGGACCGCTGACACTTCCGAGACCGCCGATCGATACGACGATCAGAAAGTAGACCAGATACTCCAGCGGATAGAACGGGGTCAGCGCCACCACCTCGGACCCGAGTGCACCGCCCACTGCCGCCAGCGCGCTGCCGAGCGCAAAGACGACCGTAAAGAGCACCCGCGTATTGATGCCGACGCCTTCCGCCATCGCGCGATTGTCGACGGCCGCGCGGATTCGCGCGCCTAACGCGGTTCGCTCGATGGCGAACCACAGGGTAACGAATACGCAAAGGCCAAAAGCAATCAGGAACAAGCGATAGGCCGGGAAACTGCGCCAGCCGATATCGACCTGTCCCTGCAAGCTCGCCGGTACGTTCACGGCAAGCGGGAGAGGCCCGAATGCAAAGTGTGCAATGGCGATCGAGGCAAAAATCAGCCCCATGCTCAGCAGCACTTGCTCGAGCTCGCCTGCATCATAGACCGGGCGGTAGATCAATCGTTCCAACACCACGCTGATCGCCGCAACAGCAACCGCCGCGACGAGCAAAGCCGCGAAGAAATTGACACCTAGCCGGTTGACGAGCGCGAACGCAATGTAGCCGCCTGCCATCGCGAACGCCCCGTGGGCGAGATTGGCGATGCCAAGCAAACCCATCGTGATCGAAAGGCCCACGGAGATCAGATACAGCACGGTCGCGAATGCGGCCCCGCTAAACAGAATACTGATGACCGTATCCGTCATCTTGGTTGGTGCTCCGATCCGACGATCCCGCGAAATCTTCAAGAACGACCGCGGCGCCCGAGGACGCCGCCGGCGATCTTAATGCTTTTGAGGATTCAGCTCTTTCCAGGGATCCTTGACGTTCTCGATCTTGCCGATGTTCACGTTGGCCGGCTTGCCGTCGACCATTTCGACGCGGTTGATGTACACGGTTTGCACGATATCCCGGGTCTCGGGGTCGATCGCAATCGGGCCGCGGGGACTGTCGGGATTCTTCCAATGCGAAAGAAACTGCATGGCCTGGTCGGACGTGAAATTGCCGCCGGTTGAACGAACCAGATCGTATATCGCGGCCATGCCGTCCCATCCTGCCGCCGACAGGAAATTCGGCAACGCGTCCGGCCCATATTCTTTCTTGTACGCGCTCACGAATTCGACATTGGCCTTGACCGGATTTTTGGCGAAATAGACACCCGCCGTCACCAGGCCAACGACGTTGTTACCCATGTTGATGATGTCATCGTCGATCGCGACGTCACCCGGGCCGATCAATCCGAGCCCCGCGTCCTTGAGACCGGCACCGACAAAGGCGGTTGTCGCAGCGTTGATGCGCCCGGCATTGACGAACATGAAGACCGTGTCGGCGCCCGAATTCTTGATGTTCTGCATGTAAGGCAGATAGTCGGTGGTCGTGACCGGCGCGCGCACCGAGCCGACGATCTTGCCACCCTCATCCGTGAAGCCCTTCATGAACGCGGCCTCAGCGTCGTGTCCGGCGGCATAATCCGCCACGAGCGTATAGACCTTCTTGTGGCCGTTCTTCGCTGCCCATTTCCCAAGCGTGTAGCTCGTCTGCCAGAGCGTGGTCGACGTCCGCACGATGTAGGGCGAGCCGCGGGTAATGCTGGCCGTCGATGCGTTCATGATGACGAGGGGAATTTTCGCCTGTGTCACAAGCGGCGCCAGCGCAAATCCTTGGGGACTGAGCGCGACACCGCCGAGTATCCGAACGCCATCGCGAACCACCAGCTCCTGGGCGATCCGCTTGATGTTGTCGGAATTGCCCGCGTCGTCACGCTGGATCACGTCGACCTTCAGCCCGTTCGGGAGGCTGTCCTGATGCAGCTTTTGATAAAGGCTGACGCCTCGCCAGATGCTGTCGCCAAGCGCCGCAACCGGGCCCGACATCGCAAGACTGATGCCGACCTTGATGACCTTGTCAGCCGCGTAGGACGATGACGGCACACCCGCCAGCAATGCAACAGTCGATAGTGCTGTCAGAATATTACGCCGACTGATTTCGATCATGAATCTCTCCCCTCTCCTTATGAACTGCCCTAACGGTCTGTTCGGCTGCAGCCAATACCTGGGACATGCCGCCGCGGCTTCGCCGTCTCGTTGATGCATGGATTGCTGAAGGCAGAGGTCACGGGAAGCTATCTCGTCACGCTCTTTCCTTTACAAAGCTTTATTGGAAAGCTACTTTACGATAGTAAGTCGTGTTGTCAATCTGCAATAAAAGCGACACCTGGTGGGGAATACTTGATGCCTGCATTTTCGCCATTTGCCTCCGTTTTGGACCTTGCTTCGCAGATAAAAGAGCGATCCGTTTCCTCCGTTGAAATGCTTGAGCTCTACCGCGCTCGCATCGAACGATACAATCCAGCGCTCAACGCCGTGATCTATATGGACTGGGATGGCGCTCTCGAAACCGCGCGCGCCCGCGATGAAGCACTGGCCAAGGGCGCAAGCATCGGTCCGCTGCACGGCGTCCCGATCACGGTCAAGGAAGCGTTCGACGTTGCCGGCATGCCCAGCACCTGGGGCACGCTTGAACTTGCCAACAACATCCCCCAGCGCAATTCCGTTCCTGTCGATCGCCTGCTCGCGGCGGGCGCGGTCTTGATGGGCAAGACCAACGTTCCACGTCTCGTTGCTGATCACCAAACGTTCAATCCCGTTTACGGGCGAACGAACAATCCCTGGAATCTCGATCGCACACCGAGCGGGTCTTCCGGCGGCGCCGCAGCGGCTCTCGCGGCTGGCCTGACAGGTTTCGAGATCGGCAGCGACATCGGCGGCTCGATCCGGCAACCTTCCCATTGCTGCGGCATCTATGGCCACAAGCCGACTTTCGGCGTCTGCTCGCTGCGAGGGCACGACTGGCCTGGAGATCTCGTATCGCTGGACATGGGGGTTGTCGGCCCGATGGCGCGGAGCGCGCGCGATCTCGATCTTGGGCTATCTGTTCTGGCCGGTCCCGATCCGGACGACACAGGCGCCTGGCGCATCACGCTTCCAGATGCACCGAAAGCCAACGTGAAGAACCTGCGAATTGGCGTCCTGTTCGACGACGTTGCCGCGACCGTCGACATGGAGATTCAAACCGCACTGCAACGCCTCAGCGATTCCCTTGAACGGCAGGGCGCCAAATTGACGCGCAACGTGCGCCCGATCCGCGACAGCGTCGCCGCGTTCGGCCTCTACGTCCAGTTGCTGCGATCGGCCACAAGCGCTCATCTCTCCGATGAGGAGGTGCAGCAAAGCCTAGGTGACCTCCGATCGTTGCCGGCCGATGAGGCCGGTTATGTCGCGGACACCGCGCGAGGACGAACGCTATCGCACCGCGCCTGGCTACGTATCAACGAACTGCGTCATCAATTGAAGCTCGAGTGGCAGCGATTTTTCGATGACTACGACCTGCTGTTATGCCCGGCCGCCTGTCGCGCCGCGTCGCCGCACGACGAAATCACCCCTCGCCACGAACGCAAAGCCACCATCAGCGGCGAGCAGCAACCGGCAACCAATGATCTGTTCTGGGCGGGCCTTACCGGAATGGTCTTTCTGCCGAGCACCGTAGCGCCCATCGGGATGACGAGCGATCATCTGCCGATCGGCGTCCAGATTGTCGGACCCTGGTATAAGGATCGTTTCACAATCGCCTTCGCACGCTGGCTGGAGCAGGAATATTACGGCTTCAGCGCTCCGCCCAACTACAGTTGAATGGGCGCGACTGCGGGCTTGCCGACCAGACGACAAGCCCGCTTATGCCCGCACACGAACCTGCGCGCCCGCATTGAACCACTCGGGGATCGATGCGGCGAGACGAACGCCCCGCTCGCCATTCTTGACAAGGCACAACAGAATTTCCGAAAGCTGATCGAGTTGTTTCGCCGTTAACGACTCGAACAGGACATCGTTGACCGGCCGCTGAAACGTAGCCAGCAGCGCAACTTTCCGCTCTCCGTTCGCCGTTACGCGGAGTTGCACACGGCGGCGATCGACCGCATCGGACGTCTTCTTGACCAATCCGGCCGACACCAGCTTGTTGATCTCATTGGTGACAAAGGATCCGCTCAAATGCAGCATTGCAGCGATCTTGTTGACGCCCAGCCCGCCCGCTTTGCTGTTACGCGCAACCGCGATCAGGATCATGTATTGCGTCGATGATAGACCGACCGCTTCCGCGAACTTGGCTCTCGAGCTTTCGAGGGAACGCGAAAATGCAAAAAAATCATTCAGCGTCTGCCGAAAGAGGGCATCGCTTCCCTCACGTAGAAGCTCCGGCCGCGAAACCGTGGCTGGCGTGCCTTTTTCTTTCATCTTTATCCTAACTGCGTCGGCACATGACTGCCGCTCGCCTATTGTTCTTCATTCCCGCAGCCTGCACAGCCTCCTCATCGGGGAAGCCGTTTGCTGCACCAATAGCATAGCTCCGGATAGACTCCCTCAACATAATATCTTCTAAAACTCGCTTTTTTATGAGAGGTATTTTGGCAGGATATTTTCACCCGAGGTCCTGCCACGCCATTGGATCGTTCGCGTCCCCGACGATTTCACTCTGGCGCGAAGGGCCGAGCGAGCACCATCCGAAGCTGGTTCTTCAACTTCGCCCGCCACCATCCTGAGGCAGCTATCAGCCGGTATGAAAAGGAAAATGCAATGATCTCCAATACCGTATTCGATACGCGATTCCGATCGGCACTGGCTCGGATGGCCGAACGGGACCGGCTTCTGACCTGTTCAGATACTGTCGACCCGCATCTCGAACTGGCCGCGATCATGAAGAAGCTCGATGGCCAACAAGCGCTGTATTTTCCCCGCGTTGCCGGTTATGAGACGCCGGTCGTCGGCAATTTGATGACCTGCCAGGAGAATTGCGAAGCGGCGTTCGGCACCGATTTCCATGGCATCCGGGAAATGATCGGCCGCGCACTCGGCGCGCCGTTGCCGCCGGTCCTTGTAGACCATGCGCCTGTTCAGGAAGTGGTCGTCAGTCGTGACATCGATCTCGCGAAACATCTCCCGATCCTGCAGCACGCACCGAACGATGCCGGCCGCTACATTACCGCCGGCATCGTGGTCGTGCAGGATCCCACGACCGGCGTCTACAATGCATCCTTCCATCGGCTGCAACTTCTCGGTCCGGATCGTCTCGCCATCAAGCTCGACTATGGGCGCCATCTGCGGTTAGCGTTCGAACGCGCCAAGGCGTCCGGACAACCGCTTCCCGTCGCAGTCTGCATCGGTGTCGATCTTTCGCTCTATTTGACGGCGGCGACCATGGGCTCGCAAATGCCGGAATCCGCCGACGAACTGGCGATCGCCGGGCGCCTGTCGGGACAGCCGTTGACCGTAGCGAAGGCGGTTTCGCTTCCCAATCTTATCGTGCCTGCCGAAAGCGAGTTCGTTCTCGAAGGTGAAATTCATACCGAAGAAGTTGCGCTCGAAGGCCCGTTCGGCGAGTTCGTCGGCTTCGCTGCTCCCGCCGCCGACGCTCCCGTTTTACAGGTCAAAACGCTGACGCGTCGCAAGCAGCCGATCTACCACGCCATCAATGGATACGGCCGTGAAACTATCGGGCTTCGTAAGTACGTTCTCGAGGCCAGCCTGTTGAAGGCGCTAGGCCCAGCTATCCCGATCGTGACGGATGTCGAGATGACTGCGGGTGGGCTTCATCGCTTTCACGTCGTCGTTCAGGTCCGCAAGACGTCGCCGCAACACGATGGCCTTCAACGCAACGCGATCATGGCAGCCTTTGGCACCCTGAAGGACCTCGACCTAGCTATCGTGGTCGACGACGATATCGATATCCAC
This sequence comes from Xanthobacteraceae bacterium, assembly GCA_024508855.1. Lineage (GTDB taxonomy): Bacteria > Pseudomonadota > Alphaproteobacteria > Rhizobiales > Xanthobacteraceae > 62-47. Next base: position 52,139 of record JANINJ010000085.1, read on the forward strand.
GACCCGCTCGATGTCGAATATGCCTTGGCGACGCGCATGGAGGCCTCCAAGGACATCTTCATGATACCTGGCGCGCGCGGGCACGAATATGTGCGCGTCAGCGACCGTGGCCAGAGGACCAAGCTGGGTATTGACGCAACCGTTCCGTTCGACGATCGGGCGCGCTTTCAACGCGTGAAGTTCGCCGATGCCGACGTATCCAAGGCCCGGTTCTCAACGGATACCTCGTCGCTGGATGCGCTGCTCGAGAGCCGGCTAAAGTAGTCTTCGCTGGTCAAATTTCCCGCGAACCCTCGACGCGTCGCGCATGGCAAAGCGAGTTTAATATTCGCCTGCAGGCGCATCGGCTTTTTCTGCATCCGAATGCTTGGCCCCCTGGCTCACCTTCTGCAGATACGCGACCAGGTCTCGCCGGGACGGAACATCGAGCACACGTACCGGCATACGCACGCCGGGTACGAACTTCTTCGGGTCGGCCAGCCATTGGTCGAGCGTCGCTGCAGACCATGTGAGGCCGGCGCTCTTCAACGCCGGTGAATAGTGATATCCGGCCACCGAGCCTGCCCTACGGCCAACCACACCACCAAGTGAGGGGCCCGCCTTATTGCTGTCCAGCGCGTGACATGCGGTGCAACGTTCGGTGAAAAGCTGCTCGCCATGGACCGGATCCGGCGCCGCATTCGCCAGAAAGCGCGACAGGTTCTTGCTCCCTGACGGCTTTGCCGACCGAAGAAACGTATAGCTCAGCGTGATCGTATCGACGTGAAGATTATCCGCATCTTTGGCGAAGGCCGGGTCGACGAAGAAGACAACCGGCATGTCGACCTTCTGATGAGGATCCAGGCGCTCTTCGTTGAAACAGAAGCATTGAATTTTGTTGAAGTAGAGCCCACTCGTCTCGGGCGTGACGTTATACGTCGCGTGCGCGACGATGGGTTTGTCGCTCAGATTCTCGGCTTTGAAGAACACCAGTTTTTGCTCTCCGAGATGGACCTTCACCGAACGCTGCTCCGGTTCGAAACGCCACGGCAGGTCCGGCGCAACATTGCTGTCGAATGCAACCGTTACCGTTCTGTCGGAAGTTACGGCCGGATCGGAATACGCTCGCTGCGTTGTCCCGCCGTAACCCGTGGCACCACAGAATTTACGGTACAATTCCGGCGCATAAGTCACCAATGCAGACATGAGGGCCAGCACGACGAAGCACGGCAGAAGGACATTCAAATTTTTCCGGTAGCGCTTCATCTGCACTCCTTCACTGGCCGCCCCCGGCACGGTGGGATGTACAATGATGAAGGTTGATCGTCCACCGAGCGGCAAGCACACATGTGTGAAGCCAACGGCTAAAGGTCTCAGCTTCGCTGTCGACTGACCTGTTGCTTACGGGTTTGCGATTCCGCAACGTCCATGCGGGTTCAGCGGTGCAAATTCGCGATCATTGAACGGAGGTCGCGATGTTTATATTCCCCCCGGTTACTTCCGCTGTCGTTGTCGTTGCCGCGACGTTTGTTCTCGCGGATATGTGGCTATTCGGCGCTATTCTTTCTTCCATGGTCCGTGAGGCAGAGAGGGACGATTGAACGAGCGAGCGTGTGGGGCCGGTTTGCCGTTCGATCTCGTCGGCATCGACAGGGGGATCGCCGCGCTACCCTGCAATAAAGCCCGATGAAACTTTGAAGGATGCGAGATCGACGCGACCAAGGAGCGCCGGATGGTAGGTCCGTGCAAAACGGCATTCAGGGTCGTCGGGGGAGGCCGCAGGATGTCGGGAAGTCGCCGCTAAACAGGCCTGAGGATGGTGGGCGCGACAGGGATCGAACCTGTGACCCCTACGATGTCAACGTAGTGCTCTCCCGCTGAGCTACGCGCCCGGATACCTTGGAAAGGGGTGCCGTCCCTATATCGGCTCTCTTGCGGACAGGCAAGCCGACTTGACGACGAAACTGGCCTGGCGCGGAACTACGCTGCCGCCAGCAACTTGTTCACTTCGCTGACCAATTCCCGCAGGTGTACCGGCTTGGCCAGGACCTTGGCGTTTTTCGGGGCCTCGGAATCGGAATTGAGCGCCACGGCGGCGAAACCGGTGATGAACATGATCTTGATGTCGGGGTCCAGTTCGGAGGCGCGGCGCGCCAGTTCGATCCCGTCCATTTCCGGCATCACGATGTCGGTTAGAAGCATTTCAAAAGGCTCCTCGCGCAGCCTCTGATAGGCTGAGAGGCCGTTATCGTAGGACGAAACCTGAAAACCGGCGTTTTCAAGCGCCTTGACCAGGAAACGGCGCATGTCGTTGTCGTCTTCGGCGAGGAGAATTTTGTGCATGGCGATTGATGATCGAATCCGACTGAGGGAACCAGTAGCCCCACTAAGCCCGAGAGTTGGTAAATTTCGGGTGAAAGCGAAACAGGTCGGTTCCGAAAAACACAGCATACACCATGGACTGGCCAACGCCCGCGCCATTTGCACTGCTGCGCCAGGCTGAGGCGGCGGTGCCCCGGGTCTCGGGCACCTTTCGGTCCCAGCGACCGCCCTCCCCACTGTTTTTTCCGGCAGTTCTTCCCACCTTTTTCTCTTGGCAGGCCGATGACGAATCCCGACAATAAGCAATCGATCAACGCCCCACGTCTGGATACCAGCGCGGAAGATCAAGTCACAGGGACGGCGACGCCAGCGATGACCCAGCTCGACGAAGACCTATCGCCGCCGTTCAGCATCGCCGAACCGACGACCTGGCGGGCGCCGATCATCTTCAATTCCCCCCATTCCGGCTCGATCTACCCGCGCGAATTCCTCGCCGCGTCGCGGATCGACATCGCGGCGCTGCGCCGGTCCGAAGACTCCTTCATGGACGAATTGATCGGCCACCTCACCGATCGGGGTTTCCCGGTGGTCAGCGTCAATTTTCCGCGCTCCTATGTGGACGTCAATCGCGAGCCCTACGAACTCGATCCACGCATGTTCACCGGGCGCCTGCCGAGTTTCGCCAATACCCGCTCGATGCGCGTGGCGGGCGGGCTCGGCACTATCCCGCGGGTGGTCGGCGACGGGCAGGAAATCTATCGCGAGCGGCTCGATGTCGACGAGGCGCTGAACCGCATCGAAATGCTGTACAAGCCCTATCATCGCGCGCTGCGCCGCCTCATCAACAAGGCACACAATGCCTTCGGCACCGCCATCGTGATCGATTGCCATTCGATGCCGTCGGTCGGCGTATCGCGCGAGGAGCCGGCGCGGCCGGACGTCGTGATCGGCGATCGCTACGGCACCAGCTGCACCGCGATCCTGCGCGACCGGGTCGAGGAGACCCTGGGAGCACTCGGCTATTCGATTGGCCGCAACAAGCCTTATGCCGGCGGATTTATCACCGAACACTACGGCAATCCCGCCAGCGGCCTGCACGCCATCCAGATCGAGCTCAATCGTGCGATCTACATGGACGAGCGGCGTCGCGAGCGCGGTCCGCGCTTCGCCGCCATCGCCGCGGATTTCACCGCGCTGGCCGAAGCGCTCGCCACGCTGCCGTTCAGCGACTTCGGCCCGTTCCAGGCCGCGGCCGAATAAAGCGGACCGGCTTTAACAGTTTGCGGATCAGCGGACGCACATCGCGGATCGTCGCGGGATGATCAACAACGCGATCATGCGCCATAGAGAGCCATTCAAATCCGATTGCGGATTTTCGAAACTGAAAACCAATTTGAAAGCGGCTCGACGGAGCGCGCGGTACAAAAGTACGCCGCAAGAAAAAAGGGCCGCTTGCGATGGCAAGCGGCCCAAGTCTAGGGAGGAAACGCCCAAGGAGGGCAGCGATAACGCGAGGCGTTACCGCACTGCATCAATATGCAACCGCGACGCACAAAACGCAAGTGTTTTTGTTACTTTTTCCATGCGTTTTGCGCATGTCTGAGCGGGTGAATTGAATACCTCGTTTTTGTTTTTTGTCTTTTATTTTCAGTTAGATAAACCAACGAAGACATTTCGTCGCACATTTAAACAGTGAACTTATGTTCATTAATGTATTAGTTAATCGATTAATTAACTCACACAAGGCACGATTTCAGAACTAGGAGAATAGTCCGATCCAGAACGTCGGAAACGGATGAATTTCTTCGCGCGAACTGGAGCGCTCGGCCGCGCCGGAAGCGCGCCTCGGGCGAAGGATCGAAGGTTCGTTTTGTTTCGGTCGGAACCCGGACGGACGGGATCGATCCGGAAAATTACCATCGGGCCGGATGCGCCGCGGGCCGCTGCGCGCTATAGCAACGCGACGGCACATGCGACCAGAGAGGTATTCGTGACGGTCATCGATTTCACCGCCTTCATCGACCGTCTCGCAACGGCCTCCGGCGAGACCATTCTACCGTTTTTCCGGACCTCGCTCGGAGTGGACAACAAGGGCGCCGACAAGGGCCCCGGCCACGGCTTCGATCCCGTGACCGAAGCCGATCGCGCCGCCGAAGCGGTGATGCGCCGGATGATCAAGGCCAGCTTTCCGCAGCATGGCATCGTCGGCGAGGAATTCGGCAACGAACGCGAGGACGCCGATTACGTCTGGGTGCTCGATCCAATCGACGGCACCAAATCGTTCATCTCCGGCTTTCCGATCTGGGGCACGCTGATCGCGCTGATGCACCACGGCGCGCCGGTGTTCGGCATGATGCACCAGCCCTATATCGGCGAGCGATTCAGCGGCGACAGCGGCTCCGCCAACTATCGCGGCAAGACCGGCCAACGGAAACTCGCGGTGCGGCGCTGCGCGACGCTGAGCGAAGCCACGCTGTTCACCACCAGTCCCCTACTGATGAACGCCGAGGACCGTGCGACGTTCACCCGCATCGAGGACAAGGTGCGCCTCGCGCGATACGGCGGCGATTGCTATTCCTACTGCATGCTGGCCGCGGGGCACCTCGACCTCGTGATCGAAACCGAACTCAAGCCCTACGACATCGCGGCGCTGATCCCGATCATTACCGGCGCCGGCGGCATCGTCACCAACTGGGACGGCAAACCCGCACAGAGCGGCGGCCGCATCGTCGCCGCCGGCGACCGGCGCGTCCACGAGGAAGCCCTGGCCCTGCTGAACAGCTAAGAGCACTTGCTTCGCTGGACTATGTCTTCGCCGCAGCTCGCAGATGCTCGGCGAGCAGGCGGGCCGGACGCGGCAACGCCTTCAGGCTACGAAAGCAGATCGCGAGCCTTCGGTTCGCCCAGGGATCGCGGATCCGGATCATCATGATCGGCATCGATGCCGCGCACCGCCGCGCGGCCGCTTCCGGCACCACGGCGATGCCGACATTCGCCGCGACCATCTGACAGATGGCATCGAAATCCCGCAGTCGCGCCCGGAAACGCAACCGCGCGCCGAGGCGGGCCGCGTGTTTGCCGATATGAACCTGAAGCGCGGTCGAGGTCGTCAGGCCGACGAAATCGCGATCGACCACTTCGGCGAAGTTGATCTGGCGGCGCGCGCTGAACTCCCCGCGCAGGGAGGCCACAAGCACCAGCCGATCCTCGCTGAACGGAAATCGATCGATATTATCGGGCAACGCGTGTTCGGCAGCGAATCCGAGTTCGGCCGCGCCGTTGGCGACGGCCTGAGCAATATCGGTGCTTTCGCGTTCCTCGACATCGACGCTGATGTTCGGATGCTCACGCAGGAACGCCGCAAGGGCTTTCGGTAGATGCTCGGACAACCCCACCGTATTGGCCATCATGTGCACGCTTGCCTTGCTGCCGCTGGCGTAGCCCGCCAGATCGCCGCGCATGGTCTCGACGTTCTGCATGACGATGCGGGCGTGGCCGAGCAGGTTCTCGCCCGCGGCCGTGAGCGTGACGCCGCGGCGGCCGCGCGACAGCAGCGCAACGCCAAGCGCATTTTCCAGCCCCTTGATCCGTTCGCTGGCCGACGCCAGCGCCATGTTGGTGCGCTCGGCACCGCGGGTGATGCTGTTGGTGTCCGCCACCGCAAGGAACAGTTGAAGATCGACCAGATCGAACCGCATGGGCATCCTCCGGGATCATAAGGCTTCGGAAATCTCGAAGGCTTGCTCCGTAACCTCCAGATTGTGCCGATTGCGACGATCGGTCAATGTGGTCCCATGTCCGAACCAAACCTCATCCTCATACTCGCCGTGTTCGCCCTTGCCGGATTCGTCAAAGGCGTAATCGGATTAGGCCTGCCGACCGTGGCGATGGGCCTCCTGGCGACACGGATGGCACCGGCGCATGCGCTGGCCATCGTCATCGTGCCGGCGATCCTTACCAACATCTGGCAGACGTTCGGCGGCCCTTACCTGCGCGATATCGTACGCCGGTTGTGGCCGATGCTGATCGGCCTCCTCGCCGGCATCTGGTTCGGCGCCGGCCTGATGACCGGCCCTTACGCGCGTTACGGGACGCTTGTTCTCGGCATCCTTCTGGTGATCTACGGCATCATCGGCCTCGGCAAGGTCCGCTTCCACGTGCCGCAGCCGCATGAGAAATGGATCGGCGGCGTGGTCGGGCTCACCACCGGCGTGGTGTCTGCGGCCACCGGCGTGCAGGTAATTCCGTCGATGCCCTTCATGCAGGCCATCGGGCTCGAGAAGGACGAACTGGTACAGGCACTCGGCGTGTTTTTCACGACCGCCACAATTGCGCTGGCCTTCGGGCTAGCCGATGCGGGACTGCTCAACGTCTCGGTCGCGGTGCCGGGGCTGGTGGCGCTGGCGTCAGGCTTTGCCGGCATGTTCATCGGCCAGAACGTGCGTACGCGGATGCATCCGGACGCATTCCGGCGCTGGTTCCTGATCGCGATGGTACTGCTCGGGATTTATCTCGCCAGCGAGGCGATGGAAAAAATCTTCGCGTAAAAAATCCTCGGGTGACGGCTATCGCGCATCCATCAGCGCCACGCGGATGCCGAGAGTGACGAACAGCGCGCCGATGCCCCGATTGAGCCAGCGCATCAGTCCACCGGAGCGGCGCATCCGCGCCGCCGCCTTCGCCGCAAAAGCCGCGACGCCAAGGCACCACAGCGTGCCGTTGAGCACGAAGATGACGCCGAGCAGCAGGAAGGCGAACGGCTTGTGAGGCGCGTCGGCGTCGACGAACTGCGGCAGGAACGCTAGGAAGAACAGCGCAATCTTCGGATTGAGCACGTTGGTCAGCGCGCCCTGCCAGAACACCTGTCGCAACGTCACGGTTGGCGCGCTTCCCTGCCCGGCGGTTTCGGTTTCACCGCGCGACAGCAGCATGCGAACGCCCATGTAGCAGAGATAGGCACCGCCGATCAGCTTGATGGCATTGAACGCCACAGACGACGCGGCGAGCAACGCCGAGAGCCCCACCGCGGTGGCAAAGACATGCACCAGACATCCGCAGCCCACTCCGATCGCCGCGGCCGCGCCACCGCGCCAGCCGAGCTGCAGGCTGCGGCCGGTGATATAGGCGTTATCCGGTCCCGGCGTGATGTTGAGCAGCAGGCCCGCGGCAACGAACAGCCCAAGGTCATGAATGCCGAGCATGCCCATCAACTCCGCGACGAGCCCGGCACGAAGGCGTCGAAAGCCGCCCAGAACTGCGCGCGGTAGCGATCCTGCTCCTGCAGGATCTCATGTCGCGATCCCGGGATCACCAGATGCGAGCCGCCGCGCAGATGATAGGCGAACTCCTCGATCGCCGGTGTCGAGACGATGGTGTCGCTGCCCGCGGCCATCATCAGGATCGGCTGTCGGATTTGCGACGGATAATGCGTGGCGCGAAAGCCGTGCATGGCGCGGAACGCAGTGTCGGCCCACGCTACCGTGGGCGCGGCGAGGCCGACGCTAGGGTCCTCCTCGATGATCGCAGCGTTGCGCGCATAGCGCACTGGATCGCTGGTCAACGGATTATCGGCAAACGGAGCCGTGCCAACCAACGCATCGCTGCCGCCCGGGACATAACGGCCGCCCTGCCCGGCGAGCCGCATGGCCAGCAGCAGCACACGCACCGGCCACGATGTCGTGCGCCGGGGAAGATCGATCATCGGCGCCGACAGCACGATGCGATCGAACCATTGCTTGCCGGCATGCGCGACGCGCAGCATCACCGCGCCGCCCATCGAATGCGCCAGCGCAAAAAACGGCGGCGGACAATCCGGCAGCACCACCTGCCGGTAGAAGGCTTCGACGTCGGTCTCGAAGTCGGAAAAGTGTTGCACGTAGCCCTTGCGTGGATCGCTCAGGCCCCGCGCGGAACCGCCCTGCCCGCGCCAGTCGACCATCGCCACCGCGAAGCCGCGATCGCGCAACTCCTGCACCGTCTCGAAATACTTCTCGATCTGCTCGCTGCGGCCGGTGAAGACGCAAACGGTGCCCTTGCGTCCTGCCGGCGGCGCCCAGCGCGCGAACCGCAGGTTTACGCCGTCGGGCGTCTTGATGGTGCCGCTGACGACGTCGTCCGGAACCGGATTGGCGGGAATCGAAACAAGCGTCATGGAACGGTCCGGTGTGATGGAAAGTGCTGGAAATCAAGGGCATTTGATCGCGCAGGAAACTCCGCGGGCCCTCTTGAACGCGGCGAGGCTTCTCCCATATCACCTTCGTGCAGGCCACTCTACAGGCTGCACGCAGACGAAAGCCCGGCCCAATGGCGGGCGGGTTAACCGGTAGCGAATTCCAGGCTTTGATTTTCCAAGCATGGATTCGCGTAAATCCAGATGTCGCTCAATGGAGGACTGACCATGCGTAGTTTCGATCTCACCCCGTTTTATCGTTCCACCGTCGGCTTCGATCGCCTGTTTTCGCTTCTGGACCAGACTTCCGGTCAGTCCTCTGAGAACGGCTCCCCGGGCTATCCGCCCTACAATATCGAACGCACCGGCGATAACGCATTCCGTATCACCGTCGCAGTATCCGGCTTCTCGCAGAACGAGTTGTCGATCGTCGCGAAGGAAAACACCCTCACCATCAAGGGCGAGAAAGTCGCCAACGAAAACAGCGACAGCAAATCCGAGGTGCTGTATCGCGGCATCGCGGCGCGTGCCTTCGAGCGCGTCTTCCAGCTCGCCGATTTCGTGCTGGTGAAGAATGCCTCGCTTGAAAACGGCCTCCTGCACGTCGATCTCGTCCGCGAGATTCCGGAAGCCAAGAAGCCGCGCAGCATTCCGATCCTGACTGCCACGCCGGCCACCCAGCCGGTGATCGACAGCACCGGTGAGAAGGCCGCCGCCTAAGCCGCGGTCGGTCGTTCCCGACCTTCGAGAGACGAAAACGCCCCGGAGCATCGGGGCGTTTTCTGTCGCTTGCGGGAATTGTCCCTGCGGGGAGAGCTAATCCAGCCCTTGCACCGCCGGCATTTCCTGTGTCGGCAGAATTTGCGGCGTCGATGGTTTCATTTCCGTCGATGCGGGAGCGGCGGGTTTGCTTTCTGCGGATTTGGCTGCGCCGACGGTCGTGGCCTGGCTTTGCGTCGATGCGGATTGTTGCGCCGGTTTCGGCACCGGCTTCGCCGCCATCGGCTGCGCCGGCACCGGGCCGGTCTTCTCGGCGCGCTGCGGCGCGGCCTTCGGAGGCGTTGCCCCATGCGGCAGACTGGCGACATGCGGCACCCGTGCCGGCGGACGTCGCAGGTCGCCTGGCGGGGGCAGCGGACCGCCCCGACCGTAGGTCACCGTGAGGTCATCGCCGAAACGATCGCCCATCCGGTAGGCGGGCGTGAAATGGCGGATGCGGCCGGTTCGTGCGTCGATCACTAGGCGGCCATCCTCGCCGTCGGGATTGATGACCGAGATGGTGTAAACCGCACCGCGATGGCGCGGGGCGCCCAACGGCGAGAAGCCGCTTTCGCGGACGATGTCGTAGACGACCCGCAACGGCAGCACCGGCGGCGCGTAATAGGATCGCGGCGCGGGACGCGGCGGCATCTCCTCCGGCGGCATCGCCGCGTAGACGTCGTCCGGGCCCCGGACTACTGCGTACGGCGAAACCTCGACCACGTAAGGCGCCGGCATCTGTGCCTGCGCCGCCGGCGCCAGCGCCAGCGCTCCTGTTGCCATCGCCCATGCCGCGAAAAGCTTCATGACCTGCTCCTGTTGGCGCCCCTGTCGCGCCGATTATCGTTGGACGGGTAACCTCGGAGCCGATTTCGGCGGAGCTTGGGCCAAATCGGGGCTTGTTTGACCCAAATCCGCGACGGAAAATGCGCCCGGAAGCAGGGTCGACAGGCCGCCGGACGGGCCGCATTTTGGTGGCGAAATCGAATGTCCCGGCCGGGACTCACTTGCGCTTGTGTGATAGAAAAAAATTTGGCAATGTTCTCGTTAGGACAGCAAAGCTGTCTTAATTTGGGCCGTCGCCGGCCTGGAAACTGCCCCTCGGGACTCAGGCTGCCTCCGACGCCAAAAATAGCGCGGGCGGGCCCTCGCCGGGGATGATGCCGGAGCGTGAATTCTAAAATCGCGGCTCGCAAACGCGAGCGGTGACCCCGGGGGTGCCGCGAACGTTCAAGGTGCGCCGAACGTAATGACAAAGCCCCTAGCGGGGTGAGAGGACAAACATGAGCGGGTCGGAGTTCGAACGCGGAACGATCGTAACGGAAGCGCTATTGGCGAATTCGGTGACCGATTCCGCCAAACGCGAGCCCGCGCGTGAGCACGCACAATACGAACATACCTGGCGCCCGCCGGCAGAAGGCCTCTACGACCTTTCGCAGGAGAAGGACGCCTGCGGCGTCAGCTTTATCGCCAACATCAAGGGCGTGAAGTCGCACAAGATCGTCGAGAATGCGCTTTCCATCCTGTGTAATCTCGAGCATCGCGGCGCGGTCGGCGCCGACCCGCGCGCCGGTGACGGCGCCGGCATTCTGGTGCAGATCCCGCACGCCTTCTTCGCCCGCAAGGCCAAGGAACTCGGCTTCAATCTGCCGAATCCGGGCCAGTATGCGGTCGGCGCGCTGTTCATGCCGCGCGACGACGCGTGGCGCGGTGTCATCCAGGGCATCATTGCCGACCAGATCAAGGCCGAGGGCCTGACCCTGCTCGGCTGGCGCACCGTGCCCACCGACAACTCCTCGCTCGGCGTCACCGTCAAGCCGACCGAGCCGAACCACATGCAGGTGTTCATCGGCCGCGGCAATCAGACCACAGACGACGATTTCGAACGCGCGCTCTACATCCTGCGCAAGTCGATCTCGCAGGCAATTTATCAACGCCGCGAGCGCGGCCTCGCCGGCTATTATCCGGTGTCGATGTCGTGCCGGACCGTGATCTACAAGGGCATGTTCCTTGCCGACCAGCTCGGCAGCTACTATCCCGACCTCCACGAGCCGGACTTCGAGAGCGCGCTGGCGCTGGTACATCAGCGCTTCTCCACCAACACCTTCCCGACCTGGTCGCTGGCGCATCCCTATCGCATGGTCGCGCATAACGGCGAGATCAACACCCTGCGCGGCAACGTCAACTGGATGGCGGCGCGGCAGGCTTCGGTCGCTTCCGACAAGTTCGGCAAGGACATCAGCCGGCTGTGGCCGATCTCCTATGAAGGCCAGTCCGACACCGCGTGCTTCGACAACGCGCTCGAATTCCTGGTGCAGGGCGGCTACTCGCTGCCGCACGCGGTGATGATGCTGATCCCGGAAGCCTGGGCCGGCAATCCGCTGATGGATGACGAGCGCCGCGCGTTCTACGAGTATCACAGCGCGCTGATGGAGCCGTGGGACGGCCCGGCGGCGATCGCCTTCACCGACGGCCGCCAGATCGGCGCCACGCTCGACCGCAACGGCCTGCGGCCGGCGCGCTATTTCGTCACCAAGGACGACTGCATCGTCATGGCGTCGGAAATGGGCGTCATCACCGTGCCCGAGGACCAGATCGTCACCAAGTGGCGGCTGCAGCCCGGCAAGATGCTGCTGGTCGATCTCGAACAGGGCCGCCTGATCCCCGACGAGGAGATCAAGGCGCAGCTGGCCAAGAGCCACCCCTATGGCGAGTGGCTCGACCGCACCCAGATCGTGCTGGAAGAATTGCCGGACGCGCCCGCGCACGGCGCGCGCTCCAACCTGTCGTTGCTCGATCGCCAGCAGGCGTTCGGCTATACGCAGGAAGACGTCTCCATGCTGATGACGCCGATGGCGACCGTCGGCGAGGAAGCGGCCGGCTCGATGGGCACGGACACGCCGATCTCGGCGCTGTCCGACCATTCCAAGCTGCTGTTCACCTACTTCAAGCAGAACTTCGCCCAGGTCACCAACCCGCCGATCGATCCGATCCGCGAGGAACTGGTGATGAGCCTGCTGTCGATCATCGGACCGCGGCCGAACCTGTTCGATCTCGAAGGCCTGTCGCGCACCAAGCGCCTCGAAGTGCGCCAGCCGATCCTCACCGATGCCGACCTCGAGAAGATTCGCGCCATTTCCGATATCGCCGAATCGCACTTCAAGTCGCGCACGCTCGACACCACGTTCCATTGCGGCTTTGGCGCCGCGGGCATGGAGCAGGTGCTCGACGAACTGTGCGCGCGTGCCGAAGGCGCGGTGCGCGACGGCGTCAACATCATCATCCTGTCGGACCGCATGACCGGCAGCGACCGCATTCCGATCCCGTCGCTGCTCGCCTGCGCCGCCGTGCACCATCACCTGATCCGCGTCGGGCTGCGTACGTCGGTCGGCCTCGTGGTCGAATCCGGCGAACCGCGCGAAGTGCATCACTTTGCCTGCCTCGCCGGCTACGGTGCGGAAGCGATCAATCCATACCTCGCCTTCGAATCCATCATCGCGATGAAGGATCGGCTGCCGGTCAAGCTCGACGACGCGGTGCTGGTCAAGCACTACATCAAGGCGATCGGCAAGGGCCTGCTCAAGGTGATGTCGAAGATGGGCATCTCCACCTACGCATCCTATTGCGGGGCGCAGATCTTCGATGCCATCGGCCTGAAGGCGGATTTCGTTGCCAAGTACTTCACTGGCACCCACACCCGCATCGAAGGCGTCGGCCTCGAAGAGATCGCCGAGGAAGCGGTGCGCCGGCACGCCGACGCGTTCGGCGACAAGCCCGTGCTCAAGTCTTCGCTCGAAGTCGGCGGCGAATATGCCTTCCGCACCCGCGGCGAGGACCACGCATGGACCGCGGAATCGGTCGCGAGCCTGCAGCATGCCGTGCGCGGCAATTCGCAGGAGCGCTATCGTGCCTTCGCCAAGACGCTCAACGAACAGTCGGAGCGGCTGCTGACGCTGCGCGGCCTGTTCCGCATCCGCAGCGCCGAGGACGAAAAGCGCAAGCCGGTGCCGCTCGACGAAGTCGAGCCCGCCAAGGATATCGTCAAGCGTTTCGCCACCGGCGCGATGTCGTTCGGTTCGATCTCGCGCGAGGCGCACACCACGCTTGCGATCGCCATGAACCGGATCGGCGGCAAGTCGAACACCGGCGAAGGCGGCGAGGAAGCCGATCGCTTCAAGCCGATGCCAAACGGCGATTCGATGCGCTCGGCGATCAAGCAGGTCGCTTCCGGCCGCTTCGGCGTCACCACGGAGTATCTCGTCAACTCCGACATGATGCAGATCAAGATGGCGCAGGGCGCGAAGCCCGGCGAAGGCGGACAATTGCCCGGCTTCAAGGTCGACGCGACCATCGCCAAGGTGCGGCATTCGACGCCCGGCGTCGGCCTGATTTCGCCGCCGCCGCATCACGACATCTACTCGATCGAAGACCTCGCCCAACTGATCTACGATCTCAAGAACGTCAATCCGGACGGTCAGGTCTCGGTGAAGCTGGTGTCGGAAATCGGCGTCGGCACCGTCGCCGCGGGCGTCGCCAAGGCGCGCGCCGACCACGTCACCATTTCCGGCTTCGAGGGCGGCACCGGCGCGAGCCCGCTGACCTCGATCAAGCATGCCGGTTCGCCGTGGGAAGTCGGCCTTGCCGAAACCCACCAGACGCTGGTGCGCGAACGGCTGCGTTCGCGCATTGTCGTGCAGGTCGACGGCGGTTTCCGCACCGGCCGTGACGTCGTGATCGGCGCGCTGCTTGGCGCCGACGAATTCGGCTTCGCCACCGCGCCGCTGATCGCGGCCGGCTGCATCATGATGCGCAAGTGCCACCTCAACACTTGCCCGGTCGGCGTCGCGACGCAGGACCCGGTGCTGCGCAAGCGCTTCACCGGCCAGCCCGAGCACGTGATCAACTTCTTCTTCTTCGTCGCCGAGGAAGTCCGCGAGATCATGGCGCAGCTCGGCTACCGCACCTTCAACGAGATGGTCGGCCAGACTCAGATGCTGGACCAGACCAAGCTGGTTGCGCACTGGAAGGCCAAGGGCCTCGACTTCTCGAAGCTGTTCGTCAAGCAGAAGGAAGAGCCGGGCCAGAAGATCTATCAGTCCGAGGCGCAGAACCATCACCTCGACAACGTGCTCGACCGCAAGCTGATCGCGCAGGCCCAATCGGCGATCGATCGCGGCGCGCCGGTCCGCTTCGGCGCCGATATCCACAATACCGACCGCAGCGCCGGCGCCATGCTGTCCGGCGTCGTCGCCAAGCATTACGGCCATGCCGGACTGCCGGACGACACCATCCATGTGGACATCAAGGGCACTGCCGGACAGGCGTTCGGCGCGTGGCTGGCGCGCGGCATCACCTTCGAACTCGAAGGCGAAGGCAACGACTATGTCGGCAAGGGCCTGTCGGGCGGCCGCATCATCGTCAAGCCGCCGGCGATCTCCAGTATCGTGCCGGAAGAGTCGATCATCGTCGGCAACACCGTGATGTACGGCGCGATCGAAGGCGAGTGCTACTTCCGTGGCGTCGCCGGCGAACGCTTCGCCGTGCGCAACTCCGGCGCCGTCGCCGTCATCGAGGGCGCGGGCGACCATTGCTGCGAATACATGACCGGCGGCATCGTCGTGGTGCTCGGCAAGACCGGCCGCAACTTCGCGGCCGGCATGTCGGGCGGCATCGCCTATGTGCTGGACGAGGACGGCGAATTCCCGAAGCTGTGCAACCTGTCGATGGTCGAACTCGAGCCGGTACTCTCGGAAGAGATGGCCAACGAGAACATCTATCACCACAGCGGCGATCTCGAAGCGCATGGCAAGGTGGATGTATTCGCCAACCTGCTGGGCGCCGATATCGAACGCCTGCATGTGCTGATCTCACGGCACGCGAAATTCACCGGTTCGGCACGCGCCGCGGAAATCCTCGCCAACTGGAAAACCTGGTTGCCGAAATTCCGCAAGGTGATGCCGGTCGAGTATCGCCGCGCGCTGAAGGAATTGCAGGTGGCGGAGAACGTCGAACCGGCAATCGCGATCGGGGCGTAAGGAAACAACGAACGCCATCCTGAGATGCCCGAGCGCTGCGAGGGCTTCGAAGGATGGCTGGGCAGAACATTCATCCTTCGAGGCTCGCCGCAAACGGCTCGCACCTCAGGATGACGATGAAACAGGTTGCAGGGGCTTCAGGTCGAATGGGCAAGATTACAGGATTTCTGGAGATCGAGCGGCAGGACCGCAAGTACGAGCCGGTCGCCGAGCGTCTGAAGAACTATCGCGAGTTCGTCATTCCGCTGGACGAGAAGGATCTTCGCGATCAGGCCGCGCGCTGCATGAATTGCGGCGTGCCCTATTGCCACGGCACCGGCTCGGTCGCGCCGGGCACGCCGGGCTGTCCGGTCAACAACCAGATCCCGGACTGGAACGACCTCGTCTATCGCAACGAATGGGAAGAAGCGTCGCGCAATCTGCACTCGACCAACAACTTCCCGGACTTCACCGGCCGCATCTGCCCGGCGCCGTGCGAGGCGTCCTGCACGCTGAACATCATCGAGACGCCGGTCACCATCAAGACCATCGAGCAGGCGATTTCGGAGCGCGGCTGGGAGAACGGCTGGATCAAGCCGGAGATCGCAGCGCAGAAGACCGGCAAGAAGGTCGCCGTGGTCGGCTCGGGTCCCGCGGGCATGGCCTGCGCGCAGCAACTGGCGCGCGCCGGGCACGACGTGCACCTGTTCGAGCGCAATGCCAAGGCCGGCGGTCTGCTGCGCTACGGTATTCCCGACTTCAAGATGGAGAAGGACGTCATCGACCGCCGCGTCGCACAGATGGAAGCCGAGGGCGTCACGTTTCATTATGGCGCACCGGTCGGCGGCAAGGATGAAGGCGCGATCGATCCGCAGGAATTGCTCAAGGCCTACGATGCCGTGGCCCTCACCGGTGGCGCGGAAGCGCCGCGCGACCTGCCGATCCCGGGCCGCGATCTCGACGGCATTCATTTCGCGATGGATTTCCTGCCGCAACAGAATCGCCGCGTCGGCAACGAGCCGCTCGGCGGCGTGCGCGAGATCCTCGCCGGCGGCAAGCATGTGGTGGTGATCGGTGGCGGCGACACCGGTTCCGACTGCATCGGCACCTCGCTGCGCCAGGGCGCCAAGTCGGTGACCCAGCTCGAAATCATGCCGGCGCCGCCGGAGCATGAGAACAAGGCGCTGACCTGGCCAAACTGGCCGCTGAAGATGCGCACCTCGTCGAGCCAGGCGGAAGGCGCGGAGCGCGAATTCGCGGTGCTGACGCAGAAGTTCGAAGGCGAGAACGGCAAGGTCACCAAGCTGCATTGCGTGCGCGTCGACGAGAAATTCCAGCCGATCCCCGGCTCTGAATTCAACATCGATGCCGAACTGGTCCTGCTGGCGATGGGCTTCGTGCATCCGGTGCATGAAGGCCTGCTGAAGACGCTCGGCGTCGAACTGGACCAGCGCGGCAACGTGCGCGCCAACACCAGCGATTACCAGACCTCGCTGTCGAAGGTGTTCACTGCCGGCGACATGCGCCGCGGCCAGTCGCTGGTGGTGTGGGCGATCCGCGAAGGCCGCCTCTGTGCGCGCTCGATCGACGTCTACCTGATGGGATCGACCGGCCTGCCGCGCTGAGCGCCCATATCACCGCCATCCGATAAAAAGCCCCCCGCCGTAAAGCGAGGGGCTTTTGTTTTAGAACTGCGCTGAACGATCAGCGGATGTAGATCCGTTCGCCGTGATGGCGCCGCCAATGCCGATGCTCCCAATGACGCCGGCGCTCATAGCGATCATGATAATGGCGATGACCGCGATAGCCGTCGCCGACATGCACGCCGACGCCGCCAGGGCCCACGCCGATACCGACGCCCTGAGCCTGCGCAACCGATCCCATCGAACCGATGCTCATCAATGCCGCCGCCGCGACACCGATCACAACGAATTTCTTCATCGAAATACCTCCTCTTGGCATTGGCTGATCAATGCCAACGTCAACCCGAGGCTGCCAGCATTCGTTCCCCGATAAATCCCACAACGCCGCGGAACCTTTCGACGCGAGCGTAACTGCGAACGATTGAGAATAACTCTCGCTATTCCGCCGCCTGCTGCGCAACCGTCGGCGTATCGCCCGCCACCGTGGCGCGGCGCATGTCGCGCGGTTGCGACTGGTCGTAGCGGCGGACGCGATGCATGGTCTGGCGATTGTCCCACATCACGAGGTCATGCAGCTTCCATTTGTGGACGTAGACGAACTCCGGCTGCGTGGCATGCTCGTTGAGATCGCGCAGCAGCACCCGCGCTTCCGGCACCGTCATGCCGACGATGCCGCCGGCATGCGAGGACAGGTAGAGCGACTTGCGGCCATGCACCGGATGGGTACGGACAAGACGCTGCAGCACCGGCTTGAACATCTGCTTTTCTTCCTCGCTGTAATCGAGGAAGCCGAGGCTGCCTCGCGAATACATCAGCGAATGTTCGCAGATCATGTCCTCGATTTCGGCTCTCGTGGCGTCGTCGAGTGCGTCATAGGCCGCGCGCATGTCGGCGAACTCGGTGTTGCCGCCGATCGGATTGACGACGCGTGCGGAGAGCAACGAGAACTTCGCCGGGATCAGGCGGAACGAACTGTCGGAATGCCACAGGCAGTTGCCGAGATTGAACAGATGGGTGCGGTGATCGCGCGGCAGCGGCTTGCCGTCCTTGCCGAGATTGCCGACATCGGCGAGGCCCGATGTGAGCCGATAGTCCGCCTTCTTGGTGACGCTGCCGCCCTTGGTGTTTTCCTTCGAGCCGAAGTTATTGGCGAACTCCAGTTGTTGTTCGTCGGTGATGTCCTGATCGTGAAACACCAGCACCGCATAGCGGTCCATGCCGGCCTCGATGTCGCGCGCTTCCTGCGGCGTCAGCGGCCTGGTGAGATCGACGCCGGAAACCTCGCCGACGAAATGCGGATGAAGCTGGCGAATGCTGATGCCCGAACCCGTGCCCATGGCGCCTATCTCCCGATGTTCTTGCTTGTTGCCGAAAAGGCTACTCCCGCGAAGATGCTTGTCAATGCGGCCAGGATGCATGGCCGGTTGACGTGCGGACAGAACGCTTACGCATTGCGCGCCATCAAGCCGCCGTCGACCGGAATCACCACGCCGGTGAGGAAGGACGCCGCCGGCAGGCACAGGCTCAGCGTCATGTGCGCGACTTCCTCCGGATCGCCGTAGCGATTGAGTGCGGTGCGGCGCTTCGCGTAGATCGCCTTCTGCTCGTCGGGAATCCGGGCGGTCATGCCGGTGGTGATCGGCCCCGGACAGATGCAGTTCACCGTGATGCCTTCGCGGCCAAGCTCCACCGCGAGCGAACGCGTCAGCCCGGTGACGCCGGCTTTCGCCGCCGAATACGGGCTGTGCAGCGCGGTCGCACCCAGCGCCTCGGTCGAGGCGATGTTGACGATGCGCGGGCACTTCGATTTGCGCAGGTAAGGCAACGCGGCGCGGATCATGCGCTGCTGGCCGGTGAGCATTACGGCGATGCCGCGATCCCACATCGCATCGTAGCCGCCGTCGTCGATCGGCAGCCGCGTCGAGATACCGGCATTGTTGACGACGATATCGAGACCGCCGAACTGCTTCGCGACATCGTCGACCACGCGCTTGACGTCATCGGCATCCGCGACGTCGAGCCGCCAAGCTTTCGCGCTGCCACCGTGCGCCACCATGTCGTCCGCGACAATCTTCGCGCCCTCCTCGCTCACGTCCGTCACCGCGACATTGGCGCCTTCCGCCGCGAACACGCGCGCGGTAGCACGTCCCATGCCGCTCGCGGCACCAGTGACGATCACGGTCAGCCCCTTGACCGAGCGACTGAGTTGCTTGAAATCCGACATGCATTCCCTCTCGTGGAATTTTCCAAGGCGTCATCACGCGCCAATTGACATCACTTGCGCATCAAGCTTGCATCGATGCGAAGAGACGTCAAATGCTGCCGTCGATCAAACGGATGTGGGGAAATGCTTCGATGAACGAACTGGATTTTAGCGGCAAGCGCGCGCTGGTGATCGGCGGCTCGAGCGGCATCGGCAACGGTATCGCGCAGGCCTATCGCGCGCGCGGCGCAACCGTGCACATCTGCGGGACCAAGCCGAGTTCGGCGGGTTATATCGGCGTCGAAGGATCCGATCTCGATGGTCTCGACTATGCGCAGCTCGACGTCAGCGATCCGCACGCCGTCGAGAACTTCAAACCGAATTTCGACAGCCTCGACATTCTGGTGCTGGCACAGGGCGCGGTGATCTACAGCCGCGGCGAATTCGCCATGGACGGCTTTCGCAAGGTACTCGAAGTCAACTTGATGAGCCTGATGGCCTGCGCTGGAAAATTCCACCCGATGCTGAAAGCAAGCAAGGGCACGCTGATCATCATCAGTTCGGTGGCCGCCTTCCATTCCACCAAGGGCAACCCCGCCTACAACGCATCGAAGACCGGTGCGTTCGGGTTGACGCGCACGCTCGCACAGGCGTGGGCGGAGGACGGCATTCGCGTCAACGGCATCGCGCCGGGGCTGGTCGATACCAAGATGACCAAGGTCACCACCGCTAATCCGAAACGCCGCGACGGCGCGATCGAGAATATTCCCTTGAAGCGCCTCGGCACGCCGCAGGACATGGCCGGCGCGGCCCTGTTCCTCGCCTCACCGTTGGCCGGTTACGTCACCGGCCAGACGCTGGTGGTCGATGGCGGTCTGATCCTGTGATGAACAGCTAACGGGTCAGCGGAACAGCCGCGACAGCCAGTCGGCCGGTCCCGGCGGCGGCGGCATCTGCCGCTGGATGTAGATCCGCCGCTGCGAGCCGTCGCCATAGACGACGACCCGCTGATCCGACGGCGGCCTCACGACATGGCGTTTTTTCTGTTTGTCGGCGGCGGCTGCGGGAGCCGTTCCGCGCTGCGCGGGCTCGGGCGTGACGGACGCGACCACCGGATCGCCGGCCTTCTCGCGCGCGATCTCGCGCCGCGGCCAGGCATAATCGTCGGCGCGGCCGGCCGGCGCGGCCAACGGATCGCCCTTCACCAGCGTGCGTGTCACCAGCGGATCGACTGACACCGGGCGCGAGTTCGCGCCGCCGAGCAATTCGTCGGTGCCGACCGATGAGGCCACCAGCGGCATGATCGGCCCGGCGATCGGGCGCGGCGCCGGACCTTCCGGCTTGGCGTTGGCATCCGGCGTGCTGGTCTCGGCGGGAATTTCGATCACGTTGGGGCGGTTGGCCAGCAGGCGGGTGATCTCGCGCTCGACATAATGCGCGAGCTTGCGCGCGCCGGCCTTGGTGAAGAAGACGCCATCATAGGAGCGCAGGCGGCGGGTCTGGCCCTCGAAGTCCGGTCCCTGCAGGACGTAGCGGCCCGCTTCGTCGACGAAGCCATCCCACACGTCCACATAGGTGATGCCGGCGCGCCCGGCGGCGTCGCGATACAGCGAATCCAGAAACAGCGCATCCGCCGTCGACTTGGTGCCGCGGATCGCCGGCAGGCCGACCCAGAGCACCGGCACGCCCTTCGATTTCAGGACGGCGATCATCTCGTCGATCTTCTTGGTGTAAAGCTCGGCCCAGCGCTCGTCGTGGAACGGATGCACGCCCTGCGCTGCACGGCCGCGCTCCGGCGCCATGATCGACGACCCGTCGTCATCGTCGTCGGCAGCATCCGCCGGCCCGTCGGTCGGTGCAGCCGCCTTGTCGTCCGGCTTGGCGTGCGGGTCCTTCTTGTCGGATTTCTTTTCCGCGGCCGGTTCGCGGATCGGCATGCGGTCGTGCAGGCCGAGCATCACGACGATGGCCTCGGGCTTCTCGTTGGCGAGAATTTCCTTGGCCGCCGCGGTCCAATCCGACGGCTCGCCCTTCGGCTGGTAACGCAGCAGACCGGATACCGTCTTGTGCTTGCGGACGACGCCCAGTTGATCCGGCGAGTCGCTCAACGCGTCTTCGAGCCCGTAGCCGAGCCAGTCGGCCATCGCATCGCCCAGCACCAGCACGTAGTGCTCGGAGGGCGTCTCGCGCTTCTCGGGCGGGGGCGCGCGCGAATAATCTTCGCGGCGTTCCGGAGCGCGCTGCGGTGGCGGTTGCCGGAACGGCGAGAAGAACGGACCGTCATCGCCGCCGAACCAGCCGCCACCGCCACGCTGTTGGCGCTGCGGCGACGGGCCGTTGAAAAACGGAAAGAGCTGCGCCGAGGCCGGCGCGATGATGCCGAACAGCATGGCCCCCGCGACGGCCAGCACCATCAGCGGGCCTCGCTCGGTCAACAGGCGCAGCAAGGACTTCGGTTTCGGCATCTGCTTCAATCGCGGCAATGACATTCGGGCCTGAAGACAGGCGCGGGTCTGAAGATAAACACAAATTCGGGCCGGAACCGGGCAATCGTCCCGGCCGGCACATACCCTATAAATCGGCCCCGCCCTGCCACCGTCAAGCCTGCCGGGGAAATCTCTCCACGGCAGGGTGAACGGATGTCCTCAGGCGTCCTCGCGGACCATTTCGAGCCCCATTCGCCGGTCGATCCGTCGCGCCAGTTCCGCGCTCACCGGGGTCATCGGCAAACGAACCTCCGGACTGTCGATCAACCCCTGCCGCCACAGCCAATGCTTGATCGGCGCGGGACTGGGTTCCGCGAACAGCAGGCGGGGCAGATCGGAAAGCCCGCTCCAGGCAGCCAGCGCGGCGGCCTGGTTGCCCGCGCGGACGTGGCCGACGATCAGCGCGAACGCTGCGGTTTCGACATGAGCGGCGGCGAGGATGCCGCCGTCCGCGCCTTGCACCAGCGCACTGTAGAACAGCGCATCCTCTCCGGTCATGACCGAGAAGCCCGACGAGCGGCGGCACAGCAGATCCACCGATTGCAGCATATCGGCCGAGCAATCCTTGACGCCGACGATGTTGGCGCGCTCGGCAAGCCGCAACATGGTGTCGTTGCCGATGTTCACCGCCGTTCGATATGGAATGTTGTAGAGCATGACCGGCCGCGCGGTCGCATCAGCAAGCGCGGAGAAATGCAGATAGAGGCCGTGCTGCGACGGACGCGTATAGGACGGCGCGGAAATCAGATAGCCGTCGACCGGCCATCGTTCGGTGCTCACCAGCGCTGCAGCGACCTTGCGCGTATCGCTGCCCGCAAGTCCAAGAAAGAGCGGCAGGCGTCGCCCGAGACGTTGAAGTTCGCCAGCGCAGACCGCAACCAGGCGTTCGGTCTCTGCATCGTCGAGGGTCAGTCCCTCGCCGGTCGTCGCGGCAAGGATGAAGCCATCGATCGCCACGGTCGCGTAGTAACGAACCAGCCGGCGCAACGAGGCTTCATCGAGATGGCCGTCGCGGAACGGCGTCACCAGCGGAAGCCAGATGCCGGTCGGTCTTGGATGAGGTGCAGACATTGCAGGGTCTCCTGTTCAAGCCGGGAACGGAGACGTCGCGATTCACCCCGTCCGAACCGGCGGGGTTGAAGGTGGTCTGATGCGAAGGAGTGACTACGCGCGCAGACGGCCTGCCCCGATGAGGGCAGCGCGTTTGCTGATGCTGTGAAAGGCGCAAGTCATGTGTCGCTCATGCGCTCCGCCGTGTGCGGAGTCAAGCGGGCGCTTCAGCGCCCGCGCAACCGGTCCAGCACGTCCGATGACGCAAAACCGTCCGCCGCCGTCCCGATCGAGGCCTGGAAGCTGCGCAATGCATCGCGGGTCAGGCTGCCGATCTGGCCGTCCGGCGTACCGCGATAGAAGCCGCGCTGGGCGAGCAACTGCTGCAATTCGAGCCGCTCGTTGCGGGACAGCACCCGCTCCTGCCGCGGCCATGCCTGCACGAACGGCTGGCCGCCGCGCAACCGGTCGGCGAAGTGGCCGATGGCGAGCGCATAGGCTTCGGCCGGATTGTATTTCATGATGACGCGGAAATTCTGCAGCATCAGGAAGCCTGGACCTTCGGCGCCTGCGGGCGCGAGCAAATAAGCCTTGTCGGCGCCGTGCGGGAACGGTTTGCCGCGAGGGCGCTTGAGCCCGAGGTGCTGCCATTGCGCCAGCGTCATCGCTTTGGCGCGATCCGCCAGCATGTAGTTGAAGCCGCGCGGCACCTCGACCTCGTAGCCCCAGGTCTTGCCGGTCTGCCAGCCATCTTTCTTCAGGTTGTTGGCGGTGGAGGCGATCAGGTCGGCCGGGTTGTCGACTACGTCGCGGCGGCCGTCGCCGTCGAAGTCGACCGCGTAGCGCTTGAACGAGGTCGGCATGAACTGGGTGCCGCCGAACGCGCCGGCCCACGAGCCGCGCAAGTGATCCGGCCGCACGTCGCCGCGATGCAGGATTTCCAGCGCCGAGAGGAATTCATCCTTGAAGTAGGCCTGCCGGCGACCGATGCAGGCGAGCGTCGCTGTGGAATTCACCACGCTGCGGTCGCCGCCCTGGGTGCCGTAGTTCGACTCGATGCCCCAGATCGAGGCGACGATGTAGCGATCGACGCCGTAGGCGCGCTCCATCGCATCGAACTGCGGCTTGTACTGCGCAAGGATTTCACGGCCGCGCGCGATGCGGGCGTCGCTGACGAGAATATCGAGATAGTCCCAGATCGCCTTGGTGAATTCGGGCTGCGAATCCATCAGGTCCATCAGCCGCAGGTCGGGCGTCAGGCCTGCGGTGAAGCGTTCGAAGCTCTCGCGCGAGACACCGCGCCGCGCGGCATCCGGCCACATCGAGGCGACGCAATTGGGAAAGTTTGCAGCCGCCTGCCGGATCGCGCCTGCCGTCATCAGCGGATTGCCCGAGGCGCCGTCCTCGCCGCTCCACGGCAGCGCCGCCGAACTCGAGGCGGGGGCCTGCGACGGCGCGAGCGCGCGCTGCGATGGCGTGCGCTGCGTGATCGAGCCGGTAAAGATGTTGTCGAAGAAGCTCAGCGGCCCGCCGCCGCTGGCCGATTGCGCAAGCGCGGCCGTCGGCAATACGGCGCCCGACAAGGTCGCGGCGCACAGCGCCAGCACACCCGCCGTCCTGCCGATTGCCCGCCGCTTGCGCATCATCGTTCCAGCCATTCGCATTCCTCAACCCTATCCGGAAATTCCGCCGTTTTCAGGAGGCCTCGTCAGGGTTTCCATCAGCTTAACAGGCCGGCACTTTTTCGCGAACCGGTCCCGGCATTTGGTCGCAGTCCACAGCCGGTCGACTGGAACATGGGTAAACGGGCACCACACATCCGCCTTTGTTGTTGGCTGCAAACGGGATACCAATTCGGTGCCGGTCCCTTGCTAATCCCTTGCCGGGTTCCGGCATCCGTCCGACAGCCAACCAAGAGTCCTCATGAAAATCCGCAAAGCTGTGTTCCCGGTCGCCGGTCTCGGCACCCGCGTCCTGCCCGCCACCAAGGCGATGCCGAAGGAAATGCTGACCATCGTCGACCGCCCGCTGATCCAGTACGTGGTGGACGAGGCGAAGGAAGCCGGCATCGAGCATTTCATCTTCGTCACCGGGCGCAACAAGGGCGTGATCGAAGATCATTTCGACCGCATGTTCGAACTCGACACCACGCTCGAGACTCGCGGCAAGAAGGCCGAGCAGGAATTGCTGGAGCAGTTTCAGCCGCCCGCGGGTGCGATGAGCTTCACCCGGCAGCAGGCGCCGCTCGGCCTCGGCCACGCGGTATGGTGCGCGCGCGACATCGTCGGCGACGAACCGTTCGCCGTGGTGCTGCCGGACGAACTGGTGCTCAACACGCCGGGCGTGCTGAAGCAGATGATCGCGGCGGCCGGCGCGCTGGGCGATGGCGCCAACCTGCTCGCGGTGGAAGCCGTGCCGGAAGACATGACGCACAATTACGGTGTGGTCGGCGTCGGCGAACGGCTCGGCAAGGTATTCGCCATCGACGGCATGGTGGAGAAGCCGCCGAAGGGCACCGCGCCGTCGAACCTCTCGATCACCGGGCGATACATCCTGCAGCCGGAGATCTTCAAGATTCTCGAAACGCAGGAACGCGGCGCCGGCAACGAGATCCAGTTGACCGATGCGATGAAGACGCTATCGCAAAGCCAGAAATTCTACGGGCTGGAATTCGAGGGCGAACGCCACGACTGCGGCTCCAAGGCCGGCTTCCTGCGCGCCAACATCGCCTACGGCATGGCGCGTCCCGAACTGCGCGAGGGCCTGCTCGCGGAGATGAAGAAGCATCTGTAACCGCGACGGTCACGAAAGCCGTCATCCTGAGGTGCATTGCGCAGCAATGCCTCGAAGGACGACGGCGATCCTTCGAGGCTCGCTGCGCTCGCACCTCAGGATGACGCCGTCGCGACACGGCGTATGGATCCCCGCCTTCGCGGGGACGACAACCACTTAGCTGCACTGGACACGCGCGCGGTTCCGCGACCATAGTGCCGCCATCAAACCCGATTGAGGAAACCCCATGACCCGTTTCATCGCCCTTGCCGGCGCAAGCCTTCTCATGCTCGCAACACTTGCGCCGCAGGCACGCGCCGACGATCCGCCGAAGCTGCCGACCGCGGCGCAGACCGATCCGGTCGCCAACAAGATCATGCAGGGTTTTCCGCCGCCGCCGGACAAGATCGTACGTTTCGGCGACGGTTCGAGCAGCAAATTCCCCGGCACGCGCTGGGCGTTCAGTCACATCCGCGAACTGTCGCCGACCGCGAACGTCTCGCGCGGCGAAGGCCCGATCGTGCAACTGCCGCGCGCCGAGCAGGACATCGACAAGATTCCCGTCACCACCATGGACGGCAAACAGATCACCTTCGGTGACGTGCCGGCGCTGACCTATACCGACGGCCTGCTGGTGCTGCACAAGGGCAAGGTCATCTACGAAAAATATTTCGGTGCCGGCGATCCGCACAAGCCGCACATCGCCTTCTCGGTGACGAAATCCTTCGTCGGCACGCTGGCGGCGATGCTGGTCGCGCAAGGCAAGCTCGATCCAGATGCGCAGATCGTCAAATACGTCCCCGAGCTGAAGGACTCGGCTTACGGCGACGCCACCGTGCGCGAAGTGATGGACATGACCATCGGCGTCAAATACTCGGAGAACTACACCGATCCCAAGGCCGAGGTGTTCGACTACGCGCGCGCCGGCGGCATGATGCCGCTGCCGCCCAACTATACCGGGCCGCGCTCGTTCTACGAATTCCTCGTCAAGCTGCAGAAGGAAGGCGAGCACGGCAAGGCCTTCGCCTACAAAACCTCCAACGCCGAAGTGCTGGCGTGGATCGTCAAGCGCGCATCCGGCCAGTCGCTGGCGGACCTACTGTCGAAAGAAATCTGGCAGAAGCTCGGCGCCGAGAACGATGCCTATTTCATGGTGGATTCGATCGGCACCGAATCCGGCGGCGGCGGACTGAACACCACGCTGCGCGACCTCGCCCGCTTCGGCGAGATGATCCGCAACAAGGGCAAGTTCAACGGCCAGCAGGTGATCCCGGAGGCGGCGGCGCTGGAAGTCGCCAAGCCCGGCGACAAGTCGAAGTTCTCCGGCTACAAGACGCTGCCGGGCTGGTCCTATCACGACATGTGGTGGCACACCGACAACGAGAACGGCGCGTTCGAGGCGCGCGGTATTTACGGCCAGGCGATCTACATCGATCCGAAGGCCGAGATGGTGATCGTGCGCTACGCCTCGCATCCCTACGCCGGCAACCCCGCGAACGACCCGGTGACGCTGCCGGCGTTTTATGCGCTGGCGAAGGAACTGATGAAGTAACGCGGCGGCGCGCAAGCTGCCTAAATAACTAAATAACTCGGCGTCGTCCCCGCGAAGGCGGGGACCCTTACGCCGCGTCGCTCATGATGCGGACAACGCCCATGATCCTTGATGGATGGCCATTCTGACCACAACCGTCAGGGGTTATGGGTCCCCGCCTTCGCGGGGACGACGATTGTCGTGCTGCGAATCCGTCCACAAGATCTCCGCCGTCATCCTGAGGTGCGCGCACTTGCGCGCCACGAAGGATGGTTGCCGGGCGCATTCATCCTTCGAGGCTCCACGCATTCGCGTGTCGCACCTCTGGATGATGTCTTTACCTGAACATTTTGGATAGAATCGCAACCCTTCCCCGGCTATGACGAGACCATGGCCAACGACTACACCGCGCTCCGCGATTACCTGACGGCGCAGACCCGCGCCGAATTCGTGCTGACCTTCGACGAGATCGAGGAGATCATCGACGACGCGCTGCCGCGCGCAGCGCAGCGCGCCTCGTGGTGGGATACGTCGCGCGCGCCGGAAGAGAAGATGCCGCAACGCGAGGCCTGCCTCGATGCCGGATTCACCGCCACGCGGATGATGGACGGCAAGAGCGTGCGTTTTACGAAGATCAAGGTGCGGCGCTAGAAGCGCACCATTTCAGAAGAATCCGCTTTTGGTCGTGGCCGGGCTTGTCCCGGCCATCCACGTAATGCTTGCGGCTCGGCCCTTAAGACGTGGATGGCCGGAATAAATCCGGCCATGACAAACTCAAACATGATCGTTTTTGACCGTCAGGTGCGGTTCGCAATGACGCCGCAGGGTGACGGCCAGATACTTCAACTCAGTCGACCGCCCTCTGCCATCCCTCGCCCGTCACGCCACGGCGGCGTTCATGCGTTCACGCAGGTCGAGTCGAATCCCTCGCCGAAGAAACGGCTGCGGATGGCTTCCTCCACCTGCGACAGCAGCCGCCGCGTCGCCAGCGCCTGCGCTTCGGCGGCCTGCGCGCGGGCTTCCGCCGCGGCTGCGCGCCGTTCGACCTCTTCGATCCGCGATTGCGCCAGCTTCAAGGCGCGCGACGCTTCGACGAGTTTCGCACCCGCCTCCTGGATGACGTCGCGCCGCGCGCGCTCGGCTTCCTCGATGCGCCGCTCGGCCTGCATCAGCTTGTCCACCGCGCTCTGGCACATCGACCGCGCGCTGGCCTCGATCTCGCGGGCCCGATCCTCCATGCCGGTGAACACCTCGGCGGCCTGATAGACCAGCTCCAGCGCCGTAGCACCATTGCCGCGTTCAGGCTGCGGGAAACTCACGACATTATCCGCGGCGTCACTGAACGACCGCGCGTCGGTACCGAAATTGTCGCTGAAAGCGGGCTGTGCCATGTGCGGAATCCTCGCGGGATAACCCGTCAAGGAGATTTGCACGGTATGGTAAAGAGGGAGTTAATGAGGAGCGATAAACAGGACAAGCTTTACTCGTCTATCCCTTGTTTGCAATCTATCGTTGCATTTCGCTAAGATGGCTCCGCTGGCCGGGGGCTATTATGAAAATTGAAACTAAGAAGCGTGCGCTCGACAAAATCTATAAACGCAGAGATCGTTATGAAATTCCCGATTGGCAGCGCCAAAAGGTTTGGCCGAAATCCAAAAAGCAGGATTTGATAGACAGCATTCTAAAGGGATGGAAACTCCCTAAGTTCTATTTCTTTCGTACATCCACTGACCCCGAAGAGTTCGAAGTCATTGACGGTCAACAGCGACTGATGACCATCTTCGAATTTTTCGACAACGAGCTTTCAACTGGTGGCAAGAAAGCTCTCCGTTATGAAGACTTGCCTTCTGTGTTATCAGACGCATTTGATGATTTTGAAATTGAATACGATGAAATATCAGAAGCCTCAGATGCCGACGTAAAGCTGTACTTCCAGAGACTGCAGCAAGGACTCCCGCTAACTAGTAGCGAAAAGCTAAATGCGGTTCACAGCTCACTTCGAAACTATTGTCGTGAATTAGCCAAACATCCTTTCTTCTTGAAGAAAGTAAATTTTGCAAACAAGCGATATGCTCATTTCGATGTTGCTGCAAAGGTCGCAACTATCGAGGTAGAAGGCCTCGATACTGGCTTACGGTTTGATGACATCAAATCCGTTTTTAGCAGCCAATCATCATTCTCAACGAAATCCCTCGTCGGAAAGAGATTGCGACAGACGTTTTCCTATCTTGATACGGTTTTTCCGGAGAAAGCAGCAGAATTACGCAATCGAACGTTCGTGCAGTCGGTTGCGTCCCTATCTGCGGCAATCGTCGGCAGTGGAAATGAGACCGGAACCGAACAACAGTTTCGAAAATTTATAACCGCCTTCACAAACGAGCTTTCCCGCCAAATTGAACTAGGATTTTCAGCTACCGATGAGGATTACATTGTTTTTCAGAAATCCGTTAACGCAAATGTCAAAGGCGCAGCAAAGGCCAGACAAGCCATTTTATTGCGCAAACTTCTCCAATTCGATCCCTCATTTCTAGATATATTTGGACCTTCTGTAATCGGAACGAGCGGTCTACCTCAAGAAACAAAACGATTGGCTGAATCCATCGGTTCACTCGTTGAAAAGATCAATATCCAGTATTCGGCTTTGAACGGCGTGGATTTA
Source organism: Xanthobacteraceae bacterium (assembly GCA_024508855.1). Classification (GTDB taxonomy): domain Bacteria; phylum Pseudomonadota; class Alphaproteobacteria; order Rhizobiales; family Xanthobacteraceae; genus 62-47. The sequence continues at coordinate 81,726 of JANINJ010000085.1, forward strand.
ATAAAACCAACTAATAAAACCGTCGCCGCGCTTCGCAATCTCAGCAAACCCATTCGCGACTTCGCATCGTATCGAGATTTTATAGCCGATCTTTATTTCCTTTTTTGGGAGGGTACCGGCGAACGCCTGAAGGGAAAGATTCCGTCTTCCTTCTCTGATATAAATACGCTTCGAACGGACCTTCAGCACGATCTCGATCACGGTAAAGCAAAAAAAGCTGCGTCTAAACGCCGAAAAGCCTCTGCGACTTTCAAAAAATACGCAAACTCTCCCGCCCCTAAAACTTCATCACCGGATCGCTTCCCGTTACTTCAGGCGAGTTTGATGAATCAACTTGAAATCGATCTTCGGACCCTCCTCTTGACACCAAAATAAAATGGATTATATTCCTATCACCTCGTTCGTGAGGGGCGCTTCTCGAGGGCGCTCTTGAGGCGGAACGGGGGGCGGCGCCTGCGCGATGTGCTTCGCACGCACACGTCCGGGAGGCCGGGGGCTACCGTCCGCCGCTACTACGAGCGGCTGCCACGCGCTGGCTGGACGTGGACGGGACGACGGCGGCGAAATCCGCCGGATCATGCGGGCGCAAGCGCTCACGGTCCTGACCCGGAAGCACGGTCCCCGGTCCGAAATCGCCGCGAAATAGCAGCCAGGCTTGCGCAGATTGCGTGAGCTTGTCTGCGGTGCGCCGCAAGGCGACGCGCCGTCTGCTTTCGCCGGCGGATGGCGACCCGATGCGCCTTGCGGCGCACCGCGCCCCCCATCGTGTCGAGGGGTGAAGCGATGGGCACCTCTCGGGGCGTTTCGCCCGCGAGCGCGATGGCCCGTGCCCGCATCGCGGCGGCGACACGACATTCTCCATCCCGGCGCGCGCTGTTTGACAATTGCATCGGAAGATCGTGCGCGACGCACTGCATGCTTCGCGTCCGATTCAGGAAGCGTCATGGCCGGATTTATTCCAGCCATCCACGCCTCGACAGAATCGCAACCAGAAAAACGTGGATGGCCGGGACAAGCCCGGCCATGACGAAAAGAGAGGCATACTCAAGTGAGAACGGCAGAAAACATGGATCGCATTTTCGGGCAGACCCTCGGAATGACGATCCCGCTTCGATCGAAAGCGATTGCGTCAGTTCTGCAATCGCACGCCGACCATCATCACCGTAGAGGCAGTGCTGGCGTTGGGAATGTTGGAATCCAGCCAGTCGCGGCGAAGCTGGCCCTTCACCCAGATGTTGCGGTTTAACTTCCAGATGATGTCGCCGGAGATCGAGTAGATCTGGTCGCGCCGGACGTCGCCCTGATAATCCATGGTGCCGTAAGTGAAGCGGCCGATGCCGGTCAGCCAGCGGCGGAAATCGTGATCGACCTCGGCGGTGTAGGTGCGCGTCAGCACGCCGGAGGTGCCGGGCAACGTGGTTTCGTCGACCGAGGTATCGGTGGTGAATTTCACCGTCGTCAGCGGCGAGGCCGTCCACACCAGCGAGGCGCTGGTGAGCAGGCCGGTGAGCTGGTTGAGGCGCGGGTCCGCGTAATTGCGCAGCGCATAGCCGACGGCGATCTCGCCGGTGAGCAGACGCGAGAATTCAAAGGTGGTGCCGGCCTTCGCATAGCCGCCGTTGGAATCGCGCTGGTAGCCGTTGCGGTCGACACTGGTTTCGTGAATGCGCGTATCGCCTTCAACCTCGGCGAACGGCTTCAGGCCCGGCATCAGATCGTAGCTGACGCGCGCGACGCCGCCGAACTGGTTGTAGTTGCGATCCTCGTTGGTGGTCGAGGTGCCGTCGGTCAGCTTGGAGTTCTGGTAGGTGGTGTTGTCGGCATTGGCGTTCACCGTCACCTGCAGGCGATTGAAGCTCTGGTCGATGCCGAGCGAGCCGCCGGTGGTGAGATAAAGCGGGTATTGCGCGAGCCCGGCCTGGATGTTCGGGCTGCCGGGATTGTCGGTGCCGACTCGCATCCGCAATTCCTGCAGCAGGTGGGTGTCGCTCGACACGTCGATGCGGCCGTCAATCTTCCCGGTGAAAGCCGGCAGGTCGACATTCACCGGCACCGGCGAGACGCTGCCGTCCAGCGACGGGAAGGTGCTGCCATAGCCGGTGAAGGAGCCGCGCAGATCGGCCACCACCGAATGGCGCGACCACTGCGAGGCGATCACCAGTTCGGGCGCGATCTTGTAGAGCGCCGCCCCGCGCGGCTGGGTGAAGCGGCCGGGATTGGTGTCGTAGCCGCCCCACAGTTCGACCGCGCCCTTGACGAGGAAGCCGCCGACCACATCGCCGACCGGGCCGAACGGATCGTCGTCCGGCTTCAATCGCCGCCGCGGCGGCTGGCCGGGCACCGTTCCGGCCATCGCGGGCGCCAGCGGCGTCTTGTTGGCGGTCGCCGACGGCGGGATCGGCCGCACCGGCGGCGGTGGAACGTCATCGCGGTTGCCCGGGCCGATACTGCCCTTGAGCTTCGGCGCGCCGGGATAAGGCTTCGGCTTCTTGCGCTTGCGGTTGAGCGAGTCGTAGCCGTCGTCCGAGGCGCCGGAGGCCGCGGGGGTGCCATAGGTCGGCGTCTGGCCGATGCGCGACGGCGCCGGGCCTTGCTGGCCCGGCGGGGGGGACTGGTCGGCCTGGCTGAGCTGTTGTCCCGGCAGATCCTGCGGGTTGGCGAAGCCGTCCTGGACCGGATTCAGCAGGTTTCCGATCGAGGCCTGCGCATGCACATCGGCGTGATCCACAACAAGCAGCGAGGCGCACGCGAGCACTGCGCGCAGAAACAGCGCGCTGTGGCGGCGGCCGGTCGCGAGCCCGGACATCACGATGGAAAAACTCCAACAAATTCATCGTCTTACACGACAGACCCGTAAGGGGATCGCCGCAAACGTCGTTAATGGAGTTAAAACAATTATGGTTAATGAGCCGTTGAGGACGCGGGCGGCGGCGTCGCTTTCGGCGGCACAATCGTGATAAGACTGCGTCAGCCTGAACGGGCATTTCCTTCCCAACCGGACCGAAGCATGGCCACACCGAAATCAAGGGCGGCGAAGCCGTTACCGACCGATCCTGCCGGCGCGGCGATCCAGTCCGCACTCCGCACGCTCGAGGCCGAGGCCAGCGGCGTCAGCGCGCTCGCAGTCGCGCTGCAGAACGGGTTGGGTAGCCCCTTCGCGCGGGCCATCGACCTGATGCTGCACGGCAAAGGCCGCGTCATCATCACCGGTCTTGGCAAGTCCGGTCACATCGGCCGCAAGATCGCGGCGACCTTCGCCTCCACCGGCACGCCAGCGTTCTTCGTCCACGCCGCCGAAGCCAGCCACGGCGATCTCGGCATGATCACCGCCGACGACATCATCGTCGCCATCTCGTGGTCCGGCGAGCAGCCGGAAATGAAAAACCTGATTACCTACGCGAAGCGCTTCCGCATCGCGCTGATCGCAATTACCGCCGATGGCGACTCGACGCTCGGCAAGGCCGCCGACGTGGCGTTGACGCTGCCGAAGGCGCGCGAGGCCTGCCCGCACAATCTCGCGCCGACCACATCGTCGCTGATGCAACTGGCACTCGGTGACGCGCTGGCGATCGCGCTGCTGGAAGGCCGCGGCTTCACCTCGGTCGATTTCAGCGTGCTGCATCCGTCCGGCAAGCTCGGCGCCATGCTGAAGCTGGTGCGCGAACTGATGCACACGGGCAATGCGGTGCCGCTGAAGCCGCTCGGCACCAGCATGTCGGAAGCATTGGTGGAAATGACGTCGAACAACTTCGGCTGCGTCGGCATCGTCGACCGTGAAGGCAACATCGTCGGCATCATCACCGATGGCGATTTGCGGCGTCACATGCGGCCGGACCTGATCACGGTGCCGGTCGACGAGATCATGACCAAGAACCCGAAGACCATCGGGCCAGAAATGCTCGCCAGCGAAGCGCTGGAGATTCTCAATTCCGGAAAGATCACCACGCTGATCGTGACCAGCGGCCGCAAACCGATCGGCATCCTGCGCCTGCACGACCTGCTACACGCCGGCGTCGCCTGAGCGGCCAGCCTTTACTGACCGTTCAGCATCCGCTCCGCCAGGTTGCGATGCTGGCTCTCCAGCCTGTTGTCGGCGCGGCCGCGCTGCACGTCGCGATCCTTGCGGCAGGCGACATATGGATTGGAGCCCTGCGGACCGGCGCTCTGCTTACAATAGGCGTCGTCATCGTTCTGCGACGCCTCGACCGGTACCGCATGACGTTCGAGATTGGCGCAGCCCGTGAGTGCGAGGCCAACCAGCAGCGCGAAAGCACTCGGTGCTGCCAACGTCTTCGAAGCAAGTGATCTGGTCATGCGCATCCCATCGCGTGAGGCGGATTTGCCGGATCGCCGGGTGTGCCCCGGCAATCCGTCACAAACAAGGCAGCAACGGCCTCATTCAAGCTGGATCAGGTCCGTCCCTTCAACGCAGCGCCGATCTCGTCGAGCGCCTTGGGGTCCTCGATGGTCGCCGGCGTGGTCCATGGATCGCCGTCGGCGATCTTCTTGATGGTGCCGCGCAGGATCTTTCCGGAGCGCGTCTTGGGAAGTCGCGCCACGGTGATGGCCAGCTTAAATGCCGCCACCGGACCGAGCTTTTCGCGAACCAGCGCCACGACTTCCTTCTCGATCTCCGCCGGTGATTTGGTGACACCGGCCTTGAGCACTAGGAAGCCGCAGGGCACTTCGCCCTTCAACGCATCCTTGATGCCAAGCACCGCGCATTCGGCAACGTCCGGATGCGAGGCGAGGATTTCCTCCATGCCGCCGGTGGACAAGCGATGACCGGCGACGTTGATGATGTCGTCGGTGCGACCCATCACGAAGACGTAGCCGTCCTCGTCGATGTAACCCGCATCGGCGGTTTTGTAGTAGCCGGGGAATTCGTTGAAGTAGGCCTCCTTGCAGCGCTCGTCCTGTTCCCACAGTGTCGGCAGGCAGCCCGGCGGTAGCGGCAGCTTGATGACGATCGAGCCCATGGTGCCGGCCGGCAGCGGCTTCGAGGCCTCGTCCACCACTTCGATCTTGTAGCCCGGCATCGCCACCGTCGGCGAGCCGTGCTTCACAGGCAACTGGCCGAGCCCGACCGGATTGCCGGCGATGCACCAGCCGGTTTCGGTCTGCCACCAGTGGTCGATCACCGGCACCTTCAACTGCTGCTCCGCCCATTCGATGGTCGGCGGATCGCCGCGCTCGCCGGCGAGGAACAGCGTGCGAAAGTTCGACAGATCGTATTTGCGGATGAACTCGCCGTTCGGATCTTCCTTCTTGATGGCGCGGAAGGCGGTCGGCGCCGTGAACAACGCTGCCACCTTGTGCTGCGAAATCACGCGCCAGAACGCGCCTGCATCTGGTGTCCCGACCGGCTTGCCTTCGTACATGATCGAGGTGTTGCCGTGGAACAGCGGCCCGTAGATGATGTAGCTGTGGCCGACTACCCAGCCGATATCGGAGCCGCACCACCACACTTCGCCCGGCTTCATGCCGTAGAGATTGGACATCGACCAGTTGATGGCGACGAGATGGCCGCCATTGTCGCGCACCACACCCTTCGGGATGCCGGTCGTCCCCGACGTGTAGAGAATGTATAGCGGATCGGTCGCCAGCACCGGCACGCAATCGGCCGACTTCTTCGCGGCGATAGCCTTGGCGCGCAATTCGCTCCAGTCGTGATCTCGACCTGCGATCAGATCGCAGGTCTGTTGCGGCCGCTGCAGGACGATGCAGGCCGGCACTTTGTGCGCAGCCAGCTTGATCGCGTCGTCGAGCAGCGGCTTGTAGGCGACGATACGGCCGGGCTCGATGCCGCAGCTCGCGGACAGCAACAGCTTCGGCTTGGCGTCATCGATACGCGTTGCCAGCTCTTTCGCGGCGAAGCCGCCAAACACCACCGAGTGCACCGCGCCGATCCGCGCGCATGCCAGCATTGCCACCATCGCTTCCGGCACCAGCGGCATATAGATGATGACGCGATCGCCCTTGGCGACGCCGAAATCCTGCAGGATCGCAGCAAAGGTCTTCACCTCGTGCAACATCTGCGCGTAGGTGAAGGTCGAGACGCTGTCTGTCAGCGGCGAGTCGTGGATCAGCGCCAGTTGCTCGGCGCGGCCGTTCGCGACATGCCGATCCAGTGCGTTGTAACAGGTGTTGACGACGGCTCCGGCAAACCAGCGGCCATATAATCCCTGCGAGGCATCGAAGACTTTCTTCGCCGGTTCGATCCAGTCGATTTCGCGCGCGGCATCGGCCCAAAAGCCCTCCGGATCGCGCATCGAGCGCGCGTAAAGTTCAGGATACCGGCTCTTTTCGTGGATATTCATGGCGTTCGCTCCGCTCGCGCAAACAACAAACTACGCGCATTCCTCGCGCATTGGTCGATGCTATTTGCATAGACGTGATGGGCCGGCAAAACCAGCGCACTTTCACACTATGTGCGCCATGGATCGCGGCCCTTATGGTTCTATTGTCACGGCATGTTGCAGTATTTCAAGGCGAAATCACTGCGACGTTCGGCTTACGGCAGCCGCCGACCGGGACGCGCGTTGGCGACCGCGGGGTGACATTTCCATTGCCAGCGCCTTGCTGTGCCGAACCGCGATGTCGAGGTCGGGATCGATGGCCAGCGCCGCCGCGAAATCGCTCGCAGCGCCGGCGCGGTCGCTCTTCTTCCACTTGGCCATGCCGCGATTATGCCAGGCCAGTGCCAGCCGGTCATCGAGAGACAGAGCCCGATCGTAATCGGCAATGGCCCGATCCAGATCGCCCTTCAATTGATAAGCAACACCGCGATGCAGATAGAATGGCGCGGTCGGGCCCAGACGAATGGCTTCGCCGTAATCGGCAATCGCGCGATCGTAAGCCGAATTTCTTGTGTAGATTTGCCCGCGCCGGTCATAAGGGTCTGCGGCCGTGGGATCGAGGCCGATCGCCATGGTTTCGTCATCGATCGCCAAGTCGGTGCGACCGATCTTGCTGAAGACTTCCGCGCGATCGAGATAGGTCTGAATCTGGCCCGGATCGAGACGAATGGATTCGGTAAAATCGCGGATCGCCAGGCGGCGCTCGCGCATCTCGCGAAAGGTCGCAGCCCGACGCGCGAACAATTGCGCGGACTGTGGCGTGAGACGGATCGCGGCATCGTAATCGTCGAGCGCCTGATTGAACCGCTTCGCATTGGCAAGCGCTTCGGCGCGCGCCTGGAGAAGCGACACGTTGGCCGGGTCGACGCGAATTGCTGCGCCGTAGTCTTCGATTGCGGCAACATAATCCTTGTCCTGAAGGTCGATATCACCGCGCGCACGATACGCCGCAGCTGCGGACGATGGCGTTGGCTGCATCGCGATCACGCGATCGAGGTCCGACAATGCCGGCTTGATCTGGCCGTCGCGGCGGTAAGCCTCGGCGCGGGCCAGCAACGCGTCGATCTGGAAGCTCGCGGCTGGCGCCGCATCAATGATGGTGCCGCAGGCCGCGATCAAGACCGCAGCGCTTTCATTGCTACCGGACAAGCACGGCGCTCCGAAGGCTCTATCCGCCGAAGCGAGAGCCGCGCTGCAAGCCAACACGCCCGCGGCGAGAACCAGCCCCCGTTTCCAGTTCGGCGTTCGCGCCGTCATCGCATCCATCGTTCAGGCTGTCCGCAGAATCAGCGGGCTCAGTTTAGACACTGGTTTACAAGCGATTTGCAAGGCCCATAAAGTGAATCTCGGTCGGAAGGACACGCCGCTTGGTTACATTTGAATGGCTGATCGGGCTGTTGCTGGGCGCGGTGCTGTTATCCGCCTTCGCGCGCCGGACCGGCGTGCCCTACCCCACTCTTCTGGCAATCGGTGGCGTGGCGCTGACATTTGTCCCCGCCGGGCCCACCTGGACGCTGGAGCCGAGCCTTGCACTGGCGGTGTTCGTCGCTCCGGTGCTGCTCGATGCCGCCTACGATACCTCGCTCCGCGACCTGCGTGACAATTGGTTGCCCGTACTGACATTGGTGGTCATCGCGGTCGGCCTGACCGTCGCCGCAGTCGCCATCGTCACGCGCTGGCTCGTGCCCGATATGCCGTGGGCGGTCGCGATCGCACTCGGCGCCATCGTCGCGCCGCCCGATGCAGCAGCGGCAATCGCCATCCTTCGCCAGGTCCGGCTGCCTTACCGGATTCTCAAGATCCTCGAAGGCGAAAGCCTGCTCAACGATGCGAGCGCGCTGCTGATCTACCGTGTCGCCGTGGGCGCCGCGATGGTCGAGCATTTCAAATGGAGCGATTTCGCGCCGTCGATTGCCATCGCGCTGGTCGGGAGTCTTGTCGCGGGATATTTGTTCGCAGCGATTTCGATGCCGATCACGCGTCGGATCACGGATGCGCCGAGCGCGATCATCGTTCAATTCGCGGGCACCTTCACGGTGTGGATCGTGGCCGAGCATATCGGCCTGTCCGGCATTCTGACCATCGTCGCCTATGCCATCACCATCGCGCGTACCGCTCCCGCACGTACCCCGGCGCGGTTGCGGGTGCCGTCCTATGCAGTGTGGGATACGGCGGTATTCGTGCTCAACGTGCTGGCATTCGTTCTGATCGGCATGCAGCTACGCCCGATCTGGGAACGGCTCGATGCTCCGGTGAGGCTCAACTATTGCACGATCGCTGCGATCGTCTTGGGGGTCGTGCTGCTGACACGCATCATCTGGGTGATGTCATACAATACGGTACGCCGCATGACAGCCGCACAGGTCAGCTCCCAAGCGCGGCGGCCAGCTTCCGCACCGACGTGGCAGGGTGGCATCGTCGTGTCGTGGTGCGGCATGCGCGGCATCGTCACGCTCGCAGCGGCATTCGCGCTACCCGTCAACTTTCCCTATCGCGACCTCATCCTGCTGATCGCCTTCGCGGTAGTGTTCGGCACGCTGGTGATCCAGGGGCTGACGCTCAAGCCGCTGATCACTATGCTGCGCCTGAAAGACGAGAGTCCTGTTGCCGATGAAGTCGCGCATGCGCGGGCCGTCTCGTTTCGGGCCGCGCTGGAGGAAATCGACGACGATCCGTCGGAAACCGCGGAAATCCTGCGGCTGGAATATCGCGCGCTGCTGTTGCGCACCGACGGCGAAGCGGATGCCGTGCGAGAAAGCGGGCTGCCCGCAGATCCATTGCGGAGGCGTGCCATCGCCGCTGCCCGACGCTCGTTGCTCGCGCTGCGGCGGTCCGAAGTCATTGGCGACGATGCGTTTCATCGCCTCGAAGAAGAACTCGACTGGGCTGAACTCAGTGCACAATCCTGAAGCATCGGGACGAACATGGAACCCGAAGGTTCCATCGCGTTGTCATGCAGCTTTACGGCTTTTCACCTAAAACGACATCGCCTAAGCTGCCCCTGCGATACTCGCTCCCGATCGCGAGAGACGCACCGCAATTTTTTAATGATTAGCCGCGACATCTTCCGGCGCCAACGATAATGCGGACTGCACATTGACTGGCATGACCAACGACCTCGTTGATCAGATTTATGAAGCCGCCTTCGTGCCGGAGCAGTGGCCCACTGTGCTGGATCGCATGAGTGCAATGTCGGAATCGGCTGGAGGCGCGGTGCTTGCGCTGGGCCAACGGCATCCGCCGCGTTGGGCCGCTTCCGAGATTGTCGCTCCCCGCCTGCGCGCCTACGCCGAAAGCGAAGCATGGAAAAGCAACAAGCGGCCCGATCGCTGGCTTTCCACCAAACATATGGGCTTCGTCCGCGACGTCGATCTCTTCAGCGCGGAGGAATTGGAAGGCAGGCATGTCAGCGTCCGCACCCATGGTCTGGGATGGCAACTCGGCGTCGTCGTACCGATGCCAAGCGGCGAGTTCGTCGTATTCAGCATGGAGCGAAAACAGTCCGACGGACCGCATTCCGAACACTCACCGCTGGCGATCAATCCACTGTTGCCGCATCTGTCTCGCGCGGGTCTGATGTCGGCGCGTCTCGGCCTTGAGCGTGCGCACAGCACGGTGACGACCTTAAATGCCATTGGATTGCCTGCGGCGGTGATCACGCATTCCGGCCGAGTCCTCGCGGTCAATCAACTGCTGGAGAATATTCCGGGAATCTTCCGGCCCCTTGCGCATGGCCGCATGTCCATTGCCGATTTCCGGGCCGATGCATTGTTTCAGCAAGCCGTCGAACAGGCGCACGACCATCACGTTCAGGTCAAATCGATCGCCATTCCAAAGTGGGACGATCAGTCGGCTTTGGTGATCCACGTGCTGCCGTTGCGCCGGGCCGCATTCGACATTTTTTCCGGAGCCGATGTGATCGTCGTGGCGATGCCGGTCGGCGCGGGCCGTGCTGCACCGTCGTCAGAGATGCTCAACGGCCTGTTCGACCTGTCGCCAGCGGAATCACGCCTCGCCGCATCGTTAGCGACAGGGAATTCGTTGAAAGCGGCCGCCGCCGATCAGGGTATCCGCATCTCCACCGCGCGGTCCTACCTTGAAGGGATCTTCCGCAAGACGGGAACGCATCAGCAGAGCCAGATCGTCGCCCTGCTGAACGGGATTCAGTTCGGACCAAAAACGCTTTAGCTGACCTTCAGCGTCAATCCGCCGTCGACCACCAGTTCGATCCCGGTGACGTAGCGCGATTCATCGGATGCCAGAAAAAGCGCGGCGTTGGCGACATCCCACGCTTCGCCCATGTGACCCATCGGCACCTGCTTATCGCGTGCCCGCCACATCGCCTCGACGTCGCCCTTGGCATAGCTCGCCGCCAGGCCGGCCGAGTGCTCGACCATCGGCGTCTTCATCAGCCCGGGCAGCACGGCGTTGACGCGGATATTCTGCGGCGCGAATTCGACGGCCGTGGTCCGCGTCATCTGGTTCATCGCGGCCTTGGTGGTCGCGTAGGTGACGTAGGAAATGCCGAGATGCCGGATCGATGCGATCGACGAGATGTTGATAATCGAGCCGCCGCCCTGCTTCGCCATCACCGGAATGACGTGCTTCATGGCGAGATAGGCGCTCTTCAGGTTGACGGCGAACACCCGGTCCCAATCGGCCTCGGCCACCTCCACGACGCTGCCGACTTCAGCGATGCCGACATTGTTGTCGAGCACATCGATGCGGCCAAAAGCCTTGAGACACGCAGCGACCATCGCTTCGATATCGCTGCCGCGCGCCGCGTCGGCAGCAAATGCTTCGGCGTTGCCGCCTTCCTTCACGATGATGCCGACAGTTTCTTCGGCAGCTTCGCCATTACGGTCGACACAAAACACCTGCGCGCCTTCGCGCGCGAACGTGACGGCCGTCGCCTTGCCGTTGCCCCAGCCCGGCCCGATCGAACCGGCTCCCACCACGATTGCGGTCTTTCCTTCGAGTCGTTTCATGCATTGACCTTTCTTATTCTTGGCATGCTTTCATCGTCGTGGCGTGGACACCCACGGGATGACCGAGAATGGCCGACAGCGTGCGACATTCGCCGTCATGGCACAGACGCCATTCGCCCGCCATGCCGGAATTGCCCAGCACGACCTCAGGCATCGGCGCGCGCCTGGGCTGCCACTGAAACCAGCCGCCGACCAGACGCGCTTCGGGCGGCGGCTCCATGCCGGCGCCGGAGCCTTTGACGCGCGCCTGAACCAGTTCGAGCCCCTGCGGCGTGACGTGCCAGTCCTCCTGCCAGTCGATCTTCTCGATCGAATGCGTCCATACCAATGTGAACGCCGCAATCGCCAGCGTCTTGCTGACGCCCGCGGAGATCAGGCACAGGCTCACACTGCAACCACGCCGGTTTGCGGTCGGCGCCGCCAATCCCAGAACACGATAACCGCTGTCAGCGCGAAGCCGACCCAGTCGCTGTACTGGAATTCGCCAAGGAGACACAGCGCCGCGAGGAAAGTGATGAAGCGCTCGATAACCGTTATGCGCGTGAACAGGTAGCCGATCGCCACGACGCCAAACAGGCCGATGGCCACGAGCGCTTTGAGCGTCGCATATGCGACGGCGCCATAGAAGCCGAAATAGGCCTCCATCGGATCGCCGGATTGCAGCATCAACGCCGGAGCATAGACCGCGATGAACGGAATGACGTAGCCGGCCAACGCAATCCGCATCGCCTCCCAGCCGATCTTGTCGGGATTTTCCTTGGCAATCGGCGCCGCTGCGAACGCTGCGAGCGCCACCGGCGGCGAGAGATCGGCCATGATGCCATAGTAGAACGCAAACATGTGGCTGACGATCAGCGGCACACCGAGCTTGGCCAGCGCCGGCGCCGCCAATGCAGCCGTGATGATGTAGGTCGGGATGGTCGGGATGCCGGTGCCGAGTAGAATCGACAGCAGCATGGTCATGATCAGCGCCAGGAACAGACTGTGCTCGCCGAGCCCGATGACCCAGCTTCCGAAAATATTGCCGACGCCAGTTTGCGTCATCATGCCGATGATGGTGCCGACGATGGCGCAGGCCATGCCGACGGTCAGCGCCGATTTCGCGCTTTCGGCCAGAGAGTCGCGACAGGCAATCAGCGTGGCACGTCCGCCGCGCGTCAGCGCCGCAAGCAGCACCAAGACGCCAACCACAGCACCCACCATCACGATATCGATGCCGCGCTGGAACATGGCGCCGACCACCAGCGCCAGCAGAATCCAGAAGATGTAACGAATGGTCAGGTTAGGCAGTCCGAGCGCAATGCTGGCGCCGAGGATCAGAGCCGCAGTCAGGGCCAGCCCCATGATGCCTGCATAGAGCGGCGTAAAACCCTCGAACAGCATAAACACCAGAACCGCCAGCGGCAGCACGAGGTACCAGCCCGATACCAGTGCATTCCACGCATTCGGCATCTCGGCGCGGCTCATGCCCTTGAGGCCATATTTGCCGGCTTCCAGATGCACCATCCAGAAGGCTGAGGCAAAATAGAGGATCGCCGGAATCACCGCGGCACGGACGACCACCATGTAGTCGACGCCGAGCGTCTCGGCCATGATGAAGGCGACCGCCCCCATCACCGGCGGCATGATCTGTCCGCCCATCGAGGCAGTGGCCTCGACACCGGCCGCGAACGCACGGCGATAACCGAAGCGGATCATCAGCGGAATGGTGAATTGGCCGACGGTGACGACGTTGGCGACACCGGAGCCTGAAATCGTACCCATCATGCCGGAAGCCACCACGGCCACCTTGGCCGGGCCGCCGCGCGTGCCGCCGAAAATGCCGAGCGAGACGTCGGTGAAGAGCTTGATCATGCCCGCACGTTCGAGAAACGAACCGAACATGATGAAAAGAAAAATGTAGGTCGCCGACACATAGATCGGCACCCCGTAAAAACCTTCGGTCCCATAGGACAGATGCGTGACGATCTGGTCGAAACCATAACCGCGATGGTTGAGTGGCGACGGCAGATACTGCCCGAATGCCCAATAGACGATGCAGGCTCCGCACATCAGCGGCAGGGCGGCTCCCATCAGGCGCCGGGTTCCCTCGAAGATCAATACGATCAGCAACGTGCCGACCACGAGGTCGAGCGTGGTCGGATCGCCGTCGCGCGCAATGAGATCGGCGTAGAAGATCCACTGATACAGCCCGCAGAGAAATCCGAGGCTGCCGATCAGCCAGCCCAATGCGCGTGCCTTGTCGCTCTTCGCCGTGAAATTGCCGATCAGTCCGAACGTCATCAGGATGATGAAGCCGACGTGGACGCCGCGCACCACCTGGCTCGGCAGAATATTCCATGCCGCAATGGCGATCTGAAACACCGCGAACGCAATGCCGATCGCGTAGGCCAACAAGCCCCATCGCCCAGGACCGAAGCCTTCGGGAAACCCATGCTCGAAATTGCCCAGATCGACCTTGATCGGATCAACCGGAATGGCAGCGTTATCCTGCGCCTGCGGCATCGTTGCTTGCGTCATCGTTTCCCCCGCCATGACGGCGCATCTCATGCTTGACTATATCGCATTGGGCTTCAGACGTGGATGGCCGGGCTTTCGCCGCGCTGAGGAGCTTCAACCCCGCAGGCGGTACAAGCCCGGCCATGACGTCAAAGAGTACTCGATCAAAAGCTTACTTGATCAGGCCTTTTTCCTTGAAATAGCGGATTGCGCCCGGATGCAGCGGCACGGGGCTACCGGTCGCGGCAGTATCCAGCTTGATCTCGTGTGCGGCAGCATGCGCCGCATAGAGATCAGGGAGCGATTCATAGATGAGCTTCGTCATCTGATAGGCGAGGTCATCCGACACCGCCGAACTGGTGACGAGGAAATTCACGACCGCGGCCGTCGGTACATCCTTGTCCTGTCCCTTATAGGTGTTGGCCGGAATAGTCGTGGCGATGAACGGGGGGCCGATCTTGTCGACGACCTCCTTCGGCACCGACACCACGTTGATCTCGTTGGAGTTGCTGAGATCCTTCAGCGACGCGACACCGAGGCCCGCCGACTGCAGCGTGGCCGCGAGTTGCCGGTTCTTCATCAGGTCGACCGACTCCGCGAACGGCAGATACTCGACCTTGCCGATGTCCTTGTAGGTCATGCCGGCGGCCTTGAGGATCGCGCGCGAGTTGAGTTCGGTACCGGATTTCGGCGCACCGACCGATAGGCTCTTGCCCTTGAGATCCGCCAGCGTCTTGATGCCGCTTTCAGCGGTGGCAACGATCTGGATGTAGTTCGGATAGATCGCACCGATGGTGCGCAGCTTGGTCAGCTTCTTCTTGAAGCCGGCTTCTTCGTCGCCTTCCCATGCGGCCTTCAACGAGTCGCCCAGCGTGAAGGCGATCTCACCCCGGCCCTGTTCAAGCAGGTTGAGGTTCTCGACCGACGCCTTGGTGGCCTGCACCTGCGTCTTTGCGTTGGGAATCTTGTCGCTGAAGATTTTTCCGATCGCGACGCCGAGCGGGTAGTAAACGCCCGAAGTGCCGCCGGTGAGCACGTTGATGAACTGTTCCGCGCGCGCGGCAGGCGCCGCAACAAGGGCCGCAGAAACCGCCACGGCGGCAAACAACTTGGCTTTCATGAGCAAAATTCTCCCCCAGTTTTGAATTAAGTCAGAAATTGGACGGATACCGCCTCATGGTCAACCCTTCGGGCTGCAGACATTTGGCTAAGTCCAGATGCGGTATCGCGAAATGCGCTTGATGGAACCCTTCGATCTGTTGCCGCTGCAGTGACGGGGCCGACGTCCCTAGCTGAAGACCTTGTTCACGCGCGTCTGTCGTCCCGCCCCTCACCTGTTGCGCCGTCATGATTCGAGGCGACGCGCACTTAAACGACGGCGTACTCTCGGTTGGAGATGTCATGGCCTGTGGACGAGTGTTGAAAGGCGGACGCGCGGAACTCGGCGGGGCTTGCGGTATCGCATTGATGTATCTGCCGTTTGAATGCCATGCATTTTAATTTGTTTCGAACGTTTAACCTTACTGAAGCCCACGACATATCGCCGTCATGAATTCCATAATTGCAACGAGCCGGTAACACTAAAACTGCCCTCGCAAATCGGGGAGCAGCCATGGAAAGTCTTGGGGTAATGTCGCGACCAGCGACGTTTGGACAACGACGATTGACGCCGCGCGCTTGTGTCGCAGATGGCAAACGGCATATCCGCACATTTCTGGCCGACGCACTGGAGGAACTTGGTTTCGTCACCTTCGAATGCGCCGAGGCGACCGACCTGAAACAGGTCCTTGAAACCCAAACTCCCGACCTCGTCGTGCTCGGCCTCTCGGCCGAAGGGACCGAGGCGCAAGCGATCCTGGAATTGCTGGCCGCCGCCCGCTTCAATGGAAAGATCCTTCCGGTCGGTCTGCGCGACTCCGTGCTGGCCACCGCGACCCGGCAACTCGGTGCCGAACTCGGCCTGCCGTTGCTGCCGATCCTGCCGACGCCGTTCGGAGCGGATAGCCTGCGGGACAGCGTTGCCATGCTGCTTCCGAGCGAGGCACCGCCAAGCCCGCCGGTAGACGTCGCCGAAGCCCTCAAGGCCGGTTGGCTAGAGCTGTGGTACCAGCAGAAGATCGACGCCCGCACACTGATGCCGCGCGGCGCCGAAGCGCTGATCCGGATGCGGCACCCTGCATGGGGCGTCGTGCCGCCGGCGTCTTTCATTCCCGACGAGAACGATCGCACCTTCCGAAGCTTGTCGGAATTCGTGATCGGGCGCGCCATCGATGACTGGCACTATTTCATCGAACAGAACGGTCCCGTCGACCTTTCGATCAATCTGCCGATGACGTTCCTCGAGGACCGCCAGACCGTCCGCGATCTCTGCGCGCAAATGCCCGCCCATCCCGCATTCGGCGGTATGCTGATCGAGCTGAAAAGCTCCGAAGTGATCGGCAATGTCGACCTCGCCGTCGATATTGCAAAGCAGATCCGGTTTCACAACATCGCCATTTCGATCGACGATCTGGGGCCGGAATGGCCCGCGCTGATGGGGCTTGAGAGCTTTCCGTTCGTCGAACTCAAGGTCGATCGGCAATTCGTCACCGGATGCGCGGACGATCGATTGAAGCAGACCATCTGTCGCGGCATCATCGATCTGGCTGACAGCTATGGTGCTCGCACCGTCGCCGAAGGCGTCGAAAGCCGCACCGATTTTCTGGCTGCCCATGAGATGGGCTTCGATCTTGCGCAGGGCTTTCTGTTCGGCAAGGCCTCGACGGCGAAGAAGTTCGCGCGCTCGTCGCTGGCCCGGCCCATTCTTGTACCGCAGTAGTACGGAGCGAATCGGGCGAACGCCTTCACCTCACGCAAACTGCCGCACTTCCTCGTCGCGCGCCAGCAGCCGTTTTGCGGTGAGGTAGGTAGGAACCTCGATCAACGACCCATCCACTTCGACGCGCGCGTCGCCCCGCTCGCGTGCCGTTTCGAACGCCGATACAATTCGACGCGCGCGATCGAGTTCGGCAGCAGACGGCGTCAGAACCCCATTGATGACGGCGGCATGCGCGAGTTCGACACCGCTCTTGGCGGTATAGCCCAGCCGTCGCGCCCAACGCGTATCGCGCTCGACCCCGATCGCATCACTCCAGGTGTAAGGGCAATCGACGGCGACCACGCCCGCTGCGACGCATTCGACCAGAAAACGCTGCCGCGCATAGGCCAGTTCGATACTGTCCGGTTCGCGTTCGGCACCGAGATCCGCAGCCAGATCCTCGGCGGCGACAAGGCACGCGGTCACGCGCAGGCTTGCGGTGGCGATCGCGCCCGTCTGCACGAGTCCGCGCGCAAACTCGATGTTCGGCAACAGCGCCGTGGCCCCTTCCCCGATCCCGTATTCGCGCTCAAACTGCGATACCGCCTCAGCGAGTTGCACCACATGCGCCGGCTCGGCGACCTTGGGTAGCGCCACGATGTCCGGCCGGCCGCGCATTACGGCTGCGAGGTCGTCCATGCCATCGCCGTCCAGAGGGTTGACGCGCACCGCGACCACGACGCCAGCTTCCCGCCACGCCGAATAAAGCTCCGGCGCCAACGCCCGCGCCTTTGGACGCAAGGCTGGCGGCGTGAAATCCTCAAGCTCGTGGATCAACACATCCGCACCGCTCGCTGCGGCGTTTGCCAACAACGACTCGTTGGCACCTTCGACAAAAAGCCACGCGCGACAAAGGCGTGCCGGACGAATGCGACGCATGATCGTTCAACTCCTGTCCGGCCTAGAGCCTATTCGAACTTCATGTCGAGGCACTTGGTAATGTCGGGACCAAGGCCAGGGCTGATGGTGATGCAGCCACGGATTTTTTGACTGGTGTTATCGCTGGCCCAGATTGCGTAACCGCCTTGCCCGAAGAACGAATTGGTGTTCGGCGGTTCGGTTTCAGTGGCTTCGAAGGAGTAGTTACCATCATCGGCAAAGATGCGCGGCTTCTTCATGCAGCCGCCATCCGTCTGAACGCTGAGAATCTCCTTGTTGTTGCGGGTCACGGCCAGATTGACTGTGCAGCGGAAGTATTCCGACGTGCGCGTATTGAAGACATAAGCATAGGACCGGCAGGTCGCGGTGTTGAGCCTGCCTTGACTGAGACCGCGGGCGCAGGCGATTCGTTGATTGTTGCCGAGCTTGAATTCATCCGCAGCCCGCGCCGAGGTCGCCGCCATGACGAGCAGCCCGAAAAGAAAAGCGGCTTTGAACAGGTAACGCATCCGATGGTCTCCAGGAAAATGCGCGCGCAGATCAACCCTCTGCGTGAGCGTCGCAAGATAGCCGCGCCGCTCGTGCCGGGAAACTCCAAAGTCGCCGGGCGGCTATCGACGGCAATCCGGGCGTGATATTATTCGATCTGCATCGTTCGCGATCTGTTCGTGAGATGCGGCAGGTTCGCAGTGCGCTGCAACGCTTTTGTTGTGGCAACGGATTCGTGATGCCTTTGCTTGGATTACTTCCGATCCAGGGCACCGCTCCGCAATAGCGGCGATATTCTACCGCGACGGCGCCTCTAACCGGCGGCTATTCTGGATCATTGCTTCGGAGATTGCAGGATGACCAGACCTTTCATCAGGCCATTGCTCGCCGCAGCCGCGCTGACACTGATGCCGATCGCTGCATCGGCACAGAACGCGGCAGCGACCCCGTGGGTTCTAGCCCCCAACGTAGGCTACGGCTACGATTCTCATTTCAAGACGCTGCAATACAAATTGGGCACCAACAACGCCGGCTTGCTGCTCAAGGGCGCCAGGAAGGTGCCGAAAAATACGCTGTTCTTCCTCGGCGCCAACGGTCAGCTCTACATGCGGACCGGACCGTTCCTGGAGAGCGACGGTAGCTTCATGTTCGGTCCCGGTTGAAGCGCCGCATCATTAGGCGCCGCGTTAAAACGCCGCTGCCAATTCTTTTGCGCCGGGCAGATTGCTGTTGCTGTCCATCCGAGCGTTGGTAACCGCAAGCAGTTTTGCCACGGTGTTGTGGCGGATAGCGACGGGATTGCGCTCGTAGCCATTGCGCTGGAAGAAATTCGACGTCGGCACACGCTCGCGCAGCGCCTGCGGCATCGTCACCATATCGAAGCCCGTGCCGTCGCCGGTGAGATTCATCATTTCCAGTTCGGCCGCCGTCAACGGACGATCATATCCCTTTCGTCGCGCGAAGATCACCGAGGTCAGCAGCTTGTGGGTCTGGAGCAGCGGGCCGACATCGATATCGAGCACCATCGCATGCACCGCCCAGCCCTGTTGCGTATCCGCAAGCTTGGCGTGATCGCTCCAAGTATCGGGCACCGAGCGGGTGAAGGCCACCATCCGTTTCAGCACGGCGATCTTGTGGTCCATCGCCTTGCGCGGCGCGCCGGTAAGCCGCGCCGCCTTGTCGGCCAGCGCCTTCAGCAAATGAGGCCCCTGCTCGGCAACGAGTTCGACGCTGTTGGTGGTCAGGAGCTGGTTATAACCGATGGCAGTGGAGATAGCTCGTGAGCCCGGCCGTGACGCGCTCAGGCCGGACTGCATATCGTGATTGCCATTGCCGCCGGTTTCGAACGAATAGACCCTCACCGCCTGGTCGCGCGTCAGCCCCGCCGCCCTGGCGGCGTGGGCATAGGCACGCTTGAATTCGAGCTCGCTGGACGGTCGTTGCGGCGTAAACTGATATTGCGTGGCTGCGGCCTTCAGGAGATCGGCCACCACCGGAATGTACTTCCGGGGCCGCTCGACGTGCTCCTTCTCCTCGGGTTCGGGATTCACCGGGCGCTTGGGGCCGGCATAGACCGGCGGCTGAACCAGCACATAGTCGTCCAGCGAAACCGGCTGTCCATCCCGGCGCTTGGCATTGCGACCGCGACGTTTCTCGGCAATCGCGTTCCAGTAAGCGCCCGCATCCTCTTCGAAGGCGGCCCGTGCTTCCTGATAGATTCTCAACTTGCGCCGATAGTCGGCAATCGCCTCGGGCGAGGCGGCCTGCGCCCGTGCATCGGCGATAGCCGCAGGCAATGCCGCATCCGGACCGGCAAACGCGTGCGGTGAGACCGCAAGTGCCGCCAGCAAGACAGGGGTTCGTAACCAGCGAATCGGATGACAGAGCATGACGCTGTCTTAGACCATCATTGCCGAAAGCGGAATCCAGGCGGTTTCCGGAACCGGACACCCCCATCAGCGCCAGGCAAATACCGGCTGCTCCAGTTCGTCGACCCGCGTGTGCCGGCCGGCAAGGACTTCGCGAAACTGGTAGATCAACGCCGCGGTCGGAGCGTGGATAAAATCCCCGTCGTGATTGAACCGGATCACCCGCCGGTCGCTTTCCGGGATCGATATGAAATTGAATGCGTCCGGCCGCTCGATACTGGCAAGCGCGATGCGGTGGACCGAGGCCACTTCATCGGGATTGGGAGCGAGGCGTAAACTGTCCTGCGCCCAGACCACCACCGGCGTGATGAGATAGCCGGACCGCGTCGGGTAGTCATCGAGCATGCCGAGCACGCTGGCTGCCCCCGGCTTGAGGCCGATCTCCTCGTCGAGTTCACGCAACGCCGCATCGACCGGCGTTTCGCCGGCATCGCACCGGCCACCGGGCAGCGCCCATTGATTGCTGTGCGCGCGCAGGCTGGCGGCGCGCAGCGTGAGCAGGAGCGCCGTTCCAGACGCTTCACCGGCGTCGACGAGCGTGATCGTCACCGCCGCACGCTTCAATGCTGCAGTCGCGCCGGTCGGCGCGACGCGTACGAACGACGCGCAAAACTCGGTGATTTGCCGCCTTGTGGCATCATTGAACGGACGAACCATGCTTTTGAGTACAACACCGGCGCAATTAGGCAACCCGCGCCGTGTCAATTCCGCGATGCGCTGCCGTCTGGCGGCAAACCCGGCATCCGTTTTCGCACGTTGCCTTTCCAGCCAAAATCTCGAAACTGCCGCCACCTTCCGCTCCCATAAGGATGATCGATGACCGATGCCGCAGCCGGCAGCCTGCAAGACCTTGGCTGGACTATTCTCGAAGACGATGGCTTCATCGGCTATGTCGGGCCGCTATGGTATCGCCTCAATGAGGGACGCCACGAATACGCCATCGAGGGGCAGGGCAAACACCGCAACCGTCGCGGATTCGTGCAGGGCGGCCTCCTGATGACCCTCGCCGACCGCACCTGCGGCATGACCGCCCGCTACGAATCCGGCTCCGAACATCTCGCGACCATCCAGATGGATACGCATTTTGTCGACGCCGCGCGAATCGGCGAACTTCTTGTCTCGGTGCCGCGCATGGTGCGCAGCACCCGCAGCCTGATTTTCATGAGTACGGAAGTGACCGTCGATGGACGTTGCGTGGCGCTGGCCAACGGCGTCTTCAAGGTCATGACCAGCTGACCATTCGATCACGCAGGAACGATGCCATGAATTATCGCCAACTCGGCCGCAGCGGCCTGAAGATTTCGCCATTATGCCTCGGCACCATGATGTTCGGCGGGCCGACGGACGAGCCGACATCGGCCCGGATCATCGACAAGGCGCGAGACGCCGGAATCAACTTCATCGATACCGCCGACGCTTATTCAAACGGCAAATCGGAGGAAGTCGTTGGCCGTTCGATCGCGGCGCATCGTTCGCACTGGATTCTGGCCACCAAGCTTGCCAATCAAATGGGCGACGGCCCCAATCGCTCCGGCCTGTCGCGACGCTGGGTGCTGCAGGCGTGCGAGGAAAGCCTGCGCCGGCTCGGCACCGACTGCATCGACATCTATTATCTGCACAAGGAAGATCACGCGACGCCGCTCGATGAGACCGTCCGTGCGATGG